>CAWIGD010000041.1:0-182757 GCA_963835165.1 uncultured Alphaproteobacteria bacterium
TTTGTCTACTGGACGATCTATCGCAAGGTTGTCGGGCTAGGATCGAGCGCAGTTGCTCAACGCGACCGGACACTTTGGCTGCGATTGAGACCTGATCTTTTGATCAAGAAATTAGGCCGCCTCTTTGCCGAATATAAAGCAAAAGCAAAAGAAAGCAAAAGCAAAGAGCTGCCGAATGTCGGGTCACGTGGAATTTAGAGCGGCCTAGGGCGCCTCGACGACGGCGGTCGCCCAAGTGACGCGCATCGGAGGAGATGGCGAATAGGGATGCGCCTGCCGCGGGCCGGCTCGGCGACATTGGTATTTGCGTCGCTCCCCGCCATCGGGGAATCACCTGAATGACGCAAGGGATTCTACTGAGCTTATCACCCTGTGATATTCTGATATAAAACCGACACATCGGGGGATATGCGGATGGAAATGCTGACCCGATTTGTCGTTATGTGCGCGTGGGAGGCGAGCGATGGCTTTGCACCGGCTTGCGGCGGTGGTGTTGCCGCTTCTCAGCTTCCTTGTCCTGACTCCGTTTACCGCCGTCGCGCAGAGCCAGGCCCCCGCCACGCCCCCCACTGCTGCCGGGGCCGCATCGAGTGAGCAGGTGCTGAAAGCCGGAGAGCTCGATGCGCTCGTTGCGCCGATTGCGTTGTATCCGGACAATCTTCTGTCTCTGGTGCTGATGGCGTCGACCTATCCGCTCGAGGTTGTGCAGGCCGACCGCTGGGCGAAAGAGAACAAGGAACTCAAGGACGATCAGTTGAAGGCGGCGGTCGACAAACAGGCCTGGGATGACAGCGTGAAATCACTGGTCGCGACGCCAGATGTTCTTGCAATGATGAGCACGAAGCTCGAATGGACTCAGAAGCTCGGCAATGCGGTGCTTGCCCAGCAGCCGGACGTGATGGACGCGGTCCAGCGTTTGCGGACGAAGGCCGAGGCCGAAAACAAACTGACGTCGACCAAGCAGCAGAAGGTCAGCAGGCAGCAGGAGCAAGGCAAAGAGGTCATTGTCATCGAGCCGACTGATCCCGATACGATCTATGTGCCTTATTACGATCCCGCCGTTGTGTACGGAGATTGGCCGTATCCGGATTATCCGCCGTACTATTTCGGGTGGTCCAGGATATATCCCGGTGGACTGATCGCGACCGGAATTGCATTCGGCGCCGGCTAGGCGCTCGGACGCTGGGCGTCGGGCGGAAATTACTGGGGTGGTGGAGTCAACTGGGGCAACAACAACATCAATATCAACCGGCCGAGGATCAATCCGCTCGGCGGCGCGAACTGGCAGCACAATCCGGGCATCGCCACGGCGTGAGATACAACAATCCGCACGTGGCGCAGAGGTTCGGCAACAACAGCCGCGCGATGGCGCACAGAACCGAATGGATTTTCGCGGCCGTGATGGCAGCAGGTGCTCAGGCCGACGGTGCCGGCCAGCGGCCTGGCGCCGGGCGGACGGCCGGGTGCCGGACAATGGCCTGCAGGCGGCGGCGGGGCCCAACGCGCAGGCGGCGAACGGCCTTCGGGCGGACGGCCCAAGGCAGGGCAGCGGCCTGCCGGCGGACGGCGGGCAGCGGCAACGCCCTCGGGAACGTCGGATCGGTCAGAGCGGCCAACCGGTGCGTCCGGCGCGCGGGCGCGCGAGCATGGGCGGTGGCGACGCGGCGGCGGGGCCGGGTCGGCGGCGGCGGCGGCGGCGGCGGCGGCGGCGGCGGCTTCGGCGGCGGCGGCGGTGGCGGTCGGGCGGCGGCGGTCGGCGGCGGCGGCGGACGGCGATCCGATATCACGCTCAAGCACGACATCGCTCTGCTCGGCCATCTCGCCAACGGCCTTGGCTTCTATCGCTTCAGCTATTACGGCAGCGAGCGCGTCTATGTCGGCGTGATGGCGCAGGAGGTGCAGAACCGTTATGCCGGAAGCGGTACGCGTGGTCGCGATGGGTACCTGCGCGTCTCTTACGACAGGCTCGGCGTGAAGTTCCAGACCTACGAGCAGTGGATTGCGTCGGGCGGCCCGCTGCCGGCGCGTATGTTCACATGACATGCGTGTGCGATCGCGCTGCGACCGAGGATGTCATGAACAGAACAATTGTTTCGGTGACGACGGCAGCATTTCTTTGCGCGACCGTATCGTTCGCCAGCGCCCAGCAAGCCTTCAAGACACCCGATGAGGCCGCCAGTGCACTTGTCGGCGCCGCCAAGGCCGGAGATCGGAAAGCGATCGTGACAGTGCTAGGCCCGGACGGCGACGACATCGTCTCGTCCGGTGACGATGTTGCCGATGCCGTGACGCGCCAGAAATTTGTTGCGACCTACGACGCAAAGCACCAGATCACCATGGACGGCGACAACAAAGCCATCATGGTCATCGGTCAAGACGATTTTCCGTTTCCGATCCCTCTTGTCCGAAAGGACGGGATTTGGCGGTTCGACACGGCAGCCGGCCGCGAGGAAATTCTCTTCCGCCGCATTGGTCGCAATGAACTGGACGCAATTCAGTCCTGCCTCGCCTATGTCGATGCCCAGAACGAGTACGCCGAGAAGGATCGCACTGGCGCCGGTCTCAACACATATGCGCAGCGCATCGTCAGCCGGCCGGGACAGAAGGACGGCCTCTATTGGCCGACGTCGCAGGGCGAAGACGTGAGCCCACTTGGCGAGCTCATCGGCCAGGCAACCGCGCAGGGCTACCGCGACGGGCGGCGGCCGGACGCCCTATCATGGCTATTATTTCAAGATCCTGACCGGCAGGGAGCGGCCGCCACGGGCGGCGAACTGGACTACGTCGTGCGGCGGCAGGATGATCGGCGGCTTTGCGCTCGTTGCCTATCCCGCCGAGTACCGAAATTCCGGCGTGATGACCTTCATCGTCAGTCACGCCGGCAAGGTATTCCAGAAGGATCTTGGGCCGGACACGACCACGCTCGCCGAGCGCATGACGTCGTTCAATCCCGACCGGAGCTGGCAAAAGGTCTCCGATACGGCTCCGGTGAAATGAGCAGCGCACCGCGGCCCGATCATCTCCCCACCGCTGCCGCGCCAGCGCAGCAGCGGGCATCGAGTCGTGGGTACGCGGGCAAATGGTAGGAACTGGCCGCTGGCCCACGAGCTGCGGAGAGGAATACTATGACCCGCGATGTCTCCCGGTTTCTAGCGCCGGATTTCCTATCGCTCACAATCGGCATCGTGGTCTATTTCGTGGGCGTTCTGACCACGCAGCGCGTGCAGTTTTTGCGAAATTTCAGTATTCCCGAACCAGTGAGCGGAGGGTTTATAGCGGTCGCCGTTATTTCGTTGATCTACTTTGTTTTCAACCTCGAAATTGACTTCGACCTCACGACGCGCGACCGGCTGCTAGTGATTTTTTTCGCTACCGTCGGCATCAATGCACGGCTCGCCGATCTTGTGGCGGGCGGGCGGGCTGTGCTTGTCCTGTGTGGGACTTCGGCGGTGTTTGTATTCCTGCAAAACATCGTCGGCACCGCTGGCGCGTTCGCCTTCGGCATGCCCTCTGCAGCGGGGGTCGTCATGGGTTCCTTGGCCCTGTCCGGTGGCCACGGGACCACCATCGCTTGGGCACCCCTCATCGCGAGCGAGCATAATTTTCCAGCTGCGATGGAGACCGGCATCGCGGCGACGACGCTCGGTCTGATTGTCGCCTGCGTGTTAGGCGGCCCGCTCGCAAAATTTCTTATCGAAAAGTACGGGCTGCAATCCCCTCCGGCAGACCCGATGTCTCTCGACTTAGCGCCGGAAGACGACAAAGCCCCAATAGCAAAATGGGAGTGATGCGGCGATGCTCGTGGTGAACATCGCAGTCATCCTTGGCTACCTGGCGCACGATTGGATTTCCAAGGCTACCACTGTGAAGGTGCCGCTGTTTGTGCCCTGTTGAATAATGGGCGTGATCCTGTCCAATACTTTTCCAAAACTCTTTCCCCGCTGGTCTTGGCCAGCACGAACGGCGTCGCTCGATCTTCTTTTAAGCTATTCGCTGTCGGTCTTTCTCGCGATGTCGCTCATGAGCATGCAGCTTTGGACCTTGGTCAACATGGCAGGGCCGCTACTTATCATCGTGGGCATACAGACGTTGGTGGCAGCGATCTATATCTCGCTCGTGGCCTTTCCTGCACTTGGGAAGGATTACCAAGCGGCAGTGTTGAGCGCCGGGTTCACCGGCATATCGCTTGGCTCGACGCCTACAGCCATCGCAGCCATGACGGCGGTCACCAAACACTACGGACCGTCGCCAAATGCTTCCGTTATCCTGCCACTGGTGTCAGCTTTGTTTGTTAGTTTGGTCAATGTTGCCGCGATTACATTGTTTTTATCTTTATAAGCGGGGCCTAATGGGGCGCGTGTCGAAGGAGTAATTTAAATTCTCGATCCAATCGCCGTTTGGATCCAAGCGCAGGGTCTCGGTTGCACTCCTCGGTCGCCGATGAGGTGCTCGAGTGAGTGCGCCGCCATTCGTTATTGAGAACCGACCGGGTGCTGGTACTAACATCGCGACCGAGCTGGTCGCGCGCGCTCCCCCGGACGGTTATACGCTCCTCTTTATCACCTCGGCCAACTCGATCAACGCGACGCTCTACGACAAGCTGAATTTCAATTTCATCCGTGACATCGTGCCGGTTGCGCGTTCGTTCGTCACCTCGTGCGTGACGATGAGATGGTTCTCGTTATCGACCGCGACCTGCACGTTGTAGCCCACGGCACCAGAGCCGCGACCGCTCGTTGCCATCGAGCGGCTGTCCTGCTGAACTGGAGAAGCCAACATCTGTTTCTCCATCGCTGCGAGGCGCTGCATCTCGCTTTCGAGCTTGGCGAGCTTCTCCTTGAGGTGTGCCGTTATCTGCCATACTGCGAGCCCCTGGCGTGCTATCGTTTTACAGGCCCTCGGATTGCAAGGCCCGAACGGTTGAAAAACCCTCGACCCGTGGGAGAGTAAGGATCAGCTATGAATTCAAGGGGCGAACCAGTACTTGTCTCTCCGGGTCTTGCAGGGCGGCTGTTCCATTTCGTGATGATCAAGCCGACGCACTACGATGACGACGGGTATCCCATCCTATGGTTCCGGTCGGCCATTCCCTCCAACACGCTGGCATGCCTGAACGGCCTGGCGGAGGACGCGCACCGCCGGAAAGGTGCTTGGACCCGATGTCGAAATCCGCCTGCATACCTATGACGAGACCAACCGGCGGGTCCAGCCGGAGCGGATCACTCGACATCGCCCCGGCCGACGCGGGTTACGCATCTGGCCCGACACGGAGACCTACCGCATGCATGAGGTGCTGGAACCGACGCAAGACCCTGGTTGGGTCCTTAGCCACGAAGGCTACAACGTGTTGAGCGAGAGTGCGCTCGAATCGCGCCTCGCGTTCGGCAATGGCTTCTTGGGCATGCGCGCCGCCCGGTCGGTCAGCCGAGGTCCGACCTGGGTGGCTTGGCTGGGATACAGCAGATGGGCATCTTGGCCGCGCTGCTATGTCGCGGGCCTGTTCGACGTGCCCAACACCGAGCCGCCAGTGCCTGCACTGGTGCCTGTCGCCGACTGGTCCCGCGTGCGCATCCTGCTGGACGGAGAGCCGTTGCTGGCGCGCGAAGGCGAAGTGCTTATCGGCACCCGCACGCTCGACATGCGCCGCGGCCTGCTGCTGTCGGCCTGGACGCATCGCACTCCCGCAGGCATTTCCGTCACAGGGCGCGAGCTTCGCCTCCTGTCGCTGGCGGACCGCGCGGCCGGGCTGCAACTTCTGTGTCTCTCGCTGGACCGCGACGGTGTCGACGTGAGGCTGGAGGCCAGCTTCGCGATGGCCGGCCTCGGTATGGAGCCAGTGCGCCTGGAGCAGGACCTCGGGGCTTGGCGGACCGAGGGCACACGCAAGGGCGTGGCGATGACTGGCGACGCGACGTTGCGGCTCGGAGACGATGTGCTGGCCCCCGACCGTCCGTTCCCGCTGCGCTGGACCTGGCGGTGGCGCTCCGTAGCCGGGCAGGTGGCCGAATTCGACCGTCTCATCGCGGTGGCGCGGGCTGATACGCCGCAGGACGATCCCGCCCCGCCCGCCAGCGCCGCGTTGGCACGCAACCTGTGCGTTGGGCTGGCGCGCCGTGCTGGCCGCGCATGAGGCTGCCTGGGATGCGCGCTGGATCGCCAGCGACGTGGTGATCGAGGGCGACGAGGAATCGCAGCGAGCCGTACGCTTCGCCGTCTACCATCTGACGAGTGCCGCCAACCCCGAGGACGACCGGGTCTCGATAGGCGCGCGCGCGCTCACCGGCGACGCCTATCTCGGCCACGTCTTCTGGGATACCGAGATCTACCTGCTGCCCTTCTACACTGCAGTCTGGCCAGAGGCCGCGCGGGCGCTGCTGATGTACCGCTACCACACGCTGCGCAGCGCGCGCGCGAAGGCAACGCATTTCGGTTTCAAGGGCGCGCTTTACGCCTGGGAATCCGCCGACACCGGCATGGAGACAACGCCCGAGCAGGTGGTCGTTGTCCGACGGCACGGTGGTGGAGATATTGACCGGCAGGATGGAACACCACATTAGCGCCGATGTCGCCTATGCAGTTTGGCAGTACTAGCGCGCGACAGGCGACGACGATTTCTTCCTTCGCGCCGGCGCAGAGATTTTACTGGATACGGCCCGGTTCTGGGCGTCCCGGGCCGTAGCGGAGGTAGATGGCAGGCGGCATATTCGACACGTTATCGGGCCAGACGAGTACCACGAGGACGTGGACGACAACGCGTTCACCAACGTGATGGCGCGCTGGAATATCGCCCGCGCGCTCGAGGCAATGGAACTGCTGCAGGCGCGTTGGCCCGATCAGGCCGCCGCGCTTCGACAAAAGCTGGCACTTGGCGACGACGAGCTTGCGGACTGGCGCGACGCGATCGTGCGCATCGTGATTGGCCTCGATCCTGCGACCGGCATCTATGAGCAGTTCGCCGGTTTCCACGCATTGGAACCGCTCGACCTCGCCGCCTACGCAGAGCGCACCGTGCCCATCGACGTGGTGATTGGCCGCGAGCGGACACAGCGCTCACAGGTGGTGAAGCAGGCCGACGTGGTAGCGCTAATGGCGCTGTTGCCGGAGGAGTTCCCCGGCGCGACAGCGGAGAGGAATTTCCGCCACTACGAGCCGCGCTGCGCCCACGGCAGTTCGCTCAGCGCGGGGATGCACGCCTTGGTCGCGGCGCGTCTGGGCGATGCAGAGATGGCGCTGCGCTATCTACGCGAGAACGCAGCTACAGACCTCGACCTCGACCCTAACAGCGCCGGCGGCGTGCGCATCGCCGGGCTCGGCGCGCTCTGGCAGGCAGTGATGCTCGGCTTTGCTGGTCTCGACCTGAGGGGCGACATGCTCGGCATCGATCCGAGGCTCCCGGCCCAATGGCGCAGTCTGTCGTTCCCAGTGTGTTGGAGAGGCCGGTCCGTCGGGATCCGCATCGCTGACAGGACGGTGGAGGCGACGCTGGTGCAGGGCCAGCCGATGGAGATGCGGATTACGGATGTCACGCGAAAACTGACAGCGGGCGTAACACTGCAAGTATCGATGTAGGCTACCCGCGCCGTTCCCGCCAACCCGCAAGTTCGAGAGTAAGAGCGGTAAGGCGCGACCTGACCTTCGAAGCCAAGAACACTGCACAGGGAGGACAAGCCCATGACGAGCCGCGATCTGGAAAGCGTCGCGCAGACGCTGGTGGCGGAGGGAAAAGGGATCCTCGCGGCCGACGAGACCATCCCTACGTTGACGAGGCGATTCGACACCCTCGGGATCCAGTCGACCGAGCAAAGCCGGCGCACCTACCGGGAAATGCTCTTTACCTCTCCGGGCGCCGCCGAGTTCATCAGCGGTGTCATCATGTATGACGAAACGATCCGTCAGAAGAGTTCCGGCGGCACGCCGCTCGCCGAGGCTCTCACGGTCCAGGGCATCCTTCCAGGCATCAAGGTCGACACCGGCGCGAAGCCGCTTGCCGGCTCTCCTGACGAGACCGTCACCGAGGGGCTTGACGGTCTACGGGATCGTCTCAGGGAGTACCGCGGCATGGGTGCCCGTTT
Source organism: uncultured Alphaproteobacteria bacterium (assembly GCA_963835165.1). Taxonomy (GTDB): domain Bacteria; phylum Pseudomonadota; class Alphaproteobacteria; order Rhizobiales; family Xanthobacteraceae; genus VAZQ01. Next base: position 8,073 of record CAWIGD010000041.1, read on the forward strand.
CGCGAAGTGGCGGGCGGTCATCCATGTCACGGACACTCTGCCGAGTTCCGCCTGCGTGAGCGCAAATGCGCATGCGCTGGCGCGGTACGCTGCGCTCTGTCAGGAGCAGGAGCTCGTGCCGATCGTCGAGCCGGAAGTGCTCATGGACGGGTCGCACACGATCGAGCGCTGCGAGGAGGTCACCGGGATGGTTCTCCACGCGGTGTTCCACGCTCTCTTCGAGCAGGGTGTCGCGCTCGAAGGGATGCTGCTCAAGCCCAACATGGTCCTCGCAGGCAAGGAGTGCGACCGCCAAGCCTCTGTGGAGGAGGTCGCGACCGCGACATTGCGCTGCTTGCGCCGGCACGTGCCTGCCGCGGTGCCCGGCATCGTGTTCCTGTCGGGCGGCCAAAACGCCCGCCTGGCGACCGCCCATCTGAACGCAATCAACCGGCTGCCGGGCCCGAAACCTTGGAAGATCAGTTTCTCTTACGGGCGGGCGCTTCAGGATCCGGCTCTGGAGGCTTGGCATGGACGCGACGAAAACTTGCAGGCCGGCCAGCAAGCTCTCTACCGCCGGGCCAGCTCCAACGGGGCGGCGAGTGTCGGGAAGTACACGGATGAGATGGAGGCGGCATCGCCAAGCGCTGATGATCCGCCGCATCGCCGCGACTGGCGCGACGACTGATAAGCGCGACCATTGCGCCGCGTCTGCGCATGGGCACTCGATGACACAGGATCAGAGGAGGCAATGATGGCAAACGCGCTGTCCGACAAAGAGCGGGCATTGATGGATGCGTACTGGCGGGCCGCCAACTACCTGTCGGTCGGCCAGATCTATCTCTACGACAACCCGCTGCTCAAGCAATCGCTCACAAAGGAACACATCAAGCCGCGGCTCCTCGGCCACTGGGGAACGACGCCAGGTTTGAACTTCATCTACGTTCACCTGAACCGGGTGATCAAGAAGCACGACCTCGACATGATCTACATCACCGGCCCCGGGCATGGCGGTCCCGGCCTGGTCGCGAACGCCTACCTCGAGGGGACCTACAGCGAGGTCTATCCGAACATTTCCCCCGATGAAGAGGGCATGAAGCGCCTGTTCACCCAATTCTCGTTCCCGGGCGGTATCCCGAGCCACGTCGCGCCGGAGACGCCCGGTTCAATTCACGAAGGCGGCGAACTCGGCTACGCCCTCTCGCATGCCTACGGAGCGGCCTTCGACAACCCCGATCTGATCGTGGCCTGTGTCGTCGGCGACGGCGAAGCGGAGACCGGACCGCTGGCAACGAGCTGGCATTCCAACAAGTTCCTGAACCCGGCGACCGACGGGGTGGTTTTGCCGATCCTCCACCTCAACGGCTACAAGATTGCCAATCCCTGCGTTCTCGCCCGCATCAGCCATGAGGAGCTGGATCACCTGTTCCGCGGCTATGGCTACACGCCGTATTTCGTCGAGGGGGATGAGCCGGAAAAGATGCACGAGCTGATGGCCGCCACCCTGGACAAGGTCATCGGCGAAATTCAGCGCATCAAGCGGATGCGCGTCGAGAATGGTTTCACGGAACGCCCGCGCTGGCCGATGATCGTGCTTCGCACACCCAAGGGCTGGACGTGCCCGAAAGAAATCGATGGCAAGCGCACCGAGGACTACTGGCGCTCGCACCAGGTGCCGATGGGCGAGATGCACGAGAACCCGGCCCATGTGCGCATCCTCGAAGAGTGGATGAAGAGCTACCGACCCGCGGAGCTGTTCGACGACAGCGGCCGCCTCCGGCCCGAGTTGGCCGACCTTGCCCCGCGAGGCACCCGCCGCATGAGCGCCAACCCGCACACCAATGGCGGCTTGCTGCTGCGCGAACTGCGGCTGCCGAATTTCCGTGATTACGCTGTCGAGGTGACCGCACCCGGCGCCGTTACGGCCGAATCGACGCGCGTCATGGGCCGGTTCCTGCGCGATGTGATGAAGCTGAACATGGAGGCGCGAAATTTCCGGCTGTTCAGTCCGGACGAGAACAACTCGAACCGCTGGCAGGATGCGCTCGAGGTCACCAATCGTGCCTGGGTCGCGGAGACCTATCCGTGGGATGATCATCTGGCGCCCGACGGGCGGGTCATGGAGATGCTCAGCGAGCACCAGTGCCAGGGCTGGCTCGAGGGCTATCTCCTGACCGGCCGGCACGGCTTCTTCTCGTGCTATGAGGCGTTCATCCACATCATCGATTCGATGTTCAACCAGCACGCCAAGTGGCTGAAGGTGTGCAATCACATTCCGTGGCGGCGGCCCATCGGCTCGCTGAACTACCTGCTTGTCGAGCCACGTCTGGCGCCAGGACCACAACGGCTTCAGCCATCAGGACCCGGGGTTCATCGATCACGTCGTCAACAAGAAAGCCGAGGTCATCCGCGTCTATCTGCCGCCCGACGCCAACTGCCTGCTGTCGGTCACCGATCACTGCCTGCGCAGCCGGAACTACGTCAACGTCGTCGTCGCCGGCAAGCAGCCGGCTCCTCAGTGGCTGACGATGGACGAGGCGGTCAAGCACTGCGAAGCCGGATTGGGTATCTGGGAGTGGGCCAGCAACGACCGCGGCGGCGAGCCCGATGTCGTGATGGCCTGCTGCGGCGACGTGCCGACGCTGGAGACGCTCGCCGCTGTCGACCTCCTTCGCAAGCACGCGCCCGATCTGAAGGTCCGCGTCATCAATGTCGTCAATCTGATGAAGCTGCAACCCTCGAGCGAGCATCCGCACGGTCTGTCGGATCACGATTTCGACGCGCTGTTCACGACCGACAAGCCGATCATCTTCGCCTTCCACGGCTACCCGTGGCTGATTCACCGGCTGACCTACCGGCGCACGGGCCACCACAACATCCACGTGCGCGGCTACAAGGAAGAGGGCACCACCACGACGCCGTTCGACATGTGCGTGCTGAACGATCTCGATCGCTTCCACCTGGTCAGCGACGTGATCGACCGCGTGCCGAAGCTCGGAGCGCGGGCCGCCTACGCCAAGCAGGCGATCCGCGACAAGCTCATCGACCACAAGGAGTTCATCGCCCGGTACGGCGACGATATGCCCGAGATCACCGGCTGGAGGTGGGGGCAGGAAGCGGCTTCCGCGGCGGTTCGTTCGACCGAGGCCGACAACGTCTGAGCCTGCTGGCGGGAGGCGAACGTGAACGTGTTCGCGATCAGGCATGGGGAGACCGCGTGGAGCCTCAGCGGCCAGCACACCGGCACGACGGACATTCCGTTGACCGACAACGGCCGCCGGCTTGCGGAGCGGATGCGGCCGGTACTCGCCAGCGAACGCATTTGCGCTCGTTCTCTGCAGCCCGATGCAGCGGGCGCGAGAGACCTGCGAGTTGGCGGGCTTGGGCGACAAGGCCGTCATCGACCCCGACCTGGTCGAGTGGAACTACGGCGAGTACGAGGGACTGACGCCCAAGCAGATCCACGAGATGGCGCCGGGCTGGCTGATCTTCCGGGATGGATGCCCGGCGGCGAGGCGCCGGAACAAGTGGGTGCGCGAGTGGACCGGGTGATAGCCCGGTCGCGCGCGGTCGACGGCGACATCGCGCTGTTCGCGCACGGACACGTGCTGCGCGTGCTCGCGGCGCGCTGGATCGGGTTGCCCGCGGGCGGCGGCCAGCATTTTCTGCTGGATACGGGCACCCTGTGCGTGCTCGGCTACTACCACGACATACCCGCTGTGCAGGATTTGGAACGGGCCTCTCCTCGACGAGCCGCGTGATGATCGGACAATGAGAAGCGGGAACACTAAGACGTGAGCTCGACAAATGAGCTGCGACTAGCTCTGACTAGCACCTCCGCGATCGCGAGGCACACGAGCGGTTAGGCGTTGCAGCTCATAGGATGTGCTGCTATGACAGGAGAGCGATCCATGCGGCAGCCGATAGCAAGCGCGTCAGCCGCGACCAGTACGACGCCGTCCTTTTTGACCTCGACGGTGTGATAACGGACACCGCCAGCCTCCACGCGACGTGTTGGAAACAGATGTTCGACGAGTATCTTCAGAAGCGTGCGAGGCAAGAGAGGCGAAGCATTTCGCCCCTTCGATCTCGCCACGGACTACCGGCTCTACGTGGATGGCAAGCCTCGTTTCGACGGCGTTCGCGACTTTCTCAGCCTCACGCGGTATCCATCTCCCCGAAGGCAATCCCGGACGATCCTCACAGAGGTTGAAACAGTGTGCGGGCTCGGCAACCGCAAGAACGACCTGGTCAACCATGTCATAGCAGACGTGGGCGTGGAGCCCTACGAGGGAAGCGTGCAATTCATCCATCAGCTCCGCCGCAACGGGTTCAAAATCGCCGTCGTCACCTCGAGTCAAAACTGCACGGCCGTGCTCAAGGCCGCCAAGTTGGACGACTTCTTCGAGGTGCAGGTCGATGGCAACACGATCCAGGCGCAACGTCTTGCCGGGAAGCCCGCCCCGGATACGTTCTTGATGGCGGCAAAGCTGCTCGGGGTTGAACCGACACGGACGGTCGTCATCGAGGATGCCATCTCCGGAGTCCAGGCCGGCGCTAATGGAAACTTCGGACTTGTGATCGGCGTCGCGCGCAAGGGGAATGCGGAGGAACTGAAGCATCATGGCGCTCATTTGGTAGTGAACGATTTGGCCGAACTGCTGGACTGATCAACGCCTCGCGCTGCCTTGGGAGGAACAGCCCGATGCTCCATCATGAACGCCTCAGACCGCCGTCGCACGACTATCCGGCCGACGAGTGGAACGTCATCGAAAAAACGTTTCACCCCGAGTTCCTAGCCCAGCTCGAAACAATGCTGGCGCTCGGCAACGGATACCTCGGTATGCGCGGGTGCCCAGAGGAAGGCGGCCCCAACGCTGAAAACGGCACTTTCATTAATGGGTTCTATGAAACACGGCCGATCGTCTATGGAGAAGACGCTTACGGTTTCGCCAAGACTGGCCAGACCATCTGCAACGTGACCGACAGCAAGATCATCAAGCTGTTCGTGGACGACGAGCCCTTCTGGCTGCCGAATGCGGACCTCCTAAGCTACGATCGGCGGCTCAACATGAAGTCCGGAACGCTCGACCGGGAGGTCCTCTGGGAGACCCCGGCCGGCAAACAGGTATCGATCACATCTCGGCGTTTGGTCTCCTTCGTCAACAGGCACGTGGCCGCCATCTCCTATCGTGTGACTCTCCTCAATGCGCAGGCCTCTGTTGTGATCTCTTCGGAGATAGCGACGAATGAAGCGGGTGCTCGCAGCAACGAGGATGATCCGCGACAGGCGAGAGCTTTCTCTGGGCGGGTACTCCATCCGCGAACCAGCTATTCCAAAGACCGCCGCATCGTGCTGTGCCATGCGACTGAAAAGAGCGGTTTCACGCTCACATGTGCGACTGATAACGCGCTGGAGACTTCGTGCCCGTACTCCCACAAGGTCGCGCACACCAGTGATTTCGGCCAAGTCGCCTTCACAGTCGAGGCACAGCCCGGCTGTTCGATTCATCTCACCAAATACATGGTCTATCACACCTCGCGGACGGCCTCCGCCGAAGAGCTCTGCGGCCGTGCTGAATGGACAATGGATCGCATAGTGAGCCAGGGTTTCCCGCAGCTGCTCGCCTCCCAAGAGCAGTACATGGAAGATTTCTGGCGCCGGAGCGATGTCCGGGTCAAGGACATCAGGGAAGACCGGACCAAGCGCAGCACAGTCGAGATCCAACAAGCGATCCGCTTCAACCTTTTTCACATCCTGCAGGCCTCGGCGCGCGCCGAAGATACGGGTGTGCCGGCGAAGGGCCTGACCGGACAGGCCTATGAGGGGCACTACTTCTGGGATACCGAGATCTACCTGCTGCCGTTTCTGACGTATACCTCTCCCCGGATCGCCAGGAACCTGCTGGCATTCCGCTACAAGATGCTGCCTCAGGCACGAGCACGCGCGCAGGAACTAGGCCATCGCGGAGCCATGTTTCCGTGGCGCACCATCAGCGGGGAAGAAGCATCGGCCTATTACGCCGCCGGAACCGCACAGTATCACATCAACGCGGACATCATGTACGCGCTGCGCAAGTATGTGCAGGCAACGGGCGACGAATCGTTCCTGCGCGACTACGGTGCCGAGATGCTGGTGGAAACCGCACGCCTGTGGGTGGACCTGGGCTTCTACTCGGACGCAAAAGGGGGGAAGTTCTGCATCAACGGCGTCACCGGCCCCGACGAATACAACGCGGTCGTAAACAACAACGCATACACGAACTTGATGGCCCGCGAAAACCTGCGCTACGCAACTCAGGTTGTCGAGTTCTTGCGGAAAACGGAACCGGACGCGTACGACGCCCTTGTACACAAGACGGCGCTCGAGCCCTCTGAGGTGAACGCATGGATCCGCGCGGCGGAGAACATGTATGTGCCGTATGACGAGAAGCTGGGGATTGTTCCCCAGGATGACGAGCTTTCTGGACAGAGGAGCCCTGGGATTTCCGGAACACGCCGGCCGACCATTATCCCCTGCTGCTGTTTTATCACCCGCTGAACATTTACCGGAAGCAGGTGATCAAACAGGCCGACGTCGTCTTGGCCATGTTCTTGTTGGGCGATGCTTTTTCTCTGGAGGCGAAGAAGCGTAATTTTGATTTCTACGATCCATTGACGACAGGCAATTCATCGTTGTCGTCGTCCGTGGAGGCGATCATTGCCGCCCAGGTCGGCGACATCGATAAAGCGATTCGTTACGGGATGGCCGCGCTGCTTATGGACTTGGCGGACGTCGGGCGGGAACGTGAAGGATGGCTGTCACATCGCCTCGATGGGCGGCACCTGGATGATGCTTACCTATGGACTCGCCGGCATGCGTGATCATAATGGCACGTTGTCATTCTGGCCACGTCGTGCCCCCGAGGACAACGCAATCCTTCGATTTCCCGTAACCTATCGCGGCCAGCTCCTGGAAGTCGAAATCAGTCCGGACAAGGTGCAGTACACGCTGCGGGAAGGGGAACACCTCGTGATCCGCCACGAAACGGAGGAAGTCGAGCTGACGCGCGAAAAGCCGCGGGCCGTCCGGCCGGTGAGTAGAGGATGAGTCGAAGGCCGATTGCCGCCGCGAGCGTTCGCACCGGGCTTGGTGCGGATGCAATCGCCGCCGCGCTAATCGAGAATCTGCACTGCCTACAGGGGAAGCCGCCGCAACACGCGACGCGCAACGACTGGTACATGGCCCTCGCCTACACCGTTCGCGACCGCATGATGGAGCGGTATGTAGCGACCTTGGAATCCATCGCGCGAACGAATACGGACGCCAAGGCGGTTGCATATCTTTCGGCGGAGTTCTTGACCGGACCGCATCTAGGCACCGGCCTCATCAATCTCGGGATCTGGCAGGCGGTGGAGGAAGCACTGTCGCAGGTGGGACAAGATCTGTCGGCGCTCTTGGACCAGGAAGAGGAACCGGGCCTGGGCAATGGCGGCCTCGGACGGCTGGCCGCGTGTTACATGGATTCGCTGGCGACGCTCAACGTTCCTGCCATCGGCTACGGGATCCGTTACGAGTTCGGAATCTTCGATCAGGTTATTCGTGACGGCTGGCAGGTCGAGGTCACCGACAAGTGGCTGCGCTTCGGCAATCCCTGGGAGATTGTGCGATCCGAAATCACCTTCGATGTGAAGTTCGGGGGGCGCACCGAGCCCTGCGCCGACGAGCAGGGCCGATATCGCGTGCGATGGGTTCCGGAGAAGGTGGTCAAGGGCGTGGCCTATGACACGCCAGTACCTGGCTATCGCGCGCCCACCACGAACCTGCTGCGGCTCTGGAAGGCGGAAGCCACAGAGTCCTTCGACTTTCAAGCCTTCAACGTCGGCGACTATTACCGGGCGGTCGACGAGAAGGTGATCTCGGAAACAATCTCCAAAGTTCTTTATCCGAATGACGAACCTGAAGTCGGAAAGCAGCTGCGCCTCGCGCAGCAGTACTTCTTCGTGTCCTGCTCGCTGCAGGACATGATCCGGTTGCTCATCCTGCGCGGGAAGCCGCTCGAGGAGCTTCATTCGTATTGGGCCGTGCAGCTGAACGACACCCATCCGTCCATCGCCATTGCCGAGTTGATGCGGATCCTTGTCGACGACCATGCGATGGCGTGGGATGGGGCGTGGGCCATGACCCAAAAGGCCTGCGGTTACACCAATCACACGCTGCTTGCCGAAGCGCTCGAGCGATGGCCGCTGTCCTTGTTTGGCAAGCTGTTGCCGCGCCACCTGGAGATCATTTACGAGATTAATCGTCGCTTCCTCGACGATGTTCGGATGCGCTATCCCGACGACGATCAACTGCTCCGGCGGGTTTCGCTGATCGACGAGGCTGGAGACAAATACATACGCATGGCGCACCTTGCGAGCGTGGGGAGCCACGCGATCAACGGGGTCGCCGCCCTCCATACCGAACTTCTGAAGCGCACGGTGCTCCATGACTTCTACCGGCTGGCGCCTGAGAAATTCTTCAACGTGACTAATGGGGTGACGCCGCGGCGCTGGATCGCGCTGAGCAATCCGAAATTGAGCGCGCTGATCACGCGGTACATCGGCGACCGGTGGCTGGCAAATCTGGAAGACGAGCTCCGGCAGCTCGAGGCACTGGCCGATGACCCCGACTTTCAAGTGGATTGGCAGGCCGTCAAGGCCGACAACAAGCGAGCATTGGCCCGCCTCATAAAGGAGCGGACGGACATCGTCGTGGATCCGCACTCGCTCTTCGACATCCAGGTGAAGCGGCTGCACGAGTACAAGCGCCAGCACTTAAACGTTTTGTACTTGATCACTCTTTACAACAGGCTCAGGCGGGCCTCTGGCGCCGCGACAACCCACCGAACGGTCATCTTCGGGGGCAAGGCCGCTCCAGGATATCGCATGGCCAAGCTGATCATCAAGCTGATCAATTCCGTCGCGTGCACCATCAATCAAGACCCGCTCGTCTCCCAGGTTCTCAAGGTGGTGTTCCTGCCGGACTTCAATGTCAAGAGCGGCCACCGCATCTATCCCGCCGCCGATCTGTCCGAACAGATCTCCACGGCAGGCAAAGAGGCGTCGGGCACCGGCAACATGAAATTCGCCATGAACGGGGCAATCACAATCGGCACATTGGACGGCGCCAACGTCGAGATCCGCGACGCTGTGGGACACGAGAATTTCTTCTTGTTCGGCCTCACCGCCGATGAGGTCACACGACGCAAGGCCGAGGATTACACGCCGCGCAGCATCTACGAATCAAATCCCGAGCTACGCGAGGCGCTCGACCTCATCAGTTCCGGGTTCTTTTCGGACAGCGATCGCGGACTCTTCCAGCCGCTCGTCGACTCGCTGTTGACACGCGACGACTACATGCTGTTGGCGGACTACCAGGCCTATGTGGAATGCCAACAGCGCGTCAGCCACGCATACTCCGATCTGAACGCGTGGACGCGCATGTCGATTCTCAACAGCGCACGAGTTCGGTCGCTTCTCGTCCGACCGTTCGATCCGGGAGTATTGCCGGGACATCTGGAAGGTCAGGCCGATTGTTCCTGACGAAGGATGAGCACGATGCGGACCATGAGCGCCCGCGACGTGACATTGGGTGCGAGCGCTCCTCTTGGAGCGACGGTCCTCCCTGGCGGCGTCAATTTCAGCGTGTTCTCGAAAGATGCAACCTCGCTCGAGCTGCTGCTATTCGATGACGAGAATGCCGCGCAACCCGCAAGGGTCATCCCACTCGATGCCGATAAACATCGCACGCATCACTACTGGCATGTCTTTGTGGCGGGCCTTCGGCCAGGCCAGGTGTACGCCTATCGCGCTCACGGGGCCTTCGACCCGGAGCGCGGACGTCGGTTCAACGCCGAGAAAGTGCTGCTTGACCCTTACGGGCTTGCTGTGGCCGTCCCAGAAACATACGACCGCTGGGCTGCGGCGCGGCCGGGTGACAATACCGCTGTGGCCATGAAAAGCGTCGTAGCCGATCCCGATCGGTACGATTGGCAAGGCGATCTGCCGCTCAAGCGGCCCTTTACCGAGACCGTGATTTACGAGCTGCATGTGGGCGGCTTTACTCGCCATCCCAGCTCCGGCGTCGCGATCGAAAAGAGCGGTACATACGCGGGGCTGGTCGAAAAGATTCCGTATCTCAAGGATCTGGGCGTCACCGCAGTGGAGCTGCTGCCGGTGTTCCAGTTTGACGCGCAGGACTGCCCGGCCGGGAAGACGAACTACTGGGGCTATGCGCCGGTTTCGTTCTTCGCGACATACCACGCGTACAGCTCACAGAAGAACGCGCTCTCAGTCCTCGATGAATTTCGAGACATGGTGAAGGCGCTCCATCGCGCGGGCATCGAAGTCATCCTGGATGTTGTGTTCAATCACACAACAGAAGGTGGTGAGGCAGGGCCAACGTTGTGCTATCGCGGCTTGGCGAACGATGTCTACTACATCCTTGAAAAGCACAAATCCCGTTACGCCGACTATACCGGTTGTGGGAACACGCTGAACGCCAACCATCCGATCGTGCGCCGGCTGATCCAGGACAGCCTGCGTTACTGGGTGTCTCAGATGCATGTCGACGGATTCCGCTTCGATCTCGCTTCGATCCTGTCGCGGGACGAGGAGGGCCGCCTGCTGCCGAACCCGCCCGTTCTCTGGGACATCGAATCGGATCCGTTATTGGCCGGCACCAAGCTGATTGCGGAGGCGTGGGATGCCGCCGGACTCTATCAGGTGGGAAGCTTTATCGGCGAGAGGTGGCAGGAGTGGAACGGCCGGTTCCGCGACGACGTGCGGCGGTTCCTGAAAGGCGACACCAACTCGGTGTCCGGCGTCGCCAGTCGGATCCTGGGCAGCCCTGACATCTACGGACACGAGGAGCGCGAGGCCGAGCAAAGCATCAATTTCGTGACCTGCCATGACGGCTTCACCCTCAATGATCTGGTGTCGTACAACCACAAGCACAACGAGGCCAATGGCGAGAACAACCGCGACGGCTCCGATGACAATCTGAGCTGGAATTGCGGCGTGGAGGGACCCACCGATGATCCAATGGTGGAGGCGCTGCGCAATCGCCAGGTCAAGAACTTCTTCGCACTCGATCTGCTGGCAGCCGGCACGCCGATGCTGCTCATGGGCGACGAAGTGCGCCGGACCCAGAGGGGCAACAATAACGCCTACTGCCAGGACTCCGATCTCAGCTGGTTCGACTGGAGCCTGCTGGAGCGGCATGGCGACATCCATCGATTCGTGAGAGCCCTCAACAGATTTCGCCAACGGCGTGACATTGTGGCGGAACGGACGCTTAGCCTCAATCAACTCCTTCGCCGGGCGCACATCGAGTGGCATGGAGTGGCGCTCAACCGCCCGGATTGGAGGAACCACTCGCACTCCCTGGCCGTCACGCTCCGAAGCTTGCGCGGCAGCTTTCTGCTCCACGCGATGCTCAACGCCTATTGGGAACCGCTGACGTTTGAGTTGCCGCCGATGTCCGCCGAGCCGCGGTGGCGGCGCTGTATCGATACCGCGCTCGAACTCGCCCGATGACATCTGCCCGTGGGAGAGCGCACCTGTCGTGAGGCAGGCGACCTATGAAGTGCAGTCGCGGTCCGTGGTGGTTCTCGCGCTGGCGCTCGAAAAATTGCCCGGAAGCGTTCTAAAAGTGGAATGATTTCAATGACGACATCGCCGTCCGACGTTGAAGGAAGACATTGGCCCAGAGATACACGGCGACGTCGTAGGCCAGGTAGCCGGGGCCGCCGTCATCGAAATCGAAGAAGATAGCCTGTCCCGATCGGGGCCCGCCTTCTGCGATGCGCGCGTTGCCCCCGTGACAGTCGCCGTGACAGTATGTCCAGGTCAAGTCATCTGCAGCAGCAACGGAAGCCGCAAGGCGTGACGTCAGCCCCTTCAGATACTCCACCGTCTTTGTGGCCAATGTCCTCACGCCCACCACCGCGGCGACTTGACGATGCAGGAGATGATCTAAATCCAGGCGATAGCGCGCTGCCTTCGTGCCCCCATAGTCCTCCGCCGCCGCATGGATGCGAGCCAGCGTTACACCTTGCGCCCGCGCGTCAATGGCGACGTCAGCTTTCGGACTTCGCCCCTCGATAAGGCGGAACAGCACCGCCGGACGCGATCCTTCAGGCAGAAGTGCGGACGTGAACAGCGCTCCGTCACGCGCGGGCACCGGGGCGGCAACTGGAACACCAACCGCATCCAGATAAGCCAAAAAATCGGTTTCCGAGGCGACGTCCGCCTCACCTCGAAGTCGCCGACACGACAACCGCAGAACGTAGCGTTGTCCGTCCGCAGCCAGCGCCTCGAAGCTGTCGTTAAAGCCTCGACGAAGAAGGGTGCACTCGATCGGGCTCTGCAGGGCATATTGCGTTGCCAGGAAATTGCTCACGGACTCCGCGCTCGCAGTGGAATAGCCAGCAGTTAGCCGAGTGGTGGCGGTCCCGGTCATCGCTTCCCCAAGATATCCGGCCTAAGCATTCTGCCGTGCAGGTGTGGCCACTTATTATAACGGGCCGCTCTGTGACTGAAACTTCCGAAACGGGTCTGCGCGCAAGGTTGGTCTGCCGGAATCGCGAAAGAACGCGATCGGGAGCTCGAGCGCGATCTCGACGGCGGCGCTCTGGGCATGAAAGCAGCGCCAATCCTCCGCCACTCGGGCCATCACCCGCTCCGACAGCGCGGCGGAACGCGGACCGCCGTCATGCTCGCTCCGTTCGCTCGGATCACCGGCGGCAATGTGCTCACCCACGGCTCCGTCGGCTCAGGGGGAGAGACCAGGCACAAACTTTACAATGAGCTCGGAGCCGGCAAGCTGGATAGCGTATATCTCCAGAGTATACCGACCGATGAAGCGAAGCGTGCTGGCTATTTTCTGCGGAGGTTGGATGCGGCTCTCGCCACGCTTGAATAGACACAGGCTGGCCGACAGAACGCCGACGCCCAAAATAACGACAGCCAAATGAATTGGCGGAAACGAGAACTCCTTTTGCTCCTGCCAGACGAAAACGACCGCAGCGACCAAGCAGGCCAGAAGCCGCATCAGGCCGGCGGTCTGGGTCGCAGCCAACGCGGATGCTGACGAGCGTTGAGTTTCGCCGCCGCTGCCGACGGCGGATATGCCGTCGACATATTGGCGCTGGCATAAGCCGAACAGGGCCCACAGCCACCCCTCCGCGCCATAGTCGACGAGCTTCGCCGCTACCGGCAGCACCACAAGGAATGTGGAGACGAGGAGGACGAAGGCAGCCCAGCCGTGACGTTGCACAAGCATCTGCACATAGGGACGCGCGAGGCGGATGAGTGCGAGACTCAAAAGAATGTTCGGTGCCACCCAGGTCCAATCGGCGTTCGAGCTTTCGAGCAGAGTCAGAATGACGCCGATCCATATCCAGTGAAGCGGGACAGTCCGGCTCTGCGCGTAGCCCACAAGAAAGAAAAACGGCGGAGCCGCAAAGCGTCCGAAAACGCTCCACCACTGCTCGTCATCCATGAAGAAAAAGCCGAAATGACCAGCCGACACGCAGATGATTGCGACGGCCTTCAGCCAGTCGGTGTTGTCAACCGGGCGAGGCGGGGTTCTCGAACGGGTGGCGTCGTGCATTCTCGCGTTATCTTGTGACACTTGCAGGCTCCACGGGGCTTCCCTCGTAGATGGCTGTCGGCAGATGCATCTCCTTGAGGACCAGTGACAACGGCAAGAGCGTCGTGTCCCGCTCGATGACCGCGCCGCCCATCACCGTGGCACCAAAGCAGACGGTGCAGCCGTCCTCCACTCGCGTTCTCTTCACCTTCAGCACCATGTTCTCGAAGGTGTGAAGCTGCAGAACGCCATCAACAACACAGTCGTTGCCAAAGGTCACCGCGTTCCAGTCGGAGCACTGCATCGGTTGCACCAGGATTGTTCGGTCCCCAATCTGACATCCCATCCACCGCAGAATGGAATTCGACAGGATAGTCCCGGCGCAGAACCAGAGAGCGCCTCTGCACCAGACAAAAAAGCAGTCCTGTACGAAAAAGTAGGCGAAGTGCCGCCAGGACCAGAACGGCGCCAAATCATCGGCGCCCCATTTGCTGCCGACCAGGGACTTCTTCGTCGCGATGCAGATCAGAACCAGGCTGACTTCCGTGAACAACAAAGCAATCGCCGCAATGGCCAATGGGTGTAAGCCGGCTCGCAACAAACAGATGTACAGGATTGCGAAGATCAGCCCTTCGGTGATGGGCAGAATACCGATCGTGAAGAAATCAAAGAGGAAGATGCGGGTCAAGAAGAGGGGAAAATCCGGACGCCGTTGGGTTTTGTTCGCCGCCTCGAACGAGGCGCTCGCGAATTTCACCGCCGGGTTTCCCGCTACCGTGATGGGCTCGCCTGGCCGCGACCGCATCTGTCGCCGGAATTGTATATCACTGGCTGCAGTGGAGACGCCGACGAGGAAGTTGGACGGGAAATGACCGTATTCCGCCACGCAGTTGTTGCCGCTGAAGAAATTCCGGGGCATGTCGAGCTGACGTAGCTTGATATGTTCGGCGCCATAATCGAGCATGTTGGTGAAACAGCCATTGGACCAGAAGACTTGGGAGTCAGCACTGGCAAGCTCCGGGACGAGATTGAACATGAGGTCGCACTCCGACGCACCCACGCGCGGGAAGCGCATGCCGGCGAGCGCTCGCAGGTACTGCCCAGTGATGGTCCAGGTCCACTGTCTCTGGATTCGGTCCATTAGATATTTTCTGTACATGAGGAGAGCTGCCCTGAACCCGCGCGAAGGGTAGAGGCCCGGCGAAGCAGCCGTGCAGCGGATGAAGAGGCATTCCAGCAGAGCGGTCACGGTGAGGGTGAGCCCGGTGGTGATGAACGCGTAGAGGCTCAGGTGCCAGAGTATCTCCCAGAGCGGCGTCACTCTGAAGTAGTCACCGGAAAGCTCAGCGTCCGCGGCGGGTATCAGGCCGCTTGCGAACCACAGGATCGCAGCGGTGGGGACCACAATGAGCCAAAAGGATATGAAGATCTGCATTGCGATGTTGAGCGCTTCCAGCAACCAAATCGGAGACGCGTACTGGCAATATCCCGCTGTGCGCCTGAGCTCCGTGCAGCGACCGCTGAGGCGCGCGGGAGCTCCTTCCCACATCTCGTGAGAACCCACGCTGGCGAGAATGGGGGTGAACGGAGTGATCCAACTCCCCGGGCCAACAGTCACATCGTTGGCGATGGCGGCTCGCATTCCGATCTTGCACCCGCTTGCGAGGCGAACAGGGCCGACATGCAGGGACTGTCCCGACCAACTCGTGGTTTGAATGTACGCTCCGGTCTGGATGGCGACATTGTCGTCGATGGAGATCAAATCCAGCGGCCCGGACAGGTGAGCATCGTGCGCGCACTGAAGGTTGTCGCCCACGCTGGCGCCAAGCTGCCGCAACACGAATGCCATGAGCGCGGCGCTGCGGTACAGCGTACGCAGCGTGAGAAGCACCATGTTCTGCAGCCGTCCGATACACCAGATCCGCAGGTGCATTCTGCTCCACTTGGGATACACGCCCGGGGTCACATTGTTCTTGTAGATGTCACCGCCCATGAAGAATTTTATCGTCATGACCCAGAGCAGGCCGGCGAAGGGCGTGACCAGGCCGAGCAAGTACAGGAAGAGGCCGGCGATGATAAACTCCCACAGGGTGGCGGTCGTGAAAAAGGTTCCGACGTCGGCGAGGTCCAGGGCGACGAGAACGACCACTAAGCCCGGGGAATACAAAAATATTGCGAAGAGGATCTGCAGGGCGGTGAAGTATCCGACGGGGAGTACCTCGGCCGCGACCTGATCGTGCCGGACGCTGTCCTCACAGCATCTCACCGGGCCGGCAGCAACCTTGGAGGTCCGCCGGAGCGCTCGCGGACGGCTCGCCACTTTTCGCGCAGTGTTGCAGTCACTCAGGAGCGCCCGGACAGGCACCTCCCATCCCGAAGCCTGCAGTTGCTGCGCCAAGCGCGCGATGAGGATCGAATGCGCACCAGCCTCAAGGAACCCATCATCCAATCCCAACTGCGTCTCGAACACGGCCCTGCAGATCGCCAATATTTCCTCATTCTCAGGGTCCATACCCGCATCGGCATCAGGCGGCTCGACTTCTCCTTCCCCCGTGTCCCGCGCGCTGACCAGTGTCTCCCTCCGGGCGTCCTCCGCTTTCGGCTCGGCGCTTCTCGGCAGATGAGATAGGTTTGGCAACGACTTCCGGTCGATCTTGCCCGAGACCGGATTCATGACGAATTTTTCTACAAGTAAGATCCGTGTCGGGACCGACGGCTCTGGAAGTTGTTTGGCAAGCGCCGCCGTCACCCGGGCAGCCCATGCCGCAGGCGCTCGAGCGACCACCGAGATCTCTTCTTCGCAGACCGAAGGCGCCGCGACAAAGGCGACAAGCGCCTCGTTCTGATAGTCTACAACCGCGGTCTCGATCTCGCTGAACTGCGTCTGGAGAATGTCCTCAACGGCCTGTGCCTCGACGCGATGCCCGCGCACTTTGAGCTGCGAGTCGATTCGGCCGAGGAGGTGTACGCGCTGTGTTTGAATGTCGATTTTGCATTTATCGCTGGTGCGGTAGAGGCGGCCGAACTGAGGATGCGCGATGAACTTTTCGGCCGTGAGCTCCGGCAAGTTGCGGTACCCGCGCGCAAGGTGCACGCCACCGATACAGAGCTCTCCAACCTCTCCGTGAGGTATTGGGCGCAGTTCATCAACCGCGAGGATGACGTAGGTGACGTTGGCGAACGGCGAGCCGATGGTGATGGGCTCACCCGGCCGCAAGCTCTGGCGGCTCGTGTCGGTACTCGCCTCGGTAGGACCGTAGGTGTTGATGATCTGCCGTCGGCCCCGCGTCCAAGGTCCCACCAGCGCGCTCGGGAAGGCTTCGCCTGCCGGAACGATGTAGCGGCACAGCGGGTAGGGGAGATCCACCTCCGGGGCCGACGTCAGGGTGGTGAGCAGCACCGGCGGACAGAACAGCACCGTGACCTCGGCCTCGCGGAGGACGGCGACGAGGTCCGGACCGGACCGGATCTGCTCCTTGGTCAGCAAGACCACGGCGCAGCCCGACACCCAGGCGCTGAACATCTCGGAAATGCTGCCGTCGTAACCAAGCGACGACGTGAGCGAGGTCGCATCCATGCCTGGCATGAGATCGAAGTAATCGGCGTAGCTCAGGGCCAGGTTGACATAGCCCGCATGCGGGCACTCCACCCCCTTGGGCATCCCGGTCGTTCCGCTCGTGTAAAAGATGGTCGCAAGGCGCTGCGTGGGGTCGTCCAGCCAGGTTGGCGGTTCTCTTCGCGGCATCGTGTCGGGCAACGTCATGACATCCAGCGTCGGCAAGTCGCGAAATTTGTCTTGCCCGCGCGTGACAATAACTACCGGCTGTGCGTCATTCAGCATGTGGGTGACGAGGGTTTCGGGCAGCGTGGTATCGAGGAAAAGCACGGTGCCGCCGGCCTTAAGGATGCCGAGATGCGAGGCCACGATTTGCCAGTTGTCCTGTGACATGGCCACGGCAACGACCTGATCGGGTCCCGTGAGATAGGGAGAAAGGGCCGCGGCCACGTTTTCCGCCCGTGCGTCGAGCTCAGCGAAGGTCAGGGACTCTCCGGTGTAGGGAATCTGCAAGGCCGTGAGATGCGGAAACTTCTCAGCGGAGCGGCTGAAGACCTCTGTGAGCCAGCGGATTCCCTTCTGATGCGGCACATTCAGGAATTGCCGGTCATCAAAGACGTCGGTCAGGCTGTACGGGCAAGTGTCCGCTTGCGGTACCTTTTCCGCCGCCCAAAGGTACCGTCGCCAAGCCGCATACGTCAGCACAAGGAAAAACGCGACGGCGGTCGTTACGAAAATGAGCATGTCGATGTCCGTCATCAGAGCTTTTGAGACAGCGAGGAGTACAGACTAAGAGAGTCTCTGGCTCTTTTGGTTGAGGACGTTACGCGGCATGCCGTTGGAGTTGCAAGCGGCGTTGAGCGATAGTCTGGCGTTTGATCTTTCTCTCTGCAGCAGGATTGTCTGGGATGCCTCAGCGTTCTCTGCCTCAAGTCGGCTCTTCGACTCGAACGGCGAGACGAACAGCGCCAGGCAGAGGCAGAATAGCGCGATCATCGTCGCCGACGCTAGGCGATTCGCTCACGTGATCAACACGGACGGAGTTCTCAGTACGTGCAGGGGGGGCCATGACAGGCTGCGCGGGGCTTCCTTCATAAGTCGCAGTGGTCATGATCATCTCTTTGAGGACCAGCGACAACGGCAGAATCGTCGTGTCCGGCTCGATGACCGAGCCGCCCATCACCGTTGCGCCAAAGGCAACGGTGCTACCGTCCTGGATGTGCGTTCGCTTCACCTTCAGCATCATGTTTTCGAAGGTGTGAAACTGCAGGAAGCCGTCGACGACACAGTCGTTGCCGAAGCTGACCGCGTTCCAGTCAGAGCACTGCATGGGCTGGGTCACGAGTGTGCCGCGGCCAATATGACACCCCATCCAACGCAGGATAGAATTCGCCAGAACAGTGTCGGCGAAGAACGCCAGCGGTCCCCGGCACCAGACGAAGAAGCAGTCCTGCGCGAAGAAGTAGGCGAAGTGGCGCCAGGACCAGAACGGGGTCGCGTGATTAGTCCCCCATTTGCTGCCGACGAGACCCTTTTTGATCGCCACGCTGAGCAGAACCAGTGCGACTTCCACCAGGGTCAGCGCAAGCACCACGCTGGCGATGGGGTGTCCGCCTAGTCGCAGCAGACAAACAGCCAGGATCGCGAAGATCATCACCTCGGCAATGCGCAGTATGCCAATACTAAAAAAGTCAAACAGGAAGAGGCGCGTGAGGAAGAGGGGGAAGCTTGGCAGCCTATGGGTGTCATTCTCCGTCTCGAATGGCGCGCTCGCAAATTTCACGGGCGGGTTGCCAGCCACCGTGATTGGCTCGCCAGGCCGCGACCGCATCTGTCGTCGAAACTGGATTTCGCTGCCGGGCGTTGAGACGCCTAGCAGAAAATTGGACGGGAAGTTCCCGTGCTCTGCCACGCAATTATTCCCGCCGAAGAAATTTCGGGGCATGTCGAGGCGGCGCAGCGTGAGGTGCTCGGCACCGCGATCGAGCATGTTCGTGAAGCATCCATTGGAGAAGAACACCTTGGCGTCGGCGGTAGCGACTTCTGGAATGAGGTTGAACATGACGTCGCATTCGGAAGCGCCAATGCGCGGGAAGTGCATGCCGGCAAGCGCGCGCAGGTACTGCCCCGTGACCGTCCACGTCCACCATTGCTGGACGGCGTTCAATCTGTTCATTCGATACAGGAGGAGAGCGCCCTTCAGCCCTCGCGAGGGGTACAGCCCCGGCGAAGCGGCGGTCCAGCGAATGAACAGGCAGCTCAGCATAGAGGTTACCACGACCGCGACCCAGGTCGTGATGAACGTGTAGAGGGCCACGCGCCACACGATCTCGAAGAGCGGCGTCACCCTGAAATATTCGCGCGCAAGGTCAGCGTCGTCAGCGAAGATGATATCGCGGGCGAGCCACAGGATGGCGGCGGTGGGGGCCGCAATGAGGCAGAAGGAGAGGAAAACCTGCATGAGTACATTGAGCGTCTCCAATAGCCAGATGGGATGCGCGTACCGGCAGGTGACCGCCGTGCGCTTCAACTGCGTGCAGCGGCCGCTCAGCCGCGCGGGAGCGCCTTCCCACATCTCATGCTCGCCCACGTCGGTGAGGATGGGGGTGAACGAAGTGATCCAGGTGCCGCGGCCTACCGTCACATTGTTGGCAATAGCGGCCCGCATCCCGATCTTGCAGCCGCGCTCGAGGCGAACAGGGCCGACGTGGAGATACTGCCCTGACCATCTGGTCGTCTGGATATAGGCGCCGGTCTGAATGGCGACATCATCGTCTATGGAGATCAAGTCCAGCGGCCCGGACAGCGCCGCATCGGGCGCGCACTGCAGGTTCTTGCCCACGGTTGCGCCGAGCTGCCGCAACGCGAATGCCATCAGCGGCGCGCTGCGATACATCGTCGCCAACGGCCGGAGCACCATCTGCTCCAGCCGACCGATGCACCAGATCCGCAGATGCGTCTTGCTCCACTTGGGGTAAATGCCCGGCGTCACGTTGTTCCTATAGACGTCACCTCCCAGGATGAGCTTGATCGTCATGACCCAGAACAGGCTGGCGAAGGGCATGACGAGCCCGACGAAGTACAGCGCGAAGGCCGCGACGACGAACTCCGGGAAGCCGCTGGTCGTGAAGAATGCCTCCACGTCAATCAAGGTGAGCGCGCCGACGAAGGCCACGAGGAGCGGCGAATACAGGAGAGTCGCGAAGAGGACCTGCAGAGTGGTGAAGTATCGGATGGAGAGCACCTCTGCCGCGCCCTCGTCGCGCTTAGCGCAGGTCTCGCTGAGTTTCACAGGAGCGGCAGACGCCTTGGAGGCCTGCTCGAGCGTGCGCGGGCGGTTGGCGACCTTCCGCACTGTGTTGCAGTCACCGAGCAGCGCCCTGACCGGCACCATCCATCCTGCAGCTTGCAGTTTCTGCGCCAGGCGAGCGATGAGGATCGAGTGTCCGCCGGCCTCGGTGAATCCATCGTCCAATCCGAGCGGCGCGTCGAACAGGGCGCGGCAGATCGCCAGCACCTCCTCGCACTCGGGGCTGGTGCCTTCGGAAGCGGGCAGTTCGGCAACCTCTTGCCCTTTGTCCGACGCATTGGCAGGCGGATCTTGACGCGCGTATTTCGCTTTCGGCTCGGCGCTTCTCAGGAAATGAGCCAGATTTGGCAGGCACTCCCTGTCGATTTTTCCCGAGACGGGCTTCATGACGAATTTCTCGACAAGGAAGATCCTCGTCGGGACCGAAGGCGCCGGAAGCTTCTGGGCGAGGGTCGCCGTCACGCGCGCGGCCCACTTCGCGGGCGCTGGAGCAGCCACCGATATCGCGCCTTCGCAGACCGAAGGCGCGACCACGAATGCAACGAGCGTCTCGTTCTGGCAATCCAGAACAGCAGCCTCGATCTCACCGAACTCGGTTTGGAGGATATCCTCCACGGCCTGCGCCTCAACGCGATGTCCGCGCACTTTGAGCTGCGCGTCGATCCGGCCGAGGAAGTGCACGCGCTGCGTCTGAATGTCGATCTTGCACTTGTCCCCGGTGCGGTAGAGGCGGCCGAACTGAGGGTGTGCGATGAACTTCTGGGCGGTCTGCCCCGGCAAGTTGCGGTAACCGCGGGCAACGTGGATGCCGCCGATGCAGAGCTCTCCAATTTCGCCGTGGGGCAGCGGTTTGAGTTGATCGATCTCGAGGATGACGTAGGTGACATTGGCGAACGGCGAGCCGATGGTGATGGGCTCACCCGGCCGCAAGCTCTGGCGGCTCGTGTCGGTGCTCGCCTCGGTAGGACCGTAGGTGTTGATGATCTGCCGTCGGCCCCGCGTCCAAGGTCCCACCAGCGCGCTCGGGAAGGCTTCGCCCGCCGGAACGATGTAGCGGCACAGCGGGTAGGGGAGATCCACCTCCGGGGCCGACGTCAGGGTGGTGAGCAGCACTGGAGGACAGAAGAGGACCGTAACCTCGGCCTCGCGGAGGACGGGGACGAGGTCCGGACCGGACCGGACCTGCTCCTTGGTCAACATGACCACGGCACAGCCCGAAACCCAGGCGCTGTACATCTCGGAGATACTGCCATCGTAACCCAGCGACGACGTGAGCGAAGTCGCGTCCATGCCCGGAAGAAGATCGAAGTAATCCGCATAGCTCAGGGCCAGGTTGACATAGCCTGCGTGCGGGCACTCCACCCCCTTGGGCATCCCGGTGGTTCCGCTGGTGTAAAAAATGGTCGCAAGGCGATGTGTGGGGTCGTCGAGCCAAGCCGGCGCGTTCCTTCGCGGCGTCTTCTCCGGCAATGTCAGGACGTCGAGCGTCGGCAGGTCGCGGAACTTGTCTTGCCCCCGCGTGAGAATGATGACCGGCTCCGCATCGTTGAGCATGTGGGTGATCAATGCGTCGGGCAATGTGGTGTCGAGAAACATCACCGTGCCGCCAGCCCTGAGAATGCCGAGGTGACAGGCGACGATCTGCCAGTTGTCCTGCGACATCGCCACGGCCACGATCTGGTCAGGGCCGTTGAGGAAGGGAGAAAGGGCCGCGGCCACGGCTTCCGCCCGCACGTCGAGCTCGGCAAAGGTCAGCGATTCCCCGGTGTGAGGAATCTGTAGCGCCGTGAGATGCGGATATTTCTCGGCGGACCGGCTGAAAATCTCCGTGAGCCACCGCACCCCTCTCTGATGCGGCACGTTAACAAACGGGCGGTCGCCGAAGACATCGGTCAGGCTGCAGGGACAATTATCCGCCTGCGGGACTTTCTGCGCCGCCCAAATGTATCGCCTCCAAGCCAGAAACGTCAGCGCAAGGAAGCCAGCGATGACGATTGCAAGAATGGCTGCCAAAACCCGCCCTCACATTTTTATACGCTCGGACCATTGCATTCTCAAAGGCGTTCGAAACTCGACCTCGAGGTCAATGGTGCCCGTTCTTGAGCAGGATGCTGAAACAGCGAACTCAGTCGAAATAACGCTGCAGCGGTCCCGTTCTGCGGACGTCCAATGTCACGCAATGAGCCCCGCCGCCAAGAAGTTTGGAGTGCCGCAACTGGAGAGGGATGACATCGAGACCTTCCTTCTCCAGAAGCCGTATCAGAGAAGGCTGATTTCGATCGACTACGACTAAATTCGGATTGACGCTGAACGCATTCATGTCGATCCAGTCACTGCCAATGCACTTGGACAAATAGTCGGCGTCGTATCTGTCGGCGTTCTCCATCGGCGGGCTGTAGATAACTTTCCACTGCTTCAAAATCTTGGGCAGGGTGTCATCATTGAGACGCGCGGGATTGACAAGAACCAATCCGGGCCGTAGGGCCACCAGGGTCGAGTCGATATGGCTGCCGAAATAGACGTCCTTGAGGAAGTGGACACGATACTGCTCGCCCAAAATCGATTGCAGCCAATGTCCGCCCAGTTCGTTACCCGTGGCGCTGACCAGATAGATCAAATCCCGGCCGAACCGCAGGACGTTTGCCGCATCAAAAGCCGGTTCATCGTTGCGGGGCGTGGGCTTGTCGAGGTCGACGCCCTCGAAGAGCGAATCCAACAGCATGGGTTTGGGGGCGCTGTACCACTTTGCGCCTGACTTCATATAGTCCATCAGCAATGTGCGATAGCTGAATGTCTCCTGCGCGCGGCTGCGGATGACGTTCGGCGTTTCTATGATTTGGTCGCCGATGACCAGCAGAATATCGCGGGGGCAATAATTGTAGTATCCCTGAGACTCCCAATGGATCGTTGAAAATCCGGCGTCGTGCGGCCATGTCTGAGGACGTCTGACGACGACGCCCAAGCCTTCCAGGGTTCTCGCGAACTCGTTCAGATCCTCTTCCGTCTCTTCAATCACCTGTTGCGGAAAGGCACCGCGGGGAATTTCGGCCAGTGAACGGTCAGGAAATTCTGCGACCTGGGTGCTACGGTCCGGCGTCGGGTATCGCGCGTTCAGCGGATTGCCTACGATGACTTCTTCCAGTTGATCCCACTCATTGCAACTCCACACCCTTGACATTTGTAACATGCCTCCTCGCTGCTCTGAGCAATGACTGGCCCTATGTGCTCTGGGCCACATCGGCTGGAGCGCTTCCCGCTCGAATAACTTGACGTTTCCTCGATTCGAAAACCCTACACCGTCTTCACCGTCGCGCGGAATTGCCGAAGAAGTCAGCGCGCCCGTTGCCGCGTCGGACGTCCTTACGGCCTCGAGGACAAAGTTGCCGACCGCAACAATGTCCTTCATCGGAGTCATTAAGGCAGCGCGGAGTGCAGATTGGGAGGGGCTCTGTCTGGTTTGGTTAACGACGTTGCGCGGTTTGCCCTGTCGGCCGCGACCGAGGTAGATGTCGGCCGAGATCAGGTTAGCTGCCTAGCGGCGTCGGATGGGTGTAGACCGCTGCAAAGGCCGGCCGCGCGGAATTCCGGCCAGCGAACGATCGGAAAATTCCGCCATTTGAGTGCTTCGGTCTGGTGTCGGAAATCGCGCGTGCAGCGGGTTGCCTACTATGACTTCTTCCAGTTGATCCCACTCATTGCAACTCCATACAGCGGACATATGTAACGTGCCCCCTCGCTGAGACCCGGCCTGCTCCTTCCGACCACTTTTATCTTTAGTGTCACCCAACCGAAACCTCGAAGCTCGTGCAATCAATCATCTCTCATCCGCCGCTCTCGCGTTCTCTTGGACTTCAACACTTCAAGTGCGCGGGTAATCAATGGATCGATACCGTTTTCAATGTTGGCTTTCTTGTTATGTAGCTCGATGTCGACTGGTACGCCTTTGCCTTCGTAGCAAACCATATCGGCTGAAAAGTACTTCTGGTAAGACAAACAGTACTCCCAGCCATTGGGGAGTTTCTTCTCGAGCTGATATGAGAATATGCCGTTGGTATGATCGCCTATAATCGTGACGTGAGGCAGATGCTTTATCGCTAGCGCAAAGGCCTCTCCACCGCTGAAAACAGAATCGCAGGTCAAGAGCACGATTGGCCCGGTGAATTGTACGACACCTTGCGGTTCGAGGTACCAGGTCTTCATGGGTGTAAAGTCATCTTCGCCTGGGCCAATCTTCGTCTTCCGGCGAAAGGCAACTCGCCTGCGGTCGCAAAACCGATTGATGATCGTGATTGCAATACCATCCTCTCCGCCGGGGTTGTCACGCAGATCGATGATGAAGCCATCAAGGTCCTCGAAGTCACGGCCAATCTTGTCTAGTGCGGCAATCAATCTCCGCTTTTCAACGTCTTCCAGCTCGAGGATCCGAAGGTAACCAAATGCACGAGACCTGCAATAATGAAGCATCCAGGCCTGAGTCTCTTTAGGCCGCCCGAAACCATTGGCGACAAGCGTCTTTTCGGTCGTTTTGAAGAGCTGCTTGATCTCTCGGTTCGTGAATTCCTGCCGGAATCTGGGCTTAGACTCTGCGGTGAAGTGTCGTTTCTTCCGATGCCCACTTGCTTTGGCCTTCAGCTCGACGTGCCCGTCATCCAACGGGTCGAGCATCTGGCAGAAGATATCGAAGAGTTCATCGTCACTGGTTTGCCTTGTGACTTTGGGTCTGTAGGTATCATACTGCTTGTCCCAGTCGACATTCCTCAGTTCGAAAAATGGATATCTGTTGCGAAAGGTCTCCCAGAGCTCTTCGAAATTCTTTTCCGGGTTGCGATCGATCATGGCAGTGTTGATCTTAGCTCAGTTCCGCTGTGCGAAGAAGTGTCCTCGACCACGCCCGTGTGTGTAGCGAGAACTCCGTCCGTGTTGATTACGTGAGCAAATCGCCTAGCGTCAGCGGCGATGGTCGCTCTGTTCTGCCTCTTCCTGGCCCTGTTCGCCTCGCCGTTCCTCTTGGCAAAGACGCTCCGATCCATCGCGCCATCCAGCACGTAGGCCGCATCGCATCTGTGTCGGTCCTCGGCGGACTTCATCAGCACTACTGTAGAATCTGATTTTCGGTACAGACAGCTCCCCCATCACCGCGGTGAGGTCTCGCGCGCCAGCACCGTCTGCGCGAATTTCTTCGCCGGCATGGGCGCCGCGAACAGACCGCCCTGCACCAGATGGACCCCGATCTCACGCACCGCGATGAAGTCGGCCCGGTTCTCGACGCCCTCGGCGACGGTACGCGCGCCCATGCCGTCGGCGAAGTCGATGATGTGCCGGCACGTCGTCAGCTTGGCGCGATCGTGCGCGCAGCCGGCGACCAGCCGGCGATCGAGCTTCAACTCCACGAACGGAAAGTCGTGCAGCTTCGAGAGCGCCACCCATTCCTCGCCCACGTCCCTGATCGAGATGGCGATATTGCGAAATCGAAGCTGCTTGGCGATGGCTTTCACCAGCCCCAGCTCGCGAACGGCCGCCGCGGCGTTGATCTCGATGATGAGGCCCGTGAAGGCCCGGTGATCGGGCAACTGCCGGCACAGCGTTGCGACCGACGCCGGATCGCGAAAGAACGCGATCGGGAGCTCGAGCGCGATCTCGACGGCGGCGCTCTGGGCATGAAAGCAGCGCCAATCCTCCGCCACCCGGGCCATCACCCGCTCCGAGCGCGCGGCGGAACGCGGACCGCCGTCATGCTCGATCCGTTCGCTCGGATCACCGGCGGCAGCGCGCGCCGCGGCGCCGCTGAGCGCGAGCGTGCGCGCGTCGAGCTTCGGCTGGTACCATAGCTCGGGCGCGCGCGGGCCCGGAGCCTCGGCGCTTCCGGCGGCGCGGGCTGGCGCCGCTTTCGCATGGAGCAGGGACGCCACCGCGTCGCCCAAGGTCCCGGCGCTGAACGGGGTCGCAAGCAATGGCAGCATCGCCAGGCCGAGCGTCTTGCCGAGCGCCCGGACCGCCGCCACCATCGGCGAGGTGCGCGGACCGAGCACCAGGACCTTGCCGTCGTAGTCCTTGGCCGCGAGCATTTCCATCATCTCGCAGGCTTCGATGCCTCCCGCCGACGATCCGATGACGACGAGATCGGGCGCACGCGCATCGAGCGCCGCGCCCAGCGCGGCGAGCCGCGCACATTCGCGCGTCGCGAAACCGAAACCTTCCAGCGTGTCCGTCAGGAATGTGCGCGTGGACTGCCTGGCGTCGGCGACGCAGGCAGAAGGCATCGCTTGTCGCCAGCCCGACGTTGCGGCCTTGGCCGCGGCCCTGATCGCCGCGTTGGCTGCATCTTCGCTTTCTTGATTTTTCATGACGCCCCCCCTGTTTGACGGGATGCGCCTGTTTAGGGCCGGAGCGGTTCCGAAGCGTAAATTTGCCCGGCGCGGAGCGGGCGTTTGTTCGAACAGAACGAACCCCGCCTTGATGATCTCGCTAAAAGTTTTCTCAATTGCTCTGGTCCGGGCCGCTCTCGCGCTGAAAAACGATTGCCGCCTGTAACCCGAATCTCGTATAAAGGGCGCACTCTCCGACATTTGTCCACGAACAGCCGACGGCGGTGCGTCCCGCAGCGGCGATCATTGTTCGCCACCTGTTATTGGCCCGCGGCCGGGTTGGCGGCAACGACCGGCCGGAGTTCGGGGTGAGGGCGAAAATGTACGTGATAACAAATACTTATGAACGCCGAGCGGACGGGAGAAAGGGCTGCCCTGGTCCCTCCGCTCCCTGTTTTTCTCCTGTTATTAACAATGAGGATGGAATGCGAATGTTGCCGGCGCGCGCTGCAGGCAAGGCGCCAGGCCAGGCGCCGGGGACAAGCGAAAAAGCCGTCAGTCCCAGGGACTTGACTGACGGGGAACGGGCCTTCAGCCTTCGCCGGCGGGGCGGCTCCTTAACGTCTCATCGTCCCCACGCATCGTCACGTGGGTACCTCTCGCGGTGCGCCCGCTCCGCGTTCGCCTCAAGAACCAATACGCGCCCAGAATGAAACCCGCATCGTTCGAGTATGAAAGGCCCGCGCATCTCGACGAGGCCTGCGCGCTGCTCGCGGCCGGAGACGACGTGCGCATCATCGCCGGCGGGCAGACGCTGGTCCCGCTCATGGCCATGCGGCTCGCACGGCCGAAGCGGCTGATCGATATCGCCCGCATTCCCGAGCTTGCGTTCGTGCGCGATGAGGGCAGCGGGGTCGTCATCGGCGCCACCACCCGGCAATGCGTGCTCGAGCACGATGCCACCGTCCGCGCCAAGGTGCCGTTGCTCGCCAAGGTCATGCCGTTCGTCGGCCATGCCCCGATCCGGGCGCGCGGAACCATCGGCGGCTCGCTCGCCAACGCGGATCCGGCGGCGGAGATCGCGCTGGTTGCGGTGACGCTGGCGGCGACGCTGGTCTATCGCGAAGGCGGAACGGTTGCCGAGATTGCCGCTGCCGACTTCTTCATCGGGCCGATGATGACGACGCTGCCGGCGGCCGGCTGCCTCACGGCGGTGCGCTTTCCGGTCTGGCACGAGGCGCGCATCGGCGTCGGCTTCCACGAGGTCAATGCCCGCCGCAGCGACTTCGCCTTCGCCTCGGCGGCGGCGCAGGTCGCGCTCGACCAGAACGCCGTCTGCCGGCGTGTCGCGCTCGCCATCGGCGGCATAACGCCTTGCCCGCTGCGGCTCGACGCGGTGGCCGACGCGCTCACCGGCACGCGGGCCGAGGAAGCGATCACCCGCGACGCCGTGCGCGCGGCGCTCGCCGATATCGAGCTGCTGTCCGACCTGCATGCGTCGGCCGACTATCGCCGGCGCGCGGCGGCGAGCCTTGCCGTGCGCGCGGTCACCGATGCCTATCGTGCCGCGGAGGGCGCGCATGCGCGTTGAATTGACCGTCAACGGGGAGGCGCGCACGGTCGCGGTCGAGCCGCGCACGAGCCTGCTCGACTGCCTGCGCGACCAACTGCTGCTGACCGGCGCCCATGCCGGCTGCGAGCACGGCGTATGCGGCGCCTGCACCGTGCTCGTCGATGGGGCGCCGGTGCGCTCCTGCCTGATGTTCGCCGTGCAGGCCGACGGATACGCCATCACCACCATCGAGGGCCTGGCGCCGGGGCCGGGCGAGCTCTCGCCCATCCAGGACGCGTTCTGCGAGACCCATGGCATGCAATGCGGCTATTGCACCCCGGCGATGATCCTCACCGCCCATGCGCTGCTGGCCGACAACCCCGCGCCCACGCGCGCGGACATCGTCGACGCCATTTCCGCCAATATCTGCCGCTGCACCGGCTACGCGCAGATCGTCGAGGCGATCGCGCTGGCGGCCGAGCGCATGCGCAGCCTGAACCGGCCGGCGAGCAGCCCATGAGCGCGACCCCGTTCCGGTTCGTATCGACCGACCGCCGCGTGCGCGAGGATCGCCGCTTCGTCGTGGGCAAGGGCCGCTTCGCCGCCGACGTCGCCATGGCGGGCACGCGCCACGTGGCGCTGGTGACCTGCCCGCATCCCGCCGCGCGCATCACCGCGATCGACAAGGCCGAGGCGCTGGCCATGCCGGGCGTGCACTACGTGCTGGACGGCCGCGAGCTTGCGGCCGCGACGCAGCCGCTGCTGGCGGGCCTCGACACCCCGAAGGTGCCGCGGCGTCCGCTCGCCGTCGACGTCGCGCGCTATTCCGGCGAATGGGTCGCAGCGGTGGTCGCGGACACCCGCGCGCTCGCCGAGGACGCCGCCGAACTGGTGCGCGTGGACTACGAGCCGCTGCCGTTCGTGCTCGACGGCGAAGCCGCCTATGCGCCCGGCAGCCCGGTCGTGCACGCGGATCACGGCTCCAACGTGCTGCTCGATCGCACCTTCGTCTGGGGCGAGGTCGAGCAGGATTTTGCCGACAGCCCGCACCGCCTGTCGGTGCGGGTGACGTGGGGGCGCAGCTCGACCGTGCCGGTCGAGACCTTCGGCGTGCTCGCGAGCTGGGACCCCTGGCGCGAGGTGCTCGACGTCTTCGCCTCGGTGCAGATGCCGCGCTTTCCCGACCAGGTCGCGCTCGCGCTCAAGCTGCCGGGGTCGTCGGTGCGGGTCTACAACGACGTGGACGTGGGGGGCAGCTACGGCGTCAAGCGCGGCATCAAGCACGCGGTGCTGGTCGGCTACCTCTCCCGCCGGCTCGGTTTCCCGGTTCGCCTGATCGAGGACCGGCTCGAGAACATGCGCGCCGGCGACGCCCATGGTCCCGAGCGCAACTTCGACCTCGAGGTCGCCTTCGACGACGCCGGCGTGATCCGCTCGATGAAGATGCGCGCGCTCGACAATGTCGGCGCTTACGCCGGGCGCTCCCCGTTCCAGCTCGGCAAGCCCGTGAGCGCGATCGTCGGGCCGTACCGCATCAAGAGCGTGCAGTATCGCGCCATCGCGGTGACGTCGAACAAGACCGTGCAGGAGGCGGTGCGTGCATTCGGCCAGGCGCCGACCAACTACGCCATCGAGCGCGCGCTCGAGGAGGTCGCCTGGCATCGCGGGCTCGATCGCCTGGAGGTGCGGCGGCGCAACCTGATCCGCGCCGAGCAGTTTCCCTATCTCATTCCGAGCGGCACCACCTATGACAGCGGCGACTATCATGCCGTCATCGACAAGGTGGTGGCCAAGGCGGACTATGCCGGGCTGGTCGCGGAGCGTGATCGCCTGCGCGGGCAGGGCCTCCTCGCCGGCATCGGCATCGCCGCGTGCCTCGAGCCCAGCGGCGCCAATTCGACCTTCGAGCCGCTGCTCAATCCCAAGAACGAGACCACCACCTATACCGAATCGTGCCGCATCAACGTCGATGTCAGCGGCGCCGTCACCGCGACCATTCATACGCTCTCGGCCGGGCAGGGGCACGAGACGCTGGTCGGCACCGTCATCGGCGAGGTGCTGGAGATCGATCCCGACCGCATCCGCGTGGTGCGCCCGGACTCGCTGTCATCGCTGCCGAGCCAGAGCCCGGTCGGCAGCCGGATGGCGATCATGATGGGGGGCGCCGCGTTCCACGCCGCGCAAAAGCTGAAAGACCGGATCGTCGCCATTGCCGCGCACAACCTCGACATCCCGCTGGAGCGGGCCGCCTATGGCGCGGGCGGCGTGTCCGATCGGGCCGCGCCGCAGAGCCGGTTGAGCTGGAACGAACTCGTCACCATCGCGCACCGCAACTTCCATCGCCTGCCGCCCGGCACCGAACCCGGGCTTGCTTTCACCCATGTCATGCAGGTGCCGACCGGCGGACAGCTCCCGACGGCGGATGGCCGCGTGCAGATGTATCCCTGCTTCGCGTTCGAATTCCATCTCATCCTGGTGGCGGTCGACCCCGATCTCGGCAAGCCCGAGATCAGGCGCTACTTCATCGGTCACGACTGCGGCACCGTGATCAATCCGAAGATCGTGCGCGGCATGACCATGGGCGGCATCGCCCACGGCATCGGCGCCGCGCTGTACGAGGAGTTCGCCTACAACGAGGAGGGCCAGCTCATCGCGCAAAGCTTCATGGATTATCTGTTGCCGTCGTCGCACGAGGTGCCGCCGGTGGAGATCGTCCATCACGTGACGCCGTCCCCGCACACCGTGTTCGGCCAGAAGGGCTCGGGCGAATCCGGCTATCTCGGCGCGCCCGCGGCGATCGCGAGCGCGATCAATGACGCGATCCGGCCACTCGGGATCGCGGTGCACCGCCTGCCGATCAAGATCGCGCAGCTCGGCGATATGATCGCCGCCGCGCGCAGCCAGCAAAAATCCGTCTGAGGGAGTTCGAATGATCATCGACGTTCACGGCCATCTGGTGCCGCCCGATCTGCTCGCCGCGATCCGCAAGGACAGCGGTCGCTTTGCCTCGCTGCGCCTGGTCGAGGACGGCGGAGGCCTGGCGATCGCCTTCGCCGGCGGCAAGCCGTCGCGGCCGATCATGAAAGGCCTCAGCGATGTCGCTGGGCGCCTCGCCTGGATGGCCAAGCGCGGAATTGACCGGCACGTGGTCGGGGGATGGCCGGACTGGTTTGGTTACGAGCTGCCGGCGGCGGAAGGCGAAGCCTGGTGCCGGCTCTTCAATGATGCGCAGCTCGCCGCCGCCAAGGCCGAGCCGCGCTTCGTGCCGCTCGCCAGCGTGCCGCTGCAGGACGGGGCGCGCGCGGGTGCGGTGCTCAAGGCCGCGGTCGCGGCCGGTTTTCCGGGCGCGATGATCTCGACCCTGCCGCGCGGCATCGGCAGCGTGCTCGACGCTCCCGACCTCGATCCGTTCTGGGCCGCGGCGGACGAGACCGGCGCGCTCATCCACATCCATCCGAGCTATGATGCCGGCGACGCGCGGGTGAACGACTACGGCCTCGCCAATGGCGTCGGCCGCATCAGCGACGCCATCGTCGCGGTGGCGCGGCTCCTCTGCAGCGGCCACGTCACGCGCTACCGCAACGCCAGGATTTTCGCCCCGATGGGCGCCGCCGGACTGCCGTTCCTCATCGGGCGTCTCCAGCGCAACCACAAGATCACGCCGGGGACCGCGGATCCGGCCGAGGGACTGGGATTGCTCTACACCGACAGCATCCTGCACGACCCTCGGGTGCTACGTTTTGTCGTGGAGATGATCGGCGCCGACCGTGTGATGATGGGCTCCGACATGCCGTTCCCGATCGGCGATGAGGATCCCGCGCAGATCGTCGCCGCGGCCAAGCTGCAACCCGCGCAGGCGGCGTCGATCACAGGGGGGCTGGCGGCAAAGTTGTTTCGGCTCCAGTGAGCGATGGTGAGGGGGCTGACGCGGCATTCGGCGCGCCCTCTCTCCCATCCGGCCCTGGCTTTGTCCCGGTCGCAGGAGCGACCCGCGATCACCGCATGCGCTGCCAACCATTCGAAAAGATTCAGGTGGAGGAAACGATGATGGCAATGACACTCGGTCACCTTGCGCGCGCGGCGGTGGTGCTCGTCGCAGCCGCGGCGCCGTGCCAGGCCCAGACCCTCGAAAAAATCTCCATCGTGATCTTCAGCGCGCCCTCGCTCGGCGCCTTCATGCCGCCGGTGATCAAGGCCAGGAAGCTCGACCAGGCGAACGGGCTGGACATCAGCTTCCAGGAACGCACGCCCGACGCTTACACGGCGCAATTCAATTCCGGCGAGTTCAAGGTCGGCGGCAGCGCTTCGCTGCTGACCGTCGGGCTCGCCGACAGCCGCGGCGTGAAGGTGAAGTATCTCTTCAACCTGTTCGATTTCTGGGGCGCGGTGGTGACCTCGCGGTCGGAGGTCAAGACGCTCAAGGATCTCGAAGGCAGGCAGCTCGCCGGCGCCCGCGCCACCACCAACTACGTGATGTTCGAGTTCTTCGCCAAGAAGCTCGGCGTGGACGTGTCGAAGATTCAGGTGGTGAATACCGCGACGCCGGGTCTGGTCGGCTACGCGCTCGCCAACCGCGCCGACGCGGTGCAGATCTGGGAGCCTGCCTACACGCTCCTGCTCGCCAAGAAGCCTGACATCCGCACGCTGGATATGGGGATCGAGGCGACCTGGAAGACGTTCGCCGGCGGCAGCCGCATCCCCTATCTCGGCGTCGGCGCTCATTCCGATTGGGCGGAGCAGAACCCCGCGCTGGTGGCGAAGCTCTATGCCACCTACAAGGCGGCGGCGGAATGGATCGCGAAAAATCCCGACGAGGCGGCGCCGCTGCTCGCGCCGGGGGCGTCGGCCGAGGACGTCAAGTCGATGGCGGCGCTCATCCGCAGCAACGAGCGGCTCGCCATGAGCCTCGTTCCGGCCAGCGACATCCGCAAGGAGATCGAGGCGGTGTACCGCGCCGGCATCGATGTCGGCTATTTCCCGGCGATGCCGTCGAGCGAGACGATCTACGGCAAGCCGATCCCATGATCAGCAATCCGCAGCTGACCCGGCTGCTGCAGGCCACCGCCAGCACGCTGGTATTGGTCGGCCTGTGGCAGATCGCGTCGATGTTCTTTCCGCCTTATCTGTTTCCGCCGGTGCCCGATATCGTGTCGCGCACCGTCGGCATCCTGCTGAGCTGGCCGCTCCTCGCCGAGGTGCTCATCACCGCCGCGCGCATCTTTGCGGGACTGCTCGGGGCCTTCGTGCTGGGCTGCATGATGGCGGTGGCGATCGGCCGCTCGCCCCGCATCGAGAGCTACATCACGCCGATACTGGTGTTCCTGCAGGGCATTCCGGCGCTGTCCTGGGTGGTCATCGCCATCATCTGGTTCCACGGCATCGAGTTTCGCATTTTCTTCATCATGGTGATGACGACGCTGCCCGCCTTCACCTTCCAGATTCTCGACGCCTTCCGCTCCATGTCCAAGGATCTGTTCGAGATGACCATGTCGTTTCGGCCGCGGCGCTGGACCCTGTTCCGGGTGCTGATCGTGCCGACGATCGTGCCGGGCATCCTCACGGCATGGAAGGTCAATCTCGGCAACGCCGCGCGCGTGGTGGTGGTTGCGGAACTGGTCGGCGCCACCGGCGGGGTCGGCTATGAGCTTCTGCGCCAGCAGCAGTTGTTCGACATGGCCGGCGCCATTGCCTGGACGCTGCAACTCGTGCTGTTCGTGCTGGTGGTGCAGCAGACCATCAACGCGATCGAAGGCTGGGCGTTGCGCTACCGCGCCGTGTCCGAGCGCGCGATCTGAACAAGTGCGCGATCTGAATGAGAGCACATGCCTGAACCGGTCATCCGATTTCGCGATGTGAGCAAGGTGTTCCACCGCGCCAATGGCCGCGGTGACCTGCTCGCGGTGGACAAGCTCTCGTTCGAGGTCGCGCCGGGCGAGATCGTCGCCGTGCTCGGCAAGACCGGCTGCGGCAAGTCGACCATGTTCAATCTGGTCGCCGGCTTGATCGAGCCGACGTCCGGCGAGGTCGCCGTGAGCGGCCACGACCCGTTCCGCGACTTCGAGGCGTTCCGCGGAAAGATCGGCATCGTGTTTCAGGGCGACCGCCTGATGCCTTGGCGCACCGCGCTGGCGAATGTGCTGCTCGGCCTCGAAATCCTCGACACCGACCCCAGGCAGGCGCAGGCGGTGGCGAGGGGCTGGCTGGAGCGGCTCGGGCTCGCGGGACATGAGAACGACTATCCCCATGCGCTCTCCGGCGGCATGCGCCAGCGGGTCTCGATCGCGCGCGCGTTCGCGGTCGAGCCGCAGTTGCTGCTGTGCGACGAGCCGTTCTCCGCGCTCGATGAGATGACGGCGCGCGATCTGCGCAAGGAATTCGTCCGCCTGGTGCGGCAGAACGGCAAGACCGCGGTGTTCATTACCCACCAGATCAACGAGGCGATGGAGATCGGCGACCGCGTCCTGGTCTGCCACCGCCCCGCGCGCATCGCGTTCGAGGCCCGCATGGATCGTGAGGCTTCCGCCGGCGCACGCCAGGAGATTCACGAGAGGATAATGGAGGTGCTTTCCCTGGAAGCGCCGGCCGCCGGGTAAGTTTGGCCGGTCAGAACTCGCGCAGCAGCCGGCCGTAGCCTTCGATGCGGTCATTCACGCCGCAGAGGCGCAGCGCATCCCAGACGCAGGCTTGCGAGGCGGCCATCACCGTCACGCCGAATTCGCGCTCCAGCAGTTCGATGGCTTCGATGACAGGCCAGTGCGGCGAGGGGAAAAAGATCGCGTCGGCCTGCGGATGCGCCCGCATCAGCGCGCGGCCCATGTCGAGCGCCGCCGTCGTCGGAATGCGGCCGAACTGGTTGATGACCGTGCCGAAGCCGGTCGCGCCGAGGACCTCGCAGCCGTAGCGTTCGGCGTCCGCGATCAGGCGCGCATCCTCGCGGGCGCCATAGGGATGGGCGACCACCACTTTCTTGCAGGCGAGCCGCTTTGCCGCCTTGTCCTGCGCCACGACGCTCGAGGAGACCTTGACGCCCAGCTCCGCGGCGAGCGTCTGCAACATCGACTGGGCGTTTTGATTGCCGCGCGAGAGGTTGACCGGCACGCCGCCGAGGAACACGAGGTCGACGCCGGCGGCCGCGAGCTCACGCGCGGCGCGCACGCTCATGTCGTAGGCCTGGTCGACCTCGCTCTTGCTGCGTTCGACCACGGTCAGGGTGGTGATGACCAGGGTTACTCCGGCGGGAGCGAGCTTGTAGAACTCGTAAGGAAAGATCTCCGCGCTGAGCGGCGGACAGGTGTAACCGATGCGGGCTCGGTGACCGTAAATCTCGCCGGGTGTCGAGGCGTGCGAGCTCATGTTTCCGCTCTGCCGGGATCTTGTCTGGACCGATTCGAAACGGCGTGACGGGTCTTGCGCCCGATGTTACAACAGATCTCGCGCATCCCGGCCGCGGCGGCAATGCCAGACAACAAGGTACGGATGCCCGGGAGAACATGATGGCGAACGGCACGATCCGGCGGCGGCAGACAGTATCGGTTCTCGCGGGTTGTGCCTTGTTGTCGTGTCTCGCGGTGGATGCCGCGCGCTCTCCGGCCGGCGCCGCCGACCAGGTCAAGATCGGAATCTCCCGGACCATCAGCGACGCCGGATATTACATGGCCGACGCCATGGGCTTCTTCCGCGACGAAGGGATGGAGGTGTCGATCACCGGGTTCAATTCCGCCGCGCAAATGATAGCTCCGCTCGGCACGGGCGAACTCGATGTCGGCGGCGGCACGGTATCGGCGGGCTTCTACAATGCGGTCGGGCGCGGCATCCTCATGAAGATCGTGGCCGATCAGGCGTCGATCAAGCCCGGCTACGGTTACTCCTCCCTGATGGTGCGCAAGGACCTCGTCGATTCCGGACGCTACAAGAGCTTCGCCGACCTCAAGGGCATGAAGGTGGCGATCGGCGCGCCCGGCACCGGCACGGCCTCGGCGCTCAACGAGGCGCTGAAAAAGGGCGGGCTCAAATACGGCGACGTCGAGGTTGTCTATATCGGCTTCCCCGAGCATCTGCCGACCTACAAGAACAAGGGGATCGACGCCAGCATCACCAACGAGCCGACCATGACGCGCGCGATCGAGGACGGAGTCGCCGTGCGGGTGGCCGGCAATGACGTCACCTATCCGGACCAGCAGACCGCGGTGACGTTCTTCTCCGACCATTTCATCAAGAGCCGGCGCGACGTCGCCGAGCGGTTCATGCGCGCCTATCTTCGCGGCGTTCGCATGTACAACGATGCGCTCAAGGACGGCCGCCTGGCCGGGCCGAAAGCGAACGAGGTCATTCCGATCCTGGTCAAATACACCGCGATCAAGGACGAGAGCATGTTCCGCCGCATGATTCCGAGCTACTGCAACCCGGACGGCGAGGTAAACGTGGCAAGCCTCAAGAAGGATCTGGAATTCTTTCGCGAGCTCGGCTTGATCGAGAAGAAGGACGCCAGTGTCGACGGCGTGGTGGACGGTTCCTTCGCCAAGGCGGCCGTGGCCAAGCTCGGGCCCTATCGGGCGCAGGCCGACTGACGCGGAGCAAGCAAACCGGCGATGACGACAACGAGCCAATCGCACGCGCGCAAGCACGACGAAAACCGCAAGGAGCCAAGGCGATGAGCACGCGCGGGCAGAACGATTTCTTGACCCAGACCGGGCCGGGCACGCCGGTCGGCAACCTGCTCCGGCGTTATTGGATCCCGGCGCTGCTCTCGGCAGAGGTGCCGGAGCCCGATTGCGCGCCGGTGCGCGTCAAAGTGCTTTCAGAACGGTTGCTGGCGTTTCGCGACACGCAGGGACGCGTGGGCGTGATCGACGAGTTCTGCGCTCACCGCGGCGTGTCGCTCTGGTTCGGACGCAACGAGGAGAACGGGTTGCGCTGCGCCTATCACGGCTGGAAATACGACGTGAGCGGACAGTGCACCGAGGTCCCGTCCGAGCCCGAGGCGAGCGGATTCTGCAAGAAGATCAAGCTGACGTCCTATCCCTGCGTCGAGCTGGGTGACGTCATCTGGATCTATATGGGGCCGGCGGAGCACAAGCCTCCGCTGCCTGCCTTCGAATGGGCAAAGGTGCCGCATTCGCATCGCTTCGTGTCGAAACGCACCCAGGAGTGCAACTACCTGCAGGCGATGGAGGGCGGAATCAATTCGGCGCATGTCTCGTTTCTTCATCGCCACGAACTGCGCAGCGACTCGCTCCATGTGGGCAAGGGCGCCGAGCTGACGCGCGAAACCGACGCGCGCTTCGAAGTGGTGGAAACCAGAGGCGGCATGGTGATCGGCGTGCGCCGCCCGGCAGAGGCGGGTCATCTTTATTGGCGCATCACGCAATGGATCATGCCGTTCCACAGCATGATCCCGCCCTATGGCGACAACGCGCTCAACGGCCATGCCTGGGTGCCGATCGACGACGAGAACTGCATGTCATGGTGCTTCACCCACCATCCCACACGCCCGTTGTCCGAGCACGAGCTTCATACCATGCGCAACGGCGGCGGCATCCACGTCAAGCTGATCCCCGGCAGCTTCCGGCCGGTGGTCAACAAGGACAACGACTACATGATCGACCGTGCCGCCCAAGCGTCGCACAAGAGCTACTGCGGCGTCGCCGGCATCGCGATGCAGGACGCGGCGATCCAGG
This sequence comes from uncultured Alphaproteobacteria bacterium, assembly GCA_963835165.1. Classification (GTDB taxonomy): domain Bacteria; phylum Pseudomonadota; class Alphaproteobacteria; order Rhizobiales; family Xanthobacteraceae; genus VAZQ01. The sequence continues at coordinate 46,067 of CAWIGD010000041.1, forward strand.
AAAGCATGGGCCCGATCCAGGACCGCAGCAAGGAGAACCTGGTCTCCACCGACAACGGCGTGATCATGGCGCGCATCCGGCTGCGCAAGGCCGCGCTCGCCGCCGCGCAGGGCAAGGAACCGGACGGCATCGATCCGGCCACCCACGCCGTGCGCTCCGCCTCGATCGTGCTCCCGGAAGACGTCGGCTTTTACGAGGCTGCGGCCGATGCGCTCGAGGCGAAAGAGGGGGTGACGCACACCTCGGTCTGAACGCCGTCGATGCGGTGGTAACCATGACGACGCGATGGCCTGAGCTGGGAGGGAGTGGATGATCGACCATCCGGAAATAGATCGAACCGGGTGACCCATGGGCATGCTGCGGGTTCGAGGCCTCCTGCTGATCGGCTGGTTGCTCGCGGCGCTGGGTGCGGGCCCGGGCGCGGCGGAGGAGGGATACCCTTCGCGGCTTGTCAGAGTCATCGTTCCGTTCCCTCCGGGATCCACGCTCGATGCGCTGGCCAGGATCGTGACCGACCAGCTCGCGCACAAATGGGCCCAGCCCGTCATCATCGAGAATATCAGCGGCGGCGGCGGCAATATCGGGACGGATCGTTTCGCGCGCTCGCCGCCCGATGGCTATACCTTGATGTTCAGCCCGCCGGGGCCGCTCACCATCAATCAGTTGCTCTACGGCGATGTCGCCTATGATCCGGCGAAATTCGTCCCGATCACCCTGCTTGCGCGGGTTCCGAATGTGCTCATCACCCGCAACAATCTCGGTGCAGCATCGGTCGCGGACCTCATTGCGCTGGCGAGAGCCGATCCGGGCAAGCTCACCTATGCGTCGCAGGGTGTCGGCTCGACCGCCTTCCTGACGGCCAAGCTGTTCGAGACGAGAGCGGATGTCCGGATGGCGCACGTGCCGTATCGAGGCGCCGGGCCCGCGCTCACCGACATCGTCGCAGGCCACGTGGATATGATGTTCGATACCATCGTGACGTCCTTGCCGTTGCACCGCGCCGGCAGTGCCAGAATTCTCGCCATCGCTAATGCCGAGCGCTCGAGTGCGCTGCCGCAGGTGCCGACATTCGCCGAGTCCGGGATGCCGGATTTCCGATCCATCACCTGGTTCGGCTGTGTGGCGCCGCCCGGCACACCCGCTTCGGTTGCCGAGAAAGTCCAAAGAGATCTTGCGGAAACGCTCGCGCGGCCGGCGGTGAGCGCAAAGCTCATCGAGCTCATGCTGGAACCGGTGGCCAGCACGCCGGCGCAGGCCGCGCAGTTCTTCGTCGCGGAGGCGGCGCTGTGGGGCAAGGTGATCAGGGACACCGGCGCGAAGGCGCAGTGATGTTCAAGCAGAGGGCCACGGCGCAAGGTTCGTTTTCAGAACGGCACTATCTCAACCACGCTGACGCAGCGGCATGGCCAGGTCCGTCTCCGGGAAATATTGCCTCACCGTCGCGATGATGTAGCGAACCTCGTCCTCGGTCATGAATGGGTGGGTGCCCCAATAGAGACCGCAATCCATGACGTGGTCGGCACCGCTAAGCTCGCCGCTGATGCGATAGGCATGGTGAGCGAGCGCGGGCTGGCGCGCGAGGTTGCCGCAGATGACCGGCCGGGTCTCGACGCCCGCTGCCTCGAGATGGCGACGCAGTCCGTCGCGCACGTCACGCGAGCGGCACAGCACGGTGTAGCCGAAGGGCGCGGGCGTGACGCGCGGGTCGTGTCGTATGAGCGCGAGCTCGCCGGCCTGCTCCAGGGCCGCGAGACCAGCGTCGAGACGGCGGGCAGTCTCGCGCCGGCTCTCGTTGAAGGCCGGCAGTTTTTTCAGTTGCTCGAGCCCGATCGCAGCGTTGATCTCGGTCGGCCGGACATTGAAGCCGGTGGTGAGGAATAGAAAGCGAGGATCGATGTGCGGATAGCCGGCAGCGATCTCCGCGGCCGCATGCATATCGCGAATCCATCCATGGGCGCGCATTGCCCGTAACAGATCGGCGAGCCGCGCATCGTTCGTCACCACCATTCCCCCTTCGATAGTGGTAATGTGATGGGAGAAGTAGAAGCTGAAGCTGGCGAGGTGGCCGAAGCCGCCGACCCGCTTGCCATTCCAGGCGACGCCCAATGCCTCGCACGTGTCCTCGAACAGCCAGAGCTTCCTGCGGCGCGCGATCGCCTCGACCGCCGTCACGTCGACGGCGCCTCCCAGCACATGAACCACCACGATGGCTGACGTATCGGGCGTGATGGCGGCTTCGATCGCGTCCGGCTCCATCTGCAGCGAGTGCGGGTCGCAGTCGACGAAAACCGGCTTTGCGCCGACCTGCAACACCGGCCAGATCGTGGTCGACCAGGTCAAGGCTGGAACGATGACTTCCGATCCCGGCAGGATGCGGCCCGGCAACGAGCCGTCGGAGGGAATGAGCGCATCGGCCATGGCGAACAATGCGATCAGATTGGCCGATGAGCCCGAGTTGACCATCACGGCCTGTTCGACGCCGAGATAGGCTGCGAATTCCCGTTCGAACGCACGGCACCGTTCACCCATGGTCAGGGCGTCGGAGTCGAGCACGGCCTTTGCTGCGTTCCTCTCTTCCTCGCCGATGGAGCTCTTGTTGAGGGGAATGCGCATGTCGGCCCGTTCCATTCACAGCGTGTATGCGCCTCGAATCGCGCGTGAGCGTATCGGGGGCACCATCAAAGCAAAATTTCTTGGTCCTTTGTCACCACGTGCGCATAGGGCATCGGGAACAGCAGCTTGCCGCCCTGGCGGAGATATTCCTGCTCGCGGGCGACGATTTCCTTTTTGAAGTACCAGGGCAGAACCACCATGGTGCTGGGACGAAGATCGCGGGCGCGCTGCTCCGAGATAAGCTCGAAGTCGGTGCCGAGCGTGCGTAATCCCACTTTGTCAGGGTTGCGTTCGCTGATATAGGGCATTCTCTCCTTCGTAATGCCCAAAAACTGCAGCAACACGTTGCCCTTGGTGGAGGCGCCCAGGCCGAAGACCTTTCCGCCGGCTTGAATCTCCCGCTCCAGGAATTTGTTGACGCGTCCCGCCAGGTCTTGGATTTTGGTGAAATAGTCCCGGTATGTCTGCGCCTGATCGAGTTTCAGCTTGCGCTCGATATCTGCGAGCGCGTCGAGATTGCGCTGTCCGGCCTCGGTAAAAGCACGCTTGTTGTCCGCATGGGTAATGAAAGCGCGCAAGCTGCCGCCGTTCACGGCGTTGGTGGCGGCGTCGAAGACGGCAAGGCCGTTTCTTTCCATCAGCTTCTTGAGCGCGTCGAGCGAATAGTAGGACAGATGCTCGTGGCAAATGTCGTAGAAATTCATATTGGTCAGCATGAGCGGCAAATAGCTGAGCTGAATGCACCAGATCCCGTCGGGCGCCAGGATCGATTTCGCGTCCGCGACGAAGCTGTTCGGATTGGACAGGTCATAGAACATTGCGTTGCAGCCGATCGCCTTGGCTTTTGAGCCGGGAAAATGCTGCTCGAACGGCTTGGCGGAGAAATAGTCGTTGATGACGGTGATGCTCCGGTCGACATGCGACCAGTCGATGTTGCGCGCTGGCTCAAAGCCGACGCGGCGCAAGTGGTCCGGATAGAAAGCCAGGGTCGTGCAGTCATTCGCCCCGATGTCGACCACGATGTCCTGCGGCTTGAGATCGAGCCGGCCCGAGATATCCTCGACCACGTCGCGCAAATCGTTGCGCATGGTTTCGCTCGTGGCCGAGCGGTAGAAATAGCGCCGGTAAAGCAGGTCGGCCTCGACCTCCTCGCGCAACTGGAGCAGCCCGCAACCATCCGGATTCCTGGCGCGGTCGCAGAGCGTCATTGTCAATGCGACCCGGATTTTTGCAAGTTCCCCTTCCTCGGCATTATTGCGAGTGAAGGTCGGCGAGAGAAACTGGGGCTCGATGCTGATAACGTCGGTCAGCGCTCCAGACCCGCAGACTTTGCAGCGCTGCAGGAGCGTGAATGGCCTTCGTTCGCCTGGATTGCTGATGCTTGCTGGTGCCATCGCCTCGGCTCTCGCGACCCGGTCTTCTTTCGCTGGCTCTTGCGTCGGATGGAAGGCCAGAAAGTCTCGCAGGATCAACCTAGTGATTTGCAGCCCGGTGCGAAATGGCATCATCTTGCGCTTGCCGCCGATCCTCGCCGGTTCGTGGGCAAAAATCTCGGTGACGCGCAGCCCGGCGCGCGCAAACCTCGTCGAAGTCTGGCACGGCCAGCTCAAGCCCGGGGCATCAAGGTCAAGCCGCAGCGCTTGCTCGCGGCGGTAGGCGCGAAACCCGACCAGAGAATCGGTGTATTGCGTGCCGAACAGGAGGTTCACGATGCGTGTGAACATCCAGTTTCCGGCGGCAGTCAACCAATCGTCATCCTCGCTTTTCGCGCCCTCGCGGTAGCGCGATCCGATAACGAGGTCGTAGCCTTCGTTTATCTTGGCGATGATGCGAGGGATGTCGTCGGGAATGGAATTTCCGTCCGGGTTGAACTCGATGATGACGTCGCAGCTGGAGAGCCGGATGGCCTCCAACAGTCCTTCGCCATAGCCCCGGCTGGTTTGTGAATGCACATGGAGCCCGGCGCCACGCGCATATTCGACGGTGCCATCGGTCGAGCCGCCGTCCACCACGATGATCTCGTCCACCCACTCCCTCCGAATCTGGGGAATGATGACCCGAACGGCGTCGATCTCGTTGAGGGTTGGCAGCAGCAGCGTTGTGGTGAGCTTCACTCGGCACCCGTCTCCACGGAGACATTCTTGAGATACCAATCGTAAGTCAGTTTCAGGCCCTCCGGGATTGCAACTTTCGCCTTCCAGCCCAGGCGCGTAGCGCGACCGACATCCATCAGCTTCTTCGGCATCCCATCGGGCATGTTGGCATTGAACACGATCTCGCCCGGATAACCGGTAACGTCCTGGATCAGTCGAGCGAGGTCCCGGATCGCGATGTCCTGCCCAAGCCCGATATTGACAAAAGTTCCGATGTCTTTCGCTTCCACATTGCGCATGAAGTGAAGCATTGCATCGATTAAATCTTCCACGAACAGCAACTCGCGCCGACTTGTCCCGGTACCCCATACCTCGACCGACGGCAGTCGCCGTACCTTCGCCTCATGGAATTTGTGGATCAGCGCGGAAACGACGTGCGACCTGGTGGGCTCGAAATGGTCGCCGTGGCCATAGACGTTGCACGGCATGAGATTGAGGAAATTGGTGCCGTATTGCTGGTTCGAGTACTCGCACAGCTTCATCCCGGCAACCTTGGCGATGGCATAGCCCTCGTTGGTTGGTTCGAATGCTCCGGTCAGGATGTCGTCCTCGTTCATGGGCTGCGGACATTCGCGCGGATAGACGCAGGAACTGCCCAGGAACAACAGCTTTGTCACCTTGGAAATTCGCGCGGCATGGATCACGTGCATCGCGATCATCAGGTTTTCGTACAGGAATTCGACCGGATAGCTCGTGCTCGCGCCGATGCCGCCGATGCGGCCGGCGAGATGGAAGACGAAATCGACCGGGTTCTCCGTGAAGAATTCATGCGTCGCGGCTTGATTGCGCAGATCAAGGTGCTCGGACGAAGGCGCAAGAATGCGCGCATGGCCGTCGCGGCGCAGACGCTGAATGAGCGCCTGGCCGACCATCCCGCTCCCACCAGTGACGAGTACCCGCGCCGTTTTTTCCATGTCAATCCGGGGCTTTAGCAATGGTGACCCGAGGGGTCAACGCTGTCCACCCGACAAAGCGAAATTACCCCCGACCTGGCGGCGGCTCCGCGCTTGTGGTGTCTGAACGGGTTCGCAAAGGAGTTGCAGCGCGGGCGCGCGCCGAGCCTGCGGTTTCGCGTTCGTTGTCCTATTTCTTCGGCCCGGGCATGTCGTGCGGATGTCCCGGACCCCAATAGTTCGTGGGGGTGTCGTCGCCCCAGACCTTCGGCCGCTGCGGCCTGTCCTGATGCCATGGCCGCGGCTCGAAATAGCCGAGCTCCTCGTCGTGCATCTGGTCGAGATCGGTGAAGAACTCGACCGTGATGCCGTCGGGATTCTTGTGATAGATCGCTATGTTGTGCCCGATCAGGTGGCGGATCGGACCCCAGAACAGCTTGATGTCCTTGCGGGCGAGAAAGTCGCAGGCGCGGTTGATCTCGGCCTCGTCGCGCAGCTCGAAGGCGAGGTGATGAATGTTGGCATTGTCGGCTTGCAACAGGTTGATGGTGTGGTGGTCGCGGCTGCAACGCAGAAAGGCGAAGAAATCGCTGCGCCAGTCCGACACCTTGAACCCAAGCACGTCGCAATAGAATTTCACGGTGCCGGCCACGTCGGGCGTGTGAAACGCGACGTGGCCGAGCTTGCGCGGCATGATCCCGGCGTCGGTGCCGTCGTCCTTGGCGAACGTGTAATCCGAGAAGATCTCGACGCTGGTGCCCTTGGGGTCGGCGAACACGATCGCTTGCGCGATGCCGGGGGTGATGTCGCTGCGCGTCTCGGATTTGAGCCCGGCCTTGGATAAGCGTGCCGACAACTCGCCGAGATCGCTGCCGGGCGCGACCTGGAAGGCAAGCCGTACACCCGCCGGGCGGTCGCCATGCTCGAGCACGATCACCTCTTGCCCCGGCTTGGTCGCGAGGATCGCGCGCTTCTTCTCCCTGGCGACGGTGCTCAAGCCGAGCACGCGCGTGTAGTAGTCGAGCTGACGTTCGAGGTCGGGCGTGGTCAGCGTGGCATGGCCAATTCGCTTCACCTGCAGCATCGCGACATCCCTCTTGTTACGTGCCGGCCTTGTGCGCCCGGACCGGCACCGTCATCTCGCCGATCGGATCGATGCTCGCGAGCATCACGTCGCCCGGCTTGACCGGGCTCACCCCGTCCGGGGTTCCGGTATAGAGCACGTCGCCGGGATAGAAGGTGTAAAAGGTGGAGCCCCATTCGATCAGCTTGCGGCAGTCGTAGATCAGCTCCTTGGTATTGCTGTTCTGCTTGAGCTCGCCGTTGACCGAAATCTTGAGCGGGACGTCGTCGGGGTTTGAGACCTCGTCGGCAGTGACCATCCACGGCCCGAGCACGGAGTAGGTGTCGATCGACTTGCGGAAACTGCGATCCTCCTTCCCTCGCGCCGTCATGTCGAGTCCGATGCAATACCCGGCGACGTAATCCAGGGCTTTGTCGCGCGGGATATCACTGCCCTGCTTGCCGAAGATGATGGCGAGCTCGACTTCATGCTCGTTGCGGCGCTCGGGGAAGCGAATCGCCACGCCCTCGGACGGACCGACCAGGGACGAGTTCGCCTTGATGAAGAGTCCGGCCGTGCCGATGGCCGGCGACGCCATGATGTTCTGTGTTGCCGCGCGTGCCGCCATTTCCTCGATATGCGCTTTGTAATTGGTGGGCGCCGCGACGAGCTTGGAAGGCCGCGCCACCGGCGACAGCAGCTTGACCTGGGAAACCGGCTTGCCCGGCGCCTTCGCCGCCATCTCCTCGAGGCGGGTGCGCCATTCCGGCAAGGCCGCGATCACCGCGTCGCCCTTCATGGCATAGGGAGCGGCCGCCCTGATCTTGGTTTGCGCCTCGGTGACGTCGTGCACCATGTTCCCGCGCACCACTCCCAAGCGGTCGTCGTCGTACCGGCATAGCCTCATGACATTCTCCTAATGTGAAACAAATCGTTCAGTTCAAATCTCGCCGCCGCCGTTGTCCGCGAAAACGAGCGATCCGGGGTCGCCGCGGCCGAAAGGTTCTACCCTGCCGCATGCAGCCTTTGCTGCCGGATGTACCGTCCGGCGCCCGCGGGCGATGCCCCGCGGAGCATCACAACCCTGGGGTTGCGCACGACGCTTACCTCGGTTTGAAGATTTCCTTGAACAGCCCCTGCCATTTCTTCTGCTCTTCCCCGGCGAAGATAGTGGCAATGATTTTCCGTTCCTTCAACCTTTCGCTCACATCCGCAGGATTGACCTGCACATCCGCTCGGGTCGGCATGCGGCCGCGCTTGGCCAGGAACTGCTCGGCCTCGCGGCTGAGCATGAAGTTGGCGCCGAGCAGGGCCGCCTTGGAATGCGGCGCCTGCGCACTGACGCCAACCGAGCCGAAGAACAGTGCGACCGGATCGAGCGCCCAGAAATCGATTGCCGCGCCGGACAGCTGCACATTGACGGTCAAGGACGCGTAGTTGTTGAGCGCAAGCCAATACTCGCCGGCGCCGACCGAGCGGGCGAGTGCAAGGTGTCCGTCGACCATCACCGGCTTGAGGATGGCGGCGATGTCCTTGAGCAGCTTTTTTCCGCGCTCCTCGCCGTAATAGACGATCATCGCGCTCAGCCATTCGTCATCGGTATCGTCCAGCGCGACCTTGCCGGCCCATTCCTTGCGATCGAGGAATTCCTCATAGCTTTTCGGCAGCTCGGATTTCCGCACCAGGTTGGTGTTGTATGCCGGCGTGTTGTAATTCGCGTAGACTCCGTACCAGCGGCGGTTCGGGTCGCGCGCCTGCGCGATCAGTCCGCGCGCCTCGGGTGGATCGAATTGCAGCAGCGCGTCGTTGGGCAGCCGGTTCACTGTAGTGGTGACCGCGACGTCCCAGCTACGCTGCCTGGCCCGGTTCTCGATCGCGATGCGCGAGAGGATGATCGAATCGGAGGAACGCACGTAATTCACTTTCACGCCGGTCGCATCCTCGAACATCTTCCACAGCGGCAGACCCTCTTGCTCGTTCATCGAGGAGTAGACCGTCAGCGAGCCCTCGGCGCGGGCCGCGGTGGCGACATCGGGGATCATCCAGGACGGAGCTTGCGTATCCTGAGTCCGGCCGGGCGACGCAGCCGCCGTCAGCGATAGCGCGATCAGGCCAGGCAGCGACGCGCGCGCAATGCGTTGATGCAAAGTCGTGCTCCGCGGCGTCACGCTCAATCCTCAGCCAAGCCCATGTCGGCGGCGAGCTTCTTGTACCGGCCGATATCGAGAGCGATAAAATTGGCAAAGTCCTTCGCCGTGCCGCCGCGTATATCGTAGTCGAGCGCCGATATCTGATCGCGCACCTTGGGGTCGCGCAGGGCGTCGTTGGCGAGCTCGTTCCAGCGCGTGACGATGGCGTCAGGCGTTCCTGCAGCGGCCGCCAAACCGCACCAGGCAACCACCTCGAAGCCGGGATAGCCGAGCTCCGCCATGGTCGGCACTTCCGGGAGACGAGGCGAGCGCTTGAGGCTGGTGGTCGCAAGAGGCCGCAGCCTGCCGCTGGCGATATGTTGCGTGGCCGCGCCGGTGCTGGTGATCATGAATTGGGCGTTGCCGCCGAGCAACGCCATCAGGGCGGGCGCAAGCCCGGCGAACGGCACATGCACAGCGGCGTCGTGCGGCAGCCCGGCGCGTTGGAACAACGTGATCGTCGCCAGGTGATGCGGCGAACCGTAGCCGCCGGTCGAATAATTGAGCCGACCGGGTCTGTCGCGCATCATCGCGATCAATTGTGCGACGCTTTGCACCGGCAGATCGTCGCGCACCAGCAACACCAGAGTGGCGTCGGCCAGCAACACGATCGGGGCGAAATCCCTGACTGCGTCGTAGGCCAGGTTGCGCTTGAGGGCCGGCATCGAGCCGTGGGTGCTGGTGGTGACCACAACCAGCGTGTGGCCGTCGGCCGCGGCCTGTTTTGCCGCCATGAGCCCGATGAGTCCGGTCGCGCCGGTGCGATTGTCCATGACGATCGACCAGCCGAGTTGCGCGCCGATCCATTGCGCGATGATGCGCGGGATTCCGTCATACGGCCCGCCGGCAGGGTAGGGCACGATGATGCGGATCGGCTTTGTCGGGTAGGGCTCGGCGCCGGCGCGCAAAGGGAACGCCAGGCTCCCCAGCAGCGCGGGGGCCGCGAGGAGCTCGAGTGCGGAACGCCGGTTCACATGCACGGTTGCATCTCGAATGACGCCGTTCACTTTAGCACAATCCGCCAGCAATCCCTGGCTGCTTGTCTCCGGACCGGCTTTGGGCACACTCTACCCTGCCGCGCGGTGCGCAAGGGGAGGAACATGGCCGAGATCGTCGCCGCCTTCGGCGTCCCGCACACCCCGAATTTTCCCGCGCTGGTGGCCAAGCAGGGGCCGGATTGCAGGACGGCCCAGCTCTTTGCGAAAGTCGCAAACTGCCTGCACGATGCCTCTCCCGACGTGCTGGTGATCTACACCGACGACCACTTCAACACCTTTTTTCTCGACAATTTTCCGACCTTCGCCATCGGCATCGCGGACCAAATCTCCGGGCCCAATGACCAGACCGCGATGCCGAGCTATCGCGTCGCGGGCGCGGCATCTCTGGCTAGCCATGTGCGCGCCAGGGCGGTTGCCGACGGCTTCGATCTCTCGCTGGTGCAGGAATTCGATCTCGACCATTCCATCATGGTGCCGCTGCATTTTCTCACGCCGGACATGCAGATTCCGATCGTCCCGTTGTTCATCAACGGCCTCGCGCCGCCGTTGCCGAGTTCGCAGCGGTGCTATGCGCTCGGCCGGGCGGTGGGGGACGCGATCGATGATTGGCCGGCCGACAAGCGCGTCGCCGTGATCGGCAGCGGCAGTTTCTCGCTTGAAATCGGCGGGCCCAAAATTCCGCCCGGCGAGCGCGCCGGCACTCCCGATCCGCAATGGGTCAAGCGCGTGCAGGATCACCTCGAACATGGGCGGGTCGGCGACCTGGTCGAGGAAGCCAGCGCGGCGCGGCTTGCCCGCGCCGGCAATATCGGCGGCGAGTTGCTCAACTGGATCGCGATGCTCGGCGTGGTTGGGGACCGCAAGCCGACCTTCATTGCACCCGAGGTCGAGCACGGGCATGCCTATGCGGCTTGGCGGCTGGACTGACCCCATGAGCATTTACGCCGTCAACAAGCTATGCCGGGAGGCGCTGCGCGATGCCGCGTTCCGTGCGGCGCTGAAGCGCGATCCACAGGCGGCGATCGCGCCGCTGTCGCTTACCGAGGAGGAGCGCGCCGCACTGCTCCACGGCGACGTCGCCTGGCTGTACGAGCGTGGCGCGCATCCATTTTTGCTGGCCTACCTCACGCGCTGGGAGCTGTTCGGGCTCACCGTGTCGCTCTATAGCGAGCGGATCAGGACGGCGCGCGAGCCGGCTCATGCGGAGTAACGCGATGGACCAATCCGATCCGTTTCACCTGTTTCCCTACCGCGCCATCGTCGATCACCCGCCGCTCGCCTGGCCGAATGGGGCCAAGGTGGCGGTCTGGGTCATCCCTAATATCGAGCATTTCCATTGGGAGATCGGCAGCGGCGCCCCGGACGTCCGCAATCATTCGCGTCGCGACTACGGCAATCGCGTGGGCATTTGGCGCCTGATGGAAGTGATGGAGAAACACGGGGTGCGTGGCACCGTCGCGCTCAATGGCGAGGTTGGAAAATACTATCCGCGCATCATGGAGGAATGCGCGCGGCTGAAATGGGAGTTGATGGGCCATGGCATGACCAACTCGGTCATGCTCAGCGGTCTGTCCAAGGATAAGGAGACTGCGATCATCGCGCAGACCAAGGAGATCATCGAGGGGCTAGGCCAGAAGATGCGCGGCTGGCTGGGTCCGGGTCTCACCGAGACGTTCGAGACCCTCGACCTCCTGCGCGATCACGGCGTCGAATATGTCTGCGACTGGGTCAACGACGATCTGCCCTATCGCATGAACAACGGGCTCTATGCCATTCCCTATTCCATCGAGTTGAACGACATGCCGCTGTTCAACGTGCCCTCGATCGACATTCAGGATTTCCACCGCAGGATTTGCGATGCATTCGACGTGCTCTACGAGGAGGGCGAGCGCACCCCGCGCGTCATGGGCATCGCGCTGCATCCGTTCCTGATCGGAGCTCCACACCGGATCAGATATCTGGACAGGGCGCTTGGCTACATTTCTTCGCACCAGAAGGTCTGGTTCGCCACCGGCCACGAGATCATCGCGGCCTACCGCAAGCGCGAGAAGGCGAAGTGACGCCGGGCTATTGCGGCTTGAACCCGGATTCCTGGAAGAACGCGGTCCAGCGTTTCAGCTCGCCCGCAATGAAGGCATTGAGCGCCGCCGGATCGGTATCCATGGACAAAAACAGATCCCGCTCGAACCGCTGCTTGAGCTCAGGTGTCCGCAGCGAGCGTCGGACCTCCTGATTGAGCCGCGTGACCATCGCGGCGGGAAGCTGCTTCGGCCCCGCGAGCCAGGACCAGATCGAGCCGCCGATGTCGGGATGACCGAGCTCGACGATGGTCGGAAGGTCCTTCAGGGTGGCAACCCGCTCGGTCGAGATCAGCGCCAGCGGCACCAGCGTGCCGGTGTTGATATGCTCGATCGCTGCCGACAGGGTGATGCATGCGAGGGGAACGTGGTTTCCCAGCAAGTCGGTCATGACCGGCCCGCCGCCGCGGTATGGAACGTGATTGAGTGTCGGCAGCAGCCCCGGCTTGCGCAGAAGCTGCTCGACCACGAGGGCGCCGAGCGTGGCCTGCCCCGGCGAGCCCATGTTCAGCGGCGCCGTCTGCGTCTTGGCGAACTGCACCAGCTCGGCGAACGAGGTCACCCCTAAAGCCGGATTGGCCACGATGATGAAGCTTTCGCCCCCGATCATGGCGATGTGGGTGAAATCCGCGAGCGCGTCATAGCCGAGATTTGCGGTGGTGGCGGGCGCGAATATGTGCGGCCCATATCCGCCGATCATCAAGGTGTAGCCGTCCGGATCCGCGCGCGCGACCTGCACCGCGCCGATCACGCCGCCGCCGCCGGCTCGGTTCTCCACGTAGAACTGCTGCTTGAAACTCTTCGAGAGCTCTTCGGCGATCAGGCGCCCCATCCGATCGGTGGTGCCCGCCGCCGCGAACGGTACGACGACCTTCACCGGCCTGTTGGGCCATTCCTGCGCATGGGACGCGTGGCTTGCGACCACGACAAGTGCGGCAAGCGCGCAGCCGATCAGCTTCAGCCTGATCATATCCCCTCCGCGCGGTCCCTGCTGCCGGGCGCGTGATCTTGCGTCACTGGGCGACAATTCTCAACACGACCGGAGGTTGCTGCGGACCGATCGAAGGACGCGCGTCACGGAGCACGCGTCGAAGGCTCCACCAGGGCGGCGGCTTTCTGCACGATCGGCTTGGGGGTGGTGTAGGCCGTGGCCAGGAGTTGATCGATCTCCTCCCCCGTCAGCGGTTCGATCTCCAATTGCGCCTTGGCGGCATCGCTCCGAAATTCCGCATCTCCGAGCGTGGCGTCGAAGGCGCGTCGCAGGGCGGCAAGGCGGTCGTGAGGAACGCCGGGGGGCGCCGCGAAGGGACGACCCGCCTCTTGCCGGATCAGGATCAGTTCCAGAACGCGCTTGTTCTCGGCGTCGGTGACGAGGTCGAGCGCGCTCGGCACTTCGGGCAGGTCGGGAAGCTTTTGCAGGCCCATCTGGACGATGACATTGAGCAGCTTGTCCCGGATCCAGTGCGGGCGCGACGCTTTCATGGTGGACCAGGACAGGCCGCAGATACCCTCGGCTTCGCCGCGCTCGATCGAGAGGGTAAGTCCCGCACCGGTATCGTAGCCCGCGATCACCTTGAATTTCGTGTCGATGAGCGCGTTCAACGTCCTGGGCACGATCGCGGTGTTCGACGTGGCGCCGGCGGCCGCCACGATGACTTCGCGCGCACGGGCGGCTGCGATCGTCTTGATCGACGACTGATGCCAAGTGGCGCAGACGTTCTGCAGTTTGCCGATGCTGCCCAGCCAGTTGAACTTTTGCGCGTCGTAGCGCGCGCTGGCGTTGCCGAACAACGGCTCCATCGCCGAGCCGTTGGTGAACGCGGCGATGGTCGAGCCGTCCTTGTCGGAAGTGGTGTAGAGCGTGTTGGCGGCGGCAAGGCCGGCGGCGGCGGGCATGTTCTTGGCGATGATCGTGGGATTGCCGGGGATGTATCGCGCCATATGCCGGGCAAAGATGCGGGCATAGGTGTCGTAGCCGCCGCCCGCGCCGCTGCCGACCAGCATGGTGACGGACTTGCTCTTGTAGAACTCTTCGACCGCCTGCGCATGCGTGCTCGCCGGCCAGGTTGCCGCTGCGAGCAGCACCGCCGTGGCCGCAAGCGTGCGGGTGCGCATGGGATGGGCTCGCCGCTAGCGCCTGTATTTCTGCGCCATCGCCGTGAAGTAGCCGTCGGCCCGAAGCGCCTCGAGCAGGCTCGCGTCCACGTAGTCCTCGACCTTCTGGCTGCCGCCGGGAAACTGGGCCAGGATATTCTCGGCGCCCGGCCGCGATATCTCGATATTGCTTGGCGACTGCGCCTTGAAGTCGTTGTAGGTGATGTCGAGGATTTTAGGATCGGTGATCTTGAGCTCCTTGGCCAGGACCTCCTTCGCCCGCTTCTCATCGGTGAGCGCGAGATAATTGCCTTCGATCGTGCCCTTGAGGAACCGGGTAAGGACATCGGGCCGGCCGGCGATGTCGCCTCGCCGAACCACGATCGAGCTGAACACCCACGGGATTTGTTCGGGCACCAGATCGATCAGGACGGCGACACCTTGTCCGCGGGCGAGGCTGGCGATCGGCTCGTTGATGGGCGTCGCTTTGATTTCGCCTGACTTCACGGCCTCAAGCCGCCGCGTGCCGCCGCCATATTCCTTCAGCGTCACGTCGTTGCGGGTGAGGCCGAGTCGCGCCAGCGCGAGCGTGACGGTGGAATCGCTTTCCGAGCCGAATGTGCTCACGCCGATGACGCCCCCCTTGAGGTCGGCTGCGGTCTTCACGCCGGGAGCCGCGAAAAAGGTGAAGCGGATGACGTTGCTCAAGGAGCCGATGGTCCTTATGTCGCCGCCACTGCGGTTGACGCGGATCACCGAGGACAAGCCGACATGCATGACGTCGAGCCGGCCGGCCTGGAGCTCGGCCGCGCCGCGGCTGCCGCCGTTCATATTGATGATGTCGACCTTGAGACCCTGTGCGGCATAGAAGCCGGCATCGCGCGCCATATACCAGGCCAGCACCGTGTTGACGGGGTCGGAGATGCCGGCCTTGAATTCGATCGGCTCCTGCGCGGCCGCCGATCCCCATCCAGCGAGAGCAATGGCGAGGACAGTCGCGGAGATGCGCGTGGCGCGCGAAGGGCCTTTTATCTGCATGTTGTTTCCTCCAAGTGTTTTTGTGTTTGTCATGCTTCCTCGACGCGGAGCATCCGAGCGGTGCACGCCGTGATCGTGCGCACAGGCCGCCATCCTATACCAGCGGCGTCGATCGTGGCGGTCAACCGGAGGTTCGGGCGGTGACAAGAGCTCGCCGCCGTTATCGCCGGACGTCCTTGTTCCTCATGACAGGACGCGAGGGCGGGAATTCAAAACTCCCGGAACAGCCGCCCAAATCCCGCGATGCGGTCGTGCACGCCGCAGCGCCGCAGCGCATCCCAGACGATCGCCTGGTGCGCGGCCATCACGCTGACACCGAACTCGCGTTCGAGCGCGTCGATCGCCTCTGCCGTCGGCCAGTGCGGCGACGGCAACAGGATGGAATCGGCGTCCGGGTGTTCACGCATGAGCTTGCGCCCCATCTCGATCGCGGCGTTTCTCGGGATGCGTCCGATCTGGTTGAAGGCGCTGCCCCAGCCGGTCGCGCCCAGGACCTCGCAGCCGAAATGGGCGCCATAGCTGGCGATCCGGTCGGTCTCGCTCAGCTCATACGGTTGCGCCACCACCACCTTCCTGCAGCCGAGCGCCTTGGCGGCTTTCGCCTGCGCCGAGGCGCTGGTCGAGACCTTCACCTTCAGTTCGGCCTCGAGATCGATGATCATCTGGTCGGCGTTGGCGTAGCCCTTCGACAAGTTGATGGGGACGCCGCCGAGCACCACGATGTCGACCCCCGCCGCCGCCATCTCGCGTGCGGCCTTCATGCTGATGTCGTAGGACTGGTCGACCTCGCCTTTACTGCGAACCACGATCGCAAGCGTGGTGATGACGAGGGTCACGCCGGCGGGAACGATCTTGTAGAACTCGTAGGGAAAGATTTCGGTCGTCAGCGGCGGCGACGTATACCCGATGCGCGCCCGATGCCCGTAGATGTTCTCGCGCGCCGATGATGTCATTGCGGGATCGATGTCTTGCGCCAGCGTCGACGCTGTTTCCGGAAGGTCTGTCAAAGGCTAGCGGCGCGGCGGCGCGTTGTCCACGTGAGGGCAACCGCTCGGCCGTTCGCACGGGATTGTCACGCCGCAAATACAATGACAATGAGTATGACGACCATCGGTATCTTCTTGGAAGCGTTCTAGGAAATGAACATGTTCGATCGCGCCCGTGTTTTCCTTCCCTCGGCTTTGTTGCGCGCATTGCGGGTCATCGCGCTGGCGGCATTGATCGCGGACACGCTCGCCGCGGCGCCTCCTGTCTTCGCTGCCGAGACCGTCACGATCGGCAATCTTGTTTTCGTCAACAAGGCTCTGGTCGGAGTCGGGCGGGTGCCGTCGGATTTGCGCGACAAGTTCGGTGAAACCTTCGGCTCCGGGTCCGGCATTGCGGTCGATCCCAGGTCCTGGGTGAGAACGCCGACGGGTTATCAGGGCACGCTCTATATGTTGCCCGATCGCGGTTATAACGTCGGCGGCACGACCGACTATCGCGCACGCCTCAACAAGCTTTCCGTCACCCTGAAGCCGCTCGACAATCCGGCCGCCGTGCCGGAGGCGGAGCGGCAAAAGAGCGTAGTCGCGACCCTGACCGATACGATCCTGCTCACCGACCCGGCGGGAGAATCGCTCACCGGGCTCGATCCGGACCGCATCCGTGCCGCCGCCAACGGTTTTCCGGACCTTCCGCAGGCGTCGAACGGGCGCGTCAGCATCGATACCGAATCCCTGGTGCTGCTGCCGGACGGCAGTTTTTTCATTGGCGACGAATACGGTCCTTATCTCTATCGCTTCTCGCCGACTGGTCGCATGCTCGCGGCGGTCAGGCCGCCGGACGCTTTCCTTCCCATACGCAACGGCAAGGTTCACCACTCTTCCGACAATCCCGGACCAGGCGCGCAAGCCCCCGAGCCGCGCAACCCCGAGTCCGGCCGGCAGAACAACCAGGGCTTCGAAGGGCTGACCCTCACGCCGGGCGGCCGCTTCCTTGTCGTCGCATTGCAGAGTGCGACCCGCCAGGACGGCGGCACTTCGCCGGAAACCCGCCGGTATACCCGGATGCTCTACTACGATATCGCCGATCTCGCGCGGCCGAAGCTGGTGCGCGAGCACGTCATTCCGCTGCCGGTGTTCGAAAATGCCGACGGCCAGCAGTTGGTGGCCGCCCAGAGCGAATTGCTCGCGCTCGACGAAACGTTCTTCCTTCTGCTGTGCCGCGATGGCAGCAACGGCTTTGGCACCGGCGGCACCACCTCGCGCTATCGCAGCATCGAGCTCGTCGACACGTCGCGTGCGACCAACATCGCAGGCTCACCCTACGACGGTACCGTGCCGGTCGCCCCCAACGGCAAGCTTGCCGCCGGTGTCGTGCCCGCAACGCTCGTCCGCTACATCGACATCAACAACAATGCGGAATTGAACAAGTTTGGATTGCACAATGGTCCGCCGAATGATCGCAACAATCTCTCCGAGAAATGGGAGGGCATGGCGCTGGCGCCGGCGCTCGATCCGGAGAACCCGAACGATTTCTTCCTGTTCATCACGAACGACAACGATTTCATCACCCAGAACGGTTTTCAGGTCGGCGCCCCGTACAAGGATGCGAGCGGAGTCGAGGTCGACACCATGATCCTGGTGTATCGCGTCACGTTGCCGGTGACGGCTAATTAGAGTGGCGCTCAAGAAATAGGCTCCGGGTGCTCAGTTTCGGCAGAGCCGCGACCACACCACATCCTGACGATTGACTGTTGCACCGCACAAGCGGGTGCGGCACCACGTCCCGCCTGAGGACCGCAATTCGGGTCATTGTCCAAGTGGCCCGCACTAGCTTTGTTGAGATAGTCGTGCAATTTACCAAGAAACGGGATCCCGCGACGGACTAGTTTGTGGTCCGCCCGTGTTTCTCGATTGTAAGGGGCCGTGGGGCGAGAAAAATAAGCTTCAGGGAGAGACGTCGATGCGAACATTAGCACATCCGATCCTCATTGCGGTCGCGGCGCTGGGGATGGCGCAAGCGTTGGCCCCGGCCCCGGCACTGGCCGCGTGGGAACCGACACGTCCGGTCGAATTCATCGTGCCGGCCGGCACCGGAGGTGGCGCCGATCAGATGGCGCGCACCATCCAAGGCATCGTCACCAAGCATAATCTGATGAAGCAGCCGATGGTGGTGATCAACAAGTCGGGCGGCGCCGGCGGCGAAGGCTTCCTCGACGTGAAGGGCTCACGCAACAATCCGCACAAGCTCATCATCACGCTGTCGAACCTGTTCACCACTCCGCTCGCCACCGGCATTCCCTTCAACTGGAAGGACATGACGCCGGTCGCCATGATGGCGCTCGATGAGTTCATTCTCTGGGTGAACGCGGAATCGCCGTACAAATCGGTAAAGGAATATATCGAGGCCGCAAAGAAAGAGCCCGGCAAGTTCAAGATGGGCGGCACCGGCTCCAAGCAGGAAGACCAGATCATCACCGTCGCAATCGAGCGGGCGACCGGCACCAAGTTCACCTATATCCCGTTCCGCGGCGGCGGCGAGGTCGCGGTCCAGCTCGTGGGCAAGCACGTCGATTCGACCGTCAACAACCCGATCGAAGCGGTGGCGCAATGGCGGGGGAATGCGGTGCGGCCGCTCTGCGTGTTCGACGGCAAGACGCTGCCCTATACCGACAAGATCGCCAACAACATGTCCTGGAGCGAGGTTCCAACCTGCAAGTCGCAGGGCCTCGATGTCGAGTACCTGATGCTGCGCGGTATTTTCACGGTGCCGAATGCTACCAAGGACCAAATTGACTACTACGTCGACCTGCTGAAGAAAGTCCGTGAGACGCCCGAGTGGAAGACGCTGATGAGCGAGGGAGCGTTCAACAATACCTTCATGACCGGCGATGAGTACGCCAAGTGGGTCGACACGGAAGAGAAGCGCCACCAGGCGCTGATGAAAGAAGCCGGCTTCCTTGCCGGCCAATGATGATTGCCGTCGTGAGTACCCGCCGACGGGCTCGAGGCCCGCTGGCGGGTGCGCACCGGTAGCTCGGATGGCCGATTGATGAGCGAAAATTTCGGAGGCACCCGCGGCGCCGGGCCGACCCAACGGTCGGTCGAAATGGGTGTCGCGCTGGCGATCGCCGTATTCGCACTGGTCGTGATCGCCGGCAGCGTTCAGGTCGGCATCGGCTGGGGAGCGGAAGGGCCGAAGGCCGGCTTCTTCCCGTTCTACGTGGGATTGATGATCCTGGCATCGAGCATCATCAACTTCGGCGCCGTCGTCTCGGAAGGACGCAACGACCGGATCTTCGCCGAATGGGGACAGCTGGGCAAGGTGATGTCCATGCTGGTGCCGACCGCGATCTATGTGGCGCTGGTGCCGTGGATCGGGATCTACGTCGCGTCCATGCTGCTCATTGCCGTGTTCATGCGATGGCTCGGCCGCTACGGCTGGGGCATGATCGCCGCGATCGCGGTGGGCGTGCCGGTGGTGACCTTCATCATCTTCGAAAAATGGTTCCTGGTGCCTTTGCCGAAGGGGCTGATCGAGGAATTGCTCGGATTTTGACGCGGGCCGCGGGCTCGGCCGACCGGTTGGAGTGACGAGATTCATTAGATGGAAGAAATCGCCAATCTGTTTCACGGCTTCAGCGTCGTCCTCCAGCCGTTCAACCTCTTGGTCATGCTCGTCGGCATCATGCTCGGCGTCATCATCGGCGTGCTGCCCGGCCTCGGCGGCGCCAACGGCGTCGCGATCCTGCTGCCGCTGACGTTCTCCATGTCGCCGACCTCCGCGATCATCATGCTGTCCTGCATCTACTGGGGGGCGCTGTTCGGCGGCGCCATCACCTCGGTGCTGTTCAATATTCCGGGTGAGCCATGGTCGGTAGCGACCACCTTCGACGGCCATCCCATGGCGCAGCAGGGCAGGGCGGGCGAGGCGCTCACCGCCGCCTTCACGTCGTCCTTCGTCGGCGCGCTGTTCGCGGTAATCATGATCACGCTGGTTGCGCCGCTGGTTGCCAAGTTCGCGCTGCAGTTCGGGCCGGCGGAGAAATTCGGCGTCTATTTCCTTGCCTTCTGCAGCTTCGTTGGCATGAGCAAGGAGCCGCCGTTCAAGACCGTGGCCGCGATGATGATCGGCTTTGCGCTCGCGGCGGTCGGATTGGACAGCGTCACCGGCCAGCTGCGGCTGACCTTCGGCCATACCGAGCTGCTCAACGGTTTCGACTTTCTCATCGCGGTGATCGGCCTGTTCGGCATCGGCGAGATTCTGCTGACCATCGAAGAAGGGCTGAGCTTCAAGGGCGGCGCGGCCGGCATCAACCCGGCGGTCGTGTTCAAGACCTGGGCCGAGCTCCCGCGCTACTGGATGACGTCGCTGCGCTCCTGCGTGATCGGCTGCTGGATGGGGATCAGTCCCGCCGGCGCGACACCCGCTTCGTTCATGAGCTACGGCATCGCCAAGCGGGTCTCGAAGAACGGCGACAGGTTCGGGCGCGGCGAGATCGAGGGCGTGGTCGCGCCGGAGACGGCGGCCCATGCGGCAGGCACCGCGGCGCTGCTGCCCATGCTGTCGCTCGGCGTGCCCGGCTCGCCCACTGCCGCGGTGCTGCTCGGCGGCCTTTTGATCTGGGGCTTGCAGCCCGGGCCGCTGCTGTTCGTCGAGCAGAAGGAGTTCGTCTGGGGCCTGATCGCGTCGATGTATCTCGGCAATGTCGTCGGGCTGCTGGTGGTGCTGACCTGCGTGCCGCTGTTTGCCGCCATCCTGCGGATTCCCTTCTCCATCATCGCGCCGGTCATCCTGATGTTCTGCGCGATCGGGGCCTACTCGGTGCACAATTCGACCTTCGACGTCGTGATGATGCTGGTGTTCGGCGTCGTCGGCTACGTGCTGAAGAAGTGCAACTATCCGCTGGCGCCGCTGGTGCTGGCGATCGTGCTCGGCGACAAGGCGGAGGAGGCATTCCGGCAGTCGCTGCTGTCGTCGCAGGGAAGTCTCGGCATCTTCGTCTCCAACGGTCTGGTCAGCTCGATCATGGCGCTCGGGCTCATCGCCCTGTTCTGGCCGCTGATCCAGAACGCCTTCACCCGGCTGCGCACCCGGCCGGCGGTCTAGGCGCCTACCCCGGCCCCGGATACGCAAAATATGCGGATTGCGCGCGGTCGGGCTTCTGGAATATTGTATACCAGCCATGAGCAACGGTAATCGATCCTCCGGTTCTGCCAGCCTCCGGGTTCAGTCCCGGCCCCCGTCCGCCGAGGCGGAAACGGCGCCGCGCGTGGCCGTGGAGCCCATCGGCAGCCCGGAAAGCTTCAAGAGCCGGGCCTATGCCGCGCTCAGGGACGCCATCGTCTCGATGGACGTCTATCGCAGCCGCGACGATATCCGGCTCGACGAGCGCCGGCTGGCGCTCGATTTCGGTATCAGCCGCACGCCGGTGCGCGAAGCGATGGCGCAGCTCGAGCGTGAAGGCTTCGTGCGCGCCGTGCCCCGGCGCGGAATCTACGTGGTCCGCAAGACCCGGCGCGAGGTGATCGAGATGATCACCGCCTGGGCGGCGCTGGAGAGCATGGCGGCGCGCCTCATCACCGAGAACGCGAGCGCGGACGAGATCGCCTCGCTGCGCACCATGTTCACCAAGTTCGAGAACGGCAGGCTGCACGCCAAGCTCGACGAATACTCCGAGGTGAACATCGAGTTTCACCAGACCATCATCCGCATGAGCCGCAACGGCATGCTCATCTCGCTCGCCGAGAATCTGTTCGCGCATATGCGCATGATCCGCCGCAAGACCATCGGCGAGCAGGACCGGGCCGATCGCTCGATCCGCGATCATATGACGATCATCGAGGCGATCGAGGCGCGCGATACCGAGCGGGCCGAGGCGCTCGTGCGCGACCACGCGCTCGGCCTCGCCGAGCACGTCGAGAAATACGCCGACTATTTGGACTGACACTCGAAAAAGATTTCAGGGAGATTCCCATGGCTGACGCAGCAGTGAAAACCAAGCCTGCGACCACCAGCGCGGAAGACACTGAGCGGGAGCTCACGGACGGCTTTCATCTCGTCATCGATGCGCTCAAGCTCAACGGCATCGACACGATCTATGGGGTGCCCGGCATCCCGATCACGGACTTGGGCCGTATGGCGCAGGCGTGCGGGCATTCGCGTCATCTCCTTCCGCCACGAGCAGAACGCCGGCAATGCGGCGGCGATCGCCGGCTTCCTGACGAAAAAGCCCGGCATCTGCCTCACGGTGTCGGCGCCCGGCTTTCTCAACGGCCTCACTGCGCTGGCCAACGCCACGACCAACTGCTTTCCGATGATCCTGATCAGCGGC
Source organism: uncultured Alphaproteobacteria bacterium (assembly GCA_963835165.1). Lineage (GTDB taxonomy): Bacteria > Pseudomonadota > Alphaproteobacteria > Rhizobiales > Xanthobacteraceae > VAZQ01. The sequence continues at coordinate 68,504 of CAWIGD010000041.1, forward strand.
TCGTCCGAGCGCGAGATCGTCGACCTGCAGCAGGGCGACTACGAAGAGATGGACCAACTGGCGATCGCCAAGCCGCTCTGCAAGGCGGCCTTCCGCGTGCTGCATGCCGCAGACATCGGCATCGGCTTGGCGCGCGCAATCCGCGCCGCCGTCTCAGGTCGTCCGGGCGGCGTCTATCTCGATCTGCCGGCCAAGCTGTTCTCTCAGGTCATGGACGCGGATGCCGGAGCGAAGTCACTCGTGAAGGTTATCGACCCCGCGCCGGCTCAGATTCCCGCTTCCGCCGCCGTCAAGCGCGCGCTCGACGTCCTGAAGGGTGCCAAGCGCCCCCTGATCATCCTCGGCAAGGGCGCGGCCTATGCGCAGGCCGATGACGATATCCGCGCCCTGGTCGAGAGGAGCGGCATTCCGTTCCTGCCGATGAGCATGGGCAAGGGGTTGCTGCCCGACACGCATCCGCAGTGTGCGGGCGCTGCGCGCTCGACGGTGCTGAAAGACTCCGACGTCGTCATGCTGATCGGTGCGCGCCTCAACTGGCTTCTGTCGCACGGCAAGGGCAAGGCCTGGGGTGAGCCCGGATCGAAGAAGTTCATCCAGATCGACATCGAACCCAAGGAGATGGACAGCAACGTCGAGATCGTCGCTCCGGTGGTCGGCGACATCGGCTCATGCGTGTCGGCTCTCCTTGGCGGCATGGACAGCAAATGGCCGAGCCCGCCGGCTGACTGGATCAGCGCCGTCAATTCAAAAAGGGAAGAGAACATCGCCAAGATGGCGCCGAGGTTGATGAAGAATTCGGCACCGATGGACTATCACGGTGCGCTCGGTGCGCTGCGCACCATCATCAAAGAGCGGCCGGATGCCATCCTCGTCAACGAAGGCGCCAACACGCTCGATCTCGCGCGCGGCATCATCGACATGTATCAGCCGCGCAAGCGCCTGGATGTCGGCACCTGGGGCGTCATGGGCATCGGGATGGGCTTTGCCATCGCGGCCGCGATCGAGACCGGCAAACCCGTGCTCGCGGTCGAAGGCGACAGCGCTTTTGGTTTCTCCGGCATGGAGGTCGAGACAATCTGCCGGTACAACCTGCCGGTCTGCGTCGTCGTCTTCAACAACAACGGCATCTATCGCGGAACCGACGTCAATCCCTCGGGCGGTTCGGACGTTGCGACGACCGTCTTCGTCAAAGGCTCGCGCTACGACAAGATGATGGAGGCATTCGGAGGCGTCGGCGTCAATGCAACGACACCGGACGAGCTGAAGCGCGCCGTGAACGAGGCCATGGACTCCGGCAAGCCTACCCTCATCAATGCGGTGATCGACCCGGCAGCCGGCAGCGAGAGCGGTCGCATCGGCAACCTCAACCCGCAAAGCGTGCTTCGCAAGAAATAAGCGGCCCACATCGATTGAAATCCTAGAGGAACGGCAATGGCAAAGAGCAAGAAGGTGAAAGCCAAGACAAAAGTTAAGCCCAAATCCAAGGCGGCTTCGAAGAAGGTTGTGAAGCTGAAGGCGAAAAAGCCGGCGTCGAAGAAGGCCGTCGCGAACGGCCTGCCGAAACCGTCGAGCAAGCCCTTCGGCCAGGCCGGCAAGGCGCTCGACGGCGTGCGCATCCTCGATTTCACCCATGTGCAATCGGGACCGACCTGCACGCAACTGCTTGCCTATATGGGCGCCGACGTGATCAAGGTCGAGCGGCCCGGCGTCGGCGACATCACGCGCGGGCAATTGCGTGACGTGAAGGGCGCGGACAGCCTCTACTTCACGATGCTCAACGGCAACAAGCGCTCGATCACGATCGACTCCAAGCACCCCAAGGGCAAGGAAATTCTCGAACGGCTGATCAGGCACTGCGACGTCCTGGTGGAGAATTTCGCGCCTGGTGCGCTCGACCGCATGGGGCTGACCTGGGAGCACATCCACAAGACCAATCCCCGCATGATCGTGGCCTCGGTGAAGGGCTTCGGCCCCGGCCCCTACGAGGACTGCAAGGTGTACGAGAACGTCGCACAGTGCGCGGGCGGCTCTGCGTCCACCACCGGGTTCCGAGAGGGCCCACCGCTGGTCACCGGCGCGCAGATCGGCGATTCCGGCACCGGGCTGCACCTGGCATTCGGCATCGTCAGCGCGCTCTACCAGCGCATCCGGACCGGCCGCGGCCAACGCGTGCTTGCCGCCATGCAGGACGGCGTGCTCAATCTCGCCCGCGTCAAGTTGCGCGATCAGCAGCGCCTGAAGCACGGTCCTCTCACCGAGTACAGCCAGTACGGCGAAAGCGTCCCGTTCGGGCAGGCGGTGCCGCGCGCGGGCAACGATTCCGGCGGCGGTCAGCCCGGCTGGATCCTGAAGTGCAAGGGCTGGGAGACCGATCCCGACGCCTACATCTATTTCATCACCCAGGCGCCGGTATGGGGAGCGATCTGCGATCTCATCGGCAAGCCGGAATGGAAGACCGATGCCGATTATGCGACGCCGCCGGCGCGCCTGCCGCGGCTGCGCCACATCTTCGATACGATCGAGCAGTGGACCATGACCAAGACCAAGTTCGAGGTCATGGAAATCTGCAACGCCGTCGATATTCCGGTCGGTCCGATTCTTTCGATGAAGGAGATCGCCGAGGAGCCGTCGCTGCGCAAGACCGGCACCGTGGTCGAGGTCGATCATCCCACCCGTGGCAAGTATCTGACCGTTGGCAATCCGGTCAAAATGTCGGATTCGGTCACCGAGGTGAAACGCTCGCCGCTGCTGGGCGAGCATACCGATGAGATCCTCCGCAAGGAGCTCGGATACACCGAGCAGGAGATCGCCGAGATCAAGGCCTCAGGCGCGATCACTGCACCGGAGAAAGGCGCTCGCGCCGAGGCAGCGTGAACAATAACTCGTCATGCCCGGGCTTGACCCGGGCATCCATCCGCTACGAGTGACTCGTTTTCTGGATGGATCGCCGGGTCAAGCCCGGCGATGACGCCGAGGGTGGGAAAGGACGTTCGATGCGTATCGTGGTGCACGGCCAACAGGCTTTCGGCAAGGCCGTCCTGGAGGCGTTGCTCAAGCGCGGCGATGAGGTGGTCGCGGTCTATGTCGCGCCCGAGAAGGAGGGCGCCAAGGCCGATCCGCTGAAGGAAGCCGCGCTCGCCGCCAAGCTCCCGGTCTATCAGCCGGTATCGTACCGAAAGCCCGAGGTCTGGGCGGAGTTCAAAGCGCTCAAGCCGGACCTTCAGGTCATGGCATTCGTCACCCTGTTCGTGCCGGAAGAATTTCTCAACATGCCGACCAAGGGTTCGATCCAGTACCATCCCTCGCTGCTGCCGAAATATCGCGGCCCGAGCGCGATCAACTGGCCGATCATCCAGGGCGACACCGAGACCGGGCTCTCGATTTTCTGGCCCGACAACGGCCTCGATACCGGCGACGTGCTGCTGCAGAAGAAGACCCCGATCTCCGACACCGACTCGCTCGGCTCGGTCTATTTCGACCGGCTGTTTCCCATGGGGGTCGAGGCGATGCTGGAAGCCGTCGATCTGGTGAAGGCCGGCAAGGCACCGCGCATCAAGCAGGATCACGCCCAGGCCACCTATGAAGGCCGCTGCGGTCCGGACAACGCCCGCATCGACTGGGGCAAACCCTGGCGGCAGATCCACAATCTCATCCGCGGCTGCAATCCGGCGCCCGGCGCGTGGACCTCGCTCAACGGCCAGGCGCTCCAGGTGTTCGAGTCGCAGCCCCTGCCGGCGCACGACCCCAAGGGCATCGGCGGCAAGATGGGCGAGATCGTCGATATTTCTACCGAAGGCTTCACCGTGGTGTGCGCCGACGGGCGCATCAAGGTCCTTCGCGTCAAGCCCGCCGACGGGCCCAAATGCGCGGCCGGCGAATTTGCCACCAATGCAAAACTTAATCTCGGCACGAGGCTCTCATGACCCCGACCCAAGCGACCGCAGCCAAGCAACCGATCACCGCCTCGCAGCACCTCAACCCGAAATCCGACATCGAGATCTCGCAGTCCGCCAAGAAGCGGCTGATCCTCGACGTGGCGCGCGACAAGCTCGGCATCGGGCCGGAGCACCTCGAGCCCTATGGCCACTACAAGGCCAAGGTGTCGATGGACTTCATCAAGTCGCTCAAGAGCCGACCCAACGGCAAGCTGATCCTGGTTTCGGCGATCACGCCGACGCCGGCGGGCGAGGGCAAGACCACGACCACGGTCGGCCTCACCGATGCGCTCAACCACATCGGCAAGAAGGCGATGCTGTGCCTGCGCGAGCCTTCGCTCGGCCCGTCGTTCGGCATGAAGGGCGGCGCCGCCGGCGGCGGCTATGCGCAGGTCGTGCCGATGGAGGACATCAATCTCCATTTCACCGGCGACTTCCACGCCATCACCTCGGCGAACAACCTGCTCGCCGCCATGATCGACAACCACATCTACTGGGGCAATGCGCTCGGCATCGACCAGCGTCGCGTCGCCTGGCGTCGCGTGCTTGATATGAACGACCGGGCGCTGCGCTCGATCGTCTCGTCCCTCGGCGGCGTCGCCAATGGGTTCCCGCGCGAGGACGGTTTCGACATCACCGTCGCGTCAGAGGTCATGGCGATCTTCTGTCTCGCGAGCGATCTCGATGATCTCAAGAAGCGCCTCTCCAACATCATCGTGGCCTATACCCGCGACCGCAAGCCGGTGCGCGCCGGCGACCTCAAGGCGCATGGCGCCATGACCGCGCTGCTCAAGGAGGCGCTGGCTCCCAATCTGGTGCAGACCTTGGAGGGAACGCCGGCGTTCGTGCACGGCGGGCCGTTCGCCAACATCGCCCATGGCTGCAATTCGGTGCTGGCGACGACGACCGCGCTGAAGCTGTGTGACTACGTGGTCACGGAGGCCGGCTTCGGCGCCGATCTCGGCGGCGAAAAATTCCTCGACATCAAGTGCCGCAAGACCGGGTTGTCGCCGGACTGCGCGGTGCTGGTTGCGACCATCCGTGCGCTCAAGATGCACGGCGGCGTCAAGAAGGAGGACCTCAAGACCGAGAACCTGAAGGCGCTCGAAGCCGGCATGGCGAACCTCGCCCGCCACGTGGAGAACGTGCAGAAATTCGGCATCGTGCCGGTGATCTCGATCAACCGCTTCAGCGCCGACACCGATGCCGAGATCGCGCTGGTCGAAGAGCACGCCAAGAAGCTCGGCGTCGAGGCCGTCATGGCCGACCATTGGGCCGAGGGTGGCCGCGGCGCGGCCGACGTGGCCCGCGCGGTGGTGAAGGTGGCCGACAGCGGCAAGAGCAAGCTCAAATTGCTCTATCCCGACGAGATGCCGCTGATCGAAAAGATCCGCACCATCGCCAAGGAAATCTACCGCGCCAAGGACATCTCGGCAGAGAAGTCCGTGCGCGACCAGCTCGCCCAGTTCGAGCAGATGGGCTACGGCAAGCTGCCGGTCTGCATCGCCAAGACCCAGTACAGCTTCTCGACCAACGCCGACACCAAGGGCGCGCCGGTCGATCACACCATTCCGGTGCGCGAGGTGCGGCTCTCCGCCGGGGCCGAGTTCGTGGTGGCGATCTGCGGAGAGATCATGACCATGCCCGGGCTGCCGCGGGTGCCCGCCGCCGACTCCATCGACGTCGGTGATGACGGCAAGATCGTCGGACTGTTTTGATTCTCGGTCCGCCCCTCGGTTCGTAACGCGCCGCCACGCGTCGCTCCCGACCAGGAGGGGATCGATGCCCGCGGACTGCACCCGCGGGCTTGACCCGCAGGTCCGGCTTTCCTCGCGAAACGTTTTCTCGCGAGGACGATGGATTGCCGAATCAAGCTCGACAGACGGCCCCAATCGACCCGGGGTCAGTGCGCTAAAGTTTCGCGATGCCGGCCTGGGTGATGATGTCGCGGAACATCGGCACCTCTTTGGCCACGCGCTCCATGTGGCCCTTGCCGTCCCTGGCCGTCACCTCGAAGCCGGCCTGGGTCAGCCGCTGGCGCATGTCGGGCTTGCTCAGAATGTCGAGCGCGACCTTTTCGAGCCGGCTCACCACCTCGGGCGGCGTCTTGGCCGGCGCCATCAGCGCGGTATAGGTGTCGAACACGAAATCCGGGTACCCGGACTCCACCATGGTCGGAATATCCGGCAGGTCGTGCCAGCGCGTGGGGCCGGTGACCGCGAGGCCTTTGATGTTGCCGGCCTTGATCTGCGGATGCGCGGGCGCCAGCACGCCGGAACTCAACTGCACCGTGCCCGAGAGCAAGGCCTTGAGCGCGTCGCCGCCGCCGGGGAAGACGATGGTCGCCATCTTCTGCAGGCCTTCGCGCAGCTTCAGCACTTCGGCCTGGAGCTGCGGCGTGGTTCCGATCGGCGGGGTGGAGACGTTGAATTTGTCGGGATTGGCCTTGGCGAGGGCGACGAACTCCTTCATCGATTTGACCCCCAGGTCCGGCATCACCGCGAACACGTGGGGGGAGACCGCAAGCTCGCATACGGCGGAGAAATCCTTGAACGGATCGTATGGCGGGGTGTTGTAGAGGCCGGGATTGACCGAAAAGGCGCTGGTCGAGAGCAGGATGGTGTAGCCGTCGGCATCGGCCCGCGCGACATATCCCATGCCGATATTGCCGCCGCCGCCGCCCTTGTTCTCCACGATGACCGAGCCGCCCATCGCCTCCTGCATCGCCGCCGCCATGATGCGGGCGATGATGTCGGATGGTCCGCCCGGGGTGTTGGCCACGACGATCCTGACCGGGCGGTCGGGATAGGCCGCGAACGCCGCGCCCATCCGCAGGACGGCCGGCGCGACGATGCCGGCGAGCGCGGCCTTGATCAGCCGGCGCCGCGTGGGTGAAATCTTGATCTTCAGCGATCGCGTCATTCCGTGTCCTCCCTGGACGTGCCAGTTTTGAAAGCAATGCTAGGAACTTGCGAGCCCGGCCGCAACTTGGATCGGCCGCGGCGCGTCGGAGCATGTTGCGGCCATCTGCCGCTCGCCTCTCCGCAACGGGCGCGCTGACGCGCAGGCGAAAGTTCGCGATCGCGATCAGCCCCGCCGCTTGTCCGTGGAGCGTTCGTCCGGTGTGATCTCCTCGAGCTGCGGCGCCAGGCGCTGCGCCTCGGCAACGAGCGCCGCCGTGAGCGGCGTCATCGGTTCGCGCGAGGGGACGACCAGGCCGATCGTGTGCACCGCTTCCGGCTCGACGATGGGAATGGTTCTGATCGTCTCGGTGAGGCCGAGCGTTTCGGCGAGCTTTGCCGGCATGACGCTCGCCCAGCGGCCGGTGCGCACGTGGGCGAACAGCACGATCATGGAATTGGATTCCAAGGTCGGCTGCGGCGTTCCGCCAGCCCCGCGCAGGAGCTCGTCGATGATGCGCCGGTTCTGCATGTCGGGCGTCAGCAGGCAGAGCGGAACCTGCGCCACCTCCGCCCAGGTCACCGCCGCGCGGTTGCCCAAGGGCGCATCCGACGACGTCAGCAGCCGATAGTGCTCGCGATAAAGCGGCACGGCGTTGACCCGGCCGAGCGGCTCGTTGTCGAGGTAGGTCAGCCCGGCGTCGATCTCCAGATTTTCGAGCTGCGCCAGCACCTCGATCGAGGTGCGCGACAGGATCGTGAACTGCACGTTGGGATGGCGCATGCGGAACGGGGTGGTGAGGCTTGCCACCATCGCGAGCGTGGTGGGAATGGCGGCGATGCGCAGCCGCCCGGTCAGGCCGTGACGCAGCGCCTCGAGCTCCTGCCGCATGGCACGGGAGTCGCCCACGATGCGCCGTGCCCAGTCGAGCACCCGCTCGCCCTCCGGGGTGAAGCTCTGGAAGCGGGACCCGCGATTGACCAGCAGCACGCCCATGGTTTCCTCGAGCTGCTTGATCCCGGCGGACAGCGTGGGCTGGGTCACGCCGCAGGCCTCGGCCGCGCGGCCGAAATGCCGCTCGCGCGCCAGCGCCAGAAGGAATTCCAGCTTATCGATCAACGCACTAACCTCAGCGGTGAGAAGGCCTAGTATCGATCCATCGATAGAGAAATTCAATCGATTGATGGCAGTTGGGGGCTTGTTTTTGATCGATAAATCCCGCTCTTCTGATTTCAGAAGGATTCCAGCATGGACGCGCGGACCGACGATCAAGCGCCCGGGTCGGGACGGCGCAACCGCCCGCGGCGTACGCCCAAGGGCCGCCAGGTCGACCCGCAAGCACTCGACGAGGTGCGCGCGCTGCTCGGCGACCGGCCACGGCGGCGCGATCTCCTGATCGAGTACCTGCATCTGATCCAGGACGCGTACGGCTGCCTCTCGGCCGCCCATCTGGCCGCGCTGGCGCTGGAGATGAAGCTCGCGCTCACCGAAGTGTACGAGGTCGCGACCTTCTATGCTCATTTCGACGTGGTGAAGGAAGGCGAGACGCCGCCGCCCGCCGTCACCGTGCGCGTGTGCGACTCGCTCTCTTGCGCCATGGCGGGCGCCGAGCATCTCCTGCAAAACCTGCCGAACAGGCTCGGCCCCGACGTCCGCGTCGTGCGCGCCCCTTGCATGGGCGCCTGCGACCGCGCGCCGGTCTGCGCCGTGGGGCATGTCCAGGTGATGCGGGCGACCGCGGACAGCGTCGCGTCCGCGGTCGGGCACGGCGCCCATGCGCACGCATATCCGACCGACACGACGTTCGACACTTACGTGCGCGCCGGCGGCTATGCGCTGCTCAAGGCCTGCTTGTCCGGTGCGCGCACGCGCGACGACATCATCAAGGTGGTGAGCGACGCCGGACTGCGCGGCCTCGGCGGCGCCGGCTTCCCGACCGGCCGCAAGTGGACCCTGGTGCGTGCCGAGCCCGCGCCGCGGCTGATGGCGGTCAATGCCGACGAGGGCGAGCCCGGCACCTTCAAGGACCGGCATTATCTCGAACGCGACCCGCACCGCTTCATCGAAGGGATGCTGATCGCCGCCTGGGTGGTCGAAGCGCCGGAAATCTACATCTATATCCGCGACGAATATCCCGAAGTGCGGCTGATGCTCGCGGACGAAATCGCCAAGGTCGTCGCCGCCGGGTTCGCCCAGCATGCCGGGATTCATCTCCGTCGCGGCGCCGGCGCTTATATCTGCGGCGAAGAATCCGCGATGATCGAATCGATCGAAGGCAAGCGCGGCCTGCCCAGGCATCGTCCGCCCTATGTCGCCCAGGTCGGCCTGTTCGGCCGGCCAACGCTCGAACAGAACGTCGAGACGTTGTTCTGGGTGCGCGACATCGTGGAGAAAGGCGCGGCCTGGTTCACCTCGTACGGCCGGCGCGAGCGCAAGGGTCTGCGCAGCTTCTCGGTGTCAGGCCGGGTGCGCAAACCGGGCGTGGTGCTCGCGCCCGCCGGCGTCAGCGTCCGCGAGCTGATCGAGGAATATTGCGGCGGCATGACGGAAGGCCACGACTTCAAGGCCTATCTGCCGGGCGGCGCCTCCGGCGGGATCCTGCCGGCATCCATGGCCGATCTGCCGCTCGATTTCGGCACGCTGGAGAAATACGGCTGCTTCGTGGGGTCGCACGCGGTTGTGATCCTGTCGGACAAGGACGATATGAAGGCGGTGGCGCTCAACCTGATGCGCTTCTTCGAGGACGAAAGCTGCGGCCAATGCACGCCGTGCCGCGTGGGCACGGAGAAAGCCGTCAAGCTGATGGCAACCGGTCCGTGGGATGAAGCGTTGTTGAAGGAGCTTTCGGACGCGATGCGCGACGCCTCGATCTGCGGGCTCGGCCAGGCGGCGCCCAACCCGCTGCTCAGCGTGCTGAAATATTTCCCCGAGGAGCTGGGCAAGCCGCTCGGGAGCTGGTGATGATGCAGATGAACATTCAGTCGTCACTGCCGGGCTTGACCTGGGCAATCCATCCATCATCGCAAGGAGATGGATGCGCGGGTCGGCCCGCGCACGACGACCTCACATTTGGCTGAGCCGAGTCCATGACCACGACCTCCGATTCCGACAAGCCGAACACCTTCATCCTCGACGATCGCGAGGTCGACATCCGCGACGGCGAAACGATTTTCCGCGCCGCGCGCCGCGTCGGCATCAAGCTTCCGCATCTCTGCTATTCGCCGAAGCCCGGTTACCGCCCCGACGGCAATTGCCGCGTCTGCATGGTCGAGGTCGAGGGCGAGCGCGTGCTGGCCGCCAGCTGCATCCGCACGCCGACCCCGGGCATGAAGGTCAAGACCCAGACCGAGCGCGCCAAGAGCGCGCGGCGCATGGTGGTCGAGCTGTTGCTGACCGACCAGCCGCCCAAAGATGTGGCGCACGACCCGGAATCGGAATTCTGGAAGACCGCCGATCGGCAGAATATCGAGGTGAGCCGGTTTTCCCGCCGCGCGCCGCCGGCACCCGACCGCAGCCATCCGGCGATGGCGGTCAATCTCGACGCCTGCATCCAGTGCAATCTCTGCGTCCGCGCCTGCCGCGAAGTGCAGGTCAACGACGTCATCGGCATGGCCGGCCGCGGCCACGGCGAGAAGATCGTATTCGACTTCGACGATCCGATGGGGGCGTCGACCTGCGTCGCCTGCGGCGAATGCGTGCAGGCCTGTCCGACCGGCGCGCTGATGCCGGCCACGCTGGTCGACGAAGCAAACGTGCGCACGCAATATCCGGACCGCGCGGTCAACAGCGTGTGCCCCTATTGCGGCGTCGGCTGCCAGCTCACCTACCACATCAAGGACGACAAGCTGCTCTACGTCAGCGGCCGCAACGGTCCGGCGAACGAGAACCGGCTGTGCGTCAAGGGCCGCTTCGGCTTCGACTATGTGAGCCATCCGCATCGGCTGATGCAGCCGCTGGTGCGCAAGGACGGCGTCGCCAAGGCCGCCGACGATCTGGTCGATCCGTCCAATCCGTGGACGCATTTCCGCACGGCGACCTGGGAGGAGGCGCTCGACCGCGCCGCCAAAGGTCTGGTGAAAATCCGCGACCGCGACGGCCCGCGCGCGCTCGCCGGCTTCGGCTCCGCGAAGGGCTCGAACGAGGAGGCCTATCTGTTCCAGAAGCTGGTGCGCACCGGCTTCGGCTCCAACAATGTCGACCATTGCACGCGGCTTTGCCACGCGTCGTCGGTGGCGGCCCTGCTGGAGGGCGTCGGCTCGGCGGCGGTGACCGCCACGTTCAACGAGTGCAAGAACTCCGACGTCATCATCGTCATCGGCGCCAATCCGACCGAGAACCATCCGGTCGCCGCGACCTTCTTCAAGCAGGCGGCCAAGCGCGGCTCGAAGCTCATCGTGATGGATCCGCGCGGCCAGGCGCTCCAGCGCCACGCCTGGCAGATGATGCAGTTCAAGAACGGCACCGACGTCGCGATGCTCAACGCGATGCTCAACGTCATCATCGGCGAGAAGCTCTACGATCAGCAATACGTCCAGACCTACACCGAGGACTTCGACAAGCTCGCCAAAAGCGTGAAGCCATTCACGCCCGAAGAGATGTCGCCGATCTGCGGCATCGAGCCGGACGTGCTGCGCAACGTCGCGCGCACGTTTGCCCGCGCCGAGAGCGCCATCATCTTCTGGGGCATGGGCGTGTCGCAGCACACCCACGGCACCGACAACGCGCGCTGCCTGATCGCGCTGTCGCTGATCTGCGGCCAGATCGGTCGTCCCGGCACCGGGCTCCATCCGCTGCGCGGCCAGAACAACGTGCAGGGGGCCTCCGATGCCGGGCTCATCCCGATGTTCTTCCCCGACTACAAGTCGGTGGAAGATGCCGAGATCCGGGCGAAGTACGAAGCGGCGTGGGGCGTGACGCTCGATCCCAAGCGCGGCAAGACCGTGGTCGAGATCATGGACGCGGTTCATGCCGACGAGATCAAGGGCATGTACATCATGGGCGAGAACCCCGCGATGTCCGACCCCGACCTCAACCACGCCCGCGGCGCGCTTGCCCATCTCGAGCATCTCGTGGTGCAGGACATCTTCCTGACCGAAACGGCGTCATACGCCGACGTCATCCTGCCGGCCTCCGCCTGGCCGGAGAAGGACGGCACGGTGACCAACACCAACCGCCAGGTCCAGATGGGACGCGCGGCGCTGCCGCTGCCCGGCGAGACGCGGCAGGATCTCTGGATCATCCAGGATCTCGCCCAGCGGATCGGCTGCAACTGGAACTACAAGCACGTCGGCGAGGTGTTCACCGAAATGGCAGCGATGATGCCGGCGCTCGACAACATCAGCTGGGACCGGGTCGAGCGCGAGGACCACGTCACTTATCCGGTCGACGGCCCGGACGTTCCCGGCCGCGACGTGGTGTTCGACCAGGGGTTCCCGCGTCCCAATGGCATGGCCAGGCTGGTTGCAACGAAATTCCAGGCGCCGGACGAGATGCCCGACGCGCAGTACCCGTTCATCCTCACCACCGGCCGCCAGCTCGAGCACTGGCACACCGGCGCGATGACGCGCCGCGCCTCGACGCTCGATGCGTTGGAGCCCGGTCCGGTCGCGGGACTGTCGCGCGGCACCATCGCCAAGCTCGGCGTGAGGGCGGGCGACATGGTGCGGGTGACCACGCGGCGCGGCGCCATCGAGCTCAGCGCACGTCAGGACGACTCGGTGCCCGACGGCGTCGTGTTCATTCCCTTCGCCTATGTCGAAGCGGCCGCAAACCTGCTCACCAACCCCGCGCTCGATCCGTTCGGGAAAATCCCCGAGTTCAAATATTGCGCCGCCAAAGTCGAGCCGGTGGACGAAGCCACGCGCGTCGCGGCCGAATAATCCGCCTTTATCCTTGTAAGTCGCTCAGCGACGCGTTTCGCAGGATGCGGGCGGTCAATGCCCGCCCCGGCGTGACGTTGGCACTCCTCGATCTAATGCCGAAAGCGCGCGCGGCCGGCCGCTTGCTTGACCAGGCGAAGGGGGGCCGTTATCCGCCAGCTCGTCGATTCGAGCAGCGCATCTCGTTCGCATCGTACCGCCCTGAGATTGGTGATGAGTTCTGCGACCGACGGATCATCCTCGCTATTCGGCGATGGCGTCGTCAGTGGCGATGGCGTTTTGGCGGTCCATGCGTCCAGCAGGCGATCCGCATCAGCAGTCGGCACGAACGCATCGATCGGGTCGCTTGCCCGGCGCGCCGCATCGAGACGACGCTGCAGATAGTCGTGGAACCAGCGGCCGTCGGTCAGCAACGTCGCCGGCACCAGGTAACGCTCGAGTAGCCAGGCCAGGAAGTTATCGGGGTTGACATTGGTCGACTTGCGATGCCCGAGCCGCCCGAAAAAATCCTCGAACGTTGTGGCATCCGCAACATTGGACAATTCGGTCGAGGATGGAGAGCCGAGAAGACGGTTGAACAGCAGCGCCTGATAACCGACGCTCGACGAGACGCTCCAGACGCCGTCGACCCGCGGCACCAGCAGTTGCGAGGGCGACTGGCACTGCCGGAATTCGTCGAGAAAGATGATGTTGGGAAACGTCCGCCGGAGCGTGTCTATGTTCGAGCCGTGACCGGATCGTCTCAGAACCGGATCGCCGTTGGGATGCTCGGTCACGATGACCGCGACATCTTTCGGGGCCGCAGCCAAGACGTCGTACAGGTATTCGAACTGCGTGCGGTAGCTGACCACCCCGTCAAAGGAAAACTCGTTCGAGACCTGCAATGGAAGCAGGCAAAGCCGGTCGAACCGACGGCGCAAGGCCTGGGACCGGAATGGATCCAGAGGCTCGAAGGCGGCCGCCATCCGCGAGCGAAATGCCGACACCAGGGCACGCCCATCCGACGTCAAGGGATATGCCAAGTTCAGTCCGCCGACGCTCCCGACCGCCGAACGCCCATGGGTGCCGACATGATCGAAATACATGCTGAACGGGTAAGGGTCTCGCCCGAAGTGTCCGCGCTCGATGTGCAGCCGGAGCGCGGCGGGCCACAGTTTGGCGAGATAATTGGCCTGCCCGGCATAGCCGATGATGACGTCCGGCTCGAAGCCGTTGACCTCGCGCGCCATTGCGTCCGCGATGACACGGAGCGCCGGCTGCTCGGCATCATCGGCTTGATAGGCGGTCTGATCCAATGCGGTGGGGAGTGTGCCGAGAACTCTCAGTCTTCGGTATAGCGCGAGTTCGTCCAGCCAGACCGTGCGAAGCCCGGCCAACAGCGTGTCCTTCTGGTTCTGTCTGGCCCAGTCCTTGAACCAGCTGCCTGCAATCAGCATGCACTCGCACCGCGCGTCCCGATGCAAGGGTTGCAGAAGCCTGGCTAGCGCCTCCACCCAACCGAAGTTGAAGCAGGGCCCCCGTGCCTGCACGAGCGGGTTGACGAAGCAAGCCACTTTCATGGCACATGCCTATGCGAGAACTGCGCGTGAACTTGTAGGTCGTCCCCATTTCACCCTCCAGACAAAATGTGCTCACGGACCTTACCGGAACGTGACGACCGGATTAAACACGGCGTAACGACTTCGTAAACGTGCGCTCGGTAAGCGGAGCAGCAAGTTGGTTTCGAAAGAGGCATTGAAAACCGTCCGCAATCGACGCCGGCGGAAAACTGGCGCGATCCGTGCAATTCGATACTCCTCGAGCTGATACGATCGATCGGCAATCCTCTTTCGCCGGGCATAAACTTCGTATGAAAATGGACATGACTTCCGACCGTCCAATCCTGCGCAGCGCCAGCCTGGCGGCCGGGACGGGTGCCCCCGTGCTGCTGCTGCACGGCTCCGCCAGCGCGGCGGTCATGTGGATCCCAGTGATCGACCCCTTGAAGTCCAGGTTTCGCGTGATCGCTCCGGATCTCATTGGCTATGGCCGAACCAATTCCTGGCCGGACGGTCATGGCTTCCGGGTGGACGACGAACTCCGGCTGCTGGAGCCGCTGCTGCCGCCCGCGCCACCCGGTGTCCACGTGGTCGGCCATTCCTATGGCGGCGTGGTCGCCTTGCACCTCGCGCTCGCCGGCCGCGTCCCCATCCGTTCGCTGACGCTGATCGAGCCGGTGGCGTTCTTTGTCCTACCGCATGCCGGCGCGCAGACCGCCTGGCTGGAGATCGAGGCGCTCGGCCAAACCTATGCGGCGCGGATCGCGGCCGGGGAAACGCAAATGGCGCTGCGCGGCTTCATCGACTACTGGGCGGGCGGCGGCGCTTGGGACGCAATGGACGAATCGCTGCGCGCGCAGATTGGCCGGAGCGCGCAAAAGATCGTCCTCGACTTCGAGGTGACCTTCACCGATCCGGGGATGGAGGCATTGCGCGCGCTGACATGTCCCGTTCGCCTGATATCGGGCGGCTGCAGCCGGGTTCCCACTCAACGCATCGCGGCATTCCTCGCCGAACAGATCCCAGGTGCCACGCTCCAGGTCGTCGACGACGCCAATCACCTTCTGCCGGTGACGCACCACGCGAGGCTGGGCGCGTTCCTGCTCGAACAACTGGCGGAGTGACTTCGATTGCGTTCCCGGATATGAGTTTGCCGGAGAGCCAGAGGATTTTGGAATGTCCGTCGCCGCCGTTGAGACCGCCGCTTTCGCATCGGCCGACGTCAGCGGCGCCGTCCGTCACGACTGGACGCGCGAGCAGGTGAGGGCGCTGTTCGAGCTGCCCTTTCCCGAGCTGATCTTTCGCGCCCAAAGCATTCACCGCTGCCATTTCGATCCCAGCGAGGTCCAGATTTCGACGCTGCTCTCGATCAAGACGGGCGGCTGTCCGGAGGACTGTGCCTACTGTCCCCAGAGCGTGCATTACGACACCGGGGTCAAGGCGGAAAGACTGATGGCGGTGGATGCCGTCCTGGCCGAGGCGCGGGCGGCGAAGAGCGCCGGCGCCAGCCGCTTCTGCATGGGGGCGGCCTGGCGCGAGCCGAAGGATCGCGATCTCGACAAGGTGTGCGAGATGGTCGCCGGGGTCAAAGCGGCCGGGCTCGAGACCTGCGCTACCCTCGGCATGCTGACCGGCGATCAGGCGCGACGTCTCAAGGCGGCCGGTCTCGACTACTACAACCACAACCTCGACACCTCGCCGGACTATTACGGCGCGATCATCACCACGCGCACCTACGAGGATCGCCTCCACACCCTCGACCGCGTGCGTGACGCCGGCATTCATGTGTGCTGCGGCGGCATCGTCGGCATGGGGGAGAGCGCCGAGGATCGGGTGGGCATGATCGTAGCGCTCGCTACGCTGCCCGCGCACCCCGAAAGCGTGCCGATCAACATGCTGGTCAAGGTCGAGGGCACGCCGCTGGCGGCGGGTGGGGCGTTCGATCCGATCGATTTCGTGCGCACCATCGCCGTTGCCCGCATCACCATGCCGCGATCGGTCGTCCGACTGTCGGCCGGCCGCGAGGACATGAGCGAGGAGACGCAGGCGCTGTGCTTCCTGGCCGGCGCCAATTCCATCTTCTACGGCCCGAAGCTTCTCACCACGGCCAATCCCGACCGCGATCGCGATCTGCGATTACTGGACAAGCTCGGGCTGGCGCCGATGGGCTAGGGTGCATTCCGGCGCGTTTGATGATGCATTCCGCAAGCACATCTCATCGACGCCGAGCTTGACCCCGGCGATCAAGTCCAGAAAACACGCTAGCATTGTCCGATGGATATTAACGCGATCTCGATCGGCCCCAATCCCCCGAAGGATATTCACGTGGTGATCGAAATCCCGCTGGGTGGCGCGCCGGTGAAGTATGAGCTCGACAAGGCGTCGGGCGCGCTCAGGGTCGATCGGTTCCTGCACACCGCCATGTTCTATCCCGGGAACTACGGTTTCATTCCGCATACGTTGTCGGCCGACGGCGATCCCTGCGACGTGCTGGTGGTGAGCCAGGTGCAGGTGGTGCCGGGCGCCATCGTGCGCTGCCGGCCGGTCGGTGCGCTGATGATGGAAGACGAAGCGGGCGGTGATGAAAAGATCATCGCGGTGCCGGTCGACGCGCTCGCTCCGTTCTATTCGAATATTCGCAGCTACCGCGATCTGCCGCCGATCATGTGCGAGCAGATCGCCCATTTCTTTCAGCACTACAAGGATTTGGAAAAGGGCAAATGGGTCACGATCGTCAAGTGGCTCGACGCGAAGGGCGCCGAAAAGCTCGTGCTCGATGCGATTGCGCGCGCCGCCAAGGCGCAAGCGGGGGACAAAGTCACGCGAAGTGCCGCACCAGCGTCAGTCCAGCCAGCAGGCCGCCGACCGAGAGCGCGACGGAAAGAATGACGTAGAGCGCCGCGAGGCCAAGCTCGCCGCGTTGGTAGAGCAGGATGGTATCGAGCGAGAACGCGGAGAAGGTGGTGTAGCCGCCGAGAATGCCGGTGGTCAGGAATAGCCGCCAATGCTGCGGCACGCCCCCTTTGAAGGCGAAATAGCCGACCAGCAGGCCCATGACCACCGAGCCCGACACGTTTTCAAACAGCGTGGCGTAGTTGAAGCCGGTCCCGAGCAAGCGCGCACTCAGGAGGTTGACGCCATGGCGGAGCGCCGCGCCGAGACCACCGCCGAGAAATACGATCAGGAAACCCATGCTTGCTCCTTCCTCGCCCCGGGCAACAAAAAACCGCCTTGCGGCGGGTCACGGACGGACTCCTACCGCATGCATCGCGCGGTAGGAGTCATCAGCCATTGCAGGCGGTTTCGGGGAACTCCATCCCCATCACAGTCAACGCTAGCGACGAGCGATGATCCCGTCAATGCATCGCCGCGGCGGCCCGCGGCATCAGCGCGCCGCGGTGGCGGATGACTTTTGCGGCGAGGCTGTGCGCGGCGGCAGCCGCCTCGGCCGGCCGCTTGCCGGACAGGCGGGCCGCGATATAGGCGGCGTTGAAGCTGTCACCCGCCGCCGTGCTGTCGACCGGCACCACCACCTCCGGCACCGGGACGAATTCGCTGCGGCCGCCGGCGGCGACCAGCGCGCTGTTCGGTCCGTTCTTGACCACGATCTCGGGGATTCCGAAGGCTTGCAGCCGTTCGACCGTGGCCTCCGGACTCGGATCTCCCCACAACACCGCTTCGTCGTCGTAGGCCGGCAGCGCGATGTCGACCCGCTTCAATGCTTCCATGAACACCGTGCGTGCGCGCGTCAGGTCTCCGCGCCACCCGCGTGGCCGGAAGTTTCCATCGAACGCGACCTTCACGCCCTGCTGCCGGGCCATCTCGACGAGGGCGAGGAAGCGGCCCAGTCCGTTGTTGGAATAGAGCGAGAGGGTAATGCCGGAAAAGTAGACGAGGTTTGCCTTGGTCAAGCCTTCGGCCACCCGTCCCCAGTCCGGCAGCTCGAACAGGTCGCGGGCGGGCAACTCGCCGCGCCAGTCGTAGCGCCGCCGCGCGCCGGCCGCATCGGTGTCGACCACCGCAAGCCCGGGCAGGCGGCCGCGCGCGCGCAACGCGAGGTCGCCGGCCACGCCCTCCGCGGTGGCAAGGGCAAGGATCGCATCCGAATAGGCATCGTCGCCGAGCGCGGTCGCGAAGGCGGTGTCGATCCCGGCGCGGGCGAGATAGACCGCCACGTTGAACGTGTCGCCGGAACAGCCCATCCCGAAGCGGCCGTCGCCGCCGCGGACGAATTCCACCGTCGCCTCCCCGACACAGACCGTCCGGGGTCGTTGCTCGCGCACGTTGTTGGTCATGGTTTGGGGTCCGGCCGCCGGGCGGAGCATGGCCCGACCCGCAGGTCTTGGCAATTCTTGGCAGTTGACGGGGTCAAAACCCCGCAATGCCAGATAGTCCGGACTGGCATTGGACGAGGGCGAATGTTACATTATAACAAGATCGTTTCGACCGACCCATCCGCGAATTGCCAACTCATGCCGACGCACGTCCACCCGCAGCACCACCATCATCCCCCCGGTCAGGGACACCCGCCGGCGGCGGTGTCGCCGTCGATTCTGCGGATGTCGATCCTGGAGCGCCTGGCGGTCGCCGCCGCCTTGATCGCGCTGCTATGGGGGGCGGTGGTCTGGGCGATGATGGGATGAATCGATGACGGCGGCGCTGCAATTCCGCGACCTCACGCTCGGCTATGACCGGCATCCAGCCGTGCATCATCTCGACGGTTCGATCGAAACCGGCGCGCTGGTCGCGGTCGTCGGTCCGAACGGAGCGGGCAAGTCGACGCTGTTCAAAGGCATCGTCGGCTTGATCAAGCCGCTGGCGGGGCGCATCGAGCGCGGCGATCTTCCCGCACAAAATATCGCTTATCTGCCGCAGGCCGCCGAGATCGACCGCACATTCCCGATCAATGTCTACGACATGGTGGCGATGGGGCTGTGGCGGCGGACCGGCCTGTTCGGCGGCCTTGATCGCGCGGCCCGGGCAAGGATCGAGCAGGCAATCGCCGCCGTCGGACTCACCGGCTTCGAGGATCGCCCGATCGCGACCCTTTCCGGCGGGCAGATGCAGCGCATGTTGTTCGCGCGCCTGCTTCTGCAGGACGCCCGCGTGATCGTGCTGGACGAGCCGTTCAATGCGGTCGACGCCAAGACCTCGACCGACCTGTTCGATCTGGTGAGGCGCTGGCACGGCGAGCAGCGAACCGTGCTGACCGCGATGCACGACATCGATTTCGTGCGGGCGAACTTTCCCGAAACGCTGCTGCTCGCACGTAAGCCGGTTGCGTGGGGACGTACCTCGACCGTTCTCACGCCGGAAAACCTGCTTGCCGCGCGCCGCATGTGCGAGGCCTTCGACGAGCATGCGGACCTCTGCGCCGATGAAGAACCCGCGCTTGCCGCAAGCCCAGCTCCCCGGTCGTGAGCGGGTGTCCCCAGCGCGTGTCGGCCGTGGCAGGGATGCGCACCTAAACCGGTGAAGCCGATTTCGGGCCAGCCCGAGATTGCACACCCAGGAACGACGGAGAGAGAGGCGCCGCACGTGTCGATGGTCTACGATCTCTTCATCGCTCCCTTCAGCGAGTTCGAATTCATGCGGCGTGCGCTTGCCGGCACGCTGGCGCTGGCGCTCGGCGCTGGCGCTATCGGCGTGTTCCTGATGCTGCGCCGCATGTCGCTGGTCGGCGATGCCATGGCGCACGCGATCCTGCCGGGTGCCGCGGTCGGATTTCTGCTCTCGGGGCTCAGCCTGTTCGCCATGACAGCGGGCGGCTTCATCGCCGGCTGCGTGGTCGCCTTGCTGACCGGATTTGTCGCGCGCACCACCGAGCTCAAGGAAGACGCGGCGCTGGCGACGTTCTATCTGCTTTCGCTGGCGCTCGGCGTCACCATAATCTCGCTCAAGGGCAATAATATCGATCTCCTGCACGTGCTGTTCGGCAACGTGCTCGCGCTCGACGATCAGACGCTGTTGTTGATCGCCGTCAACGCCACCATCACCCTGGTCGTGCTGGCTCTGATCTACCGGCCATTGGTGATCGAATGCGTCGATCCCGGCTTCATGCGCTCGGTCAGCAGTGCCGGCGGCCCGGCGCATTTCGCATTCCTCGTCCTCGTGGTCATCAACCTGGTGAGCGGATTCCATGCCCTCGGCACCTTGCTGGCGGTGGGCATCATGATGCTGCCGGCGGCGATCGGCCGCTTCTGGGCGCGCGACGTCACGCTGATGATTCTAATCGCGACGGCGAGCGGCGCGGCGGCGGGCTACGCCGGCTTGCTGGTGTCCTTCCACACCGGTGTCGCTTCCGGCCCCGCGATCATTCTCGTCGCCGGCGCGCTTTACGTGTTCTCGTTGTTGTTCGGGCGCGTCGGCGGCCTGGTGCGGCAGGCCTTCCCGGGCCGCCATCTTGAAGCCTGACGCCGGACGCGCGCAGAGGAGAAAGCCATGCTGACCCGACGCCGGACGATGGTCGTGATTGCCTGCGCGGCGCTCCTGCCGGCGGCCCCCGCCGGCGCGCAGGACAAGCTCCACGTCATCGCCAGCTTCTCGATCCTGGGCGACCTCGTGCAGAACGTCGGCGGCGAGCGCGTGCAGGTCGGCACGTTGGTCGGTCCCAACGGCAATGCCCATGTCTACGCGCCCTCGCCGGGCGACGCCAAGAGCGCTGCCGACGCCAAACTGGTGTTCGTGAACGGCCTCGGTTTCGAGGGCTGGCTCGAGCGGCTGGTGAAAGCGTCCGGCACCAAGGCGCCGATCATCGTCGCGACCAAAGGCATCAAGCCGCGCGAGCGCGCGGGCGACCGCGGTCATGATCACGACCATGGACCGGCGGATCCGCACGCCTGGCAGTCGGTGGCCAACGCCAAGGTCTATGTTGCCAATATTCGCGACGCGCTGATCGCCGCCGATCCCGCCGGCAAGGACGCCTACGCCGCGAACGCCGCCGCCTATCTCGCCAAGCTCGATGCGCTCGAGCGCGAGGTGCGGGACGTGATCGCCAGGGTTCCCGCCGACCGCCGCCGGGTCATCACCAGCCACAACGCGTTCGGATATTTCCAGGACGCCTATGGCGTCGCGTTCACCGCGCCGCAGGGCGTGTCGACGGAAGCGGAGGCATCGGCCAGGGACGTGGCCGCCATCATCACGCAGATCAAGAAGCAGAAGATCCCGGCGGTCTTTCTGGAGAACGTGACCGACCCCCGGCTGGTGCAGCAGATCGCGCGCGAGACCGGAGCCAAGATCGGCGGCACGCTCTATTCCGACGCGCTGACCGACGCCAAGGGCGATGCGACGACCTATATCGATCTGATCCGCCACAACCTGAAGCAGCTCGCCGCGGCGTTGGAGAGCTGAGGCGCGGCAAAGCCGGTACACCCGAGCGATCGCCGCCCTCATCCTTCGGCACGCGTCGCAACAGCGGCGCTCCTCCGGATGAGGGCGAGTAACGGCTCCTCAGATCAATCCAGCGGTTCGACCCGCACGATCGAAGCGCCGTGGTTGCTGCCGACCCAGAAGGTCGGCGGTGTGGTCGAATTGTCCACGAACATGCGCCGCATGTTGGTGTCGCGCGGCAGCGGATATTCGACCACCTCATTGCTCTTGGGATCGAGCCGGATCACGCGGTCGCTGGTCATGCCGCCGGTCCACAATTGGCCGTTCTTGTCCCAGATCACGTCGTAGGGCTGCGTGAACTTGGTCGGCAGCGGCCATTCCTGGACTCGCTCCTCCTTGGTATCGAGCATCGCGATCTTGTTGCCGCGATATTCCGCGAACCAGAAGCGGTCCTGATCGTCGATGCGGCCGCGCCGGTTGCGCGAGAGCGGCGTGCCGGTCTGGTAGGCGGTGAACTTGCCGGTCTTGGCGTCGACCTTGACGACGTAGTTCTTCTGGAAGTCCGTGACGTAGACGTTGTTCTGCGAGTCCGCGCGCACGTCGTAGATCGAGTAGCCCTGACGTCCGCCGGGCAGGATGCTGAACGGATCGAATTCTTCGAACTTGCCGGTCGCGAGATCGAGCCGCAACAAGGTCGACGGCCCGGCATCGTTTACCCAGAGCTTGCCGTCGACGTGGGCCTGGTTCGTCACCATGTTGAGCTGCGAGTCGTCCTTGAGCCGCTCGGGCGGAAGCTGCCAGATCTGGAACTTCTCGGTCTTGGGGTCGAACCTGGCGACGGCGCCCTGATACATCATGCCGAGCAGGAGATGGCCCTCGCGGTCGATGCCGAGGTCGAGATTGCCGGTGGGGAATCCCTTGCGCAACTCCGGCATGGCGTACTCGGTATGCTTGCCGGTCTTGGGATCGATCTTGCCCAGGAACTGCTCGCCGAAATTCGAGTACCAGGCTTCGCCGTTCACGACGATCACGTCGTGCGGCTCGATGGTGGCGCGCGGCAGATCGTATTCCGTAATGATGACGTTGGTGCCGCGACCCTTGACCCGCGGCAGGGTCTTGAGCTCGAACTCGTGTTTCATGCCCGAGCTCAGATTGATGGTGGCGAGATACTCGGCCACCTTGCGGAAGCGTTCCGGATTGGCGGCGCGTGATTGGTCCACCCGCCGTTGCGGCTTGATCGGCTGGCTGACCTGCGCGTAGCCATTCATGCGCGCGACCACCTGCACGAACTCGTCGGCGTCGTGGCTCGATTTCACCACCCGTTCGAGGGTGTGGCAGCTCACGCAGTTGATGAGTTGGAGCTTGTCGTCATCGGTGCCGGGGACGCTCATCATCCACTCGGCATTGGTGAGCTGCTTGCTGAGGTTGCGGGTCTTGCGCAGCTTGAGATCGGCGCTGGCGGGCTGCCCTGCCGCGACATCGGCATTCTTGGGGCCTTCGAGGTCGTATCCGACCGCGCGAATTTGCAGGCTGTACCGGCCGGGCTCGAGTCGCGCCGCCGGGAAGCTGTAACGGCCCTGCGCGTTGGTGATGACACTGATGGTGATGGGCGAACCATCCTTCTTGGCGCTGACGATCACGCCTTCCATCGGCCCTTCCTCGGTCGAGGCGACCTGGCCGGCGAGCGCCGCCGCGGCGCTGCCCGCGCCTTGCGCCGCCGCGGGTGGGCTGGAGCTGGAAAGAACGAGGGTCAACGCGAACGCGGCACCGACGAAAGCCATGCGTCGCAATAGCATCGCAGCCTCCCTGATCCGACCTTGGCTTGCGGCACGCGCTGCGGCCTCGCCGCTGCGGCCCGAACGGTCTTGCTACAAGCCTAGAACTGCACCGGTCAGCCCGCAAGCGGGGTTTCAGGCGGCACGTTTCGTCAGCCGCCTCGACGCGCAGCCGCTGAAGGGCGAATGTCGATCGCTTACTTGTTTCCGCCTTTTTCCCGGACGAGCGCTGCGAGTTCGTCGCGGCGGAAAAAATCCGCCCAGCCGAGCGCCGTCGCGCCGTACTTGTCATCACGGATGTTCGGATCGGCGCCGGCGTCGAGCAGCATCCTGGAGAGGTTCAGCGCACCGTTCTCCGCCGTCATATGCAGGGCGGTGTGGTTGCAGTCCCACATCGGACGTTTGGCATCGATGTCGACGCCGTGTTCGATCAGCCACCGCACGGATTCCACGTTCTGCTTGCTCACCGAAAGGTGCAGCGCGATGGTATCGCGTCCGTCGGGACCGATGCGGGAAGGGTCCTCGTCCAGCATCGCTGCCGCCAGGTCATAACGTTTGAGGTTGAGCGCGGCGATGAAATCGAGCTTTGCGCCGGCCGCCTCGAGCATCGAGATGATGCTTGCGTCGGCATTCTCCTGGGCGGCTGTGGTCATCGGCGTCGCCCCGGTCGCATCGGCGGCGTGCGGGTCGGCCCCCAGATCGAGCAAGAGCCGGACGATCATCGGCCGATTCTTCGCTGCGGCGTGGTGCAGCGGAGTTCGGCGGTGCTGGTTGCGGGTCATGCGTGCATTCAGCAGGGTCGGATCGCTGGTGATAAGGCGCCGCACGTCGTCGGCGCGGTCGAGGGCGATTGCAGACCACAGGTCGAGCTTCGCTCCGCTGCGCAGCAGATACGCCGCCACGTCCTCGCGCACGCGCCGAAAGCAGGTCGCCCAGCCAAGCACGCCGACCTCGTAATCGTCGCCCTTGCCGTCGATGTCGGAACCCGCCTCGACCAGCATCTTGACCATCTCGAGATCGGCAACCGCGGCCGCCAGGTGAAGCGCATGGGCGTTGTCGGGAAAGTCGCGGATGTGGACGTCGGCGCCACGCTCGAGCAGCAGCCGGACGCAGGCGTGCCGGTTTCCGCAGGCTGCGTTGTGCAGCGCCGTCTGCTTCTGGAAATATCCGCCGCGGGCGTCGATCAAGTCGGGGTGAGCGTCGAGCAATCGGCGAAGCTCATCAACGCGGCCTTGATTGGCAGCGTCGAGGATGGCGCTGATCGCCTGCCGCACCTGCGCCGGATGGGTGTCGCCCGCCTGCAGGTCGCGGGCGAGAATCTCGATCGCTTCGTGCCGGCCGGCCTTGGCGATCTGGTGAATGGTGCGCCCGTCGGCATCGGTCGTGCCGGGGTCGAAGCCGGCCGCGAAAGCGCGGCGAACCGTGTCGACATCGCCCGCGCGGGCCGCGTCGAAAACACGTTTGCGTTCGAGTTGCGCGGGATCGCTGCGGTCAACGTGCGCTTTGAGCTGCCGCCAACTGGCGAAGCCGTATTCGCGCGCCAGCGCCAGTTGGACAGCGGCGAGCTTGGCTTGCGGGTTCTGCCGGCGCAGCGACTTGAGACGTTGCTTGGCCTCGTTCCTGAGATGCTCGAGGCTCGGGCGTTCCGGCAGGGTTCGGGTGCGACGCGCAGACGGACTCGGATCGTGTGTCATAAAAACCTTCCTTCCATATGCGCCCGGCGTCCGCGAATTTCGGGCAGGAAGTCAGGTTATGTTCGATCGTAGCAGGTCGGCGGGCTGCGCCCTTTACGCGGACCGTTGGCCGCCGCTACGGCCGCCACCAGACTAGCGAAACTGCCGTCCGCTCTGCAAGCCCGCGAGCCGCCGCGTCATGTCTGCGGCGGCATGTAGCCCTTTGGGGCTTCCTGCATGACTGCGAGCGTATGACCGTCGGGATCGGTGAAGAACGCCATCCAGAGATCGTGATCGTCCATTTTCGCGATCAGATGCGGCTTGTGCTTGAACGCGACGCCGCGCCTGGTCAGCTCACCGACGGTGAGCGCGATGTCCGCGCAGCGAAAGTAAATGCAGCCGCGCGGGGTGACCTCTTTTGATTTCTCCAGCAGGAGCCGAACCCCGGCGCAGTCGAAAAATGTCAGGTCGCCGAAGCGGTACTGTTTCGGCAGGCCGAGCACATCCCGGTAGAACGCCTCGGAACGGTCGACGTCGGCGACCGGGAGGCCGATTTGCCCGATATGGGTGAGATTGAGCAGCATGGTCGTCCCCCCAGAGCTTTGTCACACGCGCGCGCAGCCGCGGCGTCCTTGTGCAGTGAGCGAGCTAAGGTCCCTATTTCATCCGCCAGCTCTTGTCGATGTAACGCTGCGCGCCGACCTCGCTCACCTGAATAGCAGCACGATACCTGCCGTCCGGCGTCGCGGTGACGTGCGTCGTCGTCTGCATCGGCACCTGCTCCTCATCCGGGCCGTCGGCGAAGGCCTCGACGATGGCGCGTCCATCGAAGCGGGGCAACGCATCGTCGCGGTCGTATCCGATGAGAGCCAGGAGTGTAGGCGTTATGTCCACGTTGCTCACCGGCGTGCGGATGGTTGCGGCCCGCTTGAAGTCGGGGCCCCAGGCGATGAAGGTATTGCGCACGGTCCACGGGCTCATGCTGCCGTGATTGCCCTGAGAACCGCTCAGCGGTCCGGTCGCGCGGGCGGTCTCTGTCGAGTCCGCGCCCGGCACGCCATATGGGCTGCGCGCCGAGCTCCAGGGAAAGGTCACGACGATGTCGGGCCCGCGCTCGGCATGAGCGAGGTGGATGAGCTCGATCGCGAAGGTGCCGGGCTCGATCCCTTCGACCGGCGCGTTTCCTTCGCCGCGCCGGCCGGCGGTGAACAGCACACCGATCCAGTCTTGCGATTTGAGGAACTCGGCGATCCGATGGACGAGGACAGGGTCGCGGTCCTTGACATGGAGCAATAAGGTCTGACCGCTGCTGGCCACCACGACGTCGTCGGAATCCCTGCTCGCCTTGAGCCCGGCGTTGATCAGCTCAGCAGTCAGATTGACGCCGAAGGCGCTGTGGCTGAAGCCGTGATCCGATATCACGATGATGTTGGCCGAGTTGGCGAGGCCCAGCTCGTCGAGCGTCTTGAGCAAGAGCCCGACCTCGGCATCGTCGGCGCGGATCGAGGCTCGCGCTGCCGGCGAGCCGGCACCAAGGCCGTGCTGGATGTGATCCGGCTCGGTAAACCAGTTGATGACGACATCGGGCTTCAACTCCGGCAAGACATAGTCGCGCAACACGCGTTGGGTCCAGGCGACCGCAGCGTCGTCCGATGCCGTCGTGCCGCCGCGAGCCGGGGCGGGGCCGAAGCGCTGGAGCACGGTGTCGCTGACTTGGGGCGGGAATGCAACGCGCACGCCCGGTTCCCAATAGCCGTTGATCAGGATGCCGCTCCCCTTGGGTGCTCGGGGGTTGAGCAGCAAGGCCTGACCGGTCGACCCGGAACTCACCGCAGCGAGCCGCTTGCCGCGCTCGGCGAGGATTTCGCCGAGGCTCTTCGCGAGCACCATGCCGCCGCCCGTGACCTCATCCAGTCGCAGCAAGTTACGGTGGTCGTCGTTGACGAACGCGACGTTAGGGTCGACCGCGCGGACGTAGATGCGGTTGCCGAGGATGCCGTTGCGATCGGGATAAGTGCCGGTCGAGACCGCCGTCGCATTGACCCGGGTCACGGTCGGGAAGACGGCGTGGCCGTTTGGGAAATCGACGCCCTCCCGTCGCAGCCGCCATAAGTTGGGGGTTTCCTCCGGCGTGATCGCATCGGGGCGCAGGCCGTCGAGCACCAGGACAAGGTTGAGCGTGGCGCGACCGGCGCTCGCGGAGTGCGTCGCCGTGGCGAGGACGCCGAGCATGACAGTGAGTTTCGCGCATCCGATCGCAGCTGGAGCGAGTGCGGCGATCATTCGTCTCATGACGCACCCCCCGGAGTTTCGGCCGTTTGACGCCCGGCGTCGACGATAGCATCCGGCAGCGGATGCATATATAGGGTGGCGAAACGGAGTTAAGCGATGTCCGACAAGGTTCCCGTCACCGTACTGACCGGCTATCTCGGTGCCGGCAAGACCACCCTGCTCAACCGTATCCTTTCCGAGCCTCATGGCCAAAAGTACGCCGTCATCGTCAACGAATTCGGCGAGATCGGCATCGACAACGACCTCGTCGTCGGCGCCGACGAGGAAGTGTTCGAGATGAACAACGGCTGCATCTGCTGCACCGTGCGCGGCGACCTCGTGCGCATCATCGATGGACTGATGCGGCGGAAGGGCAAGTTCGACGCCATCATCGTGGAGACCACCGGGCTCGCTGATCCGGCGCCCGTCGCGCAGACGTTTTTCATGGACGAGAATGTCGGCCGCAAGGCCAAGCTCGACGCCGTGGTGACGGTCGCCGACGCCAAATGGCTGCTGGAGCGGCTCAAGGATGCGCCCGAGGCGAAAAACCAGATCGCGTTTGCCGACGTCATCCTGCTCAACAAGACCGATCTCGTGACCCCCGACGAGCTTCGCGAGGTGGAAGCCCGCATCCGCGGGATCAACCCGTATGCCAAGGTGCACAGCACCGAGCGCTGCCGCATTGCATTACCCGAAGTCCTCGGGCGCAACGCGTTCGATCTCGACCGCATCCTGGAGATCGAGCCGGAATTTCTCGCGGGTGACGGGCACGATCATGCGCACGAGCACCAGCATGATCACGACCATGATCATGACCACCATCACGACCATCATCACCACGACAGCGGCGGGCTGAAGCACTATCACGACGAGGAGATGCATTCGGTCTCGATCCGGACCGACAAGCCGCTCAACCCTGACAAGTTCTTCCCCTGGGTGCAGGACCTCGTGCAGAAGGAGGGGCCGAGCATTCTGCGCTGCAAGGGCATCCTCGCCTTCAAGGACGACGACGAGCGCTTCGTGTTTCAGGGCGTGCACATGATCCTCGACGGCGATCACCAGCGGCCATGGAAGGCCGGCGAGAAGCGCGAGAGCCGCCTCGTCTTCATCGGCCGCAAGCTGCCCGAGGAGAAAATCAGGCAAGGGTTCGAGGGCTGCCTGGCTTGACGACAGAGATCGCGCAGCTCGACCCAATCCTTGCCCCGATCGCAACCTGGGCACGTTCGCGTTCCGACATCCTAGGGCTTGCCCTGGCGGGCTCTTGGGCGCGGAGCGCCGCGCGGGCAGGTTCTGATATCGACTTGATACTGTTGGCGTCCGAACCGCGGACATTCCGTCGAGATGACCTCTGGCCCGCTGAGATACATTGGGCCGGGCGACGCGTGGCAGGCTGGCATGACGCCGACTATGGAATAGTCTGGTCGCGCCACATTCAGTTGGCGCCGCCGTGCGAAATCGAGTTCACCTTCTGTGCGCCGTCGTGGGCGGCGACCGATCCGGTTGATGCCGGCACCGTCAACGTCGTGTCGCAGGGTTGCCGGGTTCTGCTCGACAAAGCGGCGCTGTTTGAAAAACTGTTGGCAGTAGCCTGGCCGTGACCGACGCCAAGAGCGATATCCCCTCCGTCGTGGAGCGCACGCGCCCGATCAAGGCGGGCGCGCCTGTGGTCGCCGCGCATTTCCTCGGCCAGACCGCGGTGTTCGTGCTGGGCGAGGAGGCGCTGCTATTCGTGCCGAATGCGGGCGAACCGCGCACGGTGGCGGTGCACGGCGGCGCCATTCTCTCGTCGACCGCCGATCCTCAGCGCATCGTCACCGGCGGGGACGATGGCAAGGTGGTGTCGACCGGCGCGCAGGGCGAGAGCATCGTGGTCGCCACCGACGGCAAGCGCCGCTGGATCGACCATGTGGCGGTCGGCCCGAACGGCGCCGTCGCGTGGTCGGCCGGCAAGCAGGCGTTCGCGCGCAGCGGCAAGAGTCCCGAGCGGATGCTCGAGGTGCCCTCGACCGTCGGCGGATTGGCGTTCGCGCCGAAGGGCGTTCGCCTCGCGATCGCGCATTACAACGGCGTCACGCTCTGGTTCGCCAACGCGCAGAGCGAACCCGAGACGCTGGAATGGAAAGGGTCGCATCTCGCCGCGCGCATGAGCCCGGATGGGCGGTTCGTGGTCACGTCCATGCAGGAGTCGACGCTGCACGGCTGGCGCCTGGCCGATCGCAAGGACATGCGGATGTCGGGTTACAGCGCGCGCGTGCGTTCGCTCGATTGGACCGTCGGCGGCAAGTGGCTGGCGACGTCGGGATCGACCCAGCTCATCCTGTGGCCGTTCCAGGCCAAGGACGGCCCCATGGGCAAGACCCCGCGTATCCTGGCGCCGTCGGAGGCGCAGGTCGAGGTGGTCGCCTGTCATCCCAAACAGGAGGTGGTGGCGGTCGGCTATGCCGACGGCCTGGTGCTGCTGGTGCGCGTGGACGACGGCGCCGAGGTGCTGGCGCGCCGGCCTGGTGACGCGCCGGTCACGGCGCTCGCCTGGAGCGCGACGGGAAATTCGCTTGCCTTCGGCACCGAGGATGGTGACGCCGGCGTTATCGATCTCGGATGATGCGCAGCGTACGCTGACCCCTTCGGGGTCAAGCCCCGGGCAACCCGCCGCTGCTATTGCTTCTTCTGCGCGCCGCCCTTGGGTGCGGGCCGCGCGCCCGCCGGCTGCGGTCCGAGCGCATTGTCGGGCAGCCGATTCCAGACCTGGCTGCGGCCGAACAGCGAAATGCCGAGATAGCCGCGCACCTCGAGCTTCTGACCATCCGGACTGAGCTTCATCAACGCGCGGTAGATCGACCCATCGCGCGGATCCATGATCGTCCCATCCTCGTAGGACATTCCGTTGCGCTTCATTCCCTTGATCAGCGCCAGTCCCAGCACCGGAGCGCCTTTCTCGGCGCCTTCGCACTTGCTGCAGACCCAATTCTCGTCCTCGCCGGGCTTCTGGAAGATCTTGACGAGGTTGCCTTCGTAGGCACCGTTGCGCTCGACGATCTTGAACCAGCTCTCGGGCTTCCCGGAGTTCTCATCGACCTGCTCCCACAGGCCCACGGCCGTCGGGTCGGCGGCGCGCAGCGGGACGCTCGTGGTGGCCACCACAGCGACAGCGCCCAGAGCGACGGCACACGAGACAATCAGTTTCAGCAACGACCCTCTCATCACAACACCTGCGATCTGTTGGAGCCTGAAAAGTTATTTGATCCCGATGCCCAGTCGGGTGGTTTTCGACACCGTCCCATGGCCTCAGACTGTGGTGATTTCGCGGAAAGTTTCAATGCCGGGGAATTCCGTCTGACGCGGCCCCGGCAACCGGGGGGATATCCCGTCCTGCAATCGAAAAAAGCGACCAACTTCATGGCTTTCCGGGGGGAGCGGAGGGAAAAGGCCGGCTGGCGAGGGCAGGAACGAGCGTCCGCAACAAAACGGGCGGCCAAAGGGCCGCCCGTTCGTTTCTGGTGGACTAATCGTCCGGCCGCCCCCCGGGGCAGCCGCGCCGTTCCCGTCAGTTGACCAGCACATTGGTGAACTGCCAGGGGTCGCTGGTATCGATAGTCTCCGGGAACAGCTCGCCGCGGCGTTCGAGCGGCGTCCAGTCGGTGTAGCGCCCGATCACCGGGCCAAGATAGGGCCGTTGCAAATCAAGACACCGGCGGAAGTCCATCTCGTCCGCCTCCACGATGCCGCGCTCGGGGTTCTCCAGCATCCACACGATGCCGGCGAGCACCGCCGATGTCACCTGCAGGCCGGTCGCGTTCTGGTAGGGCGCCAGCCGCCGCGTCTCCTCGATCGAGAGCTGCGACCCGTACCAGTAGGCGTTCTTGGCGTGGCCGTAGAGCAGCACGCCGAGTTCGTCGATGCCGTCGACGATGTCGTCCTCCGACAGGATGTGCCAGGTCTGCTGCGGCTTCCACTGCGCGCCCGCCATCTCGTGCAGCGAGAGCACGGCATCGTCGCAGGGATGGTAGGCGTAGTGGCAGGTCGGCCGGTAGATCACCTTGCCTGCGTCCCGCACCGTGAAGTAGTCGGCGATCGAGATCGACTCGTTGTGCGTGATCATCCAGCCGTGCTGCGCCTGCGCCGTCGGCGTCCACGAGCGCACGCGCGTGCCGGCGCCCGGCCGCTTGAGGTAGATCGCGGCGTCGCAGCCGAAGTCGTGGCGCGCGGCGCCGGACGGCAGCGTCTTCTCATGCGTGCCCCAGCCGAGCTCGGACGGCTGCAGGCCCTCGGAGATGAAGCCTTCGACGGACCAGGTATTGACGAACTTGCCCTTCGGCTTGGGATCGCGCGCCCGCTGGGTGTCGCGCTCGGCGATGTGGATGCCCTTCACGCCGGCGCGCTGCATCAGGCGACCCCAATCCTCGCGGGATTGCGGCTCGACAAAGTCCAGCTTGAGCTCGCCGGCGATGTCGACCAGCGCCTGCTTCACCATCCACGAGACCATGCCGGGATTGGCGCCGCAGCAGCTCACGGCGGTGATGCCGCCGGGGCGCCGCCGGCGCAGATCGAGCACACTCTCCCGCAGCGCATAGTTCGAGCGCTCCGAGATCGAACGGCTGCGGTCGGTGTAGAGGCCTGGCCACGGCTCCACGACGGTGTCGATGTAGAAGGTGTCGAGATCCTTGCACAGCTCCATGAGGGCGACCGAGGAGGTGTCGACCGACAGGTTCACGACCATGCCGCGGCCCGGCCCCGCGGTCAGCAGCGGGGTGAGGATCTCGCGATAATTGTCCTTGGTCAGGGCCTTGTGAATGAACTGGATCTGCCGTTCGTCCAGCAAGCTGCGATCGCAGTCCTCCGGGGCGATGACGACGAACTTCGAGCGGTCGAAGGCAATGTGCCGTTCGATGAGCGGCAGGGTGCCCTTGCCGATCGAGCCGAAGCCGATCATCACGATCGGACCGTCGAACCGGGCGTGCAGCGGCCGGCCCTCGGTCACGGAGGTGGGTGCATTCATCTCAACGGGCTCCTGAAGCAAGGGTGACGGGATCACGCTGCGCGCGGGGCGAGCGTCGCCTCGTCGCGGGCGAAGCTCGCGACGAGGGTGGCGAGATCGGGCTTTTGCCCGCGCCGACCGGCGGCGCTGATCAATCCGCGCGCGCCGTCGAGCGCACCCGGCTCGAGCTCGCGCGCGAGCAGCCGGTGCGGCTCATAGGGCCCGGGCAGCCGTAACGCTGCGGTCTTCTCGTTCGAGAAGCCGAACCGTCCGTAATAGGGCGCGTCGCCGACCAGGAGCACGGCGCCATGGCCGAGACTGGTCGCTTCACGCAGCGCGGCCTGGACGAGCGCCGAGCCGATGCCGCGCTTGCGACAGTCGGGCGCCACCGCGAGCGGCCCCAGCAGGAGCGCGGGCCGGCCCGGCCCTGCCGACACCTCCCACAGCCGCACGGTGCCGACCAGGCGGCGACCACTGGTGGCGACGAACGACAGGTCCGGCAGGCGCCCTTGGCGCAGCCGCTCGGACGTCTTGCTGAAGCGGACCGGCCCATAGGAGACGTCGAGCAGCGCTTCGCGCAGCGCGACGTCGGCCTCCCGCTCCCGGCGGATGGTGACCATCGTCTCCTCCCGCCGGTCAGATGTGGACGGTCTTCAGCGGCGCAAAGCCGTTGAAGGAGACCGACGCATAGGTCGCGGTATAGGCACCGGTGCCCTCGATCAACACCTTGTCGCCGATTTCGAGACTGATCGGCAGCGCATACGGCTGCTTCTCGTACATCACGTCGGCCGAATCGCAGGTCGGCCCGGCGAGCACGCAGGGCGCCAGCTCGTCGCCGTCCCGCGGGGTGCGGATCGGATAGCGAATCGATTCGTCCATGGTCTCGGCCAGGCCGCCGAACTTGCCGATGTCGAGATAGACCCAGCGCACGTCGTCGTTCTCGCTCTTTTTGGAGATGAGCACGACCTCGGCCTCGATGATGCCGGCGTTGCCGACCATGCCGCGGCCCGGCTCGATGATCGTCTCCGGGATGCGGTTGCCGAAGTGCCGCCGCAGCGCGCGGAAGATCGCCGAGCCGTAGGTCTTCACCGTCGGCACGTTCTTGAGATACTTGGTCGGGAACCCACCGCCCAGATTGACCATGGTGAGCGTCAGGCCGCGCTCGCCGCATTCGCGGAACACGGCTGCCGCTGAGGCGAGCGCCCGGTCCCACGCATGTGGATTGGGTTGCTGGGAGCCGACATGGAATGAGATGCCGTAGGCTTCGAGGCCGAGCCGGTGGGCGTGCTCGAGCACGTCGACCGCCATGGCGGGCTCGCAGCCGAACTTGCGCGACAGCGGCCATTCCGCCCCGACGCAGTCGGAGAGGATGCGGCAAAAGACGCGCGTGCCGGGGGCGGCGCGGGCGATCTTCTCCACCTCGGCCTCGCAGTCGACGGCAAATAGGCGTACGCCGAGCGCATAGGCACGCGCGACGTCACGTTCCTTCTTGATGGTGTTGCCGAACGAGATCCGGTCCGCCTTGGCGCCGGCCGCGAGCACCATCTCGACCTCGGCGACCGAGGCGGTGTCGAAGCTCGACCCGAGCCCGGCGAGGAGCGCGAGCACCTCCGGCGCCGGGTTTGCCTTCACGGCGTAGAATACCTTCGTGTCCGGCAGCGCCTTGGCGAAGGCGAGATAGTTCTCTCGCACGACCTCAAGGTCGACGACCAGGCAAGGGCCATCGTCGGCCCGCTTATGCAGGAACTCGCGGATGCGCGCAGTCATGGCGCTCTCCCCACAGCTCAGGGGGCGGCGAACCGCCCGATGATGCGGATCGGAGTTCGTCGCCCGCGCGCGATGGGGACGCGCTGGCGAACGTGGGCTCTCGACCCGCTTGTGCTGCCTTGGATTGGAATGGGGAGCCCCCGTTCCGCACGGCCGGCAATGATGAACAAGCCTCTTCGGTAGCCACGCCGGCTGATGGAAAGCCGGCAGAGACCAAAAAAGCCCGGTCCGTCGTTGCTTTAAGCCGCGTCCCCCGTTGAGAGCGGGGTGCGCCGGTTTCGCCTCCGGCTGCCGGTCAAGTGGTTTCGGAGCTCAGGCGATCGCGGCAACTTGCTGCGATCTCGCTCCGGGCGGCTGTCCGGCCTCTTGTCCGGATGCCCACCGACCGACACACGGCCACAGGCACGTGCGAAATTGGGCAATCGCGCAAATAAGCGATGTCGACGCGCATTACAAGAAATTTTTTCGAAAATACCCGGCGCAGTGCATCTCGGACGCGGCGCAGGGCGCGTCGTCGACGTCCGCCGCCGTCAGCCGCGCGTGATGAAGGGCTCGACCCGCTGCGCGTTGCGCAGGAACGCGATCATCACCGCGACGCCGCAGATGAAGAACAGGCCCTGCGTGATGTGCTCGCCGTAGACCCCCAGATCCAGATAGCTGGCGACTGCCCAACCGCCGGCAAACGCGGCGCCGAACACTTCGGCGCCGATCAGGATCGCCGCGCTGACCACGGTCAGCACGTTCTGCCACAAAATCCTGCGTTCACCGCTGCGGGTTGGTTTGCCGTCCATGGCGTGGGTCCCTGTTGTGGGGGGCAATCTCGGCGAAAGCGATGGCGGAATCAAGTCAGCGCGCGGCCACGGGCCGCGTGGACCGGGCGCCGGCACCGTCGGCTATGCCGGCAGGAACAGCGCGAACGGCTCCTCGACCGTCCGCCTGAGGTAGCCGCGATAGCTCTCGTGGCGCGGATGCCCGGCGGCGATGCGGCCGAATTCGACATCGCCGAGGCCGTCGAGCGGCACATACGCGATCGGCGCGGCGACCGGGATGAGCTGGGCGCCGCGGCCGGCCTGCAGCGTGGTCATGATCCCGAACATCTCGCCGTTGATGGTCGGACGCGAGATCAGCACGAGGCGGAACTGCCCGAGCCGGTTCGTGATCAGGTAGATGTAGCCGGACTGGTTGGGGACGGAGACCAGACCCTGCTGCGCGAACTTGGCGTCCAGCCGCTCGGACTCCCGGAAGATCAGGCTCGACGTGCCGGCATCCCAGCAGATTTCAGTCCGATAGGCATAGATGGCGGTCGGGTCGCCGAAGGACGGGCGTAAGGTCAGGTAGTTCCCCTCGATGAAGGATACCGCCGGCCGCGAATAGAAGCCGAGCTCGCCGGGCGCCAGGGTGATGGCGACCGCCGCCGCGAGCGCGGCCTCCGCGTTCGCCTTGCGCAGCGATACGCCGAGCGCCTGCTCCAGCCTGATCGTGGTGGCGAGCGTGAACGGCCGGCGTCCGGAGAGCGCCTTCTCCAGCGTGGAGATGCTGATCTTGGCCATCTCGGCCAGGTGCTGGCGCGAGATGCGGCGGCGCGCGAGCTCCTCGCGGACGATGGCGGCGACCGAACGACTCTGCTCGTCGGAGAGCTGGTTGTCGGAGAGCTGTATTCCGGAATTGTCCGGCATCTTCCGCCCTGTCGGCAGTCGGTACGGCAAGCCAGCGTCGGCAAGTCACGTCAAGCCACGCCGCACAATTCCTCACTTATCCGCACAACGCGGCGTTCGGCAAGGCGATCAGATGATCGGCGGTGAGGGAGCGGCCGCTCCCTAGGCCGCGTCGCGGCTCGCCTTTGCCTCGAGCAGGCCCGACTCGACCAAGGCCGCGCGAATGCGCTCGATCTCGGCGCGCCCAAGCTTGACCAGCGGCGGCCGCACCACCGCGCGCGGCAGCCGGCCGAGCAGCACCAGCGCCTCCTTCATTCGGTTGTGCATGTCGGCCCAGGGCTCGGCGTAGAACACGCGCGCCAGCGGATAGATCCGGTCGTTCAGGCGGCGGGCCGCGGCGAGGTCGTTGGCCGCGACCGCGCGGAACAGCTCGGCTTGCAGATTCGCGATCACGCTGCCGCTGCCGGAGAGGAGGCCATTGCAGCCGAGCACCAGGGAGGAGAACAGCCAGGCGCTGTGGGTGGTGAGCACGTTGACCGGCCGCGGCAGGTTCTGCAGCGTACGGATATGCATTTCGTGCTGCGGCACGTTCCCGGCCCAGTCCTTGATGGCGCGGATGCTCGGTACCTGCTCGACCATCTTCAGCAGCGTATCGCGCGGATAGCCCTGGCCGGTCGCGAGTGGATATTGGAACGCGATGATCGGCAGGTCGCTCGCGTCGGCGATGCGCTTGAAATGCGCGAGCGCCATCTCCGGTGACTGACCCAGCGTGAACGGGGCCGGCGGGAACACCAGCAGCGCGGAGGCGCCGCCGTCCGCCGCCATGCGCGCGATCCTCGCCGCCTCGATGCTGCCGTCGGCCCACACGCCATTGACGATGGGGAGCCGGTCGCCGATCTCGTCCTGGGTGACATCGAGCACGCGGCGCTGCTCATCAAAGCTGCAGGAGGCGACTTCGGTCGAATGCGCGTTGATGGTGACCGCGGAAAGCCCTTTGATCGCCGCGACGTCGCGCAAGTGGCTGCGGAAGCTCTTTTCGTCGATCGCGAGATCGTCGTTGAACGGCAGCAGCACGGCCGGAATGACGCCGTGGGGAATGTAATGAGGGTGACGGGGCATTTCTGTCTCCTTGGCGGCGGTCGCCTTCACCGAAATCGGTCGGGACCATACCACGCCCGACGCGCCGAAGTCCTGTGCGAGCGCGCCGCCTTGTCTTGATGTTTACCGAGGGTTGAGCGTACCCTTGCCGGCACCGAGGATGAGGAGAGTCCCATGGCCGCCTGTGCTCGCCCCTTCAGCCGGTTGTCGTTCGTGCTCGCGCTCGGCGCGTCGCTGCCGGCGCTATCCCCGGCAATATCGCCCGCCTGGGCCGGCGCGGCGCTCATCTACGTCACCAACAGCGCCGGCGACAGCATCCATGTGATCGATCCCGCGACCAACAAGGTCGTGCAGGAGATCAAGGGCGTCGAGGCGGCCCATGGCATTGCGCCCGCTCCCGACGGCGCGCGGGTCTATGTCAGCAACGAGGCCGACAGCACCCTCGACGTGTTCGACCGCGAAAGCGGCGCGCTGATCAAGAAAGTGCCGCTCAGCAACCATCCCAACAATATCGCGGTGACCAAGAACGGCGATCGCATCCTGGTCGGCATCGCGCGCGGGCCGGGCGCGGTGGACGTGATCGATGCCAAGACCCTGACCCGGACCAAGAGCATCCTGGTCAAGGGGCGGCTGCACAACATCTACGTGACGCCTGACGGCAAGCATCTGATCACCGGCTCGATTCCGGGCAAGCTCATGACCGTCATCGATCTCGAGCGCGAGGTCCCGGTATGGGAGCTGCCGTTCGATCTCGGCGTGCGCCCGATGACGATCGAGGCCGGTCCCGACGGGGCGACCAGACGCATCTTCGTGCAGCTCTCCGACACCAATGGCTTCGCGGTGGTGGATTTCGCCGCGCGCAAGGAGGTGGCGAGGATCAAGCTGCCGGCGACCGCAACCGAATTCGAGACCGACGCCGGGCGCGCTACCTCGCCCTCGCACGGGATCGGCGTGGCGCCGGACGGCAAGACGCTGTGGGTCACCAGCATTCCCAACAACGCGGTGTTCGTCTATTCGCTCGCCGACCTCAAGCTCATCGGCGAGGTCGCGCTGCCGGCCCTCACGCTGCCCGGACACGGCCCGATCGCCTCGGTTCCGAACTGGGTGACGTTCACGCCGGACAGCAAGACCATCTACATCTCCAACGCCGCGATCAAATCCGTGACCGCCATCGATACCCAGAGCATGCAGGTCAAGGCGGTCATCCCGGTGGGTGAGGTGCCCAAGCGCATCAACACGCTGGTGACGAACTAAGCCGGGTTCGGTCGCATCGAGTCCGTAGGGAGCGCAATGCTCGCGCGGAGGACAGGCTCACCTGGTTCGCGCAAGCTTGATCGCGTGCGCCGCCGCGCTGAATGAAACTTCCCACAAAACGGACGGTGTCTTCGGCATGATCGAGCACGGCGCGTTCCGCGCCTTTCCAACCCTACAGCGGTGACACTGGCCGACGTGAAGCGGCGGGAATTGATGGACTGTTTCAGCGGCCCGGATTATTGGGGGAGCAATGCGAAAGATCGCGCTTGAAGAGCATTTCACCACGCCCGAGCTTGCCAAATACGTGGCAAGACCGACGCAGAGCGACAGCATCTTTGCCGATATCGAGAAGCGCCTCGCCGACTTCGACCAGCTGCGGCTCGAGACCATGGACAAGGCCGGCATCGATGTCGCCGTGCTTTCGGTCACCACCCCCGGCGTGCAGTCCGAGCCCGATGCCAAGCTCGCGGTCGGGCTGGCGCGCAGCGCCAACGACCTGCTGGCGCGCGAGGTGCAGAAGCGGCCGCGTCGCTATGCCGGCTTCGCCCATGTGGCGATGCAGGATGTCGGAGCCGCGGCCGACGAACTGCAACGCGCCATCAAGGATCTCGGGTTCAAGGGCGCGCTGATCAACGGCCAGACCGGTGGCCACTATCTCGATGAGGACCGGTATCTCCCGTTCTGGGAGCGGGTGCAGGAGCTCGATGTGCCGGTCTATCTGCATCCCGGCGGCCTGGTGGATCATCCCGCGATGTTCGCCAATCGTCCGGAGCTCAACGGACCCACCTGGGCCTGGACGGTGGAGACCGCGACCCATGCGCTGCGGCTGGTGTTCGGCGGGACCTTCAAGCGCTTTCCCAAGGTCAAGGTCATTCTCGGCCATATGGGCGAGACGCTTCCGTTCCTGCTGTGGCGCTTCGACAGCAGGGCGCAATTGCAGGTCGGCAAGGAGATCGCGCCGGGGTCGCGACCGTCCGACATCATCAAGCGCAATATCGTCATCACCACCGCGGGCGTCTGCGCGCCGGACCCCCTGGTCGAAGCCATTGGCGCCTTGGGCGAGGACAGCGTGATGTTCTCGGTCGACTACCCGTACGAGGACACGCAGGTCGCCGCGGACTTCATCGACTCCGCCCCGATCAGCGAGGCGCTGCGGGCGAAAGTCTGCCACGGCAATGCCGAGCGCCTGCTGCGCCTGTAGTGCGGCCCACGGCGTTGCCGAAGCCGGCGGAACTCGAACGTTGATTCGGCTGGAACAAGCCCCATATTTGCGATCTCAGCAGATCAGTGCGGATACCCCGGCAAGCCCAAATGATCGGCCCTGGCGGTGGTCTTTGTCCCTCGCCATTTCTGTCCGGTGCCATGGACCCAGTAGCGTTGTTTCATCCGGCCGTCGCCGACTGGTTTGACCGCAGCTTCGCCGCGCCCACGCCGGCGCAGGCGCAAGCGTGGCCTGCCTTCCAGGCCGGCCGGCATGTGCTGATCGCAGCCCCTACCGGATCCGGCAAGACCCTCGCGGCCTTCCTCGCGGCCATCGATGCGCTGGTGCGGCAGGCGCTCGCGCATGGGCTCAAGGACGAAACCCAGATCGTCTATGTCTCGCCGCTCAAAGCCCTGTCGAACGATATCCGCTGCAATCTGGAAGCGCCGCTCGCCGGCATCCGCGCGGCCTTGCAGGCGCAGGGCTTGCCCGACGTCGACATCCGCACCTGGGTGCGCACCGGCGACACCCCCGCCCGTGAGCGCGACCGCATGCGCCGCCGTCCGCCGCACATCGTGGTGACCACGCCGGAATCGCTTTACATCCTGCTCGGCTCGGAATCGGGCCGCGCCATGCTTGCGACCACCCGCACCGTGATCGTCGACGAGATCCACGCGCTGGCACCCAACAAGCGCGGCACCCATCTGGCCGTTTCGCTCGAGCGCCTGGCCGCGCTGTGCGGCAATCGGCTGCAGCGCGTCGGACTTTCCGCCACGCAGAAGCCGATCGAAGAGGTCGCGCGGTTTCTGGTCGGCGCTTCAACCAACGGCACAGGCGCCGATTGCACCATCGTTGATACCGGCCATCGCCGCGCGCGCGATCTCGCGCTCGAGGTGCCGGAATCCCCGCTCGAAGCGGTGATGTCGGCGGAGGTGTGGGAGCAGGTCTATCAACGCCTGGCCGAGCTGATCGAGGGGCATCGTACCACGCTGATCTTCGTCAACACCCGCAGGATGGCCGAGCGGGTCACGCGCCAGCTGTCCGAGCGGATCGGCGCAGCGCACGTCGCCGCGCACCACGGCAGCCTGGCCAAGGAACAGCGCCTCGACGCCGAGCAGCGGCTCAAGCACGGCAGGCTCAAGGCGCTGGTGGCGACCGCCTCGCTCGAGCTCGGAATCGACATCGGCGAAGTCGACTTGGTCTGCCAGCTCGGCTCGCCGCGTTCGATCTCGGCCTTTCTGCAACGGGTCGGCCGATCCGGGCACGCCGTTGCGGGCACGCCCAAGGGGCGGCTGTTCCCGCTCTCGCGCGACGAACTGGTGGAATGCACGGCGCTCATCGACAGCGTCGGCCGCGGCGAGCTCGATCGGCTCGCAATTCTTGCACAACCGCTCGACGTGCTGGCGCAGCAGATCGTCGCCGAGGTGGCGACGCGCGAATGGAGCGAGGACGAGCTCTATGCGCTGATCCGCCGTGCGTGGCCCTATCGCACGCTGGCGCGGGAGGATTTCGCGGCAGTGGTCACCATGCTGGCGGAAGGCTTCAGCACGCGCCGCGGCCGGCGCGGCGCGCTGATCCACCACGATGCCGTCAACCATATGCTGCGCGGCCGGCGCGGGGCGCGGCTCACCGCCCTGACCTCCGGTGGGACGATCCCCGACAACGCCGACTTTCAAGTCCTGCTGGAACCGGAAAACCACGTCGTCGGCAGCGTGAACGAGGACTTCGCGGTCGAGAGCTTGGCCGGCGACATCTTCCAGCTCGGCAACAAGAGCTATCGCATCATACGCGTCGAACGCGGCGTGGTGCGGGTCGAGGATGCCCATGGGATGGCGCCGACCATTCCATTCTGGCTGGGCGAGGCGCCCGGCCGCAGCGACGAGCTCTCGGTCGCGGTGTCGCGGCTGCGCACGGACATGGCGGAGCGCTTGCGCAGCGACCCGACCGGAACGGAAGCGTTGCGCTGGCTGGTGGACGATCTCGGTGTCATCGCCCCCGCGGCGGAGCAACTGGCCGAGTATCTCGCGGCGGCGCACGGCGCCCTGAGCTGCCTGCCGACGCACGAGACGATCGTGCTCGAGCGCTTCTTCGATGAGGTCGGCGGCATGCAGCTCGTCATCCACTCGCCCTATGGCAGCCGCATCAACCGCGCCTGGGGCCTGGCGCTGCGCAAGCGGTTTTGCCGCAAGTTCAATTTCGAGCTGCAGGCGGCGGCGACCGAGGACAATATCATCCTATCGCTCACCACCGCGCACAGCTTCGAGCTTGCCGAGGTCTCCCGCTACCTGCATTCCGCCACCATCAGGCCGCTGCTGATCCAGGCGATGCTCGATGCCCCCATGTTCGTCACGCGCTGGCGTTGGGTGA
Source organism: uncultured Alphaproteobacteria bacterium (assembly GCA_963835165.1). Lineage (GTDB taxonomy): Bacteria > Pseudomonadota > Alphaproteobacteria > Rhizobiales > Xanthobacteraceae > VAZQ01. The sequence goes on from CAWIGD010000041.1 coordinate 110,122, forward strand.
TCGGCGTCGCGCTGGCGCTTCCGCGTTTCCGCGGCGGCCGGAAAGTGCCGCCGCAGCTCGCGCGCATGGGCGCCGAGGATCTCATCGGGTCGGTGTTCCCCGATCAGATCGCTTGCGCCGAAAACCTCGCGGGCGAGCGCGAGATCCCCGATCATCCCCTGGTGCGTCAGGCGATCGGCGACTGCCTCAACGAGGCCATGGACCTTGCCGGCCTCGAACGCGTGCTCACGCGCATCGAGTCCGGAGATATCAAGATCGTCGCCCGCGATCTGACCGAACCCTCGCCGCTGGCGCTCGAGGTTCTGTCGGCGCGTCCCTATGCCTATCTCGACGATGCGCCGCTGGAGGAGCGCCGCACCCAGGCGGTGATGAGCCGGCGCTGGCTATCGCCCGAGGCCGCGGCGGACATCGGCCGGCTTGATCCCGAGGCGATCGCGCGCGTTCGATCCGAAGCGTGGCCCGAGGCCACCAATGCCGACGAACTGCACGATGCGCTGGTCTGGCTCGGTTTCCTCAGCATGGCTGAAGCGGATGCCGGACCGGGCTGGAGGGACTGGCTGTCGGATCTGGCTCGCCACAAACGGGTGGCGCGGCTCGACGGCGGGCACGCGCCGTTGTGGATCACGGCGGAGCGCCTGCCGCAGTTCCTGGCGCTATGGCCGTCGGCACGACTTGAACCCGCGATCACCGCGCCGGCAGCCTATGCCGAGCGCAACTGGTCGCGCGACGAGGCGCTGGTGGAAGTTCTGCGCGGCCGGCTCGAGGGGCTCGGGCCGGTTACACCGGAGACCTTGGCCGGTCCGCTCGGACTTGCGTCCAACGAGATCGCCGCCGCGCTCGCGGCGCTCGAAGCCGAGGGCTTCGCCATGCGCGGGCGCTTCACGCCGGGAGCGGCAGCCGAAGAATGGTGCGAGCGCCGGCTCCTGGCGCGCATTCACGGCTACACCGTCAAGCGGCTGCGGGCCGAGATCGAGCCGGTCGCGGCGCGCGATTTCCTGCGTTTCCTGCTCGGCTGGCAGCGCGTCGCGGCCGACGCCCGGATGGAAGGGCCGCAGGCGGTCGATACCGTGGTCGGCCAGCTCGAAGGCTTCGAGGCGCCCGCCGGCGCCTGGGAGAGCGAGATCCTTCCGGCGCGTCTCGCCGGCTACGAGCCAACCTGGCTCGACGATCGTTGTCTCGCGGGGCATGTCGCCTGGACGCGGCTGCGGCCGCGCGCGGGACGAGCAAGCAATGGACGCGTCAACGGCAGCGAGGGCCGGGCGGCGACGCCCGTGCGCACCACGCCGATCACACTGATCGCGCGTCGTCACGCCGCGCTGTGGGCATCCCTGTCGACCCAGGAGGACGGCGTTCATCCCAGCCACCGGGCGCAGCTCGTTCTCGATCACATTCGTGCGCATGGCGCCTCGTTCTTCGAGGAGCTCGTGGACGGCACCGGCCTGCTGCGATCTCAGATCGAAGAGGCGCTGGGTGAATTGGTGACGCTCGGCCTCGTGAGCTCGGACAGCTTCGGCGGATTGCGCGCGTTGCTGGTGCCCTCCGGCGAGCGCAGGCCGATCGCCGGCGCCCATCGCCGCCGTCGCACCGCGAAGTTCGGGATGGAGGAAGCGGGCCGGTGGGCGCTGGTCCGCCGTCCGCGGCCGGCAAAGGCCGGCGCGGGCACGGAAGCGGGCACCGCGCAACAGGCCATCGCGCAGCAGGCTCTCGAGCAACAGGCGGTCGAGCATGTGGCGCGCACGCTGCTGCTGCGCTACGGGGTCGTGTTCTGGCGGCTGCTCGAACGCGAGGCCGCCTGGCTGCCGCCGTGGCGGGATCTGCTGCGCGTCTACCGCCGGCTCGAAAGCCGCGGCGACATCCGCGGCGGCCGCTTCGTGGCCGGCTTCTCCGGCGAGCAGTTTGCGCTGCCCGATGCGGTCGCGACGTTGCGCGAGGTTCGCCGCCAGCCGGCTTGCGGCGCGCTGGTGTCGCTGTCGGGCGCCGATCCGCTCAACCTTGCGGGCATCCTCACGCCGGGCCCGAGGCTCGCCGCGCTTACCGGCAACCGCTTGCTCTATCGCGACGGCGTGCCGATCGCGTTGCTCGCCGCCGGCGAAGTGCAGTTTCTCGAAACCCTGGATGCCGCCAGCGAATGGGCCGCGCACAAGGCCTTGCTGCGAAGCGCCGTGCCCGGGCCGCCGATCGCCCCTGCTGCGCCCGCGCCCGTCACGCCGGTGCCGAACGCCTAGCGGCGACACGACGGAGCATTTCGCGCTTCGCGCCGCCGCACCGGGTCGATGCGGGACTACAGTTTCTGCCCGTTGACCCAGTCCGCCAGGATCTTCCAGTTCGGGTCGTCCTTGGACGCGAACTGGCGGCCGCCGGAATGGAAGACGTTGCCGCCGACCTCGGGCGCCAGCGGCTGCTGCAACAGCCGGCTGGTCGCGGGATCGCCCGGGTTCACCAGGATCGCGGCCATCTCGAAATTCTTGCGCGACTGCTCCTCGGTCCACGCGCTCGCGCCGGGCGCAAGCCGCTCGAGCCGGAATGCATTGTTGCTCTCGGCGTGGCAGACGTAGCAACGGGTATGGCCATCGCGCTTCTGCAGGAAGACCGGCTGGACGCGGGTCTTGAAGAATTCGTAATCGAGCGATGGCGCCGCGCGCGTCGCCATCGGCAACGGGGAGGCCGCCGTCAATAAAGCAGCCGTCATGATGAATCTTGTTCGCCAAGCCGCCATGAGCATCCTCCCGGAGTTTTTTTGATTTTCGGAGCGGGGGGATGCTAGTCCCACATCGCAGCGCTGCCAATGCCGTATCACGTGTTGGTCAAACGGATCCCGCCGCGGCGCCCCAGATCGGTGCAGTCTTCGTCCGTCTTGAGACCGATCGCCCGCACGCCGTAAACGGCGAGCTCCTCGTCGCGGTCCTCGGTATCGCCCGTCACCCCGACCGCGCCGATAACCTCGCCGTCGGCGTCGCGGATCTGCACGCCCCCGCCTTCGGGGAAAATCTGGTCGCCGGTCGCGCTGAGCAGGTAGCGCATGAAGATCGGCTTCTCCTCGGCGCGCACCTTCACGAGCTTGGAGGAGCGACCCATGGCGAGTGCGGCGTAGGTCTTGCCGTAGGCCATCTCGAACCGGATCATGGAGCTGCCGTCCTCCTTCTTGAACGCCTTTACCTTGCAGCCGGGCTCGACCACGATCACGGAGAGCGGCCGGCAATCGAGCTCGGCGCCGCGTTTGAGGATGGCGTCGATGAGACGGTCGGCCTGATCGAGGCTAATGGCGGTCATGGATCCTCCAATTGCGTTGATTCGATATGGCGCTTCAGCATATGCCGTCGAAATGTACCAGCAGAACGTAACGCGCGGCGTGCCGGCCTCGGTTGACTCGGCATCGGCAGCTGTGACACGTGGCGCGCGGCGGGGGACTTGATCCGAGGAGGGTGTAATGTCCGAATTTTCACGGCGCGACATGCTGAGCGCCGCGGCCGCCGGCGGCATGATCGCCGCTGCAACCAGCACCGATGGCTTGGCGGAAGGACAACCGCCGTTCGGACCGACCCCGCCGGTGCTGGCCGGCGCCCAACTGCCGTCCTTTCGCTTCCAGCTCGGCGCGGTCGCGCCCAAGTCCTGGAACGGCGGCTGGGCGAAAGAAGCGACGGTCGCGGAATTCCCGGTCTCCGAGAAGCTCGCCGGTGTGCTGATGTCGCTCAATCCGGGCGGGCTGCGCGAGCTGCACTGGCACGCCAATGCAGCGGAATGGGCCTACGTGATCAAGGGCCAATGCCGCGTCACCACCATCAACCCGCAGGGTCAATCGCAGATCGCCGACTTCGCCGCCGGCGATGTGTGGTACTTCCCGCGCGGGTTCGGCCACTCGATCCAGGGCATCGGCGCCGAGGACTGCCTGTTCGTGCTCGTATTCGACAATGGTTATTTCTCCGAGTTCGGCACCTTCAGCATCAGCGATTGGGTCGGCCACACGCCGCCCGAGGTGCTGGCGAAGAACTTCGGTGTGCCGGCGTCGACCTTTGCCAATTTTCCGAAACGCGAGGTCTATATCGCCAAGGGACCGGTGCCGCCGCCGCTTCCCGCCGATCCCGCGCCCGGAACGATCAATCCCGGAACGCTCACCCATCGCTATCGCCTGCTGGCGCAGCGTCCGGACACTTATCCGGGCGGCACGAATCGGCTGGTGTCGCAGCGCGAGTTTCCGATCTCGACCACCATCACCGGCGCGCTCATGCGCATCAAGCCGGGCGGCATGCGCGAGCTGCACTGGCATCCCAATGCCGACGAATGGCAGTATTATATCGGCGGCCGCGCCCGCATGAGCGTGTTCGGATCCCACGGCCGCGTGCGCCTGGAGGAATTCAACGCCGGCGACGTCGGCTACGTGCCGCAGGGCTACGGGCATTACATCGAAAACGCCGGCAGCGAGGATCTCGAGCTGCTGATCGTGCTCAACAACGGCACCTACGAATCAATCTCGCTGGCCAACTGGATCGGCGCCAATCCGCATCTCTTGCTGGCGACCAATTTCGAGGTGCCGGAGAGCACGTTCAAGGATTTTCTCACGCGCGACCGATTCATGCCGGGGTGAGGTGCGCTGTTCGATGGATAGCGGCTCCTGCATCCGGACGGGCCGCGAGCCCGGTGGGCCCCAGCTCCCCAAATTGGGGAGAGGGACCGCGCCAGTTTGCGGAAACGTCAGTGCCTCACGTCTTGAGCGTTTCGAGCACGCGCTCCGGCGTGAACGGCAGGTGGCGCATCCGCTTGCCGGTCAGCCGATAGAATGCGTTCGAGATCGCGCCGGCGATGAACGGATTGCCGATCTCGCCCAGGCCGGTCGGCCGGGTATCGACCTCGACGAACCTGACGTTCATCTCCTCCGGCAGGTCCGACATGCGCATCAGGTTGTAATCGTGGAAGTTCGACTGCTCCACGACGCCGTCCTTGATGGTCACGCGTTCGTGCAGGATGCTGGACAGGCCGTAGATTATCGCGCTCTCCACGTTGGCCTTGGCCGCGGCCGGCTGCACGATCACGCCGCCGTCGATCGCCGCCCACACTTTGTGGACGCGGATCTTTCCCGTCTTCGCATCTAAGGAGATTTCGACCGCACCGGCGCCGAGCGAACCCGAGCGCTCGGTGATCGAGATGCCGATGGCGCGGCCGTCCGGTCGTTTGGCTTTGTAGTCGGACATCTGCGCCAGCGCCTCGAACACTTTGCGCGCCTTGGGGGTGGCGCCCATGCGCTCGAAGCGGAATTCGATCGGATCGACGCCCTGGTCGACCGCCATCTGGTCGACGAAACTCTCGATGGCGAAGGTGTTGAACACGTGGCCCACTGCGCGCCAGTGCTTGAGCTTGATGCCGTGGGAGACGCCGCGCCGTTCGATGTACTGGTTCGGCACCCCGTAATACGGAATCTTGATGCCGGTGATGAGAAGGAATTCACCGTCGCCGACGACACAATGCTTCCAGCCCGTCACCTTGCCGGACGCATCGGTTGCCGCCTCCAGGCACTGGAAGGACTGCGGGCGGAACATGCCTTGGGCGATATCCTCCTCGCGCGTCCAGATCAGCTTGACCGGACGGCGCACCTCCTTGGCGATGAGCGCGCATTCGGCGGCATAGTCGCCGAGCGAGCGGCGGCCGAAGCCGCCGCCCATGTAGCACTGGTGGAAATCCACCTGCTCGTCCTTGAGGCCGAGCGCCTTCGCCACCGCCTTGCGGGATTCGTCGGGCGCCTGACTGCCCTCCCACACCTCGGCCTTGTCGCCGGCATCGTTGATGCGGACCACCGCGTTGAGCGGCTCCATCTGGGCGTGATAGCCGTAGTCGCTGCGGAATTCGGCGTGATAGGTCTTGGCGGCGCCGGCGAACGCGACCTTCACGTCGCCTTTCTCTTCGAGCTTCACCGCCGACGCATTCGGGTCGGCGTGGATCCGCACGTAGTCCTCGAGCGCCCGATCGGAGCTGAAGCCGTCGGCCCTGGCCTTGCTCCAGGTGACTTTCAAGGCGTCGCGTCCGGCCTTGGCGGTTTCAAAATGATCGGCAACCACGGCCAGGCCATTGGCCAGCTTGACGATGCCGATGACGCCTTTCATGGCCTTGATCTCGGCGTCGTTCCAGCTTTCCGGCGCGGCGGCCGACTGGTCCTGCTTGCCGGGATCCCAGATTCCGGCCTGCGCGTTGTGCACGGGCGAATGGAGCGTCGAGGCGTACACCATGCCGGGCAGCTTCACGTCGATGGCGTATTGCGCCGTGCCGTTGACCTTGAGCGGGGTGTCGCGGCGCGGCACGGACTTGCCGATCAGGCGGAAATCCTTGCGTTCCTTGAGCTCTTTCGGATCGACCGCGGGCAGCGTCGCCGGAATCGTGCCGAAGGCGGCGATCTCGCCGTAGGTCAGGCGCTGGCCATTGGCGGGATTGATGACGACGCTTGGCTCGGTCTTGAGCGAGGCGGCATCGACGCCCCATTTCTGCGCTGCATTGGCGATCAGCACCTTGCGCACCTGCGCGCCGGCCGTCCGCAACTGGGTGAAATAGAGCTGTACCGCGCGGCTGCCGACGATCCACATCAGGTTCTCGGTGCCGAACGGATCCTTGTAGCCGTAGACCTTGGCGTCGGCGGGCGTCCATTCGATCGCGACTTTCGACCAGTCGGCATCCAGCTCTTCCGCGACGATGAGGGGCAGCGACGTCATCGATCCCTGGCCCATTTCGGCGCCGGCGCTGAGAATAGTGATGCGGCCGTCCGGCGCGATGCGCACCCATGGTGTCACCGACGCATTCGCCAACGTGTTCGCCTGGGCCTGCGACATCAGGCGCACGCCGTCGTTGCCGACCGCGATACAGAATGCCATTCCGCCCAAGCCGGCGAGAACGCCGCGGCGGGAGATTGTCGTGTCGATCATGTTCATGGCTCAGACCTCCCGCGATGCGCGCTCGATGGCGGCGATGATGCGGTGATAGGTCCCACAGCGGCAGATATTGCCGTCCATGTGGGTTATGATGTCAGCGCGCGAAGGCTTGGGATTCTTGGCCAGCAGTTCCGCGGCCTTCATGATCTGCCCCGACTGGCAGTAGCCGCATTGCGGCACCTCTTCGAGAACCCAGGCCTTCTGCAGCGGGTGAGACGAATTGGGGGACAGGCCTTCGATGGTGACGACCGTCTTGCCCGCCACCGATCCCACAACGACCTGGCACGAACGCTGCGCGATGCCGTCGACATGAACGGTGCAGGCGCCACAGAGACCGGCGCCGCAGCCGTACTTGGTGCCGGTCAATCCCACGTGGTCGCGGATGGCCCACAACAACGGCGTGCCCGGGTCGGCATCGACCGAGACTTGTCGATTGTTCAAGGTGAACGAGACCATGCTTCCTCCTCCCGCTTCGCGCTTTCCTCACGCCCGCCGCCGTGTGAATTCGGGCGACTGAAAGCGCGGGAGCGGCTTGATTGCTGGCTGAACGCGAAATTGCACGCTGGACGTTGAGCTTGCGTTCAGCTTAGCAAGCGCGGCGGCTGTTTCACATCGGAAAAATTCAAAACTATGCCCGTCCCCGACGTGCGTTGGCCCGGGTCCTCGCCTAGGGTGCAATGCAGGAACTCAAACCCCATATGATCCCCATGAATCAGACGAACCAAGCACTCGCAGCCCAAGCCGCCGACGCCAACCCGCTGTTCGAGGACTGGTCCGAGCCCTTCGGCGTTCCGCCCTTCGGCCGGATCGAACCGCAACATTTTCTGCCTGCCTTCACGCGCGCCTTTGCCGCCCACGAGGCCGAGGTCGCGGCCATCGCCGCCGATGCGGTCGAGCCGACCTTCGCCAACACCATCGACGCGTTGGAAACGGCCGGCGACGCGCTCACGCGCGCCTCCAACGTCTTTTATCTCCTTGCCGGTGCGCACACCAACGACGCGATCCAGGAGATCGAACGCGAACTGGCGCCGCTGGCGGCCAAGCACTGGAACCGGATTCTCATGGACGAGGGCCTGTTCCGCCGCGTCGACGCGCTTCATCGCCGACGCGAGCAACTCGGTCTCACGGCGGAGCAAGCGCGTGTGCTCGATCGCTATCACGCGATGTACAAGCGCGCGGGTGCGGCGCTCGACGCCCCCGCGAAAGCACGGCTCGGAGATATCAACGAACGTCTCGCCACTCTCGGCACGACCTTCAGCCAGAACGTGCTGGCGGATGAGCAGGGCTACACGCTCGTGCTCGACGGCGAGGACGACCTCGCCGGTCTTCCCGATTTCGTGCGCGCGGCGGCGCAGGCGGCGGCCGAGGAGCGCGGCCTTGCCGGCAAGCACCTCGTCACCATCTCGCGCTCGAGCGTCGAGCCGTTCCTGCAGTTCTCTTCCCGCCGCGATTTGCGCGAGAAGATTTTCCGCGCCTGGATCGCGCGCGGCGATGGCGGCGGCGCAACCGACAACAAGGCGATCATTGCCGAGATGGTGGCGCTGCGCGCCGAGCGTGCGCGCCTGCTCGGCTATCCGACGTTTGCCCATTACCGGCTCGACGACGCCATGGCCAAGACCCCGGAGGCCGTGCGTTCGCTGCTCGAGCGCGTATGGCTGCCGGCGCGCAGCCGCGCCATGGAAGATGCCGTGGCGCTCCAGGGTCTGGTGCAGGCGGAAGGAAAGAATTTCGCGCTCGCCCCATGGGACTGGCGCTACTACGCGGAGAAGCTGCGCAAGGTGCGCTGCGACATCGACGAAACGGCGATCAAGCCGTACTTCCAGCTCGATCGCATCATCGAGGCGGCGTTCTACACCGCGAACCGGCTGTTCGGGCTGACCTTCGAACGCCGCGACGGCATTCCGGTCTGGCATGACGACGTGCGGGTATGGGAGGTGCGCGATGCCGCCGGGCATCATCGCGGGCTTTTCTTCGGCGACTATTTCGCGCGCAGCTCGAAGCACAGCGGCGCCTGGATGACCACGTTGCGGGACCAGGAACGGCTCCGCGGCGACATCCGGCCTTTGGTCGTCAATGTCATGAATTTTTCCAAGGCCAGCGAAGGCGAGCCGACGCTGCTTTCGTACGATGATGCCAAGACGCTGTTTCACGAATTCGGCCATGCATTGCACGCGCTCCTCTCCGACGTCACTTATCCGATGGTGGCGGGGACCAGCGTGCTCACGGACTGGGTGGAGCTGCCGTCGCAGCTCTATGAGCATTGGCTGGAGCGTCCTGAAATCCTGAGCCGCTTCGCCGTCCACTTTCGTACCGGCGAGCCGATCCCGCAGGATCTGCTGCGCCGCCTCATTGCCGCGCGCACGTTCAACCAGGGCCACGCGACGGTGGAATACGTCGCTTCCGCGCTGCTCGATCTGGACATCCATCTGCAGGCGGCGGCCCAGGCGGGCCATGCGAAGGCTTCGGGCGTCAAGGCATTCGACATCAATGCCTTCGAGCACGACGCCCTCGCGCGCATCGGCATGCCGGCTGAAATTGTCATGCGCCACCGCCCCACCCACTTCCAGCACGTGTTCGCGGGCAGCGGCTACGCCGCGGCTTATTACAGCTATATGTGGTCGGAGGTGCTGGACGCCGACGCCTTTGCCGCGTTCGAGGAAGCCGGCGACATCTTCGATGCCGGCACTGCGAAGAACCTGCGGGAGCATGTCTACGCCGCCGGCGGCTCGCGCGATCCGGTCGAACTCTACACCGCCTTCCGCGGGCGGTTGCCGACGCCCGATGGGCTGCTGCGGCGGCGGGGATTGAGTGAGGAAGTCGCTTAGGGTTGCGATCGTTTCTCGCGCTTCCCGTGTCATCGCCCGCGCAGGCCGGCGATCCAGTACCCGAAAAACGTGCGATGACGTTCGATCGTGCCTCATTTGGATATTTGTGATTACTGGATGCTCCGCTTGCGCGGAGCATGACAGCGCTGGATTGGGCCCGAGCTTGACGATGCAACTTCACACCGCCGGGCACCGCCAGGGTGTCGTTGCCGCTCCACATCATGCCGCCGTCGAGGCGGGACGCGCCACCTTGGCCGCCGGCGGCAACGCGCTCGAGGCCATGGTGGCGATGGCCGCGACCATCGCCGCGGTTTACCCGCACATGACCCAGATCGGCGGCGACGGGTTCTGGCTCGTGCACGAGCCGTCGGGACGCGTGCGCGCGCTGATGGCGCCAGGTCGCGCCGGCGCCAATGCGCGGCCCGAGCTTTACCGCGAATATGAGACGATCCCGCCGCGCGGTCCGCTGGCGGCGCTCACCGTGCCCGGCGCGATTTCCGGCTGGATGCTGGCACTGGAAGCCGCTCGCTCGCTGGGCGCTCGCCTGCCGCTGCCCGACCTGCTCGGACCTGCGATCCGCCACGCCAAGGACGGTTACACCGTCACCCGCAGCCAGGCCCGGCTGACGGCCGAGAAACTCGCCGAATTGAGGGACGTCCCCGGCTTTGCGCAGGCATTCTTGGTCGATGGTCGCCCGCCCGATGCCGGCACGACCCTCAAGCAACCAGCGCTCGCCGCAACGCTCGATCATCTCGCCCATGCCGGGCTCGACGATTACTATCGCGGCGATGTCGCACGCGAGATCGCCGGCGATCTCGACCGCGTCGGCAGTCCGGTGACGCGCGGGGACCTCGAACGCTGCCGGGCGAGCCTTGCCGAGCCGCTCTCGGTCGCGCTCGAGGCCGGCACCGTGTTCAACACGCCGCCGCCGACGCAGGGTCTGGCCTCGTTGATCATTCTCGCGCTGTTCGATCGCCTGCGCGTGCCTGAGTTCAGAGGGCTTCGATCATGTGCACGGCCTGATCGAGGCGACCAAGCGCGCCTTCGCCGTGCGCGACCGCGCCGTGACCGATCCCGATCGCATCAAGCAGCCGGTCGACCGCTATCTCGACGGCAGGTTTCTCGACGGCGAGGCGCTCAAGATCGATCGCCGCAAGGCCGCGCACTGGCCGGCCCCTTATGGTGAAGGGGACACGGTGTGGATGGGCGCCGCCGACGCGTCCGGGCTCGTCGTTTCCTACATCCAGTCGCTCTATTGGGAATTCGGCTCCGGCGTCGTACTGCCCGCGACCGGCGTACTCATGCAAAATCGCGGCGCCAGCTTTTCGCTCGAACCGGGCGCGTTGAATGCGCTGGCGCCCGGCCGGTTGCCGTTCCATACGCTCAATCCGGCGCTCGCGGTGCTCGCGGACGGCCGCATCCTTGCCTATGGCGCCATGGGCGGCGATGGCCAGCCGCAAACGCAGGCCGCGCTGTTCACCCGGCACGTGCGATACCGCGCGCCGCTCGAGCGCGCGATCGATGCCCCGCGCTGGCTCCTGGGCCGGACCTGGGGCTCGACCCATACCAATCTGCGCATGGAATCGCGCTTCGACGGGACCCTCGTCGAGCGCCTGCTATCGGCCGGCCACGACGTCGAAATGTTGCCGGATGCCTATTCGGATGTCATGGGCCATGCCGGGGCGGTGGTGCTTCACCCGGGCGGAACGCTCGAAGGTGGTCACGATCCGCGCGCCGACGGCGGCGCGGCCGGGGTGTAGCGATCGGCCCGGCGGAATGTCCGGGACTGTCATGACCACGCCTCCATTCCGCCGCAGTCCGTGATATCGTGCCCTGCCGGCCGCGGCGAGATTTGCGAGCACAGCCATGATTCATCGTCTCTTTTTCTCCATCCTGGCCGCGCTGGTCGGAATGGCTATCACCGGCGAGGCGGCATCCGCCCATCCTCACGTGTGGGTCACCGTCAAGAGCGAGCTCATCTATGCGCCGGACGGTTCGGTCAGCGGCGTGCGTCACGCCTGGACCTTCGACGACATGTTCTCGGTGTTCGCACTCCAAGGTCTCGACTCGAAGAAGAAGGGCGAATACACGCGCGAGGAACTCGCGCCCCTGGCCGAGGTCAATGTCAGCTCGCTGAAGGAATACGACTTCTTCACCTATGCCAAGGCGAACGGAAAGAAGCTGGAATTCAACGACCCGCAGGCCGGCTACTACCTCGATTACAACACCAAGGACACGGTGCTGACGCTGTACTTCACGCTGCCGCTCAAGGCGCCGGTGAAGGCGAAAGACCTGACGCTCGAAGTCTACGACCGGGAATATTTCGTCGACTTCAGTTTCGCCGAGAAGGATCCGGTCAAGCTCGTCGGCGCGCCCGCGCAATGCAAGCTCTCGGTTGCGCGCCCGCAGGAAATGAATGCCGCACTGTCGCAACAACTCAGCCAGCTCGGTCCCGATCAGCGAGATCCCTCGCTGACCATCGGCGCCGAATATGCAAACAAGATCTTGGTGAAATGCCCGTGAAAACCGTCGTCGGGGGGCGACTGGTCGTTCATATCGCTTTGGTGGTCGCCGTCCTCGCCGGCCTTGTGTTCCTGGCCGGTGCGCTCGACACGGCGCTCGCGCAGGCCGGCCCGTTCGGCGCGCCGCGCGCGCAGACGCCGGCCCCTCCGATGGGCGGCGTGCTCGGCTGGATCTTCGCCAAGCAGGCGGAATTCTATCGGCAGTTCTCGAGCCTGATCCGCGCCGCCAAGGCCGATGGCAGCGCGGCTTGGGGCCTGTTTGGACTGGCGTTCCTGTACGGCATTTTTCACGCCGCCGGGCCCGGTCACGGCAAGGCGGTGATCTCGTCCTATATGGTCGCGAATGAAGAGACCTGGGTGCGCGGCGTGGTGCTCTCGTTCGCCTCCGCGCTGTTGCAGGCGCTGGTCGCGGTGGTGCTCGTGGGCGTTGCCGCCGCGCTCCTGAACGCAACTGCGGCGACCATGAAACGCGCGGTCGATCTCATCGAAATCCTGAGCTATTCGCTCATCATCCTCATCGGCCTCAGATTGCTGTGGGTAAAAGGCCGGGCTTTTCTCACGACGCTGCAGACGCTCCATCGCCCCGCCGCCGTCGGTGCCGCTGTCACGCCGGCGCATCACGCGCACGCTCATCACGATCATGCTCACGATCACGATCATGCTCATGACCACGATCATGATCACCTCCACCATGATCACAATCATCACCAGGACTGCGACGGCCACGCGCACCATCATGGTCACGACGACCATGCTTCAGCCTGGGGACACGCGCATGCGCCCGAGCCCGAGGAGCTCGCCGGCCCCGGGGGATGGAAGCGGGGACTCTCCGCCATTGTCGCCGTGGGCTTGCGGCCGTGCTCGGGTGCCATACTGGTGCTGGTCTTTGCCCTGGCGCAGGGGCTGTTCTGGACCGGCGTGGTTGCGACCTTCGTCATGGGGCTCGGGACCGCCATCACCGTTGCCGCAATCGCCACCATCGCGGTCTTCGCCAAAGCCTGGGCCAAGCGCGTCGCCGATACGCAGTCCGGCTATGGGATGCTGGCGATGCGCGGCATCGAGGCCGGCGCGGCAGTGGTGATCATCGGCTTCGGCGTCCTCCTGCTGACCGGCTACATGGTGAGCGAGCGGATGGTCGGAATTTAGCGCGGCGGGACAGCCCGCTCGGCGCGCATATCGACAATCTCACATCATCCTGATCGGGAAGGGTGCACGAATGGCAGCCGAACAAATTTCGACCCGTTGCTGTGTCGTCGGCGGCGGACCATGCGGGCTCATGCTCGGCTTCCTGCTGGCGCGCGCCGGCGTCGACGTCGTCGTGCTCGAGAAGCATGCCGACTTCCTGCGCGACTTTCGCGGCGACACCATTCATCCCTCGACCCTGGACATCATGGGCGAACTCGGCCTGCTCGACGACTTCCTGAAGCTCCCGCACCACAAGGAGGCTAATCTGAGCGCATACTTCGGCGGTCACCAGTACGCCTTCGCGGATTTCACGCAGCTGCCGACCCGCTGCAAGTTCATCGCACTGATGCCGCAGTGGGACTTCCTCAATTTCCTCGCCGAGCGCGGCAAGCGCTATCCGTCGTTCCACTTGCGCATGCGCGCGGAAGCGGTCGACCTGATGGAGGCCAATGGCCGGGTGACCGGCGTGCGGGCCAACACGCCGGATGGCCCGCTCGATGTGCGTGCCGATCTCGTGGTCGGATGCGATGGACGGCATTCGACCGTGCGCGAACACGCCGGCCTGCAGCGTCGAGGACATCGGGGCGCCGATGGACGTGCTCTGGTTTCGCCTGCCGAAGAAGCCCGCGGACCCCGCTGAATCCATGGGCCGGTTCGAATCCGGGCGCATCATCGTTTTGATCGATCGCGGCGAATACTGGCAATGCGCCTTCTTGATTCCGAAGGGGTCGATCGAGCAAACCAAACTCGCCGGGCTGCCGGCTTTCCGTCAGACCGTGGCGCATGTCATGCCCGTGTTCGCGGACCGGGTCGGCGATCTCAAGGACTGGGATCAGATCAAGCTGTTGACCGTGGCGGTCGACCGGCTCGATCGCTGGCATCGCCCAGGACTGCTCTGCATCGGCGACGCCGCGCATGCGATGTCTCCCATCGGCGGCGTCGGCGTCAATCTGGCGGTGCAGGACGCGGTGGCGGCAGCGAATATCCTGTGGCAGCCGCTGAAGGCCGGAACAGTAACCGAGGACGACCTCGAGCGGGTACAGAAGCGGCGCGGATTTCCCACCCGTGTCATCCAGCGCCTCCAGGTCTTCATGCAGGATCAGATCGTCGATCGTGCACTTGGCGCGGACAAGGCAATCGACGCGCCGCTCGCGCTGCGGCTGATGGCGCGCTTTGCGCCGCTGCGCCGTATCCCGGCGCGTATCGTCGGCCTGGGTGTGCGGCCGGAGCACGTGCACACGCCGGATAGTCGCGCTGGCGCGGCCGGTGGGTAACGCAGAAGTCTCCGCCTAATCCGTGAAATCGTCCGGCCTGAGCTCGATCGGCGTGCCGTGCGCAGTCCGACCCGCGGCGTGATGCCAGGCGTGGCGATAGCGGGCGAGCATCTGCACGTCGGCCAGCCCTTTGGCGGCAACGATGCGTTCGAGCGCGTTGAGCCAATGGCGATAATAGGTCTCACCGGTATCGGGATCCCCGGCGGCCTGCGCGCGCTTGATCTCGTCGCCGAGCGTCGCCGCCCATTCGGACCAGGTGAATAGGCCGCGATCGTGCAAGGCGAGCGCCATGGCGAAGGCCTGCGCTTCCCAGGGTTCGCGAAACACCGGCCCTTGCGCATCGCGCGGAATGCTCGGCACCGCCTCGGTCGCGCGGCGGGCCGCCGCGGCGTCGACCGCAGCGCCGCCATGCCGGCCGAGCGAGCGTTGTGAGCCGGAATTCATCACGCCGGGTCGAGATAGGGCTCGAACGCGTCGATCGACACTTTCAGCGTCGGGTCGGCATCCGGGCCCCACAGCTCGGCGCCCTCGAATACGACGGTATAGAGCCATTGAGGATTGTCGCCCTTGTCGATCGCCACCGTGTCGGGGAACGCGTGGCAGCCGTGCACGAGCTGGACGACGCCAATGCGCCCGCGCGCGTAGCGCGGCAGCCTGGTATGCGTCGGCGGATGGATGTTCTTCGTCCGCACGCGATCGCCCGGCTTGAAACGCGCGGGCGCCTGCGCCTGGCGGTAGAACGAGCCGCGCGTCATTCCCTGTCGGACGACATCGGTCGTGAGCTTGCGCTTGAGCGGCTTGCCCGGGCGCAGCGCGTGACCGGCGGCGAGTTCCTCGGCGTCAGCGTACCCGCGCTCGACGACATTGCTTTCCATGGCCAGCGCCCAGCGCTGGTAATAGGACGCGGTAACGTAGACTTGCGGCGGCAGCCGCTCCTGCGCGAACCGGGACATGTCGATGTGCCATGCGCCCGCATAGCCCATGGCACGTTGCATCGCGAGCACGCGTCCTTCCCATGGGGCGTGGAAGGGAGGCTCGTTGGGCTCGGGTTCCACCTTCCCGAAGCCGTCCATACCGCCCATGTCGTGGATGCCGTCCATCACGCGGCCTCCCCGGGGCGTTTGGCGACACCGGTGCCGATCATCGAATCGCGCGTCACCAGTTCGGCGAGGCGCTCCTCGCTCCAGCCCTCGGTGCCGGGCGGGCGCATCGGCAGCACCAGGAAGCGGGTCTCCGCGGTCGAATCCCACACGCGGATCTCGGTATCCTTCGGCAGGCTGACGCCGAAATCGGCAAGCACGCCACGAGGGTCCTTCACCGCCCGTGAGCGGTAGGGCGCCGACTTGTACCAGACCGGCGGCAACCCGAGCACTTCCCAGGGATAACAGGAGCACAGGGTACACACGATCATATTGTGCAGCTTGGGGGTGTTCTCGACCGCGACCAGATGGTCGCCGACCCGGCTTTCGTGGCCGAGCGCGCTCACCGCCTTGGAGGCGTCCGCAAGCAGGTCGCGCTTGAAGCCGGGATCGTTCCAGGCCTTGGCGACCACACGCGCGCCATTGTGCGGCCCGACCTTGCTCTCATAGGCCTCGATGATGGCGTCGAGCGCGGCCGGATCAATGTAGCCCTTCTCGGTCAGCACCGTCTCCAGGGCGCGCACGCGCAGTTGGGTCTCGGAAAGTTCCGAGCCGTGCTGGTGATCATCGTGGTCATGATCGTGCTGGGACATGGGGCACCTTCAGCGCATCGGGTCGTCATTTGAGGACGCGGATGATCTAGTATCCTGCGGGCCGGAGTTGAAGTCGAGAGCAGGGCCTGGGGCCTTGCGACGGCTGAATCGGCGGGCGAAGACATCTCGAATGCCAGGGGCAGCATGACCGCAGCGGCAGAACTGTTCGACCTCAAGGGGCGCGTCGCACTGGTCACTGGTGCGTCGAGCGGACTCGGCGTGCGCTTCGCCGAGGTTCTGGCGCGCGAAGGCGCGGCAGTCGCGCTGGTTGCCCGCCGCACGGAGAAACTCGCGGCGGTGCAGGCGCGCATCGAGCAGGCGGGCGGCCGTGCCGTTGCGATCGCGGCCGACGTGCTCGATCGTGACGCGATGATGCGGGCATTCGACGATGCCGAGAGGGCCTTCGGCACCGTCACCATCCTGGTCAACAATGCCGGCGTGGCGCATGCGAACCGCGCCGTCGATCTGCCGGCGGAAGAGTGGCGGCGCGTCCTTGGCACCAATCTGGATGCAGTGTTCTTCTGGGCGCAGGAAGCGTCCCGCCGGATGCTCGCCGCGAAGAAGGGCGGCGCCATTGTCAACATCGCCTCGGTGCTGGGCTTCGGCGTTGCCAAGGGCACGGCGGCCTATGCGGTGGCGAAGGCCGGCATCGTCCAGCTCACCAAGGCCCTCGGTCTCGAGCTTGCCTTCAAGGGCATCCGGGTCAACGCCATCGCGCCGGGCTGGATCGTAACCGATCTCAACCGCGAATATCTGCTGAGCGAGCAGGGCGCCGCGATCAAACGCGAAATCCCCGTCGGACGCTTCGGCGAGGAACGCGATCTCGACGGCGCGTTGCTGCTGCTGGTCTCCGATGCCGGCCGCTACATCGCGGGTACCACCATCGTGGTCGACGGCGGCCAGATGGTGGCGCTCAGGGGGTAGCTTCGGGACGCGAGCGTGCACGTCACTGAGGACCGACCATGGACTTCACCCTTCCGCCCGAGATCGAGGACATCCGCCTGCGCACGCGGCGTTTCGTCGAGGAGCATGTGCTGCCGCTGGAAGCCGCGCGGACGAATTACGACGAGCACGAGAACATCCGCCTCGACGTGTTGCGCGACGTGCAGGCCAAGGCCAAGGCCGAGGGCTTGTGGGCGCCGCAGGCGCCGAAGGCGTACGGCGGCATGGCGCTGCCGATCGTCGGCTGGGCCGCGATGTACGAGGAAGCGAATCGTTCGATCTTCGGGCCGCTCGCGTTCAACTGCGCCGCGCCGGACGACGGCAATATGAATGTGCTCGCGCTGGTGGGCACGCCGGCGCAGAAGGACAAATGGCTGCGGCCCATCGTCGACGGCAAGGTGCGTTCCTCCTTCGCCATGACCGAGCCCGCGCCCGGCGGCGGCTCCGATCCCGACATGATCCGCACCCGCGCGGAGAAGAAAGGCGACGCCTGGGTGATCCACGGCCACAAGTGGTTCATCACGGGCGCCGGCGTCGCCGAGCATTTCATCCTGCTCGCGCGCACCTCGGACGATACGCGGCGCGGGCTCACGGCTTTCCTCTATCACCGCGACCAGCCCGGGTGGCGCATCCTGCGCCGCATCCCGATCATGGGGCCGGAGGAACATGGCGGTCACTGCGAGCTTGCCTTTGAAGGTCTCGAAGTACCGGACGAGAACGTGCTGATGAAGGTGGGCGACGGGTTGCGCGTCACCCAGATCAGGCTGGGGCCGGCACGGCTCACCCATTGCATGCGCTGGCTCGGCCTGGCCAAGCGGTGCATGGAAATCGCGCAGGGCTACGTGGCGGACCGCGAAGGCTTCGGTATCCGGCTGGCCGACCGCGAGAGCGTGCAGATCAAGCTCGGCGAGGTCGCGCACCAGATCCAGATCGGGCGGCTCCTGGTCATGCACGCGGCCTGGAAGCTCGATCAGGGCGACCGCGCGCGCAAGGAAATCTCCATGGCGAAGGTGCACGTGGCCGACGCTTTGCATCAGGCGGCCGACGTGGCGATCCAGCTCAATGGCGCGCGCGGCTATTCCAAGGACACCGTCCTGGAATGGATCTACCGCTACGCCCGCCAGGCACGCCTCGTCGACGGCGCCTCCGAGGTCCACAACATGGTGCTGGCGCGCTTCATGAAGGACGAAGGCCGCGACTTCTGGACCTGGGGCGGTGGTAACAGGGTATGAGGGGAGGTTGCCGCGTGCTTGCCGCGTCCTTGGGCAAGCCCTCGCAGCTGTGCATCCCGCTTAGGCGAGCTTGGATCAATAAATAGTCAAACAGAGATTAATCAGACGAATTACCCCTAAATCGACGGCATTCAGGTTCATAATTGGCCGCTCACAGTAGTCGCGAAGTCGTGTTGCAATGCAACGCTAAAAGTTACTGGTGCTGATCCCCATAATCCTGTATCGCAGCCGGCCTTGGACGGGAGAACGTTCTCCGGGTTGATGGTTTGCGTCGACTTCCCTGGCACGAGCCGAGATCTTCCATGAAAATTCGTGTTGGCTTCGAGATCAGCTACGACTTCGTTGCGCGCACGCCGATGATGCTGATGCTCAATGTGCATCCGTCACGCGCCGCCGACATTATCAAGCCCGACCAGCTTCGCGTCTCGCCCGCGGTGCCGTTCACGCGCTATCTCGACGCATTCGGCAACGTCTGCACCCGTCTGGTGGCGCCGCCGGGCCAGCTGGAAATTTTCACCGACGCTCTGGTCGCGGATTCGGGACTGCCGGACGCGGTCGAGCCTGCCGCGCGCCAGCACGAAATCGCCGAGCTGCCGCACGACGCCCTCGTGTTCCTGCTGGCCAGCCGGTATTGCGAGACCGAGCGCCTGATGGAGGCCGCGTGGTCGCGCTTCGGCCAGACGCCGCCGGGCTGGGCGCGGGTGCAGGCGATCTGCGATTTCGTGCATTCCCACGTGCGCTTCGGCTATCAGCACGCGCGCGCCACCAAGACCGCGACCGACGTCATCATCGAGCGCCGCGGCGTCTGCCGCGACTTTGCCCATCTCGCGATCACGCTGTGCCGCTGCATGAATATCCCGGCGCGCTACTGCACCGGTTATCTCGGCGACATCGGCGTTCCGCCGGAGCCCGAGCCGATGGATTTCAGCGCCTGGTTCGAGGTCTTTCTCGGCGGCAGCTGGTACGCGTTCGACGCCCGTCACAACATTCCCCGCATCGGCCGCATCGTGATGGCGCGCGGTCGTGACGCCGCCGACGTGGCGTTCAGCACGACCTTTGGACCGAACGTGCTCAAGCGTTTCGTCGTGCATACGGACGAGGTGGTGGCGGCCGAGATGGAGCTCCTCGAGCGCAAGGTGGCGTAAGCCGGCCGCCGCGGGCGGCGGCCTATTGCGCGTCGAGCTCGGCGCCGGTCTGCAGCGGCTTTTCTTCCATCAGCACGATCGCGATCAGTGCGATCGACATGCTGGCCGCGGCGACGAAGAACACCCGTCCGAAAGCAGTGGCGGAAATCCCCGCCTGTAACGCGCTGTCAAGCGGTTGACCCACCACCGTGCCGGCCAGGACGATCGCTCCGAAGACCGCGATCAGCATGGTGGCGTAGAGGTTCCGGCTGAAGTTCATCGTCCCCACCGAAATGCCGAGCTGATGCCGCGCCACCATGTTCTGCATGGCGACGGCGGTGAGCGAGGGCAGGGGCCCGAAGCCGGCTCCGATCAAGATCAGCATGATCTCGAACGAGAGCGGAGTCATATTGTCCGCTCGCCATCCCAGCGTCGCGACCGTCCCGATCGAGATGAGGAGCGCCCCCATCGGCAGCAGCTTGTAGTGGCGCACGCGGCCGAGCACTTGGCCGGCGAAGCCCGCGCTGGTGTTGAGGGCCACCATGAACACCACCAGGCTAAGACCGGCATTGCTGGGTGAAAGCCCCATCACCCGCTGCAGGTAGATCGGCAGAAACACGTTGAGCCCGATGATGGCGCCCCAGCCGAAGGCATTGGCCGCCATTGCGCAACGCACGATCGGATTCTTGAGAATGGAGATCGGGATCAGCGGCTCGGGCGCCGTCAGCAAGCGCAGCACGAAAAGCGCGGCCATGATCAGCGCAAGGGCAAAGAGCGCCAGGATCGGCAACGACGTCCAGGGATAACGGACGCCGGCCAGGTTCAACGCCAGCATGAAAGCTACGCTCGCGCCCACGATCAGCGCGGCGCCGAGGAGGTCAAGGAGATGCGGCCGCTCGTAGCGCGGAAGGCGGCGCAGCAGCGATGTCGTGATCGCCAATGCCGCAAGCCCCATCGGAATATTGATCCAGAAGATGACCGACCAATGCAGATGGTCGGCGATCAACCCGCCGAGCAACGGGCCGCTGCCACCGGCCGTGGTGTAGGTCGCAGCGAAGTAGCCGTAATAGCGGCCGCGCTCCTTGGGCGCGACCAGATCGGCGAGCACGACCATGCCCATGGACGACAGCCCGCCGCCGCCGAGGCCGTGCAGGACGCGGCCCAGGATCAGAACCAGCATGTTCGGTGCGAGCGCGCAAACCAGCGAGCCGGCCATATAGGTCAGGATCGCAATGCGCAACGTGAACCGGCGCCCGTGAATGTCCGCGATCTTGCCGTAGAGCGGGATGACCGCGGTCGACGCCAGCAGATAGGCGGTGATCAGCCAGGGCAGGTTGTGCACATCGTCGAAATCGCGTCCGATCGTCGGCAGCGCCGTCGCCAGAATGGTCTGGTCGAGCGACCCCATGAACGTCGGCAGCAGCACGCCCAGCACGATCAGCAGGGTCTGTCGATGCGTGAGGGGCGTGGCCTCACGGCGATCGGCGTAGGCATCCATCGGCAGGGGCGTTCCGGTCCCTAATATTTATGCGTGATCGGCGGCATGCGCGCCGTCACCTTTGACGCCGGTTGTAAAGCACGCCTCCGACCGCGGCCAGCCCGCGCAAAGGCATTGGCACGATGTCCGCGCTGCATGCGAACCGTTGTGCTGCATTGCGCCAAAATGCGCGGCGGGCCGGTCGCCCGACACTTCGTTGCCGTGGCGGCGCCCGCCGTGAAATTGCCAGGCTTCTCAACTTCTTGGCATTGCTGCCACGCCCGCTCGGCCTATATCCTTGGAACGAGTCGAATATCCCGGCGGCCGTCGTGCCGCGCAGGCTCGCAATGCCGCGGAGGCGCGCGCGATGGCGCTCAACCACGTCACGCTCGACGACAAATACGACCTCGCCAAAAGCCGGATCTTCGTCACCGGCTTTCAGGCGATCGTGCGCCTGTGCTTGATGCAGAAGGAGCGCGACCGCCGGGCGGGCCTCAACACCGCGGGCTATGTGACCGGCTATCGCGGATCGCCGCTCGGCACCCTCGACCTGCAGTTCATTCGCGCCCAGCGCGCGCTCGACAAATACGACGTCCGGTTCCAGGGCGGGGTCAACGAGGACATCGCCGCCACCGCGATCTGGGGCTCGCAGCAGGCGGAGTTGCGCGGAGAGGGCAGGTTCGACGGCGTATTCGGGCTCTGGTACGGCAAAGGGCCGGGCGTCGACCGCACCGGAGACGTCTTCCGCCACGCCAATTTCGCCGGCACCTCGAAGCATGGCGGCGTCCTGGCGCTGATGGGCGATGACCACACCGCCGAATCCTCCACCACGGCGCATCAATCCGAATATCACTTCATCGACGTCATGATCCCGATCCTGAATCCCGCCGGCGTTCAGGAGATTCTCGATTACGGCCTCTATGGCTGGGCGATGTCGCGGTTCTGCGGCAGCTGGGTCGCGCTCAAGTCCATGCACGAGACGGTGGAATCGACCGCCGTGATCGACGGCAGCCTGGAGCGCGTCAACATCGTCATCCCGCAAGACTTCGCGATGCCGGAAGGCGGGCTCAACATCCGCCTGCGTGACACCGTCCTTGGGCAGGAAGCGCGGCTGCACGACTACAAGCGCGATGCCATGCTCGCTTTCGTGCGCGCGAACAAGCTCAACAAGTACATCACCTCGGGCGGGCGCAAGCCGAAGATCGGCGTCATCACGGTCGGCAAGAGCTATCTCGATGTGCGCCAGGCGCTCGACGAGCTCGGAATCGACGAGGTCAAGTGCAACGATCTCGGCATCCGGCTCTACAAGATCGGATGCCCCTGGCCGATCAGCCGCGACGACCTCAAGCAATTCGCCGACGGCCTCGAGCTCATCATCGTGGTAGAGGAGAAGCGCTCGCTGATCGAGGTGCAGGTGCGCGAAGAGCTTTACGGCACCGCCAACCAGCCGGTCTGCATCGGCAAGAAGGACGAGCGCGGCAATTGGCTGTTCCCGGTGAAGGGTGCGCTCGATCCCAACGAGGTTGCGATCTGCATTGGCGAGCGCATCCTGCAGAGGGTCGGTCCCAACGAGGAGATCGCGGCACGGGTCGCCGCGCTGAAGGAGGCGCAGCGGATTCTGGCCGAGACCCAGGATGTCGCGGTGCGCATTCCCTATTTCTGCTCGGGCTGCCCGCACAATTCGTCGACGGTGGTGCCGGAAGGCATGCGCGCCTATGCCGGCATCGGCTGCCATTATATGGCGCAGTGGATGGACCGCTCGACGCTGGGCTTTACCCAGATGGGCGGGGAGGGTGCGAACTGGATCGGCGAGGCGCCGTTCTCCAAGCGGCCGCACGTTTTCCAGAATCTCGGCGACGGCACCTACAACCATTCCGGCTACATGGCGATCCGTGGCGCCATCGCTTCGGGCGTGAACATCACCTACAAGATCCTGTTCAACGACGCCGTCGCCATGACCGGCGGGCAAGCCAATGACGGCGGGCTGACGGTGCCGCAGATTGCCCGTCAGGTGGCGGCGGAAGGCGCAAAGCGCGTCGTCGTGGTGACCGACGAGCCCTGGAAATACGACAAGCATGAAGACTGGCCGCGCGGGCTGACCATTCACCACCGCGACGAGGTGATCCCGGTCCAGCAGGAGCTTGCGAAGATCCCGGGCGTGACGGTGCTGATCTACGACCAGACCTGCGCCGCCGAGAAGCGGCGCCGCCGAAAACGCGGTCTTTTCCCCGACCCGGACAAGCGGGTGATCATCAATGAGCTGGTCTGCGAAGGCTGCGGCGATTGCGGCGTGAAATCGAACTGCGTGTCGGTGCAGCCGCTTGAGACCGAATGGGGCCGCAAGCGCACCATCGACCAGTCGAGCTGCAACAAGGACTTCTCCTGCGTGAAGGGCTTCTGCCCCTCGTTCGTGACCGTGCACGGCGGCAAGCTGAAGCGGGGCACGGGCATTGCCGCGTCCCACGACCCGGTGTTGCTGCCGCAGCCGACGCTGCCGCCGATCGGCCAGACCTACGACATCATCGTGACCGGTGTCGGCGGCACCGGCATCGTCACTATCGGCGGCATCCTCGGCATGGCGGCGCATCTCGAGGGCAAGGGCGTCGGCGTGCTCGACATGGCCGGGCTCGCGCAGAAGGGCGGCGCGGTCTACAGCCACATGCGCATTGCCGAGCGCTCCGAGGATATCCACGCGATCAGAATCGCAGCCGGTGGCGCGGATCTTGTGCTCGGCGGCGATATCGTGGTGGCCGGCAACAAGAAGGTGCTGGCCGCGGTCAAGCATGGCAAGACCGAGATGGTCATCAACCTCGCCGAGTTCCTGCCCGGCGATTTCACCCGCAATGCCGATTTTTCACTGCCGACGGAACGGCTCAAGCGCGCGATCCTGACGGACGCCGGGCGCGAGAAGACGCACTTCATCGACGCGACGCGGGCCGCGACCGCGCTGTTCGGCGCCAGCGTCGGCGCCAATATCTTTCTCGTCGGCTATGCCTACCAGCTCGGGGCGATTCCGCTCGCGGCCGCGTCGATCGAGCGCGCGATCGAGCTCAACGGCGAAGCCGTGGAGATGAACAAGGCCGCCTTCGAATGGGGCCGCCGCGCCGCAGTGGATCCGGCTGCGGTCGAGGCGCTCATCACGCGGGGGTCGGGGCCGACCAGTGACGCGCGGACGCTTTCGCAGTCGTTCGAGGAGGTGGTCGCGCGCCGCGTCGCGTTCCTCACCGAATATCAGAATGCCGCCTACGCGGCGCGCTACCGCCGCTGGGTCGAGAGGACGCAGGCGGTCGAGGCGGCCCGCGCGCCCGGTAAGACCGGCTTGGCCGAAGCGGTCGCGCGCTACCTGTTCAAGTTGATGGCCTACAAGGACGAATACGAGGTGGCCCGCCTTTACTCCGATGGAGCCTTCGTGAAGCAGGTGAACAGCGAACTCGGCGGCGAGCAGCTGCGTTTCCACGTACATCTCGCTCCGCCTCTGCTCGCCCGACGGGACAAGGTCACCGGCGAGCCGAAGAAGATGACGTTCGGCCCGTGGATTTTCCCACTGTTTGGGTTGCTCGCCAAATTCAAGGTCCTGCGCGGCACGGCCTTCGATCCGTTCGGGTATTCGGCCGAGCGCAGGACCGAGCGGGCGCTCGTGCGCGACTACGAGGTGCTGCTCGACGAGCTGCTCGCAAAGCTCAATGGTGACAACCACCACATCGCGGTGGGGCTCGCCGCCATTCCGGAAAAAATCCGCGGCTTCGGCCACGTCAAGATGCGCCACCTCGCGGCCGCGAAGGCGGACGAAGCCGCCCTGCTCGACCAGTTTCGCGCCGGCCCCGCGCCGCTGCTCAAGGCCGCGGAGTAGCCTTGGCCGGCCTCGCCTCGGCGCGCGGAAACCGGTGCTCAGCGCGGTGACCCGCATCAACTCTGACTTGACCTCGGCCCAAGCCCATTTTCTTATGAGTTGACAACAGGCTGCCGGTGAACGGCGGCGAGGGCCGATGCGCCCGCGGGGATTTGGCGCTGTAGACCGGGAGAATTGCCGTGGCGACCGACGCGGCGCGCGCGGACACGTTCCCCAAGCTCCTGATTCGAAATGCCCGCCGTTACGCGGGCCGGCCGGCGTATCGACACAAGGATCTCGGCATCTGGCAGGTCTGGACCTGGGAGCAGGTACTGGAGGAGGTGCGCGCATATGCGGCAGGGCTCGCCCGCCTCGGCCTCAAGCGCGGTGACACCATGGCCATCGTGGGCTCGAATCGGCCCAAGCTCTACTGGTCGGTGACGGCGGCGCAGATGCTTGGGGCCGTCCCGGTGCCGGTTTACGCCGACGCGGGCGCCGACGAAGTCGCCTTTGTGCTCGCCCATTCCGACGCGCGCTTTGCCGCGGTCGAGGACCAGGAACAGGTCGACAAGCTTCTGTCCCTCGCCGAGCGGCTGCCGAAGCTCGAACGGATCGTCTACGACGAGCGGCGCGGCCTGCGCGATTACGACCATGGCCGCCTCCGCGCCATCGCCGACGTCATCTCGGACGGTCGCGACGCGCTCGCCGAGGAGCCCGCGCTTGGCCAGTGGCTCGACCGCGAAATCGAGGCGGGCAGCGGCTCGGACCGTTCGATCATTCTCTATACGTCGGGCACCACGGGCCAGTCGAAGGGCGTCGTACTGTCCGCCATCGGCTGTATCAATGCCGCCTCCGACACGGTCGCTTTCGACCAGCTCACCGCACGCGACGAGGCGCTCGCTTACCTGCCGCTCGCTTGGGTCGGGGACCATTATCTCAACTATGCGCAAGCGCTGGTCGCGGGTTTCTGCATTGCCTGTCCGGAGAGCGCCGACACCGCCATGCAGGACATGAGGGAGATCGGCCCGACCTTCTTTTTCGCTCCGCCACGGGTATTCGAGCAGATGCTCACCGGGGTGATGATCCGCATGGAAGATGCGGGTCCGCTCCAGCGGCGGCTGTTTCACGCCTTCCTCGGCGTCGCACGGCGCTATGGCGAGAAGATCCTCAATGGCGAGCGCGTGCCGATCGCGGGCCGTGTGCTCTACGCGCTCGGCGAATTCCTCATCTACGGCCCGCTCAAGAACGTGCTCGGTCTCTCGCGCGTGCGCACCGCCTATACCGCGGGCGAAGCGATCGGTCCCGATCTGTTTTCGTTCTTTCGCTCGATCGGGCTCAATCTGAAGCAGCTCTACGGCCAGACCGAAGCCTTCCTCTATCTCACCGCGCAGCCGGACGGGAAGATCTACGCCGACACCGTCGGAGCAGCCATGACCAACGTCGATCTGCGCATCGCCGAGAACGGCGAGGTCCTGTTCAAGTCGCCGGGCATGTTCGTAGGTTATTTGAAGGACGAGGCCAGGACCGCCGAAGTCATGACCGCGGACGGCTATGTCAAAACCGGCGACGCCGGCTTCATCGATCCCAAGACCGGCCATCTCAAGATCATCGACCGCGCCAAGGACGTCGGCCGTCTCAACGACGGCTCGTTGTTCGCGCCGAAATACATCGAGAACAAGCTCAAATACTATCCCAATATCCGCGAAGCGGTGGTGCAGGGCGACGCGCATGACTTCGTGTGCGCGATGTTGAACATCGACCTCGGCGCGGTCGGGAGCTGGGCCGAGCGCAACAACATCGCCTATGGCTCCTATCAGGAGCTGGCCGCGCATCCGCTGGTGTACGACATGCTCGCCCGCCACGTGGAGGAAGTGAACCGTTCGCTGGCCGAAGAGGGGGCCATGGCGAGAGCGCAGATCCGGCGCTTTCTCATCCTGCACAAGGAGCTCGATGCCGACGACGGCGAAGTCACTCGCACGCAGAAGGTCCGCCGCGGCTTTGTCGCCGAGCGTTATGCGCCCTTCATCAACGCGCTCTATGACGGTTCACGCGAGGCCGATATCTCCACCGACGTGACATTCGAGGACGGCCGCAAGGTCACGCTCTCCGCGCGCGTGAAAATTCGCGACGTGGAGACGGTGCCGGTGCCCGTCCTGGAGAGGGTGGCATGAACGGGCCATGCGCCTTTGTGCGCAGCGAAAGCGACACCGGCGAGCCCGGCATATTTGTGCACGGGCCGGGGTCATGAATTCCGGCCGCCACTCGCTTCGTTCGTCGGGCCGCAATGACGGTGGTGAGGGCTACGGCACAACGAGGCCGGGCGGCCGGGACATTGCGGCTGGCGATGTGCTGCTCGCGGTCGAGGACGTGTCGCTCGCCTTCGGCGGCGTAAAGGCGGTCACCGGCGTTTCATTCGATATCCGCAAGGGCGAGATCCGCGCCATTATCGGCCCGAACGGCGCGGGCAAGACGTCGATGCTCAATGTCATCAACGGCTTCTATCAGCCCCAGCATGGCCGCATCAC
Source organism: uncultured Alphaproteobacteria bacterium (assembly GCA_963835165.1). Taxonomy (GTDB): domain Bacteria; phylum Pseudomonadota; class Alphaproteobacteria; order Rhizobiales; family Xanthobacteraceae; genus VAZQ01. The sequence goes on from CAWIGD010000041.1 coordinate 137,697, forward strand.
TTTCAGGGGCAGGCCGCGTCCGCACATGCGTCCCTACGAGGCGGCGCTGGGGGGCATTGCCCGCACGTTCCAGAACGTCGCCCTGTTCAAGGGCATGACGGCGCTCGACAACATCATGGCGGGGCGTACGCTGAAGATGCGCCGCGGCTTGCTCTGGCAGCTGTTGCGGCTCGGGCCGGCGCTGACCGAAGAGATGGAGCACCGTCACCGCGTCGAGGAGATCATCGACTTCCTCAAGATCCAGCATATCCGCAAGGTCCAGGTCGGCAAGCTCCCCTATGGCTTGCAGAAGCGGGTTGAACTCGGTCGCGCGCTTGCGATGGAGCCCGATCTCTTGCTGCTCGACGAGCCGATGGCCGGAATGAATCTGGAGGAGAAGGAGGACATGTCCCGCTTCATCCTCGACGTCAACAATCTCTACGGCACCACCATCGCGCTGATCGAGCACGACATGGGCGTGGTGATGGATCTGTCCGATCGTGTCGTCGTGCTCGATCACGGCATCAAGATCGCCGACGGTACGCCGGCCGAGGTCCAGGGCAACCAAGCCGTGATCGAGGCCTATCTCGGGCCCGAGCCATCGAGATGAGAACCATGACGGGCAACGTGCCGGCCGCCCGCGTCCTTGCCGATGCCGCCTTCGACCGCTGCTGCGGCCGCTGGCGGAGCGAGCTGAGGGCGCCATGATGGGGCCCGTGCTGGAAACGCTGATCGGCGGGCTTCTCACCGGCGTGCTCTACTCGCTGGTCGCGCTCGGTTTCGTGCTGATCTTCAAGGCCTCGGGCGTGTTCAACTTCGCGCAGGGTGCGATGGTGCTGTTCGCCGCGCTGTCGTTCGCGCGACTCTCCGAGTTCATGCCGCTCGTCTTCGCGTTTGCACTGTCGGTCCTGGTCATGATCGCGCTTGCCTATGCGATCGAGTTCCTGGTCCTGCGCCGTCTCGTCAATCAGGAAGGGATCATCCTGTTCATGGCGACGCTCGGGATCGCCTATTTTCTCGAGGGCTTTGGGCAGACGATCTGGGGCAGCGACGTCTACAGGATCAGCCTGGGGCTGCCGACGAATCCCATCTTCATCTTGGAGTCGGTGTTTCCCGGCGGGCTGCTGATCGATCCGGCCGAGCTGATTGCCGCCACGATCTGTGCCGTCATGGTGCTCGTGCTCGCCGTGTTCTTTCAGGTGACGCGGGTCGGCCGCGCGCTGCGTGCGGTCGCCGACGATCACCAGGCCGCGCAATCCGTGGGCATCCCGCTCAACCGGATCTGGTTTCTGGTGTGGGCGGTTTCCGGCCTCGTCGCCTTGGTGGCCGGCATGATGTGGGGCGCCAAGCTCGGCGTTCAGTTTTCGCTCTCGCTGATCGCGCTCAAGGCGTTCCCGGTGCTTATTCTCGGCGGCTTGACGTCCATCCCGGGCGCGATCGTCGGCGGTTTGATCATCGGCGCAGGCGAGAAGCTCGCAGAAGTGTTTCTGGCGCCCGTGCTCGTGCGCGCTTTCGATCTGGCCGGCGGCGGCATCGAAAACTGGTTCGCCTACGTGCTCGCGCTCGTGTTCCTGCTCGTCCGTCCGCAAGGCCTGTTTGGCGAACGCATCATCGAGCGGGTGTGACGCCGTGTTCTATCGCGAAACCGGCCAGTTCAAGACCTCCTACCAGGCCGATCAGGCCATCTTTCCGATCGCACAAGACCGGTGGTTCGTCATTGGCCTGGTTGCATTTGCGTTTCTCGGCGTGCCGCTGTTCGCCGGGCAATATCTCTATACCGAAGTGTTGATCCCGGTGCTTATTCTCTCCATCGCCGCGATCGGGCTCAATATCCTCACCGGCTATTGCGGCCAGCTCTCGCTCGGCTCCGGCGGGTTCATGGCAGTCGGCGCCTATTCCGCCTACAACCTCGCGCTGCGGCTGCCGGAAACCAACATCATCCTGGTCTTCTTGTTCGCCGGCGTGATGGCGATGTTGGTCGGCATCGTGTTCGGGTTGCCGTCGCTGCGTATCAAGGGTTTCTACCTCGCGGTCGCAACGCTGGCCTCGCAGTTTTTCCTCGAGTGGGCCTTCGCACGCGTCAAGTGGTTTACCAACTACACGCCATCCGGCTCGGTCGCGGTGAGCCGGATCGAACTGTTCGGCGTTCCAATCGACACGCCGGGCAAGACCTACATCCTCGTGCTCGCGATGACGGTGGTGCTCGCGCTCGCGGCCAAGAACCTGGTGCGCAGCTGGATCGGACGCATGTGGATGGCCATGCGCGACATGGATGTCGCAGCCGAGATCATCGGCATCAGGCCGCTGCATGCCAAGCTTTCGGCCTTCGCGGTGTCGTCGTTCTATATCGGGATCGCCGGGGCGCTATGGGCCTTTCTGCGACTCGGATCGTGGGAGCCGTTGGCGTTCGACGTCAATCGTTCGTTTCAAGTGCTGTTCATGATCATCATCGGCGGACTCGGCACCATCCTCGGCTCGTTTCTGGGCGCCGCCTTCATTGTGCTCGTTCCGATTTTCCTCAACCAGTTGCCGTCGTGGCTCGGGATCGCGATGTCGACAGCGATGATCTCGCACATCGAGTTCATGCTGTTTGGCGCCATGATCGTGTTTTTCCTGGTCGTCGAACCGCACGGCCTCGCCCGGCTGTGGGCGATCGCCAAGGAGAAGCTTCGGCTGTGGCCGTTCCCATATTGAGGCCGCGACAATTAGCGGGCACACTAGGGCCCGGACCGGGAGTAGAATTCCGCAGGATCGCCGGCTGGGACGGGGTCGCTCCGGGCTGTCCACGGAGAAGACGGCAATGAATGGAAAAAACGTCGGTATCGCGCTGGTGGCGCTGCTGGGCGCCGGCACGCTCGCCGCGCCGGCGTTGGCGCAGAACGAGCAGTTCATCCCGAACTTGGTCTATCGCACCGGCGCCTATGCGCCGAACGGCATCCCGTTCGCAAACGGCTTGGCCGACTACTACAAGCTGGTGAACGAACGGGACGGCGGCATCAACGGCGTCAAGATCGTGTTCGAGGAGTGCGACACCGGCTATGCCACCGATCGCGGCGTCGAGTGCTATGAGCGCCTGAAGGGCAAGGGTCCGACCGGCGCGGCCTACGTCATCCCGCTCTCGACCGGCATCACCTTTGCCCTCACCGAGAAGGCGCCGATCGACAAGATCCCGCTCATCACCATGGGCTACGGCCGGTCGGAATCGCGCGACGGCTCGGTATTCCAGTGGAATTTCCCGCTGCTCGGCACGTATTGGACGGCCGCCGACATCATCCTGCAGCACATCGCCAACAAGGAAGGCGGGTTCGACAAGCTCAAGGGCAAGAAGATCGCGCTGGTCTATCACGACTCGCCCTTCGGCAAGGAGCCGATCGCGCTGCTGCAGAAGCGCGCGCAGGCTCATGGCTTCGAGCCGCTGCTGCTGCCCGTGACGCATCCCGGCGTCGAGCAGAAGGCGACGTGGCTGCAGGTCCGCCAGAACCGTCCCGACTATGTCATCCTGTGGGGCTGGGGCGTGATGAACTCCACCGCCATCAAGGAGGCGGTTGCGGTCGGCTTTCCGCGCGAGAAGATGTACGGCGTGTGGTGGTCCGGGAGCCGAGCCGGACGTGCGCCCGGCCGAGGATGGCGCCAAGGGATATAACGCGGTGACGCTGCAGCACACGTCGGGTCAATTCAAGCTGCACGAGGATCTCAAGAAGTTCCTCTACGACAAGGGCCAGGGCTTGGCCAAATGGGAGGAGACCGGCGAAATCCTCTATGTGCGCGGCTTGATCGACGCCATGCTGGGCGTGGAAGCGATCCGCACGGCGCAGGAGAAATTTGGCAAGAAGCCGCTCACGGGCGAGCAGGTGCGCTGGGGCCTCGAGAACCTCGACCTGACCGCCGAACGCATCAAGGAACTCGGTTTCGAGGGCGTGCTGCGGCCGATCAAGGTGTCGTGCGCCGACCACGAAGGGGCGCGTACGGGCCGCATCCAGACCTGGGACGGCAAGAACTGGAAGATCACATCCGATTGGTACGTGAGCGACGACAACGTGATCGTGCCGATGGTCAAGGAGGCCGCCGCCAGATATGCGGCCGAAAAGAAGATCACGCCCGGGTGTCTGGCGACGAACTGATGCCGGCTCCGGTCGACCCCGGCCGCGATCTGAAGGGGGCGGCGGTTCCGCCCGCGTCCTCCGTGTCCGAGGCGCGGGGCGCGGCCGCTCAGATCCTCTCCGTCAACAATGTCGAGGTCGTTTACGATCACGTCATTCTCGTTCTCAAGGGCGTATCGCTCGCGGTCCCCAGGGGCGAGATCGTGGCCCTCCTGGGCGCGAATGGCGCCGGAAAATCCACGACGCTGAAAGCGATTTCGAATTTGCTGTCGGCCGAGCGCGGCGTGGTGACCAAGGGAAGCATCGTCTTCGATGGTGAAGAGGTGCATGCGCGATCACCCAACGAGCTGGTGCGACGCGGCTGCATTCAGGTGATGGAGGGGCGCCATTGCTTCGCGCACCTTTCGGTCGAAGAAAACCTCCTGACCGGTGCGTTCACACGGCCCGACGGCAGTGCCGCCATCCGGCGTGACCTCGACCTCGTCTATTCCTATTTCCCGCGGCTGAAAGAGCGCCGCGGCTCCACCGCGGGCTACATTTCCGGCGGCGAACAGCAGATGTGCGCGATCGGGCGCGCGCTGATGTCTCGGCCCAAGATGATCCTGCTGGACGAGCCGTCGATGGGGCTTGCGCCACAGCTTGTCGAGGAGATTTTCGAGATCGTCGGCGATCTAAACGCCAGGGAGGGGGTCTCGTTCCTGCTCGCCGAGCAGAATACGCGCATGGCGCTGAGATATGCGCGCCACGGCTATGTGCTCGAAAACGGGCGGGTCGTGCTCGACGGCGAGGCCAGCGCATTGAGCGCGAACGAGGACGTCAAGGAGTTCTATCTCGGCATCGCCGAAGGCCGCCGCAAATCATTCCGCGAGGGTAAGCATTATCGACGGCGCAAGCGCTGGCTGGCATAGCTATCCGTCTCGTCGGGCCGCGACCTCCCGGCGATGGGCCGGCGGCGGTCGCAGGCCCGGACGCGCCCGGATCGACAGCCGTTGGGATCGACAAAGTGCTGACTTGACCTCGGCGTGAGCCCACTTTCTTATGCCTCTGACAACAAGGTCGCCGGTGAACGGCGGCGGGGCGCATGGTCCGCGGGCCGCGACCGGGCGAACTGGGAGGATGGCTGTGGCGACCGACGCCGCTCGCGCCGACACGTTCTCCAGGCCGTCCAGCGGCGCCCATCTTCATCCGGGCGAGCCCGCTTATCGCCGCAACGACAAGGATATCGTCCGGCATCCGGAAACGTGGCCCGCGTCCCGCTTGCGGCGCGCTTTGATCAGCGCGCGCGAAGTCCCTGCGTTCGAACTGGCGGGCGAATGCTCGGAGCCGGCCGCGTGAGCGCCGCCGAGAACATCCTGGAGGCGTCGGACGTTTCGATCCAGTTCGGCGGCGTGCGGGCGCTGGCCGATGTGAGCTTCCATGTCGAGAAGGGCCAGGTGTTCTCGATCATCGGCCCCAACGGGGCGGGCAAGACGTCGATGCTCAACTGCATCTCGGGCCGCTATCGCCCAACGAAGGGCCAGCTATTCTACAAGGGCCATTCGCTCGCCCGCTCGTCGATCAACGACCGCGCCCGCCTCGGCATCGGGCGCACGTTTCAGAATCTGGCCCTGTTCAGCCACATGTCGGTGCTCGACAACATCATGGTTGGCCGCCACCATTTGATGCGCAACAATTTCGTGACCGGCATGCTGTATTGGGTCGGCGGTGCGCAGCGCGAGGAGCAGGAGCATCGTCGCAAGGTCGAGGACATCATCGACTTTCTCGAGATCCAGCACGTGCGGAACGAGCCGGCTGGTACGCTGCCCTACGGCCTGCGCAAGCGCGTCGAGCTTGCGCGCGCGATCGCTATCGAGCCCGAGCTGATCCTGCTCGACGAGCCGATGGCCGGCATGAACCTCGAGGAGAAGGAGGACATGGCCCGTTACGTCGTCGATCTCAACCAGGAGCTCGGCAAAACGGTGATCATGATCGAGCACGACATGGGCGTGGTGATGGACATCTCGCACCGGGTCATGGTGCTCGATTTCGGCAGGAAGATCTGCGAGGGGACCCCGGAGGAGGTGCTGGCCAACGAGCACGTGCGGCGCGCCTATCTGGGCGAGGGCGACTCGCCGCTCCACGAGGAGCTCGTGGCCCAATGATGGATGTGCGCACCGAGATCGTGCAGGTGCACGGCTCGACCTGCGGCTGGCCGTCGACGTCCAGTGTCCCGGCCGAGGTCGCGCTCCATGACACCTTGCCGCGGATGCTTGCGCGCAACGCCAGGCAATCTCCCGATCTGGTCGCGCAGCGCGAGAAGGAGTTTGGCATCTGGACCGCCTACACGTGGCGTTCGGTCGAACATCATGTGCGGCGCATGTCGACCGGTCTTGCCGCCCTGGGTGTCGCGTCCGGCGACGTGGTCGTGTTGATCGGCGACAACCGCCCGGCGTGGGTTTGGGGCGAGATTGCCGCGCATGCCTGCGGGGCCCGGAGCCTCGGCATCTATCGCGATGCGCTGGAGGACGAGATTGCCTATCTCGTCGACTATGCCTCGCCGAAAGTGGTGATCGCGGAGGACGAGGAGCAGGTCGACAAGTTCCTCAGTCTGGCGGGGCGCATTCCGAGCGTCGAACGGATCATCTATCTCGATCCGCGCGGCATGCGGAAGTACGACGACCCTCGCCTCATGTTTGTTGCCGATCTTGAGGCATTAGGCCAGGTTGCGCTGGACAGCGATCCCGGATGCTACGAACGCATGGTCGCCGCGACGCGTGCCGATGATGTCGCCATATTGTGCACGACCTCGGGCACGACCTCGCACCCCAAGCTTGCCGAGTGGACGCATCGCGCCTTCCTCGGCCATGCCGCCTCCTATCTCGTGGCCGATCCCAAAGGTCCCGACGACGAGTATGTCGCGGTGCTGCCGCTGTCCTGGGTCATGGAGCAGATGTACTCGGTCGGCTGGAACCTGATCGCGCGGATGAAGGTGAACTTCCCTGAGGAACAGGCGACGGTCATGGCCGATCTGCGCGAGATCGGGCCGACGTTCCTGCTGCTTGCGCCGCGCGTGTGGGAGCAGATCGCGGCTGACGTGCGTGCCCGGATGATGGATTCGAGCGCCTGGAAACAGGCGATCTACAAATGGGGAGAGCTGCGCGGGGTCGAAGCCGTCGACAAGGGCAAGCGCTCCTGGCTCGCCGACAAGCTGCTGTTTTCGGCATTGCGCGACCGGTTGGGTTTCAAGAATCTCACCTCCGCCGCCACCGGCGGCGCGGCGATGGGGCCCGATACGTTCAAGTTCTTCCTCGCCATGCGGGTTCCGCTGCGCCAGCTCTACGGCCAGACCGAGGCGCTCGGCGCGCATACCATCCACCGCGCAGACGACATCCATCACGAGACGGTCGGATATCCGATGCCCGGCGTCGAGATTGCGATCAAGGACCCCGATCAGGAGGGACTCGGTGAGATCATCGTGCGGCACCCGCACATGATGACCGCTTATTACAAGAATCCCGATGCCAGCGCGGAGATGTTCGACGATGCCGGCTGGTTTCTGACCGGCGACGCTGGCTACCTGACCCCGGGGCGTCACCTCGTCGTTGTCGATCGCGCCAAGGATCTGGCGGTCACGGCGACAGGGGTGCGCTTCTCGCCGCAATATATCGAGAACAAGCTCAAGTTCTCGCCCTTCATCGCCGAGGCCGTCATTATCGGCGCCGGTCGGCCCTACCTGACCGCCCTCGTCTGCATCCGCTACCCGGTCGTGGGGAAATGGGCCGAGAAACGCCGCATCACCTTCACCACTTACACCGATCTTGCCGCCCGGCCGGAGGTCTATGCCCTGCTGCGTCGCGAGGTCGAGGGCGTGAATGCTTCGCTGCCCGAGGGACAGCGCGTCCGCAAATTCGTGCTGCTGTACAAGGAGCTGGACGCCGATGACGGCGAGCTCACCCGGACGCGCAAGGTGCGACGCGGCGTGATCGCCGAAAAATACGGTTCCATCATCGATGCTCTCTATTCCGATGCCGCTTATGTCGACATCGACACCGTGATCCATTTCCAGGACGGCACCAGGCAACGCATCGTGACCAAGTTGAAGAATGAAAGCCTCGACGCCGAGGCGGACGGGAGAGGCCGCGCATGAAGTGGGACCTGCTCGTCCAGTTGCTGGTCAACGGGCTCATCGTCGGGATGCTCTACGGCGTCGTCGCGATGTGCTTCACGTTGATCTACAAGTCGACCCAGGTGGTCAATTTCGCGCAAGGCGAATTCCTGGTGCTGGGCGCCTGGATCTGCTGGTACTTCATCGTGAAATGGCAGTTGCCGTTCGTGGCTGCATTCGCGTTTGCGCTTGTCTTCACCACCCTCTTCGGCGTGCTGGTACAGGTCGTGATCCTGCGCCCTTTGATCGGCGAGCCGATCATCTCCGTCATCATGGTGACGATCGGGCTGTCGATCTTCATGCAGGCCGTGATGAACTGGGCCTTCGGCAACAACGCCGCCCGGTTCCCGAACGTCTTCAGCTCCGAGAAGATCACCATCGCCGGTCTCAACGTCGAGACCGCCTACCTCATGAGCTTCGTGCTGTCGCTCGTGATCATGGTCGTGTTCTTCTATTTTTTCCGCTACTCGCGCTACGGCCTGGCGATGCGGGCGACCGCTTACAGCCAGCAGGTCGCCCAGAGCCTCGGCATATCGGTCAAGCAGGTGTTCGCGATGGCCTGGGGAATCTCCGCACTGGTCTCCTGCGTGGCGGGTGTCGTGCTCGGGCTCGTCAATGCGGTCTCCAATTCGCTGGCCATCATCGGCATCAAGGTGTTTCCGGCGGTCATCGTCGGCGGCCTCGATTCGATCGTCGGCGCGGTGGTCGGCGGCGTCATCATCGGACTGCTGGAGAACTTCGCGGAGTTCATCGACGGTCAGTATCTGCACATCGGCAACATGTACACGGTCGCACCGTTTTACGTGCTCATCATCATCCTGATGATCCGGCCCTACGGCCTGTTCGGCACCGAGAACATCGAGCGGATGTGACGCAAGAGCGTTAGCCCATGTCCTATGTCCCCTATCCCCGGCCCTGCGGCGACTTCCGCACCAGCTACGCCGCGGACATGACCATGTTCCGGACCCGGGGCTCGACCATCATGGCATGGGCGGGCGTCGCGCTTCTGCTGGCAATGCCGCTGTTCGCCAGCGATTATGTCCTGAGCCAGCTCATTCTGATCGGCATCTACGGCATTGCGGCACTTGGGCTCAACGTGCTGGTCGGGTTCACCGGCCAGATCTCGCTCGGCCACAGCGCGTTCTTCGGCTTCGGTGCGTTTGCCTCCGCCTGGCTCGGCACCGCGCATGGCGTGCCGCCGCTGATCAGCATCCCGATCGCCGGCGTCATGACCACCGCGCTCGGCATGATCTTCGGCATACCGGCGGCGCGTCTCAAGGGCCTCTATCTCGCCATCGCCACTCTCGCCGCGCAGTTCATCCTCGAGGATTTCTTCGCCCGGGCGCAGTGGTTCACCGGCGGCTCGTCCGGAGCCCCGGCGGAACCGGCGAGCCTGTTCGGCCTGGCGCTCCACACCGACAAGACTTATTTCTACGTGGTCCTGTTCTGGTTCGTCCTGAGCTACGTCGGCGTCGCCAATCTGATGCGCACGCGCGACGGCAGGGCGCTGATTGCGGTCCGCGATCACTACCTCTCCGCCGAGGTCATGGGGATCAGCCTCGCCCGCTACCGCATTCTCTCCTTCGGCATATCGAGCTTCTTCGCCGGCATCGGGGGAGCGCTCTATGCGCATTACCTCGGCTTCGTGTCCGCCGAGGCATTCACCATCCTGCTCTCCATCCAGTTTCTCGCGATGGTCATCATCGGCGGGCTCGGGTCGGTCGCGAGCTCGGTGCTCGGCACTGCGTTCATCCTGCTGCTGCCGCAGGTCATGCAGACCGGCGCCTCGACGCTCGCCGAATTCTTTCCCGCAATGCAACAGGGCGTCGCCTACATCAAGGAGATGTCGATCGGGGCCGCCATCATCCTGTTCCTGATTTTCGAGCCGCAAGGCCTGATCCACCGCTGGCGATTGATCCGCGCCAGCTTCAAGCTCTATCCCTTCTCGTACTAGTGCGGTGGATTTGAAGTTCCTATCATTATGGCCGCGAGCTCGTTTAGGAACTTCAAATCCAAATGCCGCACTAGAATCTTAAAGTTGCTAGTGTCCCTTTGATTCCGAAGTTCGCATCGGAGGGTGCCGCGAGGGTGTGCGAACTTCGGAATCGGGACACTGGACCGTGATCCGATCGGATCATGCTTTAGGACTGTAAATTTGCTAGTGTCGCTTTGATTTTTGAAGTCCGTTGCTCTCGGCGGCGAGCGACGGCCGGCACTGGAGGTTGCCGCCCGGGAGAAACGAACATGAAAAGGGCTGTTATGGCCGTGAGCTTCCTGGTTGCGGGTGCCGCGTTTCCGGCCCTGGCACAGGACAAGGCGTTTGTGGGTCACCTGGCCGACTACACCGGCGCCACGTCTTTCGTCGGCAAGTATTACGGACCGGGCGTACGCGACGCGGTCGACTTCATCAACGCCAACGGCGGCGTCGCCGGCACGCCGATCGACATGGAAACCGTCGACTATGCGTACAAGATCCCGGACGCCATCGCCAACTACAAGCGGTGGAAGGGCAAAGGCATGGTCGCGCTGCAGGGGTGGGGCACCGGCGACACCGAGGCGCTCATCGGGTTCGTTGCCGACGACAAGGTGCCGGTATGGTCGGCCTCCTATTCCGGCCATCTGACCGACCCGACCGGCAAGAATCCGGACACCAAGAAACCCGCGCCTTACAACTTCTTCTACGGCCCGTCGTACACCGATGCTTGCCGCGCAATGGTGCAATGGGCCGCGGGTGACGCCAAGGCAAAGGGCATTGCCAAGCCGAAATACGTCCACACCGGCGACAACCATCCGTATCCGAACGCGCCGAAGGAGGCCTGCAGCAATTTCGCCAAGGAACTGGGATTCGAGGTGCTGACCCCGGTGGTCATTCCGCTGAAGCCGGGAGACTTCAAGGCGCAGTGCCTGACCATCAAGGATTCGGGTGCCAATTACGTCTACATCGGAAACCTGGGCGGCTCGGTCGTTTCCATGCTCAAGTCGTGCGACACGGTCGGTCTCAACGTGACCTATCTCGCGAACATATGGGCCGGTGACGAGCCCACGATCGCTGCGGCGGAAGCCAAGAATTACATCTTCCCGTCGGCCACGCCGTTCTGGGACCAGGACGCGCCGGGCATGAAGCTCGTGCGCCAGATTGCCGACAAGAGCGGCTTCGCCAAGAACGACAAGCCGACCCACCACTATGTCCGCGCCATCTGCTCGGTCTATTACATGAAGGAAGCGATGGAATGGGCGAAGGCCAACGGCGGACTCAGCGGCGAGAACATTCGAAAGGGCATGTACGCCAAGCAGGATTGGGTGCCGAAAGGCCTCGAAGGCGTCTGCATCCCGTCGACCTGGACCCCGTCCGACCATCGCGGCACCATGACGGTCTCGATCAACCGCGGAAACTTCCAGGACGGCAAGGTCAAGATCGATAAGGTCGCCGACACCGTGCTCAAGCGCGAAGACCGCTGGCTCGGTCAGTAGGTCGTCGCGGCACGCCGAGGCTCGCAGCCGGAGCGAGACCAAGATGGAAGCGGCCACGACAGCGACGGAGGGGCGGACGTCGGCCGGCGAGGCGATCCTCGAGGTCAAGAACATCGAGGTCGTCTTCAACGACGTCATCCTCGTGCTGCGCGGGCTCAGCCTCGAGGCGCGCCGCGGAGGCATCACCGCGCTGCTCGGCGCCAACGGGGCCGGCAAGTCGACGACGCTGAAGGCGATCTCCGGCCTGCTGGCGGTCGAGGATGGCGCCATCACCCGCGGCAGCGTTTCGTTCGATGGCGAGGAGATCACCCGGTTGCCGCCGAACCGCATCGTGCAGCGCGGCATCTTCCAGGTGATGGAGGGACGCGGCATCGTCCAGGACATGACGGTGATCGAGAACCTTCGTCTCGGCGCCCACACCCGGCGATCGGCCCGCGTCGGCGACGATATGGACCAGGTGTTTGATTACTTTCCGCGCTTGAAGGAGCGGACCGGGCTCGCCGGCTATCTGTCGGGCGGCGAGCAGCAGATGCTGGCAATCGGCCGCGCGCTGATGGCAAGGCCGCGCCTGATCCTGATGGATGAGCCGTCGATGGGACTGTCGCCGTTGCTGGTCTTGGAGGTGTTCGCCATCATCCGTCGCCTCAACCGCGATCTCGGGATCTCCATCCTGCTGGTCGAGCAGAATGCCAACATGGCGCTGAAGGCGGCCGACTACGGCTACATCATGGAGGGCGGAAAGGTGGTGCTCGACGGCCCGGCGGAGAGCCTCATGAACAACGAGGACGTCAAGGAATTCTATCTGGGCGGCGGCAGCGGCGAGCGCCGCTCGTTCAAGAACCTGAAGTCGTTCAAGCGGCGCAAGCGCTGGCTTTGACGAGTCATCAGTCTAGCTAGGGCCATCACCGATGACCCCGGACCATTTCGATCAGCTCGAGACCCGCGATCCGGACGCGCGCGAGCGTGATTTTTTCGGCCGCCTGCCCGACTTCATCGCGCTGGCCCTGAGTGCGCCGGGGTGGGCGACGCAGCTTGCCGGCATCGACCCCAATGCCGTGACCTCGCGGGCGGAACTGGCGAAGCTGCCGGTGCTGCGCAAGTCCGAGCTGGCCGAGCGGCAGAAAGAGCGGCCGCCGTTCGGCGGCTTCAACGTCACGGCGCCCGGCCGCATGCGGCGCTTGCTGATGTCGCCCGGGCCGATCTTCGAGCCCGAAGGGGAGGGCAAGGATTTCTGGGGCGCGGCGCGCGCGCTGTTCGCCGCCGGCTTCCGGCCCGGCGACGTCGTGCACAACTGCTTTTCCTATCACCTGACTCCCGGGGGCTTCATGCTGGAATCGGGCGCGCACGCGCTCGGTTGCGCGGTGATTCCCGCCGGCACCGGGAACACCGAACAGCAGCTCGCGGCGATCGCGCATTTCAAGCCCGTCGGCTATCTCGGCACGCCGGATTTCCTGAAGATCCTGCTCGATGCGGCGGGGACGGCCGGCACGGACGCGTCTTCGCTCCGGCGCGCGCTGGTCTCCGGCGGCGCACTGCCGCCGTCGCTGCGCCAGGAGCTGGCGGGGCGCGGCGTGCACGTGCGCCAGTGCTACGCCACCGCCGACCTCGGGATCGTCGCCTACGAGAGCGAACCGATCGACGGATTGGTGGTCAACGAGACTCTGCTGGTCGAGATCGTGCGGCCCGGCACCGGCGATCCGGTCGCGGAAGGCGAAGTCGGCGAGGTCGTCGTCACCTCGTTCCATCCGGACTATCCGATGATCCGGTTTGCGACCGGAGACCTATCGGCGGTGATGCCGGGCCGCTCGCCGTGCGGACGCACCAACATGCGACTGACGGGGTGGAAGGGTCGCGCCGACCAGACCACCAAGGTCAAGGGCATGTTCGTGCATCCCGCCCAGGTGGCCGAGATCGGCAAGCGTCATCCCGAGCTCGGCCGGTTGCGGCTCGCTGTCGCCCGCGCGGGCGAGCAGGACGTGATGACGCTCATCGCGGAATGCCCGGCGCCGGCCAACGGATTGCACGAGGCGGTCGCGACCACGCTGCGCTCGGTGACCAAGCTCGGCGGCGAGGTGAAGTTCGTTGCGGTCGGCAGCCTGCCGAACGACGGGAAGGTGATTGCCGACGAACGGCCGGTGGGCTGATGGGCATTGCGTGGTCAAGCCCGCGGCAGGCGCGGTGGGCTGCCCACCGCGCCTCACGCGCGTCTCCCCCTCTTTCTTCTCGTCGAGAAGCGCTAAAGTACGCTCGTCCGCTTTCACGATGGAGGCTCCGATGCGCCGGGTGAACGTCGTCGCTTTTGCCGCAACCGTTGCTCTTGGTTTCCTTGCCGCCTTCGCTCTCCCCGCCAGCGCGCAGACCGGCGTCACCGCGTTCGAAGGCGCGCGCCTCATCGTGGGCGACGGCGGCGCCCCGATCGAGAACGCGGTGCTCCTCGTCGACGGCGCGCGCATCGTCGCGGCCGGCCGCGCCGCCGACGTGAGCGTGCCGACGGGCGCCGCTCGCGTGAACCTCGCCGGCAAGACCGTGATGCCGATGCTGATCGACACCCACGTGCATCTCAGCCCGACGCGCGACGCGATCATGCGCGACTTGCGGCGGCGCGCCTATTTCGGCGTGAGCGCCGCGCTGAGCCTCGGCATGGACAATTACGAGCTGCTCGATATCCGCGGCCAGACCATCCCCGGCGCCGCGCGCTTCTTCAGCGCCGGGCGCGGGATCACCATGCCCGAGCCCGGGCGCCTCACCGTGCCGTACTGGATCACGACCGAGGCGGAAGGTCGCAAGGCGGTGCAGGAGCTCGCGGGCCACAAGGTCGACATCGTCAAGATCTGGGTCGACACCCGCGACGGCAAGTACAAGAAGCTCACCCCCGAAATCTACGGCGCCATCATCGACGAGACGCACAAGCAGGGCTTGCGGATCACCGCGCACATCTTCGATCTCGAGGACACCAAAGGGCTCATCCGCGCCGGGATCGATGCGTTCGCGCACGGCGTTCGCGACCGCGACATCGACGACGAACTGGTAGCCATGTTCAAGGAGCGCCCGAACCTGGTGCTTACGCCGAACCTGCCGGACCGCGGCGTGAAGACGGATCTGGGCTGGCTGCGCGGCAGCCTGCCGGACGCCGAGCTTGAGAAGCTGGAAGCCGCCAACACCGACAAGCCGCGCGAGCAGGCCTTCTACGGCATCCAGGCGCGCAACCTGGCGAAGCTCAATGCGGCCGGCACGCGCATCACGCTTGGCACCGACGGCAACACGCCGTGGGGCGCGCATATCGAGATGCTGGACATGGTCACCGCCGGGATGACGCCGATGCAGGTCCTGGTGGCGGCGACGCGCAACTCGGCCGAATTCCTGCGTATGGCCGACGCCGGCACGCTGCAGGCGGGCAAGAGCGCCGACTTCATCGTGCTCGACGCCAACCCGCTCGACGACATCACCAACACGCGGCGGATCGCGTCGGTCTACCTGCGCGGCGCGGCCGTGGATCGCTCGCAGCCGGCGCGGTGAGGGGCATCGCGCCGGAAGCAGGGAGGGCGACGGACAAGGCGTCACGCAATCCGGCTATTCCGGCATGCCCGCCTTGCGCAGTCCCTCCTTGAGCCGCTCGTGCTGCTGCTGGTACTTCGGGCTCGTGAGTGCGAGGGGAACCGGCGAAAGGCGGCGGAATGTCGAGATCGTCGTGGCGGGACGTCTTTGCAGGTAGGCGGCCAGCGCCGCGCGCGCCTCGTCGGAGCGACCGAGATGCGCGTAGGCCGCCGCGAGGAAAGCGTGCGAGAAAAGGTTTTTCGGATTGGCATCGAGCGCGCTGATCAGCGCGTGGATGGCCTCCTCGTCCCGCCCGAGCAGGATGAGCGCGTGCCCTCGACCGTCCAGCCAGGTCCACCGTCCCGGGTCACGCGGCCCGATGCGATTGGCCTTGGCGAACCAGTCGAGGGCCTGTTCGGGCCGCCCCAGATACATGGTCGACAAGCCGATCTCCTTGTAGGCCCACGGCTCGCCGGGATTTTCCATGACGACCGCTTCGGCCGCGGCGATGGCGTCGTCGAATTTGCCCTGCGTGCGCCGGAGCGCCGCCTTCGCCTTCAAGGCCATGAGGTGACGGGGCTCGATCATGACCGCCTGATCGAGCAGCAGTTCGGCCTCGCGCAGCCGTTCGCCATCCCCGGTCTCGTAGTAGCCGTTCAGGAATTCGAAAACGAGCGTCGTGGCGACGCCGGCCAGGCCGTCGATGTTGCTGGGCTCGACCTTGAGCGCCTGCTCGAACAGACCGCGGGCTTCCATCATCGTGGCCGGCGACGACGGCAGGTTGAGCACCGCTTTTCCGCGCATGATGAGGTCGATGAGCTCGGCGCTGCTCGGTCTCTCGCGCGAGCTCCGTCGCGCTTCCATGTCGACGACCTTCAAGCCGATCGCGCGCGACACCCGGGCGACGATCTCGTCCTGCACCTCGAAGATGCCCGTTCGCTCGGTGTCAAAACGTTCGGCCCACAGCTGGCTTCCTTCCTTGGTTTCGGCCAGCTGGATGTTCACGCGCACGCGTTCTCCCTCGAAAACCACGCTGCCCGCGAGCAGATAGCGCACCCCCAGCTCGCGGCCGATCTGCCGCGGGTCTGCGCCCCGGCCTTTGTAGGTGAACGCGGTGTCGCGGGAGACGATGGCGATGCCGGGCAACGCGCGCACAAGGTCGCTGATGAGGCTGTCGGTGATCCCGTCGGCCAGGTAGTCCCGCTTGGCATCGCCGCTGAGATTGATGAAGGGGAGGACGATGATCGACGGCAGCTGCGCGTTGAGCCGGTCCGCCGCCGGTTCGGCCACGCCGGCGAGCGCAATGGGATCTTTCGTGGACGCTGTGGTCAAACGGGAGGGCGACGACAGCAGCCACGCGGCGATGACCAGCAATGACGCGACGCCGATCAGCGCAACGGCGAACAGCGGGTTTCGTGCCGCCCGCTGCCCGTTCGGCGCCATCCCTTTCTCTGCGTGCCCGGCGTGAGCCTCGCGGTCGCCGGGCGATATTGGATGCTCCCCGGCGGCGCCCGATCCGAGATCGGAAAACGCCGGCGGGGCGATAGCGGCGCCGTTGAGACCGCCCGCAACGTGCTCCTGATCCGGGTCGTGCCTCGCGCTCTGGAACGGTAGCGCCGCAAACGATGGCTCGTCGGGGAGCGGCAGCGGTTCGCCGGCCGGCACGAGTGCAGCCACATCGCGGGCTGCGCCCTGTGCTGGGGCCTCTTGCTCGATCACGTGCGCAGCCGGCGCGGAAACGTCCTCGTCGACGTCGCCGACAAAACGAAACCCGCGCTTGTACAGCGTGCGAATGAGGCTCTGGTCGTTGCCGCTGTCGCCGAGCGCGCGCCGCGCCGCGCTGATGCGCGAGCTCAGGGTCGCCTCCGAGACGATGCGGCCCTCCCAGATCGCGTCGATCAGCTCATCCTTGGGCACGAACCTGTCGCGGTGCCGGATGAGGTGGACCAGTAGATCGAACACCTGCGGCTCGACGTGAACAATCGCGCCGGCGCGCCGCAATTCCCGCCGCGCCATATCGATCTCGAAATCGGTGAAGCGGAAGTTCAAGGCGGCCCCCTTGGTTGCCGACACCGATGTCGCTGCCGCGCGCCGACTTGTCAAATAGTCGGCAGTTATCGAAGGGGTTGCCCCATACCACTCTGCAGGGAATCTTCAGGAAAACACCAAAGAGATTCAAGGCGGGCTGGAGTTCGGCTTCAAGCCTGCCATCTCGCCTGCGGCTAAGCACACGGTCGTGCTGCGGCACCCCATTGAACCCCGTTTACAGCTAACTGCCTCTGCGCTGAGGCCAAAATCTTCGAAAGGGCTACAACCATGGCTATCAAGGCCAGCTTTTCCCAAGGCGCCCATTTGCTGACAGAGCTCGGCGACAGCGCCGACAACACCATTACGACCAGCCGTGACGCGGCTGGGCAAATTCTCGTGAACGGCGGCGCCGTCCCCATCCAGGGGGGCCCCGCGACCGTCGCCAACACCGCGTTGATCCAGGTATTCGGCCAGGGCGGCAACGACACGATCACGCTCGACGAGTCCAACGGCGCCTTGCCGGCCGCGCAGCTGTTCGGCGGCGCCGGCAACGACACGCTGACCGGCGGCTCGGGCGGCGATCTGCTGTTCGGCCAGTCGGGCAACGACACCCTCCTTGGCAAAGGCGGCAACGACCTGCTGTTCGGCGGCTCGGGCAACGACGTGCTGAACGGCGGCGATGGTGACGACCAGATGTTCGGCGAAGCCGGCAACGATCGCATGATCTGGAACCCGGGCGATGACAACGACCTCATGGAGGGCGGCGACGGCACCGATACCGCCGAGGTCAATGGCGGCAACGGCGCCGAGACCTTCACGATCACTGCCAACGGCACCGCGTGCGCTTCGACCGCGTCACCCCGGCGCCGTTCTTCCTCGACATCGGCACCACCGAGAATCTCGTCGTCAACGCCAATGGCGGCGACGACGTCATCACCGCCGGCAACGGGCTGGCCAACCTTATCCACCTCACCATCGACGGCGGCGCCGGCAACGACACCATCACCGGCGGCGACGGCGACGGACACACTGCTGGGCGGCGACGGCAACGACGTCGTCACCGGCGGCCGCGGCAACGACACGGCCTTGCTCGGCGCCGGCGACGACACCTTCGTCTGGAACCCGGGCGACGGCAGCGACGTCGTCGAGGGCCAGGACGGCATCGACACGCTGCTGTTCAACGGCGCCAACATCAACGAGACGATCGACATCTCGGCCAATGGCGGGCGCACGCGGTTCACCCGCGACGTCGCCAACATCGTCATGGACCTCGACAATGTCGAGCAGATCCAGTTCAACGCCCTGGGCGGCGCCGACAAGATCACCGTCAACAATCTCGCCGCCACCGACGTCACGCAGGTCTCGATCAACCTGGCGGCGACGGGCGGCGGCGGCGATGGCGCGGCCGACGCGGTGACGGTCAACGGCACCGGCGGCAACGACCAGATCAACGTGGTCGGGGCCGGCACAAGCGTTGCCGTCATCGGGCTCAGCGCGCAGGTCAACATCGACGCTGCGGAGGCCGGCGACCTCCTGACAATCAATGCCGGCAACGGCAACGACACGATCAACGCGTCCACCCTGCCGGCGGGCGTGATCGGCCTCACCATCGACGGTGGCGCCGGCAACGACACCATCATCGGCAGCCAGGGCGCCGACACGCTCATCGGCGGTGACGGAAACGACACCGTGGTCGGCGGTCGCGGCGACGACACGGCTTTCCTCGGCAACGGCAACGATACGTTCACCTGGAACCCCGGCGACGGCAGCGACGTCGTCGAGGGCCAGGGCGGCACCGATACGCTGGTGTTCAACGGCGCAAACATCGCCGAGAACATGGACATCTCGGCCAATGGCAGCCGCGTGCGGCTGTCCCGCGACGTCGCCAACATCACCATGGACCTCGAACGGTGTCGAGAACATCCAGGTCAACGCCCTGGGCGGCCCCGACACGATCACGGTCAACGATCTCACCGGAACCGACGCCAAGCAGGTCAATATCGACCTGTCGGGCACGGTGGGCAGCGGCCAGGGTGACGGGGCGGCGGACAACGTGATCGTCAACGGCACGGCCGGCAACGACACCGTCACTGTCGCTAGCAGTGGTGCGGGCGTGGTGGTCAACGGATTGGCGGCGAAGGTGACGCTCGCCGGGACCGAGGGCGCCCTCGACTCGCTCACGGTCAACGGCCTCGCCGGCAACGACACGATCAACGCGTCCGCCCTCAAAGCCGGCCAGATCAACCTCACGATCAATGCCGGGGCCGGCGATGACAAGATCATCGGCAGCCAGGGCGACGACCTCGTCATTGGCGGCCAAGGCAGCGATACGGCCCTGCTCGGGGCGGGCAACGACACGTTCGTCTGGAACCCGGGCGACGGCAGCGACACGGTCGATGGCCAGGCGGGCTCCGACACCCTCGTGTTCAACGGCGCCAACATCAACGAGAACATCGACATCTCGGCCAACGGCGGGCACGCCCGGCTGTCCCGCAATGTCGCCAACATCACGATGGATCTCGACAACGTCGAGACCATCGACGTCAACGCCAAAGGCGCCGCGGACATCATCACGGTCAACGACCTGTCCAAGACCGACGTCAACAAGGTCAACATCGACCTTGGCGGCGCCGACGGTGCCGGCGACACGGTCGTCCTCAACGCGACCAACGCCGACGACGCGATCACGATCACCAACAACAACGGCGTTGTCACCGTGTCGGGTCTGCCCCAGGAGGTGACGATCTCCAACTTCGAGGCCAGCGATCGCATCGTCATCAATGGCCTCGGCGGCGACGACGTCATCGAGGCGTCCGGGCTGACGGGCATGCTGCTCACCGCCAATGGCGGCGACGGCGACGACGTGCTCATCGGCAGCGCCGGCGACGACACGCTGACCGGCGGCGCAGGAGACGACGTGCTGATCGGCGGCCCGGGCTTCGACATCCTGGACGGCGGAACCGGCAACAACATCCTCATTCAATCCGCCACGGTCGCCCCGATGGGCAGCGGCAGCAACACCGGCGACACCGTGACGGCAGCCGACGGCGCGCACGCCGCCAGCCTCGCTTTGCTGGGCCAGTACATGGCGTCGAGCTTCGTCACGGCGGGCGACGGCCATGGCGGGACGCCGCTGGCCGATCCGGCGTCGAGCCAGCAGCAGCCGTTGCTGACGCAGCCGCATGCCTGAACGCGGCGTCGCCCCGGAGAGCGCGAGTGAGCACTGAAACCGACAGCGCGGATCTCGCCGATCCGGGGCTCGAAGCCCTCATGACGTTGCTGCATTTCCAGGGTGTCGCGGCTGATCGCGGACAGATCAGGCACCGGCTGGGAATGGACAAGATCGGCGCACCGGAGATGCTCCGGTGCGCCAAGGATCTCGGGCTCAAGGCACGCGCCTATCGGACCGACTGGTCGCGGCTTGCCAGGACGCCCTTGCCCGCCATCGCGGCCCTGCGCGATGGCGGGTTCCTCGTGGTCGCCAGGGCCGCCGAGGACAAGGTCTTGGTCCAGTCGCCGCTGGCGCCCCGGCCCGCCTTGATGACGCGGGCCGAGTTCACCGCGGTCTGGGACGGCCAGCTCATCCTGATGACCCGCCGGGCCGGATTGTCGGACATCACCCGCCGGTTCGACATCACCTGGTTCCTGGGAGCGGTCCACAAATATCGCCATCTCCTGGGCGAGGTGCTGGTCGCGTCGTTCTTCCTGCAGCTGTTCGCCCTGGTCTCGCCGCTGTTCTTCCAGGTGGTCATCGACAAGGTGCTGGTGCACCGGGCCTTGAGCACGCTGGACGTGCTGATCATCGGCCTGGTGGCGATCTCGATGTTCGAAACCGTGCTGGGCATCCTGCGGACCTATCTGTTCGCGCACACCACCAACCGCATCGACGTCGAACTCGGCGCGCGCCTGTTCCATCACCTGCTGGCCTTGCCGATGGCCTACTTCCAGGCGCGGCGCGTCGGCGATTCGGTGGCGCGGGTACGGGAATTGGAGAACATCCGCAATTTTCTCACCAGCTCGGCCCTGACCCTCGTCATCGACCTGTTCTTCACCTTCGTGTTCCTGGCGGTGATGTTCTACTACTCGCCGCTGCTGACCTGGATCGTGCTTGGCTCGTTTCCGTTCTACATCGCGATCTCGGCGGCGGCGACGCCGCTGTTCCGGCGGCGGCTGGACGAGAAATTCCAGCGCGGCGCCGAGAACCAGGCCTTCCTGGTCGAGAGCGTGACCGGGATCGAGACGCTCAAGGCCATGGCGGTCGAGCCGCAGATGCAGCGCCGCTGGGAAGAACAGCTCGCGGGCTATGTGGCCGCGAGCTTCCGGGTCCTGAGCCTCGGCAACACCGCGAGCCAGGTGGTGCAGTTCGTCAGCAAGATCGTCACCGCCGGCATCCTCTATTTCGGCGCCAAGCTGGTGATCGACGGCAGCCTGTCGGTCGGCGAGCTCGTGGCCTTCAACATCCTGGCCGGCCGGGTCAGCACGCCGGTGCTGCGTCTCGCGCAGATTTGGCAGGACTTCCATCAGGCGCGCCTGTCGGTGTTGCGCCTGGGCGACATCCTCAACACCGCGGCCGAGCCGGCCTATACGGCGGCGCGCGCGCGGCTGCCCGCGATCCGCGGCAACATCACCTTCGACCATGTCACGTTCCGCTATCGCATCGACGGACGCGAAATCCTGCACGATGTCACATTCGATGTGCCGGCCGGACAGACGGTCGGTATCGTCGGGCCTTCGGGATCGGGCAAGAGCACGTTCGCGAAGCTGGTCCAGCGCCTCTACGTCCCCGAAAGCGGGCGCGTTCTGGTCGACGGTACGGATCTCGCCATGGTCGATCCGGCGTGGCTGCGCCGCCAGATCGGCGTCGTGCTGCAGGAGAACGTGCTGTTCAACCGCTCGGTGCGCGAGAATATCGCGCTCGCCGATCCGGCCATGCCGATGGAGCGCGTCATCGCGGCGGCAAGCCTCGCGGGAGCGCACGAATTCATCCTCGAACTGGCCGAAGGCTACGACACCATCGTCGGCGAGCGCGGCTCCACCCTCTCGGGCGGCCAGCGCCAGCGCATCGCCATTGCCCGCGCGCTGATCACCGACCCGCGGATTCTGATCTTCGATGAGGCGACCAGCGCCCTCGACTATGAGAGCGAGCGCATCATTCAGCAGAACATGAAGGAGATCGCCAAGGGCCGGACCGTTCTGGTCATCGCGCATCGGCTCTCGACCGTGCGGGCGACGGATCGCATCGTCACGCTCGAACGCGGCCGCCTGGTCGAGGATGGCACCCATGACGCGCTGATCAAGACCGGCGGCCGCTATGCATCGTTGCATCGACTGCAGGCAGGAATTCATGAAGTCCACTGAACCCGTCACGCCCGCCGCGCCCGCGCCCCGCGTCGTCCCGTTGCGGCGTGCGCACGAGCGGCGCGGCGAAGAGCTGGCGTTCCTGCCGGCCGCGCTCGAGATCGTGGAAACGCCGCCGTCGCCGATCGGCCGCACGATCGCGGTCACCATCATCCTGCTGTTCTGCGCGGCGCTGGTCTGGGCCTGGTGGGGCACGATCGACATCGTTGCGTCGGCGACCGGAAAAATCGTGCCGAGCGGTCGCACCAAGGTCATCCAGCCGTTCGAGACCGGGGTGGTGCGCGCCATTCGGGTGCAGGACGGGCAGGCGGTCAAGGCCGGCGACGTGCTGATCGAGCTTGATCCGACCGTGAACGCGGCGGAACGCGATCACCTGCGCAACGACCTGCTCGCCGAACAGCTCAACATCGCGCGGCTGCGCGCGGCGCTCGCCGGCGGGGACGATCCGCTGGCCGACTTCACGCCGCCCGCCGATGCGGACCCCTCGCTGATCAGCACCCAGCGCCAGCTTCTGCTCAACCAGGTGACCGAGCACCGCGCCAAGATCGCCGCGCTCTCCCGCCAGCAGGCGCAGAAGGAGGCCGAGCAGGCCACCACCGCGGCCACCATCCATAAGCTCGAGACCCTGATTCCGGTCATCCAGCCGCGCGTCGACATCCGCAAGATGCTGATGGATAAGGAGCTGGGCTCGAAGCTCACCTATTTCGAGGTCCTCCAGCTGCTGGTCGAGCATCAGGAGGAGCTCAGCGTGCAGAAGAGCCATCTGCGCGAAGCGGAGGCGGCCGTGGCCGCGATCGGCGAGACGCGTGGCCAGGCGGTGGCCGAATATCGGCGCACGCTCTCCGACGAGCTCGCCAAGGCCGAGCAGAAGGCGAATGGGCTCGCCCAGGACCTGATCAAGGCCGAGCAGAAGACCAGGCTTCAACTGCTGACCGCGCCCGTGGACGGCGTGGTGCAGCAGCTCGCGATCCATACGGTCGGCGGCGTGGTTACGCCTGCGCAGGCCCTGCTGGTGGTGGTGCCAAGCGACAGCCGGCTGGAGATCGAGGCCATGGTGTCGAACCGCGACATCGGCTTTGTCCATCCCGGGCAGGAAGCCGAGATCAAGATCGACACCTTCAATTTCACCCGCTACGGCCTCCTGCGCGGCCAGGTGCTCACCGTCTCGCAGGACGCCGTCATCCGCGACCGGCAGCAGGACCGCTCCAACGACCGGGCGCTGGGGACGCAGAACGACACCAGCGAGCCGAAGGGCCAGGAGCTGAACTACAGCGCGCGCATTTCGCTCGATCGCGCCCAGATGCGGATCGAGAACCGGACGGTCAATCTGTCGCCCGGCATGGCGGTGACGGTGGAGATCAAGACCGGATCGCGCATGATCCTGAGCTATCTGTTGTCGCCGCTGCTTCGCTACCAGCAGGAAAGCTTGCGCGAGCGGTGAGGGCGCCGCACGCATTCGCGGCGGGTTCGACCGGGCGCGCGGCGTCTCCCGGTCTCGGCTAGAGTGACCCGGCGAATCGGCTCGCGTCGCGCTTCGCGCGGCTGCTGCGCGCTCGTCGTCACGCTCTCCCCATCGAAGGACAAGCCGATGCCCGCGAAACGTGCCGGCCCAACAAAGCTGCGGGTGCCTGAATGGTATGTGTCGAGCTTCATGATGGATCGCGCGCTCGACGCCGTGGTTCGCCAGATCAAGACGCTCGACCGGCGGCACGACATTCCGTATCTCGCCGGATACAGCCGCAACGGCAGGACCATCTACATCGATCGGCATATGCCGCGGTGGTTCACCTTTCGGGGCCGCCGGATCAAGACCGATCGTTTTCTCATCCTGCATGAGGCGGTCGAAAAGGCCCTGATCGACCAGCTCGGCTTGCGCTACCTGCACGCGCACCAGATTGCGACCCGCGCCGAACAGGCCGCGGTGCGGGCGTCGGGAGTGACCTGGCAGGCCTATGACCGCTTCATGCGCAAATTCGTCAAACGGATCGGGACGAGACCCGACCACGGGCCCGCGCCGATCTCAGCCTATCAGGACGAACACGACCACGCGCTCTTGCGCCGGATGGCGGCCTCGCTTGAGCACGGGCGCATGCGGCTCGGCTTCGCGCCTTCCGTCATCGCCGCCGGCGTGTTTGATCGGAGCGTGGACATGCCGATGACGGTCCCGGCAGGTCGCGTCGGAAATCAATCTGCCAGTCATTCACGCTGCTGATGTCCGGTGGCAGCGAGAGACCGAGCTTCGCGAGCCAGCTGTCCTACGATCCGCAGAAGGATTTCGTGCCAATCGCGGCGCTGGCGCGCACGCCGCTGTTTCTTGCGGTGAGCGCGGACACGACGATCAGGACGCTCCAGGAGTTCATCGATCATGCCAAGGCGCATCCCGGCCAGCTCAACTACGGCTCGGCGGGGATCGGCAGCACGCATCATCTGACCATGGAGGCGATGAAGTCGGCGCTGCATCTCGCCATCACTCACATACCCTATCGGGGAACCAGCCAGGCGGTGCCGGCCCTCCTCGGCAATCACGTGCAGGTGCTGTGGGCGTCCTATCCCAATCTCAAGGCCGGCGTCGAAGGCGGCAGGATCAGGCTGCTGGCCAACAACGGTCTTGGCCGCTCGCCGCTGGTGCCCGAGCTTCCGCCGCTGGCCGATATCATTGCGGGCTTCGACATGGTCAGCGTGATCGGGGTCTACGGCCGCGCCGGCACGCCGGAGGCGATCGTCCGCAAGATCGCGGCCGAAGCCGGCGCCATCATGAACCAGCCCGAAATGAAGTCGGCGCTGGCGCCGCTGGGAATGGAACCGGTGGGCGAGGGGCCGGGACCTTTCGCGAAGATGATCGCGCAGGAGATCAACTCGATAACCAAGGTGGTCCAAGGCGTCGGCCTCAGAGCGAAATGATCGCGGGAATCTTGTCCAGTCCAGGCTTCGCCACCCAACCTGTCATGGCAAAACCGGATCGGACCACGGCGGACAGACAGAACCGCGAGAAAATGGCACAGCGGCGTGCCGAGCTATATCGAAAGCGAAACGATTGCAGCAGAGAGGCCGACGCGCAGGGACTGCACCTGCTCCGGCGCATCCGCTTCATCAGAACGTGCATATGGGGATGAGAGCAGCGGCAACGATGCTGCTCGTGCCGCGGACCGCTCGCCCCGTGCACACCGGATCAGTAACCGGGTACCCTCGTCGTGTCGGCGCAGATGACAACCTGATCACGCGCGCGACGCTCCGCCGAACGTCGGGTCACGAGTCTTCCGTTGACACCGAAAAGACCGGGGCTTCTACTCTTGCTGCGGTCATAGCCCACGCCTGCACGATCGGATGGTCGAGGTGTAGCAGATGGCATCGGACATCTTTGCGAAGATCGGCGACATCAAAGGCGAATCCGCCGACGCCAAGCACAAGGACGAAATCGAGGTGCTGTCGTTCTCCTGGGGCGTCACCAATGGAGCGACCATTGGTGCCGGTGGTGGTGCCGGCGCCGGCAAGGCGACCTTCCAGGATCTGTCCATCGTTCACACCATCGACAAAGCGTCTCCGCTGCTGCTGAAGGCGTGCGCGACGGGTGAGCACCTGAAGGAAGCCACCATCACCCATCGCAAGGCGGGCAAGGGCCAGCAGGAGTACCTCGTCGTCAAGATGAACGACGTCATCATCACCGGCGTCGTGCATGGCGGCTCCGGCGAGGGGTCATCGGAGACGGTGAGTCTCGTGTTTGCCAAGGTCGACTTCGAGTACCGGCCGCAGAAGATCGACGGCACGCTCGATGCCGGAATTCATTTCAAGTTCGACATCAAGGCCAACAAGTCCGGCTAGCGCGGTCGATTTGAAGTTGCTGCCGTTGTGACCGCCGGGCGGAGCACGTGCCTGAGGCCGTGCCTGGACAGCTCATGGAGCCGTCAGAATCATCGACGCGTGCGTTGACGCTGGAGGAGGCGGTCTCGTTCGCGATCATCCTGCAGAAGAACGAGCAGCTCGCCGAGGCCCACGAGCTGTTCCGCCGCATCATCGAGGCCGCGCCCGATCATCCCCGTGCGTTGCATTACGCCGGCGTGCTCGCGCACCAGCAGGGGCGCAACGACGAAGCGCTCGCGCTGATCGAGCGCAGCCTCGCGCTCGCGCCCGACCAGGCGGACTGGTGCAGCAACCGCGGCATCGTGCTGCAGTCGGACGGACAGGCTGGAGCCTGCGATCGCCTCCTACCGGCGTGCGATCGCCCTCGATCCCGGCCACGCCAACGCCCACAACAATCTGGGTGTGTTGCTGCGGGCGACCGGCCAGCCGGTCGAAGCGGAAGCCGCGTATCGCGAAGCCATCCGCCTGAACCCCGAACATATCGACGCCTACACCAACCTCGGCATTCTGCTCAACACCTTGAAGCGCACCGGGGAAGCCGCGGCGTGCTACTGCAAGGTGATCACGCTGCGGCCGAAATATCGCGAAGCGCGCAAGCTTCTGGCGCTGGCGCATTGCACCCTGGGCGAGTTCGGCAAGGCCGCGCAGATCTTCGAGCAATGGCTGGACGAGGAGCCGGACGATCCGATTGCGCGGCACATGCTGGCGGCATGCACGGGCCGGGATGTGCCCGCGCGCGCGTCGAACGGCTTCGTGCAGGCGACCTTCGATAGTTTCGCGGCCAGCTTCGAGGCGAAGCTCGCGATCCTGTCTTATCGTGCGCCGGCGCTCGTCGCGGCGATGGTGGAGGATTCGGGCCTCGCGCCGGCGCATCGCCTCGACGTGCTGGACGCGGGCTGCGGAACCGGGCTTTGCGGCGCGGCGGTCGCGCCGTTTGCGCGGCGGTTGGTCGGGGTGGACCTCTCCGACGGGATGCTGGCGCATGCCAGGGACAAGAACGTCTACCACGCGCTGATCAAAGCCGAGCTGGCGGAATACGCGGGAGCCAACCGCGACGCCTTCGACCTGATCGTGTCGGCCGACACGCTGGTGTATTTCGGCGACCTCACGCGCGTCATTGCGGCGTTCGCGGGCGCGCTGCGCCCGCGTGGGCTATTGGTGTTCACCCTCGAGCACGCGGACGGTGACGTTGTCGACTACCGTCTGCAGCCGCATGGCCGTTACAGTCATGCCCGCAACTACGTCGAGCGGTTGCTGACGCTTGCGGGCCTGCGATCCCACATCATCCAGGCCGAGCTGCGCATGGAGGCCGGCGCGCCGGTGGCGGGGCTGGTGGTTCGTGCGGAGAAGCCCGCGCCATGACGTGCCTGTTCCGCGCGGCGGCGGTGCAGGCGAATCCATTACAGCCGAGTCTCATTATAAAGACACGTCTGATTATTGACCGCATCCCTCCCAGAATTCGTCATCAAATGCCGCGAACACGAGGTCTCGCGTCACCGCGAACAACCGACGCACGCTGCTCACGATCTGAATCATGACATCGCCCCCGTGCCCCAAACCAACACTCAGTTAACCTGCATCGCCGTAGACGCCGGTTGAACGCACGGTGTCGGCCCGAGTTCCCGCGCCGGATGCAAATCATCGATCTGTGGCGCTGAAGTCACAGTCACACCGCAGTCCATTGTTTCCGCAGGTGATATGCAGCTTTCCGGTGCG
Source organism: uncultured Alphaproteobacteria bacterium (assembly GCA_963835165.1). GTDB lineage: Bacteria > Pseudomonadota > Alphaproteobacteria > Rhizobiales > Xanthobacteraceae > VAZQ01. The sequence continues at coordinate 165,885 of CAWIGD010000041.1, forward strand.
CGCGATGTAATACATTACCGCGCGGTCGAGACCGAAAAGGATGACAATACCTCCCCGCCGCTGCCGCCTGCCCCAGTTCGCGCCGGCGCTCGCGCGCATACCGGAACTATCCTGTCCGCGATGCATTGGTTTGCATGCGGACTTGTCGGGGGTTTGCAAAAAGTTCCATCGGTTTGGTCGCCGGCTTGGCCGGGGCGATCCTCGGCGGCGCGATTCTCTGCGTCGCGGCCGGCGCCGCGCCGGTCCAGACCTCGCAAAAACACGCATCCCTGAAACAAGGATCCCCGAAGCAGGGGGCACTCACGCGCGGCTCGCCGAAGCAAGAGTCGCTGAAACAAGAGTCCCGCAAACAAGAGTCGCGCAAACAGGAACAACAGTCGCGCAAGCAAGCGGCGTCGAAGCAAGAGGCGCCAAAACAAGAGCCGTCAAAACCGGAGTCATCGAAACAAGACCCGCTGAAATTCGCCGGCAGCCAGCTCGAGCCGCTCAAATGGAGCGAGCTCGCGGGCTGGGCAACCGATGATCATCTCGCTGCCTTCGCGGCCTACGAGGCCGGCTGCCGCGCCGCCCGCAAGCGGCCGCGCGGCGACGATCACGCCCAGATCTCCGGAGCCCTCGGTAATGTCTGCCGCAAGGCGCTCGCCCTGCAGCCGAAGGATTCCGATACCGCCCGCGCCTTCTTCGAGCAGAATTTTCAGCCCGTGCGCATCGCGCGCCTGGGCGAGGGCGGGGGACTTGTGACCGGCTATTACGAGCCGATCGTTGCCGGTTCGCGCTTTCCCAGTCCCGAATTCTCCGTGCCGATCTATCGCCGGCCGCGCGATCTGGTTGCCGACGGCTACAAGCAAGGCTCGACCGCGTTTCCGAACAAGGGCGGACGCATCGGCCGCCGCACCGAGGGCAACGACCTCGTGCCGTATCATGACCGCGGCGCCATCGAGGCCGGCGCGCTCGACGGCCAGAAGCTCGAGATCTGCTGGATCAAGGATCCGCTCGACCTGGTCGCGATCCAGATCGAAGGCTCGGCGCGCGTGATCCTCGAGGACGGCACGCCGCTGCGCATCAGCTACGATTCGCACAACGGCTATTCCTACAACTCGATCGAGCGCGCGCTGGTCGAGCGCAATCTCATGTCGCGCCACGGAGATGTCGCGCGAGCGCATCCGCGCGTGGATGGTCGCGCATCCCGAGGAAGCCGCGAAGGTGCGCGCCGTCAATCGCGCCTACATGTTCTTCCGCGTCACCGGGCTCACCAACGACGGCGAGCCGGTCGGCGCGCAGGGCGTGCCGTTGACGCCGGGGCGCTCCATCGCCGTCGATCGCGTGCACGAATACGGCACGCCGTTCTTCATCGAAGGCAATCTGCCGGTCGAGAGCGCGAAGCCGGCGGCGCCGTTCGGCCGCCTGACGATCGCGCAGGATACCGGCTCGGCGATCGTCGGCCCCGCGCGCGCCGATCTCTATCTCGGCGCCGGCGACGAGGCCGGCCGCATCGCCGGCCGCATCAAGCATCGCGGCCGCTTCTCGATGCTCGTCCCGCGCGAGCTCGACCTCGCCGCCGCGGCGAGCGAACTGCCGCTCCCGGTGCCGAAACCGAACATCGCCGAGGACGACGGCGGGAAAGCGGATACGAAGCCGGACGGCAAGGGCAAGGCGGAGCCCGCCGCCGGGTCGCCCGCGCCCGCTCCCGGCAAGCCTGTGCCGTTGCCGGTGGCGAAAACGAAGATCGCCGTGCTCGACGTCGGGAAAGCGGAGCGCGAACGCAAGGCGCAGCCCGCCGGCGCGGCCACCGACGGCAGGCGTACGCCGGCGCTGGCGCCGAAGACGAAGATCGCCGTGACCGAAGGCAAGAAGCCCGACCGCAAAGGCAAAATGGATTCCGACAGCGCCGCCTGGACGGTCGCCGGCAAGCAGAAGCCGTCGTCGGCGGCGAAGACGAAGATCGCCGAGACTGAAGGCCGGAAAGAAACCAGCAAACCCGACGGCAAGGGCAAAGCCGAGCCCGCCAGATCAGGCGCGACCGGCAAGCCATCATCGGGAGCGAAGACGAAGATCGCCGCGGCCGAAGCCAAGAAAGAAACCGGCAAGCACGACGGCAAGGGCAAGGCGGAGTCCGCCGGTTCCGGCAAGATCGCCGGCAAGCAGCCGTCGTCGGGGTCGAAGTCGAAAAGCGCCGAGGCCGACTCCAAGAAGCCAAACGGCAAGGCCAAAGCGGAGTCCGCCAACTCCAAAGCGGATGGGAAGGCGGCGGCAAAGCCGGGCCGGCAAGCCGCCTCCGCACGCAAGAGCGACCGCTCATTGAATTGATCGTGGCCGCAGGTCAGCCTGCCAGGCACGCGCCTTCCGCAGCGGAGTGGCGGATTCGCGGGCAGAATTCGAACAAACCCGTCAATTGCGGCCGTCCCTGACAGGGGCGCTGCCGGATACGGGTGATCGTCGCCGATGCTCCAGGCGGCAGGCGCGTGTTATCATGCGCCACTATGACCGGATGCCCGGACGTGCGTCCCCGTGGCACAGTCCTTCCCGTTCGTTGGAGCGGATCATGAGATCGAGATGGCGGAGCGGATTGATCGCTTGCCTGGTCGTCCCCGTCATTGCGATCGTGGCGGTGCCGTTGCGCGCCGTCGCGCAACCGAATGACGTCGCGGTCGCGCAGAAGCGCTTCCAGGACCTCTACGCCGCCGGTGACTATTCCGCCGCGCTTGCCGAGGCGCAGAAGAACGAGGCGGCGGCCAAGCGCGGCGGCACCAACAATTTCGCCTACGTCTCGGCGCTGAACGATCTCGCCCGCGCCCACCAGGCGCTGGGCCGCTACGGCGAGGCGGCCGGGATGTTCAAGCAGGTGCTCGGCACGCTGCAGAAGAATCTCCCGCCCGGCGATGCCCGCCTGGCCCAGCCGCTCGCCAACCTGGCCACGGTTTATCTGCTGCAGGCCAATTCCGTCGAGGCGGAGAAACTGTACAAGCAGGCGCTCGAGATCTCGACCAAGGCGCAGGGCGGATCCAATCAGAACGTCGCGCTGCTCATGAGCAATCTCGCCGACGTCTACAAGGCCCAGGCGCGCTATGACCAGGCCGAGGCACAGTACAAGCGCGCGCTCGACATGGCGGAGAAGACCGCCGGCCCGTCGAGCCTGCTGGTGGCGCTGATCCTCAACAACCTCACCAAGGTCTACGAGGATCAAAGCCGCTTCGCCGAGGTGGAGGAAGCGAGCCGCCGCGCGCTCGCCATCCGCGAGAACGCGCTCGGCCCGAACCATCCCGACGTCGCCGCGAGCGTCAACAACCTGGCTCACGTGTACGAGCGGCTCGGCCGCTACGCCGAGGCCGACAAGCTGTTCCAGCGCTCCATCGAGATTTGGGAGAAGGCGCTCGGCCCGAAGCATCCTTACCTCGCCACCTCGCTGCTCAACCTTGCGAGCGTCTATGCCGACGAGGACCGCTTCGACGAGGCGGAGGCGCTCTACAAGCGCGCCTTGGGCATTCGGGAAGCGGCGTTCGGTCCCAATCACTCCGATGTCGCCACCGTGCTCAACAACCTTGCGGCGATCTACGAGGCGCAGGGCCGCTCCGACGAATTGGAAACGCATGCCAAGCGCGCGCTCGCCATCGTCACCAAGTCCCTCGGCCCGAACAATCCCGACACCGCCAAGGTGATCCGCAAGCTCGGCGTGGCCTACGACGCGCAGGGTCGCTACGCCGATGCCGACGCCCAGTTCAAGCGCGCGCTCGAGATCGCCACCAAGGCGTTCGGCCCGGAGCACCGCTTCATTGCCACCGTGCTGCTGAACCAGGGCGAGCTGTTCGAGCACCAGCGCCGCTACGACGATGCCGAGCAGGCCTACAAGCGGGCGCTCGCCATCAACGAGAAGGCGCGCGGCCCCAACCATCCGGACACGGCGCGGACGCTCAACCATCTTGCCGCGTTGAGCGTGGTGCAGGGCAAGCCCGCCAATGCCGTGGCCTATTCGCGCAAGGCGACCGCGGCGGTGCTCGCGCATGCCAATCTCGGCGACCAGGCCGGGCCCCAGGCGCGCGACGGGGACGGATTGATCGAGCAGCGGTCGGGCTTCTTCGTCAACCACGTTGCCAGCCTGGCTGCGGGCGCCCGCGAGCGCATCGAGCCCGCGTCGGCGCTGGGCCGCGAGGCGTTCGAAATCGCGCAATGGGCGAACCAGTCGGCGGCCGCGGCCGCCGTCCAGCAACTGAACCCGCGCTTCGCCAGCGGCAACGATGCGCTCGCCGCGCTGGTGCGCCAGGATCAGGACCTCTCCGCCTACCGGCGGGATCGCGCGAAAGCGCTGGTCGAAACGCTGGCCAGGCCGGCGGGGCAATCGAATCCGGCGCAGATCGACACCATTCGCCGGCAGATCGAAGACACCGAGCGCAAGCTTGCCACCACCAAGGCCCAGCTGGAGAAGGAATTCCCCGATTACGCCGCGCTGTCGAACCCGCGGCCGCTGAAGGTCGAGGACGTCCAGAAGCTGCTCGCGACCTACGAGGCGCTGCTTCTTTTCGTGACCGGCGAGGAGCAGAGCTATGTCTTCGCCGTCACCGCCGACGGCTTCGACTGGCGCCCGATCCCCGCCGGCAGAAGTGCCATCGTCGCCAAGGTCACGGCGTTCCGGCGCGGGCTGGAGCTCGACACCATGCAGCAGTTCGATCTCGGCCTCGCGCACGAGCTGTACACGCTGCTCATCGGTCCGGTCGACGCGCTCGTCAAGGACAAGGGGCATCTGCTGGTGGCGCCGTCGGGGGTGCTGACGGCGTTGCCGTTCCATCTGCTGGTGACGGAGCAGCCGGCGGCGCCGGCCCCGCGCGGCAGGAATCTGACCGCGACCGAGGATGCCGCACGCTTCCGCGACGCCGCCTGGCTGATCAAGCGCCAGGCCGTCAGCGTTCTGCCGTCGGTGTCGAGCCTGCAGGCGTTGCGCTCGCCCGCGCAGGCGAAGGCGGGAGGAAAGCCGATGATCGGATTTGGCGATCCGGTGTTCGACCCGCGCGCGACCCCGGGCGGCCAGCCGAAACGGTCGCGCTCCCGGGGCCAGGCCCGGGCGTACAGCGATTACTGGCGCGGCGCCGGAATCGATCGCAACATGCTCATGCAGGGGCTGCCCCAGCTCCCCGACACCGCCGACGAGCTCAGGGCGATCGCGAAGGCGCTCGACGTCTCGGCGACCGACATCCTCCTGGGCCGCGATGCCACCGTGACTGCGGTGAAGCGCGCGCCGCTCGCCAACTACCGCATCGTCTATTTCGCCACCCACGGGCTGGTGGCCGGCGACGTCAAGGGCGTGGCGGAGCCCTCGCTCGCGCTCTCGGTGCCGGCCACGCCGACCGACGAGGACGACGGCCTGTTGAAGGCCAGCGAGGTGGCGCAGCTCAAGCTCAATGCCGACTGGGTCGTGCTCTCGGCCTGCAACACGATCGCGGGCGACAAGCCCGGGGCGGAGGCGCTGTCCGGACTGGCGCGGGCGTTTTTCTATGCCGGCGCCCGCGCGCTCCTGGTGTCGCACTGGGCGGTGGCCTCCGACGCGGCCACCCGGCTGACGACGTCCGCCTTTGCCATGCTCGCGGCCGATCCGACGCTCGGGCGCGCCGAAGCCATGCGGCGCGCCATGCTGAGCTTCCTCGACGACAAATCGTCGACCGAGAACGCCTATCCTGCGGTGTGGGGTCCGTTCGCGGTGGTCGGAGAAGGCAGCCGGCGATGACGGGTCACGTCATCGCCGGTCCATCTCAAGACATTGGAGCATGATCCCGGAAAGATCATGCTCCAAGAGCTGTGATTACAGATCGAAAGCCAGACCGATCCGGAAGGTGTGGAACGATTCCTTCAGGTCGATGCTCACGCTGCTCGACGGCGTGCCGGTGCAGCTGGAGGCCACGGCGGAGCTGCCGGTGCAGCGGGTGGTCAGACCGAAGGTCTTGGTGTAGGTGCCGAAGTCGGTGTACCGGTACTCGGCCCGCGCCTTCCAGCGCGGCGCGATCTCGGTTTCCCAACCCGCGCCGACCGTGCTGCCGACCCGCGTATCGCTCCAGGTCACGGCGGTCGTTGCGGTGGCGGTCGAGACCGACGTCGGGGTCACGCAGCTGGCCGCCGAGGACGAGCCGCCCGGGCAGAGGAAGAGGCTTCCGCCATACGCAAACGAGCCGCTGATTTCGCTGAACGCGACGCCCCCCGTTACGTACAGCAGGCTCCAGGGCGTAACCAGCCAGCCCACGCGGGCGCGGATCGAGGAATCCGATTTCTGCTTGACGGAGCCAGCGAACGAGTCGGTACGCAAATAGTTATTGGTGGACGTGACCAAGATGGGGTCGCCGAAGCTGTTGAAGCCGCTACTGGTGGTAGTAACAGCAACGGCCGTGGACGAACTTTGGCTCAACGAGCTCTCGCTGTTCTTCCAAGACCAGTCGCCTTCGACACCGACGACCCAGTTCCCCCACTGCACGCGGTAGCCGACAAACGGGCCGATGGTGTAGGCGGCCTTGTGTCCGCTGAACTGGAACGGCGTCTCGAAGCAGTTGCTGCCGAGGCTGCTGCCGAACGGGCAGACATAGGCGCCCGGCTCGACGAAGTTGTTGTTCACGGAGCTGACGCCGTTGGAGCCACCGACCTGCCCGCCGGTCCAATTGCTGGCCTGCTGCTGGGCCGGAGCGGCCCGCTGCGGCGCGGCCGCCCGTTCTCTTTTCGGCTTGGCGGGCGCTTCGTCCGCAATGGCGGGCGCGGACATCGCAACCGCCGAAAGCACGCTGATACAGGAAATGAGTAAGCCCCTCATGACACGCCCCCCGGCTCATGCCTGATCTTCCCCGTCGTGAGTTAACCTGATCGGCCGGCCCAAATCAATTTCTCGTAACCATCCAGCCGGTGGATCGAGCGGCTTTTCGGCGAGGTGTATCTAAACCGTCACATGCTTAGTGTGGATCGCCGGCAGCCAGGCTGGGCCGCCAGCGGTATTTATTGATCGCGATGCTGACGTGATCGGGGTCGTTGAGGATGCTGCGGTGCGCTGCGGGAGGGGAGCGTGCTCAACGGCGTTCCGGTCCGCTTATGCCTGCTCCGAGGGGTTGTGAGTTCCTGGCGACGAGGAGAGCCACCATCCTTTACCAATCAGAACGGCGGCTTTGTCAGGTTGGTCGTTGCGAATGAGAGACTGCACCTTCCACAATTCACCAGAACGGAACGCTGCGGTTACAGCAACTCCTTCGTCCGAATCAGTTGCACCAACGCAATCAATAAATCCGCAATAGCCGACGGGCTTTGCAGAAAACGCGTTCTTCAATCGTGTCACCAGCATGCTCACGCCAAATCTATCGACCCCTGTCAGCGGGAATACGAGCCGGCCCTTATCATTTAACGCATCCAACCAGTTAACCGCGGGATGCGTTGCTCCAGCATTGACGTAAATCGCATCACAGCGCGGCAGTTCGCCCTCGGTGCCCGATGCAACGCGTACTTCTACATTTTCCCATGGTTTCAATTTGTCGGCTGCTCGACGCGCTAATTCTGGTTCGATTTCATAGGCGATCACTTTGCCCGATAAGCCGATGAGCTGTGCGAGGACGGCTGAGTAGTATCCCGTCCCACAGCCGATATGAAGCACCGTATTCCCACGAACGGGATGCAGCGCTCCCAACAACTGTCCATGAAGCTGCGGTTCACCATTGTGGATGCGCTTTTCACGATTCAGCGCAAACACCACATTTTGATAGACATGAATGGGATCATCTGTCGGCGTCTGCACGTACAATCCGCTGGGCAATGATACAGCGTGCCATGGCCCGGGACCCAAGAAGTGCTCACGAGGAACAAACTCGAATGCACGTTCGAGGTCATCTCGCAGCTCGCCACCGGCCGCAGCCGCCATCATGGCGTAAAACTCACGTGACGCAGCCAGACGATCGAGTTTTTTCTTTTTCAATTTTGGGCACTCCGCGCGTGCGAACTACTACTTGGATAAAAGGGGAGGAAGCATTTTAGGGCTTAGGGCGTGTACTCATAAATCGCGATTGTTCGGCAATCGCTGGCTGATGTCCGCTTTGCCCCCGAAAGCGGCCAAATAACGGACATCGGTGGACGTCTCAAAAGTGCCAATAAGCGACATATGAAAACTCATTCAATCACCTCGTCGGCGCGGGCGAGCAGCGAAGGCGGCACGTCGAGGCCGAGCGCATGCGACGCGGAGAAACGCGCGGCATCCGGGATGGGTGGCGCTCGGATTGAAAGTCTCGCCCGAACCTACGAACGCCCGGCGCTGCGGAAGCCCTTCGCCGCTTTTCCAGCGGATTCGAAGGTGGCATGAGCATCTTTCGCCGTCATCGCGACGGTCGTCTCGATTTCAGACAAACTGCCTCCCGCGGCAGCGGCCAGTATCGCAGAGGCGGCGGCCTTTTCATCAGGGAACTCAGCAATGACCAGCCAATCATGGTGGCCGAAGGTCAAGTACCAGCCGATGAGCCTGCCTCCTACGCTCTCGAAGAGTTTGGCAACGGCTTCCTCACGATTTTCTGGCTTAGCCAGCATGCCCTTGACGGCGTCCGAAGTAAAACGCCCGCGCGAGATGTAGATCGGCATGGCATCTCTCCTTGAAAGAAGTTTTGCTTGCTCAATCAGGTGGGCGCCGAACATTACCGCGCAAGCCATCACCTATGGCCACGCGCGGCGAGCAAACCGTCGAAGGGATCGGTCGCGAGTTCCGCAAACGCGGCGCGCTGATGCGGCGCGGCGTGACCACCGATGTCGCGTTCGCTAGCGGACATTCCGCGATGCGGCCAAACAAGGAGATCGCCAACCGAGACGACCTTCCCTAACGCGCGAAGGAGCGGCAGGTACTTCATATTGACCGTCCACGGCGACGAGGTCTCAAACGATCGCCATCGACGATAAGCCGGGAGATTCGACGCAACGGCGGTTCGCAGACTTACCGTGCAAACCGGGCCGAGAGGAGCGCCTGGGAGCGGGCGCTGCGCCCTAAGCCTTGTCGCCTGGCGCTCCATGGGGAGTTACGATGGCGCGTGGCGCAGAAGCTTGCGCTGCAATGGTCGCCAGAGCAGATCTCCGGTTGGCTGAAGCAGCAGTTCCCGACCGACCGAGACATGCGGATATCTCACGAAGCGATCTATCGCAGTCTCTTTGTTCAGACGCGCGGCGTGCTGAAGAAGGAGCTGACGGCACAGTTGCGTACAAGGCGGCAGATGCGTCACGCCAAAGGCGGCAAGGCCAAGAATGGACAGGGGCACATACTCGATATGGTCTCTATCCGCGAGCGACCCGCCGAGGCCGAGGATCGCGCAGTTCCTGGCCATTGGGAAGGAGATCTTCTTACCGGAGCAAGCGACACGCACATCGTGACGCTCGTCGCGCTACATTTAGAGTGTCGCAATCTCCACGCGAAGTGCGATCTCATTGTTGGTCGACAAGCAAAGCAAACATTCCCGCAATTATCGCCAGAGCAATCAGAGTGCCGACGACGAACGCTATAATCGGATGTCGACTGGGCTTGAGCTTCTGTGATCCCGCGCTCTATTGCGCCGCTCCGATGCCCAACCAGAAGGGGAGATTGCCCATTGACGGAAACCTCGCGCTCAACGGTACTTTAGCAGGTGTGCGGTCTGCGTCAAAAACCTGACGGCTCTATTGGGGGCATCGTTGAGATCGAGTGCGCCGCCCGCCATCGCAGAAACCTAAGTATTATGCGACGTATCCCGAATGGCTCCGTTGAGCCATATTCCCCGCACTCTTGGTTCTGACGCGCCGGGGAAGGCGCCGCGCATTCGCTCCTTCAGGACCTTCAACTTCCAGGCCTAACGCTGCCCGTGTCACAGCTGCTTCACCGGCGTCGGATCGAGATTGAAGATCCGCGCGGCGTTGAGGCCGAGGATGTTGCGCTTGGACTGCTCGGACAGGAACGGCAGGTCGGTGATCTCGCTCGGCAGGTCGAAGTCGAAATGCGGCCAGTCCGACGCGAACAGCAGCTGGGTGTCGGCCTTGATCATGTCGAACGTGCACTCGAGCGCCTTGCGGTTGGTCGCCTCCATCGGCTGCGTCGTGTACCAGCAGTGGTCGCGCATGTACTCGGACGGCAGCCGCTTGAGATGCGGCGCTTCCGACGGGCGCATCAGGAACTGGTCGTCGAGCCGCTGCATCAGGAACGGGGCCCAGGCGATGCCCAACTCGATCCAGATCACCTTGAGCTTGGGGAAGCGCACCGGGATGCCGTTGAGCACCCAGTTCGTGCAGTGCACCATGTTGGGCCAGACGAAGCCCAGCGCGTGCATGCCGAGGAAACGGTTGACGGTCTTGAGCGAGGGATCGTCCCAGTGGTAGCCGGCATGGAAGGAGATCGGCAGGTTGGTCTCCTCGATCATGCGGTAGAGCCGCATGTACTTGTTGTGGTGCACCGGCGCATGCCGGGTCGAGGGCACGGCGTAGCCGATGATGCCCTTCTTGCCGGCGGTCTCCTTGACGGTGCGCTCGCACTCCTCCGGCGTGTTGAACGGCAGCACGGCCAGGAACTTGATGCGGTCGTCCGCCGACAGCAGCTTCTCCTGCATCCATTTGTTGTAGGCGCGCGAGAGCCAGACCTCCATCTCGGGCTGCGGATGCAGGCCCAGGAACAGCAGGGGTGTCGGGAACACCACCATGTTGTCGACGCCGAGCGAATCCATGGCGCGGCGGGTGAGCGTGACGTCGCGGTGAACGCTGGTGTCCTCGACCTTCTCGCGCAGGCCGTCCTGATGCGGGATGCGGCCGCCCACGCTCTGATAGCGCAGGCCGAGATCGCCGTTCATGCCGTAGGGCGGAGCGCCGATGCGGTCGCGGTGGAAGTGCAGCGCGTGATCGCGCACCACCGGATCCTCGATGTATTGCACCACCTCGTTCCACGACACGGTCTCGACATGGTGCGCGTCGACGTCGACGACGAACCAGTCCTGCAGCTTGCGCCTGCGGGCGGCGAGCCGGGCGTGCTTGAGGATCTCGCGGCTGTCGGTCGAGGTGTCGATGACCTGGGTCGGCAGCATCTGCGGCACGCCGGTCACTGGCTGATTCATGGCTTGCTCCTCGCAACGTCGCCTGAGTGATTTCTGCCGCCGCCGTCCGGCTCGTTCTCGCCCGGCCGGCGCCGGAACCAGAGGCCGAGCTCCATCGGCCCGAGCTGCACGTCCCGCAGCATCTCCGAGACCGCCACCAGCATCTCGGTCGCGGTCAGCGTCTCGGCGCCCTCCTGCACGATGGCCGGCACGGCGCGGTCCTCGAGCTCGGACTTGGCGTAATACAGCCGCACCGCGGCGGTGATGATCTGCGCCAGCGCCTCGTCGGAGACGCGCGCGGCCTCGCCCCTGGTCACCAGCTCCTTGGCCGAACGGTGAAGGTCGGCCGCGTAGCGGTCGATCCAGCCGTACTCGTCGTTGGCGCGTCCGGCCGGAGGCCGGTGCTCAGACGGCGACATAGATGTTGCCGTCCTTCTCCTCGAGCTTCGCCTTGCGCAATCTGAACTGGTCGGAGCCCTGGTTGATGCCGGTCTTGAGGTCGAACTCGTAGCCGTGCCACGAGCACACGATGTTGGTGACGCGCTCGTCGTAGGCCAGCGCCCTGACCGTGCCGTCGCCGGCGATCGGCTCCAGCACGCGCTGGTAGATCCGGCCCTGGCAGACCGGGCCCTCCCGGTGCGGGCACACGTTGTGCCAGGCGACGAATTGCCCGTCGACCTTGAACACGCCCACCTCGACGCCGTCGCACGACACGACCCTGCGGTCGCCGTCGTTGAGCTCGTCCGCGCGGCACACGAGATACGATTTGGTCACGTGCCACTCCGTTAGCCGGTTCCGCCGGGGAACCGGCGCGACGGCCCGCCCTCGCATCCGATCGCGTGCGGCGGACCCGGTCCCCGAGCATAGGCAAAGCGCGGCCGGGTTTCCAATCATTGTTCGAACTTGATGTTGGCCGCCTTGACCACGGCGGACCAGCGCTGCACCTCGGCCTTCATCTGCGCCGTGAGTTCGTCCGCCGAACCCCCGATGCTGGTGCCCGACAGGCTTTTCAGGCGCGACTTGAAATCGTCCGACGCCCCAATCCGCCGGGACGCCGCCTCGAGCTTGCGCACGATCGGCATCGGGGTGCCCGCCGGCGCCATCAGGGCAAACCAGGTTCCCGCCACCACCTCGGCCACGCCGGCCTCGGCCAGGGTTGGAACATTGGGCAGGTCGGGGATGCGGGTCGGCACCGTCACCGCCAGCGCCCGCAGATTGCCGGTGGCAACCTGGGGCATGGCAGCCGGGGTCTCCACGAACGCGAACGCGGTCTGTCCGCTCAGCAGGCTGGTGATGGATTCGTTGCTGCTGCGGTAGGAGATCGCCGTGGCCGGCGCGCCGGTCTTGATCTTGAAGTGCTCGATCGGCAGCGTGAACACCGGCGACGGCGTGGGATAGTTCGCCTTGTCCGGGTTGGCCTTGAGCCATGCGACCAGCTCGGCGATGCTTTTGGCGGGATGGGAATTGCTCACCAGGACGAGCATCGGATAGTCGGCCACCATCGAGATCGGCACGAAGTCGTTGAAGATGTTGTAGGGGATCTTCTCCCAGATGGCGGTGCCGATGGTCATGGCGCCGGCCGCGGCGCCGAGCAGCGTGTAGCCGTCGGGAGGGGATTTCGCGACGGTCTCCGGTGCGAGCCGCCCGGCGGCGCCGGGCTTGTTCTCGATCAGGATGGTGCCGCCGATCGTTTCCTGCAGCTTCTGGGCAAAGATGCGCGCGACCGTGTCGGTGCCGCCGCCGGCGCCGAATCCGATGACGATCCGGACCGTGCGGTTGGGGTAATCGATCTGCTGCGCCCTCGCCTGGAGCGGCCACGCCGCAGCTGCCCCGCCCATCAAAGTGAGGAACTCACGCCGTTTCATGCGCAACTCCTGTTCCCCGGCAGGAAGAATGGTACTGGTTCGCACGACATGCTGGAAAGGGGGGTGGCGCGGCGATGATAGCGCCTGCAGCACCCACAGACCTCATCCTGAGGAGCCCGAGCGAAGCGAGGGCGTCTCGAAGGATGGCCCGTGGCGTGATCCCGCTTGTGGCCGTCCTTCGAGACGGCGCTACGCGCCTCCTCAGGACGAGGCCCGTTGATGATGTCATTCCGTCTTGGCGCCCGATTGCCTGATGACCTTCTCCCATTTCTCGGTTTCCGACCTTGCGAACGTCCAGAACTCGCCCGGGCTTGCAACGATCGGCGTCGAGCCGAGCTCGGACAGCTGCGATCGCATTTTTGTCGACGCCAGTCCGGCATTGATCTCGCGGTTCAACTTCGCCACCACGTCGGCCGGCGTGCCGCGCGGCACGCCGACGCCGTACCAGATGATGGCCTCATAACCCGGAACGGTCTCGGCGATCGCCGGCACGTCCGGCAGCATGGCGGAGCGCGTCGCTGTCGTGACCGCGAGCGCGCGGATCTTGCCGGACTGGATTTGCGGCAGCGTCGAGATCATGGCGTCGAACATGACCTGCACCTGGCCGCCGATCAGATCGGTGACGGCCGGAGCCGAGCCGCGATAGGGCACATGAACCAGGTCGACGCCGGCCATCGCCTTGAACAGCTCGCCCGCCATATGGCCGGTCGTCCCGATGCCGGGCGTGCCCATGTTGATCTTGCCCGGATTGGCCTTGGCATAGGCGATGAACTCGGCAACGGTGTTCGCCGGCACCGAGGGATGGACCACCATGACGCTCGGCCCTTGCGCCAATCCGGCGACCGGCGCGAGCTGGTTGAGGAAATCGAAGGTCAGCGTTCGCTTGTTGGTGGTCGCGTTGATCGCATTGGCTGAGGTGACGGCGGCGAGCGTGTAGCCGTCGGGAGATGCGTTGATCACCGCCTCGGTCGCGATGTTGCTGGCGGCCCCCGATTTGTTCTCCACCAGCACCGACTGGCCGAGCCGCGTCTGCAGCCATTCGCTCATGATCCGCACCACGGTGTCGGTCGATCCGCCGGGCGGAAATCCTATGATCCAGCGCACCGGCCGCGACGGATAGTCTTGCGCCGATGCCTGACCGATTCCCGCGATCGCGCAGCCTGCCAGGCCGAGGACCAGGGGAGCGAACGCCCATGCCGCGCGCGGGAGCGACACCGTGGCCGCGAAACGAAGCGCTGCTGTCAATCTCATGATGACAAGAGGTGATCGGCAACCGAAGACGGACATCCCATGCTTCCCTGACGCGCCGACTGCCGATCCGGACATTCCCGGTCAGGTGACCTTAGAGCGTATTCCGGCGAGATGGAATGCGCACCGGCGCCACCCTCGGTCTGCTTCACGCTGAGGTAGAATTTTCATAGAGTACAGCAGTCTACGCGCTGCCCAGAACAGCCGGCGCGGCAAGGATGGCGACGTCTGCCGCGCGTGCATTGTGTCATTGAGCCGGAACACGGACAGGAGCGGAGGGACGACATGGCGAAGAACGTCGTGATACTTTCCGACGGCACCGGCCAGGGCGCCAGCATGCCGAAAGCGGAGCGCACCAATGTCTGGAAGCTCTGGGATGCGACCAAGGCGGCTGCCCCTCCGCAACAGGTAACGTTCTACGACGAGGGATTGGGGGCGGAGCACAAAAGCGAGTGGTGGCGTTGGGCCTACGATCTCGCCAGTCAGGCGACGGGCCTCGGGATCTCGCAAAATATCAAGGACTGCTACACCGCGCTCATCGAACACTATGAACCCGGTGATCGGGTTTTTCTGTTCGGGTTCAGCCGCGGCGCCTTCACGGTGCGCAGTCTCGGCGGCGTGCTGTCGCTGTGCGGCATTCCGCAACGCGACGCCGCGGGAAACAGTCCGCGCGACCGTCAAAACAAGACAGGCCGATTGGCGCTGGTCGAGGAGGCGGTCGAGACGGTCTACAAGCACTACGGGGACAATGAAAAGGAGAAGGAGCGGATTGCGCTCGGCGCACAATTCCGCGAGCGCTACCAGAGCCTTCCGGTGGACGGCAGCGACCCTCCCTTTCCATACTTCATCGGGGTTTGGGATACCGTGCGCGCGCTGGGCATTCCAGGCTCGAGCGGCGTGGTCCTGTGGCGCCATGCCTTCCACAATGCCACGCTCAATGCATGCGTGCCGTACGCACGTCACGCGCTCTCGATCGATGAGAACCGCGAGATCTTCGCGCCGGAGATCTGGGACGAGTCGGGAGAATCACCGGAGGCCAGGGCGCGCGGTCGCATCAAGCAGGTCTGGTTCCCCGGCGTGCATTCCGACGTCGGCGGCGGATATCGCGAGACAGGCCTGTCCGATCTGGCGTTGGACTGGATGATCAAGGAGGCAACGGCCGTCCAGCATCCGCTGATCGTGGATATGACCAGGCTGAGGTTGAAGCCATCGCACGAAGGCATCCAGCACGACGAGCGGACGGGATGGGGCCGAACCTGGACCGAAGGCACCAGGGAAGGCGTTCTGGACGGCAAGGGGCCGGATATCCTGCATGAAGACTTCGTCCACAAACGGTTCGGCCTGGCCACGGCACGTTGCGTGACCGGAGATCGCCCCTATCGTCCAAAGGCGCTTACGAAGCACAGGGATTATTTGCCCTTCTATTGATGCACCGGAGCGCCGTGAGCGTCGGCGCATCTTGGCGGACGGGTTCATTCTCCACGGCACGGGGACCGCGGTGCGCCGGCCGACGTCGAGGCGATTGCGGCTTGACCGGTGCGACCCCCGGCCGGATAATTTGTTCGCGCGGGCGCACGCGGGCGCACCGTTCAGACCTCATGCAGGAGTGCGCGCAATGACAGGCGCAGCCGAAAACGGCGCGATGCTGCTCGAAAGCAAGAAGAAGCTGATCAGCAAGACCTATCTGCGCAACGCCTGGTACGTTGCCGCGTGGTCCGATGATCTCGCCGATGGCCAGTTGCTCGGCCGCACGATCATGAAGGAGCCCGTCGTTCTCTATCGCAAGGCCGACGGCAATGTCGCCGCCCTTCAGGACCGCTGCCCGCACCGGTTCGCGCCCCTGCACATGGGAAAGATCGTGCATGGCGATCGCGTCCAATGTCCCTATCACGGGCTGGAATTCGATGCCTCCGGCGCCTGCGTATTGAATCCCCACGGCAGCAAGAACATTCCCCCGCGCGCACACATTCGAAGCTTCCCGGTGGTCGAAAAGCACAAGGCCGTGTGGATCTGGATGGGCGAGCGGCCGCCCGATCTGTCGAAGGTGCCGGACTTCGGCGTTCTCGACAATGTTCCGGAGCTGCACACGACCAAGCGCGACAAGATGACCATCCGCGCCAACTATGAGCTCATCATCGACAACCTGCTCGACCTCAGCCACACCTGCTATCTCCACGATGGAATTCTGGGAAATTCCGACACCGTCGAATCCGACATCACGGTCGAGCAGGAGGGCGAGGACATCGTCGTCGGCCGTCACGCCAGCGCCGTGACGGCGCCCGGACTGTTCGCCGCGCTGTGGCCGACGCGGCCCGACCGGGTCGACAAGTTCACCCGCATGCGCTGGATGCCGCCGAGCACGATGAGTCTCTTGACCGGCATCTGCACGCCCGGCGCGGTGCCGGAAAGCGGGACCGGCTACCATGCGATCCACATGCTCACGCCGGAGACCGACAGCACCACGCATTATTTCTTCACGGCGGTGCGGTTCAATGTTCAGACCGCGGACGAAGCGCTGAACCGCGAGATCCAGGACAAGATATCGGCCACGCGCCGGTTCGCGTTCGAGGAGCAGGACGCGCCGGTGATCGAGGCGCAGCAGGTGATGATCGATACGGCGAACAATCCGGTCGATCCCGTCATCCTGGCGATCGACGTCGGACCGGTTCGCTACAAGCGTATCCTGCAAAAGATGATCGCCGGCGAGCAGGCGCAATA
Source organism: uncultured Alphaproteobacteria bacterium (assembly GCA_963835165.1). GTDB lineage: Bacteria > Pseudomonadota > Alphaproteobacteria > Rhizobiales > Xanthobacteraceae > VAZQ01. The sequence goes on from CAWIGD010000041.1 coordinate 182,749, forward strand.
GCCGATCCG
>CAWIGD010000042.1:0-24006 GCA_963835165.1 uncultured Alphaproteobacteria bacterium
GATGGCGACCCCGGCTGGATTCGAACCAGCGACCTTCAGCTTAGAAGGCTGTTGCTCTATCCCCTGAGCTACGGGGCCGCGATGGAGGAGGTTGTAGCCCAAGACGAGGTCCAGCCGCCAGCGGAGACAGGTCGGTCCATGCCTCGCGGCGCAAGCAGCTCGTCCTGGTGTCGCCTTTCCGGATGATGCGAATCTGGCGTAGCTTGGCCTCATCGCGATCGAGCGGGCAGGCGCGAAGGATCGGGGCGGCTGCCATGGCAGTCCTCGCGGAAACGGGTCAGCGGTTGGAGGTCGAACGATGATCGAGGTGCGCAGGCTCGGCCATGCCACGCTGACCACACCCGATCTCGCTCGGCAGGTCGCCTACTATACCGAGGTTGTCGGTCTCACGCTCCTCGAGCGCGACACCAAGCGTGCGCTGCTTGCGAGCAAGCAGGGTTTCGAGGCGGTCGCGCTCGAGCCCGGTGCGCCCAACGCGCTTTCGCGGCTCGCGTTTCAGGTCGCGCCCGGAAGCGATCTCGGCGAGCTTGCGCGCGAGCTGGCAAGGCATGGCGTCAAGAGCGAGCGCCGGAGCGGGATATCGCCGGGCGTCGCCGAAGCCATCGTGTTCAAGGATCCGAAGGACACGTTGATCGAGGTCTTCTCCGAATACGTCTTCGCCAGGGAGGAGCCGGGCCAAGCGGGCATCATGCCGCTCAAGCTCGGGCACGTGGCCTATCGCGTGAACGACGTGCAGCAGGTGGTGAAATTCTACACCGACGTGCTTGGGTTTCGGGTCTCCGACTGGCATGGCGACACCTTCGCGTTCCTGCGCTGCGGGCCCGATCACCACACCGTCAATTTCGTGTTCGACGAGGTCCCGCAGCTTCATCACATCGCGTTCGAAGTGAAGGACTGGGCGGAGATTCAACGCGCCTGCGAATGGCTCGCCAAGAACAACATCCATCTGGTCTGGGGGCCGGGCCGGCACATCATCGGCCACAACATCGCGATCTATCACCGCAACGCCGACAAAGTGCGGGTCGAGTTCTTCTGCGAAATGGATCTGATGAAGGACGAGGCGCTCGGCTATTTCGACCCCCGCCCTTGGCACCAGGACCGCCCGCAGCGTCCGAAGGTGTGGGGGCCGGATACGCTGCGGAACTACTGGGGCTTCGGCTCGGAGCGCATCATCCGCGGCTATCAGACGGTGGAGTGAGCCGCGGCCGCTCGTGCGAGCGCGGCGCGCAGACGGCGTGAGCCGTCTGCGCGCGTTGCAGCCTGGAGGCAATGCTCAAGTCAGCGTGAAGGCGAGATCGCCGAGCTTCTCGATCGAGGTGACCAGCTTGTCGCCGGGCTTGAGCCAGACCTGCTTGTCCTTGGGATAGCCGGAGATCACGCCCTCCGGCGTCCCGGTGAAGATGATGTCGCCGGGCTTCAGCGTCATGTACTTCGAGATGTAGCTCACGAGCTGCTTGCAATTGAACACCATGTCCGAGGTGTTCGAGGACTGGCGCACCTCGCCGTTGACGCGGCATTCGATCTTGAGGTTGTCACCGTCCACCTGATCCGCGGTGACGAGCCAGGGGCCGACCGGCGCCGATCCGTCCAAACTCTTGCCGAGCATCCACTGGCTCGATCGCGACTGCAGATCGCGCGCGGTGAAGTCATTGCCGGTGGCATAGCCGAAGATGTAGTTGGGGGCGTCCGCCTCCGAGACGTTGCGGGCGCGCCGTCCGATCACGATCACCAGCTCGGCTTCATAGTCGAACTTCTGCGCGTCCTCCTCCGATACCCCGATGACGCCGCCATGGCAGTTGAGCGCGGTGTTGTATTTGTTGAACAGGATCGGCTGCTTGGGCACCGGATTGCCGGTTTCGGCCGCATGCTTGCGGTAATTGAGCCCGATGCAGACGATCTTTTCCGGGTTGGTGACGCATGGGCCGAAAGCGGCCTGGTCGGGCGCAACGAAGTAGCGCTGGGCGGACGCGCTCGCGCGCGCCTTGTCGACGAGGCGCTTGAGCCCGTTGATGTCGCCCTGTCCCTTGAACACCGCATCGATGCTGGTCGGTGCGCCCTCGCGGAAATCCTGCTCGGCGGCGATGACATCGAGGATACCCCGGTCGGTGCGCAGTCCCAGACCGAAACCACCGCCAACACCGTCCGGCCGCCGCAGCGTGGCAAAGGTCATGCCCTTCGGCAGCTCTGTCGCTCCCCCCGTTCTCGGGCTGGTCTGCGCGGCGGCGTCCGTCGCCAGGGTCGCTCCCGTCATCGCGGCCATGCCGACGAGGCTGGTGGTCTTGAGAAACGTTCTGCGGTCGTGATCCATGGGTCGCCTCCCGAAGTCATTGCCGCGTCGTTGATCGGCGCGCTTACGCTGCCGGACAATAGCGCATTTTGCCGTCGGTTTCCGGCGGGGAACGGCGAACCTGTGCAGAGCATTCCGCAAAATTCCGGTGGCAAAAAAGATCATTCCAGATCAGATATTTAGACGAGGTCGTCGCGACCACGCGGTGGTTGCAAAGGCCGTCCCAGGAAGGCATCTCGGCCACGACCTCGACATGTTTTGACGTTCATCTCGGCAGCCCCGATCGGAATCCCCGGCCGACCGGAATGGAGGATCCCCCATGCTCGCGTTCGTTCGCGCTGCCTATGCAGCCGCGCTCGTCCTGCTGTTGTCCGTCCCCGCCATCGCCGCCGACAAATCGTTCAAGCGCGATGATCTCGCCGATGCGGCGATCAAACTGGAAGCCCAGATCAAGGCCGAAGCGGGCCAGGTGACGAAGTCCGCCGCGGCGCTGCGGCGCGAAGCGGATGCCGCCTTCCAGCGCAACGACTTCCGCAGCGGCATGCAGATCCTGGGTCAGATCGTGACGGTCGCACCCGACGACAGCGCGAACTGGCTCCGGCTGGCCAAGGCCGTTCTGCAGATCCGTCCGAGCAATGACCGCGAGAAGACGCTGTTGCTCGAGCGCGCCGCCACCGCCGCCTATATCGCCTATCAGCGCTCGAGCAATTCGAGCGAGGAAGCCGAAAGCCTGGTCGTGGTCGGACGCAGCTTTGGCGATCGCTCGATCTGGCGGCCGGCGCTCGACGCGCTGCGCGTCTCGCTTGACCTGCGCGAGGTCGCCGAGGTGCGCCAGCAGTACGAGCGCCTCCGCGAGGATCACGGCTTCCGGCTGCTCGACTACAGCGTCGACGCCGATGCGGCCTCGCCGCGCGCCTGTTTCCAGTTCTCCGAGGATCTGCCGGGCAAGCGCGCGGATTTCTCTCCGTTCGTCACCGTCGCCGGCCAGGACAAGCCCGCGCTCTCCGCGCAAGACCGTCAGCTCTGTGTCGAAGGTCTCAAGCACGGCGAGCGCTACAGCATCACGCTGCGCGCCGGCATTCCTTCGCTGGTGAAGGAGACATTGTCGAAATCGGCGGACTTCAACATCTATGTGCGCGACCGCAAACCGCTGGTGCGCTTCACCGGCAAGGCCTATGTGCTGCCGCGCAGCGGACAGCGCGGCATTCCGGTGGTCAGCGTCAATACCGCGGCGGTCGCGCTCGAAATTTACCGCATCGGTGATCGCAATCTGCTCGAAACCGTGGTGGGACGCGAATTCCAGCGCAGCCTCGACCGCTATGACCTCAACCGACTGACCGAAGAGCGCGGCTCCCAGGTCTGGAAGGGGGAGATGACGGTCGAGCAGACGCTCAATACCGACGTCACCACCGCCTTTCCGGTCGATCAGGCCATCGGCGCGCTGTCGCCCGGCGTGTACGTCGTGGTGGCGCAGCCCGTGGGGGCGACCCAGGACGATTTCGATTCGCTTGCGACCCAGTGGTTCATCATTTCCGATCTCGGCCTGACCGCGTTCTCCGGCAACGACGGCATTCACGCCTTCGTGCATTCGCTCGATACCACCCAGTCGAAGGGTGCGATCGAGGTCCGGCTGCTTTCGCGCGGCAATGAAGTACTCGCGAGCAAACGCACCAGCGATGCCGGCCACGTGCAGTTCGAGGCCAACCTGACGCGCGGCGAAGGCGCGCTGGCGCCGGCAATGCTGATTGCGACGGACACCAAGGGCGATTACGCGTTCCTGAGCCTCAAGGCGCCACCGTTCGACTTGAGCGATCGCGGCGTCTCCGGCCGCGTGGTCCCCGCCGGTCTCGATGCATTTGTCTACACCGAGCGCGGCGTCTATCGCTCCGGCGAGACCGTGCAGGTGACGACGCTGTTGCGCGACGGCCAGGGCATTGCCGCGCTCGACGTGCCGCTCACGCTCGTGGTCGAGCGGCCGGACGGCGTCGAATACCGCCGCAGCGTCGTTCCCGATCAAGGTGTGGGCGGGCGTGCGCTCGCGGTGACGCTGGTCTCATCGGCTCCGACCGGCACCTGGCGCGTGCGCGCCTTCGCCGATCCAAAACGCCCGCCGGTCGGCGAAGCGACCTTCATGGTCGAGGATTACGTCCCCGACCGCCTCGAATTCGAACTCGCCTCGAAGGCCAAGGGAGTGTCCAAGACGAACGCGGCGGAGATCACCGTCGATGGGCGCTATCTCTACGGCGCGCCCGCGGCCAAGCTCGAGCTCGAAGGGGAGGTGGTCGTTTCTCTCGCGAGCGAGCGACCGGGTTTTGCCGGCTATCAGTTCGGGCTCACGGACGAAGACGTGGAGACTGTCCGCCAGCCGCTCGACAACCTGCCGGAGACCGATGAGAACGGCAAAGCGCGGCTTGCGCTGACGCTCGAAAAGCAGCCGGCGACGACGCGTCCGCTCGAGGCGCAAGTGATCATCCGCATGGCCGAGCCCGGGGGACGCGCGGTCGAGCGCAAGTTGACGCTGCCCGTGATTCCGGGCGGACCGATGATCGGCATCAAGCCGCTGTTCTCAGGCCGATCGCTCGGCGAGGGCGAGAACGCCACCTTCGATGTGGTGCTCGCCTCGCCGGACGGAACATCGCTGGCGGGGAACGGCCTGCGTTACGAACTGCTGAAGGTCGAGACCAAGTATCAGTGGTACCGCCGCGACGGCGCCTGGGACTTCGAGCCGACGAAATCGACCAAACGCGTCGCCGATGGCCAGATTGACGTCGCCGCCGACAAGCCGGCGCGCGTCTCGGTTCCGGTGCAGTGGGGCCGCTACCGCCTCGAAGTGTCGACCGCGGACCGCAACGGCCCGGCGACCTCGATCGATTTCGACGCCGGCTGGTATGCGGAGGCGAGCGCCGACACGCCCGACCTGCTCGAAATCGCACTCGATAAGCCGGAATACGCGGCGGGCGAGAACATGACGGTCGCCGTGACCGCGCGCACCGCCGGCAAGGTCACGCTGCACGTGATAGGGGACCGGCTTGCCTCCACGGTCACGCAGGATGTGACGGCGGGCACGGCGCGGCTGCGCCTCCGGGTCGGCAACGATTGGGGGAGTGGCGCCTATGTGGTCGCCACGCTTCGCCGGCCGCTCGATGCCCGGGCGGAACGCATGCCCGGCCGTGCCATCGGCGTGCAGTGGTTTTCGATCAATCGCAAGGCGCGCACGCTTGCGCTCGACATGCCCTTGCCGACGCTGCTGCGGCCCAACAGCGCGTTGCGCATCCCGGTGAAGGTGGGCGGGCTCGCCCCCGGAGAGGACGCACGGATCGTCGTCGCCGCGGTCGACGTCGGCATTCTGAATCTGACCAACTACAAGCCGCCCGCGCCCGACGACTACTATCTCGGCCAGCGTCGGCTCACCGCCGACATCCGCGATCTCTACGGCCAGCTGATCGACGGCATGCAAGGTACGCGCGGCCAGATCAGGACCGGAGGCGATGCGGGCGCAGCCGAGCTGCAGGGCTCGCCGCCCACGCAGAAGCCCCTCGCGCTCTATTCCGGTATTGTCACAGTCAAACCCGACGGCACCGCCGAGGTCGTCTTCGACATTCCGGATTTCGCCGGCACCGCGCGCGTGATGGCGGTCGCATGGTCCAAGGACAGGGTCGGTCGCGCCGTCGGCGATGTGATCATTCGTGACCCGGTGGTCCTGACGGCGACGCTGCCGCGGTTCCTGCTCAACGGCGATCGAGGCACCATGCATCTGGATCTCGACAACGTGGCGGGCCAAGCCGGCGATTACCGGCTCGAGATGAAGAGCGAGGGCGTCAACGTCGTCGGCAACGCCGCCCCGCAGACTCTCAAGCTCAACGCCAAGCAGCGCAGCTCGGTCACGGTGCCGCTGTCGGCGGCCGCCGCCGGCAGCGCCGCGGTCACGGTGCGCGTCAGCGGACCGGGCGGATTTGCACTCGAACGCAGCTACGCGCTCGCCGTGCGACCGGCCACGCAGATCCTTGCGCGCCGAACGGTCAAGCCGCTCGCCAAAGGCGAAAGCCTCGTCCTCTCGAACGACCTGTTCGCCGATCTCGTGCCGGGGAGCGGAAGCGTCGCGCTGTCGGTCGGCGTCTCGACCGCGCTCGATGCGGCGGCGCTGCTGGCGGCGCTCGATCGCTATCCGTTCGGTTGCTCCGAGCAGATCGCCAGCCGCGCACTGCCGCTGCTGTATGTCAATGATCTCGCGACTTCGGCGCAGCTTGCACTCGATACGTCCGTCGACCAGCGCATCCGCAACTCGATCGAGCGGCTGCTTGCACGGCAAGGCTCCAATGGGTCGTTCGGGCTGTGGTCCGCGGGCGGTGATGACGTGTGGCTCGATTCCTACGTCACCGACTTCCTGACGCGTGCGCGCGAGCGCGGTTTTGCGGTGCCCGATATCGGATTCAAGCTCGCGCTCGACCGGTTGCGCAATTTCGTCGGCAACGCCGAAGACCCAACCAAGGACGGCGGGCGCAATCTTGCTTATGCGCTTTACGTGCTGGCGCGCAATGGCGCCGCGCCGGTCGGAGACCTGCGGTACTTCGCCGACACCAAGCTCGACGCGATCGCGACCCCGATCGCCAAGGCGCAGATCGCGGCGGCGCTCGGCATGCTCGGCGACCGCGCGCGTGCCGAACGTGTCTATGCGGCGGCGCTCGCGTCGCTCGCGCCGCGGCCCGTACTCGACTACGGCCGCAGCGACTATGGCTCGGTGCTGCGGGATGCGGCGGCGCTGGTGACGCTTGCGTCCGAAGGCGCCGCCCCGCGTGCGACCATCACCGGTGCCGTGGAGCGCGTGGAGGCCGCGCGCGGCCTCACGCCATATACCTCGACGCAGGAGAACGCGTGGATGGTCCTTGCCGCCCGTGCGCTGGTCAAGGACGCCCAGACCGTGGCGCTCGATGTCGGCGGCGAGAAGACGCAGGGCGCGCTCAATCGCACCTTGCGTCCGGCCGAACTTGCGCAACCGGTGAAGGTGACGAATGCCGGCGACGGCCCGGTGCAGGCCGTCGTCACGGTGTCCGGAGCCCCGGTCGTGCCGGAACCGGCAGCGGAAAACGGCTTCAAGATCGAGCGCAAATACTACACGCTCGCCGGAAAGCCCGCGGATCCGGCCAAAGCCAAGCAGAACGATCGCTTTGCGGTGGTTCTGAAGATCACGGAACCGCAGCCGCAGTTCGGACGGCTCATCGTCGCCGATTATCTTCCGGCCGGCTTCGAGATCGACAATCCGCGGCTGGTGTCGTCGGGGGACACGGGGACGCTCGCCTGGATCGAAGATGCGCAGGAGCCGGTGAATTCCGAGTTCCGGGACGACCGCTTCAGCGCGGCCTTCCAGCGCAAGAGCGGCGATCCGTCCGTGTTCACCGTCGCGTATGTGGTGCGCGCTGTTTCGCCTGGCCGGTATGTCCACCCGCAGGCTTACGTAGAGGACATGTATCGCCCCGACCGCTTTGGCCGCACCGTCACCGGGACGGTCGAGGTCACGGCGGCGAAATGAGAAGCGGCGGATTGCGGAAGGCGCTGCGGGGAGGGCGGCTCTGTTGCGTGATACTCTGACCCCCGACCGGACGGCTGCGCCACCGCGCCGACGCTTCGGATCGCGCTGGCGGCGATGGCTGGGCTTGGGCCTGGTCGTCGTGTTCGTCGCGACCGCGACGGTCCTGTCAGGCGGAGCCTGGTGGATCGCGTCGCTCGGTCCGCCGCCGTTGGGGGAGGGGCTTGCATTCTCCACCCTGGTGGTGGACCGGGATGGAAGGCTGCTGCGGCCCTACACCACGCTGGACGGGCGCTGGCGGTTGCCCGCCGGCCGCGAACAGGTCGATCCGCGGTTTCTGCAACTGCTGCTCGCCTACGAGGACAAGCGCTTTGGCGCGCATCGCGGCGTCGACCCGCTCGCGCTCGGCCGCGCCTTCACGCAATTGCTCGGTCACGGACGCATCATCTCCGGCGCCTCGACCATCACGATGCAGGTCGCACGCCTGCTCGAACCGCGCACCGAGCGCAGCCTCACCGCGAAACTGCGCCAAATGGTGCGTGCGCTCGAGCTCGAGGTCACGCTCTCCAAGGACGAAATCCTGGCGCTGTACTTAAGCCTTGCGCCGTATGGCGGCAATCTCGAAGGCGTGCGCGCAGCTTCGCTCGCCTACTTCGGCAAGGAGCCGCGCCGCCTGACGCTGGGAGAGGCGGCCATGCTGGTCGCCTTGCCGCAATCACCGGAGCAGCGCCGCCCCGACCGCTCCGCGGACGCGGCGCGCAATGCGCGCGACCGGGTGCTCGATCGCCTCGGCGCCGCGGGCGTCGTTCCTTGGGACGAGATTGCCCGCGCGAAGCACGAACCGGTGCCGGACGGACGCAAGCCGATGCCAATGCTGGCGCCGCACGCGGCCGACGCCGCGATCGCGGCTGCGCCGGATCGCAGCCTGCATCGCCTGACCATCGACGCGGCGCTGCAGCGGAATCTCGAGGACCTTGCGCGTGAGCGCGCGCGTGCGCTCGGATCCGAAATCTCGGTCGCCATCGTTGCGGTCGATCATGGCAGCGGCGAGGTGCTCGCGCGGGTCGCCTCGGCGGACTACTTCGACACCCGCCGTTCCGGACAAGTCGATATGACCGCGGCGGTGCGCTCGCCCGGCTCGACCCTCAAGCCGTTCATCTACGGGCTCGGCTTCGAGGATGGGCTTATCCATCCCGACACCTTGATCGAGGACCGCCCCATCCGCTTCGGCAACTATGCGCCGGAGAATTTCGATCTGACGTTCCAGGGCACGGTCACGGTGCGCCGCGCCTTGCAGCTTTCGCTCAACGTGCCGGCGGTGGCGGTGCTCGATAAGATCGGCGCCAATCGCTTCGCCGCGCGGCTCGAGCAGGCCGGCGGATCGTTCGCGTTGCCCGAAGGGGAAGTGCCCGGGCTCGCCATCGGCCTGGGCGGCGTCGGGGTGAAGCTCACCGATCTGGTTGCGCTCTATGCCGGGCTGGCGCGGCTCGGCACGACGGTGCCGCTCACCGAGCGCGTTGCCGACGGCGTGGAGGCGCCGAGCGGGCGCCGGCTGTTGGATCCGGTCGCCGCCTGGTATGTGGGCAGTATCCTTCTCGGCACGCCGCCACCGGAGAACGCAGCCGGAGGCCGCATCGCCTTCAAGACCGGGACTTCGTACGGCTATCGAGACGCCTGGGCCGTGGGCTTCGACGGCAGGCACACCATCGGGGTCTGGGTCGGCCGCCCCGACGGCGCGCCGGTACCGGGCCTGCTCGGGCGGGTCGCGGCGGCGCCGATCCTGTTCGATGCCTTTGCGCGCACCGGCAAGCTGCCGGCCCCGCTGCCGCGGGCGCCCAGCGGCACGCTCGTTGCGGCGACGGCCAAGCTGCCGCCGCCCCTGCAGCGTTTCCGCCCCGGCGCTCTCGCGGGCGAGAGTGCCGAGCCCCAGCTCCGCATCATGTTTCCGCCCAACGGCGCCCGACTCGAGCTTGCGAGCGATGGCTCCGGCAAGCTTGACCCGATCGCGCTCAAGGTAACGGGAGGGGCCGGCGCGCTGACGGTGCTGGTCAACGGATTGCCGGTGCCGGCCTCGCGTGGAAGGCGAGCGCTGTTATTCGAGCCGGAAGGGCCGGGCTTCGTGCGGCTCACCGTTATGGATGGCCGCGGTGCGATCGACAGCGTCGTGGTGCGGTTGCAATAGATAGCGGCCGTTCTCGCGAGGCCTCATCCCGCGCGACTGCGTGATTGCACCGGCGAACGGGCATAGTAGATTTTGCGCGGAAACGTTCCAACCCGACGGGGGGCACATGCTGCTCGATCACCGCACCTACACCGTTCGCGCAGGCTGCCTGCGAAAACAGATGGCGCTCTATGAAAAACACGGTCTTGCCGTTCAGAAGCGGCATTTCGGCGAGCCGCTGGCGTGGCTGGTCGCCGAGACCGGAGACGTCAACAGCTATGTCCATATCTGGGTCTACGAGGATGCGGCCGATCGCAGCCGCCGGCGCGCGGCCATGATGGCCGATCCGGAATGGCAGGCGTATCTCGAAAAGAACGCCGAAGCCGGCTATCTGCTCAAGCAGGAATCCAAGCTGATGTCACCGGCATCGTTCGCGCCGCTGCGGCGCTGATCGTTGGAAGCTCGCCAGCGCCACCGGATCGGCCGCGGCCGCTGGCTCTGAAAAAAACACGGTCGGATCGACGGAGGAACAGCTTGTTGAGAGCATTCAGTATCGCGCTCGGCTTCTGCTTGGTCTCCTTGGGCGTCTTGGCGGCGGCGAACGCCCAGGATTATCCGGCGCGACCGATCAAGATCGTCGTGGGCTTCGGTCCAGGCGGCCTCGGCGACATCACCGCGCGCGCTGTCGCGCAAAAGATGTCGGATTCGTTCGGCAAGCCGGTGGTGATCGAGAACATGCCGGGCGCCGGCGGAATGAGCGCTGCGGCGTCGGTCGCGCGCGCGGCTCCGGACGGCCACACTCTGCTTCTGGTCAGCGGCCAGAACGCCGCAAGCCCCTCGCTGTTCAAATCGATGCCGTATGATTGGGCCAACGATTTTGTAACGGTCTCGACCATCGGGCTGTTCGATTTCATCATCGTGGTCGGCAAGGACAGCCCGCTCAAGAATGTCGGCGATCTCATTGCAGCCGCCAAGCGCGAGCCGTCGCGCTTCAACATCGGCACAATCAGCGTCGGCAGCGTGCAGAACCTGTCCGCCCATCTGTTTGCCTCGATGACGGGTCTGCAGGTGACGACGGTGCCCTTCCGGACCACCGGGGAGATTGTGACGGCGTTGTTGTCCGATCAGGTGCAAGTCGGCTTCGAGACGACGCCCGGCGTGCTCGGCCAGGTTCAATCGGGAAATCTGCGTGCACTCGGTGTATCGTCGGACAAGCCGTTACCGTTCCTGCCCGGCGTTCCGGCCGTCGCCGAAAGCGGTGTCCCCGGCTTCAGGCTGGTGTCGTGGAACGGCCTGGTGATGCCCGCCAAGACGCCCCGCGACATCGTGCTGCGGCTCAACAAGGAGATAGGCAAGGCGCTCGAGGCGCCCGACGTCCGTGAGCGGTTCATTGGTCTTGGAATTACGCCCCGCGCGAGCACGCCGGAGGAGCTGCAGCGTATCTACGACGCGGACGTCGTGCGATGGCGTCAGGTGATCGCCGATGCTAAGATCAGCCAACAGTGATCCGTCACGCGCCAGTCGACGAGGACAAGCGATGAATACAGTTCCCAGGATCAAGCCGGCCGCCGCGCAACCCGCGGAAGTGGGCCGCATCGATCCGTTGGAGTGGGAAACGCGCGTCGATCTCGCCGCCTGCTATCGGTTGGTCGATCTGTTCGGGATGTGCGATCTCCATCTCAACCACATCTCGGCGCGGGTGCCGGGCCAGGATGAGCATTTTCTGATCAATCCATTCGGCATGATGTACGAGGAGATCACCGCGTCATCCCTGATCAAGATCGACCTCAAGGGAAACATCATCGCCAATTCGAATCCGGACTACTCGATCAATCTTCCGGGCTACGTCATCCACAGCGCCATCCACGGCGCACGTCCCGACGTGGCATGTGTTCTGCACACTCACACCAATGCCGGCATGGCGGTGTCCACGCTCAAATGCGGATTGCTGCCGCTCACGCAGACCGCAATGCGCTGGTCGCGCATTGCGTATCATGATTTTGAGGGCGTGGTCGTGGATCTCGATGAGCAGAAGCGGTTGGTCGAAAACCTCGGCGACAGTGAAGTGATGATTTTACGCAACCATGGTCTGCTGTCGGTCGGCCAGACCATCGGTCAGGCCTTCAGCAACATCTATCGTCTCGAGAAGGCCTGCCAGACGCAGCTGCTGGCGATGGCTTGCAATGCGGAAATATCGGTCCCGCCGCAAGACGTTATCGCTCGGTCGAACGCGCAACTCGCGGTGTCGCCGACGCCGGACGCCCAGGGCAGAAAGCGTCCACACGGCTCGATGGAATGGCCGGCGTTGAGACGGATGCTCGACCGGCGCGACGCCTCCTACAAGAACTGACCGCCCCGACTTGGAACGCGGCTCGGCGGCGTATTGGCGTCATCGCAATCACACTCGAATGTCGCAGCAGTGCGCCGCACAGCAGGGGACATGGTAGTCACAGCCGATAACGAGCGGCGTCATTTGACGTCTGCGCGCAGCCTGAAGGCGGTCATCGACTTCGCCGTCGGCTCGCATATGCGCGCCGTGGCGCTCCTGTTGCTGGTTGCGCTGTTGAGTTTCTTGCCCGGCTTCTTCAGCATCCCGCCAATCGATCGCGACGAGGCGCGCTTCGCGCAAGCCACCAAGCAGATGGTGGAGAGCGGCGATTACATCGACATCCGCTTCCAGGACGAGGTGCGCTACAAGAAGCCTGTCGGCATTTACTGGCTGCAGGGCGGCGTGGTGAAGCTCGCGCGCGCGCTCGGCTTCGAGCGGGCCCTCACGACGATCTGGCTCTATCGCGTGCCCTCGCTGGTCGGCGCCATCGGTGCGGTTCTTCTGACCTATTGGGCGGCGCTTGCCTTCGTCTCGCGCCGCGCCGCGGTGCTCGCCGGTCTCATGATGGCAAGCTGCGTGCTGCTCGGCATCGAACGGCTTATCGCCAAGACCGATGCCATGCTGCTCCTGACCGTCGTCGCCGCCATGGGTGCCATGGCGCGGGCGTATCTCCCGGATCAACGCGAGCGGCTCCAACCGGCTGGCGCATGGATGTTGGCGGGGGTGTTCTGGAGCGCGCTTGCCATCGGTGTGCTGCTGAAGGGGCCGCTGATCGTGATGATCGTCGGGCTGGCGGCGGTCGCGCTGATCGTGCGTCGATCGTTCCGCCCGCTGGCTGCTGGCGCTCAAACCGCTGGTCGGGATTGTCTGGCTCGCGCTGCTGGTGCTGCCCTGGTTTCTTGCCATCGTCGGACGCGCGGGCGATACGTTCTTTGCCGAGTCGGTCGGGCAGGATTTGCTCGGCAAGGTTGTCGCTGGCCAGGAGTCCCATGGCGCGCCGCCCGGCACCTATTTCGTTCTGTTCTGGCTGACCTTCTGGCCGGGCGCGACATTGGCGGCATTGGCGACGCCGGCGGTCTGGAGGGCGCGCCGCGAGCCCGCGGTCAAGTTCCTGCTGGCGTGGCTCGTGCCGTCATGGCTGGTTCTGGAACTGGTAGCGACCAAGCTGCCGCACTATGTGCTGCCGCTCTATCCCGCGATCGCAATACTGATTGCCGGCGTGATCGATGCGCACATGTTGTCGCGCCGGCCCTTGCTGGTGTGGGGCACGATCTGGTGGTTCGTGGTTCCCATGGTCGCGGGGCTCGCCGGCATCGTCGCCCTCGCCGTCATCGGGCGCCAGTTCGGGCTGCTGGTATGGCTCTTGATGGGAGGCGCGGCGGTGATGGGTTTCCTGGCGTGGCGGCTCTATCAAGCCGACGGCGCCGAGCAATCCCTGCTGCGCGCGATCACCGCCGCGGTTCTGACCGCCATTGCGATCTTCGCCTTGGTGGTCCCCTCGCTCGGTCAACTATTCCCGAGCGTGACGCTCGCTCGCATCCTGCGCGACAGCGGCTGTGCCCAGCCGGCCGCCGCGGCCGTCGGCTATCAGGAGCCGAGTCTGGTCTTCCTCGCCGGCACGACGACCCGCCTCACCGATACCGCGGGTGCCGCGGAATTCCTGCGCGGCGGTGAATGTCGATTCGCTTTCGTCGAGGCACGCCAGGAACGCAGTTTCGCCCAACGCGCCGAAGCCGTCGGGCTGCGCTACACTGCCGGGCCCCGTCTGGATGCGATCAATATCAGCAACGGACAGCCGGTCACGATCGCGGTCTACCGTTCGGCAGATCCGTCGTGAACGTGAACCGCCGCCTCACCCACGTGCCAGCCGAACCTGCGATGACGCGCGCACAATGGATACGCGGCAATGCGGCCAGGTATTTCGCGTACTTTCAGCGCAAGCCAAGGTTCGCGGCCGGGGCGACATGGCGCCAGTCGCTTCGGCTCGGCGTCGGCACCGTCGTTTTTGCCGCGATCATCGCGGCGACGATGACCTTCGTTGACGCCCGCGCGGTCGCCGTGGCGCAGCGCGTGCCGGAGCGGCTGATCGGGTTCTTCAGTTACGTCACCGACTTCGGGAAGTCCTTTTGGTTTCTGGTGCCGATCGCACTCGCGCTGGCCGCGATTGCGTTTTTCACCTCGTCAGCGCTCCCGCGCATGTCACAGCGCGTGCTTGCCGTCATCGCGGTACGGCTCGGCTTCCTGTTTCTGGCGATCGGTCTCCCCGGCCTGTTCTTCAGCGTCGCGAAGCGGCTGATTGGACGCGCGCGCCCGCTGGTGGAGGGAAGTGCGGCTCCGTTCAGCTTCCGGCCGCTGAGCTGGAGTGTCGAATATGCCAGCCTTCCGTCCGGTCATTCGATCGACGCGTTCGCGGCGGCCGCGGCCGTCGGCGCGCTGTGGCCGTGGACGCGGCCTTTCATGTGGACCTATGCCATCATCATCGGCGTGAGCCGGGTCGTGCTTACGGCGCACTTTCCCAGCGACGTGCTGGCCGGCGCCGTCGTCGGTGTGGTCGGAGTGCTGTTGGTGCGCGACTGGTTCGCCACGCGCGGGCTTGCCTTCGTGCTCGGCACCGATGGCATTGTTCGACCACTGCCGGGGCCGTCGCTCGCACGGATTAAAAAGGTTGCCCGGCAGCTTATGGCCCCATAAGAAGCTCGCGCCATTCGAAGACATGCGAGTGGCTGCGCCACGGTCATATCGGGCATATCATGAGCGAAACGTTTGCAAGCGCGGCCCCGCCCGCCGTTTCAGTCGTCGTTCCGGTGCGGAACGAAGCGGGTAATCTGGCGCCGCTGGTCGCCGAGATCGCCGCCGCGCTCGGCAATGGCCCCAGCTTCGAGGTGATCTACGTCAACGACGGTTCGACCGACCGCACCGAAGCCGAATTGACGGAGCTGATGGCGAGCCGTCCCTGGTTACGACAGATCAAACATCAGCTCTCATGCGGACAATCGGCCGCGGTGCGCACGGGCGTAAGCCATGCCAGGGCGAACGTCGTCGCCACCCTCGACGGTGACGGCCAGAATGATCCGGCCTTCATTCCGGCGCTGTTCAACGCGCTGGCGGCGGGCAAGCCGGGTGTGGGACTTGTCGCGGGGCAGCGCACCGGTCGCCAGGCAACCGGCTTCAAGAAGTTCCAATCGCGGCTGGCGAATGGCGTGCGCGGCGCGGTGCTGCGTGACGGCACTCGCGACACCGGCTGTGGACTCAAGGCGTTCCGTCGCGATCTGTTTCTGGCGCTGCCTTATTTTGACGGCTTGCACCGGTTTCTTCCGGCACTGATGCGGCGCGAAGGGTACGACGTGGCATATGTTGACGTGGTCGACCGTCCACGGCACTCGGGTACATCGAATTACGGCATGTGGGATCGGCTTTGGATCGGCATCCTCGATCTCCTGGGCGTGTGGTGGCTCATCCGCCGCCGGCGTCGCGTGCCTAATGTCCTGGAGGTGAAACGGAATGCTGATTGATCTCTCACAGGCAGTCGGCAATTACCTGCACGACGTCTTCGTGGCCAAATTCCAATGGTGGGTGTTGCTCGGTTATATCGCCCAGATCATGTTCACCATGCGTTTTGTGGTGCAATGGGTTGCTTCCGAGCGCGCGGGAAAAATGGTGATGCCGATCGCCTTTTGGTTCTTCTCGATCGGCGGCGGCGTGCTGCTGTTCGCTTATGCGCTTTACGTCCGCGACCCGGTTTTCATCTTGGGGCAGGGCTTCGGAGTTTTCGTGTATGCGCGCAATCTTTATTTTGAATTGCGTGATCGCCACCGCGCAGCAGCTTGATCTGAAAAATCATAATCCGCGATAAGCAGCGCCCCTGGTTGCTGCACGCGCACGTAATGCTATGCTGCCGCGGGGAAACGGGCGCTCCTTTCTTGTGCCACATGCGGGAGGCACCGATGTCGCTGAGTGTCGCAACCACATCCGGGAGCCGTGCTGCCGGCGCGATCGAAGTGATTCCAACCGGCGCCGCGCTGGGCGCCGAAGTCAGAGGTGTCGACCTCAGGCACCTCGACGAAGCGGGGTTCAGCCGCGTGGTACAGGCTTGGCACGACCATTCGGTGGTGCTGGTCCGCGATCAAAGGCTCAGCGATCAGGACCTCATCGCGTTCAGCCGCCGCTTGGGCGATCTTGACTGGGCGCCCATCCAGGAGACCGGGCGCCGGTTCGTCGAGGGGCTGCCGGAGATTTATATCGTCTCCAACGTCAAGGTGAATGGCGAGCCGATCGGCAGCCTCGGCGACGGCGAAGCGGTGTGGCACACCGACATGTCCTATCTCGATGTGCCGCCGAAGGCGAGCATGCTCTACGCGCTCGAGGTGCCGCCCAGCGGCGGCAATACTTCTTTTTGCACCATGTATGGCGTCTACGAGGCTCTGCCGCCAGCGCTGAAGGACCGCATCGCCGGCCTGAAGATCAAGCACGACGGCACCTACAACAGCGGTGGCTATGTGCGTCAGGGTGTCACCCCGACCGACGATCCGCTTACCTCGCCGGGTGCGATCCATCCGCTGGTCTGCAGGCATCCCGACACCGGTCGGCGCATGCTCTATCTCGGCCGACGTCGCAATGCCTATCTGGTCGGACTTGCGCTTGCCGAATTGGAGGCGCTGCTCAACGAACTCTGGAATTTCGTCGATCGGCCGGAATTTGCCTGGGAGCACGTGTGGCGCATCGGCGACCTGGTTCTGTGGGACAATCGCTGCACGATGCACCGCCGCGACGCTTTCGACCCGAGCAGCCGTCGGGTCATGCATCGCACCCAGGTCAAAGGCGAGCAGCGGCCCACCTGAACGCGCAAGCGAGGCATCCATGCGGCTTCCTCGCCGGCGATTTCTACATCTCGCATCGGCTGCGATGGCCGTGCATGCGGCGCCGCGGTTCGCCCGGGCGCAAACATACCCCGATCGCCCGGTACGCATGATCGTTCCCTACGCGCCCGGCGGTCCGACCGACGTGATCACGCGCCTGCTGGCGCAAAGACTGGCAGAGCATCTTGGAAAGCAGTTTTTCGTCGAGAACGTGGGCGGTGGCGGCGGCAATATCGGTATGGGCCGCGCGGCCAAAGCGGTACCCGACGGCTACACTCTGCTGGTGGTCAATCCCAGCTACGTGATCAATCCCACGCTCTACGAGAAAGTCCCGTATGAATTCGAAAAGGACTTCGATCCGGTCACGCTCGCCGTCGCCACCACTTTGGTGCTGACGGTCCACCCATCCGTCCCGGTGCGAACGGTCGAGGAACTGGTTGCTCTGATCAAGACGCATCCCGGCAAATACAGCTATGCCTCGCCTGGGACGGGAACGCCGGGTCACCTGGTCGGCGAGCAGTTTCGACTGTCGCTCGGGCTCGACCTCGTGCATGTCCCCTTCAACAGCGCAGGGCTGGCGGTCGGTGCCGCGGTGGCGGGGCATACGCCCATTTGCTTCGCATCGCCATCACCGGCTGCGCAACAGGTCGTTGACGGCAGGCTGCGTGGGCTCGCGGTGACGAGCAAGGCGCGCTCGCAGGCGCTGCCCGACGTGCCTACGATGGCAGAGGCCGGCTATCCGAGCATCGCGGGCGACAACTGGCAGGCCGTTGTGGTTCCGTCTGGAACGCCGCGCGAGATCGTTGCCTTCCTTCATCGCGAGATCGTCAAGATCATCGCGCTTCCCGACATCCAGCAGCGCCTGGCCGCGCTGGGTTTCGAACCGGTCGCCAGCACGCCGGAGGAATTCGCCCGGCGCGCGCGGGCGGAATCCGAGACCTGGGCGAGAGTGATCCAGGCTTCCAATATCAAGGCGCAGTGATCCCTGGCGTCGCCTTAGGTTGTACAGAAAGTTTTGATCCCCGACACTAACGCGCGGCGGCGAACGCTGCGAAGCCGCGCTGCAGATCGCCGATGAGGTCGTCGATCTCCTCGAGTCCGATATGAATACGCACCGTCGGGCCGCCGGGCGCCCATTTGGTCGCCGTGCGGATCGGCGCGCAGTCGAAGGGGATCGCCAAACTCTCGAAGCCGCCCCAGGATGCGCCGATGCCGAACAGAGTGAGCTCGTTCAGAAATGCGTTGACCGCGGTCTGCGCGACCGGCTTGAACACGATGCTGAACAGTCCACTCGCGCCTGAGAAATCGCGCCGCCAGAGGGCATGGCCGGGGCAGCTTTCGAGCGCAGGGTGGAGCACGCAGGCGATTTCGGGTCGCTCGGCGAGCCAGCGCGCCACTTTCATTCCCGCCTGATGGTGATGGGCGAGCCGCACGCCCATGGTGCGCAGTCCGCGCAGGCCGAGATAGACGTCGTCGGGGCCGACGCAGAGTCCCAGCGCGTGTACCGTATCGGCGAGCCGCTCCCAGGTCGCCTTGTTTGCCGAAACGGTGCCAAGCATCACGTCGGAATGGCCTCCGATATACTTGGTGGCCGCTTGGATCGAAAGGTCGACCCCCTTCTCGAAGGCACGAAAATAGAGCGAGGTCGCCCAAGTATTGTCCATCAGCACCACCGCGCCTTTGGCGTGGGCTGCGGCCGCGATGGCCGGCACATCCTGGATTTCGAACGAGAGGGAACCCGGCGCTTCCACGAACACCGCGCGTGTGTTGGGCTGGATCAGCGCGGCGATGCCACCGCCGATAAGCGGATCGTAATAGGTCACGGTGACGCCGTAGCGCTTGAGCATGCCATCGCAGAACTTACGCGTGGGCTGGTAGACGCTGTCGGTCACCAGCAGATGATCGCCTGCCTTCAGCACCGCAAGCAGCGCGGTCGAAATTGCCGCGAGCCCGGACGGCAGCAACGCGACGCCGGCACAATCGGGCCCTTCGAGCGCGCGCAAAGCGTCTTCAAGCGCCTCCGAAGTGGGCGTGCCGCGACGCCCGTAAAGGTAGCGGGCGCGGCGCGCGAGGAAATCCTCGGCGGTCGGATAAAGCACGGTCGAGACGTGATGAACCGGCGGATTGACGAAACCGTGGTTGGCGGCTGGGTCGCGGCCGCCAACCACGAGCCGGGTTGCCGGTTTCAAGGCGGGATGCGCGGGGTTCGCGTCGGTCGTCTTGGTCATGGCTCGTTCTCAACGTCGGCTTGAGCTCGCGCGCGCGTGAAGTCGGCGCAACGGCCAATGCCGCGACATTCGGTCTTGACCTTATGCCGCACAAGCGTCAACCCCTTGACCGCCGCGCCCGATCGTTCTGAGATAGCGGCGGGACCACAGCGCGGCCGGCGCATGCGGTTGCACCGGGCATGCGACGCCGGCCGGGGACGCCAGCGCGCACCAAATGTGGGCGTTCAAAAATACGTTCCGATTCACGCAGGTTGCGGTCGAAACTCGAAAATGACCGTCCCATGAAAGGCTGCTCCATGACACGTGCAATCCTTCTCCTCGGTGCGACCTTCGCGCTCGGCTTTTCCGTGACGACGGCTCCCGCCCAGACGCTCAAAGCGGTGAAGGATCGCGGGTCGCTCATCTGCGGCGTCAGTCAAGGACTGCCGGGATTTTCCAACCCCGATGACAAGGGTAACTGGACCGGCTTCGACGTCGACTTCTGTCGCGCGCTTGCGGCAGCGGTGTTGAACGATTCCACCAAGGTCAAGTTCACGCCGCTTTCGGCGAAAGATCGGTTCGAGCCGCTCAAGACCGGTGATATCGACGTGCTATCGCGCAATACGACGTGGACGCTCTCGCGCGACGTCTCCTACGGCAACTTCGCCGGCGTGACCTATTACGACGGGCAAGGGTTCCTGGTGCGCAAAGCGCTCAAGGTCAATTCCGCACTCGAGCTCAACGGGGCGTCGATATGCGCCCAGACCGGCACCACGACCGAGCTCAATCTCGCCGACTACTTCCGCGCCAACAACATGAAGTACGAGGTGATCGCCTTCGGCACCGCCGATGAGACCATAAAAGCCTACGAAGCGGGCCGCTGCGACGTTTTCACGACCGACGTGTCGCAGCTCTATGCGGAAAAGCTCAAGCTGGCCAATGCCAACGACCACGTTATTCTTCCCGAAATCATCTCCAAGGAGCCGCTCGGGCCGCTTGTGCGCCATGGCGACGATCAATGGTTCGACGTGGTCAAGTGGACGCTCTTCGTCATGCTCAATGCCGAGGAGCTCGGCATTTCCTCCAAGAACGTCGACGAGGGGCTGAAGTCCAACCAGCCCGAGATCAGGCGGCTCTTGGGCGTCGAGGGCAACTTCGGCGAGCAGCTCGGCTTGAGCAAGGACTGGGTCGTCCGCATCGTCAAGCAAGTCGGCAATTACGGCGAAGTGTTCGAGCGCAATGTCGGAACGGGCTCGAAGCTCGGGATCAGCCGCGGCATCAATCGGCTCTGGACCAAGGGCGGTATTCAGTACGCACCGCCGGTACGGTGAGCGATTGCAATCGGCGTGGTACGCCGCCGATTTTTTGGTCATGAGGGTCTTACCCGCGAAAGCGATCGGCCAGAAATCCGAATCGTGCAGGTGAAGAGCCCCGATCCCGGTGGTTGCCGGAACACGCGACTCGGTCGATGACAGCGAGAGGAAGGGGCGATTCTCGTGTCGGTCGATGCTCAGCGCGCTTTGGGTCCCCCGCCGGTTGCTCTCTACAACCGCCCGAAAATCCGTGCCGCGTTCTACCAGCTCGTCTTGCTCGCGGCGGTGCTGTGGTTCGGGTACGAATTCGCGCTCAACGCCAAGGCCAATCTCGACGCCCAGAAGATCACCAGCGGCTTCGGCTTTCTCGAGAACGCCGCCGGCTTCGGCATCAGCCAATCGCTGATCCCCTATAACGAGTCGGACACCTACGGCCGCGTATTCCTGGTGGGCCTTCTCAATACGCTGCTGGTCGCCGGCATCGGGATCGTGCTCGCGACCATCCTCGGCTTCCTCATCGGCATCGCACGGCTGTCGCCCAACTGGCTCGTGGCGCGACTGGCCGGAGGCTATGTCGAATTGATTCGCAATCTGCCGCTCTTGTTTCAGATCCTGTTCTGGTATCTCGCCGTGCTCGGTACGTTGCCGGGGCCGCGCCAAAGCCTCTCGCTCTTCGGCGAGATTTTCGTCAACAACCGCGGAATCATCGTCCCCGCACCTGTCGCGGGGGAGGGCGCCGGGTGGGTCTTTGTCACCTTCGCGGCCGGCGTGGTCGCGGCCATCGTCTTCCGGCTTTGGGCGAAGCGCCGGCGGGTCCGCACCGGCCGCGAGTTTCCGGTGTTATGGATCAACTTGGGGCTGATCATCGCCCTGCCGCTGGCCGTCCTCGTTGCGACGGGCGGACCGATCGGTTTTGCGAAGCCCGAACTTCGCGGCTTCAACTTTGTCGGCGGGATTCGGTTGCTCCCTGAATTCGTGGCGCTCCTGCTCGCGCTCACGACCTACACCGCGGCTTTCATCGCCGAGGTCGTCCGCGCCGGCATTCTCGCGATCCCGCGCGGCCAGACCGAGGCGGCGCTCGCGCTCGGCCTGCGTCGCGGGCTGACACTGCGGCTCATCGTCGTGCCGCAGGCGCTGCGGGTGATCGTGCCGCCGCTCACCAACCAGTACCTCAACCTGACCAAGAATTCCTCGCTCGCGGTCGCAGTCGGCTATCCCGACCTGTTCGCCGTCTTCGCCGGCACGACCCTTCATCAGACCGGGCAGGCCATTGAGATCATCGCCATCACCATGGCGGTGTATCTCACGATCTCGCTGCTCACGAGCGGACTGATGAACTGGTACAACGCCCACGTTCGAATCGCGGAGCGATGATGACGAGCGTGTCGCAACCCTCCTATGTCCGCCGCGCGCTGGTCGAACCCGAGCCGCCGCCCCTGGCGGGCGGAGACGCTTTGACATGGACGCGCGCGCGGCTGTTCGATGGTGTGTTCAATACCGTCCTGACCATCGTCAGCGGCGTCATCATGGCCGCCGTGCTGTGGCCAACAGTGAAGTTTCTGTTTATCGACGCGGTCTGGACGGGCACGAGCCGCGTCGATTGTCTGCCAGAGACGGTTGGCCGCGAGGTCGGCGCCTGCTGGCCGTTCGTCAGGGCCAAGTTCACCCAATTCATGTACGGTTTCTATCCGGCAAGCGAACAGTGGCGGGTCAACCTGACCTACGCGCTCGGCGCCGTCCTGCTTGTTCCTCTGCTCATTCCGCGCGCGCCCCATAAGGCTCTCAACGCGATCCTGTTTTTCGGGATTTTTCCGGTCGTCGCTTTCTTCCTGCTGGTCGGCGACGTGTTCGGGCTGCCGCATGTGGAGACTCGCCTGTGGGGCGGGCTCCTGGTGACTCTCGTCATTTCTTTCACCGGCATCATCTTCTCGCTGCCGCTCGGAATCCTGCTCGCGCTTGGGCGCCGCTCCGAGTTGCCGATCGTCCGCACGGCCTCCGTCGTTTTCATCGAGTTCTGGCGCGGCGTCCCGCTGATCACGGTATTGTTCTTTGCCACTTATATGCTGCCGTTCTTCCTGCCTCCCCATTGGAAGATCGACGGGCTGCTGCGCGTGCTGATCGGGGTCGTCCTGTTCGCCGGAGCGTACATGGCGGAAGTCGTGCGCGGGGGGCTGCAGGCCATGCCGCGCGGCCAGTTCGAGGCGGCGATGGCGCTCGGCCTCGGTTATTGGCGCACCATGGGTTTTATCGTACTGCCGCAAGCGTTGCGGCTGGTCATTCCCGGTATCGTCAATTCGTTCATCGCGCTGTTCAAGGATACCACGCTGGTGCTCATCGTCGCGATCTTCGACCTGCTGGGGCAGTTGCGCGCGGCCTTTGCCGATCCGGACTGGGCGACGCCGGTGACCCTGTTCACCGGGTTCGCGTTCGCCGGAATGATCTATTTCCTCGTCAGCTTCGGAATGTCGCGCTACGCGTTATCCATGGAGCGGCGCTTAAACATCGAGCGGCCGCGCTGAGACAGGGTTGAGAACTTGGGCGACGGAGGTCAAAGCACCAGTGCGGACGGATCGACCGGGCATATCGCGCTCGAAATGCGCACGACCGAAAACGAGATCGCGATCGAGATTGTCGACTTGCACAAGTGGTTCGGCACCTTCCACGTTCTGCGCGGCGTCGATCTCAAGGTCATGCGAGGCGAGCGCGTCGTCATCTGCGGCCCGTCAGGCAGCGGCAAGTCGACGTTGCTTCGATGCATCAACCGCATCGAGGACTGGCAGCGCGGCCGGGTCATCGTCGACGGCATGGAACTGACGGAGGACCTCAAGAAGATCGATGAGGTCCGCCGCGAAGTCGGCATGGTGTTTCAGCAGTTCAACTTGTTTCCCCATTTGACGGTGCTCGAGAACTGCACGCTCGCGCCCATCTGGGTCCGCAAGCTGCCGAGAAAGGAAGCCGACGAGATCGCCCGGCATTATCTGGAGCGGGTGCGCATCCCGGAGCAGGCGGACAAATATCCGGCTCAACTCTCGGGCGGCCAGCAGCAGCGGGTCGCGATCGCGCGGGCCCTGTGCATGCAACCGAAGATCATGCTGTTCGACGAGCCGACCTCCGCGCTCGATCCGGAGATGGTCAAGGAGGTGCTCGACACCATCGTTGGCCTCGCGCTCGATGGCATGACCATGGTGGTGGTCAGCCATGAAATGGGGTTTGCGCGTCAGGTCGCGAATCGCCTGGTGTTGATGGATGCCGGCCAGATCATCGAAATGAACGAGCCCGAGGCCTTCTTCAGCCACCCGCGGCACGAGCGCACCAAGCTGTTCCTCAGT
>CAWIGD010000043.1:0-76254 GCA_963835165.1 uncultured Alphaproteobacteria bacterium
ACGGTTTCACTGGCGCCGCGGGCGTGAGCAGGATGTCGAAGCGCTCGAACAGCATGCGAAAACGATGAAAAGCATGCAGCCGCTTCTGCTCGGCGGCGGCGACGTCGACGGCCGTCACCTTCAAGCCGGCTTGAACGTTGCCCCTCAAGTTCTGCCCGAAGCGTTCGAGCTCGCTCAGATTCGCGTATCGCTGACCGACCATCCACAGGCCGCGCCAGGCCTGATAGGGGTCGCGGCCGTCGGAGACGTCGAAGGCGATCTCCTCCACCTCGGCGCCGGCGTCACGCAGGCGATGCGCCGCGGTCCGGCAGATGGAGGTGATTTCCGCGTCGACCCCGATGCCCGCGATGTCCGCGACGTAGGCAACCCGCAGCCCCTTGGCGTCCGGGGCGCGCTCGACCTCCGCCAGCGCGCTCGCCCAGGGCGGCGCGACCGAGATCGGCGACAGGCGGCTCAAGCCGACCATGCTGTCGAGCATGAAGGCGACGTCTTCGGCATCGCGCCCCAAGGCGCCGTGAACCTGGCCCGGATCCCAGGCGAGCGGCATCGGGAAGTTGGGCGTCAGCCCGGGCGTCGGGCGAATGCCGACAATGCCGCAGAACGCGGCCGGTATTGATGGAGCAACCGAAATCGGTGCCTTGCGCGAGCGGCACCATGCCGGTGGCGACCGCGACCGCCGAGCCGCCGGACGAGCCCGCCGGGCTCAGCGCCGGATTCCACGGATTGCGGGTGCACCGAACAACGCATTGTTGGTGTTGGCGCCGCAGGCGAATTCCGGCGTGTTCGTCTTCGCCAGCACGATGGCGCCGGCGGCCTTGAGGCGGCGCACGACCTCGGCATCCGCGACCGGCACGTGGTCCTTGAACAGCGGGGATGCGAATGTGGTGCGGATGCCCGCGGTCGGCGTCACGTCCTTGATCGCCACCGGCAAGCCGTGCAGGGCGCCGAGTGGCTCGCCGTTCGCGACCGCCGTTTCCGCCCTGCGCGCGGCGTCCCGCGCCTGCCCGGCGGCGAGCGTGACGATCGCGTTGAGCTTCGGGTTGATCGCTTCGATCACCGCGAGATGGGCGTCGAGCACTTCGATGGGGCTCACGTCGCGGGCGCGGATGAGCCGCGCCAGTTCGCGCGCGGACCTGCGGGTGAGGCTCACGTCGGCCATGATGTTTATTTGCCGGCCCAGTGGACGAAGCGCCGCTCGACCAGAAGGAACAGCAGGTTGAGACCATAGCCCAGCGCGCCGGCGGCGAAGATGGCCGCGTACATGTCGGGCATGGCGAACAACTGCTGCGCCTCGAACACCCGGTTGCCGAGGCCGTCGGTGGAGCCGATGAACATTTCGGCCACCACCACGATGACCAGCGCCAGCGACACGCCGTTGCGCAGGCCGACGAAGGTCTGGGGGAGCGACTTCAGCAGCATGACGTCCGTCAGAATGCGCAGGCGCGACGCCCCCATTGCCTTGGCCGCAAGCAGCCGCGTCTTGCGCGCATTCATCACCCCGTAGGCGACGTTGAACAGGATGACCAGCGCCGCCCCGAACGCGGCCACCGAAATCTTGGTTCGATCGCCGACCCCGAACAGCACCAGGAACAGCGGGAACATGGCGGAGGCCGGCGTCGAGCGGAAGAAGTCGATCACGAATTCCACCGAACGATAGAGCCGCTCCGATGCGCCGAGAAAAATGCCCAGCGGAATGGCGATCACCGCGGCAATGACCGTGGCGTAGACGGTGCGCTCGACCGTATGCATGAAGTCGCTGCCGAGCTTGCCCTTGGTCATGCCGGTCCACATTGCACGGAACGTGTCGGTCGGCGGCGGCAGCAGCACCGGATCGACCACCTGCGCCCAGACCGCGAGGTACCAGAGAACGATCAAGGCCAATACGCCGAGTACCGGCAGATATGGATCGAACCTTTTCATCCGCGCCGCACCTCGCGCTGAAAGATTTCCAGGCAATGCGCCTTGGTGGTCACGAAGTCGGGGTGCGACAGCGTCTCGTCGTTGCGGGGGCGCGGCGTTTCGTAGTGCACGTAGTCGGCGATGCGGGCCGGATGCCGCGACAGCAGCAACACGCGGTCGGCAAGGTAGACCGCTTCCTCCAGGTCGTGCGACACCAGCACGGTGGTGGTGCCGGTTTCCATGAAGATGCGCTGCAGCTGCTCGCGCATGAACAGCGTCATCTCGTAGTCGAGGGCCGAGAACGGCTCGTCGAGAAACAGGATCTCCGGCTCCACCACGAGCGCGCGCATGATCGACACGAGCTGCTGCTGGCCGCCGGAGAGCAGGTAAGGATATTTGGTCAGATCGATCTTGACGCCGAGATGGGCGACCAGCCGTTCCACCCGCGCGCGGCGCTCCGCCTTCGGCATGCCCATCAGCTTGAGCGGATACTCGATGTTCTCGAGCGAGCGCAGCCAGGGGAACAGCGCCTCGCGGTAGTTCTGGAACACGTAGCCGAACTTGATCTGGCTCAGCGGCTTGCCGTCGAACAGGATTTCACCGGCATCCGCCGGGATCAGCCCGGCGATCATGTTGATGAGGGTGCTCTTGCCGCACCCGTTTGGTCCGAACACCGACACCAGCTTGCCACGCGGGATGTCGAGATCGAAATCGCGGTAGATCGTGGCGTTGCCGAAGTCCTTGCACAGGCCGCGAACGGTGACGTGAGCGGGAGCCGGACCGGCGGCTCCCGCACCCGACCTTATTTCCGCGGCCGGTGTGAGCACCTGCGAACCTCTGGGCGCTGATCTCAGAACGTCTGCATGTATTTGGTCACGTCCACCTTCTCCGGCAACGTCCCCGTCTGCACCGAGAAGTCGATGAACTTCTGAAAGTCCGCCTTGTCCTTCACCGTCAGGTCGCCAACCATGTAATAGCGGATCATCGGCACCGTATCGACCACGTCCTCGGGCGTGAAGGTGTTCTTCACCAGGTGCTTGCGCGCTTCCTGCGGATTGCTGTTGATGAACTCCACCGCCTTGGCCCAGGCCGCGGTGAAGCGCTTGGCCACCTCGGGCCGGCTCTTGATGAAATCGCTGGTCAACGCGCAGCCGCCGACGAAGGCATTGGCATTGGGATCGCCCAGCACGTAATGCGCGATCACGCCCGCCTCGATCGTGCTCGCGACGCCCATCTTGCGCATGGTGGATGCGTTCGGCTCGAGCGTATACCCGGCGTCGAATGTTCCGGCCTGCATGACATTGACGTGCTGCGCCATGTCGAGCTGATCGATGGTGTAATCGCCTTCCTTGAGACCCACCGCGGCCAAAGCCGCTTTCGCCATGGTCACGTTGGCCGGTCCCGGTGCCGACATGATCTTCGCACCCTTGAGATCCTTGAGCGAGCTCGCCGGATAGCCCTTGCGGACGACGAACTGCTCCATCTGGTAGGTCTTGTTCTGGCTGTTGAGCGAAATGTACATGGCAACGCCGGGCTTCTTCAGGTCGGCATTCATGCCTTCGATGGTGACCAGAACCGCAGCGGCGTCGATCTGGTTGGTGATCATGGCGGCGATATTGGGAGGCCCGCCGATCAGCCGCACCATCTCCGGCTCGATGTTCTGCTCCTTGAAGAAGCCGCGCTCGAGCGCAACGAAATAAGGCAGCGAGGAGCTCACCGGGAATACGCCGACCTTGACCTTGTCTTGGGCGGCGGCGGGAACCGTCGCGAGCAGCATCATTCCGGCAACAGCCGCCAACACATGGCGGCGGGCGATCGCGTGAACGTTGCGCATTGCACTCTCTCCAGGTTTACCGAATGTCGGCTGTCCGCGGCCGGTTCGGCAGGTGAATTGCAAGTCTCGTGCCGCCCGTCACTCGCCGACGTCGACAATGGCGATCACCGGGCCGCCGCCTTGCGGTCCCTGGTGCATCGCGTCGACCGAAACGAACACGGCGGGATCGCCGATCGCCGCCGCGGCAACGCCGCCGACCGCGGCCTTCGAGTGGCGATGATGATGCACGTCGGAATCATCCAGCATGATCTGGCGGCGACCGCGCAGCGCGCCGCGCCGGTCGGCCTCGCATTTCATGAAGCAGTTGACCACCCGCCCGCCCAGATCCTCGGCCCGCGGGCGCGCCGGCAATTCAAGACCGGCGTCGCGAATGGCATCGTAGATACCGTCGATGTCGAGCGCATCCTTCATCACCGAATGGCCGATACGATAGCGGCCGCCGGCGCCCGGCTTGTTGCCGAGCAGCACGACCTGCGCCTGGGTGAGCTCCACGCCGGACGAACAGGAGGCCACGGAGGAATAGAGGTCAAGGTTGCGGCAGATGTCCTCCGCCTTCGGCATCTTGATTTCGCCCAGCGCCACCGCGATGCCAAGCGCGGTCGTGCCGTTCGACACGCCCATGGAATCGTGCACCTCGCAGGCGACGTGCTGGCCGCGCGATTCCGCGTCGCGCACGGTCTCGATTGTGAGCAGGGGCGTCTTGGTCTGCACGTAATGCACGTCCCTGGGGTCGTCTATGCCGGCGTTGCGCATCGCGGCCTTCACGCCTTCGGCGACCTTCTCCACCATCGCCGGACGCCCGATATCCTCCGGCTTGAGCTCCGTGCTCATGGCGGTGCCGATGGCCAGGCGGGATTTCGAGGCGGGGCCGCTCGTCTCGTTGCGGGCGAAGATCGTGGCATGCGGCGTGATGACGCCGTCGCAACCGCCCGACCACACCATCGGGATGTCGGCGATCTCCGCTTCCCCGCGCCGTCCGTTCTTCAGCAGCACGCGGCGAAACGCCTGGTCGGCGAGAATGCGGGTGAAGTCGTTCACGCCGCCGTTGCCTTCGGTCTTGCCGATCACAGCGATGACCTGATCGGCGGTGAACTGGCCCTTGCGGATGCAGGCCTCCAGCCCGGAGGCATCCTGCACGCTCTTCAGCTCGACTTTAGCGACCTCAATGGCCATTCCACTTCTTCCCTCAACTGTCCTGTTTGCCGTCAGGCCGAACGTGTCCACGGCACCACCTCGCCGCGGAGCATCTTCTCGTAGCCTTCGCCGCGATCGATGATCGGCCGGTCCTTGCGCCGCGCAGCCAGCAGCCTTGCCCGCAGGGCTACGGTCGCCTGCTGGTCGAGCGTGAACGAGTCTGCGCTTTCCCCCGGCACCAGCACAACGCCGTAATCGTCGCGCGCCGCCGCAAGCGACACTTTGCCCTCGATCACGTCGCGCCGGACCAGCTCCGGCTCGCGCTCGAGCGCATCGCCCCAGCCTCCGCCGCCGGTGGTGAGCACGCGAACCACCTGGCCGGCCAGGACCGGTTCGCCATCGACGAGGCCGCCGAGGTCGCGCGGCGCGCCTTCGATGTCGACCGTCACGCAGAACGGAAGCCCGGCCTTGCCGCCGTTGACGCCGTAGCAGCCGAGCCGCACGCGATCGGCGGTGACGATGGTGCGGCAGTCCACCAGCGCACGGTAGTGCTTCTCGTAACCGAGGCCGCCGCGCCGCTTGCCGGCGCCGCCCGAATCCGTGCGCAGCGCGAGCTTCTCGACCAGCAGCGGAAATCGCGTTTCGGTGAATTCGGCCGGCTGGTTGCGCGAGTCCGGCACGATATGGATGGCGTCGTTGCCGTCGGCGTAGTAGCGCCCGCCGGACCCGCCGCCCAGCACCTCGCGGGAGAGGAACGGCTTGCCGTTCTCGTCGACACCGTAGAATCCGGTGTAGCGGATGGTCTCCTGGTCCGCGGGCATCCGCCCGTCCACGGCCTGAGCGACGACGCCGGCAAGAAGCCCCAGGCAGCGCAGCAACACGAAGGACCGCGCGTTGGTCGCGGCGGGCCATTGCGGCGTGATCAAGCTGCCCTTGGGCGGGAAGACCACGTCGAAGACTTCGCACACCCCTTCATTGACATGGATTTCCGCCGCGCGCTCGGGCGTATCGGCGAGATTGCGCAGGATCGGTGCGATCCATTTGATCAGGAATGCACCGCCGGCATAGTCGGCGGGCCAGTTGATGGGGCCAGTGGACTGCGGATCGGTGCCGTTGAAGTCGAGGGTGATGCGCTCTCCCTTCTTGATCATCGTGATCGCGAGCTTGTGCAGCTTGGGATCGGTGACGCCGTCGTGCTCGACGTAGTCTTCCCAGTGATATTCGCCGTCGGCGATCTTCGGCAGCAGCTCGCGCCGGAAGATGTCGCGGCATTTGTCGAGGATGGCCTGAAAGCAGGCTTCCACCGTCTCGCGTCCGAACCGCTCGAACAGCTCCGCCATGCGCCGGGCGCCCATCAGGCAGGCCTGCACCTCGCTGTCGAGATCGGCTGCGAGCATGTCGGGAACACGGGTGTTGCGCTTGACGATGGTGAAGACCGCGTCGTTGCGCACGCCGGCGCTGTAGAGCTTGATCGGGGGGACGGCGAGCCCCTCCTCGAATACGGTCGCGGCCGTGCCCGGCATCGAGCCCGGCACGCGGCCGCCGATATCGTCGTGATGGCCGAAGGCCTGGATGTAGGCGACCACCTCGCCGCCATGGAAGACCGGGACGGTGCTGCAGAGGTCCGGCAGGTGGCCGATCGAGCCCTCGCTGAGATACGTGTCGTTCATCAGGAACACGTCGCCCGGCTGCATGGTATCCGGCGGAAAGTCACGCACGACCGCATTCGGCATGGCCGAGTAGGAGCGCCCGGTCAGCTTGCGGCAGTAACGGTCGAACAGGCCGACGCGATAGTCGTGCGCTTCGCGGATCATCGGCGAGCGCGCGGTGCGCTCAATGGCGTACTCGATTTCCGCCTCGATGGAATTGAGCGTGCCTTCGACGATCTGCAGCACGATCGGGTCGACCTCGCGTGCCGGCAGCTTGGGCGCGACCGGCCACGGCTCACCTGTGGCGTGCACGTTCATCGCACCGGCTCCGGGGTTCGGCGCGCGGGCCGCACGATCAAGATGCCGTGCACATCGACCTCGAGACGCTGGCCGGGAAAAACCACGGTCGTGGAGCCGAATTCCTCGATCACGGCGGGTCCATCGAGCCGGAAGCCGGCGGGCAGCGACGCCCGCTGATAGATCGGCGTCTCCCGGAAGGCGCCGGCGAAAAAGACCGGCCGGCTGTCGCGCTTCGGCGCCGCGTCCGCGCCGATGTCGAGTTCGGGAATGCTCGGCCGATCGATCATTCCGAAACCGGACACCGAGAAATTGACCAGCTCCACTTTCTGCTGGCCGGCATAGTTGTAGCCGAAGGTCTTGAGATGCGCGGCGTGGAAGGCAGCCACGAGCCCGTCGATGAATGTGCTGTCCAGCAGTCCCGAGGGCGCCGGCACGCGCACTTCCATGGACTGCCCGGCATACCGCACGTCGGCTTCGCGCACGAGCCGGATGCGCGAACGCTCGATGCCGTCGCGTTCCAGGGTGGCGGCGGCGTCGGTTTCGAGACCGGCATAGATGTTCGCGACAGTCTCAAGGTCGATGGCGTCTTCGTGCATGACCTTGGTCACGATGTGATCGGTGCGCCAGTCGACGGCCAGCAGTCCGAAGGCGGAAAGATTGCCGGGATTGGGCGGCACGATGCAGGCCTTCATGCCGATCAGCTCCATCACCGCCGGCGATTGCGCCGGGCCGGAGCCGCCGAACGAGAGCAGCGCGAATTCGCGCGGATCGATGCCGCGCTGAATGGTCATCTGCCTGATGGCATTCGACTGGTTCCAGTTGGCGATCTCGATGATGCCTTCCGCGAGCTGCTCCACGCTCATGTTGCCGGTGAGCCGCGCCGCAAGTTCGTGGATGCCCGCGCGCGCGCGTTCCGCATTCAGTCGAATGCCGCCTCCGATCAGCGCCGGAGGGATCCTGCCCATGACCAGATTGGCATCGGTGATGGTCGGCTCGCTGCCGCCGTTCGGGTAACACATGGGGCCGGGCTCGGCGCCGGCGCTGCGCGGCCCGACCTTGAGATGGCCCTCGCGGGTGATCCAGGCGATCGAGCCGCCGCCGGTGCCGATGGTCTCGATGTCGATCATCGGGATGCGCACCGGGAACGGACCGACGGCGCCGCCGTTGGTCACATGCGGCTTGGCGCTCTCGATCAGGCAGAGATCGGTCGAGGTGCCGCCGGCGTCCAGGGTGACCACATTGGGAAATCCCGCCATCTCGGCGATGACCGCGCTGCCGAGCGCGCCGGCTGCCGGACCCGACAGCGCGGTGGTGATCGGCTTGCGCATCACCTGATCGGGGCTCGCGACACCGCCGCTCGACTGCATCACCAGGAACGGCTTTTCGCGCAGTCCGGGACCGAGCTCGTCGCGAATGCGCTCGAGATAGCGGCCCATATGCGGCTTGACGAAGGCATCGACCAGGGTCGTCACCGCTCGCTCATATTCGCGGTATTCCGGCAGCACGTCGCAGGAGAGCGAGATGGTGCAGCCCGGGTATTCCTCGGCGACGATCTCGGCCACGCGGCGCTCATGCGCGGCATTGGCGTAGGAGTGCAACAGGCAGACACCGATCGCCTTGATGCCCTGCGCGCGAAAGAACCGCGCCGCGCCGCGGGCGCCCGCTTGGTCGAGCGGGCGCAGCTCCCGGCCGAGAAAATCGAGCCTGCCGCCGACCTCGCGCACGTAGCGCAACGGCACGATGCGCTCCGGCTTCACCCAGAAATACGAATTGCCGTAGCCCTCGGGCACGGCCTGGCGGGCGATCTCCAAGATGTGGCTGAACCCTTCCGTGACGATGAGGCCGAGGCCGGCGATCTCGCCCTGCAGCAACGCATTGGTCGCCACCGTCGTGCCGTGCGCAAGCCCGGCGAGGTCATCCAACGAAGCGCCACCGGCATCGAGAATGGCTTTGACGCCGCGGACAAGACCGATGGCTGGATTGGAGGGGGTGCTGGCGACCTTGGTTACGCGCATCGCACCCGACGCGCCGTCGACACTGACGATGTCGGTGAAGGTGCCGCCGGTGTCGATGCCGATCCGGAGATGGGCGCGTCGCTCCGTCATGTCGCAACGCCTCGCATGCGCAGCCCATCCGCTGATCCGGCGGGTCTCGGTCCCGGCCTTCAAGTATGGGCAGGGCGCGGCGCCCGAGTCCAAGACCGATTGACGATTTCACTATCGGAAATTCCGATAACGGCGGCGGCGCGGGCGATCAGCGGCCCCACAGCTCCTTGCTCGCCAGGCGAGCGCCCTCGGCCAGGCTTTCGAGCTTCGCCCACATGACCTGGGGATGGACGCGCTGGATGTCCTGCGCCTGGGCGAAGCCGCAATCGGTCCCGGCGATCACGCTTTCGCGGCCGACCAGCTTGGCGAACGTGACGATGCGCTCGGCGACCAGGCGCGGGTGCTCCACGGTCGTGGTGTGATGGGTGACGACGCCCGGGATCAGGATCTTGCCGGCCGGGAGCTTGACCTTCTGCCACACGTACCACTCGTGCTCATGGCGCACATTGGCCGCTTCGATGGAATAGGCGCCGGCCCGCACCTTGAGGATCAGATCGACGATGTCCTCGAGCTGCGCGTCGGCGACATGAGGCACGTGCCAACTGCCGAAGCAGACGTGGTAGCGGATGCGATCCTCGGGTATGCCCTCCAGAGCGTGATTGAGCGCATCGATCCGAAGCTCCGCCCATTCGCGATAGCGCTGCGGGCTCTGCGCCACGAGATGGTCGTACATGTTCGCGAGCACGGCATCGTCGACCTGCAGAACAAAACCGGCCTTGTGGACCTCGAGATACTCCTCCCGCAGCGCCTTTGCGATCGCGAACACATAGTCGCGCTCGCTCGCATAGTGCTCGTTGGCGGCGTCGTAGCCGACGCTCGCGGGCGCGACCGCGGTGAAGAACGCCTCCTCCACGGCCGCTGCCGTTGCAGCCGCCTTGAGGTTGGCGAGATCGCGCCGAACGCTGGCATGGTCGTGATAGGCGATGGGGCCGATGCAGGCGTGTCCGGGCGTGCCGACGGTGCCGCGCGGAAACTCCGCGGCCATGAAATCGGCGAACCGGATGCGGTCGCGGCCGAGCCAGACCGCCGGGTAGAGCTTGTCCGGTCGCGGCTCGAAGCCGCTCAGTCGCTCCAGGCTGTAATTGGCCCAGCCGGACTTGCCGAACTCGCCGTCGTTGACGACGTCAATCCCCGCCTTCACTTGCCGCGACACCACCTCCGCCACCGAGCGGGTCAGCTCCCGCTCATGGGCGTCGCGGCGCGCGCCGTCGCGGTCCTTGCCGGCCTCCAGCAACGCCTTGGGGCGGATCAAGCTGCCCACATGCGTCGTCAAGATGCGCTGCTCGCTTCGCTTCATGGCGTAGGCCCCGCGTCAGATGAGTGGCGGACGCCGTGCGTGCACGACCCGCACTACGGCATGTTCCTTTGGGAGCGATACACGATGGCGCCGCGCGCCCTGCCCCTCGCTCGATGGCAAGTCACTGCTTCCGCGCTAATAGCCCGACTTGTAGTCGGCAAGGGTCTTGCGCAAATCCTCGAAGATCGCACGCGGATCCTGGCCGGCTTTGCGGACCGCGGCTTCCCAATTGGCGACCACCGGCTCGGCGGACTTCCGCCAGGCGGCGAGCTGGTCGGGGCTGAGCGCATAGACCTCCTGGCCGGGCATGGCCTTGATCTTGCCGCGGCCGTCCGACTCGAAATCCGCCCATGGCGCCGCGATTCTCAGCGCCCAATCGCTGGTGCAGTGCGCGTCCATCACCTGCTTTTGCGACGGCGACAGCGAATCATACCTGCTCTTGTTCAGGACCCAAACCTGCTCCGAGACATAGAGGGGCGAGTCGATGTGATATTTGGTGACCTTGTCGATGCCGAACAGCAGCATCGATCCCCACGGAGAGCCCGCGGCATCGGCCACGCCCTTTTCCAGCACGTCGCGGATCTCGGGCGCCGCGGCCTGCACGTTGGTGGCGCCGAGCAACGTCATCCAATTGGCGATCACCGCATTCGGTGGACGCACCTTGAGCCCGGACATGTCCGCCGGCACCACCGCCTTCTTGCGGACGAAGTGCAACGTGCCCGGATCGTGCGCGAACGACAGGCAATAGCGGACGTCCTTCATTTCCTGCCCGGCGTATCGGCGATACCACGCATCGAGCGCCGCGCTTCCTTCCTTGCCGTTGGCAAAGATGAACGGGAGCTCCGCCGCGCCGATGATCGGAAACCGGCCCGGTTCGTAGCCGGGGTTGACGTGCGAGATGTCCGTGATCCCGTCGCGGGCCATGTTGTAGTGATCGAACGCCTTGCCCAGCTGTTGGGCGGGAAAGATCGTGATCTTGACGGAACCGTTCGAAGCTTTGTCGATGGATTCGGCCCAGGCGACGGCGGCGGCGTGCATGGGATGCGTCGGCGGAACCCAATGCGAGAACTTGAGCTGAACCGGCTTGTCCTGAGCCGGCGCCGCGGACGCGAAGGCGAGGACGATTGCAGCGACCGCGCTGCGTGAAAGCAATTTCATCGTGCATCCTCCCGAGATTGTTCTTTCGGACGAATAGAGTCAGTTTCCCGCCGCGGCGTGGCTCAGAAAAGTGATGAGATTCGAGCCCGGCACGAGTCCGCGCGTCTGCCGGTTGCGCAGCGCGAGCTCGAGATTCCGGCGCGCCAGGCGGGCGTGCTCGCGCATGAGCGCCTCTGCGCGCTGGCCCTCGCGCGCCTCGATCGCGCGCACGATGCAGCGATGATGATCCTGCGCCACCGTGAACATGGTTTGCGCTTCCGGCAGCCGCGCTTGCACCATCACGAACGCGCTGGCGGAGGCAAAGGGAAGGCTTACCGCCCGCGCAATCTGGCGGGAGAGCACCGCGCTGTCGGCGAGATCGACAATGATGCGGTGGAACTGCTCGTTCAGCTCGACATAGGCGGAGAAGCTGTCGACCGTCACTCCGCTTGCGAGCACGAGCTCATCGAGGCCGGAGAGGCAGTGCCTGAGGTCTTCGAGTTGCGCTTGCGCCACGCCGCGCTCGGCGGCGAGCCGGGCGGCCAGACCTTCGAGCGTGCCGCGGATCTCGATCGCCGCATGAATGTCGCGCTCGTTGAAGGCGTCGACGACGAAGCCGCCGGAGGGAAGCGCGCGCAGCAAGCCTTCCTGCTCGAGCCGGACCAGGGCCGCACGGATCGGCGTCCGGGAGACGCCGAGGCGCTCGACCAGAAGGAGCTCCGACATCCGCTCCCCGGCCTTGATCTCGCCGCCGAGGATCAACTCGCGCAGCTTCAGCAGCGCATTCACGGTCTGCGATGACGGGCCCTCGGACGGCGCGCGCATTGTTCTCCTCCGGCTCGACGGAGTGTATCTAGGCTGTATACAATTCTCATCCTTGTCAAACGATCGCTGGAAGCAAATTGGCGAAACGGCCTTGCCCGCGAACTTGCTTCCTCGCGAGGTGTATACAGGCAGCCCAGAATATCGCCGGGTCAGCCGGCAAAGACGGGAGGAGAACATGGCCTTGCCCCACGCTGCGCGGCGCTTTGTCGAACGAATCTGCGCGGTCATCGGTCTGGGCGCCGCCGCGCTTGCCCTTGCAGCGGTCCCGGCGCGCTCCGCCGATCCGATCAAGATCGGATTGAGCCTGAGCCTCACGGGAGCGACCGCTCCGGCGGGACGGCAGGTGCAAGCCGGGCTGGAGATCTGGCGCGATCACGTCAACGCGCGCGGCGGCCTGCTCGGGCGGCCGGTCGAACTCGTCTACTACGACGATCAGGCCAATCCGGCCAACGCGCCCGGCATCTACGCCAAGCTGATGGGCGTCGACAAGGTGGACCTGCTCATCGGTCCCTACAGCACCAACGTGATCGCGGCCGCGCTGCCAGCCATCATCCAGAACAAGCGCATGACGATCGGAATTTTCGGGTTGGGCGCCAACAAAGAATACAAGTACACCCGGTACTTTTCCATGAATTCGCAGGGCGCGTCGCCGAGAAACTACTCGCGCGGTTTTTTCCAGCTCGCCTTGCAACAGCAGCCGAAGCCCGCACGCGTGGCGCTCGTCGGCGCGGATGTGGAATTCTCGCGCAACGCACTCGACGGTGCGCGCGAGAACGCAAAGGAATTCGGCTTCGACGTGGTCTATGAGCGCACCTATCCGCTGGCCAACACCGAGTACGCCACCGTCGTGCGCGCGATGCAGGCGACCGCGCCGGACGTGGTCTATGCGGCGACGCTGCCGGTCGACACCGTGGGGCTCGTGCGCGCCTCAAACGAGGTCCAGTTCAAACCGAAACTTTATGGCGGCGCCTTCCTCGGCCTGCTCGTGACCGGGATCAAGCAGCAGCTCGGGGCGCTCATCAACGGCCTGGTCAACAACGAGTTCTACATTCCGGCCGCGAGCCTGCAATTCGCCGGCACCAACGAGTTCCTGGAGGAGTATCAGAAGCGGGCTTCCGGCCTCGGCATCGATCCGCTCGGCTTCACCTATCCGCCCTATGCCTATGCCGCCGGACAAATCCTCGCCAAGGCGGTGGCGGAGACCAAGTCGCTCGACGACGAGAAGCTCGCCGACTACATCCGCACGCATACGATCGACACCGTGATCGGCCCGATGTCCTTCGGAGACGATGGCGAATGGAAGACGCCGCGCATCATCTACGCGCAATTCCAGAACGTCAGCGGCAACGACATCGGCCAGTTCAAGGACATGTCCCGCCAGATCGTGGTCTGGCCGCCGGAGCTCAAGACCGGCGATCTGGTCTATCCGTACGCTCAGGCGGCGAGGTAAAGCGGCGGAACTTATGAGCCCGCGTCCCGGTCCCTCAGCATGTCGCGGACCGCGGCGAGATAAGCCTCTTTGCGACGCGACAGCGGCTGGCGCCGGCGAAACAGGCTCAAGGTCACGGAGCGCGCCGGAACGATCGGCAGCACCTTGATGACGCCCAGCGCGGCTTCGTTTTCCGCGCTGGCCCGCGGCACGATGGCGATCCCGGTGCCGGACTGCACGATCACCTTCATGGTTTCGACATTGTCGGCCACCGCGAGAATGTTCGGCCGGATGCCGAGATCGGCGAACAACGACAGCACCACCTGCCCATAGCCGACGGTCAGTTCGCTCATGATGATCGGTTCGCTCACCAGGCTGCCGATATCGATGGGCTTGCGTGCGCGTGCGAGCCGGTGGGAGGGGTGGGCGATCAGCGCCATCTCGGCTTGCGTCAGCCGCTCGCTCACGATCCCGCCCGGCACGCGCTCGGGGTCGGATTCGATGGCGATGCCGGCATCGACCCGCTCCTCGTGCAGGTCGTTGAAGATATTCTTGGTCGGCGCGGTCAGAATTTCCAGCCGCACGGCGGGCAGCTTTCCCGCCAGGTCGCGAAACAGCCGCGGCATGAAGATTTGCGCCATCCCCGATCCCATGCCGAGGATCAGCGTATCGGACGGCGCCCCGCGCAGCCGCCGCGCGGTATCCGAGAGGCTGAGCACGTCGCCGATGACGCGTTCGGCGTCGTAGAGAAACGTGCGGCCGCGCTCGGTGAGCTCGA
This sequence comes from uncultured Alphaproteobacteria bacterium, assembly GCA_963835165.1. Classification (GTDB taxonomy): domain Bacteria; phylum Pseudomonadota; class Alphaproteobacteria; order Rhizobiales; family Xanthobacteraceae; genus VAZQ01. Next base: position 14,388 of record CAWIGD010000043.1, read on the forward strand.
TCCCGCGGGACGTGCGGCGAAACAGCGGAAAACCGATCTCGCTCTCCAGGAGGCTCACCTGCTCGCTGACGGCGGATTGCGAGACGTTGAGTCGCGTGGCGGCGCGCGTGAAGCTGCGCTCCTTGGCCACCGACAGGGCGTAGCGAAGTTGACGGAGCTCCAAAGGTCATTCCCGGACCGACCGCGGACGATACTTATAGCGCCTATCGCCGCAGAGGTCTGCGCCGCAGCCGCCGCCGGAACAGCTCTTGCCCGGTCGCGGCGACCGAAGCTGTCCGAGCCGATCAGGACCGCTTGATCGAGAAGCCCTGCACATAATCGTCGGGCTTGGAGGGGTCGAAGGTCTTTCCCATCACGACGAAGGGCTTGGATGTGCTCGCGGGCGGCGTGAGGCCCATCTCCCGCATCAGTTTGGCCGTGTCGGTGGCCAGGAAAACCTGCTCGGCGATGCCCTGGTAGTCGACATCGCCCTTGATCTGTCCCCACCGCTTCATCTGGGTCAGCATCCAGACCGCGAAGGATTGCCACGGGAACGGATCGAAATCGACCCGCTTGGGGTCCGTGCGGACGCCACCGAGGCCGTCCGCATAGGTGCCGGTGAGCGCCTGCTCCACCACGATCGGCGGCTGGTTCAAGTAGTTGGCCGGCGCGATCGTCTCGGCGATCTGCTTGCGGTTCTCGGCTTTCGAGGCAAACGCAGTCGCATCCACGATGGCGCGCACCAGGGCCGCGTAGCTGTTCGGCATTTGCGTGATGAACTCGTTGCTGGCGGTGAAGCTGCAACAAGGATGTCCGTCCCAGATCTCCTTCGACAGGATATGGAGGAAGCCGACGCCGTCATAGATCGCCCGCTGACAGACGTTGTCGGGTGCGAGAAAGCCGTCGATGTTGTCCGCGCGCAGGTTCGCCACCATTTCCGGCGGCGGCACGACACGCAGCTGCACGTCCGCATCGGGGTCGACTCCGTGCTCGGCCAGGTAATAGCGCAACAGGTAATTGTGCATCGAATAGTCGAAGGGAATCGCGAACTTGAAACCCCTCCATTGCTTCGGATCGCGCTTGTCCTTGTGCTTGACGGCAAGCGTGATGCCCTGGCCGTTGATATTCTCGATCGCGGGCACTGCGAAAGGGATTGCCTGGGAGCCGAGCCCGAGCGAGATCGCGAGCGGCATGGGCGACAGCATATGGGCCGCGTCGTATTCCTTGTTGATGGTCTTGTCGCGGACGACGGCCCAGCCTGCGGTCTTGACCACCTCGACGTTGAGCCCTTGCTTGGAATAGAAGCCCATCGGGTGCGCCATGATGATGGGCGTGGCGCAGGTGATCGGAATGAAGCCGACCTTGAGGTCCTTCTTCTCCGGCGCACCGGTGCCCTGCGCGAACACTTCGGTCGCGGTCGCGAGCGGGAAGAATTGCGCGAGCGCGGCAAGCGCGGTTGAGGCTCCGACCTCTTTCAGGAATGCACGGCGCGCCGCGTCTTGCGGGAAGATCGCGCGCATCAATGCCGCCGCGACGACGCTCTCGTAGTCCCCCTGTTCTGGAGCGGTGGCGGTGCGTTGCGCCACGTTTTGCACCGCCCGCTCGTGCTCGCCCTGGTTCGCATGGCTGCCGCAGGAGCAGCTTCCATTGCGCAGGCGATGATTGGCATCAAACGGATCGTCGAAGATACCCATTCTCGTCGTCTTTCATCGCGCGGCCGCGGCGCGGCGCCCGTGGCGGAAGCGTCATGCCGCCGCGATCGGAGTGCCGGCCTGTAAGCCGGCACTCGGTTGCTTGGCGGCCGGTCTCAGGCGGCGACGCTGGGCGCGGCCGATGTCGTGTACGGCAGGCCGGTCTCGATCGGCAGGGACGGATCGCGTGACCATTCGTTCCACGAGCCGAAATAGAGAGTGACGTTCTCGATGCCGGCTTCTTTCAGGGCGACCAGGGTGTTCGACGCCCGCGCGCCCTTGAAGCAATAGAGCACGACCGGCGTCGCCGGCGTGACGCCGACGGTGGCGCATTCGGCAAGGATTTCCTCGCGCGACTTGAACATCGGCCCACTCGGGCTGGGCTTCATCATCCGGTACCATTCGAGCCAGACCGCGCCCGGGATGCGTCCCTTGCGCGGGCAGAAATCCTTGCCATAGGGCGAGGACGAATCGGCGATCCACTCGTCGACGTCGCGGGTGTCGAGCTTGACGATATTGGGGTCGGCGACCGCGGCCTTCATGCTTTGCAGATCGACCAGGATGCCCGCGGCGTTCGGATCGATCGGGAAGCTCTTGGGCGCGGGCGTCGGCACCTCCGTTGACGTGGGTAGGCCGGCGGCGGTCCAGGCGACATAGCCGCCGTGCAGTATTTTGACCTTCGGGTAGCCGAGGTAGCGCAGCAGGACGTAACCGCGGCAGGACTGTCCAAATCCCGTGTTCATCGACTGCTCGTAAACGACCGCGGTCTCGGTCCCCGACAGCCCGGCGGCGCCGAAGATGCCGGCGAACTTGTCGCGCAAGGCCGCTACCCCTTCCGGCGTCGAGGTGGCGAGATAGGTGAAGATGTCGTGGATATTGACGGCGTTGGGCAGGTGGCCGGCGGCATAGGTCGCCGGGTCGCGGGTATCGATCACGACAATGGGTTCGCTCTTGACCATGTCGGAAAGCTCGGCAGGGGTAATGAGCACTTTCTCACTCATGCGTAGCTCCTGGGCTTGAGTGTCGAACGTTATCCCGGCGGTGATGACGGCGGGCCGCGAGGCCAGCCGTCGCAGTGCGACGAACTAGTGCGCCATCTCGGCGAGCATTTTCTTGAGCTGCTTGATGGCGGGCGTGACGATGGCGACGAAGTAGGATTCACGCAGCCGGCGCTGGGCGGCGGCATTGGCGACGTAGCCGCGCGCGCCGCAATGGAGCATCGCGGCATGCGCCGCGGCCACCGCCGCTTCGCCGATGGCGATGCGTGCCTCGATCACGGCACGCCAATAGGCCTGGTCTCGGTCGAACGGCGTCGCGGCCAGCCGATCGACGGTGGCCTCCAGTGTGCCGAGCCGCTCGGCCAGATGCTCAGGCTGAACGTCGAGATATTTGTTGACGTGCCCGAGCGGACCCTTGACCTGATTCATCAACGCGATGCAGCCGCGGATGAGGCCGATCCCCATGCCTGCCTGCAGCAGCACGAAGCCGGCACGGATGCGGGCGATGAACGCGTCGCTCGGATCCGCGAGGACGAACGCGTCGGACACCATCACGTCGCGCATGTTGACCGAGAAGGTGCGCGTGCCATCGAGCGCCACGAACTTGGTATTGTCGGAAAGCTCGACGCCCGCGGCGGCGCACGGCACGATCGCCATGACGTAACGCTTGGGCGCGTCCTCGACTTCGAACACCGCGCCGAAATAGTGATCGGCGCCGAGATTCGAGACGTAGGGCAAGGCGCCGCGAACCTCGTAGCCCGCGCCGACGCGCTTGCCCTTGAGCCGAATTTTCTCGATGCCGAAGAACGTCTTCATCGGGTTCGACAGCCCGGTGCCCCCGAGCGCCTCGCCGGCCGCGACGCGGCGGCCGAGACCAGCCTTCAGGTCGTCGTTCTCGGACGCGAAAATGTACCAGGCGAGCGCGTTCTGGCACCACATGCAGAACGCGGTCGACAGGCAGTGTTCGCCGGCCGCCGCCATGGCGCGGATCGCGACGACGAGATCGGGGCCGCCGGGCGTTTCACCCGGCAGGTGCCGGGAGAACGCGCCGGCGCGGCCGAACGCGCGCATCACGCTCTCGGGATACAGCCCTTCCGCGTCGATCCTCGCAACGATGGGAGCGAGCTCGCGGGTGGACAGATCGCGCACCACTCCGACCACGTCGGAACCGGCGGCGGGGGAACCGTGCTGGCCAGCGTCAACCAAGCGATCGAGCATCGGACATGCCTTTGGATGACGGACGACTGGCGGGATCAAGCGCGCCGCCCAGCCCCCCGCTACGCCAGACTCATCTCGAGATTGACGGGCCGCGTGAAAGTATTGGCGACCGGCGACCAGAGCCGCGCATGCGCGATCAGCGCCTCGAGCTCCGCGCGCGGACGGTCGGCTTCGAACGTCACCTTCGCGCGCACATCGGTGAAGCCGACGGGCTTGTCGGACAGATCGCCGGTTCCCCATACGCCGGTGATGTTGAGATCGCCTTCCAGCTCGATCTCGAGCTTGAACACGGTGATGCCTTGCGCCACCGCGTTGGCGTGGATGCCCACCGCGAGGCATGACCCGAGCGCGGCGAGCGAGGCCTCCGACGGGTTCGGCGCGGTATCGTCACCGAGCAGCCCCGGCGGCTCGTCGACCACGTAGGCCGGCAGGCTGCGAATAAAATTGAGGTGGCGGAAACGGCCCTCGGCGACGGTCTTGCATTTCAGCGTCTTGATGACCTTGGGGTCGGCTTTGCCCTTGGCGATCAGCTCGTCGAGACCCTTCTTGTCGATGGGGGCGAGACACCCCGTCAGCGCGGGTCTTGGCGACGGCGGTCTTGGCGACGGCTTGGGTCATGCGTTTCCTCCTTTTTGTCCTGATACAGACCGTTCTGTACTATGCAGGAGCCGTGCCAGCGCGGGCAGCGGGCAAAAATCCAAAGGGAATCAGGCGGCGGAGACGAGGAGCCGCAGGAGTTGGGGCGATTTTTCGCCTAAAGGCCGCTCATCGTGCCCGATTTGTGCTCGCCGCAACGGTACAGACCGGTTGTTCCACTTCCCGATTGCCGTGGCGGACCGGCCAGAGTTAAGTGCCGGCATGGATGTTGCGCACCCAGAGTCGGCCGATCAGGCCGGCGAGGTCATCAATACGGCCTCCCCCCGCGATCGCCTGATCGCGGCGGCGACACGCCTGTTCTGCCGTTACGGGGTGAATTCGGTGGGCGTCGATGAGATCGTCGCGGCGGCAACAACGGCCAAGACCACGCTCTACCGGCTGTTCGGGTCGAAGGACGGCTTGGTCGAAGCGGTGCTCGAGAGCGAGGGCCGGACCTGGCGCACCTGGTTCCTCGCCGAGATCGACGGCCCGGGCGGCACGGCGCTCGCGCGCCTTCACCGCATCGGGCCTGCCTTGCGGCTCTGGTTCGATCGTGAGGATTTCTACGGCTGTCCGTTCATCAATGCGGTGAGCGAAAGCGACAAGGCCGACAACCGCATGCGGGTGTTGGCGATCGCGCACAAGAAGGTCGTGCTCGAACGGTTGGCGACGCTTTGCACAGAGGCCGGCTTGAAGGAGCCGAACCAGGTGGCGCATTCGCTCGGCCTGATCATCGATGGCGCGATCGTGGCCGCACTGGTGACGCGCGACCCTGCCGTTGCCGAGACCGCGAGCCGGACCTGCGCGAGCGTGCTGTCGGACGCCAGAGGTTGACCTGAGGCGCGGCGCGCGCCTCGATCCTTACTTATGACGGGGCATGCTTGCGGGTTGCGCCCTCATGCGTAACGCCCGGCGCAACATCGCCCGCGACCTGCCGTCCGCCTTTGAACACGACCCGGCCGCCAGGGCGTCGCGCCAAGGCGTCGTCGAGCGAAGACGCAGGCACCAGGACGAGATCCGCGACGTCGCCCTCCTCGATCGCGGCGCGGCCGTCGCAGATCGTGCGAATGAGCGTGGCCTGATCGTCGACATGCGCCGCCACCGCCGCGAACAGCGCGGTCTCCAGCATGTCGCCGTCGCCGAATGGAAAAAACCAATCCCTGACATTGTCGGTTCCACAGCGGACCGGTACGCCGGCGGCGATGAGCTCACGTGCGAGCGTCACGCCCCGCCGGATCGGGACTCCCCTCGCCGCGGTCCTGCAGGAAGAGATTGGCCGCCGGCAGCGCCACGACGGTGACTTGAGCACGGGCGAATTTTTCAATCAGCGCACCCGCCGCGGCCGCGCCGAGCGTCGCCAGCACGCAGACATGGCTCAGCGTGACGCGGCCTTGCAGGCCGCGCGCGATCACCGCATCGGCGACCATGCCCGCGAGCATGTCGTTCGGCTCGAGATGCTCGTCGAGGTGGATATCGACCGGCAACCCGGACTGCTCCGCCAGATCGAACAGCGCCGCCAGCGCGCGCCGCGGATCGGCGCTGGCATTGAGGCTTGCGCCGATCAGGCCGGCGCCCATCGCGAGGGCACGTTTGAGGCGGTCGAGCGCGCGCGGATCGGCCAGATCGTTCTTCGAGGTCGAGAACGCGATGACATCGACATCGAGCCTGTCCGCCATACGCTCCTTCGCCGCCAGCACGCCTTCGATCGATCGCAGTTCGACGACCGGATCGACGTCGGTGTGGGTCCTGATCCGCGTGACCCCGTGCTCGACCGACCGTTCGAACAGGCGCATGGCCCGCGCCGCGACATCGGGGGCAGTGAACAGCGCCCGCGCCGAGGCGGCGGCCGCCACCGCGTCGGCGAGCGAGCGCGGCCGGAACGATTGCACCGTGTAGGCGCGATCGGCATGGGCATGCAGGTTCACGAGGCCGGGGAGCGCAAGCCAGGCAGCCTCGCCGGTCTGTTCGGCCGGCCGGATTGCCGCGATCAAGCCGTCGCGCAACGTCACCTTGAAGACATCGCTGCGCCCAGGCAGCAAGACGGCAGCTATCGTGAGTTCATCCGGCATCGGCTGCGGAACTGTTTACGGCGGTCGGGGTCCATGTCTCTCGGACATGTGCTCAATATCCCTGTGGTCCGAACACCTCGATCCCGAACCGCCGTTCGAGCGCACGGCCGAAGCGATATTTCATCTCCGGCCCTTCATAGGTCATCGGCGGGGTGCGCAGGAAACCGGTCTCCGGCTCCACCCGCAACACGGTGAACGAGGGGCCTTCCTCGGCCGCGATCGCGGGCAATTGCCGCTCGAGATCGTCCAGCGCTTCGATCGTGCGTGCGCGCGGAAATCCCGCCGCGCACGCAATGGCGGCATAGTCGGTGCGGCCGTCGTTCACCATCGGCAGGCCGCCGACGGTCTGATAGACGCCGTTGGCGACCACGAAGTGCTTGAGGTTGCTCGCCGCCTGGGAGGCTTCCGTCAGCAGGCAGCCGAGATTCATGCACAGCGAGCCGTCCGCATTGATGAGCCACACCGGCACACGCGGCAGTGACAGCGCCAGCCCGAGCGCGAAGCTCGCGGCGAAGCCCATGGCGCCGTGCATGTAGAAGCTGTCCTCGCTCTTGGTCGCGGCCCACCATTCATTGGCCGCCATGCCGAGCGCGCAAACGGCGACCGCATCGCCGCGATGGCGGGCGAGAACGTCGATCGCGTCGCGCGCCTTCATGCCGTGTCCTCCCCTTTCACCAGCCGCCGGGTCAGAAACAACACGAATGGCCGCTTCTGCATCCGGCAGGTCTCGAAGGCGTCGGGAATCGAGTTCACCTCGTCCGGCCGATCGACGATGTGATAGGGAAAGTCCAAAGCCTGCAGCAGCGGCAGGGTGCGCCGGCCCTGGACCTCCTGATAGATACGGTGGTCGTCGATCGAGCCGCGCTGGCTGACGATCAGGAACACCGGAATCTGGTGACGCAGATTGAGCGTCGCGAGCTCGCCGGTGCAGGTCAGCAGCCCGGTCGCGCCCATCAGCGCGGCCGAGCGCACGCCGCCGAAGAACGCGCCGCTGCAGATCGCGATCGCCTCGGCCTCGCGCGCCACCCGGACATGGCGGATCTGGTTGTCGGCCGCGATGCGCTCGATCAGCGGAGCAACCCAGTCATCGGGCAACGAGGCCGCGATCTTGATGCCGCATTTCGTCAGCTGCTGGTGAATTCGCGCGGTCACATCCATGATCGACCCGGCTGTTCAACGCGATCGCGGCCCCGGCTCAAGGCGCCGCGGCGATGACCTCGACCTCGACCAGAAATTCGGGCCGCGAAAACCCTGACACGATCATCAGCGTGGAGGCCGGCGCCGGATCGCCGATGTAGAGGTCGCGGACGCTCATATACCCCTTCAGATGCTCGCGCGAGACCACAAAGGAATTGATGCGCACGATATCGCTGAACGCGAACGAGGCCTGTTCGAGCACGGCGCCGATATTGCGAAAGCAAAGATGCGTCTGCTCCTCGATGGTCGCTGGCACCCGATCGTCGGGCGCAACGCCGAGCTGGCCGGAGCACACCAGGATGCGATGACCGGCCGGGATTTCCACGCCGTAGCTGTAGCGTGCGAACGGCGGGCGGATGCCCGGCGGAGTGATGTGCCTCATGGCGTCCAGTGTCCGAAGTTCGCAAACCCTCGCGGCACCCTGATGCGAACTTCAGAATCAAGGGACCCGTCTGGGTGGCGAGTGTGATTGAGGCTTATGGTTGAAGGCTCGTTGCTTGGAGGCTCGTGCTTGAAAGGCTGCCGGTCGAACGGATGACAGACAGCGCTTTTGCTATACCATGCCTTCGGCTTGAAACGTGAGTCCGCTCGATGGCCATCTCCGCTTCGTTTCGTCAAGACTTGTGCGACATTCCAATTCTGGAAGACGCGGGATCGCTGCGGATGAAAAGCCGCGATTTCTTCTGGTTCTCGCCGATTCTGAAGGAGACATTGGACGACAAGCGCGCCGACATCGTCGTGGTGCCACGCGACAAGGCCGACGTGATGCGCCTCGCGGCAGCCTGCGCCAGGAACCGGGTGCCGCTCACGGTGCGCGGCGGCGGAACCGGAAATTACGGCCAGGCGGTGCCGCTCGCGGGCGGGGTCGTGCTCGATATGACCAGGCTCGATCAGCTGATCTGGCACCGGCCGGGCGCCGGACGTTTCGGCGCCGGCGCGCGCATGCTCGACATCGATCGCGCGCTCGCGTCCGCCGCACACGAGCTGCGCTTCTACCCGTCCACGCGCCAGCACGCGACCATCGGCGGCTTCATCGCCGGCGGCGCGGCCGGCGCCGGCTCCTGCACCTGGGGACAGATCTCCGATCCCGGCGCCGTCCTTGCGGTCGAAGTCGTCACCATTGAGGAGCATCCCCGCATCGTCGAGCTGCGCGGGCGCGACGTTCTCAAGGTGATGCACGCCTATGGGGTCAACGGCATCATCACCGAAGTCGAAGTGCCGCTGGCCCCGAGCCATCCCTGGTGCGAACGGATCGCGGCATTCCCGTCGCTCTCGGCGGCGGCGCGTTTTGCGCACGCCTTCACCGAGTGCGACGGCATCGCCAAGAAGCTCGTGACCGTGCACGACCCGCAGGTCGTTCCCTACCTTCGGCGGCTCGCCCCCTATGCCGGGCCCGGCCAGGCCATGGTGATCGTCATGGTCTCGGAGCCCCAGGCCGAGGCGCTCGAATTGCTGGTGGCCGATCACGGCGGCGAAATCACGTTCCGCCGCGGCGCCGAGGACGCCCGCAAGGTGGCGTTCGCCGAAAGCTCCGGCCTGCAGCCGCTCTACGAGTTCACCTGGAACCACACCACGCTGCACGCTATCCGGATCGATCCCGCGATCACCTATCTGCAGCTCCGCTTCCCGCCCGTCACCAATCTCGAACTGGTGGACTGGGCGGCCGAGCGCTTCCACGGCGAGGTGCTGCTGCATCTCGAATTCCAGCGCCGCTTCGGGAAGGTGACCTGTTCGAGCCTGCCGCTGGTGCGCTACAGCAGCGCGCAACGGCTCGACGCCATCATGGCCGAGCTCGACGGCAAAGGCGTGGCCGTCTCCAATCCGCATACTTTCGTTCTCGACAATGCCGGGTGGAAGCGGGTCGACGCGCCGCAGGCCGAGTTCAAGCGCATGGCCGATCCCTACGGCCTGATGAATCCGGGCAAACTCAAGCATTGGCAGGCGCAGAACATGCAGGCGATCGCGTAATGGCCTCCAAGCGCTTCTGGGCGGAGCTGAAGTCGAGCGAGTTCGGCGCTCTCGATCCGGACTCCACGCTTGCGATCCTGCCGGTCGCCGCCACCGAGCAGCACGGGCCACATCTCCCGGTGATGACCGACACCGCGATCGCCGAGGGCATGATCAAGACCGTGCTCGCCCGCCTCCCCGACGATCTGCGGGTGCTGTTCCTGGCGGTCCAGACGATCGGAAAATCCAACGAGCATCTGCGCTCGGCGGGCACGATCACCTGTTCGGCGGACAATCTCACCCGGATCTGGTGCGAGATCGGCGAGGGCGTGCATCGCGCCGGCTTGCGCAAGCTGGTCATCGTCAATTCGCACGGCGGCAACAACGATGTGATCGGCATCGTCGGGCGCGAACTGCGCGTGCGGCTCGGCATGCTGGTCGCCACCACGCAGTGGCGCCGGTTCGGCCTGCCGGCGGGCCTCTATTCGCCCTTCGACACCAGCCATGGCATTCACGCCGGCGACATCGAGACCTCGCTCATGCTGCATTTCCGGCCCGATCTCGTCGACATGACCAAGGCCAAGCTGTTCACGTCCAAGGCGGCCGAGATGGAAAAGGACTACACGCATCTGCGGCCGGCGGGCCAGCACGGCTTTGGCTGGATCGCCCAGGACATCAATCGCGACGGGGCGGTCGGCGACGCCTCCGCGGCCACGGCCGAAAAAGGCCGCCTGACCGCGGAGCATCAGGCCGACGCGTTCATCGCATTGCTGCGCGACGTGGCGCGGTTTCCGCTAAACGAGCTCGCGTAGGCGGAATGACTGCGGCACCGGTCCGAGGCCGGTGCCGCCATCCGATCGAGCCTGATGATCGATTACGCCGACTTGCGCCAAGGCAGCAGCATCGACACCCGTTCCTTATAGCGGCGATAGTCATCGCCAAAGAGCTCGATGAGGTCGCGCTCCTCCAACAGGATGCCGACGAAGATGTAAGCCGTGGTCACTGTCGCGAACAGCAGGTGACCGACCGTCATCGTCGGCGCGGCCCAGAACGCGATGATGAAGCCGAGATAGATCGGGTGCCGCACGAACTTGTAGTAGAGCGGCGTGCGGAAACGAGGCGCCGGCATCTGGCGGCCGGTGAGATTGTTGGCGACCTGATGCACTCCAAACAGCTCGAAATGGTTGATCAGGAACGTGCTGGTGAACACAGTCAGCCAGCCGACCAACGACAACCCGGTCACCGCCAAGGCGACCTGCGAATTGTCGACGTGCCAGACCACGGCAGGCATCGGACGCCATTGCCAGAACAGCAGCATGAGCGCGAGACTTGAGAACAGCACGTAGGTGCTGCGTTCGACCGATTTCGGCACGAATTGCGTCCACCACTGCTTGAACTGCTTGCGCGCCATCACGCTGTGCTGAACGGCGAAGACGGACATCAGGAGCAGGTTGACGATGAGAGCCTCCGCAATCGGCACCACCGTTCCGGTGTCGATGGTCGCCTTTTGCACCGCGAGGCCAGAGACGAAGCCGATGGCGTAGAGAATGGTGACGAAGAATGCGACGTAGGCTGCGACTCCGTAGAGAAGCGCGATGAACCGGCTTACGGGACTCGCTGCGTCCTGGCCGATCGCTTGGATTTGGGTCATGGTGCTCTCCGGTCCGTTGCGACCACGAGGGATCGCGATCTGGACGCGCAGAATGCCGAGAGCGCGACCGCAAGGCTTTGCCCGGCGGTGGATTTGTCCTTGAGATTGTCTTGATTTTTCCTTGAGAGCGGCGTCGCAGTCGGATTGCGACCAACCGCCATTTCTCTTTGCCGATCATACGCTTGATACCGAGCGGCGCCAGCGCCGCCGGGCTCGGCGGCGATTGCCATTGAGCCGCCGCGGTATTCCTCGATCGCCTCGTCGGGGACACGAGCGATGTGTGCCCGCGCTACCTAACCCGCCCCATCCGGTAAGGTTTGAGGATCGCGTACACCGCCTCCTGCGCGGGCGTCGGGACGCCGTACTTGCGTCCGAGGGCAACCACCTTGCCAGCGAGCCAGTCCAGTTCGAGGCGGTTGCCGGCGTCGAGGTCGTTCGCCATCGAGGCTTTCATCGTCGGCGGAAAGGTCGCCACCGCACGCTCCAGCTCCGCGGGATAGTCCGGCGCAAACGCGACGCCGGCCGCACGGCCGACGGCCATCGTCTCGTGCATCAGCTTGAAGAAGAACGCCCGCATGTCTTCGTCATCGCGGATGACACCGAGGGGCTGGCGCGTGCTTGCCGTGATGCCGGACGTGCCCGAGAGCACCACGAACTTCTTCCACAGATCGAGCAACATGTCGTCCGCCAGCGTGATGTCGATGCCCGCAGTCTTCATCTGCTCCACGTAGCCCGCGAGCACGGCATCGGGACGCCGGTCGAGGCGGCCGCAACGGACGACGGCCATTGCGCCGGTGTGGCGGATCACGCCAGGCGCCGCTATCTTCGTGACGACATAGGTCGCTCCGGCAATCGCGACGTCGTCTCCAAGAATGGGGGCCAATCGCTCGACGCTGTCGACGCCGTTCTGAAACGTGATCACGCGGGTGCTCGAGCCTACGAGCGGGCGCGTCTGCTCACCTGCCGTCTCGGTATCCCAGAGCTTTACGGCGAACAACACCAGGTCGACCGGTCCGACCTGCTTGGGGTCATCGGCGACATTGACGTCCTTGAGATGAAGGTCGCCGAGGGTGCTCTCGATCTTGAGGCCATCCCGGCGAATGGCATCGCGATGAGCGCCACGCGCAATGAACGTCACATCATGGCCGGCCGCAGCCATCCGCCCGCCGTAGTAGCCTCCCACGGCGCCCGCTGCCATGACCGCAATCCGCATCCGGCACCCTCCACGAGGCAAGGTATCCGCCTCGTCCAAGACTAACGCTTCACCGCCTCACGCCAGTTCGTGCCGCCGCCTGCGAGCAACGCCGCAACATCGACATTCTCCTCCCCGGGAACGCGGATCCGTTTGAACACCATCTCGTCCGCCGTCAACGGCTTGGTGGCGTCGAGCCCCATCTTGGCGCCGACGCCGTTGCGCGTCGACGGATCGAGCTTCGACCCCTGGCTTTCGGAGATGACGACGAGGTCGCGGTCGGCCTGGAATCGGGTGGCCACCGCCCATTCGACCTCGGTGGGATTGTGAATGTCGACGTCCTCGTCCACGACAATCACGTGCTTCACGTCGTAATGGCCGGCGAAGGCGCCGAGCATGATGTTCTTGGCCTCGCCCTCCTGGCGCTTGCGGATCTGCACATAGAGGTGATAGCGGCACGCCCCGCCCTGGGCGAGATGCACGTCGCGCACGTTCGGGAACGAGCGCTGCAGATGCGCCAGCAACGTGGCCTCGCGCGGTATCGCACCCAGCAACAGGTGTTCCAAGCCGCCTCCGACGATCGTGTGGAAAATGGCTTCCTTGCGGTGCGTGACCGCATCGATCTCCATCACGTGCCGCTCGGCGCGTTCGCCGTAATATTGCGGAAACTCGCCGAACGGCCCTTCGGCCTCGCGCACGCCCGGCAAGAAACCGCCCCTCGATCACGATCTCCGCATCGGCGGGCACCCGCAATTCGCTGGTCAGGCACTTGACCACGGACAGCGGCCGCCGGTGGAGCGCACCCGCAATCTCCAGCTCATCGACATCGATTGCAGCAATGGCCTGGGAGGCCAGCAATGTGAGCGGGTCGATCCCGACGACGATGGCGGCTTCGAGCGCGCTCCCGCCCTGCTCCGCCATCTCGAAGAACATATGGGCATGGCGCGGGAGAAGCAGCACGCCGAGGCGGTTGGGCCCGCTCAATTGGCACCGATGAATCGAGACGTTTTGCTTGCCCGTGCTCGGGTTGCGGGTGATCATCAACCCGGCCGTGACGTAGGGGCCGCTGTCGTATTCGTTGTGAGTCGGCAATGGAAGCAAAAGCTCGAGATCGACCTGACGATGGACGACCTCCTGCGCCGGCGCCGATGTCGTCTCCCGCCACGGAATCGGATTGAGCGCGGCGTCTTGAAAGCGCGCCAGCACCTCTCCCGGCTCGACGCCCATTGCCTCGGCCATCCAGTCGCGATTGGAAACGAGGCCGGAGACCACGGGAATAGGATGTCCGCCAGGACGCGGAAACAGCGTTGCGCGCAGCCCGTCGAGACGCTTGGCGACGGCTGCCAGTTCGAACCGAAGGCCGGTGCCGGGCTTGACCACCACCAGGCGATCGCGCGCCGCGAGATGATCGAGCCAGTCGCGGAGCGACCGGATCGGCTGCGGCGTGTTGTCGCCGTGCGTTCGCACGGCAGCAAGCTCTCCGCCAGGTTGAAGCGCTTTGCGCATGGGGCAAACGACCTACTTGTCTCGACGCGAACGGCCTTGCAGAACATGTATCATCGCGGAGAAGCGGGGCCAACTCGCCCGCCGGAACTCCGACGTTCGGCGTCAACAGGAATGCCGTGACATGACAGCTGCGCGGGCCGACCGCATCGGCCGATCGATCGGACGGGGACCCGCACCCCGTGCTTGATCTCGGCACGAGTTTCCTCGCGAGTGTCGCGCGCGATCCCGACGCTTTGGCGATCGTCGACGGCGAGCTGCGCCTGACCTATGGCGCCTGGTACGGCAAGATTTCGGCGCTTGTCGCCGGCTTCGACGATCTTGGACTACGCCCGGGCGACCATCTGGTCACGCTGCTGCAGAATCGCTGGGAAGCAGCAACGATCCACTGGGCCTGCCAGTTCGCCGGGATCATCATCACCCCGCTCAATTGGCGCTCCAGCGCGAGCGAACTGGATTTCTGCCTGGAAGACGCCGAGGCGAAGGCGATCGTGTACGAGGAGATCTCCGCCGAGGCGGTGGGTTCCTCGAGCAGAGCGGGCCCCTGCCCGCGTATCGCCGTGGGCGACCCGCGCTCGCCCCATCTGCAGTTCGACTCTCTCATGGCGGGGAGTGCACGCGCGGTCGAGCCGCGTGTCGACGCCGAGGCGTGGTCGGTGATGCTCTATACGTCCGGCACGACCGCACGCCCGAAGGGCGTGCCGCGCCGCCAGCGCGCCGAGCGCGCCGCAGCGCTTGCGCATATCGCGCAGAATCTCTACGGCCGGCACGAACGCACGCTCGGGGCCATGCCGCTCTATCACACCATGGGCGTGCGCTCCCTGCTTGCCATGTCGCTGATCGGCGGTGCCTTCGTCTGTCTGCCGCGCTTCGACGCCGCGCGCGCGCTCGAACTGATCGCGGCCGAGAAGCTGACCAACCTCTATCTGGTCCCGACGCTCTACCACGACCTCTTGCATCACGAGCGTTTCAAGGCCACCGACGTAAGTTCGGTGCGCAAGCTCGGCTTCGCCGGCGCACCGATGACGGACGGCCTGCTGCAAGGCCTCACCGCCGCGTTCAAGCCGGACCTGTTCGTCAATCACTACGGCTCATCCGAAATCTACACCTTCACCATCGACCAGAATGCGCCGGCGAAGCCGGGCTCGGCCGGGCGTGCCGGCGTCAACCAGATGGTGCGCGTCGCGCGGCTCGGCGCGACCTCACCCGCAGACGTGGCCGCGCCGGGCGAGGAGGGCGAGATCATCGCGCTGCTCGCGGGCGATGAATCCTTCGAAGGCTATTGGCGGCGACCGGACGCGGATTCGAAGGCGCTGCGCCACGGCTGGTATTTCACCGGCGACACCGGATATTTCGACCGCGATGGCGATCTTTTCGTCACCGGCCGCGTCGACGACATGATCATCACCGGCGGCGAGAACGTGTCGCCGGTCGAGATCGAAAGTTGCCTGTCGCTGCACCCGGCGGTGTTGGAGGTCGCCGTGGTCGGGCTGGCGGACGAGCGCTGGGGAAAGATCGTCGCCGCCTTCGTCAAGCGCCGCGTCGTCGTCGAGGCGGAGGAGCTCGATCAATTCTGCCGCAACTCGGGGCTCGCCAATTTCAAGCGGCCGCGTCGCTACATCTTCGTCCATGCGATCCCGAAATCGCCCGTCGGCAAGCTCTTGCGCCGCAAGCTCCTGGCGGGCGAGTACGAGCCGGAGCGCAGCAAGGCATCTCAACCAGGAACCGTACGATGAGTTCGACTTTCGCAGACCCTCGCCTCGCCACACTCGACGGCTTTCGCGTGGACATCGATCCCGCGCGCGAGCGTGCGGACGTGATCCTCGACCGCCCGCCCCTGAACGTCATTTCGATGCCGCAACGCGACCAGCTGCGGCTCCTGTTCGAGGCCTTGGAGGAGGATGAACGGGTCCGGGTCATCGTCTTGCGCGCCGTGGGCGAGCATTTTTCCAGCGGCGGCAATATCAAAGGTTTCCTGGAGGCGACGCCCGAGGTCGTCTCCCGCCTGGCCTGGAACATCGCCGCGCCGGCGCGGTGCGCAAAGCCGGTGATCGCAGCCAACCGCGGCTATTGCTTCGGCGTCGGGTTCGAGCTTTCGCTCGCCTGCGACTTCCGCGTCGTTTCCGAAACCTGCTTCTACGCGCTGCCGGAGCAGCGGCTCGGCCAAATCCCCGGCTCCGGGGGCTCGGCGCGCCTGCAGAAGATCATCGGCATCACCCGCACCAAGGACATCGTGATGCGCTCGCGCCGCATTCCTGCCAAGCAAGCCTATGACTGGGGCATCGCGACCGAATGCGTGCCGGACGACAAGCTCGAAGCGGCGACCGACGCGCTGGTCGATGAATTGCGCGCGTTCTCGCCGCTCGCACAACGGACGGCGAAGAAGCTGTTGAACGACACCGAAGACGCCACGCTGTCGCTGGCGATCGAGCTCGAAGGCCACTGCTACAGCCGACTGCGGCAGTCGGACGATTTCCGCGAGGGCGTGGAGGCGTTTCACGCCAAGCGGCCGGCCCGGTTCAAGGGAACGTAAAGCAAGTTCTTTCAACGACGCCGGAAGCCGGGTACAGATTCAAGCAAAGGGAAGCCATGAAGATGCAACCGCCAAACCGTTTCGCGCTGCTCGCGATCACCGCTCTTGTTACAATCTTCGCTGCCACCGCGGCCGGTGCGCAGAGCTATCCGGCCCGGCCGATCCAGGTCATCGTCCCGTTTGCCGGCGGCAGCGCCAGCGACGTCGTGACCCGGATCCTGCTCGATCGCGTGAGCAAGTCGCTCGGGCAGCCCTTCGTCGTCGACAACCGCCCGGGCGCCGGCGGAAATACCGGCACGCTGGCAGCGGCCAGGTCCACCCCCGACGGCTACACCCTGGTGGCCACCGGCTCGGGCCCGGCCGCGATCAACAAGGCGCTCTATAAAGATCTCGGCTACGAGACCGAGAAGGACTTCGAGCCGATCTCGCTCGTCGCGGTATTTCCCATCGTGATCGTGGCCAGCACGAAACTGCCGGTGAAGACCCTGAACGAATTGGTCGCCTATGCCTTGGAGCGGCCCAACCAGCTCAATTACGGCTCGGTCGGCATCGGCAGCTCACAGCATCTGGGCGGGGTGTATTTCGAGCAGCTCACCGGCGCCAAGCTCACCCACGTGCCGTATCGCAACATCGCGCAATACACTCCGGACCTGATGGCAGGCACGGTGCCGCTCGGGTTCCAGTGGCTTCCGAATGTGCTCGCAGCGCTGCAGAGCGGGGGCGCCAAGGCGATCGCGGTCGCGAACGACAAACGTATGGCGGCGCTGCCCGACGTTCCCACCACCGCCGAGGCCGGGGTGCAGAACTACATCAACTCCGGCTGGTTCGTGCTGCTGGCGCCGAAAGGGACGCCGAAGCCGATCATCACCAAGCTGAGCGAGGAATTCACCGCCGCGCTGAAGGACCCGGCGTTGCGGGAGAAATTCACCGAGCAGGGTGCCGAACCGGTGGTCATGAGCCCCGAGGAGCTTGCAAAATTCATGTCGGTCGAAGCCGTCAAGTGGCGCGACATCATCACCAAGGCCGGAATTCAGCCGATCCAATAGCCCCGCGCGATCGAGGAGCTGTCCACGCCGAGAGCCGCATCCGGAGCAGCATGGCAATTGAAGAACGCGTCCTGATTGCCGGCGCCGGGCCGGTCGGTCTGGTGGCGGCGGCCAACCTCGTGCGCAACGGCGTGCCGGTGACCGTCTTCGAGGCTGGCCCGGATCTCAGCGAGGAATCGCGCGCCTCGACCTTTCATCCACCGACCCTCGACATGCTCGACCGGCTCGGCGCCGCGAAGGCGCTGATCGCACAGGGGTTGATGGCGCCGGCGTTCCAGTATCGAAGCAAGCAGCACGGCGTGCTGGCCCAGTTCGATTTCGGCATGATCGCCGACGTCACCGGTCATCCCTATCGCGTGCAGTGCGAACAATCCAAGCTGACCCGCATCCTGTACGAGCGGTTGCGCAATGAACCGCTTTTCGACTTGCAGTTCGACGCCCAGGTCCGGCAGGTGGCGCAGCACGGGTCAGGCGTGGAGCTTGCGATCCAGCGCAAAGGGCGGACCGAGACGCGGTCCGGCCGCTGGCTCATCGGCGCCGACGGGGCTCGCAGCGATGTCCGGCGATCGCTCGGAATCGAATTTGACGGCTTCACGTGGCCGGAGCGCTTCCTGGTGGTCAGCACGCCGTTCGATTTCCATGCCGTCATTCCCGACCTGGTGGCCGTGAGCTACGTGACCGACCCTGGGCGTTGGCATTTCCTTCTGCAAATTCCCGGCCTCTGCCGCGTGATGTTTCCGGTCCGGTCCGAAGAAAGTGACGAACTGGCGTTGAGCGCCGAATTTGCGCAGTCGCTGATGGCCACGGTGGTGCCGGGCATCTCCCACTACGAGATCGCGCATGTCACGCTTTACAAGGTGCACCAGCGGGTCGCAAAGACGTTCCAGCGCGGCCGCGCGTTCCTGGTGGGCGACGCCGCCCACATCAACAATCCGCTCGGCGGCATGGGCATGAACGGCGGCATTCACGACGCGATCAACCTGACCTCGCGCCTGGTCGATGTCTGGCACCGGACCAAAGCAGACGCCGAGCTCCAAGGCTACGACCGGCAGCGCCGGCTGGTGACGCTCGAATACATCGAGAAACAGTCGATCCAGAACAAACGTAACCTCGAGTCCGACGGGACCGAGTTCAGGCGCACCCTGCGCGAGATCGCAGCCGACAAGGCCGATACCTACGCGTACCTGCTGCGGGTCTCCATGATCGCGAGCTTGCGCCGCGCGCAGGAGCTGGGCTGAGCTCGTCAGTACACTTGCAGCGCGATTTTGTCTCTTGATGCGGCATGAGCATGAGTTCCGCCCTCATCCCGAGCAGCGCCGTTTCGTAAATTTGGGCGCAGCGATCACGACGCCGGCGCCGCGAGCACCGCGATCGCCGCCGCCGATGCCGAGACCGAGCCGAAAATGCCGCCCTGAGCCTTGATCATCTTGAGGCCCATGTCGTGGAATTCCGGAAAATACGACGCGCAGCAATCGGAGAGCACGACGCAGCGAAAGCCCCTGTCGTTGGCTTCCCGCACCGTCGTGTTGACGCAGACCTCGGTGGTGACCCCGCAAACCAGGAGCGTTTCGATGCCGCGGTTCTTGAGCATCAGCTCCAGATCGGTCTGATAGAAAGCGCCCTTGCCCGGCTTGTCGATCACCGGCTCGCCGGCGGCCGGGTAGAGCTCGGGGATGATGTCGTGCCCGGGCTCGCCGCGCACCAGGATGCGACCCATCGGGCCCGGGGCGCCGATGCGCATGGCAGGATCGCCGCGCTCGACCTTCATCGGCGGCGCATCGGTCAGGTCGGGCCGGTGGCCCTCGCGGGTATGGATGATGAGAATGCCGGCACGCCGCGCGGCGGCCAGGACATCCGCGCAGGGCCCGACCGCCGTCTTGAGACGCGAGATATCGTTGCCGAGTGCCGCGCCGAACCCGCCCGGCTCCAGAAAATCCCGCTGCATATCGATGATGACAAGGGCCATCCGGCCGGTATCGACGGCGAGCGGCTCCGGCTCCGCCGCTATGGTCCTCACTGGCAAGGCGGCCTCCCGTTGCTGGTCCCGTTCCTGCGTGTCACGTGCGCATAAAAGAGCAAGATCGGGGCCATTTCCGCCCCCGGCCGGACCGACTTGAATGCCGCGCGGGCGCGCGGCGCTCACTCACTTGCGAGAATGACGTTCTTCACCAGCGGATAGATCTGGTTGGTCCAGCGGTTGCCGCTAAACACGCCGTAGTGCCCGACCCCGGCCTGCATATGATGCCTTTTGAGATAGGGGCGCAGGCCGGTGCAGAGATCGTGCGCGGCGGCGGTCTGGCCGACAGCGCAGATGTCGTCGCGCTCGCCTTCGACCGTGAGCAGCATCGTACGCTTGATCGCACGCGGTTCGACCGGTTCGCCCTGCCATTGGAGCTTGCCGAGCGGCAACGCACATTCCTGAAAGACGAGGCGAACAGTCTCCAGGTAGAATTCCGCCGTCAGGTCCAGCACGGCGAAATACTCGTCGTAGAACGCCTTCGTGACCTGCGCCTTCTCATGCTCGCCCTTGGCGAGGTTATCGTACAGCTCGCGATGCGCCTTCACATGGCGCTCGACATTCATGCTCATGAACGCGGCGAGCTGCACGAAGCCCGGATAGACCCGGCGGAACGCACCCGGATAACGCAACGGCACCGAGGCAATCAGATTGCGCTCGAACCACTCCATCGGCTTCGAATTGGCGAGCTCGTTCACCTTGGTCGGATTGACGCGGGTGTCGATCGGACCCGCCATCAAGGTCATGCTGCGGGGCTGCGCGGCATTGCCGGCTTGCGCCATCACCGCCGCGGCGACGAGGACGGCCACGCAAGGCTGGCACACCGCCACCACATGAGCGCCCGGACCGAGCGCCTCCAGGAAACTGATCAAATGCCCGATATATTCGTCGAAGCCGAACCGGCCATGGATCAGCGGCACATCGCGCACATTGTGCCAGTCGGTGATGTAGACGTCGTGCTCGGGCAGCATGGTGCGCACGGTGCCGCGCAAAAGCGTCGCGAAATGACCCGACAGCGGCGCGACCACGAGCACGCGCGGCTGCGGGGTATCGATGTCCTTCTTGAAATGCAGGAGCGTCCCGAACGGGGTCGTCAGCGCGGCGTGCTCGTGCACCGCGACCTCGCGATTGCCGACCGTGACGCTGTCGATCCCGAAGGCCGGGCGCGCGTGCGTAAGTCCGGTTCGGGCAATAAGTTCGTAGGCGGCGGACAGGTTGCGCAAGACCGCGTTGTCGGCGACGCCCGCCAGGGGCTGACCGAACGCGCGCAGCGCGGCAGTAGCCCAAGAGCGGACCGGCACCATGATGTCGGAATGGACTTGATAGGCCTGGTAGAGCATTCCCCCACCCTCGCCCGCCGCCGTGGCCAGCAGGCGTCTTCCGCGTCGCAAAAGGCTAGTGCATTTTATGCTGCGGTGCGAGATAATTTCGCAGACGGCCGCGCAGGCGCGGATCGCGACGTGGGAGCCCGGAGCCGGGCCGATCGCTCCCAACTGGCCCGATAACGCGGGCGCCGAAGGGGAAAGCTCATGGCTACGCTCACCATCGCCAGCAAGAATTACGGCTCTTGGTCATTGCGCGGCTGGCTGCTGTGCAAAATGGCCGGCCTCGACTTCGACGAGCAGCAGGCGAACAGCGACGATCCCTCGACCCGCGCCGAACTCCTTCTGCTGTCACCGTCGTTTCTCGTTCCCTGCCTCACCCATGATGGCGTCAAGGTGTGGGACACGCTCGCGATCGCCGAGTATCTCAACGAATTGAAACCGGACGCCAAGCTCATGCCGGCGGACCGTGCCGCCCGCGCGTACTGCCGCGCGATCGCGGGCGAGATGCATTCCGGCTTCAGCAACCTGCGCTCCGCGCTTCCGATGAATCTCAAGGCGCACTATCCCGGCTTCAAGGTGTGGGCGGGCGCGCAGGCCGACATCGATCGCGTCACCGCCATCTGGCGCGAATGCCTCACCGCCTCCAAGGGCCCTTACCTGTTCGGGAAAGAGCCCTGCATGGCCGATGCCATGTATGCGCCGGTCGTCACCCGCTTTCTCACCTACGACGTCAAGCTCGACCCCAAATGCGCCGCCTATTGCAAGGCGGTCATGGCGATGCCGTACATGGAGGAGTGGATCGCCGCGGCCAAGTCCGAACCGGATGAACTGGAAGAGCTCGACGTCGAGTTCTGAGCCGACGCGAGGTTCTCCGCGCACCGCGGCCCGGCCGGATGCTGGTTTGCACGCGCGGGATCGGCGTGCCACTTTCACGGCGTCGAACTTAACCCTGCCCGGCGTATCGCCGGGCTATTCGCGGCCGCCCTCGTGCCGAAACCAGCGCGCCCAGTCTCCAACAGCAGCACCGATCGGGTTGGCGCCATCTACCGCGCGTTGCGCCACGCCATCATCGAGCAGGCGTTGTCGCCGGGCGCCAAGCTTCCCGAGGATGCGATCGGCGAACGCTTCGGCGCGAGCCGCACGATCGTGCGCCATGTGTTGGGGCAACTCGCCGCCGAAGGCCTGGTCGAGCTTCGCCGCAACCGAGGCGCGGCGGTCGCGACGCCGAGCTGGGACGAGGCCCGCGATGTGTTCGACGTCCGGCTCGGGCTCGAACGGTTGATCGTCTCACGGCTCGCCGGCCGGCTGACTGCCGAGCAGATCAAACAGCTCGAATCCCATGTCGACGACGAGGAGCAGGCCCGCGGCACCAACGAACCGCTGTCGATTCGACTCGCGACCGAGTTTCACATTGTGCTCGCCGAGATGACCGGAAGCCCGGTCTTGACGCGATATGTGAGCGAGGTCGCGTCGCGCTGCGGCCTCATCCTCGCGCTTTACAGCCGGCCGCATTCTGCGGAATGCGCGGTGAGCGAGCATCGCGCGGTGATCGCCGCGCTCGCCGCCGGCGACGCTGAACGCGCGACCGCGGTGATGGACGAGCACCTGGAGGCCGTCGCCGGGCGCGCCCTGATCGTGTCGCGCCCGCCACGGGAATACGACATCAAGGCCATTCTGGCGCGTTACGCCAACGATGCTCCGGCGAGCCTGCGCCGGCAGGCGCGCGCACGCGCCAAGCGGTAGACTGCACAGTCGGGCGGCAACCTGGTCAGGCCCGCGGGTGACAAGAACTAGGCCTCGATCCCGGCCTTGGTCAGCAGGCGCTCGGCGCTGTCGTTCCAGACATCCATTTGCACGATCTTGCCGTCGCGCACGACGAAGCGGTCGACGTAACGGTTGCCGTCAAAGGATGTTCCGTCCGGCCACTCGCCGTAAAGCGTGCCGAGATTGTAGACGATGGTTTCACCTTCTCCCGCGACCACGTCGGTGCGCTCCATCTTCTTCTTCACCCACTTGTAGCGCTTGGCGTTGAACGCCGTGGTTTCGCGCGGATGGCGATATTTGCGGCCGCCGGTGAAGGTGATCTTGAGATCATCGGCGATATAGCGCGCAGCAGTCTGCGGGTCGGGCACCATCGACGCATGCAGGAAGGCCTCCACGACGCCGGCCGCGTCACGGGGTTCTTCCATCGTCGCGACGGAACTGGCGCGGGTATTTGGCATGGTAGGGTCTCCGTGATGATGATCGCGGCTCACTATGCACAATCCGGACCAGAAAAAGCATGCGATATTGGAAATTATCGTATACAATATTGCATACAATAGCAGCGGGGCGACCGCGGTATTGCCTCCTGGGTGAGCGTTCTGCCTCGACAAATCAGGGATTTTCTCGCAGATTCAGTGGATACGGTTTGGCACGCGGCTTGCCTGTTTAGCGGCATCGCCCATTGACGCAGAGGTTTCCCATGCCCCTCAAGATGCCTTTCGTGCGACCGCTGGCAGCGCTCGGCCTGATGGCGCTGTTCGCCGCCGCTCCGGTCCAAGCCCAGGAAACGGTCAAGCTCGGCCTTGTCGCCGCCATGTCCGGCCAGTCCGCCAAATCGGGCGAGGCGATCGTGCGCGGGCTCTCGCTGGCCATCGACGAGATCAACGCCAAGGGCGGTGTGCTCGGCAAGAAGGTCGAGTTGCTCGTGCGCGATGACGAGAGCAATCCGGCCAAGGGCGTGCTCGCCGCGCGCGAACTGGTGCAGCGCGAGAAGGTGGCGGCTTTGTTCGGCGGCCTCGACACGCCCGTCTCGATCGCGATCGTGCCGTTCGCCAACCAGGCCAAGGTACCCTTCATGGGGGTCTGGGCGGCCGGCACGCCGATCACCCAGAACGGCGCGGCCGAGAACTACGTATTCCGGGTATCGGCAGTGGATGACCTCGTCGATGTCGCGCTGGTCGACTACGCGATCAAGAAATACGGCGCCAAGAAGCCGGGATTGATCCTGATCAACAATCCGTGGGGCGAATCCAACGAGAAAGGCCTCAAGGCCGCGCTCGCGGCCAAGAACCTGCCTTACGTCGGCATCGAGAAGTTCGAGACCAACGACGTCGACGTCGTGCCGCAGTTGAGCCGCCTCAAGCAGGCCGGAAGCGACGTGCTTCTGCTGGTGGCTAACGTGGCGCCGTCGGCGCAGGTGGTGAAGTCGCTCGACCGCATGGGCTGGGACGTGCCGATCGTCTCTCATTGGGGCCCGGCGGGCGGGCGTTTCACCGAGCTCGCGGGACCGAGCGCGGCCAAGGTGCATTTCATCCAGACCTTCAGCTTCTCCGGCAATTCCAGCCCCAAGGCGACCGCGGTGCTGGACGCGCTGAAGAAGAAATATCCCGAGATCAAGTCGCTGGCGGATGTCACCCCGGCGGTCGGCATCGCCAACGCCTACGATGCCATGCATCTGACCGCGCTCGCGCTCGCCAAGGCCGGCTCGACCGATGGCCCCAAGGTCCGCGAGGGTTTTTACGGGATCGACAAGTATGAGGGGCTGATCAAGACCTACCAGAAACCGTTCACCCCCACGAACCAGGATGCGCTCGCAGCGTCGGATTATCTCTTCACTTACTTCAAGGGCGATGAGATCCTGCCGCTGACGAACTAGCTCGGCGGTCATCAAAGGGCAGCGCCGGGATCGCCGCTGCCCTGTCCGCCTTTACGAGCGCGGTGACATGCTCCTGACCTCGGCGGTGATCTCGGGTCTCGGCCTCGGCAGCATGTACGGCCTGATCGCGCTCGGCTTTCACGTGACCTACGTGGTGTCCAACACGGTCAATTTCTCCCAGGGCTCGGCCATGATGCTGGGCGCCGTGCTGGGCTATACCTTCGCGGTCACGCTCGGCTGGCCGCTGCCGTTGGCGGCCATCACCGCGCTCGCCGCGTGCGCGCTGGTCGGAGCGTTGATCGAGCGCACCCTCGTACGTCCATTCGCCGAGCGCGGCTCGAATGCGTGGCTGATGGCCACGGTTGCCGGCGGCATCGTGCTCGACAACCTGGTGCTGTTCACCTTCGGCAAGGAGCCGCGCGGCTTTCCTTCCGTGCTCGCGATGAAGCCGGTGCAGATTTTCGGCGCCGGCGTCTATCCGCTGCAGCTCGTCATCCCGGTGGCGGGCATCGCGATCGCGATCCTGCTGCAAGTGGTGTTTTCCCGCACGCGCCTGGGCAAGGCCCTGCTCGCGGTAGTGCAGAACCCCGACGCCGCCAAGCTGATGGGCATCAACGTGCGGCTCGCGGTCACCGTTTCGTTCATGATCTCCACTGCGCTTGCCGGGCTCGCGGGGCTCCTGATCGCGCCGCTGTTCAGCGTGCATTCCGACATGGGCACGTTGTTCGGCATCAAGGCGTTTGCGGTTGCGATCCTCGGCGGCATCACGTCGGCCTCCGGCGTGATGCTTGCCGGCCTCGCCTATGGCTTGATCGAGGCGTTGGTCACCGCCTTCCTCGGTTCGGTCTACACCCAGATCGTCGTGTTCAGCGTTGTCATTCTCGCCCTCGCCTTCATGCCCAACGGGCTGTTGGGGCGCGCGGCGGTCAACAAGGTGTGACGATGCGGATCGCCGCCGGACGCACCGCGGTCCCGATCGCCATCGTGGCGTTGACCGCTGCCGCGTTGCTGGCGGCAGCCAAGTCAGACGGCTACACGCCGTTCGTCCTCGCGCTTGTCGCCCTGACCGCGGTCGTCGGCGTCGGGCTCAACATCCTGCTGGGGCTGACCGGGCAGGTGTCGCTCGGCCACGTCGGCTTCTACGCGATCGGCGCCTACACGGTCGCCATCCTCACCCTCAAGGGCGTCGACTTCTGGATCGCATTGCCGCTGGCGGGCGCGGTCGCCGGCGTCGTGGGCTTCGCGCTCGCGCTGCCGGCATTGCGCGTGACCGGTCCCTATCTCGCCATGGTCACGATCGCCTTTGCCTTCATTATTCAGCACGGCACGATCGAGTGGCGCGCGCTCACCGGCGGGGCCAACGGCCTCATGGGCATCGCGCCGCCGTCGCTCGGCGCGCTGATCTTTACCGAGCGCGAGATGGCGATGCTCGCCGTCACGCTCGCGGGCGCCTCGCTCTATGCGTTCCACCGCCTCGCCCGCAGCGGCTGGGGCATGGCGATGGTGGCGGTGCGCGATGCCGAACCCGCGGCGCGCTCGATCGGCCTCAATCCGGTGATCGTCAAGACCGCGGCATTTTCCCTGTCGGCGGTGTTCACGGGACTGGCGGGCGGCATTTTCGCGCCGCTCCTCATGTTCGTGGCGCCGGATTCATTTCCATTTTCGCAATCGATCCTGTTCCTGTTCGCGGTCATCGTCGGCGGCGCCGGTTGGACCTTCGGTCCGGTGGTCGGCGCTCTCGTCAGCGTCGTGTTGCCGGAGCTGTTGTCCAGCCTGGCCGAATACCGGCTGCTGTTTTTCGGCGCGTCGCTGCTGGTGATCCTGTGGGTTGCGCCCGCGGGCGTGCTCGGCCTCCTCGCGCGGCTGTGGCGGCGGACGGAGCCCTCGGTCGTGGCAGCGACCGCGTTCGACGTCGCCGCGTTTCTCTCCCCCAAAGGTGCGGCCGGCACGCTCGAGGTGCGCGACCTCGGCATCACCTTCGGCGGCATCAAGGCGGCGTCCGCCGTCAGCTTCGCGGCGCTTCCCGGAAAGGTGACGAGCGTGATCGGCCCCAACGGCGCCGGCAAGACCACCGTGCTCAACCTGATCGGCGGGTTCTATCGCCCCGACAGCGGCAGCATCCGGCTCGGCGAGCGCGAGTTGGCGGGCAGCCCGGCCTGGAAGGTGGCGCGCGCCGGGATCGCGCGCACCTATCAGACCACCAAGCTGTTCGCGACCATGAGCATCATCGACAACGTGCTGATCGCGCTGCGGCGCGGCCGGCTCGGCAGCATGGCGGCGGATGCGGCCTCGCCCGCCGATCGCGACGCCGCCGAGGCGCTGCTCGCCTTCGTCGGCTATCACGGTTCGCTGTCGGTGCCGGCGGGGGATCTCCCGCACGTCGATCGCCGCCTGGTCGAGATCGCGCGCGCGCTGGCGATGCGTCCACGCGTGCTGCTGCTCGACGAGCCCGCCGCCGGCCTGATGCGTTCCGACAAGGACGCCCTCAGCCGGCTCATCCGTCGCATCGCCGATCTCGGCATCGCCGTCATCCTGGTCGAGCACGACATGCTGCTGGTGATGGGCATCTCGGACGCGGTGATCGTGCTCGATGCCGGCGTGCGCATCGCCGCCGGATCCCCGGTCGAGGTCCGCCACGATCCCAAGGTGCTCAAGGCCTATCTCGGCGGCGGCGAGATGCGTGCGCGCCCGCGGGCGACGCCGTGGAGCGGCGCGCATGACGCGGTCCTGACCACCGTCAAGCTCACCGCCGGCTATGGTGCCGCGCCCGTGCTCGACAATGTGAGCCTCGACGTTCGCCCGGGCGAAATGGTGACCATCATCGGGTCGAACGGCGCGGGCAAGTCGACCACCATGCGCGCGATCTCGGGGCTGCTGCGGCCGGTGGAGGGCGCCATCGTCCTCGACAACGCGCCGATCGGCGAGCTCGAAACCCACCAGATCGCGCGGCGGGGACTGGCGCTCGTGCCGGAGGGTCGGCAAGTCTTCCCCGAGCTCAGCGTGCTCGACAACCTCGTACTCGGGGCGCACAGCCGCAAGGACGCCGACCGCGACGGCGAGATCGCGGCGCTGCTCGAACGCTTTCCGCGCTTGAAGGAGCGGCTCACAATCCGGGCCGGGCTTCTTTCGGGCGGCGAGCAGCAGATGCTGGCGATCGCACGAGGATTGATGGCCAAGCCCCGCATCCTGCTGCTCGACGAGCCCTCGCTCGGCCTCGCACCGGCGATGATCAACGAATTGTTCGACATCCTCGCCGGCTTGCGTGATGAAGGCGTCACGATTCTGCTGGTCGACCAGATGGCGGCCCTGGCGCTCACCGTCGCCGACCGCGGCTACGTGCTGGAACTGGGGAAGATCGTGCGCTCGGACAACGCGGTGGGACTGGCTGACGATCCCGAGCTCGAGGCGGCCTATCTCGGCCGCACCGAAGCCGCACAATAGCGTTCGCACGCCATGCCGCTCGATCTCGTCCTGCGTCAGGGCCGGCTGACCGGAAGCGATGAGGCGCCGGTCGACATCGGCGTCGCGGACGGCCGCATCGTCGACATCGCTCCCCATATCGTTGCCGACGCGCCGGAACAGCAGCTCGACGGCCGGCTGGTGATCCCCGGGTTCGTCGAGACCCATATCCACCTCGACAAGTCCTGCATTCTCGAACGCTGCAATTGCGAGCGCGGGACGCTCGAGGAAGCGATCGAAACGGTGGCCGCAGCCAAGCGTTCCTTCACCGAAGCCGACATTCACGCGCGCGCGCAGCGCACCCTCGAGAAAGCCATCATCCAGGGCACGACGCGCATGCGCACCCATGTCGAGGCGGATCCGCGGGTCGGCCTCAACGGGTTTCACGCTCTAAGGACGCTCAAGCGCGACTACGCGTGGGCGCTCGACCTGCAGATCTGCGTGTTCCCGCAGGAAGGCCTGACCAACGATCCCGGCACCGAGGAGTTGCTGGTCGAGGCCTGCGAGCAAGGCGCCGACGTCATCGGCGGCTGCCCCTATACCGACACCGATCCGGCCGCGCAGACCACGCGCATCTTCGATATCGCGCGCCGCTTCGATCTCGACGTCGACTTTCATCTGGATTTCGACCTCGATCCGTCCTGGATGCACCTCGACGAGGTGTGTCGCCAGACCGACGCCCATCGCTGGGGCGGCCGGGTCGCGGTCGGCCATGTCACCAAGCTGTCCACCGTCGATCGCGGCCGCCTCTCCGAAATCGGCACCCGCCTGGCCAATGCCGGCGTCGCCGTCACGGTGCTGCCGGCGACCGATCTGTTCCTGATGGGGCGGGAGCATCACCATCACGTGCCGCGCGGCGTCGCACCCGCGCATCGGCTGCTGGCGCATGGCGTCACCTGCTCGCTCGCGACCAACAACGTGCTCAATCCGTTCACGCCGTTCGGCGACTGCTCGCTCATCCGGATCGCGAACCTCTATGCCAATATCGCGCAGCTCGGCCGCAGCGCCGACATGCGCGCCTGCTTCGATATGATCACCACGCTGCCGGCGCGGCTGATGAATGCCGCGCGCTATGGCGTCGCGGTCGGACATGCCGCCGACCTCGTCGTCATCGACAGCCGCGATCCGGCAATGGCAGTGGCCGAGCTCGCGCAACCCCTGTTCGGCTACAAGCACGGCCGCCGCAGCTTCAGCCATGCGGCCGCGACGCTGCATAAGCCGTAGGCGGTGCGCGCAGGGAATGGGCAACAAGGCCGCTCGATCGCCCCCGGCCAATTCCCGCTGTGGTGATTAACCGCCTGCAATTGCTGCGATAAATCGGGCGGCCGGGGTGGCACGCTCCTTGAAGTAGCTAACGCCACGGCGCCATCAACGGCGATGGCGCTCCGATCAGCCGCCGCCCCTCCTACGAGCGCGGCGCGGCCGGGCGCACTGCGGCGCATTCCGAGAGCACGAGGACCCCAGGCGATGAGCGAATCCCTCATCGTGATCGGCAACGGCATGGCCGCGGCACGTTTCGTCGACGAGCTCGCGCAGCGCGCGCTCGGCCGTTACGCCGTCGCCGTCATCGGCGAGGAGCCGCGGCTGGCCTACAACCGCGTGCTGCTGTCCGCGCTGCTCGCAGACGAGGTCGACTTCGACGACATCGAGCTCAAGCCGGCGCGCTGGTGGCGCGACCGCGGCGTGACCCTGCGCTACGGCGAGCGCGCGACGCAGGTCGATGCCGCCGCGCGCAACGTGACGCTGGCGGGCGGAACGCAGCTCGCGTTCTCCAAGCTCGTCTTCGCCACCGGCTCGCAGCCGATCAAGCCGGACATTCCCGGCATGGATCTGCCGGGCGTGCTCACTTTCCGCGACGTCGACGACGTCAACGCGATCGCCGCCACCAAGGCCGCCGGCGCGCGCGTGGTGGTGATCGGCGGCGGGCTGCTCGGCCTCGAAGCCGCCTACGGGCTCGCCAAGGCCGGCGCGCGGGTCACGCTGCTCCATCTCATGGACCGGCTGATGGAGCGCCAGCTCGACCAGCGCGCCGCGCTCATGCTCAAGCGCGCGGTCGAAGCCAAGGGCATCGCCGTGCGGCTGCAGGCGCAGACCGCGCGCATCGCCGGCAGCGGCCGGGTCGAGGCGGTGGAGCTGCGCGACGGCACCACGATTGCCGCCGACACCGTCGTGGTCGCGGTCGGCATCCGCGCCAATATCGGTTTGGCTCGTGCGGCCGGGCTCGAGGTCGGGCGCGGCATCGTGGTCAACGACCATCTCGAGACCAGCACCGCCGGCGTCCACGCCATCGGCGAATGCGCCGAGCATCGCGGCTGCTGCTACGGATTGGTGGAGCCCGCCTACGAGCAGGCGCAGCTCCTGGCGCGGCGGCTCGCGGGCGAACGCGCGAGCTATCCCGGCAGCGTGCTCGCCACCAATCTCAAGGTCTCCGGCGTCAACGTGTTTTCCGCCGGCGACTTCCTCGCCGCGACCGATGAGGCGGAGGAGATCGTGTTCAGCGATCCCGCCGTCGGCATCTACAAGAAGCTCATCATCGCGCATGATCGCCTCGTCGGCGCGGTGTTGTTCGGCGATACCGCCGACGGCCTCTGGTATCTCGACCTCATCCGCGCGGGCTCCTCGGTCGCGCACATTCGCGACGATCTCGTGTTCGGGCGCGCGCTCGCCACCCGGGTGGCGGCGTAGCGATGAACGCGCCCTCCCCGCAGCCGCCGGCCGTGCGCACCACCTGCCCGTATTGCGGCGTGGGCTGCGGCGTGCTGGCGCAGCCCGACGGCTACGGCGGCGCCGGCATCGCCGGCGATCCGCACCATCCCGCCAATCTCGGCCGCATCTGCTCCAAGGGCTCGGCGCTGGGCGAGACGCTGGGGCTCGACGGACGCCTGCTGCATCCCCTGCTACGGCAGTTCGACGGCAGTTTCGCGCGCGTCGACTGGTCGGTCGCGCTCGACCGCGTCGCCGATGGCTTTCAACGCATCATCCAGCGCGACGGGCCCGACGCGGTCGCGTTCTATCTCTCCGGCCAGCTCCTGACCGAGGACTATTACGTCGCCAACAAGCTGATGAAGGGCTTCATCGGCTCGGGCAACGTCGACACCAATTCGCGGCTGTGCATGGCCTCCTCGGTCGCCGGCCACAAGCGCGCCTTCGGCGCCGACACTGTGCCCGGCACATACGAGGATCTCGACACCGCCGACCTCATCGTGCTCGTCGGTTCGAACGCCGCCTGGTGCCATCCGGTGCTGTTCCAGCGCATGGTCAAGAACAAGCGCGAGCGCGGCGCCAAGATCGTGGTGATCGATCCGCGTCGCACCGCCACCGCGGAAGATGCCGACCTGTTTCTTCCGATCGCGGGCGGGATGGACACCGCGCTGTTCTGCGGGCTGCTCGTGCATCTCGCCGACCTGTGTGCGCTCGACTATCGCTACATCGATACCCACACCGCCGGCTTCGAGAACTCGCTGGCACGCGCGCGCGCAATCGCGCCCGACCTCGCCGCGACCGCGCGGCTCACCGGACTGCCGCGGCCCGATGTCGCGCGCTTCTTCGAACTCTTTCGTGCCATCCCGAACGCCGTCACCTGCTTCTCGCAGGGCGTGAACCAATCTTCGCAGGGCACCGACAAGGTCAACGCCATCATCAATTGCCATCTCGCGACCGGCCGCATCGGCCGCCGCGGGCAAGGGCCGTTCTCGCTTACCGGCCAGCCCAATGCCATGGGCGGGCGCGAGGTCGGCGGACTCGCCAACCAGCTCGCCGCCCATATGGGCTTCACCGCCGAGGACATCGACCGCGTCGGCCGTTTCTGGCAGGCGCCGCGGGTGGCGACGCGCGAAGGGCTCAAGGCGGTGCAACTGTTCGACGCCGTCGCCCGCGGCAGGATCAAGGCGCTCTGGGTGATGGCGACCAACCCCGCAGTCTCGCTGCCGCGCGCGCGCCAGGTGCGCGACGCGCTCGGCCGGCTCGAGCTGTTCGTGGTGTCCGAGAACGTCATCGCGAACGACACCGTCGCTGCCGGCGCGCACATTCTCCTCCCGGCCGCGGCCTGGGGCGAGAAGGACGGCACCGTGACCAACTCGGAGCGGCGGATCTCGCGCCAGCGCGCGTTCCTGCGCCCGCCGGGCGAAGCCAAGCCCGACTGGTGGATGGTGACGCAGGTCGCGCGCCGCATGGGATTCACCTCCGCCTTTTCCTATCGGTCCGCTGCCGACATTTTCCGCGAGCATGCGGCGCTGTCCGCGTTCGAGAACGACGGCAGCCGCGACTTCGACCTCGGCGGCCTCGCCGACATCAACGATGACGCCTTTGCCGCGCTCGATCCGGTGCAATGGCCACTGCGCGCCGGTGAGACGCGGCGCAAGCGCCAGCTGGACCGGCGATTCTTCGCCGAGGGCGGCTTCTACACGCCGGACGGCAAGGCGCGCTTCGTCGCGCCCGAGCCGCCGGCGCCGAGGGTGCCGACCGGCAACGACTTCCCGTTCCGCCTCAACACCGGCCGCGTGCGCGACCAGTGGCACACCATGACCAGATCGGGCCTGAGCCCGCGGCTCGGCGCGCATGCGCCGGAGCCGTTCGTCGACGTGCATCCGGACGACGCCGCGGCGAACAACCTCGTCGACGGCGGTTTTGCGCAGCTCACGACCCGCTGGGGATCGTGCGTGCTCAAGGTGAGCGTCAGCGACACGTCACCGAGTGGCTCCCTTTTCGTGCCCATTCACTGGAGCGATGCGACGGCTTCGGCCGCGCGCATCGGCGACCTGGTGATGCCCGAGACCGACCGCTATTCCGGCCAGCCCGACGCCAAGGCCACGCCGGCGGCGATCGCGCCGGTGACATTCGCGTTCCGCGGCTTTGCGGTGACGCGCCGCCCACTTGCGTTACCCGAGGGCACCTGGTGGGCGCGCGTCGCGCTGGCGCAGGCCTTCGGCCTGCTGCTGGCGAGCAACGACGGCCCCGCAACCTGGCGCGAGCGTGCGCTCGAAATGTTCAGCGAGGGGGCTGAGCTCGCCGAACTGTGCGATGACAAGCGCGGCATCTACCGCGCCGCGGCGTTCGTCGCCGGACGGCTCGACGGCTGCCTGTTCATCGGCCCCGCCGCGGCGGCGCCGCAATGGGACGCGGTCAAGACGTTGTTCGAAGCCGGCACGCTCAACGACGCGGCGCGGCGCGTGCTGCTGTCGGGCCACTCGGCCGACGGCCTTGCCAGCGCCGGGCCGATCGTGTGCGCCTGCTTCGGCGTGGGGCTCGCCACCATTCGCGACGCGCTCCAGTCGGGCAAGGCGACCAGCGTCGAAGGCATCGGGGCGGCGCTGCGCGCCGGCACCAATTGTGGCTCCTGTCTGCCGGAGCTCAAGCGCATCGTTGCGGATGCGGCGGCCGAGATGGCGCGTGCTGGCGAGGCAGCTGCGACGACATTGCCACCGAGCGCTCGCACACGCGAATCGTCCGCGATGTCATAGGGTCGTGCCGCGCACTGCGCGTGGGCACCTCGCCACGCGCCTCTGCCACCCTACGTTTGCTGGCAGGGGCTCGAAGCGGTGTCGGCGCACACTTTAGATTCGCGGTAACAGGGCAAGTGAAAATGCGGCGTGGTCAAGGAGCGGGGGTGAGCCGTGATTGTACGGACGCGCCTACCTCGGAGCCTTTCGAATCGGCAGCCGTTGCGGCGTCACCAGGCCCGACGGAAGGTGCGCCGGCCACAGCCATGACGAGAAGTCCGGCCGCCAGGAGCGAACCGATAACGGCATTTGCTCTGATCCAGCGATCGAATTCGCGCCAGTCCTCCGGAGACCATTTCCGCACAATGTCGCGTTTTTCCACAACACCCTCCGTCTGGTGAGACGCACCCTCATAGCCGCGCGACCCGAGGGCGAAAGTGAGGTGGCTCACAGAGCGGAGAAATAGCGCCCAGGAGTGCCAGAAGAGCGGAGGGACACTCATGCCGCCCGCTTCCGCCCCCATCGTACCTTCCGGAACGGGGAGCGAATAGGCTCGCGTACCGCTCGCCCGGGACACCGCTGTCACCTCGGAGATCGCGTATCCATCGAAACGAGCGCGTGGAAGACTGAGCATTTCCTTCCCATTGAATGCCACGTCCCCACGCAACACCGCGCGGTTGCCAGTTCTGGCTCTTTCTGCTTAAAAAACCCCTGCGATTGCCGCGATACGATCTCCGGCATATCCGTATCGGTCAGGCGGCGAGGTCAATCGCCGATCGGGCGAGCTTCGTGGTCAAGGTGAGCCAGCCATCGGAAGCGAAAGGCAGGCAGCTTGCACCCGACGTCGCAAATCACTCCACGAGGCGGTGGTAACGGTCGGATCGGGCCGTTGGATTCACGCACCGAGAACAGTTACGACTTCGTCCGTTTCTGTGCCGCCTCCGCCGTTCTATTCAGCCATCATTTTGACCTGGCGGGACGCCCCGAGCCGCCGGTGCCGGGCTACGGCGAGGACTTTGGAGAGCTCGCCGTCGAGGTCTTCTTTTGTCTCAGCGGTTTCCTCATCTGCCGGTCGCTGCAGAAATCGAAGGGTTGGGCTCGTTTCGTCGCCGCCAGGTTTCTCCGAATATTTCCGAATCTTGCCTTTGTGCTGGTTGCGACTTCAGCAGCAACCTTTTTTTGGTACGGCAACTTTGCCCATCTCTGGTCGCACGCCGAGTATGTAATCAACAATCTTATGATGTTTCTGCGGGGAGTGACTTACGTCATACCCGGTGTGTTTGCGGACACGGTGCGGCCAGCGGTCAACGAGCCGCTCTGGAGCCTCCCCTACGAGCTTTGGCTCTACGCCGTACTTGCACTGATATTCTTTGTGGGTCGGCGATGGAGCGGCACCGGCATCGTTCTGGGCGCTCTCCTCCTCGGCATCGCCTGGAGTGCGACACGCTTTCTCGGTGAGTTCGAGATCGAGCACCTGAACAGCCTCGATTTCTTCAGACTGGGTTCCTTCTTCTTATCCGGAGCCGTGCTGGCGGTCGTCTGGCCATATATCGGAAGGCACGCTCTGGCGGTCGGAGCCACGGGACTGATAGGGATTTTTGTCATCCGCAATCTGGTGCCGATCGACACCATGTTTCAATCGCTCGCAGTTGCTGCGGCCACCATCGGCTTCGGCAGCTCCAAGGCCATGGCATGGTTTTCGAAGGGCGGCGACGCGTCGTACGGAATGTATGTTCTGGCTTGGCCGGTTCAGCAATTTTCGATGTTGCTCATCGAGCCGTTCTGGCTATCCATGCTGGCCGCGTTTCTGGTGACGACCGCGCTGGGCTATGGAACATGGCACGGGTTCGAAAAGCGGGCCATGTCGTACTCGAATCGGTTTGCGCCGACCCTTCGACGCGCCAATCCGCCCGATCAGCTGGCAAGGACCCTGCCAGCTGACGAGCGGGACCAAGCACGAGTCGCGGAGCTTTAGGCCGCTCATCGGCTGCCGTCCGGGACGGGCCGCCGAACACGCTTGCGCAGCGATCAACACAGCGGACGCCGCGCTATTCGGCAGCCACCTTCGGCATGAAACAGTCCGTCAGCTCCTGCGACGGCGCACTCGTTGCAACCGGGTCAGCCGCCAGATTGCGGCGATACAGCTTAGCCGGGTTGCCACACCACATGGTGTACGGGTCGAGGACTTCACCCTTCATGAGGAAGGAATCCGCGTCGAGCACGGAATGATCGCCCATGGTCACGCCATAATGAACGAACGCGGCCGGGCCGAGGGTGCAGGCCTTGCCGATCCGCACGTGGTCGGACTTGAACACGCCCTCCTCCAGCGAGTGCGCCTGCAGCACGCTGACTTCGTTCAGGTTGGCGTAGTCGCCGATCTCGATCAGCGTGCGGTCCGTCATGACGCAGCCGCCGTCATAGACTTTCCGGCCGATCCTCACGCCCACGAGGCGCCACATCAGGCTCTTGAACGGCGTGCCGGCGAAGAGTTTCACGACCGGCGAGTCGGAGAGCTTCCAATGACGCTCGTGAAACCAGAAATACGGGTCGTAGATGGTGACTATCTTCGGCTCAAGCCGCCTGAAGCCGAGGCTCGCCCGTTCGAGCAGCCCGAAGTACAGGATCGACCCCCAGGACATGACAAGCGCGGCGACGAAGAGTGAGAAAACGCCGTAGTGCGGATATTTCAACAAGGCCGCCTGCCAGACGACCAGCGTGGCAAAGAGGAACAGCCACTGGCCGAACAGGAACAGCGAGACCGTGACGAGATTGTAGAAGTTCTTCTGCCGCAGGCGCTGCCCGCGGGTTTCAGTGCTCAAGGCGCCCATGAGGGACTTGTCGCGCTCGACGATGCGCGGAATCTCGAAACTGGGCGACCCCAGCAGCCCGACATTCTCGCGCACGGGCCCGTCGATCGGGATCATCACCTTGGTGCCGAGGAGACAATTCCGGCCGGTGCGCCCATCCGGGGGATAGTGGATGTTGTTGCCGAGGTAGTTGTGATCGCCGATGCGGGTCCTGACGAGCCGGAACGATGAGCTCGACTGGTGCATGTTGATCATCGACAGCCCGTCGGAGACCATCGTCCCGCTGCCAATGTCGCAGAGGAACGGGTTGTCGTGCTGCTGGTTGGTGCCGAAGTTCGAGCCGGTCTGCTCCACCGTGTTCAGGTTCCAGCCGAGCAGCCGCATGTAGTGGACGATCGCGGAACTGTCGCCGAACAGCAGATTGAAGAAACGCGAATTGCTGAACCGCGCGACGACGGTCTGCAGCCGGTAATGGACGCCATAAAGGGAATACGTCTTGTCGGTCTCGAGGAAGCGGTGGCAAATCCGCGGGACGATGTAGACGGCGAGCAACCCCGCCGCCAGCGAGCCGAGAAAAGAGCCGAGGGAAAGCAGCAGCAGGCCCGATGTCAGCGCGTCGGCGCTGCCGGAGGCGCTGCCCGCGAACCCGGCGGAGTAATGCTCCCAGTGGGCCAGCAGCAGGATGGGGACCGGAATGGCGATTGCGAACAGGCCCAGGAGCCGGATCGCCTCGAACAGTCCGCGCCGCAGCCGGGAGCAGGGTACGTTCTCGATCGGGCAGTAGTCGGACGTCGTCTCCTGCGCGGGAGAGCCGTGATAGTGCTTGCCGTCCGGGATGCGCTGACCGGTCTGCAGGGACGAGGCATGTCCGAGCTGCGTGTCGTTGCCCATCGCCGTACCGATGTCCAGCACGCTGGCTTCGCCGACGAACGCATTGCGGCCGATCTCGATCGGTCCGGTATGAATGAAATTGGATTGGGCCCGGTAGCCCAGCAGGATGGAATCCTTGCGCAGGATCGCGTTTTCGCCGATGGCGATGAGGTCGGTGCAGACCGGGACGCACCGACAGTCGACCACAACGTTCGGTCCGATTCTCGCACCCAGCAGGCGCAGATAGATGTTGTAGATCGGGCTGCCGGAAAAGACCACTACGGGCGCACTGCGAACCAGGGTTTTGACCGCCCAGAAGCGAAAGTATCGCAGGCTCCAAATCGGGATGGACTCGGCCTTCCACCTTCCGATCAGCACCCACTTCGCGACAATGGGGACGGCGGTCAGCACGACGAATGACCCGACACCGAACGCCACGCTGCGAAGGTAGACTTTGAACGGGGAGCCCACCGCCTCATAGGTCCATTCGAGGCCGGCGTCGAAGAACGACAGACCGAGCAGGCTGCAGACGGCATAGAACAGAAGCTGAAGGGCGCCGCACCCGTAGTAGGAGAAGTCGGACGGGACGTGGAACGGCTCTCGTTCCGCCGCGGTGACCGCCTCGTCGGCCCCCTGACCCAGGCGCTCGGCGAGCTTGGCAATGGTCGGGTTCAGATAGACTTCACGCATCGACACGGTCGACATGCCCGGACGCTGCCGGATGCGGGCGCAGAAGCGCGCCATCAGCAGGGAGTTGGCGCCGAGGTCGTCGAAGAAATGGTCACCGGTGGAAACATGGTCGACCTTCAGCACCTCGGCCAGGGCGCGGGAGAGGAAGTGCTCGCTGTCCGTCTTGGCGGCGACCAGCTTGGTGCCGGCCGGGACGCGCGGCCGTTGCGGCTTCGGCAGGTGCCTGTGATCAGCCTTGTTGCTGATCGTCATCGGAATGGACGGCAGTTCCTCGAGATATGCCGGGATCATGTAGGCCGGCAGCCGGCTTCGCAGCGCGTGGGTGATCTCGCCGCGCGACAGGACCGATGCGTCCTGCTTCAGCGAATAGTAGGCTACGAGCTCGACCCGTTCCGGCTCGGGCTCGTAGGTGGTCACCACCGCCTGCGCGACCTCCGGCAAATCCAGCAGCACGGATTCGATTTCGACGAGTTCGATCCGGTAGCCCCGTATCTTGACCTGCGTGTCGATCCGGCCGTGGTACTCAATCTCCCCGTCCTCATTGAAGCGGCCGAGGTCGCCGGTCCGATAGATCAGCTTCGACGGGTTGTTAGGGATCGCCAGAAAATCGGCGATGAACTTCCGTTGCGTCAGGTCATCGCGGTTCAAGTAGCCTGCGGCCAGCCCGATGCCGGCGATCCCGATTTCTCCGAGCTTCCCCCAGGGTGCGGCCTGATCTGAGGCCGGATCGAGAACGACAATCGAATAGCTCGGCAGCGGCAGGCCGATCGTGACCGGCTTGTCCGGGGTCAATTCCGTCAACGTCGCGGTGACGGTGGCCTCGGTCGGGCCGTACGAATTCAGGATGGTCCGCCCTGCGCGATGCCACCGGACCACCAGGTTGTGCGGGCAGGCCTCTCCCCCGACCAGCAGAATCCTGAGCTGAGGCAACTCCGTCTCGATCGTCGCGAGCAGGGTCGGGCAGCAGCAGAGGCATGTGACCCTTCGAGCCCGCAGGAAATCGGCGAGTTCGTCTGCGAGCAGCGTGATACCCGGAGTGCCCGGGACGAGGGTCGCGCCGGCCATCAACGGGACCCAGATCT
Organism: uncultured Alphaproteobacteria bacterium; assembly: GCA_963835165.1. Taxonomy (GTDB): domain Bacteria; phylum Pseudomonadota; class Alphaproteobacteria; order Rhizobiales; family Xanthobacteraceae; genus VAZQ01. The sequence goes on from CAWIGD010000043.1 coordinate 53,376, forward strand.
CCTCCACGGAAAAATCGAAGGCAATCGTCATGCCCTGATAGACACGATCGCCGGGCGCAAAGCCGTAGCGCTCCGCCGCTACCCGGACGAAATTGCAAATGCTGGGATGCTCAACGACGACCCCCTTGGGCTTGCCGGTCGTCCCCGAGGTATAGATGATGTAGCAAGCTCCATCGACCGGCGGCCCGACCTCGTCCGCGGTGAGAGGCGTGTCTGGCTTGGCATCGATGGCCTCGTTCGCGGTATCGAGAAGGACGCGGCGCACGTTGAACGCGCCGAGTCGCGCGCCGAAGTCGGCCATCGATACGACGGTTTTGATGCTCGCGTCCGCCAGGATGAAGCCAATGCGCTCTGTCGGGAAACTAGGATCGAGCGGCACATAGGCGGCGTTGACCTTCATCACCGCCAGCAACGCGAGATAGGTCTCGACCGACTTGTCGAACAGAAGACCGACCCGATCGCCGGGTTCAATCCCCCGGTCGATCAGGTAGCGCGCGACCTGGTTGGCGCGCCTGTCGAGGTCGCGATAGGTGATGACCGCGTGGTCGGTGACGACCGCGTCGTTCGCCCCGAAGCGCCGACAGGCCTGCTCCAGGAGATGATGAAGCCGCTCGCCCTCCTTCCAACGAATGGCGCCGTCCTCGCTGGACAATACCGGGGACCGAGCGATCGTTCGTTCGAGGCGTCCGGGCGCGACGGGCAGGTCATGGACGCTTCGGAAATGCGCGACGCGGTCCGGCGGGGTTGCCGGGCAACCCAACGATCGTGCCTCTCCCAATGGGCCAAACGCGAGCCTTTGCGGCATTGCACTACTCTGGACGCCGCCGACCCGGCGCGCGCGCAAAAATGCGCTCAGCGCCCCGAGCCATCGACGGCCGTGGCTCCAAGCGCTGGGTCGGCGTGGAGATCCCTCTTGCGGCGAGCAACTGTGACGTTCCCTCGCGCGCTCTTCGTGGAGCGCGCATTTCTCCCTGCGTCGTCAGTATGGAGATTCGTAGATGAACGCCCGCTGAACGAAAAGAGGGGCCGTTGCCGCAGTCACGCCTGCGTTTGAGCCTCGCCCCTCCCAAGGCCGGCAAGAGCGGGGGGAGCCGGGTTAAGTTACGATCTTTGCCGGCCAGAAGGCCCAGACGCGGGCACGCTCTATTTCGACGCGCTGAAGACCGGACGATTGAACACCGTATGCTCGTGAATTCTCTCTCGCTTGGGGGAGCCGCATCCCTTCATTCTGTCGAATCTTCCCCGGACGATTGCCAAACCAGGGGAGTCAACGGCCGCTGGGCAGCAGCACCAAGCGCATCCACCATTGCTTGAAAGGCGTGCGAAACCGGGCGCCAGCGTGCCGGAAGGCGTCCCGGATCGCCTGGGCACGCAACGCGGCCGCCCGGGCGCGGTAAAAGTCGACGTCGATGGAGCCGTCATGGCGGCGGATGCCTTGGCGGACGTGTTGGCCGATCTCCTGGGTCTGACTCATGGCGCTCTCCGTCTGCAGCCGATGGCGAAAATCGCCATCGGCATGACAGGCAGTGTGCCGTCGTCCCGGCCGGAAGACTTTGCGGGAAGCTTGATTTGTCACCGAGAAACCCCCGATTATTGCTGAGAAAGGCTGCCATCCAGGATTGGGGCCGAGGTGCAATTTCTCTTTGATGATCACGTGCTTGACGTCGAGCGGCGGGAGCTGCGGCGCGCCGGCGAGCGCATCGCCATGGAACCGCAGGTGTTCGACCTGCTGGTCCATCTGGTGCGCAATCGCGACCGCGTGCTCAGCAAGGACGACCTGATCGAGGCGATCTGGGACGGCCGCGTCGTCTCGGAATCGACGCTGACCAGCCGCATCAACGCCGTGCGCAAGGCGGTCGGCGACAATGGCAAGGCGCAGCGCCTGATCCGCACGGTGCAACGCAAGGGCATCCGCTTCATCGGCGAGGTCAGCGAAGCGTTCGCTCCGCGCGAGGCCGCCGTCGCCGCCAACGTGGAGCCGCCGCGGGGGGCTGCCCTGCGGCATGAGATTCAGTTCTGCACCGCGTCCGACGGCGTGCGCATCGCCTACGCCGAAGTCGGGACTGGGCCGCCACTGCTCAAAGCGGCCAACTGGCTCAATCATCTCGAATACGATTGGGAAAGCCCGATCTGGAGCCACCTGCTGCACGAGCTCGCCGCCGAGCACCGGCTGATCCGCTACGACGCACGCGGCAACGGGCTATCCGACTGGGAGGTGGACGACATCTCGTTCGAGGCTTTCGCGCGCGACTTGGAGAGCGTGGTCGAAGCCACCGGCATCGACCGGTTCGCGCTGCTCGGCATCTCGCAGGGTTGTGCGGTCTCCATCGCCTACGCCGTCCGGCATCCGCAGCGCGTGAGCCATCTCGTGCTCTACGGCGGTTTCGCCCGCGGGCGGCGCAAGCGCGGCTCGCCCGAGGAGGTCGAGCAGGCAGATGCGTTGCTCACCCTCATGCGCCAGGGCTGGGGCCAGGAGAACCCGGCCTTTCGCCAGATCTTCACCTCGCTGTTCATCCCCGGCGCCACCGCCGAACAAGGGCAATGGTTCAACGACCTGCAGCAGAAGACGACATCGCCCGCGAACGCCGTGCGCATCCGGCGCGCGGTGGACGACATCGACGTGATCGATCTCCTCCCCCGGGTCACCGTGCCGACCCTGGTGCTGCATTGCCGCAGCGACGCGGTGCAGCCGTTCGAGGAAGGGCGCACGCTCGCCGCCGGCATCCGCGGCGCGCGCTTCGTCGCGCTCGAAGGACACAATCATATGATCCTCGAGGGCGACCCGGGGTGGCGGCGGTTTCTCGACGAGGTCAAGACCTTCCTGCGGCGCTGACCTCCGCGAACTTCCCCGCATGGCCACGCCCGGGCACGCGCGTTCCGCGCCTTCAGACAAAGCTGTTCGGAACATGGTATGCGAGATGATTATCAGGGAGTTTGAGCACGATTCTCCTCGGGACTATTCGGTGAAGCCCGCGTTCCAGGTGGGCGAGCAGGTGCGGATTTCCGACGGCCCCTTCGCCTCCTTCAACGGTGTGGTCGCGGAGGTTGACGAGGCCCGCTCGTGCTTGAATATTGCCATCTCGATCTTTGGGCGGCCAAAGCCGGTGGAGATCGAATTCGGTCAGGTGGGGAAGCTATCCATCGCTTACTAGGCGACTGAATGGAAATCGATTTGAGCCATGGGCGAAATGCACACTATCGAAGCCATCCGCGTTTCCCGGGACGGCACATCACGCGTGGTGGCTCGACTGAGCCGTCGCCTCGACCGTCCGCGACTGCAGCGAATAGTCGCTAGGCTTGTCACGACCGGCACGTTCCCTGGATACAAGGGCCCCCCCTTTGGGGCGATCCGTGTGCTTGATCCAAAGGGCGCAGAAGTATTGCGGTGGGATGGCTGGGCTTAAGGCCCGTCGCGCCAACCGTCGTCCCCAAAGGCAAGCGACTCGCCTCAAGACCTACGCGAGCCCGAAAAACTCAACCGCGCCTGAGACCGACAACCCGCTCAAACTTCTGAAGTCGCGCCTCTCTCTGCGTTCTCAATCAGCGAGCCTGCTCAGGGCATCAGGCGGCCGGAAGACCACAAGACCGCTCCAATCGAAGCAAGACCGACCAAACAGCCTGTCGGGGGATGATTAGATCGTGGCCCGTGAGCCGACGAACAGTGAGGAACACGATCATGAAACCTGTTTTTGCAGCTGTATTGGCGCTGGCCTGTGTGGTCGGATCGACGGACGGCTTTGCCCGCGGCGTAGGTCTTGGCGGGGCCCATGGCTTTGCGCACGGAGGCGGCATGGGCCGCGGATCCGTTCGCGATTTTGGCAACCCGGCACCGCAGATGCCCGCTTTCGAAAACCGGATTCCGGCCCCGCTCGCGGCACCACAGCAGGCCCCCGTGATCAACGGGCCGATGTCGCAGCCGTCGCTCCGGGGCATGTAGCGGCGCGGGCCGGATGGGTCGTTGTCGGTCCGGCATCGGCCTTCTGCGACACCGCTCACGAGCCGTCGCCCGGCTCACGACCCGCCGGCTATTGCGCAAATTCTCGCCGGAGAGATCGCCTAAGCGTTCGCTTCGCTTTTCTGGTCCTTGAATCGGGATTGCAGGGGTGTTCGATTTGCGACCCGGATCCGGCTTTATCTCACGGATCGGGAAAGGTGTTTGGTGGAAGCGTCCACTAGTGCAGCCGCGTGCTTCGAACAGATTCCGGTCCTACCGGATGTTCATTTCCGGCAGAGCGTCACGCCACTCCCTGCTGCGCATATTCGATCCGGCGGTGAAACCCGCTCTCCGCCGTGCGGCGGTCGAGCGTCATGGCGAGATAGCGAAACGAGTCCGCCGCGTGCGAGGTCCAGTCATGCACGGGCTGCGGCCGCAGCGCCTGCAGCGCAGTGTCGTAGTCGGCGCGGTAGAGCTTGAGCGCGTCGATGCCGCGGGCGCATTTCTTCTCGTCGAACCAGCAGTGCGGCAGGACCATGCGCACGGCGTTGATGCCGTCCTCGACCCGGTGCAGCGGGGCGAGCGTGGTATGCTTCAAGCCCAAGACTTTCCATCACCTCCAGCCGGCTCTTGCCGGTGCCGAGCTCCTTGGCCTGGGCGTCGTGCGGCACGATGTGCCCGGCATAGACATAGGGGCGTGCATTGATCTCGCGAACATAGTGGCCGAGATCGACGCCGGACGCTTCGTAGTAATCGATGATCCTGATCTCGCGCCCGATCACCTGCGCGAACCAGATCGCGGTGGCGTCGCGGATGCCGAGGTCCCACGACGTCCACACCAGCGCGGCCGGATCATGCGGCACGCCGGCGACACGATGCTCGGCCTCGGCCCGCGTCATCAGCTTTCCGTAGTAGGCGCCGATGACGGCGGCGTCGAAGGAGCATTCGAATTCCTGGGCGTATTGCTCCTCGGTGAGATCGCGCCGCGCCAGCTCGAGCTCGCTGTCGGGGATGAGCCCGGTCTCGCTCGCCTTGAGCATCATGGAGAACCAGCCCTCCTCCTTCTGCGAGCGCCGCCACAGCTCGAAGAAGGCGTTGCGCCCCTTCGGGGTGCCGATGAACACCGCCCAGCCCAGCCGGTCGGCCAACGCCGGCCGGATGATCTCCGACCACATGCGCGGGTCCATGTCGGCGTATTCGTCGAGCACGATGCCGTCGAGGTAGATGCCACGCATGGCGTCGGGATTGTCGGCGCCGTAGAGCCTGACCTGCCCGCCCTTGGGATAATCGACGCGCAGCTCGCTCTCGTGCGTGGTCGCCCCGAAGCGACGCAACGGCGCCATCGCCGCGCGCAGGTAGTCCCACGCCACCGCCTTGGACTGGCGCAGGAATGGCGAGACATAGGCGAAACGCGGCCGCACGCGCTGGCATCGCAGCGCGTCGCGCTGGAGCTCCTGGATGCAGGCTACGGTCTTGCCGGCGCGGCGGTGGGTCACGATGCAGGCGAAGCGCTCGGTGCGGTCATGGAAGGGGTCGAACTGGTCGCGGGATTGGTAGTCGAGGGTGAACGGGAGGTCTTGTCTTTCCATCGGAGCATTACTGCGTTGGTCCTTGATCGTCCGTCGTTCCGGCCACCGACTTGCCGGCGGGCATCGGTCGCGCCGCCGTATCGCAATAAGTCAGGACATGGTGGTCGAGAGCACTCGGCCATAGCTCCGCTGACGCCCTCGACGCGCCGGCGCACGGGCAAATCGCCGCTCGCGCCGCGCAAAGCAAGAGTGCTCCGCCTCCGGAAGCTGGAACGCCAGGAAAGCGGCGCCAGCAGCGGAGCGGTCTCCATGCACACTTTTAGATGATGCGTCTTTATACGAGATTCGCCGTTACAAATCAATCGGAAGTGCGGCGTCGCCGTTTCTTGCCCCGTGCCTTCGCGCGTGCCTCGGACCGCTTCTTCCGGCACTTCGCGCATTTGCAGCCGCGCGGCGTGATGACGTTGATGAAATAATCGCGGCCGTAGCTGTAGGTGATTTCGTCGCCGGGTTTGATGGTCTTGATGGCGCGCAGGAAGACCTTGTGGCCGATCCTGTGAGACTCGGCATTCGGCCGGCACGAATGATTGGCGTAGCGGCCGAGGTTCCTGCGGGTCGTTCCGTCGATCGTCCACCGGCTGTTGATCTCGTAGAGATAGCGATTGCCGCGCGCCTCCAGCTTGTCGGCCTGGGCGGTCGTGAGCTTGCGGCCTTTATATTCGACAATAAAGGCACGCTTTTTGATCGGCGCGGTTGCAAAGAGGCCGAGCCCGGTGCGGGAGCGGCCGACACGAAACGCCGGCTTGCGGGACATGCGGGGACATCTACAACGATTCGCGCCTGGCCCAGCACCTGTTCGGGCCGGCGCAACGCCACAAAGAAAAGGAAGAGCCGAAGCTGAAAGGAACCGGATGTGCGGAGCAGGCGTTTTCCTTCGGATCCCACCGGAGAACCCGCCATGCTGAAGCAATCCGTCGTGTTCGCCGTTGCCGCGCTCCTTATCAGCGGCGGTATCGCATCGGCTCAGACGCCCACACGAGATTTCCCTGACGCGGCCAATCCCACCGCCGCGCCTCCTGCCGCAAACAATCCGCGGACTGGAACCCCCGACCGACCGCCGGCGGCGACCATGCCGGACGCCAACGCGCCCGACCCGGCAACCACTGGCCAGGCTCCCACCACCTCCGAAAAAATACAGCCTGAAATGGACAGCGTGGGGGCACCGAAGCCGCCCCCTGGCGCAGAGAAGAAGTAGGCGCGCTCGCCCGCGGGTTGCCGTGAGGTCATTCGCGCGCAGACCGTAGTGCTGCCGTGGTCGATCGCTACCGCGGCTAAGGCGCTCACACGGGTTCGGTTGCCGTCGTGCGCGCGGCGTGCCGCATTAGCTCCATTGTCTGCACGCGACTTGTCTACACGCCACCGCTCCGGCCGCTGGCCGGCTACGTCCTCTATCGAGACGCGCGGGCCGCACGCGGCGCTCCATCGCGATCTCGATGAAGCCGCACTGGCTCAGGGGCGCTTGCAGCAAGGCGGCGCCGTAGACCCCGATGCCCATTCGGCTGCTCACTCGACAGGACGCAACCGCAGGAAGCCGCGGATAGCGCGACCGCGGTCGCTTCCGGTAAGGTGACGATGCAGTGCCCTGCGATCGGAAGGAGCGCCGCAGACATGCTTCGCCGCATTGAGGCAGTTTTGCCGTGGTCTCCGGTCGCCGCGATCTTTGGCGTCATCCTGTATGAGGCCGTCTTCGAGAAAACGAGAAGCCTGATCCTGCCCGGCGCCGAAATGGGCGTTGTCGTCGTTGTGGCAGGATTGCTGGTGGTCTGGCTCGCGGCTCGTGCCGCTTTGTCGCTCGCAAATCGCGCCACTCTGTGGGCCGCAATTCGCGTGCGCGGCCGGGCCGGTCGCGGTCACATGACATATTTGCGCCGGACCGTTACGCCTTTGACCGCCTCCGCCGTCATCTGCAGCATCGTCGTGTTTGCATCGATGCTCGTCGGATGGCGACTAATGCCGGAAAATATCGCCGGACTGTTTTCGATCACGGACGGCAACTATTCCAGATGGAATTACGAATACGCCTACACCTGGGGACACTGGTTCGACTTGACCATCTTCAATCCGTTTTCCGGCCTCGGCACCACCTTCTGGACGAACACCCCATGGCTCAATCCAGGCGCCTTGGTGCTTCAGCTGCCACTTCCCGCGCTGGCCAGGATCACGATCTCCTACCTGATCCATCTGTCGTTGTTGTTGTGGAGCCTGTACTGCCTCGGACGTGCCGCAGGCGCATCGCGTCTGGCCATCCTGTTCGCTGCGCTTGTTTTCGTCGTCATGTTCTTCCCCCCGTTCACGATGCGCTGGAACACCATCGTGCACGCATCGATCGCACCATTTCGCCTGGTCACAATGGCCGCGGCGAACTTCATCATCTGCTCTTTGATCATCGCGGCGCACGGAGCGCAGCGCCACGCGCTGGTAACCGCCATTGCCGTGGGGGTCATGGCCCTGTTCTGGGGAGTCTACGCGTCGGCAACCTATTTCATCTTCGATCTGATAGTGGTCGGAGGGTTTGCGGTGGTCCTCCTCGGGGGCGCACCACACCGCATACGGCTGCTTGCGTCGGCAGCCCTGATCGCAGCGGCGTTCGTGGCGACGGGCATGGCGGGATACATCGACGCGCTCGCTTCCGTGTCGATACGGGCCCGGCCGCAATTTGCGGAGCTGGTGAACGGGTTCAAGGCGCTGATCCTCGACGATGCGGTGCGCAAGAGCTTCTTCGCAAATCTGTCGACCTGCCAGAACCAGATGGAGCAGTACCTGCCCTGCCTCAGCCAGCCGAGCTTCCCGTTCTTCGCGCTGTCGCTGGCCGCGGCCGTATGCGGAACCCGGTCCCGCAATGCGGTGTTTCGCGCAATCTCGATCTACAGCGTCCTGCTGGTGTTCGGTCTATGGTTTCTTGGGGTCGCGGGAAGCATTCACCTGTTCGGAGCGTTCCACGAGTTCTCCGTCCAGCACATCGCATTTGCGGCCAGCGTATTCACGGTACTGCCCTTGATGATCGCGGCCGACTGGTTGCTGGCCGAAGCGCGAGCCTTCGCATGGCCGCTCTTCATCCCACCGGCGATCGCCGCGGCTTCGATCACGCTGTTCGTCGTCATTCCCGATATTTACGTGAAACACTATCCCTCCTTGTTTCGTGCCGTAATAACCGGACGCTACAAAGGAGACGCCGAGACGCCGATCATTCGATACCTGCGAGAGCAGATCGGGTTGCGGCCCGGAGCAGAATTTCGTGGAAGCGTTGCAACTTATCTCGGCCAAAGTGAAACGATGTCGAGGCTAACGAGTGAGCGCGATCGTTATCAAAGGATAGCGGAGTCTCCACTGTATCTTTGGTTGGCCACGCAGAACCCTCATCAGAACACCGGCCTATGGCAGTTCGGCATTCCAAGCTTCGACGAATACGCGCACATGATAACAAAGGCGCTGGTCCTGTTCACAGGCGAGCTGTTAAGCGAGAGGCCGTTCGATTACCGCATCATCCGAGCCTACGAGATTCGGCCCGATATTCTGCGCATGATCGGAGTCCGCTATGTGCTGAGCGACGCTCCCCTTGATACGCCGGGCCTGACCGAGGTCGAGCGCCTGCAGACCGGCGGCTACTGGGACGTGAAACTGTTTCTGTACCGACTTGAAAACGTCAACCTCGCAACCTGGTCTCCGACCGAAGTCACCGTCCTGGCCGACGGAAATGCGCTGTTGAAGGCGATGAAGTCCGATCAGCAATCGCTGCAGAAGCGCGTGTTTCTCTCATCGCCCCCGCCTGTCAGCAATCTTACGGCGATGAAACGCGGCTCATTGTCATTCGATATCAATGAGTTCCGCTTTCGGGGCGAAGCTGACGGATGGTCTCTTGCCTTGCTGCCGCTTCAGTTTTCGCATTGTTGGAAACCAGTCGACCCCTCCGGCGCAAGCCATCTCGTGCGCGCGAACTACTTCATGACTGGGCTCATCTTCAAGGGAACGGTCGACGCCAGATACAAATTCGAGTTCGGCCCGCTCAATTCACAGTGCCGCAAGCTTGACGCGTCGATGATGAATTAGACAGCCTCGCGGCGCGGCGCCTACGCCGTACCGCAGGGGCCCGGTCAGCTCGTCACAACCGGTTCGGCCGCGGCCGCGGCAACGGAACCGGCGCTCGATCCATCGCCGTGCTTTGCACCGGCCGCGGAGCAGGTTCCGATAGAACCGGAGCGAGGAAGGACGCCATCGGGTCATTCGACGGCGAGGTACGCACGGGCGCCTTCTGGATCGACCCCGTGAGCAGCTCCTTTTCCGGCGCGTGTTTCCCGCCGCTGCCGATCTTCAGCAGCGCGAATATGCCGACCACCACGAGCACCGCGAGCCCCATGCTGAGCAGAGTCCGGCGGCCAAGGGTCAACCAGGGCACGGCAAACAGATTTCGCATCGGCAGAGCACCCCCGGCCCGAGACGGACGCATCCAGCCCCTGGCGCCCGACGGGAAGCGACATCCTACCGACTCCGGCTTAACAGATTATTAGAGATCGCTTCCCTCACATGTTTTTTCACGTTTTCTGTGCGATAATTCCCCCGTTCTTCATGTAAGAGTATTCCTCGGTCCGGGCTAAGATGAGCGGGAGTACGGGGCAAAAACCGTCCTGCCGGATGTCTGAAATCGATTTTCGCTTGTTCGCCCGCCTGCGTCGGCCGAACATCACGATCGAGTCGCGGTTCGATCCTAAATAGGTGGATCCATGGCCAATCATTCGAAGGCGCGCATCGAGGCCGAAGCGCAGTTCCGCAAGACGCTGAAAGCGACCTGGAAAGGCAAGAAAGTCACGACGCCGTATGAGGCCGAGGCTCGGATCGCTCGCAACAAGACCGCGCGGTTAAGGGAACTTCGCCTGGCCAAAGAGGCGGCCGAGAAAGAAGGGGAAGGCACAAAAACGAAGAAGGGCCCGACCTGAAGGTTCATCGCCGCCGGCAAGCCCGGAAGCCTTATGCTTGTCGATTTTGACCCTGAGGGCGCGTCGGGGGGACATGTTGACAGAGCGTGCCAGGTGAAAAGAGTCGCGGTATTCGGAAACGCCGGCGGCGGAAAATCGACCCTTGCCAGACGTTTGGCAGATCTGACGCGGCTGCCGTTGTACCCGCTGGACATGATCCAGTTCAGGGCCGGCGGCGGCAGAGTTCCGCACGAACAGTACCTGAAGGCGCATGCGGACCTGCTGCGCCAAGACGAGTGGATCATCGACGGCTTTGGCTGTGTTGCTTCTGCCTGGGAGCGGTTCTCTGAAGCTGACACGCTGGTCTACGTTGATCTGCCTCTCACCACGCACTACTGGTGGGTGACAAAGCGCCTGATCAAAGGTCTGCTCGCAACACCGGAGGGCTGGCCGGAAAACAGTCCGATGTGGCGCAGCACGATGGACAGCTACAAGGTAGTTTGGCTTTGCCATCGCCGACTGACGCCCAGGTACAGGCAGCTTGTCGCTGATGTGGCGGCTTCGAAGCACGTTCACCACGTGAGGTCACCAGCCGAGATGTCGGCCTTCCTCAATTCGGTCAAGCGCGCGTATATGCGTGCTTGATTTATCCGCCCCCGGCTCAGCCAAGTCGGTTTGTGAGTGAGCGGCCTGGAGGGCCCTTCACGTCGACGCCTTCGCGCCTGCGGAGGCCATCTGCTCGAGCCGATCGGCCAGCTGCTTCAGCTCCAACGACCTCGCCAGCGCGGCCGCCCTGTGCCACGTCGGCTTTTGATTGCGCAGGCTGGGCAAGGGCGCGGACCGGTTCATGGTGGCAATCCAGCGAAAGAGCCGCAGGCTGTCCGCCTGCGCGGCGAAGCGGCCCGCAGCGAGAGCGGCTTCGAGGGTGCCGTGCCTGCGCAACAGCGCCGCCGCGCCGGCTGCACCAACACCGCGGGCTCCGGGCAGCTTGTCCGACGGGTCACCGCGCAGCGCGATGAAATCCGGGACCTGCCCGGGATCCACCCCATACCGCGCGCGGACCTCGGCAGGACCGATGCGCGCCATCTCGCCCGCGCGCACGGGATAGAGGATCGTGGTGCTGCCGGAGGCCAGCTGAAAAGTGTCACGATCTCCGCTCGCGACCAGGGTCGTTCCGCCGCGCCGCTCCTGCGCAGCCGCCGCGGCGGCCAGGAAATCATCCGCTTCGTAACCCGCGGCCTTCGCATTCGCAAAGCCGCATGCGGCCACGAATTCCGGCAAGACCGCGAGCTGCTCGAGCAAGGCGTCGTCGAATGACCGTCCGCTCTGATACGGAGGAAATTTCGTGTGGCGATCGGTGGGGACCTCCAGCGTGTCCCAAGCGACCAGCACGGCGCGCGGTTGCTCGGCGCGGTAGAGGCGCAAGAGAACATTGGCGAAGCCGAGGATGGCGCCGGCCGGCCGGCCGCCGCGTCCCAAGATCGTCTTCGGTAAAGCATGGTAGGAGCGATGCGCGAACGAATCCCCGTCGATCACCAACAGCGGTTGCGGTGGCCTCTTCGGCACTTGCGCCGCGCGCGTGCTCGCGCTGCGGGGCTTGCGGCTCTTGCCGCGCGCAGACCTGCGCCGCGCTTTCGTCTGGTCGCGCAGCACCGCCCAGGCGGGTGCATGGTCGCTTGCGCCTTCCTTGCCACGGACCTCGCGATCCACCCCGGCGCCGACAAGACGCTCGGCGCTTTCCGCGCTCAAAAGCAGATGATCGATGCGCAGCCCGGCATCGCGCGGCCAGCGATTACGCATGTAGTCCCAGAACGTGTACATGGGCGCATCGGGATGCAGGGTGCGGACGGCGTCGGCCCATCCCTGGTCGAGAATACGCCGGAACGCAGCACGACTTTCCGGCTGAATCAGCGCATTCCTCGCATACGATCTGGTCGGATAGATGTCGCGGTCGGTGGGAACGACGTTGTAATCGCCGGCCAGCACGACCGGCGCTCCGGCGCCATAGAGCTCCGCCGCATGCGCCGCGAGACGTTCCATCCAGGCAAGCTTGTACGCGAATTTTGGGCCGGGCTGCGGGTTGCCGTTGGGCGCGTACAGCGAGGCCACCAGCACGCCATTCACTGCCGCCTCCAGATAGCGGCTCTCGCGGTCAGCGGGATCTCCCGGCAGCTTGGTCTGCGTGACGATGGGCTCGCAACCGCGGGCGAGGATGGCAACGCCGTTCCATGACTTTTGGCCGCGCCAGACAGCGCCGTACCCTGCCTGCTCGATCGCCGCTCGCGGAAACTCGGAATCTGGTCGCCTTGAGCTCCTGCAGACAGACGACGTCGGGTTCGGCCGTACGCAGCCAGTCGAGGAGATTGGCCAGTCGCTTGTTCACGTTGTTGATGTTGAAGGTCGCGATTTTCATTCGACAGCCGGTCCGCCACACGATCGGGCCGCAGGGAGGGGATCTTGACGGAAAACCGGCAGGCATTCGACCGGCCGTCGGGAAAGACCGCTAAAGGAGCTCGATGACTTTACAGCCGGAACTTTTCGGGCGGCGAAGCTTTGTCCCGGACTTTCCAGGAGGAACAGCCATGGCCGTCAACAAACCAACAGGCGACAACGCGCGCAAGGGTGCAGTGCGCAAGCGTTCCCAGTTCGAAACCAAGGTAATGGGCGAGCAGCACTGGACCAAGCGCAGCAAGGCGTCCGGTCAGTTCATGGACCAGAAGGACAAGGACAAGTTCAAGGGCGTGCGCAAGGAGAAGTGAGCTCGCGCACAATCGCTGCGGATTGAATCACTCTGCGCATTTTTGATCAGAACGTCCTGCAGCTTTCGGGATGAATGCGCTAGCCCGCCTTCTTCGCCCGTGCGCTTGAGCGTCCCGCCTTTTTGGGCGCCCGGGCGTTGGCCGGGGTCCGCGCGGGCTTGCGCCGTTCGCCCTTGCGGTCCGTTTCGACACTCCGGCGCAGTGCATCCATGAGGCTGATGACCTTCGACGGCTCGCGCTCGCGCGTCGCCTCGATCTTCTGGCCGGACTGCTTTTTCTTCAAAAGATCCTTCAGCGCCTCTTCGTAGCGGTCCTCGAACCGCTCAGGCTCGAAGTGAGCATTCTTGGTCTCCACGATATGCTTCGCCAAGTCGAGCATATCCTTCGTCACCTTCTCGTCGGGAATATCGTCGAAATACTCATCCTCCTTCCGCACTTCGTAGGGATAGCGCAGCGTCACGCCGAGCATGCCCTTGCCGCGCGCTTCGAGCGCGATGACATGTTCGCGTGACGTGAACACCACTTTGCCGATCCCGACCATTCCCTCCTGACGGATGGCCTCGCGGATCACGGCGAACGCCTGCTGACCGACTTCGCCGTCCGGCACGAGGTAGTACGGATTGCTGAGGTACAGCTCGTCGATCTCTTTGCGCGGCACAAACTCGTCAATCTCAATGACTCGTTTGCTCTCGAGGGCGATCGCTTCCAACTCCTCGGGCTCAAGCACGAAGGTAGTCGCCCTTGCCGACCTGGTAGCCTTTGACGATGTCGGCGGACTCGACCTCATCGTCGGTGTCGGCATCCACCTTGCGATATTTGATGCGATTGCCGGTGTTCTTGTTGAGCTGATGGAAGCTGATCTTCTCGCGCTCGCTTGTGGCCGGAAAGAGCGCGATCGGACACGAGACAAGCGACAGCTTCAGGTAGCCTTTCCAATACGCACGTGGGGCCACGGGCAACTCCTTACAACAAATACCGGCGACTCAACGGATATAACGCGACCGCGTTCCGAATCCAGGGTGGAGGAATGCTCGCCGCGGAATCTGCGGTTGCGTTGTCGATTTGTTCTCGCTCCGCTACGCGGCTAACATGCACTTCCCAAGTGATTCGCCGAGGAAAAGCGCAATGGCCGTGGCCGCACTCAAACAGAAGCCCGCACCCGCGCCCGCATCCGTGCCGAAGATGTTTCACGCGACCATGCTGGTCACGCGCGCGGAAGAATGGTGCGTCGAGGCGGAATCGGCGCAAGAGGCTCGCGAGCTGCTGGCCGCAGGGCAAGGGCACCGCTGCCACCTCGGCGACTGCGTGCAGTTCGAGGTGGAACGCGTGGAGGAGTGACGGAGCGCAGGTTTTCCGTTGCAACGCGCGCGATCGAGCGGCGCGTTCCCGCACGCGCCGCCTCTCCCGCGTCGGAGTGGCTTGGGGCCGCCGAGCGCAATTCGCCGCACGCCCTGAGGTCCGGCAGGCTACGTCTCATCTCGCGCCGGGAGACGCGGCCGCGGTGGCTCCACGGCGTGCGAACGGCCGTTAAAAGACCTAGGCCGCCAATGGCCTCCGCTTTCGCTGCTCGATCACCAGCCCCTGCGGCTTGCGGTGCTCGCTGCGATGACCCAGTCGATCTTCGCGCGCGAACCGCCGTTCCTTTGCCTTGGAAGCGAAGACCTCGGTGACCTTTCCTTTCTTCTTGACGATGACGTAGCCGCCCTTGGTCATGCTGAAAGGTTTCTTGAGCAGCCCGAGATGATCGAACTTGGTACCGGGCGGATGCTTGAACGGCTCGAACCATGACGGATGCACGAAATTCGACATCTCAATGCCATCGACCAGGAACGTGTCCTCTTCGACGGGATCACACATTTCGTAGGCGTATTCGGTGCCATCGGCTGCCTCCGCCCACAGGTTCGCGATCGGGTCGATGACCATCTCGAACAATTCGTGGGCAGCGGTGACGCTCACGAGCTGGTGATCCGCGAGCGTGGTCTTGACGAAGATTTTCGACACCGGCTGCCCGTCCTTGGTCAGGTCGTGATAGCCGAGCGCGCCGGCTTCGTCGGCGTCATCGAAGTACACGAACTGCCAGTCCGAGGGCTTCGCAACCTTGGTGTTGTACAGCTTCACCGGGTAGCCCCAGACCGGCAGGAAGTGCTGGTCGTAACATTTCTGCAGGGCGGCGGTGAGCTTGTCGAACGGCACGCCGAAACCGACGGTGGCCTTGTTGATGCAGGCGATACTGACGGGCCCGCCCTGCCCGGCTTGCGCGGCATGGATGGTGTTCATGACATCCTCGCATCAAATAAGAAGTGACATCCAGAAAGATAGCACAATCCACGAAGACACGCTATAGTTGTAGGCCCTCCAATCCAATTTTCTTTGGCTCGTTCAGAACGGTGGCCGGCCGGCGCCTCCTTTGCGATTTTCGGGTGCGATCTCTTCGCCAGCAGCCGCTGTTGATGAGCCAGCGCAAGCTCCTGATAGTCGCCGTCCAACTGCTTGACCTCGTATCCCCACGAGCGCCCGAGCGACTCCCTGCACGAATGCGCAAGCGCAAGGCTCAGGTCGTAGAGGTTCGCACCAAGCTCGTTGCACTGCTTCTCGTCGTCGAGGCATGATTTGAAAATGATCATGGCGTGTTCGACCGTGAGTTTTTCACGGCTGTCGGTCGCATGATCGAAGCTTTCGACGATCGCCAACGGCCCATAATACAGCCGCAGGAATTCCTGTCTGGCTTTGATCCAATCAGGCGATCCCTGTTGAAGCGTGGCGATCTGAGCCGCGGCCGATGACGCTTCCTGATAGAGCTTGAGCTGCGCCTCGCGCACGGGCTTGATGAATTCCCTCAGGGACGTCAACCGATATTGCCAGACGCCACCGCCACGGCGACCACGGCAACACCAGGCCCGATAAGGTGCGTCAGCTCGAGGGACATGCTGTCCTCCGGTATCGAGGTAGATCCGGCGCGGCCGGACAAAAGGCACCAGTGCCGGCTCCAAGCGGACGCCGGCCTCCGCGCTCAGCAGGCTCGCACGTAGTACCCATCACCGTTGTGAAATACCGCGGTGCTGTAGCCGAGGTTGCCGGCCTCGTATGCGACTTCGTTGGCGCGGCGGATCGTGGCGTACGGCCCATAGGTTCCGCAGGCCTGGGTGAGTTGAACGGGTCCTGCCCCGCGTTCGGCGTCACCGTTCGCCGCGCCCGCCGGAAGCACGTGTCCGAACGAGCCGATCACGCTCGCGATCAACACGGACATCAGGCGGGTCCGAAACACGATTGGATTATCCATGGAGCCCTCCATTGCCGTCGCCGCGGCTTCGCCGCGCCGACCGCATCGGCTTGAGAGGGTAGCGCCTTTGCCGTCGTCGCAATGTGAGGTCGATCACACAGTGCCTCCGGCGCAAGCATTCCGCGCCAATCGGCAGTTCGTCGTGTCAGGTGGCCACGAGTGCATGCCGCCAAAAATTCGCACGCTGGTTCGCGGGCGCGGGCGATGGATAAGGAACATTCGGATGTGGCAAGGGTTAGGGTCCGGGGCGCTTGATGAAGGCCAGCGATCAATGGTTTGCAAACGTCTTGTCGCCGCCGTTGTTACGGCCCTCATGGTGACGGCGTTCGCCTCGCTTCCAGCCGATGCGCGCGCGAAGAAGAAGACAAAATACCGCGCCGACACGGTGACGTTGTCGCTCGACGGTCGTAACACCGGCCGGGCGCGCACGTGCTGGTTCGACACGTTTCTCTACGACGGGTATGGCGTGCCGGTCGGTCCCTATTGCCACTGATGGTCGACCGGATGCCGATAAAATGGAAGCGACGGGTAGCAGGCTGCCGCCGCGGATCGATCTTTGAGCACGCTGGGTCCGCAACGCGCTTGACGTTCCGCACGGTTGATATACTTCCTAGGTGGTGGGATCGGGGCAGGCTTTGTCGGAGCGTCCCCGTGCCCGCGTCCCACAACGTTCATCCGGAATTCGGCCTTCTCTGCCCCACCCCGCGGTTTCGCCGCAGGCTGCGCCTGGTGCTGGCGGGTCTCGTCGTCGCCGGGCTCGGCGCTGGCGTCATGGCTGCAACCGGCGGCTCCAAGCCGGAGACGGCGGCGAACCGCGTCAATGCGGCGTACCTCGCCGGGACCGTTCCAGCCGCGAGCACACCGCCGTCCTCCGCAACCGCCGGGTCGCGAACAGCCGTGGTTGCAGGTGCGCCGACCGCCGCGGAGAAGCCAGCCTGCGTCGGCGACACCCGGTCCGAGACCACCTGTCTCGCGGTCAAGCTACGCAAGCCGCGCATGGTCCGGGTGGCCACCGATCGCCCGGCCATCGCCGCCGTGGCTATCGGCCGCAGCGCCGCTCCCGCCACGGGCATGATCGAGGCGGCGCTTTCCGGCGCCGGCGCATCAGGCGCAATGGCGAAGGCGAGCGAAGCCGAGGTCGCGGCCGCGAGTGCCACCGGATCCGAGAAGTCCGTTACCACCGCCAAGAAACCTAAGAAGTCGGCGAGCCGGCAGAACCGTCGCCGCGACCCGTATTGGTATGGCGCTCCGTCCTGGCGCGAGGTCGAGTATCAAAGGGGCGGGTATGGTCGCGGAGGCTACGGCGTCCAATTTCTGGTGAGCCCAGCGGCAGGAATCGCCGTTCGTGAAATCCGGCCGGATCAGGATGCGCCGGTTGCCGACTTCAAGCCGACATCAGACCCGGCCGCGCGGTTGAGGATCCGGCTGGCTCGAAGCGCCGTATGACGGCCTTGGAATGCCCGCTCGTTCACGCATCATCATTTCCAGCAGGCCGGCGAAAACGGCAGCGGTCGCCAACCCGAATATCGTCAACTCGGTACTGAAGGGAAGATGGCCGAACTGGTTGTACTGGCCCTCGCGGAAGGCGTACACGTAAAAGCAATAGCCGAGAAAGGCGAGCCACAGCGCCCAACGTGAGACGCGCAACAGCTGCCACGTCACCTTGCCAGCATTCATGACGCCCGCCTCCACGAACAGAACAATTATAGCGCGATTCCGAAGCATCCGACAGTCCCGGCGATGGCTGTAGCCCGATGGGTGCATTTTCCAGCTTCTGCTTGAGCAATTGAACGCTGGGTCGAGATCGAGCTGGTAAATCTTGCCGTCGCTGCCGCGAATGTCGTCGCGTCCATATGGTGGCGTCCGCTTGCAACTTATGATTCAATCCGCGAGCTTGAACGAGCGTGAGACGACCGCGGAACCAGGCCACTGGCTTCTTCTTGGAGGACACACATGCGCTTTGCTTTCGCGCTGATCGCGCTCGGTCTTGTGGCGGGCATGCCGGCGAAGACGCACGCGCAAACCTGGGACGAGTATCGGCCGGCCGGCATCGGTTTCCGCATCGAGATGCCGGGCAAGCCGAAGCTCGAAACGCAGAAAACGAAGGCCGGCAATACGGCCTACCAAGCGATCGTCGGTTTCCGGGACATGGCATTCCTGGCGATCTATGGCACGAAGGATGAAAAGAGCCCGCTCGACACGAACACGCTGCTCGATGCCGTGGTCAAAGGCATGACCGAGGGCAAGACGGTGCTGAGTTCAAAAGCCGACATGATCGGCGGGTATCCGGCCCGGCGTATCTTGATCGAAGACGCCGACAAGGACAAAATCGAAGCGAGGATCGTTCTCGCCGACAATCGCCTGATACAGGCGCTATTTGTCGGTCCTGCGGGCAATCCGCTGGGACGCAGGTTCCTCAATTCGTTCGCTATCGTCGATCCGAACTAGCCCGTCGCCGCAAAGCCGCATCAGCGAGCGTACGACCGATCCGGTCTTAGGGCCCGGAACACGCGTACAGCAGCAGGAGCGTCAAGGCCAACGACACAACGATCGACCCGACCACGCCAAATCCATTTGAGAAAAAGATAAACATCCCTCGTCCAACGCCCCTCCCCCGCCATCGTTCCAAGGGCCGACGCCGTGAGCGGGTCACACCGGCTTGGAGGACGGCGTCCTGGCGGTTGACGGCGAACGCGCGGTCCGGTGTGGCCCGAGGGATACGCGCCACGGAAAAAGATTGCCGCAGGCGAAATCATGTATTCGCATCCGCCCGCAAGCACTAAAACCGGACGAGCTTGGAATGACGTCCCGACCTGAGAGGTACCGTTCTTCACCTCTGCTTCAACGGTGCGCGATGGAGGCCGTTCGTTCGAAAGAATGCAGGCAAGGTCCGGTCTGCGCCTGCGCAGGGGCATTCGCGTTTGCGGCTTTCATGTTGCTCCTGCCGGTCCCGCAAGCCTTCGCGGCAAGGCTGGGCGGCCCGTACTATGTCGACGACGCCGAGATCGGAAAGGTCGGCTCCTGCGAGATGGAGTCCTGGAACTCATCGGCCGGCAACGGCGACCGCATTACCGTCTTCAGCCCCGCCTGCGTCGTCAACTTTGGCTCGCCGGTGGAATTGGGCACGAACTTGGTGAACGCCCGCTCCGACGGCGAGGGCATTTCGACAGTCTCGCTCACGGCCAAGGCGGTGCCGCTGCCGATCCGCCCAACCAGCTTCGGGTTGGCGCTATCCGGCGCGGTGGTTTACGACCCCTTCAACCACGCCGCCAACGGGCTGATCCTCAACGTCCCCGTGACATTCGATTTCAGCAGGGAGCTGCGGCTCAATATCAATATCGGCGCCCAGTACAACGGGGACCCGGGCGCGCTCTACGCCACGGCCGGCGCGGGCGTCTCGTGGAATTTCGTGAAACAGTGGAGTGTCATTTCCGAAGTCTTCGCCCTGATCGGTCCCGGTGCGACCAACCCCCGCTTTCAGAGTGGTATCCGTTACAGTCCGACGAAAGACGTGGACTGGGACGTCATCTATGGACGCAATCTGACCGGTGAAGGTGCCAACTGGATCACCTTGGCCCTTACGTTCAGGATCGGCGAAAACTAATTCTCTGACCGTAGGGGGCGCCTTCGCGCGCAGAGCTGCCCCAAGTCGCGTTTCGCTCATGTCTCGCGTCGCCATGGTAGCGATCGCGCTATTCCGTCATGTCATGATTGCCCAGAATGCCGGCCCGCAGTCGTTCGATGGTTCTCAGTGATTCGACCGCCTCTTTGGAGGGCACCCCGGCCCCGAGCGCGACCTTCATCTTCTCGGCCAGGTTCGCCGCGTCGTCGAACCCGCCCTCGACAGCGCTCGCCAGATTCTGATCAACCGCAGCGATCCGTCGCAAGACGCACATCAAGATGCCTTGGACAGCCATCAACTCGGCGGCAATCAGATTGGTGTCGGTCTCTATATCCATGTGCTCCTCCGCTCCAGTTCGAGCACGTGGGATGCTCCGGCACGGATGGGCGTCCGCCCCGTCAATTCGGCGAGGCGCGTGAAGTTCCATCCCGCGCAACAGACCGGCATCCGCAGCGGAGCGTTCGCGCCATCAAATCCGTTTCATCGACGTCTAGCTTGCGGCCGCGCCCACGGTGTCGGCCATGGCGGCTCCGCGTTGGCCGAGCGGCTGTTCGTGACCGGTCGTGGAGTCGCGGGCAGTCTGATGCTCGACCTCGGAATTGAGCTCAGCACCGAACAAGATCACGATCGAGGAGATCCACATCCACATCATCATGCCGATGGCGGCCCCGAGGGAACCATAGGTCGCATCGTAATTGGCGAAGTTCGCCAAGTACCAGGACAGCGCCGCCGAGCTCACCAGCCACGCGACCGCTGCCAACACGCTTCCGACCGAAAGCCATTCCCAGCGCGGGCGTTCCCGGCTCGGACCGAACCGATACAGGACGGCCAGACCGAAGATGACTACGAAGAGCAGCAGCGGCCAGCGCAACAGACGAAGCAGAGTCTCCGTCCAACCGCCCAGACCTGCAAAGGACAGGACGACAGGCAATACCACAATCGCCCCGACCGCGGTCAGGATGGCCAGGAGGCCACCCGCGGTCAGGATCAGAGAGACGAAATTGAGTTTGATGAAGCCGCGCTTCTCCTTCTCGTCGTAGATCACATTGAGCGCGTCGATGAGCGCTTTCATTCCGGCATTGGCGCTCCAGAGCGCGAGCGCGAGGCCGAACGCGAATGCGAAGCCAAGCTTAGTTTCGCCCTTCGCCGCAATCCGGTCCACCTGGTCTCGAATGATGTCCACGCCACCTCCCGGCAGCAGACCATCGGCAAGGGAGAGGTGTTCATTGACGGTCGAGGCCTTCGCGAACAGACCATAAAGGGACACAAAAGCGGTCACCGCAGGGAAGAGCGCAAGCAATCCGTAAAACACCACCCCGGCCGCCACCGCCAGGAGACGGTCTTCACCGATCTGGCCATAGGTGCGCCAGAAGATGTCCTTCCATCCGGCCCAGGGAATCTGCCACGGCGCGGTGGCCTCCCGACCGCGATCGCTCTCGCGGGCTCGATCATGCTGGACGCCGCGCGGTTCGTCCGTGCTGCGCGTCGTCCCAAATGCCCCGGTCGCGGGCCGCCCGTCATCGGGGTCGGGGCCCTCGTGGCTGGCGCCGGCGGCAGGGCGGCGGGTCGGGGGGATCAGGGAGAGCAGGGCGTAAACGATCAGAGGCTTGATCAGTTCGCCGGCCGGGCGCACGTCGTGCCCGGCCGATCGGCGTGAACGCGCTACTACTCTGGGTCCCACCCGCATCTAGCCCGGCGCGCTACGGCGTCGCCGGGACGTGCACGACCGGGACGGCTTGAAGGTTCGGCACTTTTTCGACGCCTCGGCGGCAAGAGCGCTCCGATTCAGAAGCAAGCTGATCGAAATATCGGGTCGCACATCGTCCGGACGTGGACCTTGCGGACGACCCAGGCGCAGGCCCGGCAGGGGTTCAGACCGGGACGCCAGCGCTCGGCGCGCCCATTGCCGCTCAGAACGTCTATGAAATTCCAAGGGATAAGTTGCCATGGCCGGCTCACTTCGCCTCCGGTTTGCGTAATCCCTGTTTGCGGCCGCGCGGCGGGTGGCTGCGGGCCGCCGCCCGCTTCGGTCAACGTCGAGGCGGCGGCCGCCGTTCCGGACCGGCAGGTGTTAATTTCGCGGTCGGCGCGCCTGCCTATCACCCGTTGCCCTTGCGACTGCCGTGGCTCAGGCGCTCGTCATTTTCGACGCCGCGATGGAACGTGATCGATTGTTCCAAGGATGACCTTCACTGTCGCGGGGCCGCCGAAATCTCCGTCGACCACTCGCCAGCGGGAAGAAGATGGATCGGGGGAGAAAGCCCATCCCGAACCGATCAGCTAACCCTCGATTGTGCAAATTATCCCGGTCCTTCGCCCCGCAGGTCCCACCCCGACCCGGCGTCCGACGATTATCAGCTTACCTCTTCTTCGTGCTGCCTGAACTTGCGTATGGCGAGACGGAGGTAGTGGATAGCCAAGCCGGCGGCCACCGTCGCAGTGACAAAACTCAAATAGGATTCGACGTCGCCGAAGAGGGGATGTCGGCCATTTCTGATCACGAGAACTCGTGATCTGGAACAGGCAGGTTACCGCCCACAGAGCGCCGATGAGCACCGATCGCCGCAGCGACACGGCTTTGGCCATGGCGTGGCGCAGCTCGCGCGGCGTGATCCGCTCCTCCGTGCGCGGCGCACCCGCGAGGACACGCTGCATGCGGCGCAGATTCCGCTGAAGCGCGAAGACCAGGGCGAGGAAAATCGGGACGACGACCAGCGCGAAGATCGCAAGAGCATCGCTCGCGGTCGGCTCGTCGTGACTGGAGACCGCCCAGACGATGATCGAT
>CAWIGD010000044.1:0-225429 GCA_963835165.1 uncultured Alphaproteobacteria bacterium
CGCCCTAATAGCCCGCGGCCAGCGCGCCGCGGGTGCGGTTGTCGGGCGCGCCGACGAGGCCGCCCGTGGTGACCAGGATCGAATTGGCCGAGGTCGGCGGCAAACGCTCCGCCACGGTGTGGCCGCGTGCCTCCAGTGCGCGGATCAGGTCGGGCCGCAATCCGCGCTCGACCATAACCTCGTCGGGCAACCATTGATGATGGATGCGCGGCTCCGCGACCGCGTCCGCGATCGAGAGCTTGCGGTCGATCACATTGAGGATCACCTGCAGCACCGCGGTGATGATGCGGCTGCCGCCGGGGGAGCCGGTGACGATGAACGGCTTGCCGTTCTTGAGCACGATGGTTGGCGTCATGGATGACAGCGGGCGCTTGCCGGGTCCCGGCGCGTTCGCCGCGCCGCCCACCAGTCCGAACGCGTTGGGCGCGCCGGGCTTGGCGGCGAAATCGTCGAGCTCGTTGTTGAGCAGGATGCCGGTGCCGTCGGCGACAAGGCCGAGGCCGTAGCTGAAATTGAGCGTCGTGGTATTCGAGACGGCGTTGCCGAAGCGGTCGACGACGGAGAAATGCGTCGTATTTCCCCCCTCGCGCAGCGTCGCGCCGCCGGAATAAATGTCCCGCGCCGGCCGCGCCTGCGCGGCATTGATGCGCGCACGCAGCTTGGCGGCATAGTTCTTCGACAGCAGGCGCGCGAGCGGCGCATCGACGCTCGCGGGATCGCCGAGGAAGGTGGCGCGGTCGGCGTAGGCGAGCTTCATCGCCTCGATCATCAGGTGCAGCCGCCGCGCGTCATCCGCGGCAAGATCGGGGTAGCCTTCCAGGATGTTGAGCATTTCGATCAGGATCACGCCCCCGGAGGAGGATGGCGGCATCGAGAGGACATCGTAGCCGCGATAGCGCCCCCGTACCGGTGCATGCTCGACCACCCGATAGTTCTTGAGATCGTCGCGCGTCATCAGGCCGCCCGCGGCGCGCACGGCGGCTGACGATCTTCTCGGCGGTCGCACCCTCGTAGAACGCTTCCGGCCCCGACCGGGCGATCGCGGCAAGCGTATCGGCGAGGTCCCTCTGTACCAGGGTCGCGCCGGGACCGAGCACGCGGCCGTCGGCGAAGAAGATCTTCGCCGTGGACGGCCAGCGGGCCAGGCGCGCCTGCGAGCGCGGCAGCGAGTCCGCGGTATCGTCCTCGATCGGAATGCCCTCGCGCGCGAGCTGGATCGCCGGCGCGATCAACTGCGCCAGCGTGAATCGTCCCGAGCCGTATTTCGTGTGCGCGAGGGAGAGCCCCGCGACCGTGCCGGGTACGCCGATCGCCAGCGCGGAATCGCGCGACTTCTGCGGATCGGCCTCGCCCCGTTGGTCCAGGAAGATCTCGGGCGTGGTCGCGGCCGGCGCGGTTTCGCGGTAGTCGATCGCGGTGTCGAGATTGCGCCCGGCGAGGTGCACCAGCATGTAGCCGCCGCCACCGATATTGCCGGCGCGCGGATAGGTCACCGCCAGCGCAAAGCCGGTCGCGACGGCGGCATCGACCGCGTTGCCGCCCTGGCGCAGGATGTCGACCCCGATACGCGCGGCGCGCGCCTCCTGCGCCACCACCATCCCATGTTGCGCGGTGACCGCTGCGATCCGTCCGCCGGGCGCAGGCGCGGCATCGGGCAACGTGGAGTTCTGCGCTGCGAGCGGACCGAGGCAGATCGCAGATGCAAGCAATGCAAGCAGGACTCGGCGGCCGACGATCATCCGGTACTCCAAACTCTACGCCTCAAGGCGATCCACGCTTCAGGACCTGCACTCCCCGGAAGTTCCATCGGCGCGGACATCCGCCCCAACATCGCTATAATGCTTCGCCACGTCCGAGGCGAGGGAGTCGCTGTCTGTACCAGCGTCATCGCTTCGGATTGCGCCGGCTGCGAATAGGCGGTAGCAGCGGCCGGCGTGCGCTGTGCCAGGGAAGTCAGTATGGGAGGTCTACCATGAGCTACGCATCGAGCGTGCTGCGCCTTGCTCGCATTCCCGTGTTGGTCGCGGGTCTCGGCCTCTTGCTCGCGGGCTGCGGCGTCAACAACATTCCCAGCTATGACGAAGCGGCCAAGGCGAAGTGGTCGGACGTGCTCAATCAATATCAGCGCCGCGCCGATCTCATTCCCAATCTGGTCGAGACGGTGAAGGGCTACGCCGCGCAGGAGCGGCAGGTGCTCGAGGAAGTGATCAACGCGCGCGCGCGGGCGACCCAGGTTCAGGTGCAGATTCCGCCCGATATCGTCAACAATCCGGAAGCGTTCAAGCGCTTTCAGGACGCGCAGGCGCAACTCACCGGCGCGCTCGGACGGTTGCTGGCGGTTTCGGAGCGCTATCCCGATCTCAAATCGAACCAGAATTTTCTCGCGCTGCAATCGCAGCTCGAAGGCACGGAGAACCGCATCGCAGTGGCGCGCCGCGACTACATCGAGGCGGTGCGGCAGTACAACACGGAGCTGCGCACCTTTCCCGGCGTGATCTGGGCCTCCACGCTTTACAAGAACAACAAGCCGATGGAGACGTTCACCGTGGCGGAGGACGTGAAGACGCCGCCGCAGGTGAAATTCTGAGCGCACCAGCATGGACGCAAGGCGCGCATCACATTGTCGCGCGCATCCTTACTGCGCACCCGGTGTATTCCCTCTCCCCGCCCGGGAGAGGGAGCCGACCGGGTTCGCCGCCCGTTCCTGCGGCCGTATCTCGGTCCGGCGGAGCGCGCCTCGCACTGACTGCCTTCCTGACGCTTCTGCTCCTCCTCCCGGCGCTCGCGCTCGACTTCCCCGCGCTCACCGGGCGCGTGGTGGACGATGCCAATATTCTCGACCCGCAAACGCGGGCGGTTCTCACCGACAAGCTCGCCGCGTTCGAAGCCAAGACCACCGACCAGCTCGTGGTGGTGACGCTGAAATCGCTGCAAGGGACCTCGGTCGAGGATTTCGGCGTCGAGCTCGGCCGCCGCTGGCAGATCGGTCAGAAAGGCAAGAACAACGGTGTGCTGCTGATCGTGGCGCCGAACGAGCGCAAGGTGCGCATCGAAGTGGGCTACGGGCTCGAGGGCGCGCTCACCGATGCCGTTTCGCGGCTTATCATCGAGAATGCGATCACCCCGCGCTTTCGCGCCGGTGATTTCGCCGGCGGCATCACGCGTGGCGTCGACGACATCGTCAGCGTGCTGACTGGCGACGCCGCCGAATGGCAGCAGCGTGCCGCCAAGCGGCCCGAACCGACGACGCGCTGGGATTCGATCCTGATCATGCTGCTGGTTTTCGCAGTGTTCGGATTCGTATTCCTTACGCTCGTCGGCACCATCCCGCGGAACGGCGGTCGGGGGAGGTCGCGCGGGGGGTGGTCGAGCGGCTCGTCTGCGGGGTCGGGCTGGTCCTCCGGCTCCTCCGACGGCGGGTTTTCCGGCGGCGGGTTTTCCGGCGGTGGCGGATCGTTCGGCGGCGGCGGGTCGTCGGGAAGCTGGTGAAGGGTGCGATGATCTCGCAGGCCGACAAGGATCGTATCGGGGACGCCATCAGCGCGGCGGAGGCCAAGACGTCAGGCGAAATCTTCTGCGTCATCGCGCGGCATTCGAGCGACTATCGCCTGGTGCCGGTCGCGTGGGCCGCGGCTGTTGCGCTCGCCGTGCCGGCGCCGTTGATCTATCTCACGCTCTGGCCGGCCTCGCTCATCTATCTCATTCAACTCGTCGTCTTCATCGTCGTGGCGCCGGGCTCTCGCTGCCGGGTATCCGCTTCCATATCGTGCCGCGCCGCACCAAGCATGAACGCGCGCATACCGAGGCCATGCAGCAATTCTTCGCCCAGGGCCTGCACCAGACCGAGAATCGGACGGGAGTGCTGATCTTTGCCTCGGTCGCCGAGCGCTATGCCGAGATCGTGGCCGATCGCGGCATCTACGCCAAAGTGACGCCGCAGGTATGGGATCAGGCGGTCGCGGCGTTGATCGCAGGGATAAGCCAGGGACGGACTGCCGACGGCTTCATCGCTGCGATCGAGCAGTGCGGCGCAGTGCTGGCGGAGCACTTCCCGCCCGGCGTGCTCAACCCCGACGAGCTGCCGAACAAGCTGGTGGAGATTTGATGCCGTGACCCCGTCTACCTGCGCGCGACTACTTTTGGGTGGATGATATCGGCTGCGTCTACGACTTTCCGGATTCGTCGAGGAAGGCCTGCACCGCTTCGAACAGCATCAGGCGGTTCTTCTCCATCATGATCGTGTGTGTGCCTTCGGGCAGTTGGACGTAGCGCTTGCCAGGTGCGTTGACCAGCAGCGGGAACAAGGTCTGCGCCATATAGGCCGGCGTGTCGCGGTCCCACTCGGCATGGACGAGCAGGGTCGGCACGGTGATCTTGCCCGGGTCGTAATAGGGTTTGCCCGCCGAGAAGAACTCGTCGCCGTCCTGCTGCACGCCGTTCGGCGCGCGCAGCGCCGGGGGCGTCATCTTGGCCCCCACCGGATCGGTGGCGAAAGTGGCGTCGGCCCAGCTCTCGAACCAGCCGGCCGGGATCAGGGTCGCCTTCTTGTCCTCGGGCACGCCGGTCAGCCAGCGGCTCTTCGCCTGCTCGCGCGCGACCGCGCGGTAGGCGCCGAGCGGGCCGGCCGGCCGCGAGAGCGATGGTGTCGTTCGAATCCACGCCGGCGCATAGAGCACGAGGCGCTCGACCTTGCCGGGGTTCTCGGTGGTGTAAGTCGCCATCAGCGTGGTCCCCCACGACCAGCCCAACAGGTTGAGGCGCGGGATGCTGCGGCGCTTGAGAATGAAATCGACGACCGCCGAGATATCCTTGACGGCGGTGACGCCGCGCACGACCGGCGCATTGGCGTCGGGTTTGTCGTCCATCTCCCGCGGTCGTGTGGATTTGCCGTAGCCGCGGATGTCGAGCAGGTAGACGTCGTAGCCGCGCGCGGCGATGTAGTCCATCCACGACATGCCGTCGAGCTTGAGGTCGAACGACGTGTGGGCGGGGTAGGTCGCGCCGTGCACGAACAACAGCGTGCGCTCGGGTCGGAATGCGGTCATGTCGGCCGGGCGCTTGTTGCGCACGTAGATTTCAATGCCGGGTTCCGACGGCACCATCATCTCTTCCATGACGACCTTCGGAGTTTGCGCCAAAGCCTGCGGGGCGCCGACTTGCGTGGTGAATGCTGCCGCGATGACGGCAGTGAGCAAATAGACTGGTCTCATCTTGTCCTCCCTGTCGCCGCTATCTTGCCTGCCCGTGATAGACGCTGTTCGGCCGCATGTCGGTCGCCGAGGCAAGCCGGTTGGTCATATTGTAGAACGCGGCGACCGAGGCGATATCCCAGATGTCGCGATCGTTGAACCCGGCGCGGCGCAGACGCGCGCGATCCTCCTCCTCCACCTCCCAAGGCTGGGTCGTGAGCTTCACGGCGAAATCGAGCATCGCGCGCTGACGCTTGTCGAGCCTCGCGGCGCGATAATTCATCACCATCATCTCCCCCAGCACGGGGCCGCCGAGCTGACGGACCGCGTTGCCGTGGGCGGTGATGCAATAGAAGCAACGGTTTTGCGACGACACCACGGTGGCGATCATCTCGATTTCGAGCTTGGAAAGACTGGCGGCGTTTTGCACCAGCTCCTGGCGGTAGTCGACGAACGCCTGCAGCTTGGCGTCGTCGAAGGCAAACGCCTTGAGCACATTGGGCACGAAGCCCAGCTTTTCGTCGCACTTCTTGAAGTAGGCATCCATCTCCGGCGAGAGCTCTCCCGGTGGCAGCTTGAGCGCCGTGATCTTGACGTCATCCTCTGCGCCGGTATGCGGCGCAGGCTGTGCCTTGGCAGCCTTGATGACCGGTGAGCGGCGGGTAGCAGCAGGTCGCCTCTTGGCGGCGTTCTTCGTCGGTTGGGGCACGGGCGTCTCCCTGTCGTGGAATGGCCGATCCTACCGTTTTTGACCGCGGAGCGGTATCCGCTCCAAGGCGGTCGAAACTTAGCGCTCGACGCCGCAGCCTCGATGAGAAAGACTTGAGTGCGACATGGGAAATACTTGAGGCGGCATGGACTTGAACCTCAAGCACGCCGTGCGCTCACGTAGGTGCGCCGAGGAAAAACGACATGGTAGCCGCCGAGCTTCCCGGCACCGATGAAGAGCGGGCCGAAGCGGCGCTGATCGCCGCGGCGGGCAAAATCCTGCGCGCCGGCCATCGCGAGGTTCCGGAGGATTTCATCGCCGGGATTTTTGCCCACGCGGCCCCGAAGATCTTCTGCGCTACGACCCGCGCCAGCTCGCCGAACTTGCCGCCGACGCCTGGTCCCTGCTCGCCGTGCGCAAGCCGGGCGTGCCGAACATCCGCCTCGATACGGTGGCGCCGCGCGGAGAGCGAGAGCGGCGGCGCAACGAGTCGGTGCTCGAGATCGTCAACGACGACATGCCGTTCCTGGTCGACTCGGTGCTGGCGGAGTTGGCCGAACGCGGCATCGACGTTCGCTTCGTCGTGCATCCCGTTCTGGCCGTCACGCGCGACGCGGCGGGCCGTCTCACCGCCCTCAAAGAGGCCAAAGCCGCTCCCGGGATGCCGCGCGAGAGCGTCATCTACATCCATCTCGAACCGATCGATGACGAGGCGCGCCGCGCCGACATCGTCGCGGCCATCGAGCGGGTGCTTGCCGACATCCGCCTCTGCGTTGCCGACTGGCGGCCGATGATGAAGCGCGTCGAGGATGTGATCGTCGAGCTCGAAACCCACCCTCCGCCGGTGCCGGCGGACGAGATCGCCGAAGCTGTCGCATTTCTCGCGTGGCTCATCGACAACAACTTCACCTTCCTCGGCGTTCGCGATTACAAGTTCAGCGCCGGCGAGGATGCGCTCGAGCCCGTGTTCGAAACCGGGCTCGGCATTTTGCGCGCCCGCGACGTGGGGGTGGTCCAGCGCTGGAACCAGCCGCTCGTGATCACGCCCGGAGATCCGGGCGCTCCTGCAGGAGCCGACGCTGCTCATCGTCACCAAATCCGCAGGTCGCTCGCGCGTCCACCGGCGCGTCTATATGGACTATGTGGGCGTGAAGCGCTTCGACCACGGCGGCAAGCTCATCGGCGAGCTGCCGTATCGTCGGCCTGTTCACCTCCACCGCCTATACGCGCTCGACGCGGACCATCCCCTATCTGCGCCACAAGGTCGATGCGGTGCTCGCGCGTGCCGGCTTCGACCCCGACGGGCATTCGGGCAAGGCGCTGGTGAATGTGCTGGAGAGTTACCCGCGCGACGAGCTTTTCCAGCTCGACGAGAACACGCTCTACCATTTCGCCATGGCGGTGCTGCAGCTCGACGAACGGCCGCGCGTGCGGGTGTTGCCGCGCCACGACCGCTTCGATCGCTACATTTCCGTCCTCGTCTACGTACCGCGCGAGCGCTACGACAGCGACGTGCGCAAGGAGATCGGCGATTATCTCGCCCGCGTCTACAAGGGCCGAGTGAGCGCGTTCCATCCGTTCTTTCCCGAAGGTCCGCTCGTCCGTGTCCATTTCATCATCGCCGTTTCGCCGGGCCACGTGCCTAATCCGGATCGCGCGAGTCTCGAGCGTGCGGTCGAGGCGATCGTGCGCACCTGGATCGACAAGCTCGGCGAGGAATTGGCACGCATCTATGATCCGGTGCGGGCGCGCGCGCTGTTGGAGCGTTATCGCGATGCCTTTTCCGACGGCTATCGCGAAAATTATTCTCCTGCCGCGACCGTCGACGACATCCGGATCATGGAGGGCTTGTCGCCGGGCCGGCCACTGGGCGTCGACTTTCACCGTCGCGCCGGGGATCACGGCAACGCCGTTGGATTGAAGATATGGAGCTACCAGCGGCCAATTCCGCTGTCCGAGCGCGTGCCCGTGCTCGAGAATATGGGCTTCAAGGTCGTGGACGAGCGTACCTATCAGATCGCTCGCCACGTCGCGGACGACGCCAAAGCCAAATCCGACGTCTGGCTCCACGACATGCTGCTCGAGCGCGCCGACGGGCGTGCGGTCGACCTCAAGTCCATCAAGCAGGGCCTCGAGGCGGCCTTCCTGGTGGTGATGGGCGGCGGTGCCGAGAACGACGGTTACAACGCGCTCGTGCTGGCGGCGGGGATGATGTGGCGCGACGTGGCGTTGATCCGCACCGTTTCGCGCTTTCTGCGGCAGATCCGCGTGCCCTATTCCCAGGACTATATGTGGACGACGTTGGTCAAGCACGCAGCCATCGCCGCCGACATTCTGCGCCTGTTCCAGGCGCGTTTCGATCCGCGCCCCGATCAATCGGCAGACGAGCGCAAGGCACATGAGGCCGAAGCCGCCGCGGCCATCGAAGCCGCGCTGCAAGCGGTGGCGAGCCTCGATGAGGACCGCATCCTGCGCCGCTTCGTCAACGCGGTGCAGGCGGCCATCCGCACCAATTTCTATCAGATCGGCGCCGACGGGTTGCCGAAACACCTCATCGCGCTCAAGTTCGCAAGCCGCGCACTCGATGGTTTGGCGCCGCCGCGCCCGCTCTATGAGATTTTCGTCTACTCGCCGCGGGTCGAGGGGGTGCATCTGCGCTTCGGCAAGGTCGCGCGCGGCGGCATCCGTTGGTCGGACCGTCCGCAGGACTTCCGCACCGAAATCCTCGGCCTGGTCAAGGCCCAGCAGGTGAAGAACGCTGTCATCGTCCCCGTCGGCGCCAAGGGCGGCTTCGTGCCGAAGCTGCTGCCGGCGGGCGGAACCCGGGAAGCGGTGCAGGCCGAGGGCACGGCGGCGTACAAGCTGTTCATCTCGACCCTGCTTGATATCACCGACAATCTCGGTCCCCAGGGCGTGATTCCGCCTGCCAATGTCCTGCGCCATGACGACGACGATCCTTATCTCGTGGTCGCGGCCGACAAGGGCACGGCAACGTTCTCCGACATCGCCAATGCGATCGCGCAGGAGCATGGCTTCTGGCTCGACGACGCCTTCGCCTCCGGCGGCTCGGCCGGCTACGACCACAAGAAGATGGGGATCACCGCCCGCGGCGCCTGGGAATCGGTCAAGCGCCACTTCCGCGAGATGGACGTCGACATCGGCAAGACGCCGTTCACCGTTGTCGGCATCGGCGACATGTCGGGTGACGTGTTCGGCAACGGCATGCTGCGGGAGAGAACGATCAAGCTCGTCGCCGCTTTCGACCACCGCGACATCTTCATCGACCCGGCTCCCGATCCCGACAGGAGCTTCGACGAGCGCCGGCGTCTGTTCGATCTCCCGCGCTCGAGCTGGCAGGATTACGATCCAAAGCTCATTTCCAAGGGCGGCGGCGTATTCTCGCGCGCGCTGAAGGAGATCGCGCTCTCCGACGAGGCGCGCGCGGCGCTGGATTTGAACACGCCCAAGGCGACGCCGCAGGAGGTGATCAGGGCGATCCTGAAAGCGCCGGTGGATCTGATTTTCTTCGGCGGGATCGGCACCTATGTGCGCGCATCGGCCGAGACCGACGAGGCGGTGGGCGATCGCGCCAATGATCCGGTCCGCATCACCGGCGCCGATATACGTTCCAAGGTGATCGGGGAGGGCGCCAATCTCGGCATGACGCAGCGCGGCCGCGTCGAGGCGGCGCTGCGAGGCATCAGGCTCAACACCGATGCCATCGACAACTCGGCGGGCGTGAATACCTCGGACCTCGAGGTCAATCTCAAGATCGCGCTGGCGACGCCGATGCGCGACGGCCGGCTCTCGCGCGAGGCCCGCAATGCGCTCCTTGCCGCCATGACCGACGACGTGGCGGCACTGGTGCTGCGCAACAACTATCTGCAGCCGTTGGCGATCTCGCTGGCCGAGCGGCGCGGGCTCGAGGATCTCGGCTTCGAGCAGCGCCTGATGCAGACGCTGGAAACCGCGGGCGAGCTCGATCGAGCGGTCGAGTTCCTGCCCGACGACAAGGAGATCGCCGAGCGCAGGAGGCGCTCGCAGGCACTCACGCGCCCCGAGCTGGCGGTGCTGCTGGCCTATGCCAAGCTCGCGCTCCACCACGAGCTTCTGCAATCGAATGTGCCGGACGATCCCTATCTCGGCCGCGAGCTCGGCCGCTATTTCCCCGGAGCGGTCACCGAGCAATTCCCGGATGCGGTCGAGCACCATCGGCTGCGGCGCGACATCATCGCCACGCAGCTTGCCAATTCCATGGTCAATCGCGGCGGTCCCTCGCTGCTGGTGCGCATCGCCGATCAGACCGGCGCCTCGGCGGCAAGCATCGCCGCCGCCTTTGCCGCCGTGCGCGACAGCTACGGGATGACCGCGCTCAATGGCGAGATCGACGCGCTCGACAACAAGATCTCCGGCAAGCTGCAGCTCGCGCTCTATCAGGCGGTGCAGGATCTGCTGCTCGACCGGCTGGTCTGGTTCCTGCGCAACGTCGATCTCACGCAGGGGCTCGCGTCCATCGTCGCGCACTATCGCGACGGCATTGCAGCAGTGGAGGCCGTCCTCGACGACGTGCTGCCGGAAGCGGCCGCTGCCGCGCGCGGGGAGCGCGAGGCCGAGCTGCGGAGGGAAGGCGTGCCGCCCGAGCTCGCGCGCCGTCTCGCCACGTTGCGGGTGCTGGTCGCCGCGCCCGATATCGTGATGGTCGCCGACCGCGCGGGCCAGAATATCGCCGAGGTCGCGGCCACCTATTTCGCCGCCGAAGCGTTCTTCCGTCTCGACCAGATCGTCGGCGCCGCCCGCGGCATCGTGATCTCGGACTATTTCGACCGGCTCGCGCTCGACCGCGCGCTCAATTCGATCGGCGACGCCGAGCGGCGGCTCACCGCCGCCATGGCGGGCAACGGCGTGGCCGGAGCGAATGCGGTGGAGGCCTGGGTCGCGCCCCGCAAGGCCGCGGTCGACCGCATCCGCATGTCGGTGCACGAGATCGCCAATTCCGGGCTGACGCTCTCGAAGCTCTCGGTGGCGGCGAGCCTGTTGGGCGATCTCGTCAAGAATTGACGGCGATGCCGGCCCCGCACATTCCCACCTAGCGCCTTGTGCGCCCCTGCGGAGGCAAACGCCCGCGGCACCTTCGCGGCTGGACTAATGCCGGAAGTGCCGCGTGCCCGTGAACACCATGGCGATGCCGTGGTCGTCGGCGGCCTTGATCACCTCGTCGTCGCGCATGGAGCCGCCGGGCTGGATCACGGCGGTGGCGCCGGCTTCGACCGCGACCAGGAGGCCGTCGGCGAAGGGAAAGAACGCGTCGGATGCGACCACGGAGCCCAGGGTGAGCGGTTCGTCGAGGCCCGCGGCCTTCGCCGCGTCCTCGGCCTTGCGCGCGGCGATGCGTGCGGAATCGATGCGGCTCATCTGCCCGGCGCCGATGCCGACGGTGGCGAGATCCCGGGCGTAGACGATGGTGTTCGATTTCACGTGCTTGGCGACGCGGAACGCAAAGGCAAGATCGGTAAGCTCCGCGTTGGTCGGCGCGCGCGCGGTCACGACCTTGAGCGTCATGTCGTCGACGACGGCATTGTCGCGCGATTGCACCAGCAGGCCGCCGGCGACCGATTTCACGATCATGCCGGCCGCGCGCGGATCCGGCAGGCCGCCGGTGACCAGCAGCCGGAGATTCTTCTTGGCTCCGATGATGGCGATCGCTTCCTCGCTCGCGCCGGGTGCGATGATGACTTCGGTGAAAATGTCGGTGATGGCGCGCGCAGCATCGGCATCGAGCGGCCGGTTCACCGCCACGATACCGCCGAAGGCCGACACGGGGTCGCAGGCCAGCGCCTTGCGATAGGCTTCGAGCAGGCTTGCGCCCTCGGCGACCCCGCACGGATTGGCGTGCTTGACGATCACGCAGGCTGCGGTGCGGGCGGGATCGAACTCGGCGACGCATTCATAGGCTGCGTCGGTGTCGTTGATGTTGTTGTAGGAGAGCTGTTTGCCCTGGACCTGCCGCGCGGCGGCAACGCCGGGACGGCGTTCGGGTGTGCGGTAGAACGACGCCGCCTGATGCGGGTTCTCGCCGTAGCGCAGCGGCTCGATGAGACTTCCGCCGATGGCACGGAAAGCCGGCGCGGGATCCGCCAGCTCGTTCGCGAACCAGTTGGAGATCGCGGCGTCATAAGTGCCGGTGCGGGCATAGGCCTTGGCGGCGAGCCTGCGGCGTAGCGCCAGCGTAGTGGCGCCGCCGTGTTGCCCGAGTTCGGTCAGCACCATGGCGTAGTCGCCCGGTTCGACGACCACGGCGACATCGGCGTGGTTCTTGGCCGCGGCGCGGATCATGGCGGGGCCGCCGATGTCGATATTCTCGATGCACGTCTCGAAATCGGCGTTGCTCGCGACCGTCGCCTCGAACGGATAGAGATTGACCACGAGGAGATCGATCGGCCGGATGCCGTGCGCGCGCATGGATGCGGCGTGATCGTCATTGTCGCGGATCGCGAGCAGCCCGCCATGGACCGCCGGATGCAGCGTCTTGACCCGGCCGTCCATCATTTCCGGAAAGCCGGTGAGATCGGCGACGTCGAGCACGGCCAGGCCGGCATCCGCCAGCGCCTTGCGCGTACCGCCGGTCGAGACCAGCTCGATTCCGCGCTCCGCCAGCGCCCGCGCGAAATCCACGAGGCCGGTCTTGTCGGAAACGGAAAGCAGCGCGCGGGAGATGCGGCGGAGATGATCTGTCATGATGCCTTGGCGAATGTCACAACGGGGATTGTCATGCCCGGAACGCGACATCCAGTAATCACTGGCCGCGCGACGAGGCAAGGGTCCTGCCGAATTTCATTCTGTGGATACCGGATGTCCGTTGTCGTGGGCGCGACAGCAATCAAGGGTCACAACGGCAGTTGCGGCTCGTCCTCGCGCGGGCGGCGGGGCGTCCCGGCGGCGGGGCCGCTCGCGGACTGCGCGGCGAAGGTCCATTGCACGCGCATAATCTTGCGGGCACGGCCGTAGATGACGAGTTGCAGCGTCCGGCGCGGGCCGTCGGGGCCGGCAAGATAGACGCTTTCCTCGAGATCGACCCGGTCGTCATAGGCGTTGAAGGTCCAGGCTTCCTTGCTCGGCATCAGCAGCATGGCGCTGTGGCCATCCGCCACTCGATTTGCCTTGATCGAGGGATGCAGGTGGAAGCGCAATGCGAACTGATCGCGGTCCGCGGGTATCGCCTGGCCGCTTACGGGCGTGAACAGGTCTTCGCCGTCGAGCCTGCGTCCGTCGGTCGAGAGCACGAGAATGCGTTCGTGGACGACATTGAAGAGGTCGGCGTAGCCGTCGTGCGAGGCGCGCAGCAGCATGCCATCCGGCTGTTCCTCGCGCGCCACCGACACCTGGCGTGGACCGCCGATCATCGGCGTGCCGAACAACATGCGCTTGAGCGGCCCGGAGTCGATGAAACGGCACGACGAGGTATCGTTGAGCGTGACGGTGGAATGCGCCGCGGTCGCGCGCGCCACCTGCCGCCAGCCCTCCCGGCTGGTCGACGGCAATCCGCAATTCACCACGATCCGGCTCTGCTTGGCCGAGAGCTCGAACGACAGGCAGCCGGCATGGGCTTCCTGGCTCACTGGCATCGCGGCCCCCGGCCGGCGTCCATCAGCACCAGCGTGCCGGCGCTCTCCAGGCGCTGATAGCCGGAATGGGGCGCATTCGCGAGCGGGGCGCCGCGGGCATCGTCATAGGCCAGGATGGTGGTCAGAACATCGGTCTGCGTGGGCCCCATGCCGTTGAACAATGCGAAGTTTCCATCGCCGTGCCGGAAGAAGCGCAGCATCGGCATCATGCGATCGATGGCATTGAGCAGCGGCAGCGGCGGCGCGATGTTGCGCGCGGTGAACGCGGTGCGCAGCGGCAGGAGATCGACCAGCAGTTCGATGAGCGCGCCCGGATTGCGGCTGACATGGCCGCCGTCGGGGAGAATCTGCCGGGCCAGCTCTTCCGACAGCCGCTTGGTGGCGGCGCGGATGTAACGCTGCTGGCGCGCCATGCACAGCGCGGCGTAGGTGAGCGCGATGGCGGCTTGCAGACGCGGCACGCCGTCGCGTGCATGCGACACCGTACGCCTGAGGTGGCGGACCTGCCGGGTCAGGCTGCGCAGAAAGCGGCGATAGAATTGCACGTCGGCATCATCGAGCAGCAATGGCGCCTGGCTCAACCAGGAGATCACGCGTCGGGCGACAACGTCGGGTCGCCAGGCGATGGCGTCGCTGGAATTGTTGAGGGCGATCCATTCGTCGACCAGCGCGCGGGCATTGGCGCGGGTGATGCCGGATTGAGCGGCGCGCAGATGGCGCAGCCAGCCGAAGCCCAGCAGCCCGACCGCCCAATCCTCGGATGGCGCAGTGATCTCAAACGGCGAGCGGGAGTCGCAGAGGACAACCTTGCCGGCGAAGGCGAACCGGCCAGCATAGATCTCGGCCGCCCGCGTCGAGTCGGTCGTGCGCAAGTCCTGCGGCGCGATGACGACGCGGTCGGCCTTCCCGAAGGAAAACGGCCAATTGACGATCGGATGCGTCGTTACGCGGCTGGTGAGCTTGCGTACGAGTCCGCGCGCCAGGAACACGGATAGTCTGGTACGTTCCGCGACGGAAACGCGCGACATCGAGGTGATGGCTCCCCTCCTGGCGGGCGTTGTCACTCCCGTGGCCGGAACATAGCGAAGGGTAGGCTCCCGGCCAACCGCGGATAAGCCCTTCAATTCCTGCGCAGACGCGCGGCGTAGAAGCCATCGAGGCCGGCCATGCGCGAATCGGCGTCCGGCAGGTGGCAGGGCAGCGTCCGCAGGTCGCCGTCCGGGGTGAGCCACTCGGCGTGACCGTAAACCTCAGCGGCCGACATCGGCTGGCGGTGCAGGTCAGGGTTGCGCTCGAGAAGATCGCGGACGACCTCAATCCCTTCCTCCGGCTCGAGCGAGCAGGTGCAATAGACAAGGACGCCGCCCGGCTTGGTCAGTTCGGCGGCTTGCGCAATGAGCCGACGTTGCAGCCCTGCGAGCGCGGCAATATCGCGCTCGTGCTTGAGCCAGGGAATATCGGGGTGGCGGCGGATGGTCCCGGTCGCGGAGCAGGGGGCATCGAGCAGGACGGCGTCGAAGGGGCCCGCCTGCCATTGCGTGACGTCGGCGGCCACGGTTTCCGCCGACAGATGCAGGCGGGACAGGTTCTGCCGCAGCCGCTCGAGTCGGGCGGGTGAGCGATCGACCGCGACCACCCGGGCGCCGGCGGCGGCGAGTTGGGCGGTCTTGCCGCCCGGGGCGGCGCAGAGGTCGGCGGCGGCGAGACCGCGCACATCGCCGAGGAGCTTCGCCGGCAGTGCCGCCGCGGCGTCCTGCACCCACCAGATACCGTCGCCATAGCCCGGAAGCTGCGAGATCGGTCCATGCACCTGCGCGCGCACCGAACCGGTGGGGAGCACGCGTCCGCCGAGCGCGCTCGCCCAACCTTCGGGGTCGCTCGTCACGGTCAGATCGAGCGCCGGCTCGTGGCCGTTGGCGACCGCGATCGCGCGCGCAGTCTCCGCCCCGTAATTCGCCACCCAGCGCGTCATCAGCCAATCGGGGGTGTCGAGCGCGGTGGTATCGAGGGCGGCGAGGTCGTGAGCGCCGTCGCGCGCGAGCCCCCGCAGCACTGCGTTGACGAGGCCGGCATAGCGCGCGGCGTGGCGGTCGGCCTGGACCAGGCGCACGGCGAGGTCGACGGCAGCGTGGTCCGGCACTTCGAGCCAGAGGATCTGTGCGGCGCCGATCAGCAAGGCGACTTCGACCCTGGGTGCGTCGGCGGGAAGGCCGCGCGCGAGCCGGCGGCCGAGGAGATGGCGCAGCGTACCGAGCCGGCGCAACGCCGACGTCACCAGGGCGCGCACCAGCGCCCGGTCGCGATCCGGCAAGGTGGCAAACTCCGGATGCGCCGCGCGGTCCTCGAGCTGCTCGTCGAGCGGCCGGCGGCGGCGCAGGACGCCGTCGAGGATATCGGCGGCGATGCGCCGCGCGGCAAAGCCGGGAGGGTCAACGCCGGGCGCGCTCGTGATCGTGCGCTCGATGGGCAGGAGCGGCATCCTCGGCTGGTTGTGATCCGTCGTCGGGCCGTGCTTTCCCCCGCCCGACAACGGCTGCAGCGGATGGGCTACCTCTCCCGAAAACGCGCAATGCTCGATCGCGGGCCCGAGTGTACTTGATGCCCGCGTCCGCGGGGCGACGATTCGCTATCGATCAAACCCGCGATCCATCAACTCCATGGGCCGCCGCGTCCACCCGCGTTACCCCACGGGCTCCCCGACCGCGGGCGGTAGTCGGGCGTGCTCGCCCGGCGGTCGAAGCCGCCGCGTCCCATCTCGGCGGCCAATCGCTCGAGCGCGGCAATGCGGTTCTCGGTCGAGGGATGGGTCGCGAACAGGTTGTCGATCCCGTGGTGAGTCAGCGGATTGATAATAAAAAGATGCGCGGTCGCGGGGTTGCGCTCCGCCGAGGGGTTCTCGATCTGCTGGGCGGCGTTTGAAATCTTGATCAGCGCCGATGCCAGCGCATCCGGGCGTCCGCTGATGCGGGCGCCGAGGTCATCGGCGGCGTATTCGCGCGTGCGGCTGATCGCCATCTGCACCAGCATGGCCGCGATCGGCGCCAGGATCATCATCGCGATCGTGCCGATCACGCCGAGACCGCTGTTGTTGTCGCGATGCCCGCCGCCGAAGAACATCCCGAACTGCGCCAGCATCGAAATCGCGCCCGCGATGGTCGCGGTGATCGTCATGGTCAGCGTGTCGTGGTTCTTGATATGGGCGAGCTCGTGGGCGATTACGCCGGCAATTTCCTCACGCGACAGCATCCGCAGCAGGCCGGTCGTCACCGCGACCGCCGCGTGTGCGGGATTGCGCCCGGTGGCGAACGCATTGGGCTGCGGATTGTCCGTGAGGTAGACCCGCGGCATCGGCAGTCCGGCCTGGCGCGCAAGGTCGCGCACCAGACGCACGAGGTCCGGGGCCGTGGTTTCGTCGACCTCATGGGCGTCGTGCATCGAGAGCACGAGCCGGTC
This sequence comes from uncultured Alphaproteobacteria bacterium, assembly GCA_963835165.1. GTDB lineage: Bacteria > Pseudomonadota > Alphaproteobacteria > Rhizobiales > Xanthobacteraceae > VAZQ01. Next base: position 16,974 of record CAWIGD010000044.1, read on the forward strand.
TGCGTTCCAATAGGTGACGAGATTCATGCCGGCCGCGACGAAGAGGGCGATCACCGCTCCGCCCGCGCCACCGATGAGATAACCGATGCCCATGAACAGGGCGGTCAGCCCCGCCAGCAGAATGGCAGTACGAAGGTAGTTCATGCTCGCTTTCCTCGGGCGCCGGTCACATGGCGCCGGTCACATGGCAAACGCGTTACCGCCCCGCGCGGGTCCGGCATTCACTGCCAAAATGTCGGGTTGATGCCGTCCGGCTGCCAGAGGCCGCTTCCTCGTGCCGCACTTGGCAGTCATATTTTCCCGCCATTTTTGGCGCATCTTGACCTTGCCGCTCCCGGGAGCAAGGAGAGCTGCATGAACCGTGCAAAACCGACCGAGACGACGTCGGGGCCCAGAAAGCCTATTCCAGCGGCGGCGGAACGCGCGCTTGCCGAGGCCGCCGCCCGACGCGCCGCGCGCGACGCCGCGCAACGGCCGGACGAATCTCGAGGCCGCGATGGGCCGGATCCCGTCCGCTACGGGGACTGGGAAGTCAAAGGCATCGCCTCGGACTTCTGACCGCGCGGAAGGCCGCCGCCCTCCTCCGATGCCGCGCCACCAAGGACGTGGCCCAGGACGTGGCCAACGCCTTGCGACGGCCGTTTCACTCCGCCGCGCGCGCCAGCACGTGCTGGCGGAATTTCGGCATCACCTCGTGGGCGAGAAGGCGCATGGACTCGCGCTCCCACGCCGCGTTCGGTCCGCCCCAATCGAGGCCGGTCATGAGCAGGGTCCCGAACGGGCCAACCTGCTCGCGGAACGCGACCAGCTTGTCGAGCACCGTTTTGGGTGAACCGCAGGTCACGCATTCCCTGGTGATGACGTCGACCGTCGCCTGCTCATCCGGCATGTCCGGCCGTGGCTTGAGGATCACCAGCAGGCCCACGCGGCTGAGCACCGCGCGCATATAGGTGTAGAAGTAGCGATTGGAGCCCTGCTCGCCGAAAACGCGATCATCTGCCTCCGAATCCGAAGGTGCCACCAGCACATTGCGCGCGACCCGCCAGTTCTCGCCATTGGGTGAGATGCCGGCTTCGCCGCAGGCCTTGCAATAGACCTCCCAATGGCTCGCCACCGAGTAGGTCGGGATGATGTTGGCGGAGATCATCCCCCATCCCTTGAGCGCGGCGGTGCGCGCGGAAGAGGAGTTAGGGCTCGCGAGCGAGATGGAGATCGGCGGTCCCGGCGTCTGATAGGGTTTCGGCATGAAGCCCACGCCGAGCTCGGGGATGATGCCGTCCTTGAGACGCACCTGCCAGAACTCGCCTTGCAGGTCGTAGGGCGGGTCCTGCGACCAGATGCGTTGGATGAAATCCACCGCCTCGACCACCATGCGATTGCGCGCATGCACGTCGGGATTGTTGAACAGCTCGAAATCGGACACCAGGCCGCCGGGCCCGACACCGAGCATGAGGCGGCCCTTGCTCATGTGGTCGAACTGCGCGGCTTCGGCGGCCACGATCGCGGGATGATGATTGGGCAGGTTGATGACCGCGGTGCCGAACCTGATGTTGCCTGGTGCGCGCGACAAGGCCGGCGAAGAACATCATCGGCGACGGGATCGGTTCGGTGGTGGCGGAGAAATGCTCGCCCAGCCACAGCTCGTCGAAGCCGAGCGCGTCGGCAAGCACCGATTTTTCGCTGTCCTCGTCGAGCGTGCTCCACAACGTACGGCCCGGCGGATGGACCGGCATCATGAACATTCCCAGGCGCATATTGTTCTCCCGACGAGCGAACGGGAGACACTATGGCCGGTCTCGGCGGTCGTGAAAATGGCTGTGGGTCGTAGCCCGGATGAAGCGAAGCAAGTTCCCCGGACTTGCGGCCGCGCGCTCGTTTGGAGCCTTCTCGCCTCCGAACGTGCCGCGAGGGTGTGCGAACTTCCGGGACGTCAGAGAATGAACCGCGACAGGTCTGCGTTCTTCGCGAGGTCGCCGATGTGCTTGTGCACGTAGGCGGCGTCGATCGCCACCGTGTCCCCGGCGCGGTCGGTTGCGGCAAATGAAATCTCGTCGAGCACGCGTTCCATCACGGTCTGCAGCCGCCGCGCGCCGATATTCTCGACGCTCGAATTGACCTGGACCGCCACGTCGGCAATGGCGTCGATGGCATCGGGGCTGAATTCGAGCTTCACCCCCTCGGTCGCCAGCAGCGCAATGTACTGTTTGATCAGCGACGCTTCGGGTTCGGTCAGGATGCGTCGGAAATCGTCGCGCGTGAGCGGACGTAGCTCCACCCGGATCGGCAGCCGGCCCTGCAGCTCGGGAAGCAGATCCGATGGCTTGGAGATATGAAACGCGCCCGACGCAATGAACAGGATATGATCGGTCTTCACCGCTCCGTGCTTGGTCGAGACGGTGGTGCCTTCGATCAGCGGCAGCAGGTCGCGCTGCACGCCCTCGCGCGAGACATCGGCGCCCGTGCGGCCCTCGCGGCCGGCGATCTTGTCGATCTCGTCGAGAAACACGATGCCGTTCTGCTCGACCGACTTGATCAATTCCAGCACCAACTGCTCGTTGTCGAGCAGCTTGTCGGATTCCTCGTTGATCAGGATGTCGTGGGATTCCGATACCGTGACGCGCCGCGTCTTGGTGCGGCCGCCGCCCATCTTGCCGAAGATATCGCCGATCGAGATCGCGCCCATTTGCGCGCCGGGCATGCCGGGAATCTCGAACAGCGGCATGCCCCCGCCCGCGGATTGCACCTCGATTTCGATTTCCTTGTCGTTGAGCTCGCCGGCGCGCAGGCGCTTGCGGAAGGAATCCTTGGTCGTCGCGCTCGCGTTCTCGCCGACCAAGGCGCTGACCACGCGCTCCTCGGCCGCGAGCTGGGCGCGGGCGCGCACGTCCTTGCGCCGTTTTTCCCGCGTCTGGGCGATCGCCACTTCCACCAGATCGCGCACGATCTGCTCGACGTCCCGGCCGACATAGCCGACCTCGGTGAACTTGGTCGCCTCGACCTTGATGAAGGGCGCGCCGGCAAGCCTGGCGAGCCGGCGGGAAATCTCGGTCTTGCCGATGCCGGTGGGACCGATCATCAGGATGTTCTTGGGCAGCACCTCCTCGCGCAGCTTCTCATCGAGCTGCAGGCGTCGCCAGCGATTGCGCAGCGCGATCGCGACCGCGCGCTTGGCATCATTCTGACCGATGATGTAGCGGTCGAGCTCGGAGACGATTTCGCGCGGCGAAAAGTCGGTCATGGGGAGGTTATTTGGCCCTGGCGGCGCGTGGGCGCAATACCGGCGGCGTGCCGGAGCTTGACGACGTCGAGCGGGGATCGGCATGAGCATGTCAAGTTCGGTTGGCGGGAATGAAACGCGTGGGTGACTTCGCGGCGATCTCGATGGCGACATCGTCGCGCGCTCAGAGCTTCTCCACCGTGATATTGCGATTGGTGTAGACGCAGATGTCGGCGGCGATGTCCATTGCCTTGCGCACGATCGCCTCGGCCTCGAGCGGCCCATCGATCAGGGCGCGGGCGGCGGCGAGCGCGTAGTTGCCGCCGGAGCCGATGCCCATGATCCCGGACTCCGGCTCCAGGACGTCGCCGGTGCCGGTGAGCACCAGCGAAACCTGCGCGTCGGCGACGATCATCATGGCTTCCAGCCGGCGCAGGTAGCGGTCGGTGCGCCAGTCCTTGGCGAGCTCCACCGCGGCGCGGGTGAGCTGGCTCGGATACTGCTCGAGCTTCGCCTCCAGCCGCTCGAACAGGGTGAAGGCGTCGGCGGTGGCGCCGGCGAAGCCGCCGATCACGTCGCCCTTGCCGAGGCGGCGGACCTTCCTGGCATTGGCCTTGACGATGGTCTGGCCGATCGACACCTGTCCGTCGCCGCCGATCACGACGGTGCCGCCCTTGCGGACGGTCAGGATGGTGGTGCCGTGCCAGAGGTCGGGGGAGGTAGGCTGCATACGCGGATCCCGTGCTTGCAACGGATGTAAGCATTATGCGGGGGAGGCGCAATTCCGGTCGCCGCAGTGGCGAAGGCGGGCAACCCCTGATAAAAGGCGCGCGGCTAGCGCAGGTTCCGGTTCGCCGACAAGAACATGCGCCACTCAAGTCTAACGCGAAGAGACCCATTCATGCGCAAGGGTTCGGTCAAGCGCGCCACCAAGGAAACCGACGTCGAGGTCGCGATCGATCTCGACGGGACCGGTGCGTCGTCGATTTCGACCGGAATCGGCTTCCTCGACCATATGCTCGACCTGCTGGCGCGCCATTCCCGCATCGACCTGACCATCAAGGCCAAGGGCGATCTTCATATCGATCATCACCACACCACCGAGGACATCGGCATCGCGCTCGGCCAGGCGGTGAAGCAGGCATTGGGCGACATGAAGGGCATTACTCGCTATGCGGATGTTCATGTGCCCATGGACGAGGCGCTCACCCGCGTCGCGATCGACATTTCCGGCCGCCCGTTCCTGGTGTTCGAGGCGGAGTTCGGGCGCGACAAGGTCGGCACCTTCGACACCGAGCTGGTGCAGGAATGGTTCCAGGCGTTCGCAATGAACAGCGGGGTGACGCTGCATGTCGCCACGCTCTATGGCGCCAACGACCACCATATCGCCGAATCCTGCTTCAAGGGTCTGGCGCGCGCCTTGCGCACGGCAGTCGCCATCGATGCGCGCGCGGCCAACGAAATTCCGTCGACCAAGGGCTCGCTCGGCGGGTGACATTCGCTCCCGCGAGGGAGACGAGAAAGTGAACATCCCATGTCCATCTACACTGTGCACGAGCCGCCGCTGAAGGCGGATCAATCCACGCCGGATCCCGATCGTTTCGTGTTCGTGCGCGACGGCTTCTCGTTCTGGGCCTTCCTGTTGGCGCCGTTGTGGATGCTGCGCCATCGGCTCTGGCTGGTGTTCGTCGGCTACGTCATCGTGGCCGTGGCGCTCCAGGTCGGACTGCGGCTCATCGGCGCCTCGTCAGGGGTGATCATCACGGTCAGCCTGCTGCTGGCGTTGCTCGTTGGCTTCGAGGCCGCGACGTTGCGTCGTTTCACCCTGGCGCGCCGGCGCTGGAAGAACGTCGGCATCGTCGTCGGTGACGATCTCGAATCGGCCGAGCGGCGGTTTTTCGACGCATGGGTCGACAAGCCGTGGTCCGATTCATCCGCGGCCCACGCATCCGCGGCCGGCGGCGCCGCATCGCGTGCGTCGTTTGCAACGGGAATGGCGCGCCAGCCGCAGGGTTCATCCGAGGTCCTCGGCCTGTTTCCGCAACCGGGGGCGCCGCGGTGAGCGTGGCGATCATCGATTACGGCTCGGGCAATCTGCATTCGGCGGCGAAGGCGTTCGAGCGCGCCGCGCGCGAGGAAGGATTGAACGAGCCGATCATGGTGACCTCGCGATCCGGAGGAGGTCAGGCGCGCCGATCGCGTGGTGCTGCCCGGCGTCGGCGCGTTCGCCGATTGCCGGCGCGGGCTCGACGCCCTCGGCGGCATGGTCGAGGCGCTCAACGACAGCGTGCGGGCGCGCGCCCGTCCGTTCCTCGGAATTTGCGTCGGCATGCAGCTCATGGCCGAGCGCGGCCGCGAATACGAGGTGATCCCCGGGCTGGGCTGGATCCCGGGCGAGGTCGACCGGATTGCCCCTTCGGACCCGACCCTGAAGATCCCGCATATGGGCTGGAACACGCTCAACGCGCGGCGGCCGCATCCGCTGTTCGACGGCATCGACGTGGGGCCGGACGGATTGCACGCCTATTTCGTGCATTCGTTCCACCTCAAGGCGGCCGAGCGCTCCGATCTCATCGCCGAAGCCGACTACGGCGGCCCGGTCACCGCGATCGTCGGCCGCGACACCATGGTCGGCACCCAGTTCCATCCGGAGAAGAGCCAGCGCCTGGGCTTGCGGCTGATCGCCAACTTCCTGAAGTGGAAGCCGTGATGCGCCAGGCGGCGCGCTCGTCCCGGGCTTGCCGCACGCAGCCCGGTTCACGCCCGCTGCGCGCACCCGCCGGCAAGGCGGCGCCGCGCGTGGCCGAGCGAGTCCAGTCATGATCCTGTTCCCCGCCATCGACCTCAAGGACGGCGCCTGCGTGCGGCTCGAGCAGGGCGACATGGCGCGCGCGACGGTGTTTCACCGCGATCCGGCGGCGCAGGCGCGGGCGTTCGAGGCGCAGGGCTTCGCGTATCTCCATGTCGTCGATCTCGACGGCGCGTTCTCGGGCAAGCCGGTCAATGTCGCCGCGGTCGAGAGCATTATCGACGCCACCACCATTCCGTTGCAGCTCGGCGGCGGCATCCGTGACATCGACACCATCGAGACCTGGCTCGACAAGGGCGTCACCCGCGTGATCATCGGCACCGCGGCGGTGCGCGATCCGGCGCTCGTCACCAAGGCGGCGACGCTCTACCCGGCGCGCGTGGCGGTCGCGCTCGATGCCCGCGACGGCATGGTGGCGGTGAAGGGCTGGGCCGAGACCTCCGAGCTCACGGCCTTGGACGTCGCCCGGCGGTTCGAGGATGTGGGCGTCGCCGCTCTGATCTATACCGACATTTCGCGCGACGGCCTGCTCAAAGGCCTCAACCTCGAGGCCACCATCGCGCTCGCCGAAGCCGTGAGCATTCCGGTGATCGCTTCGGGCGGGCTTGCCTCGATCGAGGACATCAAGGCCCTGCTGCACCCGCGGGCGCGGAAAATTGCCGGCGCCATCGCCGGGCGCGCATTATATGACGGGCGGCTCGATCCGGCGGCGGCGCTCGCGCTCATTCGCGCCGCACGCGAGCGCAATCCATGACCCGGAAGGGAATGAGCGCCGCGGGATGGCTGTGGTTGAGTTTGCTCGGGCTCTTTCTGTTCACCGCCGGTCCGATCCTTGTCGCGCTGACGGCCGGACTGGTTGCGCTGGCACTTGGCTGCCAGCTCGATGAAGGCAACATCCATGCTTGCCCGCTCCTCGGCATCGATCTCGGTGGCGTGCTTTACTTCTTCGGCATGTTCGGCTGGTTCACGCTCATGACCATTCCCTTCGGCGGCATCGGTTTCCTGGTCTGGCTGGGCTTTGCCGTCGTCCTGCTGGTCAGGCGCCTGCGGCGCTCCGAGCCGGCTTGATCGAGGGACGCCGATGTTCAAGGTCCGCGTTATTCCGTGCCTCGACGTCAAGGACGGCCGTGTCGTCAAGGGCGTCCGGTTTCTCGATCTGCGCGACGCCGGCGATCCGGTCGAGGCGGCGATCGCCTATGACGCCGCCGGCGCCGACGAGCTCACGTTCCTCGACATCACCGCGAGCCACGAGAACCGCGACATCATCCTCGACGTCGTGCGGCGCACGGCCGAGGCCTGTTTCATGCCGCTCACCGTCGGTGGCGGCGTGCGCACCGTCGAGGACATCCGCAGGCTGCTGGCCTCGGGGGCCGACAAGGTGTCGATCAACACCGCGGCGGTCGAGCGGCGCGCATTCGTGAAGGAGGCGGCGGAAAAATTCGGTGACCAATGCATCGTGGTCGCGATCGACGCCAAGAAGGTGTCGCAGCCGGGCGAGCCCGCGCGCTGGGACATCTTCACCCACGGCGGCCGCCGCCCGACCGGGCTCGATGCGGTGGACTACGCGCGCGAGGTGGTGGCGCTGGGGGCCGGGGAAATCCTGCTGACCTCCATGGATCGCGACGGCACCAGGCAGGGCTTCGATATTGCGCTCACCCGCGCCATCGCCGATGCGGTTCCGGTGCCGGTGATCGCATCGGGCGGGGTCGGCACGCTCGAGCATCTGGTCGAGGGCATCCGCGATGGCCACGCCACCGCCGTGCTCGCCGCGTCGATCTTCCACTTCGGCGAGCACTCCGTGCGCGCGGCCAAGGACTACATGGCGAAGGCCGGCCTGCCGATGCGGCTCGATCCCTGAGCGAGCGCGCTACGCGCTGTCGTCCGGGTGCCGGCTCGCCCAGCGCAGGGCGGGTTCGAGCCGGTCATTGCCCCAGAACAATTCTCCGTCGGCGGTGGTGAAGCTGGGCGCTCCGAACAGGCCGCGCTGCTGCGCCTCCTCGGTTTGCGCCCGCAGCCGCGCCTTGTTGGCCTCCGAGCCGGCCGCGGCGAGCACGGGTTGCGGGTCGATCTGCAAGCCTGCAAGCACCTCGCCGATCGCGCCGGCATCGTCGATCCGGCGGCCGTCGCCGAATTGTGCGCGGAACAGCGCGACGCAAAAAGCCTCGCCCCAGCCGTGGTCGAGCGCCGCCAGCGCGACCCGCGCCGCCAGCAGGCTGTTTTGGGGAAAGGGATCGGGGCGGCGGAACGGCACATTCAGGTCCGCGCACAGCCGCTCGAGGTCGCGCCACATATGCCGGCCTTTCGCCGGATAGAGATTGAACGGCGAGGTGGTCCAGCCCTGCGCCTGGAAGATCGGCCCCAGCAGGAACGGGCGAAAGCGCACCCGCACGTCGGCGTGTGCGGCCAGCGCCCCGATCCGCACCGCCGCCGGGTAGGAATAGGTCGAGGCGAAATCGAACCAGAAATCGAGCCGGGCGGACATCGGGCGATATTAGTGGCCCGATGTCGAAGTTCGCACATCTTTTGCGGCACCTCCGATGCGGAACCTCGAAGGGTACAGCGGGGTAAGGCCCGAATTGAAGCGGCCGGCGCAGGGCGCGCAGCCCCGATTTGCGGGGTCGGGCGGAGGTGATATGCCAGGGCGGAGCAAAGCCGATGGCAGATTTCACCCTCCACGATCTTGAGAAGCGCGTGCGCGCGCGGGCGCGTGCGCCCGCGGACAAATCCTATACGCGCAAGCTCCTCGACCAGGGCGTGGCGGGGTGTGCCAAGAAGCTCGGCGAGGAGGCGATCGAGACCGTGATCGCCGCGGTCGAGCACGATCGCGGGCGGTTGATCGCGGAAACCGCCGACCTCATCTACCATCTGCTGGTCGTGCTCGCGGCGCGCGGCATCGCGCTCGCGGAGGTGGAGGCCGAGCTGGCCGGACGCACGCGGCAGTCGGGCCTGCAGGAAAAGGCGTCGCGCAAGGGCGGCCCCGGGCCAGCCCCGGCCGCCCGGCGGAAAATCAAGACGGCCCCCGCAAGCCGGGCACGTGACAAAGGCGCATGAGCAAGGGCGCGTGAGCGGGAACGATGGAGCAGCGCACCGACGAGAACGTCTCGCCCTACCGCATCTTCTCGCGGGCCGAATGGGCGGCAAAGCGCAACGACACGCCGATGACGTTGACGTCCGACGAGGTGACGCGGCTGCGCTCGCTGCACGATCGTCTCGACATCACCGAGGTCGAGGAAATCTATCTTCCGCTGTCGCGGCTGCTGTCGTTCTACGTCGCGGCGACTCAGCGGCTGTTCCGCGCGCAGCAGAACTTTCTCGGCACCGAAGACGCCAAGATGCCGTACATCATCGGCGTGGCGGGCTCCGTGGCGGTGGGCAAGTCGACCACCGCGCGCGTGCTGCAGGCCCTGCTGGCGCGCTGGCCCAACGTTCCGAAGGTCGATCTCATCACCACCGACGGCTTCCTCTATCCGAACGCGATCCTCGAGCGCGAACGCCTGATGGAGCGAAAGGGCTTTCCCGAGAGCTACGACCTGTCCGCGCTGCTGCACTTTCTCTCCGACATCAAGGCCGGCCGGCGCCCGGCGCGTGCGCCGGTGTACTCCCATCTCATCTACGACGTGATGCCCAATCAGTGGATCGAGGTTGACCGCCCGGACATCCTCATCGTCGAGGGCCTCAACGTGCTGCAGACCGGCTCACCGCCGAAGGACGGCAAGGCCATTCCCTACGTGTCGGACTTCTTCGATTTCTCGATCTACCTCGATGCCGACGAAGACGTGTTGATGAGCTGGTACGTCGATCGGTTCCTCACCCTGCGCGGCACCGCGTTCCGCGATCCGAAATCGTATTTTCACCGCTATGCGACGTTGTCGGATCAGGAGGCGGTCGAGACCGCGGCCGCGATCTGGACGCGCATCAATCTTCTCAATCTGAACGAGAACATCTTGCCGACGCGCCAGCGCGCCGACCTCATCCTGAAAAAGGTCGAGAGCCATCTGGTCGAGGAAGTGGCGCTGCGCAGGTTGTGACGCGGCGCTTCACCGGCAAGCGCGTCGAGCAGCGGACATCAGCACCGGTTCGGTTCGGCCGCGTCGGTCCGGCGTTCGACCGCCTCGCGCAGCGAGTCGATCGAGTATGGCTTGCGCAGCTTGGGAACATCGGAGAATTCCGGGGGAAACGCGACCTGCTCGCCATACCCGGTCGCGAACACGAATGGGACTCCGGCCTCGGCCAGGCGCTTGGCGATCTCGAAGCTGGTTTCGGCGCCGAGGTTGACGTCGAGCAGCGCGAATTCCGGGGGATGATCGGAGATCTCCCTGAGCGCCTGCGCCACGCCGCTTGCGGTCCGCACCGTGCCGACGCCGAATTTGCGCATGATGTCCTCGGCATCGAGCGCGATGATCATGTTGTCCTCGACCACGAGCACGTCCTTCGGCATTCCCACGGTGTCGCCGCTCGACACCGCGGCCGTCTCTGCGCCGTCCGCAGCCTCGCCGCGGGCGGCGCGGACGTAAGCCGCCGGGATCGTGAACGACGCGCGCAGGCCGGCGACCGCGAATTCGACCTGCGCGTCGCCCTTGAGATCGTGGCGGATCGATCGCTCGATCACGGTGCTGCCGAAGCCACGCCGGGTCGGCGGTTTCACCGCAGGTCCGCCGTGCTCGGCCCAGTCGATCGTGAGGCGCCCGAGCGCATCGAGCGCGGTCGCGATCTCGACCCGGCCGCGATTGTCGCTCAACGCGCCGTATTTGGCCGAATTGGTGATCATCTCGTGGATCACCAGGGCCACCGTGGTGAATGCCTGCGGTTCGATCAGCACATCCGGACCGTTGACGACGACGCGATCCGCCTTGTCGGCAAGGTAGGCGCCGGCTTCCGCGTTGATCAGGCCGCGAAACGAGGCCGGCCCCCAATTGTCGGCGGTGATCTGATCGTGCGCCATCGCCAGCGCGTGGATGCGGCCGCCGAGCACCTTGGTGAAAGACTCGACGTCGGTCGCCGAATCCTTGCTTTGGGTGATGACGCCACGGATCAGGCCCAAAATGTTGCGGACGCGATGATTGAGCTCCGCGATCAGCAGTTCCTGCCGCTCCTGCGCGCGTCGGCGCTCGGTTTCCGTGAGATCGGACAGGCGCAGGATCACTTCGAGCAAGCTGACGCGCAGCGACTCCGCGATGCGGCACTCGACCGGCAGCCAGGGCGGCGACTGTCCGCTCACCGTCTCCCGCCAGAGCTCGAAACTCTTGCGCGGCGTCAGCCGTGCGCCCTGCGGTCCTGACGTGACCGGCTTCGCCGGATCGCCGGCCCAGTTCACGCTGCGGGCGATCTCCCTGCGGAAGAAGACCAGATAGTCGCGCGCGGGCCGTGACAACGGCACGACCATCATGCCGGCGGCGCGGTCGGCAAACGCGCGTCCGGGCGGATACTCGGCCCCGATGTCGTGGCGGGCGAATATTTCGCTGATGTTTCTGTCGGCCAGGAAGGCGATCAGCTTGGCGAACTGCGCTTCGTCGGGCGCAAGCCCTTTCAAGGTCGCACGATCATTGATCCAGATGCCGATCCCGTCGCAGGCCAGGAGATCGGCGAGGTCATCGAGATGCGTCACGATGCTTTCGAACTGGATCGCTTCGGCGGCCATCACCGTGATGAGCTGATGATGCAGCTTTTGCGCGCGTGCTTCGGACGCGCTCTCGTTGTCGCGCTCGCGGCTCTCCATCAGCAGCGAGAACATCTGTCCGAACAGCTCGGCGGCGGTCCGGCGCGCGAACGAGACGTGGTGCGGCGTATAGTGGTGGCAGGCGAGCAGCCCCCAGAGCTTGCCCTGCCGCAGGATCGATACCGACATCGAGGCCGCGACGCCCATGTTCTTGAGGTATTCGACGTGGACCGGCGATACGCTGCGCAGGATGCTCATCGACAGGTCGAGGGCGTGTCCCTCGCTGTCGAGCTGCGGCTCGATCGCGGCGGGCGGCGCATTGACGTCGGGAATGATGCGCAGCCAGTTGCGCTCGTAGAGAATTCGCGCCTGCTGCGGGATGTCGGATGCCGGATAATGCAGCCCGAGATAGGATTCCAGGCCCGCCCGCGCTGTTTCCGCGATGACTTCGCCGGACCCGTCGTGATCGAACCGGTAGATCATGACACGGTCGAAGCCGGTGATGGCGCGCATCTCGCGGGCGGCGACCCGGTAGAACGTGCGCAACTCGCTGGTCTGCTGCAGCCGGGCGATCATGCCGCGGACCATGGCGCCGGCATTGACTGCCGGGTCGTCGACGCAAGGCTCGCCTTCGATCACCACCGTGTCGCCGATGACATGCAGCGCCACGTCGCAGCGCAACCCCCCGGCGGTGAGGACGACGCCGAAGGCGCGCGCGACCGTATCGCCCATGACCGCGCTTTGCAGTTGTCCGCGGATGGTGTGGACGGCGTCGGGGGTGAGGATTTGGTCGAGCGGCCGTCCCAGCAGGTCGGTCGCTTCGACGCCGAGCCATTCGACGACGTTGCGCGACGCCCGCGTCACGCACCAGTTCGTGCTGGATACCGCGAGCAGGAAACCGAACGACTGCACCGCTCCGATCAGGTGGATCGGCTCCCGGTCGCAGTTGGTCAGGTCGACGGCCGCGCCGTTGTCAGTCTGCATCGGCGGTCTCGGCTGCGACGACGCGGGGCGCAAGGCCGGCTTGCGCAGGCCCGGTGACGAACAATGCAAACGCTGCTCTCGCCCCGGCGATGGCGTCGTCGGGGCACCGCCGCGTGGCCTGCGAGGATTCCAGCTGCGCGAGGAACGATGGCCACAAACGGCGACCTTCGCCGTGGCGCAGATAGCGCGTGGCGGCCCGGACCCGGGTGCCGCCGCGCGCGAGCAGCTCGGGGAGCAGCAGCTTGGCGCCGAGCCGGGAGCCTTCCAGGACATAGAGCGCGCCGAATTGGCGGGCCTCCCCCGCCAGCAGCGGCGGCGGTGCGACCGGTACATCAATGACGCCGAGATCGGCGAGGTCGGCGCGCAGGGCCGCGGTGCGCGCCCGCTGCGCCCAGTCCGGAAGGATGGCGTCCACGTCAGCCGCGAGCAGGGCCTGCTCCAGCGCAAAGACGGCGGCTGCGGAGGCAAGCAGGAACGAGCGATAGCCGGCTTCGCCGCACCCGAGCATGGGGGCAAACCGGGCGTCCACGACGGCATGAAGGCCCGCGGTCGAAGCGCGCAGACGCGCGCGCATCGAGCCCGAGACATCTGCTCCGTGTGGAAGGGGAACCATCAATTGCCCGTGGATCGACAGTCGCAGTTCGCGGGTCGGGAAGTCGGCCTGCGCGCGGCACGGCATCGTCGCCGCGCCGAGCGCGGCCCCGTCGCCATCTCATCGGCGGAGGAAATCGAGCCCTGCGCGAACCCGCCTGCACCGACGCAAGAGCGTGCTCGTGGACGAAATCGGCGGCACTCCGGAAAGCCGTGCTTTCCGTCCGCCTCCGGCGTGGCCATCCGGCGAGACCTCAGGGAGCGAACTCGCCGGTTCCGGCATGGAACCAAGCACACTGGCCTTGCTACGTCTGTCCACTTGTGCACATAACGACCGCGCTGGCGCAATTTGATCGGTTGAAGGGACGCAACGCATGGCTTTTCAGACGGGCGGGGCGGTTCGGCTGGCGACCGAAAAGCCGTTCAACAACCTGTTGCGCACGTTGCGCGAGCAGGATTACGCGCTGATTGCGCCGCATCTGGTCGAGGCCGATCAAGAGGCGAACGAGCTGCTCTACAATCCCGGCGACAATGTCGACCTGGTCTACTTTCCATGCGGGTCGACCCTGGTGTCGTTTCTCGTGAGCAACGAGGACGGACGCGACGTCGAGACCATCCTGGTCGGGCGCGAGGGCGCGGTCGGCGGCATCGTCAGCCACGGGCGGCTGCCGGCCTATTGCCGCATCGTCGTCAAGTACGGCGGGCCGTTCGTGCGTCTCCCGGTGAGCGTGCTCGAGGCGGCGAAGGGACAGTCCTCGACGTTAAGGCATCTGTTCGCTCGCTACGCCGACTGCCTGCTGGCGCAGATGTTTCAGTCCGCGGCCTGCAACGCGATCCATTCGATCGAGCAGCGCGCGGCCAAATGGATCACCACCGCGATGGAGCGCACCGGCGATCACGTGGTGCCTCTCACCCAGGAGCAGCTCGCCTCGATGTTGGGCGTCGGACGCAGCTACACCAGCCGCGTGATCCTGGCGTTCAAGGCGGATGGAATTCTGGAAACGCGACGCGGATCGTTGGTGGTGCGCGACCTCGGCGCGCTCAAGGCGCGTGCCTGCCTGTGCAACGAGTCCGTCACCAGCCATTTCGACACGGTCCTGCGCGGCGTCTATCCGCATGACGACGTGACCGAGGTCGAACGAAGCGCCGTCGCCTGACGTCGCGGATCCTCGTGCATCGCGCGTTCGGGATTTTTGCGCGGACGCGGTGGAATTAACTCCCCGACAACCAACGCGCCGGCGGTTTTCGACTCGACGCGATTCGTTCTCCGGGAACAAACCGGAACGCGGATGACCGCGCGCGATCGGCTGGATCGGCTCGTTCGCTTTTGCCGGCAAGCGCGACGTCGTTGTTAACTTGCGCGCAACGAACGCGCCGGTGTTTTTTGTCTCAACGCAATTCGTTCTCCGGGAACAAACCGGAACGATTCGCGGGCGCTCCCAGCGCATCCATCACCATCGCCATCGTGACCGCCCATGCGACGACCCAGAACATGTCGAAGGGAAACTGGATCACATGACGAATGATCGCTTCACCCGGCGTCCACGACAGCGGATCCACCAAGGGCTGAGCGAGCCATTCCGTTGCCGGTCGAATGAGCGCATATGACAGGTAGGACGCCAGGTTGAGCAGGAAGAATATCGCCGTCAGCCGCAGCCGGTTGCCGCGCATGAGGCTCTGAACGCGAGCGCGGTCGAGCGCACCTGTCCGCAACGCCTGCGCCGCGATCGGATAGGTCCACGCCGCCACCGCGCTCACCGCCAGGATCGGCAACGCGACCGACCAGCGGGTCCATACGTCGAATACGGCATCGCGCCCTTCGAACAGCGGATAGGCGGCAAGCAGAAGCTTGTAGTGCAGGAGCCGCAGCAGGCCGTCGACGAGATGGGTCGCGAGGAAGATGCCTGCTCCCAGCAGCACCGCCGCGCTGAGCTCGAACCGGATCCAGCCGCGGCGAATGCCGGCCACGCTGACGGTCCCGCGATCCGGATTGCGATCGCAGATGCTGCTCAGAACGAACGCCCACACCATCGCCACCAGCGGCGCGTTGACCAGCGGCGTGAGCCAGGTCGGCGGGAAAAAGTGCTCGAACAGCAGCCATTCCGGCATGCGCGGCGGCTGGCCGTAGGTGAGCCACTCCAATCCGAGGCGGCAGACCGATTCGAGCGCGCAGGGAAACCACGCCAGTACGAACAGCTGTCCTGCGTTGCGCCCGCAGGTGTCCAGCGCGGCGACGAGCGTGCTGAAGACGCGCAGCCGCTTCGACCGCACCCGCCGCGCACGATTCAAGGCTTCCCCCCGCATGCCGCCCGCCACCGCCATCCTTACGCCGCGCGGCGCACCTCGTCGGCGAGCGCGCGATAGGACAGCGCCTCGGCGAGATGCACGCGCCCGACCTTGTCGGCGCCGTCGAGGTCGGCGAGCGTGCGCGCCACCCGCAGCACGCGGTGATAGCCGCGCGCGGAGAGCCGCATGGCGTCGGCGGCGTCGCGCAGCAGCGCCAGGCCGCCGCTGTCCGGCCGCGCCACGTCTTCGAGCAGCGGGCCATGCGCGGCCGCGTTGGTGCGCAGCTGCGCCACGCCGGCCGCGGCGTATCGCTCCATCTGCATGGCGCGGGCGCGCGCCACGCGTTCCGCGACCTCGCGGCTGCCTTCCGCCGGCGGCGGCAGGATGAGATCGGCGGCGGTCACCGCCGGCACCTCGATGTGCAGGTCGATGCGGTCGATCAGCGGGCCCGACAGCCGGCCCTGGTAGTCGGCGGCGCAGCGCGCATTCGCGCCGCGCTTGCAGGCGAAGCCCGGCTCGTTGGCGCGCCCGCAGCGGCACGGGTTCATGGCGGCGACCAGCATGAAGCGCGCGGGATAGGTCACGCGATGGTTGGCGCGCGCGATCGCGACCTCGCCGCTCTCGAGCGGCTGGCGCAGCGCGTCGAGCGCCTGCGGCTGGAATTCGGGCATCTCGTCGAGGAAGAGCACGCCGTGATGGGCGAGCGAGACCTCGCCCGGCCGCGCCCGCAGGCCGCCGCCGACCAGCGCCGGCATGCTGGCGGAATGATGCGGCGCGCGGAACGGGCGGCGGTTGGTGAGCGCGCCGCCCTCGATCTCGCCCGCGACCGAGGCGATCATGGACACTTCGAGCAGCTCCGCCGGCGTCAGCGGCGGCAGGATGGTGGCGAGCCGCGCCGCCAGCATCGACTTCCCGGCGCCGGGCGGCCCGACCATCAGCAGGTTATGGCCGCCGGCGGCGGCGACCTCGAGCGCGCGCTTGGCGCTCTCCTGGCCCTTGATGTCCTTGAGATCGACCAGCGTGCCGCCGGCCTCGCGGATCTTCGGCTGCGGGCGCGCGAGCACCTGGGTGCCGCGGAAATGATTGGCGAGCTGGATCAGCGACGCGGCGGCGATGATCTCCATTTCCGGGCTGGCCCAGGCGGCTTCGGCCCCGCATGCGCCGGGACAGATGAGACCTTCGCCGCGGGCATTGGCGCCGATCGCGGCCGGCAGCACGCCCGCGACCGCGGCGATCGAGCCGTCGAGCCCAAGCTCGCCGAGCACCGTGAAGCCCGACACCGCATCCGCCGGGATGGCGCCGATCGCCGCCATCAGTCCGAGCGCGATCGGCAGGTCGTAGTGGCTGCCTTCCTTCGGCAGGTCGGCAGGCGCGAGGTTGACGGTGATGCGGCGCGCCGGCAGCGCCAGTCCCGAGGCCACCAGCGCCGCGCGCACCCGCTCGCGCGCCTCCGACACGGCCTTGTCCGGCAGGCCGACGACGTTGAACGCCGGCAGCCCCGGCGCCACCTGCACCTGGACGTCGACGGCGCGGGCCTCGATGCCCTCGAACGCGACGGTCGCGACCCGCTGGACCATGGCAGCCCCTGCTGACCAAAGGAGGGTAGCGGAAGCTACGCGACCTCACAAGAACAATTAGAGAACAAACGAAAGCGGCCGCATCTGCCTGGCTGTGCCGCTAGCGCTCCTCGCGCTCACGCGGATCAATATGTCCCCGTGGGGCTACTTCCCCACAGGCCGTACCCTTGCGTCTTGATGGTCAGCCGCGCGCGCACGAGATCGCCGCGGGCGCTAAGGTCGAAATCGCGCACCGCTGCCACCGCACAGCCTGGGTTGACGCAGAACGCCGGCGAGCCGCTCACGTCGAAGTGCTGGTATTCGACGCCAAGGACCACGTCGACCAGCGCGCCCCTGTGCACCATGTAGTCGAAGCCGCCGCCCGCATACCACCCGCTGTTGCGCGACGCGCCGTTTCCGGTCGACCCGGGGCCGTCGCAGAGATTGGTGATGGACGAGCAATGGGCGTTCTTGAGATTGGCCGACGCCCAGCCGCCGGTGGCGAAGATCATCAACCGATCCCAGGCATAGCCGAGGCGTGGACCGACGGTGAATAGGTTGGTGATCTTGTGTTCGCCGAACACGTTCGGCTCGAAGCCCTGGGCAACGGGCAGGACGCCGCTGGTGCTTCGGCATTCGTGGAAGCAACCGGTCAGCGCTGCTTCCACGCCCGCAACCCAAGCGCCCCACTGCCACTGCGCGCCCGCATGGAAGCCGAAGATGGCGTCGCGGTCGTTGGTGGTGACGTTCGGCGTGATCGCGCCCGGCGTGGTGAAAACGTGCGTGACGTCGTACCAGGCGCCGCCGGCATTGAAGCCGGCGTAAGCCCCGGACCAGTCGTAATACGCCACTGGCTGCTGAAGCGCGGCCTTGATAGGCATATCTGCCGCCATGGCAGGCGTTGCGGCCATCGCCGCGAGCGCAATCCCCCCGAACAGGAACTTCTTCATCACCGCCCCCCGGCCGGTTGTTGACGGCCGATCATACAATCGTTGCACGGGCACGGCTGTCACCTCCCGGCAACAGGCCGCGGGAGTATTCGCGCCGGTGGGGGCCATGCTCTTGGAGCGTCGATGACGCGGTCTTTCGGCCGCTGTGATAGAAGACCTCGAGCTTCGGCGGTCGAGTGCGGCTGCTTCGGCCAAGATGGACCCGTTGAAAACTGAGCGCGTCACCGGAGATAGGTTGAGGGTGCGTCGCTATTACCGGTTTCCTCATGGCTCGCTTCGGCTGCGTTCTTGACGAGCGCAGCGAGACGCGGGGGCAGCGGCCCCGGTACGCCCAACGCCCCGTATTTGGCCCGCAGGTGTCGCCCGATCCCGAGCAGCCAGTCACCTAGTCCCCAAGAGGCCAGGAAGGTGTGGACCCGTTGTGTGAGCTTGAACCCGCTCATCGCGCCCGAGCCGCCAACGTCAATCATGACCACATCGACCTGGGTGTCGGGGTTGTGCGACAGAAGCAAGGCTTCGTCTGAGTTCGCTGCTTCAAGCACTCGATAGCCGCAGTGACGAAAGTAGTCAGAGACGGGCATTCCGACGAGCGCGTCGTCTTTCCTCACGCCAATCACCTGCCTGTCCGACATGACTACGCCGACATCAGGAACCGACTTGAATAGCAAAAAGGCTTCATGTGCAGTCGCCGCCTCAAGGACTTGAAAGCCCTCTGAACGCAGGTCGGCGGAGACCTTCCTGCGGAGCAAGGCATCGTCTTCTACGACGACGACTTTTGGCCGCCGCTCGTCGTCCTCAACGATGACTTTTGGCCGCTGTTCGAACCAGCTTTCCGGCCCAACCTTGCTGATCATCCGCGCTCTCCTGCACCCCACGACGGAGTTTCCACGGCCTTAACAAGAAAGCCCCCAGGGACCGTTGGGTTCCGCCGCGTCACACGTCTTTTTTGCTTGCTTGAAGGCTGACATGCGTCTGAACAACCGGCAGTCGTGGGCAGCGCCCAGCGGCGGCCGTGGGTACGGGAAGTACTACATCGCCAGTTCCCGACAAGAACAATCCAAGAACAGGCCGTCGCGTCGCGGTGTGCTAGAACGCGCAAACCGATGGCTGGGAATCTAACGGGCAGCACATGAAGCACGTTGTGAACTCGTCAACTTTACGATCCGTGATCCTGGGATCAGCCCTGGCGTCACTGGCGATCCTCATCGGCTACGCCTTGTTGAGCGTCACCCCCACCTCCGCCCAGCAGACCGCACCCGTCGCCGCAGATCTGGACCGTGCCGGAGATCGGGGCGCTGCCGAACGATGCCGCCAGCCAGCAGGTGCGGCGGGGGCGCGATCTCATCACCGCCACCTACGCCCATGTCGGGCCCGAGGTCGCCGACCCCGCCAAGCGTTTCGCCGGCAACAATCTCGCCTGCGCCAACTGCCATCTCGACGCCGGCACCAAGAAGTTCGGCATTCCGCTGTTCGGGCTGTTCTGGATGTTCCCGGAATACACCGCGCGCGACGGCGGCGAGATCACGCTCGAGGACCGCCTCAACAACTGCATGATGCGCAGCATGAACGGGCGGCCGATGCCGAACGATTCGCCGGAGATGCAGGCGATCGTCGCCTACATCAAGTTTCTCTCGACCGGCGTGGCGCCGGGCGAGGTGCTCTCGGGTCTCGGCGTCGGCCGGATGCCGGAGCTCGATCGCGCCGCCGATCCCGCGCGCGGGAAGACGGTCTACGCCACCGCCTGCCTCGCCTGCCACAACACCGACGGCAGCGGCATCCGCCGCAGCCTGCCGACCACCGACCTCGGCTACATGATCCCGCCGCTGTGGGGCAGCGACAGCTTCAACGACGGCGCCGGCATGGCGCGGCTGATCACGGCGGCGAATTTCATCCACTTCAACATGCCGCACGGCGCCGACTACCTGCACCCGCAGCTCACGCCGGAGCAGGCCTGGGACGTCGCGGCCTACGTGATCTCGCAGCCGCGGCCGCGCAAGGCCGGCCTCGACAAGGATTTCCCCAACCTCCTGGAGAAGCCGGTCGATACGCCCTACGGCCCCTATGCCGACGGCTTCAGCGAGCAGCAGCACAAATACGGCCCGTTCGCGCCGATCCGCGCCGCGATCGCGCGGCTCAAGGCGGAGAAGGGCGGAGCGGCGCCGGCGCCGCGCTGAGCACGTTCCGCCACAGTCGAGCTGCAACGTGGCCTGTGACGTTCGTGATACGGCGACCACGCAGCAGCGAGGACGACGATGGCTGCCATCAACGATCATATCGCCCGCGGCGGGGCCAATCTCTGGCCTGTCCTTCGCTACGACGACTGGAAGGACACCTGCGCCACGCTGCAGTTGTGGACGCAGATCGTCGGCAAGGTCCGGCTCAAGCTCGCACCGATGGTGAATCATTGGTGGCAGGTCACGCTCTATGTCACCGCGTCAGGGCTCACCACGTCGGCGATGCCGTACCAGGGCCGGTACCTGCAGATCGACTTCGACTTCCTCGCGCACCGATTGCTCCTGCGCACCAGCGACGGCCGCACGGAGCAGTTTGCGTTGCAGCCGTGCTCGGTCGCCGACTTCTATGCCGAGGTCATGAATCGCCTGCGCGCGCTCGGCGTCGATATCAGCATCTGGACCATGCCGTCCGAGATCGAGGGCGCCGTTCCGTTCGAGCGCGATCGCGCGCATGCCGCCTATGACCGCGACGCCGCGCAGCGGTTCTGGCGCCAGCTGGTGCAAGCCGATCGCGTGATGAATGCGTTTCGCGGCCGCTTTCTCGGCAAGTGCAGCCCCGTGCATTTCTTCTGGGGCAGCTTCGACCTCGCGGTCACGCGCTTCTCCGGCCGCACCGCGCCGCCGCTCACGAGCCACAGCCCGAACCTCGGCGACTGGGTCATGCAGGAAGCCTATTCGCACGAGGTCAGCAGTTGCGGTTTCTGGCCGGGCAATGGCGGCCTCGGCGAGGCGGCGTTCTACGCCTATGCCTATCCCGAGCCCGCCGGTTTCGGCGCAGCGCCGGTGCCGCCGCCCGGCGCTTACAACAAGGACGTCGGGCAGTTCATCCTGCCGTACGAGGCGGTGCGAACGGCGGACGCGCCCGACGACGTGCTGATGCAGTTCCTGCAGAGCACCTACGAGGCCTGCGCCGACAACGCGAAGTGGGACCGGCGCGCGCTGGAGCGACAGACGCCGGTGAAATAAGAGGCGTGTCGGCCGCTTGCATCATGGCGCACCGCTGCAAGTTCATGTGTCGCGCACGGGCTTGACCCGGCGGACCATGATCCTGCGACTAGCACCGCTTCGCTATCGCTCGCGCTGCACCGGCAGTCCGGGACCCGCGGCCTCATCGCTCAGCGCCATAGCGCGCGTTGACGCCCGGGCATGCCCTGTGCTGAGCGCGCGGGCTACCGGCAAGCAGGACGTCGGTAGCCGCCGCGTCTAGCGTCGCTTGGCTTCGATCTTGTCCCAGATCATCGCCGCCACGTCGGGGCCGCCGAGCGACTTCACCGCGCGGATGCCGGTCGGCGAGGTCACGTTGATCTCGGTGAGAAAGCCGTCGATCACGTCGATGCCGACGAAGATGAGCCCGCGCTCGCGCAGCGACGGCCCGATGCGCGCGCAGATCTCGCGCTCGCGCGCGGTCAGGCCGGTCTCCTTCGGGGTGCCGCCGCGCACCATGTTGGAGCGCAGGTCGTCGGGCGCCGGCACGCGGTTGACCGCGCCGCCGAACTCGCCGTCGACCAGGATGATGCGCTTGTCGCCGTCCTTCACCGCCGGCAGGAATTTCTGCACCACCCACTGCTCGCGGAAGGTGACGGTGAAGAGATCGAACAGCGAGCCGAAATTGAGGTCTTCGCGCGCCAGCCGGAACACCGCCTCGCCGCCCTTGCCGTACAGCGGCTTCATCACGATGTCGCCGTGCTCGGCGCGGAACGCCTTGATCTCGGCGAGGTCGCGGGTGATCAGCGTCGGCGGCATCAGGTCGGGAAACTCCATCACGAAAATCTTTTCCGGCGCGTTGCGCACCTGCGCCGGGTCGTTGACCACGAGCGTCCCGGGATGGACGCGCTCGAGCAGATGCGTGCTGGTGATGTAGGCGAGATCGAACGGCGGGTCCTGCCGCAGCAGCACCACGTCGAAGCTGGCGAGCTCCACCCGCGCCGGCTCACCCAGGGTGAAATGGTCGCCCGGCTGGTCGCGCACCTTGAGCGGCTGCACCGTCGCGAACACCTGCGCGCCCCGCAGCGCGAGCCGGTCCGGGGTGTAGTAGGCGATGGCGTGGCCGCGCTTCTGCGCTTCCAGCAGCAGGGCGAAGGTGGAGTCGCCCCTGATATTGATCCGCTCGATCGGATCCATCTGCACGGCGATATTCAGGCTCATCGATCCCCCGCAAAGCACTGCATCAGTGTGGCGGTTCAGAAGTCCGCATCATTCTGGCGGCGAATCCGAAATGCGGACTTCTGAACCAAAGCCACACTAGATTCAATAAGTTGCTAGTGTCCTTCGATTCCGAAGTGCGCAAACGAGCGTGCCGCACAATGATGCGAACTTCGGAATCGGGACACTAGCTGCTGGTGTCGAACGCCGCAGTGATATGGCGCGGAATGCGTCCCGGCGCCACCAGCATTGCATCGAAGCGGATGTCGCGGATGCGGGCATCCTCGTTGCGCGCGAGCCACGCCTCGGCGGCGGCGGCGATGCGCAGGCGCTGGCGCTCCGTCACCGACCAGGCGGCATCGTCGAGGTTCGCGCGCGCCTTGACCTCGACGAAGATCAACAGGCTGCGGCGGCGGGCGATGATGTCGATCTCGCCCACCGGGCTGCGCCAGCGCCGCGCCAGGATGCGAAAGCCCTTGGCGATGAGAAAGGCGGCCGCCCGGCTTTCCGCCGAAATGCCGGTGCGGAACGCGACCTGGCGCTCGGGACGCGGAGCTTCACGCGAAGCTTCACGCGAAGCTTGGCGCGGCGCCTGCAGCGGTCCGGCGCGCGGTCGCTCATCGGCCATGGTCGCGCTCGCGGCTGAGCTCCAGCGCCCGCTGATAGATGGCGCGGCGGGACTGGCCGGTGACGGCGGCGACTTCCGCCACCGCCTCCTTGACCGAAACGCGCGCGAGCGCCTGGCGCAGCAGCGCGTCGAGATCGTCCGCGTCGAGTTCGCCTTGCGCGGCGGGCGGCGCAATGACGATCACGATCTCGCCGCGCGGTTCGGGCGCCGCGGCGGTCTCGCGCGCCAGGGTCGGCAGGTCGCCGCGCCGCACCTCCTCGTAGAGCTTGGTGAGCTCGCGGCAGATCGCGGCCTCGCGCGGCCCCAACCCTTCGGCGAGGTCGGCGAGCGCCGCCGCCAGCCGCGGGCCGGTCTCGAACAGGACGAGCGTGGCCGGAATGCGGTTGAGCTCGGCGATGCGGGCGCGCCGCGCCGCCTCCTTCGCCGACAGGAATCCTTCGAAGAAGAACCGGTCGGTCGGCAGCGCGCTCACCATCAGCGCCGCGAGCACCGCGGACGCGCCCGGCGCCGCCGTCACGCTCGCGCCCTGCTCGCGCGCCGCGCGCACGAGCTTGTAGCCGGGGTCGGAGACCAGCGGGGTGCCGGCGTCGGAGACCAGCGCCACCGCCGCGCCCTCGGCGAGCCGCGCCAGCAGCCTGGGCCGGGCCTCGGCGGCGTTGTGGTCGTGATAGGGCGTGAGCGGGGTGGCGATGGCGTAGTGGTCGACGAGCTTGCGGGTGACGCGGGTGTCCTCGCACGCGATCAGGTCGGCGGCGGCGAGGACTTCCAGCGCCCGTACGGTGATATCGCGCAGGTTGCCGATGGGAGTGGCGACCAGGTGCAGACCGGGCGCCAGCGCGGGCGCGGTCACCTGCTGGCCCTGCAGAACGTAGCTCCGCGCGCCCCGATCGCGGGGCAGCCGGGCGGCCGGAGCGGCGGGCGCGGTCGTCCTCATGCCGCGTAATCTAGTGCGCTGGATTTGAACTTCCTACCACTGTCGGCGCGCTCGCCTGCGACCGTCAGATTCCAGCGTCCTGTTGATTCCGAAGCTCGCATCGGCGGCGCCGCGGGCGGTTGCGACGTCGGAATCGGGCGCCGCTGGTGCGGCCTTTCGCCGGTCATGGATCGCGTAAAAAGTCGTTATCCTTTCCATCCGGTTAACCGTTCACCCCCAAAATGCCGATTGCAGGTGTGCACTGGCGGCGACATGATGCGTCGTCGCCGAGGAGGCCGGCCCCATGTTTCGAGCATTGCAGGCCTGGAACCCACGGCCTGCGCACGCCTCTCCGCCGTGGCTCGCCGTCTGGCTTGCCGTCCTGGCATCCCTCCTCCTGCTGGCCGGCTGCTCGGGAATGGGCGATCTGGGGGCGGGCTCGTCGACCAGCGCGCCGCCGCCGGCGTCGACGAATATCGGTACCGGCAAGGTCAAGGTCGGCCTCATCCTGCCGCTGTCCGCGAGCGGGAACGCGGCGGTTGCCGCGCAATCCATGCGCAACGCCGCGGAGATGGCGCTCGCGGAATTCAACAATCCGGATCTCCAGCTGCTGGTGAAGGACGACGGCGGCAACGCGCAGGGCGCCCAGCAGGTGGCGCAGCAGGTGCTCGACGAGGGCGCCGAGATCATCCTGGGGCCGCTGTTCGCGCTCACCGTCGGTCCGGTCGGGCGGGTGGCCCGCGCCCGCAACGTTCCGGTGATCGCGTTCTCGACCGATGCCAACGTGGCCGCCCGCGGCGTCTATCTCCTGAGCTTTCTGCCGGAGTCGGACGTCGAGCGCATCATCGGCTACGCCGCCGGACAGGGCCGCCGTTCGTTCGCCGCGCTCATTCCCGACAACGCGTATGGCAGCGTGGCCGAGGGCGCATTCAAGCAGGCGGTGGCGCGCCGCGACGGACGCGTTGTCGCGCTCGAGCGCTATCCCGCGGACAAGGCGAAGATGCAGGCGCCGGTCAAGACCGTGGCGCAGGCGGCGCTGGGAGCGAGCCGTGCCGATGCGATCTTCATTCCGGACGGCGCCGAAGCCGTGCCCGCGCTGGTGCAGATGCTGATCGCCAACGGCATCGATCCCAAGCGCGTGCAGTTGCTCGGCACCGGCTTGTGGGAGGATCCGCAGATCTTCTCCAGTGCACCGCTCGACGGCGCGTGGTATGCGGGCCCCGACTCGACCGGCTTTCGCAACTTCTCCGCCCGCTACCGCAGCCGCTATGGGCAGGACCCGGTGCGCACCGCCTCGCTCGCCTACGACGCGGTCGCGCTGGTCGCGGCGCTGGTGAAAACCCAGGGCCAGCAGCGCTTTTCGGAAAACGTGCTGACCACCGGCTCCGGCTTCACCGGCATCGACGGGTTGTTCCGCTTCCGTCCCGACGGCACCAACCAGCGCGGGCTCGCGGTGATGAAGGTGTCGCCCACCGGCGGCCAGATCATCAGCCCGCCGCCGAAGGATTTCGCCGGCTCGGCGACGTGACGATCGCGACGAAGCTGACCCCGACCTATCCCTCGGCATTGCGGAGATCAGGTCGAGCCGCAAACTCGGTCTGCTGCGCTCCCGCCACTCGACCTCGGGTCTGCCCGGGTCAGCGCTCACCTTGCGCAAGTCGGGCAAACCCGACTTGCGTTGGGATCGCTGCGCAGCACCTTCGCGGAGGTCCCGGCTCAGCGGCGCACCGCTATCGCTGACGCTCGCGCTGCACCGCATCCGGGACACGAGGGACGGCTTATCGTTGCGCCTACGAGGGTCAAGCCCGGGCATGACGTCTTCGTCATGGCGCCTTACGCCGCGAGGTCGGCGACCACGGCGTCGAGCACGGGAAAGCCCGCGAGTGTCACCCGCAGCATGCCGTTCGCGGTCGTCTCGACCGCGCCCTGCTCGCGCAACAGCGCGACGCGCTGCGGGTTGAGCGGCCGGCCGGCGAGCCGGGCGTAGCGCGCGGGGTCGATGCCCTCGGCCAGCCGCAGGCCCATCAGCAGGAACTCGTCCGCCATCTGCTCGCGCGTGAGCGGCTCGTCGGTTTCGATCCCGTGTCCGAGCGACTCCGCGCGCATCAGCCAGGTCTCCGGCCGCTTCGCGGTCGCGGTGGCGCGGCGCTCGGATCCGATATCGAGCCGCCCGTGCGCGCCCGGCCCGATGCCGGCATATTCCTGCGCGCGCCAGTACACCAGATTGTGCCGGCATTCGGCGCCCGCCCGCGCGTGGTTGGAGATCTCGTAGGCGGGCAGGCCGGCGTCCGCGCACACCGCCTGGGTCGTATCGTAGAGCGCGCGGCCGAGGTCCTCGTCCGGTACCACCAGCTTGCCCGCCGCGTGCAGCAGGGCGAACGCCGTGTCCTGCTCGATGGTGAGCTGATAAAGCGACAGGTGCTCGCCCGCTTGCGCCAGCGCGCGCTTGAGCTCCGCGGCCCAGGCCTCCGGCGTCTGTCCCGGACGGGCATAGATCAGGTCGAACGAATAGCGCTCGAAGTTCGCGCGCGCGACCGCGACGGCGGCGAGCGCCTCGTCGGCCGAGTGCTGGCGTCCGAGCTGCTTGAGCGCGGCATCGTCCAGCGCCTGCACCCCGAGCGAGACGCGATTGACGCCGGCCGCGCGGAACCCGCGAAAGCGGGTCGCCTCCACGCTGGTCGGGTTGGCTTCGAGCGTCACTTCGACGTCGGGAGCAACCGTCCAGTGCCGCGCCACCGCGTCGAGAATCGTGGCGACGGTCGCGGGCTGCATGAGCGACGGCGTGCCGCCGCCGAAGAAGATGGTGGAGACGGTCCGTCCGGGCACGCGCGCGGCGGTCGCGGCGATTTCGCCGGCGAAGGCGCGCGCGAAGCGGGCCTCGTCGATGGCGGCATGGCGGACGTGGCTGTTGAAGTCGCAGTACGGGCACTTCGACAGGCAGAACGGCCAGTGGATGTAGACGCCGAAGTCCGGTCCGCGGTCAGCGCTTGCCAAGACAGGCCTCCGCCAGCTTGCGAAACGCCCGCGCCCGATGCGAGAGCCCTTTGCCCTGCGGCGGCAGGCCGTGTTTCTCCTCGCTTGTCATCTCGCCGAAGGTGCGGGCGTGGCCGTCGGGCAGAAACATCGGATCGTAGCCGAAACCCTTGTCGCCGCGCGGGGGCCACACCAGCGTGCCCTCGACCGTGGCCTCGAAGTGTTCGACGTGTCCGTCCGGCCACGCGACGCAGAGCGCGGAGACGAAATGCGCGGCGCGGCGGCGCGCGGCCTGCGCCCCGCGCGCGCGCAACTTGTCTTCCACCGTCGCCATGGCGAGTTGAAAATCCTTTTGCGGTCCGGCCCAGCGCGCGGAATAGATGCCGGGATCGCCATCGAGGGCGTCGACGACAAGTCCGGAATCGTCCGCGAACGCCGGCAAGCCCGATGCCGCCGCCGCCGCGCGCGCCTTGATATCCGCGTTCGCGGCGAAGCTGGTGCCGGTCTCTTCCGGCTCGGCCAAGGCGAGCTCGCCCGCCGCCACCGCTTCGATTCCGTACGGCATGAGCAGCTCGCGCATCTCGCGCAGCTTGCCCGGATTGTGGGTCGCGATCACCAGCCGTCCGGCGATCTGGCGGTGCGCGCCTGCGGGACTCTCATGTTCAGCGAACGTGCGCGCCTCAGTCACCACCGGACCACCTGTGGACGGTTTCAATCTAGTGTCGCGATTCCGAAGTTCGCACATCGTCGCGGCCCCCTCCGATGCGAACTTCGGAATCAAAGGGACACTCGCAACTTTATGATTCTAGTGCGGCATTTGGATTTGAAGTTCCTAAACGCGCTCGCGGCCATAATGCTAAGGAACTTCAAATCCGCCGCACTAGTCTTAAATAGCTACTGCAGACCCCGCTGTCGCGGGGCGCGACATAAAAAATGTCGCTCACATCACCGCCAGCTTCTGCAGGTCGACCAGCTTCATCACGCCCTTCTTCGCGAGCGCGAGCAGGTTGAGGAACTGCTCCTCGGTGAACGGAATCTTCTCGGCCGTGCCCTGCACCTCGACGATCCGTCCGGCGCCGGTCATGACGAAATTGGCATCGGTGTCGGCCTCGGAATCCTCGGCATAGTCGAGGTCGAGCACCGGCGTGCCGTCGGAGATGCCGCAGGAGATGGCGGCGACATGGTCGCGCAGCGGGTCGGCCTTGAGCATGTCGCGGGTCTTCATCCAGGTGATGCAATCGTGCAGCGCGACCCAGGCGCCGGTGATGGACGCCGTGCGCGTTCCGCCGTCGGCCTGGATCACGTCGCAATCGACCGTGATCTGCCGCTCGCCGAGCGCGGGCAGATCGAGGATCGCGCGCAGGCTGCGCCCGATCAGCCGCTGGATTTCGACCGTGCGCCCGCTCTGTTTGCCGGCCGACGCCTCGCGCCGGGTCCGTTCCGACGTGGCGCGCGGCAGCATGCCGTATTCGGCGGTGACCCAGCCGCGCGCCTGCCCCTTGAGCCAGGGCGGCAGCCGGTCCTCCAGCGTCGCCGTCACCAGCACGTGGGTGTCGCCGAATTTCACGAAGCAGGAGCCCTCGGCATATTTCACCACGCCGCGTTCGAGCGATACGGCGCGCAACTCGTCGGGTTGTCGGCGGCTGGGCCGCATTGCTGGTCTCCTGCTCGGCGTTGCGTACTAGTGTCCCGATTCCGAAGTTCGCATCATTTTGCGGTACCCTCGTTTGCGAACTTCGGAATCGAAGGACACTAGCAATTATTGATCTAGTGTGGCTTTGGTTCAGAAGTCCGCATTTCGGACTCGCCGCAAGAAATGATGCGGACTTCTGAACCGCCACACTAGGCAAGCTTTTAGGGGCCGCGGTCGGCACCGACAAGAGGGCGTGGCTCACTCCGGCTCGATGCCGGCGTCCTTGATCATCCTGGTCCATTTGTCGAGCTGGACCTTGACGAAGCTGCCCAACTCCGCGGGCGTGCTGGAAAATGCCTCGAAACCGAGCGTGCCGATCCGCGCCCTGATGTCGGGATTGTCGACGATCTTGCGCAGCTCGGTATTGAGCCGGGTCACGATCTCCGGCGGGGTGTGGGCGGGCGCGAACGCTCCCATCCAGGAATCCATGTCGAAGTTGGCGACGCCGGCCTCGTGCAGGGAGGGAAGCTCGGGAAACAACGTGCTGCGCTGCATCCTGGTGACCGCCAGGGCGCGCAGCGCGTGAGCTTTGACATGGGGCAGGCCGCTGGTGAGATCGATGAACATCATCGATACCCGGCCGCCGAGCACATCGTTGACCGCCGGCGGCGTGCTTCGATATGGCACATGCACGAGGTTGATGCCGGCCCAGGCCTTGAGCGTTTCGCCGGCCACCACCCCGGATGAATTGCCGCTCGCGAACGACAGCTTGCCGGGATGGGCCTTGGCGTAGGCGATCAGCTCCGGAATCGATGTCGCCGGTACATCGGGGTGCAGCACCAGCATCAAGGTGAAGCTGCCGATGCGCGAAACCGGCTCGAAGTCCTTCACCGGATCGTAGGCGATGCTCTTGTTGAGGCTGGGCGCGGCCGAGTGCGGACTGTTGGTGCTCATCAGCAGCGTGTAGCCGTCGGGCGCGGCGCGCGCGACATAGGCGGCGGCGATGGCGCCGTTAGCTCCCGGCTTGTTCTCGATGACGATGCTCTGGTTGAGCGCGTTTCCGAGGTACTGCGCGATGATGCGCGAGATCGTGTCGGTGGTGCTGCCGGGACCGAATGGGACGACGAGGGTGACCGGCTTGTTGGGATATTGGCCTTGCAGCTGACCCTGGGCGTTCGCCGCTACGGCGAGCAGCGCGGCGCCGGCTGCGACGATCACGCGAAGCAGACGTTTCATGCAGCGTCCCTCCCTGTCGCGATAGGATGTTATGGTTGGTGTTGAAGTCCTCGCATCCGTCCGGCGTGTTCTTTGTTGCGGGGAGGATAACAGATTTGCGCAACTCCGGCGTGTCGATTGGATTGAAGGTGCGCTCATGATCCCCGGCTGTCCCGCCCCGCGTCCGCCGAGCAGGCCGAGGATCCCGCTCCCTGCCGGGGCGTGCGACACCCATGCCCATGTGTTCGGGCCCGCCGCGCGCTTTCCCTATGCCGCCGATCGCAGCTACACCCCGCCGGACGCGCCGCTCGAAAACTATCTTGCCATGCTCGACACGCTCGGCTTTGCCCGCGGCGTTCTGGTGCAAGGCAGCGCGCACGGGTCCGACAACTCGGCCATGCTCGACGCGCTGGCACGCCAGCCCGGCCGGCTGCGGGGCGTTGCGGTCGCCGACGCCGACGTGCCGGCGGCCGAGCTTCGCCGCTGGCATGGGCTCGGCGTCCGCGGGCTGCGGTTCAACCATTTCTTCCGTGGCGGGCAGCTGCATTATCGCGGCGGCGTGCCGCTCGAGGCCGCGCGGGTGCTCGCGCCGGTCATGCAGGAGCTCGGGTGGCACCTGCAGCTCTGGATCGACGTGAAGGATTTGCCTGACACGGTGCCGATCCTGCAATCGCTCGGCCTGCCGGTCGTGATCGACCATATGGGACGCAGCGATGCCAGCGCCGGCACCGCCACTCCCGGCTTTGCGAGCCTGCTGCGCTTCCTCGGTGCGGGCGGCTGCTGGGTCAAGCTTTCCGGCGCGCATCGCATCAGCCGCGCCGCGCCGGATTATCCGGACGCGAGGAGTTTCCACCAGGCATTGATTGCCGAGAATCCCGACCGTCTGGTCTGGGGCGGCGACTGGCCGCACCCGCGCATGGAAGGCGAGATGCCGGACGTGGGCCATCTCCTCGACCTGTTCACGGCGTGGACGCCGGACGCGGCGATCCGTCAGCGCATCCTCGTCACCAATCCGCAGCGGCTTTACGGTTTCACGGCCGCGTGACGGTGATTCCGGTCGATCGGTGCATGGCAGCGTCGGCGGCGCGGTTGTCGCCGCGACCGTGCGGATCGCGGCAGGGACGCGCCGGCGGGCCGTCGGATTGCGCGCGCCGGATTAGAGCGCTTTCCGGCGAAGTGGGAACCGGTTCGCCGCAGAAAGCGCGTCAAACGCAAGGAGTCTAGAGCGGTCTCTGATTCCAACGAATCTGAAACCGCTCTAGAATCCGATCAGGTTGAACCTGGTCAACGTCACTTGCGGGCTGATGCGCGCGGCGGTCGCGAGGTGCCACGCGGTATAGAGCTCGGGAAACACGTCGTCGGCGGACATGCCATCGACCGGGACGATGACCTTGAACCCGCGCAGCGCGGCGGCGCCGGCGGTGTGCAGCACCGAGGTCTGGGCCTGCGTGCCCATCGCGACTACCGTCTTGATGCCCTTGTCCTTGAGGGTCTTCTCGAGATCGCTGCCGATGAACTTGTCCGGCCCCAGCGGCGGCAGCACCGTTTCTCCCGCCGCGGGCGTGAGCTCCTTGAGAATGTCGGCGGGCACCGAGCCCGGCACCGCGACGCTGTAGATGATGAGCGCGCCCTTGGCGCGCGCCTGCGTCACCAGATCGCGCACTTTCGCCACCGAGTCGGCGCAGCGCTGCCGGCGCTCCTTGGTGCAGGTCTGGTTGGTGAAATCCATCACCAGCAGGGCGGTCTCGTTGGGAACGATGGTCGCGGGCTTGAGCGTGGGCGGGGTCGGCAGCTTGGCGGACGTCCATTCCTCGATCACGGTCTGCGCCCGCGCGCCGGCGCCCGGAGGTGC
Source organism: uncultured Alphaproteobacteria bacterium (assembly GCA_963835165.1). Lineage (GTDB taxonomy): Bacteria > Pseudomonadota > Alphaproteobacteria > Rhizobiales > Xanthobacteraceae > VAZQ01. The sequence continues at coordinate 48,613 of CAWIGD010000044.1, forward strand.
AACCAGGCCCGCGGCCGTGACCGCGCCGATCAGAATTCGCTGCAGCACCGTCATGTTCGATCCTCCCCCGCGATGGATTGATGGATTATTATTATGCGGCGGCAGGCTAACAGCACTGGCCGCAGGGGCAAAGACCGTGCAGGCTTGCGCTCCGCGGCCCGGATGGACAACTCTGTTGGGTTTGAACGGAGGATTCATTGTCCCAGGACGTCCCGATCGGCGCGACGCAGGTGAGCCTCGCTCAGCTCAACGAGCGCTCGCGCGACATTTTCCGCCAGATCGTGGAGAGCTACCTCGCCACCGGGGAGCCGGTGGGATCGCGCAACATCTCGCGCCTGATCACGACGCCGCTGTCGCCAGCCTCGGTGCGCAACGTGATGTCGGACCTGGAGCAACTCGGTCTCGTCTATGCGCCGCACACATCGGCCGGCCGGCTGCCGACCGAGACCGGCCTGCGCTTCTTCGTCGATGCGCTGATGGAGATCGGCGATCTCGGCGAAGCCGACCGGCGCGAAATGGAGGCCAAGGTCGCCACCGCCGGCAAATCCATGGAAGGGGTGCTGAACGAAGCCTCCGTGATGCTATCCGGGCTCACGCGCGCGGCCGGCGTGGTGCTGGCGGCCAAATCCAACGTGCGCCTCAAGCACATCGAATTCGTGCGGCTCGAACCCCAGCGTGCGCTGGTCGTTCTGGTGGCGGACGATGGGCAGGTCGAGAACCGCATCATCAGCGTGCCCGCCGGACTGCCGGTGTCGTCGCTCACCGAGGCTTCCAACTTCCTCAACGCCCATGTGCGCGGCCGCACGCTGGCCGAGGCCAAGACCGAACTGGAGAAAGCGCTCGCCGCCGGACAGGCGGAGGTCGACCAGCTCACCCAGAAAATCGTCGCCGCCGGCCTTGCGAGCTGGTCGGGCGGGGAAAGCGACGAGCGCAAGCTGATCGTGCGCGGCGCGGCTCACCTGCTCGACGACCTCAAGGCGCTCGAGGATCTCGAGCGCGTGCGGCTGCTGTTCGACGATCTCGAGACCAAGCGCGGCCTGGTCGACCTGCTGGGCCGCGCCGAGCACGCCGAAGGCGCCCGCATTTTCATCGGCTCCGAGAACAAGCTGTTCTCGCTCTCGGGTTCGTCCACGATCGTCGCGCCCTACCGCGACGGCGCCGGCCGGATCGTCGGTGTGATCGGCGTGATCGGTCCCACCCGGCTCAACTATGCCCGCGTCATCCCGATGGTCGATTACACCGCAAAAGTGGTGAGCAAGCTCATCGGGGGATGATGTTGCCGCCTCCGTCACGCATTGCGGCTTGATTTTTGGTTGCTTAACCCTGATATCCGGGGCGAATTCAATCGCAAGTGGGAACAATGTGATGACGGATACGAATGCCCGCCCATCCGTCGATGCGGGCGCCGAGCCCGAGGACCGGGAGACCTCTTCGCAGGCTCCCGAGGCCAAGACGATCGACCCCAACGACTACGCCAGCGTTGCCGCCGAGTACAAGGACAAGCTCCTGCGCGTGCTCGCTGAAATGGAGAATCTGCGCCGGCGGACCGATCGCGAGATCGCCGATGCCCGCGTCTACGGCATCTCCAACTTCGCGCGCGACATCGTGGCCGTTTCCGACAACATGGCTCGCGCGCTCGGGGCATTCGACGCCAAGCAGCGGGAGCAAGCCGACGCCGGAACCAGTGCGCTGCTCGAAGGCGTCGAGCTCACCGAGCGCGAGCTCGCCAAGGTGCTGGAGAAGCACGGGGTGAAAAAGTTCGAGCCGCTGGGGGAGAAGTTCGATCCCAACCTGCATCAGGCGATGTACGAGATTCCCGATGCCTCGCGGCCCGCGGGCAGCGTCGCCCAGGTGGTGCAGCCCGGCTACATGATCGGCGACCGCGTGTTGCGGCCGGCGCTCGTCGGGGTGGCGAAAGGCGGACCGAAGCCCGCGGCCGAGCCGCCCGCGAACGACAATGGCGGGACCTCCTCCCGCAATCCGTAGCGCCAGCGCCAATTCGACCAAGCTCGAATGACTAGCTACTCATAAATCGCGATTGTTCGGCAATCGCTGGCTGATGTCCGCTTTGCCCCCGAAAGCGGCCAAATAGCGGACATCGGTGGACGTCTCGAAAGTGCCACAAGCAGACTCATGCATCTACGCCGCGACCGGCGCGCCCAGTGGATCAGGCCCGAATCTGTTCGGACCGCGTGTTCCCTCAAAGCACCAAAAGACGATCAGCACGATGATGCCGATCAGCGGAATGAAGCTGAGCAGCCACCACCAGCCGCTTCGGTCCGTGTCGTGCAGCCTGCGTACTCCCATCGCGAGCGACGGTAGGAACGTGACCAAGCTCCAGATCGACGAGAACGGCATCACATTGCTCGACAATACTCCAAGATCGACGATTGACGTGACGATGCTGACTAGAACGGTGAACAGGATCCAGTACCAGAATTCCGATCGCGACGCCCGGCCGGAGAAACCAACATAGTTGCGAAAGCCTGAACTAATCGCTTCAGAGAAAGTCATCGTCCTGCCTCCCGTCGTTGTGCTGTCGCGATGCAGCAGTCAATCGGTTTTCGGCCACGCTCCTGTGGCGCCGCCAAGCGCGTGATGAACTCGCGCCGCTTCCTGTCGAACATGGGCTCCCTCCTCTCAGGTAGGCGTCACCACTAAGGATCACCCGGCCGAGCGGTCAGTCTGACCGACGATAGCACACTAGCCGCGGCAGGAGACTGCCGCGTTGCGGGATTTCGACCCAGCTTGGACCGCTTTAGCGAAACCACCCTTTGGCACATCGCGATGCCGTAGAGTGGGCGCCGTCCACAGCATCATTAGCGGACATTCCGCGATGCCCAGGCCACGTCCGCTATTACCCCGAAAGCCGACATTGCCCGCGCGTTTATGAGTACACGCCCAGGCCCGTCATTCCCCGCGATGACGGCGTCCCTCCCTCGTTGCTCCGATCACGCTATGCTCGCCCGCGCCCGTCGTCGCCTGGAGCGCGCGTCGGTATCGCACGCGTGGGGCAGGCCCGCGGTGCGTGGAGGCAACGATGGTACGCAGCGCCGATCGCTTCTTGACGACCCACACCGGCAGCTTGCCGCGGCCCGACGACCTCATCCGCATGATGTACGCCAAGGAAGAGGGAGTGCCGATCGAGCGCGCGGCATTGGCGGCGCGGGTGCGCGCGGCGGTGGTCGAGGTGGTGAGGAAGCAGGCCGATGCCGGTATCGACATCGTCAATGACGGCGAGATGTCGAAGCCGAGCTATGCCACCTACGTGAAGGATCGGCTCGCCGGCTTCGGCGGCACCGGCAACACCTTCGTGTACCAGGATCTTGCGCAATTCCCCAATCTCGCCAAGCGGGTCTTTGGCGACCCGGGGCGCTCGCGCCGCAAGACCCCGGCGTGCAACGCGCCCGTGCAGGTGCGCGATCCCGATGCCGCAACGACCGACGTCGGCAACCTCAAGGCGGCGCTTGCCGCAGTCAACGGGAACGAAGCCTTCCTGAGCGCGGCGTCGCCCGGCGTCGTCTCGCTGTTTTTCCGCAACGACTATTACCCGAGCCAGGAGGCGTACCTGTTCGCGATCGCCGACGCGATGCGCCAGGAATACGAGGCGGTCGCCAATGCCGGCATCGTGCTGCAGATCGATTGTCCCGATCTCGCCATGGGCCGCCACATTCAATACGCCGATCTCAGCCTCGAGGACTTCCGCAAACGCGCCGGCATGCACGTCGAAGCGCTCAACCACGCGCTCGCCAATATCGCACCGGAGCGGCTGCGCATGCATGTGTGCTGGGGCAACTACGAAGGCCCGCATCATTGCGACGTGGCGCTTGCGGATATCATCGACATCGTGTTCGCGGCGCGGCCGAGCGCGATCTCCTTCGAGGCCGCCAATCCGCGCCATGGTCACGAATGGACGCTGTTCGAGCGCGTCAAGCTGCCCGCCGGCAAGGTGCTCATCCCCGGCGTGATCGAATCCAAATCCAACTTCATCGAGCACCCGGACTTGATCGCGCAACGCATCGGGCGTTACGCGCATCTCGTCGGCCGCGAGAACGTCATCGCCGGCAGCGATTGCGGCTATGGCACCTGGGTGGGACAGGCCGCGGTCGATCCCGACGTGGTCTGGGCGAAGCTCGCGGCGATGGCGGAAGGAGCGCGGATCGCGTCACGGCAGTTCTGGACGTAACCGCCCTTTTATTCGGTGACTGCGGTCCCGGATGTCGCGGCGCTTCGCTGCTGTCACCGCGCCTCGATCCCATCGCGCACGGAGCGAAAGCGCGGATAGGCATCCTTCCAGGCATCGGCGCGCGCAATCCCGACGATCTGCAGATAGCCGCTGCCGCCGAAGCGCAGCCATTGCACCACCGTCAGCGCGGACGTGCCTGCCGCGTCCTTGGCGTCGGCGATGATCTGGTGGCCCTGCTGGCCGCCCATGCGCAACGGCTCGGAGGTGGTGACGCGGATCTCCCGCATGTTCGGCAGTGTGGCGAAGACCTCGCGCGCGAACGCATCGCGGTCGGTAGTCTGCGCCGGGGCTCCGGGGGCGATGGCAGCGAAGATGTGCGGCTCGTTGGTGCTGTCCGGCATACCAGGTGCGCCCGCGGGCGCGTCGCTCAGCATCACGGCACGGCCGGGGATCACGCCTGCGATCCGAAAGCCGGAGAATTCACCCACCTTGAACGGCAACAGCCCGAGCTGCTCGTCGACCGGAACCGTGGCGCGAAACACCAGCGTGGCCAGCGATGCGCGGATCGCCGCGTCGGGATAGGCCGCGGCGGCCGCTTCCGGCACCTGCACGGTGACGAACCCGGTCAGGCTGGGCGAGGAGGCCACCAGAATCCATTTGCGGATTTTCGTATTATCGACCTCCTGCCGGCCCACGACCAGGAAGGCCTTGCCGCTGGGGAGCGGCAGCGCTTCACGCGATTCCATCGTCACGCCCTGGCGCTTGAGCGCATCGGCGGTGACGGAGGCATCGAGGTCGGCGTAAGCCTGCGGCGGCAGCGCCACCATCATGATTGCGACGCTGTTGTTGAGATCCTCGTAGCCGAAGAACGTCTTGCTCGGCACCACTCCAGCCGGGGGCGCGAGGCCGATCCGGGAGCCGGGCGGGTAACTGAGCTCGGCGGCGGGTGCAGGCAAAGTGCCAAGCGCGAGCATGAACAGGACGAGAAGCCAGCGGAATGATGCCATGCGGCGATACTACCGCGATTGAACGGCGGAGGAAAAGGCCGGCGCCGCGTGCGCCGTTCGCAAAGACGTGATGCGATCAGGCGTCGGCTCTCGATGGCGCGCCATTGGCGATCACGGGTTCAGGGGACTAAAGCGGTTCCCGTTCGCACGGACTGAGGACGCTGCCACAGTCTCTGCTCCGTCATTGCCGGGCTTGGCACCGCAAGTCGGGTTCACCCGACTTGCGGCTCGCAGGAATGCGGGACTCGGGCAGGCCCGAGTTCCGGTGCAATCCATCTTCTTCGCAAAACGCGTCTTGCGAAGCGGATGGACCCGCGGGTCAAGCCCGCGGGTGACGCCAGAGAATGGGTAAGCGCTGAGCCAATGCGAACGGGAACAGTGGTGCGATTCCGAAGTTCGCCGGCGCCAGCGGCTCGTTACGACGCGGACTTCGCGTTCGGGGCACTAGCTGCCATCCGTCGGGACGGTGACCCGTCGCAGCGTGAGATTGATGCGCCCGCCTTCCGGCAACAGGGTCGAGGTCCCGGGGATGATGCGGTCGACGCCGTGGAAGGCTAATCGCGCCTCGCCGGCGAGCACCACGGCGTCCCCGGAGGCAAGGCGCAGACTGCGGGTCGGGTCGCTGCGCTTGGTGCCTCCGATCCGGAACAGACAGGTATCGCCGAGCGAAAGCGAGACCACCGGTGCCCCCAGATCGCGCTCGTCCCGATCCTGATGCAGGCCCATCTTCGCCGCCGGTCCGTAGTAGTTGACGAGGCAACTCTCGGGCGCGTGGGGATAGCGCGCGAGCGCCTTCCAGGCCTCGACCACGAGGCCGGGCATCGCCGGCCACGGCTGTCCCGTTTCCGGATGGAGGGCCTGATAACGGTAGCCGGCTTCGTCGGTGACCCAGCCGAGCGGCCCGCAATTGGTCATGCGCACCGACAGCGGCTTTCCACTTTTCGGCATCCGCGGGGTGTAGGCGGGTGCCGCCGCCAGCACTGAACGCAGGGCGCTCAGCAGCGCCTCCTGGGCGGGCCGATCGAGATAGCCCGGCACGAAGCGGAAGCCGGAATGCGGGGGTGGGACGGTCATTGCGCTATCGCCGATGATTGATGTCCGTTATCAGATGGGTTTGCGGCGCGGGTTGGCGGGGTGGCTCGCGAATCCGTGATCATATGTCTTGCGGCCCAAACCCGCCCTCCTATATGAGCCAAGACGCCGCAGGGGGCGGCATCGATGTGTAGTTAGGGGGTCGGAGAAGGGACCCGCGGGCCTCGCGGAATCTCCCGCTCGGGTGCCGATAAGGGCCCGACCGACCTGCCGCAGAAGAGAGGAAGCGAGAACATGGGCAAGGTCATCGGCATCGACCTCGGCACCACCAATTCGTGCGTCGCCGTCATGGAAGGCAAGACGCCGAAGGTCATCGAAAACGCGGAGGGCATGCGCACCACGCCCTCGATCGTGGCCTTCACCGACGACGGCGAACGGCTCGTCGGCCAGCCGGCCAAGCGCCAGGCGGTCACCAATCCGGAGCGCACCATCTTCGCCGTGAAGCGCCTCATCGGCCGCCGCTACGACGATCCGATGGTGGAGAAGGACAAGAAGCTCGTCCCCTACAAGATCGTGCGCGCCTCCAACGGCGACGCCTGGGTCGAGATCGAAGGCAAGACCTACTCGCCCTCGCAGATATCCGCCTTCATCCTGCAGAAGATGAAGGAGACGGCCGAGGCCTATCTCGGACAGAAGGTCGAGCAGGCGGTCATCACCGTTCCGGCCTATTTCAACGACGCCCAGCGCCAGGCCACCAAGGACGCCGGCAAGATCGCCGGGCTCGAAGTGCTGCGCATCATCAACGAGCCGACCGCGGCCGCGTTGGCCTACGGTCTCGACAAGCAGAAGAGCGGCACCATCGCGGTCTATGACCTCGGCGGCGGCACCTTCGACGTTTCGATCCTGGAAATCGGCGACGGCGTGTTCGAGGTGAAGTCGACCAACGGCGACACCTTCCTGGGCGGCGAGGATTTCGACATGCGCCTCGTCAGCTATCTCGCCGACGAGTTCCAGAAAGAGCAGGGCATCGATCTGCGCCGCGACAAGCTCGCGCTGCAGCGGCTGAAGGAAGCCGCCGAGAAGGCGAAGATCGAGCTGTCCTCCACCACCCAGACCGAGATCAATCTGCCGTTCATCACGGCCGACGCGTCGGGTCCGAAGCATCTGACCATGAAGCTCACCCGCGCCAAGTTCGAGGCGCTGGTCGATGATCTCATCCAGAAGACGGTCGAGCCGTGCCGGCGGGCGCTCAAGGATGCGGGCCTGTCCGCCGCCGAGATCAATGAAGTCGTCCTGGTCGGCGGCATGACGCGCATGCCCAAGGTGCAGGAAGTCGTCAAGCAATTGTTCGGCAAGGAGCCGCACAAGGGTGTCAATCCCGACGAGGTCGTCGCGGTCGGCGCTGCGATCCAGGCCGGCGTGCTGCAAGGCGACGTCAAGGACGTGCTCCTGCTCGACGTCACGCCGCTCTCGCTCGGCATCGAGACGCTCGGCGGGGTGTTCACGCGCCTCATCGACCGCAACACCACGATCCCGACCAAGAAGAGCCAGGTGTTCTCCACCGCCGAGGACAATCAGAACGCGGTCACCATCCGCGTGTTCCAGGGCGAGCGCGAGATGGCATCCGACAACAAGATGCTCGGCCAGTTCGACCTGGTGGGACTGCCGCCTTCGCCGCGCGGCGTGCCGCAGATCGAGGTGACCTTCGACATCGACGCCAACGGCATCGTCAACGTGCAGGCCAAGGACAAGGGCACCGGCAAGGAGCAGCAGATCCGCATCCAGGCGTCGGGCGGCCTCTCCGAGGCTGACATCCAGCGCATGGTCAAGGATGCCGAATCCCACGCCGAAGAGGACAAGAAACGCAAAGCCGAGGTCGAAGCCAAGAATCACGCCGAGGCTTTGGTCCATTCCACCGAGAAGGCGCTCGAGGAGCATGGTGCGAAGGTCGGCGAAACCGAGCGCCGCGCCATCGAGAATGCGATGGCGGATCTCAAGGAAGCCCTCAAGGGCACCGACGCCGATGCGATCACGGCCAAGACCAACGCGTTGGCGCAAGCCTCGATGAAGCTCGGCGAGGCCATGTACAAGCAGGCGCAGGACGGTGGTGCCGGTGGGCCGGAAGGTCCCGGCGGTGCCGCTCCCGGCGGCGAAGGCTCCGGCGGCAAGAACGAGGACGTCGTCGACGCGGAATTTACCGAGGTCGACGACGACAAGAAGAACAAGAAATCGGCCTGACGCGGCGAGGCGCTCGCGATGCCTCCTGTCGATTGCAACCCACACCCCCGGGGTCACAGCCGGGGGTGCATCTGTTTTGAAGCGCTAATCTGTTTTGAAGCGCCAATCTGTTTTGAAGCGCCATGAGTGACCAAGTAAGATCGGGCGACGACGCCGCGGCGGAAAAGACGGAGTGGGAAGCGGGCATGGCCAAGCGCTGCTACTACGAGGTTTTGGAGGTCGAACGGACCGCCGGTGACACCGAGCTGAAAGCCGCCTTCCGCAAGCTGGCGATGAAATGGCATCCGGATCGCAACCCGGGCGACAAGAGCTGCGAAGTCCGCTTCAAGGAAATCAACGAAGCCTACGAAGTGCTGAAAGATGGCGACAAGCGCGCGGCCTATGATCGTTTCGGCCACGCCGCCTTCGAGCACAGCGCCGGCGGTCCCGGCGGCGGCTTCGGTGACGTGGCGTCCGCCTTCGCCGACATCTTCGATGACCTGTTCGGTATGGGCGGCGCCCGTCGTGGCAGGGGTGGCGGCCGCGAGCGCGGCGCCGATCTGCGCTACAACATGGAGATCAGCCTGGAGGAAGCCTTTTCGGGCAAGACCGCGCAGCTGCGCATCCCGACCTCGGTGACCTGCGAGGCCTGTACAGGTTCGGGCGCCAAGAGCGGCACCAAGCCCAAGGCTTGTCCTACCTGCGGCGGGCAAGGCCGCGTTCGCCACGCGCAGGGTTTTTTCACGCTCGAGCGGACCTGTCCGGCCTGTCAGGGCCGCGGCCAGGTGATCGACAACCCTTGCCCGGCCTGCTCCGGCTCCGGGCGGGTGACGCGCGAACGTGCGCTGTCCGTCAACATTCCCCCCGGCGTCGAAGACGGTACCCGTATCCGGCTCGCGGGTGAAGGCGAGGCGGGCGTGCGCGGCGGTCCTGCCGGCGACCTCTACATTTTCCTCTCGCTGAGCTCGCATCCGTTTTTTCAGCGCGAAGGCGCCGACCTCCATTGCCGGGTGCCGATCTCCATGGTGGCGGCGGCACTGGGCGGCGATTTCGAAGTGCCGACCATCGACGGCAACAACACCCGCGTGAAAGTGCCGGAAGGCACCCAGTCGGGACGACGCTTCCGCCTCCAGGGTAAGGGGATGCCGGTGCTGCGCTCGAAACAGACCGGCGACATGTACGTGCAGGTTCTGGTCGAGACGCCGCAGAAGCTGACCAAGCGGCAGCGCGAATTGCTGAACGAGTTCGAGCGCCTCTCGTCCAAGGATACCCACCCGGAATCGGCCGGATTCTTCGGCAAGGTCAAGGAGTTCCTGGCTCGTTCCGGCTCGGCCTGAAGCAATTTGCCGCTTGACCCTTGCCGCCGCGGGCATTACCGGTGGAAAGTCATAAATCTGTAATCATTGCGCAGCGTTAGCTCCTCATGCCGCTTCCAGCTCTTCAGCTCCTCGAAAAGAAATTCGAGCAACAGAAGCGTCTGTTCGAGGTCAAGAAGGGTGAGTTGGAGCGCGAGATCGAGCGCCACATCCAGCTCTTCGAGCAGAAGAAGGGTGCGTTCGAGAAGAAGATCGAGCAGCAATTCGAGAGCCACCGGCGGAAGTTCGAACAGCGGCTCGAAACGCAGAAACGCAAATTCGGGGTTCAGATCCGCCGCTTCGAGCAGAAGAACGGCATCCGGCTCGACGACGAAGTCCGCTTCATCCGCACATGGATCGAGAAGCCGCTGTCGCTGGGCGCGGTAACGCCTTCGGGCCGCGCGCTCGCGCGCACCATGGCGGCCTATATCGATCCGAGCCGCCCTGGCCCCGTCATCGAACTGGGGCCGGGCACCGGGCCGGTGACCGAGGCGCTGTTGGCGCAGGGCGTCGACCCCGCGCGGCTCGTGCTGGTCGAGTTCGATCCGACCTTCTGCCGGCTGTTGCGCGCGCGCTATCCCAAGGCCACGGTGGTGCAGGGCGACGCCTACAGCCTCAAACGACTGCTCGGCGGTCTGATGCAAAATCAGGCCGCGGGCGTGGTCTCCGGCCTGCCGCTGTTCACCAAGCCGCTGCGGATGCGGCTGCGCCTCCTGTTCGAAGCCTTCGATCTGATGTCGCCGGGCGCGCCCTTCATTCAGTTCACCTACAATGCGGTTCCGCCGATCCCGAAGCGGCTCGAGCGTGTGAGCGCGGAGCCGTCCGAACGGGTATGGATGAACATCCCGCCGGCGCGGGTGTGGGTCTATCGGAGAGACTGACGACGACATCCGGCGCAAGCGTGCGTATGGTGTCGTTGGAATTCGTCCTCCGTCCATCCGTCGTCCGTCATGGCCGTTCCGAAAATTCTGGTCATTCCCGGCTCGCTGCGGGCGAAGTCGTACAACGTGCGGCTGGCTGCGCTCGCGAGCAAGGAACTGACATTGGCGGATGCCGACGTCACCCGCATCTCGCTCGTCGACTATCCGCTGCCGATCTACGATGCCGACACCGCCGAGAAATCCGGGCCGCCGCACAACGCGTTCAAGCTCAAGCAGTTGATGTCCGCGCACCAGGGCGTCTTCATCGCCAGCCCGGAATACAACGCCTCGCTGACGCCGCTCATCAAGAACACGATCGATTGGATCTCGGCGGTGCGCGAGCGCGGCGATCCTCCGCTGGCCGCCTACCAGAATCGCGTCTTTGCCCTGGGCGGCGCCTCGCCCGGCCGCTCCGGCGCCACCCATTCATTGCTGGCGTTGCGCCAGGTGCTGGCGGTGGGCTGCCGCGCGCTGGTGCTTGCGGAGCAGGTGACGGTGCCGAACGCCGAGCACGCCTTCGACGAGATGGACGAACTGACGGATGCGCGCGCGGCCGACCAGCTCAAGGTCGTGGTGCGCAAGCTCGTCGATACCGCCAGGCTCATGGCATAGGATAGGCTGCCCGGATGGAAAATCCCCGTGTCCGTTTCGCTGCGCGCCGCGCAGCATCCGGGAGACGACCAGGGAGGTCGCGCCGTGAGCCTTGATCCGCGTGAGCGGTTGATCGTGGCGCTCGATGTTCCGTCGGTGGCGGAGGCCGAGGCGATTGTCGTGCGGCTCGGCGAATCGGTCTCGTTCTACAAGATCGGCTACCAGCTTGCCTTCGCGGGCGGCATCGACTTCGCCGGCGTGCTCGCCAGCGCCGGCAAGCGCATTTTTCTCGACCTCAAGCTCCACGACATCGGCAACACCGTTGCCAAGGGGGTCGAAAGCGTCGCGGCGCTCGGCGCATCGTTTCTCACGGTGCACGCTTATCCGCAGACCATGCATGCCGCGGTCGATGCGCGCAAAGGCTCCGGCCTGCGCCTGCTCGCCGTCACCGTGCTCACCTCCTACGACGATGCCGACCTGGCCGCGGCCGGTTATGACTTTACGGTTTCGGAGCTCGTGGGCGAACGCGCGGCGCAGGCCCGCGACGTCGGTATCGACGGGCTCGTCTGCTCGGGCGAGGAGGCGGCGATGCTGCGCCCCATCGTCGGCGCCGGCATGGTGCTGGTGACGCCGGGCATCCGGCCGGCGGGCGCCGCGGCCGGCGACCAGAAGCGCATCATGACGCCGACGGCCGCGATCGCGGCCGGCGCCGATCATCTCGTGGTCGGCCGGCCGATCGTCGCGGCGCCCGATCCGAAATCCGCCGCCGAAGCAATCATCGCCGAAATCGCAAAGGCGGCGCGACCATGAGGGAGAGCGCGAGATGGCCAAGGGATATTGGATTCCGCATATCGATGTGAGCGACCCGGAAGGCTACAAGGCGTACATGGCCGCGACCCCGGAGGCGCACCGCAAATACGACGGTCATGTGCTGGTGCGGGGCGGGGCCTGCGAAGTGGTGGAGGGCAAGGGCCGCGCGCGCAACGTCCTGCGCGAATTTCCCGACTATGCCACCGCGCTCGCCTGCTACCGCTCCCCCGAATACCAGCGGGCGAAGCCGCTGCGTCTGTCCCATTCGACCTGTGATTTCGTGATCGCCGAGGGCTACGACGGCGTGCAGCCGCAGTCGTCGGCCCCGCCGCCCGCCGCCGCGGCCGCAAAGGCTACTGGATCGCGCACGTCGATGTCGCCGATCCCGAGGGCTACAAGGCTTACGTGGCCGCCAACAAGCTGGCGTTCGGCAAATACGGCGTGCGCTATCTCGTGCGCGGCGGGACGCGCGAGGTGGTGGAGGGCAAGGTGCGCGGGCGCACCGTTGTGCTCGAATTCCCGAGCTATCAGGCGGCGCACGACTGCTACCGTTCGCCGGAATACCAGGCCGCGGTGGCGTTGCGCAAAGACAACGCCACCGCCGATATCATTGTCATCGAGGGCTATGACGGCCCGCAGTCGTGAGCGATGCCGACGCGCGCGGGCTTACAACAATAATTCTGTTGGTGCGGGAGTTCACCGCGGCGGCGACCGCATCGGGCTTTGTCACCCGCGCGATCGCGAAGGCCGGGGTCCAGCGCGCCGTCGCGCCGGGCGGGTGATGGACGCACATTTGTGATTCGACTCGTGATACACGAATCTCGTATATGCCAAGCATCATCTCGAAATACGTGTGATGCCCGGGCGGACCACCGCTCCGGGCTTTTTTGCAGGGCGGGCCCCATGCGAGCGCCAATTCATTCCTTGCTCACGATATCTGTTGACGCGCCGCTCCCCCTGTATTTTCCCTGTTATTAACAGGGAAACAGGGGTGGGACTGCACCCCTGGTGGAGCGCCTTGGCGGGAGAGAAGCGATGTCCGACATGCGGTTGATCGTGGCCGGCGCCGGCGGGCGCATGGGGCGCACGCTCATCCATGCCATCGCGGCGATGGACGGCGCGATCCTCGCGGGCGCGGTGGAGGCGGCGGGATCGGCCGTGATCGGTCGCGACGCCGGTGAGCTTGCAGGGCTGGGCAAGAACGGCGTGAGCGTGGCCACCGATCTCGAGCCGCTGCTCGCGCGGGCCGACGGGCTGCTCGACTTCACCGTGCCGGCCGCGACCATCGCCTTCGCCGAGCTCGCGGCACGGCAGGGGCTGGTGCATGTGATCGGCACCACCGGCCTGAGCGCCGAGGACGACAAGCTGATCGCGGAAGCGGGCAAGCGCGCGGTGATCGTCAAGTCCGGCAACATGAGCTTGGGGGTCAACCTGCTGGCGGCGCTGGTCAAGCGCGTGGCCAAGACGCTCGATGAGGATTTCGACGTCGAGATCCTCGAAATGCACCACAACAAGAAGGTGGACGCGCCGTCCGGGACCGCGCTGATGCTGGGACGCGCGGCGGCCGAGGGCCGCGGCGTCGACCTCGACCAGCGTTCGGAACGCGGCCGCGACGGCCATACCGGCGCGCGCTGCGCCGGCGACATCGGCTTTGCCTCGCTGCGCGGCGGCTCGGTGGTGGGCGATCACACCGTGATCTTTGCCGGACCAGCCGAGCGGGTCGAGCTCGTGCACCGGGCCGAGGACCGCATGATCTTCGCGCGCGGCGCGGTGCGCGCGGCGCTGTGGGCGCGCGGGCAGAAGCCGGGGCTTTATTCGATGGTCGACGTGCTGGGCCTGGCCGACATCTGAGGGGGTCAGCGGCGCAGCAGCGAGACTCCGGTCATCTCCGCCGGCTGCGGCAGATCCATCAGTTCGAGCAAGGTGGGCGCGATGTCGGCGAGCCTCCCGTCGCGCAAGCCGGTGTTGCCGCCGCCGGTCAGCACGACCGGCACAGGATTGGTGGTGTGGGAGGTGTGCGGGCCGCCGGTGTTGGGATCGCGCATCAGCTCGCAATTGCCATGGTCGGCGGTGAAGAGCAAAGCGCCGCCGGCTCTTGCGATCGCCGCGGCGATGCGCCCGAGGCCGGCATCGACGGTCTCGACCGCCTTGACCGCGGCCGCCAGGCTGCCGGTGTGCCCGACCATGTCGGGATTGGCGTAGTTCAACACGATCAGGTCGTAGCGGCCGGACTCGATCGCCGCCACCGCCTTGTCGGTCAATTCGGGCGCCGACATCTCGGGCTGCAGGTCGTAGGTCGCAACCTTCGGCGACGGCACCATGATGCGATCCTCGCCGGGGTAGGGCTCTTCCTCGCCGCCGTTGAGGAAATACGTGACGTGCGGATATTTCTCGGTCTCGGCCATGCGCAATTGCGTCCGTCCGGCTGCGCCGACCACCGCGCCGAGAACGTTGGCCAGATTCTCCGGCGGAAAGATCGTCTGCAGGAAGGCGTCCAGATGCTCGCTGTACTGGGTCATGCCCACCGCTGCCGCGAACTGCACGACGCGACCGCGCGCAAAGCCGTCGAACGCCGGGTCGAGCATGGCGCCGAGAATCTCGCGCACGCGGTCGGCCCGGAAGTTGAAGCAAAGCACGCCGTCGCCGTCGCGAATGCCGCTGTAATCGCCGACCACCGCCGGCACCACGAACTCGTCGCTGAGATCGTGGCCATAGGCATCCGCGATCACCGCGTCGGCATCGGGGAAGCGCGGCCCTTCGGCCTCCACGATGGCGCGATAGGCCTTGACCACGCGCTCCCAGCGCTTGTCGCGATCCATGGCGTAGTAGCGGCCGCTGACCGTCGCGATCGGGACCGACGGCGGCAGCGCCTTCGCCAGGCGCGCGATATCGTCCCGCGCCGAACGCGGCGGCGTGTCACGGCCGTCGGTAAAGGCGTGCACGACGGTAGGCAGGTTCGCGCGCACGAGGATTCCAGCGAGCGCGGCGGCGTGGTCCTGATGCGAATGCACGCCGCCCGGCGACACCAGTCCCAGGAGGTGACAGGTCCCGCCGGTCCGCCGCAGACGCTCGATCAGCCCCAGCAGCGCGGGGGCGCTGTCGATCTCGCCGCGGGCGACCGCCGCGTTGATGCGGGGCAGATCCTGCATCACCAGCCGGCCCGCGCCGATGTTGAGATGGCCGACCTCGGAATTTCCCATCTGGCCCGAGGGCAGGCCGACGTCCTGTCCGGAGGTGTGCAGGAAAGCGTGCGGACAGCCCGCCCACAAGCGGTCGAACGTGGGCGTGCGCGCCTGCCGGATGGCGTTGTCGGCAACATCGTCGCGCCAGCCCCAGCCGTCGAGCACGACCAGCATCACCGGACGGCGCCTCTGCATCGCAACGTTCCCTGTGTGTCAGCAGGCGCCGGTCATGCCGGCGCCTATCGCGTATTGGTGAGGAGGGTTGTGTGGGATCGCGGCTTCATCGTCAACCGCGCTGCGCCGCGCGCGATGCTCCCAAGCTTGGTTTGAATCACCGAGCCTCGTCGACCGTGCGTGTCTTTGGTGTGACACGGCGGCAAATTCTGCATGCGCAGCAAGCGAATTCCGCGGACGCCCATCAATGCGCTGCCGCGATCCGATAAAATAGCATCGCTGATTCGCATTCGGTCGGGGGGCTGGAATGACCGCGCGGGCACTCATTGCCGCGCTCGGCTTGCTGTTGACTCACGCCATGCCGGGGCACGCGGGCGTCGATCGCCCGCCGCAATTCATCGTCATGGCATTCGACAACTGCACCGAGCTCGAGCGCTGGCAGGAACTCACCGACTTTGCCGCCGAGATGAACCGCGACGGCGACCGCGTCCATTTCACCTTCTTCGTCAGCGGGATCAATTTCATCGCCGACGGCAAGCGCAACCTCTATGAAGGTCCGCATCAACGTCGCGGCTATTCCCGCATCAGTTTCGGCGGGTCGCCCGAGCAGGTTCGCAGGCGCGTCGAGTACGTGAACGATCTTTACCGCAGCGGCCACGAGATCGCCTCGCATGCGGTCGGGCATTTCAACGGCGCCGCCTGGTCGAGCGGCGATTGGGACAAGGAGTTTCGCGCATTCGGCGACATCGTGAACAATGTCGGCCCGAACAACGCGCTCGCCAACTCGCGCTTGGCGTTTTCGGGCAGCGACGTGATCGGCTTCCGCGCCCCCTATCTCGCCAAGGGCCCCGGCCTCTACGGCGCACTCAAGGCCCACGGTTTTCGCTACGACACCAGCGGGGTCGGCCACGCCGATGCCTGGCCCGAGCGCATCGACGGCATCTGGCGGTTCAATCTCGCCATGCTGCGGATTCAAGGCTCGGGCAAGGGTACGCTGTCGATGGACTACAATTTCTTCGTGGCGCAGTCGCGGGCCGCGAACGACCCGCGCCGCTACGAGGCCGCCCGCGAGCAGACCCTGCAAACCTACCTGCACTACTTCAAGGTCAATTACGCGGGCAACCGGGCGCCGCTCCACATCGGACATCACTTCACCGGCTATCAGGGCGGTGCCTATAACGAGGCGCTCAAATCGTTTGCGCGCGGAGTCTGCGGCCTGCCCGAGGTGCGCTGCGTGACCTATGCCAGGCTGGCCGATTTCATGGACCAGCAGAACCCGGAAACGCTCGCGGCCTATCGCAAGGGCGATTTCGCCCGCGCCGCGACGCCGGCCCTCAACGTGGCGGAGGCCGCGCGATAGGGGACGCAGCTGCCGGTCCTGCGTCGCCGGCGGCTACGCGGCGGTGAGCCGCCCCAGCTCCCAGCCCAGCATGGCGCGCTTGCGGGTGAGGCCCCAGTGATAGCCGGTGATGTCGCCGCTCTTGCCCAGCACCCGGTGGCAAGGCACCACGAAGGAGACCGGGTTCTTGCCGACCGCCGCGCCCACCGCGCGCGCGGCCTTGGGCGCCAGGAGCTTGGCGGCGATGTCGGAATAGGTCATTGCCCGGCCCAAGGGAATCTTGAGCAGCGTCTCCCATACCCGCACCTCGAAATCGGTGCCGATGAGCACGACGCGCAGCGGACGGTTGGCGCGCCACAGCCTGGGATCGAAAACGCGCGCCGCCAGCGGCGCCGTGGCGGCGGTGTCCTCGATGATGTTCGCCCGCGGCCAGCGGCTTTGCATGTCGGCGAGCGCGGCCCGTTCCTCGCCGGGATCGGCGAAGGCCAGCCCGGCAAGTCCGCGCGCGGTCGCCATCACCAATGCGGTGCCGAACGGGGAGGGGTGAAAGCCGTAGGACATGGTCAGGCCGGCGCCGCCCGACTTCCATTCTCCCGGCGACATCGCTTCGTGGGTGACGAAGAGGTCGTGCAGCCGTCCCGGGCCGGAAAGGCCGACCTCGAACGACGCATCGAGCACGCTGGCGGAGTCCCGCAGCAGCGCCCGGGCGTGGTCGAGGGTGAGCGCCTGCAGGAACGCCTTGGGCGTGATCCCGGCCCAGCGGCGAAACAGATGGTGGAGATCGCCGGCGCTTACGCCGGCCGCGGCCGCGATGGCCTCGATCTCCGGCTGCGTGCGCCAGTGCTCGGAGACGAACGCAATGGCGCGGCGCACGATCTCGTAATCGGCGGCGTCGCGGCTGAGCAGATCGGAATTTTGGACGCGATCGGGCGAGAGCATGGATGCCTCCATTGGTCGCCCTCCATCTAAGCTGCGGCGGCAGCCGCGCCCACCCGTTTTCTGCCGGATCGGAGCTAGTCGAATACCGTGCGGGTCGGCCCGCGCTTGGCTTCGCCGAGCGCGGCCGAAAGTGCGAGCGCGAAGCTTTCCTTCTCCTGCGGCCCGAGGAAACCGGCGATCGCGAGCCGCCGCCCGTGCGAGACCAGGAACAGCCGCTCGATGCCGAATTCCGCATGCACCACGCGGTCGAGCTTCACCCAGAGCGGATTGAGCGTCCACTCGCTGATGCGGCCGTGGTGGCTCACCTGGCGCACGGTGAGCTCGGAGGGTGTCACGGTCACCTGCTCGTAGGCCTTGGCGCGGCGATAGCTCAACCGGAAAGCGAAATAGATCAGCAGAACGTCGAGCCCGCAGAAGCCGAACACCGGCCACGCGCCGGCCAGCAGGAACGCCGTCCCGGTCGCGAAGCTGATGAGGCCCAGCACCGTCATCAATATCAGGAAGCCCTTGCGGCTGAGCGAGCGGTGCGGGGTGAGCACCGCCGAAAAGATCGTGGGTTCCTGGGTCCGCTCGTTGTCCGCTGCCATGGCGCTCATTATACCGGAACCATGGCGCGCAAGACACCACGCAAGGTGGCACGCAGGGTCGCCCGCAAGGCGCCGCGAAGAACGGCGCAGAACCTGCGCGCGGCGCGCGCAAGCAAGGCGCGGCTCAAAGCTCCGGGCAAGCGCGTGGCGGCCGACAAGAAGGCCGCCGCCGGCGCGCTGCCGCAATGGACACCAGCGGAGATCGAGGAAGCGTTCCGCCGCTTCCAGGCCGCCATGCCCGAGCCCAAGGGCGAGCTCAAGCACATCAATCCGTTCACCCTTCTGGTGGCGGTGGTGCTCTCGGCGCAGGCGACCGATGCCGGGGTCAACAAGGCGACACCCGCGCTGTTCGCGGCGGCCGACACCCCGCAAAAGATGGCGGCCCTGGGCGAGGCGCGCGTGCAGGATCTGGTCAAGACCATCGGCCTGTTTCGCACCAAGGCGAAGAACGTCGTGGCTTTGTCGCGGAAGCTGGTCGAGGAGCACGGCGGCGAGGTGCCGCGCGACCGCGAGGCGCTGGAGGCGCTGCCCGGTGTCGGCCGCAAGACCGCGAACGTCGTTCTCAACATCGCCTTCGGCGAGCCGACAATCGCGGTCGATACCCACATCTTCCGCGTGGGCAACCGGACCGGCCTGGCGACGGGCAAGACCCCGCTCGAGGTCGAGATGAAGCTCAACGAGGTGGTGCCACCGAAGTACCGGCTCCATGCCCACCACTGGCTGATCCTGCACGGCCGTTATGTCTGCGTGGCGCGGCGTCCGCTGTGCGAGCGGTGCTTGATTGCCGACCTCTGCAAGTGGCCGGGAAAGACCGTCACGACCGTCGCCAATCCGTAATCAGCCAAAGCCCGGCGGATACGGCGTCACGCTCACCGCCTTGCTGCCACCACGATCGACGCTCAACTAAAATTCCTCTGCGATTCACAAGGGATGATCGCCATGCATGGGTCATGGAGCAGGATCGTCATCGGCGGGCTCATTGCCGTCGTCGTATTGGGCGGCGCGGTCTGGGCGTCGACCTGGCTCTGGTCGAACCCGAAGAACTTGCGGCCGGCCCTGGTCGAGGTGCCCCCGCTTGCGCCGGTTGCCCGCAGCTCGGTCATCGTGACCCCGGCGATCATCACGCTCTCTGCCATCCGCGACGCGATGGAGACGGCGGCGCCGCGCAATCTCGTCGGCAAGCGTGACAACCCGCTGCCGCAGCTTCTGTCCAACGCCGAGATGAACTGGACCGTCACGCGCGGTCGATTGGCGGTCACCGGTCGTCCGGAAGGGCTCGCCGTAGCCACCAATCTCACTGGAACCGTTCAGGCGACGGGACAAGTCGCCGGCGACGCCGGCAATCTCGCGGGCGCGCTCGGCGGCTTGCTGGGCGGCCGCCTGGGGGACAGGGTCCAGAACCTGCAGGGAAAAAAACTCGATCAGCGCGCCGACATCCGCGGCGGCGTCACGGTGACGTCGCATCCGTCCCTGCTGCCGGCATGGCGAGTGGAGCCCAATCTCAGCTCGCAAGTCGCGATCGCGGACGCATCCCTGACCATCCTCGGCGCCAAGCTCAACGTATCGAACGAGGTCAAGCCGCTGCTCGATCGCACCGTGAACGAGCAGGTGGCGGCGTTGCAGGCGCGGGTGCGCGACGATCCGTTCCTCGAAGTCGCGGCCCGCGGCGAGTGGACCAAGATGTGCCGTTCGATCGCGCTCGGCGCCGCCGCGCCCGGGATGCCGAATCTGTGGCTGGAGGTTCGCCCGACCCGCGCGTTTGCCGCGCAGCCCCGCATCAACGAAACCGCGCTCGTGCTCACCATCGGGGTGCAGGCCGAGACCCGCATCCTGCCCAATGCGACCAAGCCAGACTGTCCGTTCCCGGCGCAGCTGGAACTCGTCCCGCAGACCGAACAGGGTCGCGTCAATATCGCGGTGCCGATCGACGTGCCGTTCACCGAAGTGAATCGTCTGCTGGAAGCGCAACTCAAAGGCAGGACCTTTCCGGACGACAAGAGCAGCGCGTTCACCGCCACGGTCCAGAGCGTCAATCTTGCGGCATCGGGTGATCGGTTGCTGATCTCGCTGCACCTCAGGGCCAATGAGAACAAGAGCTGGTTCGGTCTCGGCGCCGAGGCGACGGTTCATGTGTGGGGCCGGCCGGTGCTCGATCGCGAACGGCAGATGCTGCGGCTCAATGACATCGCCCTCGACGTCGAGTCGGAGGCCGCTTTTGGATTGCTGGGGGCGGCGGCGCGGGCTGCGGTGCCGTATCTGGAAAAGGCGTTGGCGGAGAATGCGGTGCTCGACCTGGTCCCGCTCGCGGCCAACGCACGCCAGAGCATCGAGCGGGCCATCGCCGACTTCCGCAAGAACGCCGATGGCGTCAACGTTGAAGCGGCCGTCACCGATCTGCGCCTCGCCGGGGTCGAGTTCGACGCCAGGACGCTGCGCGTGATCGCGGAAGCCGAGGGCACCGTGCGCGTCACGGTGACGAAGCTGGCGACCAAGTGAGGGGCGGTGGAACACAGCGCGTCGACAACGGCCGCGCCCGCATCATCGTTGATCGGTGATCCGTCGTTGGTCGGTCGTCATCCGCTTGTACATGTGCACCATGAACGCCATGGCGAACAGCGGCGTGGCGAGATTGACGATCGGTATCGATACGAAGGCTGCAATGAACATGCCGGCGACAAAGACCGTGCCGCTGCGCATCTTGCGCAACCGTTTGGCTTCGGCCACGGGCTGGTGGCGCATGGCCGCCAGCTCGAAATATTCGCGACCGAGCAGGTAAGCGGTGGCCAGGAAAAAAATGACGACGCCCAGACCGCCGACAAGCAGGAACGGCACCGCGACGAGATAGACCAGGATCGAGAACAAAGCCGTCCGCGCGCCTTCGAGCACGGCGCGCAGCGTCGGCGGCGGACTCCCGACCGGGTCCGCCGGGTAGTATGTGCGTTCCACTTCGAGCGCGATGTCGTCGACAAAGAAGGTGCCGACCAACGCGGTCACCGCCGGCATCAGGAAAATCGATCCGACGATGATGCCGAGACTCACCGCGATGGAGACGATCCAGGCCAGGATCGAGAGCGGCGTATGTGCGCTGGTGCCCAGCAGGCTCTCGGCCCAATCCGTGCCATAGGTCGCAAGCCAGACCAGCAACCTCTGAACCGCGATCCCGATGATCACGATCAGGATGAGGGCCAGCCCGACGGATTTCAGCAGCACCGCGCGGAATGGCGGTGAGAACATCTGAGAGAGCGCCTTGACGGCAGCATCGAGCATCGGGGTCCTCCATCCCGGCCTCACAATTGCCCGGCGGCACGGGAATAGTTCCGGCGGAGCGAAACCCGGACGTCATGGGCTTCGACGATTGAATAAGGCACTGCCGCAGCGATACGGCAAGCGCGCGCGGCAAGGAAAAGATTTGGCGCGCGCTACGCGCTCCGTGGTAGACCTCGCAAAACTCCAGCACTGACGCCATGAAACATTTCAGCCGCCGCTCCTTTCTTGCCTCTGCCGGCGCGGCCGCGGCAGGGCCCGCCTTTGGGGCGCCGCGCCCGTCGCCCGTAGTCGAGGTGCCGCGCTCCGGCTGGGTGGATGCCGTCATCGTGGGCGCCGGCGCCGCCGGCATCGCGGCCGCGCGGCGGCTCAGCGCGGCAAACAAGCGGTATGTCGTCCTCGAGGCCGCGGAAGAGGTGGGCGGACGCTGCATCACCGATACCAAGACGTTTGGTGTGCCTTACGATCGCGGGGCTCACGCTCTCTACGCCGGCGAAATAAATCCGATGACGAAGCTCGCCGTCGCCGCGGGGTTCGATATCTATCAATCGCCCCCGGGACAACGCATCCGCATCGGCAAGCGCTACGCACGTGAAGGCGAGATGGAGGATTTTCTCGCTGGCCTCGTGCGCGCCAACAGCGCCATTGCCGACGCGGCGCGCAAGAGCGACGTGGCCTGCTCCCAGGTCCTGCCCAAGGATCTCGGGGAATGGCGGCCGACCATCGAATTCGTCCTCGGCGCTTACAACTGCGGCAAGGAGCTTTCCGAGGTGTCGACCGTCGATCTTGCTCGTTCGGGCGAGCATGACAACGGCTCGTTCTGCCGCCAGGGACTGGGCGCGCTGCTGACGAGGCTTGCGGCCGGGCTGCCCATCCTGCTCGGTTCGCCGGTGAAAACCATCGAGTTGTGGAGTCGCTTGCGCCTCGAGGTCGATTCCGCGAAAGGCCAGTTTCGGACCGGCGCCATCATCGTCACCGTATCGACCAACGTGCTCACCGGCGGCAAGCTCAAGTTCGCGCCCGATCTGCCCAAGCGTCATCTCGACGCCGCCAACAAGCTCAAGCTCGGCAGCCACGATCACATCGCGTTGGAGCTGACCGGCAACCCCCTCGGGCTGCGGGCCGACGAGCTCGTGTTCGAGCGCAGCGACAACCGGCAGACCGCGGCGATCTTCGCCAACATGTCCGGGTCCACGATCTGCGTGGTCGACGTGGGCGGCACGTTCGGCCGCGAGCTTTCCGCCAAGGGCGAGGCGGCGATGGTCGATTTTGCTGCCACCTGGCTTGCTGGTCTCTACGGCACCGATATCAAGAACTCGGTCAAGCGCCGTCACGCCACGCGCTGGAACAACGAGCCGTGGGTGCTCGGCGCCTGGTCTGCCGCCGCGCCCGGCGCGCAATCCGCGCGCAAGATCATGACCGAGCCGATCAGCGGCCGTATCTTCCTCGCCGGCGAGGCCACGCACGAATCGCTCTGGGGCACGGTGAACGGTGCGTGGGACTCCGGCGAGCGCGCTGCGGATGCGGTGCTGAAACTGATCGGCCGGCGGTAGCCGGTCTCTCTACGCTCTCAATGCGCCGCCGGTCCGCTTGCCGACCTCGGCCACGATCTTGGCGGCCACCGCATCGATCTCCTCGTCGGTCATCGTCTTTTCGCGCGGCTGCAACGTCACGGCGATCGCCACCGACTTCTTGCCGGGTTCGATGCCCTTGCCCTCGTACACGTCGAACACGGTCACGTTGGTGATCAGCTTGCGGTCGACGCTCTGCGTCGCGCGCAAGATATCGGCCGCCTTGACCGTACGGTCGACCACGAAGGCGAAATCGCGGGCCACCGGCTGAAACGGAAAGAGCTCCAGCACGGGCTTCGCCCGCGTTGGCTTCGGCTTAGGCTCCGGGATCTTTTCCAGGATCACCTCGAATGCGACCACGGGGCCTTCGGCATCGAGCGCCTCGAGCGCGCGGGGATGCAACTCGCCGAAATGGCCGAGGACGTTCTGCGGCCCGATCTGGATCGTGCCGGAGCGCCCGGGATGCAGCCACGCCGGCCCGCCCGGGACGATCTGCAGCGCCTGCGCCGGCGCGCCGGCGGCGACGAGCACCGCGAGCGCGTCGGCCTTGGCGTCAAAGGCATCGACCTCGGCCGCGGGCGCCGACCAGTGGCGGCCAATGCCGGCCGGCTTCGCAAGCCCGCGGCGCACGCCGCCGGCCGCGGTGAGCTGGTCCTCGGGGCGGTCGCCGCGGAAGATCTGTCCGACCTCGAACAGCGCCACGTCGGCCACGCCGCGATCGGCGTTCTTCTGGGCGGCGGCGAGCAGCCCAGAAATGAGGCTCGGGCGCATGTCGGAGAGGTCCGACGCGATGGGATTGGCGAGCGCAAGCTCGGGCTTGCCGCCGCCGAACAGCTCGGCCTGCGGCTTTGCAATGAACGACCAGGCGACCGCCTCGACCATTCCGCGCGCGGCGAGCGCGCGCTTGGCCTTGCGCGTGCGCAGCTGGATGGGCGTGAGCACCGGCTTGCGTGGAGCCTCGCCGCGGTCGAACGGCGTCGCCGGGATGCGATCGACGCCCACGATGCGTACGACCTCCTCCACGAGATCGGCCTTGCCGTGCACATCCGCCCGCCAGGACGGCACGGTCACCTTGACGCTCCTGCCGTCTCCCGCCACCGCGAAGCCGAGCGCACCAAGCACGCGCTTGATCTCCGTCAGGTCGACCTCGATGCCGGCCAGGCGCCGCACCTCGTGGAGCGGAAAATCGATCACGCGCTCGGGCACCTCAGGCTTGCCCGCTACCGTCACCTCCGAGGGTTCGCCGCCGCAGAGTTCGAGCACCATCGCGGTCGCGAGCTCGAGCCCCGGCAGCATGAAGGCGGGATCGACCCCGCGTTCGAAGCGGTAGCGCGCATCCGAAACAATGCCGAGCTTGCGGCCGCTCTGCGCGATGTTGAGCGGCTCCCACAGCGCGGATTCGATCAGCACGTCGGTGGTCGTCTCCGAGCAGCCGGTGGCCTCGCCGCCCATGATGCCGGCGAGCGACTCCACGCCCTGCTCGTCGGCGATGACGCAGATCGTGTCGTCGAGCGTGTAGCGCTTGCCATCGAGCGCGACCAGGCTCTCGCCGTCGCGCGCGCGTCTGACGGTCAGATTGCCGTGCACCTTTGCGGCGTCGAACACATGCAGCGGGCGCCCGCGGTCGTAAGTGATGAAGTTGGTGATGTCGACGAGGGCGTTGATCGGACGCAACCCGATCGCGATCAGCCGGCGCTGCAGCCAATCGGGCGAGGGGCCGTTTCTCACCCCACGCACCAGCCGCAGGGCAAACGCCGGACAGAGCGAAGGCGTGGCGCCGAAGTCGAGCGTCACCTTGACCGGGCAGGGGAAGCGCCCTTCGATCGGTTTGATCGGGGGGTCTTTGAGCTTGCCCATGCCGGCGGCGGCAAGGTCGCGCGCGATGCCGCTGACGCCGGTGCAATCGGCGCGATTGGGAGTGAGACTGATCTCGATCACGGGATCATCGAGGCTGGCCCAGGCCGCGTAGTTGGCGCCGACCGGCGCGTCGCCGGGAAGCTCGATGATGCCCTCGTGGTCGTCGGAGATTTGCAGTTCGAACGCGGAGACCAGCATGCCGCGGCTTTCGACGCCGCGGATGTTGCCGACACCGAGTGTCATGTTCTTGCCCGGAATGAAGGCTCCCGGCGGCACGAACACACCCTTCATGCCGGCACGCGCATTGGGGGCGCCGCACACAACCTGCACCGGCTCGCCCGCACCGGTGTCGACCATGCAGACGCGCAGGCGATCCGCGTTGGGATGCTGCTCGGCGGAGATCACGGACGCGATCGTGAACGGTGCGAGCAGCTTTCCCCGGTCCGTCACGCTCTCGACCTCGAGCCCGATCATGGTGAGCTTGTCGACGATCGCGGCGAGCGGCTGCTCGGTGTCGAGATGCTCCTTGAGCCAGGCGAGGGTGAATTTCATGCGCTCAATCCGCCCGCCAGCGTCGGAAAGTCGAGTGGCCGGAAGCCGTAATGTGCGAGCCAGCGCATGTCGGCCTCGAAGAAGGCGCGCAAGTCCGGCATCCCGTACTTGAGCATGGCGATGCGGTCGATTCCCATGCCCCAGGCGAAGCCCTGATATTCGTCGGGATCGAGGCCGCAATTGCGCAGCACGTTCGGATGCACCATGCCGCAGCCGAGAATCTCCAGCCAGTCGTCGCCCTCGCCGAACCTGATCTCGCCCTTGTCGCGCCGGCACTGGATGTCGACCTCGAGCGAGGGCTCGGTGAACGGGAAGAACGACGGACGGAAGCGCATCTTGACCTGATCGACTTCGAAGAACGCCTTGCAGAACTCCTGCAGGATCCATTTCAGGTGGCCGAGATGTGCGCTCTTGTCGATGACGAGCCCTTCCACCTGATGGAACATCGGGGTGTGGGTCTGGTCGCTGTCGCTGCGATAGGTGCGGCCGGGGATGATCACGCGGATCGGCGGCTTTTTCGCCAGCATGGTCCTGATCTGCACCGGTGAGGTATGGGTGCGCAGGAGAAGCCGCGAGCCGTCCGGCTTCGGATTGAAATAGAACGTGTCGTGCATGTCGCGGGCCGGATGACCCTCGGGAAAGTTGAGCTTGGTGAAATTGTAGTCGTCGGTCTCGATGTCGGGTCCCTCGGCGATCGCAAAGCCCATGTCGGCGAAGATCGCGGTCAGCTCATCCACGACCTGGGTGATCGGATGGAGCCGGCCGGTCTCGGCCGGCGGCTCGCGCACCGGCAGGGTGACGTCCACGGCTTCGGTATTGAGCCGCTGATCGAGCGCCAACTCTTTCAGAGCGTCCTTGCGGGCCGCGAGGGCAGCGGTGACGTGGTCCTTGACGCCGTTGATGGCCGCCCCGTGCTGCTTGCGCTCATCCGGGGTCATCGTGCCGAGTGTCTTCAGGAGCGCGGAGATCGAGCCGTTGCGGCCCAGGGCCGCAACGCGCACGGTCTCGAGCGCGGCCTCGTCGGCGGCAGCCGCGATGGCGGTGAGGAGTTCGGTCTCGAGCGCGCGAAGGTCGGTCATGGGGTGTTGCTCAGCTCCGCCAGCGCAGCGTCTTGGGTTCGAGTGGGTTGACGAAGGCCCGTCCCTGGGCTTGCGCCGCGATCCATTCATCCTTGAGGCGCATCCACCAGCGCGCCTGCGTGTCGGCATCGTTGATCAGCATCAACCGGGGCTTATGCACAAGGCCTTCGCGCTGCTTCACCACCACTTGCCGGTCCTGGTCGAGGAAGGTGTGCATGAACGGCCTGATCAGCGGCGCAAGCGGCGCCACCCATCCGGGCGAGGCCCAGAAGATCTGGTGCACCTCGGTCGCCTCGTCGGTGATCGGCGTGATCGCGGTGAGACCGACGACGGCGTGACGGTCGCCATGCACCTCTTCGATGCGAATTCCGGGAAGCTTGTAGGAAATCTCGGTTTCGACGTGTCGTCCGAGCAGCTTGTAGATCAGGTTCTGCGGCGGCAGCCGATGACGCACCATCCGCCAGCCGAGCTCGATCGGCTCGAACTGCTTTTCCTTCGGGCGCAGCTTCGTGGCCTGGTGCTTGAACCACCACGATGTGTGCACGAAGCCGGCATGGGTCGGATCCATCAGGCCAAAGGCTGCGTGGTCGGTGGAGCAGGGAAACGGCTGCATGATGGCGGCCGCGGGCCGCGCGTTCTCGGAAAATACCGGCATAAGCGGGGGCTGCGCCGGTTCGGTCGCTGCGTTGTCCGGGCGGGGGAAATAAATCCACACCACGCCCTGCTGCTCCACGCAAGGATAGGTGCCGCACCGGATCTTGGCGAGGTCGACCTCCTGGCCCTCGCGCAACGAGGGAATCTCCACGCAGCCGCCGCCGCGGTCGAAACGCCAGCCATGGTAACAGCAGGTGATGGTGTCGCCGTCGAAGCGACCGTAATGCAGCGGGATGCCGCGATGGGGACAGATGTCGCGCAACGCAAAGACGCGTCCATCGCGTCCGCGCCCGATCAGCACGGGCTCGCCGAGCAGCGTCTTGTGCACCATCCGCCCGGGACGCACGTCGGCACCCAGGAGCGCGACGTACCACAACCCGCGCACAAGTTCGGCTTTGAGATCCTGCATCCACTGTCCCCGGGGTGACGAGCCCGGTTTTCACATCGGCATGAACGGCAAGTCGGTGTCGCTGGGCTTGCCGCCCGCCTGCGTCAGCATGCAGTGCACCTGGCCGCGGTGGTGGGTCTGGTGATTGAACATGTGCGTGACCAGAAGCCACTTCGGCTGGTGCAGCTGCGCCTTCATCGCGCCGGAGTACCACGTGAGCTCGCCGGCGAGCGTGGCGCTGTCGAGCCGCTCGGCCCAGTCGAGCATCACCACATCGAATCCCGTCCGTTCATGCTTCAGGTCGTTCCAGTCGCCGTAGATCGACACCAATTCGGGAATGCCGCCGTCCGGCCGCGGCGTGCCGGCGAGCCGGTTCATCCAGACGCGGTCCGCCCACAGCACATGGTTGAGCGTGGCATGAATCGAGCCGAAGAATGCGCCGCGTTCACGCCGCCGTTCGGTGTCGGAGAGGGTATCGGCGACGCCATAGAGGTTCTGGTTCTGCCAGCGGTTATAGCGAGCCATGCGCTGCACATAGCCGGTGTCGATCATCGGCTTATTCGGAGCACAGCCGATGCGGAGCGCGCGCAGGAAAGATGGAAATCTCGCCTATGCGTCCTCCGGCGGCGGTCTCCGCCCTCCGATTGTCACGCCGCGATCGCGACTTTGGCCTTCTCGACAATGGCCGCAAAGGCCGCGGGCTCGTGGATCGCCAGATCGGACAGCACTTTGCGGTCGACCAGAAGGCCGGCTTTGGCGAGCCCGTCGATGAACCGACTGTAGTTCAAGCCGAACGGACGCACCGCCGCATTGAGCCGTTGAATCCACAAGGCCCGGAAGGTGCGCTTGCGGCGCTTGCGGTCGCGATAGGCGTATTGGTTCGCCTTCTCCACCGCCTGCTTGGCGACGCGAATGGTGTTTTTGCGCCGGCCATAATAGCCCTTGGCGGCCTTGAAGACTTTCTTGTGCTTGGCGTGGCCGGTGACGCCGCGTTTGACGCGTGCCATGGCTGATCTCCTGGATTACGTGCGAACGAAGGATGCGGACGGCCGCCTCGGGCGGCCAATGGCTGTCAGGCGTTGGGCAAATAGTATTTCTTGATTTTGTCGCCATCGGTCTTGAACAGCACGGAGGTGCCGCGCAACTGGCGGATTTGCTTTTTGGTCCGCTTGATCATGCCGTGACGCTTATGGGACTGCTGATAAAGCACTTTCCCGCCGGCGGTCACCTTGAAGCGCTTTTTGGCGCCCGACTTGGTCTTTAGCTTGGGCATTTGGCTCTCCTTTGCGGCAGCAGCCATGGGCAGATGCCCGGCCGGCCGGATTTTGCTCGTTTGAGCGTGCTGATTGTGCACTTCACCGTCGCCACGGCAGCCCTTTCGGCCGGGCGGCGGAAGGCCGGGGTTATGGCAGAGGCTGGATCGAAATACAACCGCTGCCCCGATTCCCGAGCGGAATCAGGCTCGCCGTCCGACCCATGGACGGGCAGGGCCCGGAACCCACCGCACCGGCCCGGGAGCGCATGGCGAGGCGAGGTCGCCGGGTCCGGGGACGATCAGCCCATCGACTGGGTCCAGCGATGACGCGTCCGGGCCTCAGGCGGTCGTCTCGGCCGCTTTCATGTGGTCGGCGAGGATGCCGGGCAGTTCGGTGACCGGGCTGCGTCCGAACCCGCAATACGCCGCCAGCCCGAACTCCGGCAGGTATTTGCGCGCCAATGCGACGCGCTGCTGGAACCGCTCCATATTGTGGATCGCGCCGAGATAGACGCGGGCGCCGCGCGGGTTGAGATCCTTCAGGGGTGCGAAGAAGGCTTCGTCGTCGGTATCCAGGAGCGGGATGTGGATCCAGTCCACCCGCCGGCCCGATGCCTCCAGGAAAGCGTTCGCAAGACGGATGGTTTCGCTCAGCGTCTCCGGCTGAAATCGCGGCCAGCCGCCCAGCGTGCCGAAACAGAGATGATAGCCGAGCGCGACCTCCTCCGGGATGCCGGGGGAAAGATTGCGCACCTGCGCGACGTTGCGCTCGATCATGCCTTGGTGCGGCAATTGCGGAATGGCGCCATAGGCGTCCTGCACTTCGGTGGCGCAGTCCCATTGGATGGCGAGCTCTTTGGATGGAATCTTTTCGACGATCTTTGCAAGCTCGGCGCGCAACGCGGCTTCGAAGCCCGGCTTGATCTTGTCGAGGTCGCCTTCGACCGGGAAGACCCGCGGCGGCACCGCACTGTTGACCATCGGCATCGAGACTTGAAAGCGCAGATGGCGAGGCAGCACACCGTTTGCCTTCAAGGTCCGGAAGACGAAGTAGGAATTGACGGCGTCGCGTGCGTAGCCCAGGCGCCAACCCGGATCGCCGAAGCGCACGCGCTCGACCCCGTCGCGGACCTTGAACTGCCACCGGTCGGAATTGTCGTGGGGGTTGAGGCGCTCCACGCCGTTGTCAGGACGCGGGTGCGCGAGAATGTCGAGCTCCGGATGGCCCGCGAACACCTGGTAGTGGATGCGGCTGATCCAGTGGCTGCGCGGCCCGACTTCGCCGTCGGGCATCGCGCTCAAGAAGCGGCCGAGCGGCGCGCCGAAGGTCTCGAACACGTCCTGCGGCGTGTCGAGCGGAATGCTGCCAACCAGCAAGAGCTGCTCATTCACCGATGTCACCGTTTCCCCCTGCACGCACGTCGATCGCGATCCCGCGCCCTGTTAACATGATCGGCAGGAAACGGCGTCGTCAAGCCACGCACGCGCTCAAGCGCGGCGAGCAGTCTCGTGGGAGGATACCGTCATGGGCGTCGTGCGCGCGCTGCTTTGCGCCGTTGTGCTGATCGTCGCGGGCGAGGCAACCGCACAGATGCAGCCGGGACAGAATTGGCCGGTGCGCCCCGTCAAGCTGATCGTGGCAACCGGTCCGGGGCTCGCCACCGATATCATGGCACGGCTGCTGAGCGAGGGTGTCTCGCGGACGCTCGGACAGCAAATGTTCGTGGAGAATATGCCCGGCGCCTCCGGGATTGTCGGGGCAGGCGCGGCTGCGCGCGCGCCCAATGATGGCTACACGTTCTTCTTCGCCAATGCGTCCGGCCTGACGTCCAACATGTTCATGATCAAGTCGCTGCCCTACGACCCGACACGTGACTACACACCAGTGGCCATGGTCTGCGACAGCGGGCCGTTCGTCGTCGCAGTCCATCCCGATCTGCCGGTGAAGACGCTTGCGGAGCTGATTGTCTATGCCAAGGCGCAGCCCGGCAAGCTTTCCTACGCCGTTGACGCCTCGAGCGGCTTCGGCGTGGTCGCCGGCAAGCTCATGAACAAACGCGCTGCCATGGAGATGGTCGAAGTGCCCTACCGGGCGACCGCCCAGATGCTGCAAGATGCCGCAACGGGAACCATCCAGCTGATGATCTCTTCCGTCGCCGCGTCGGACGCCTTCGTCAAGGCCGGCAAGTTGCGCCGCATCGCCATCAGCTCCGAACGGCGCTTTCCCGGCATGGAGGACCTGCCCACCATCGGCGAGACGCTGCCTGGCTTCGTGGTCGACGGCTGGTTTGCCGTCGTAGCCCCGGCCGGTACTCCGGCATCCATCGTTGCGCGCCTCAATCAGGAGATCGCACATTTCCTTGCGGACCCGGGCGTGCGCCAGCGCATCCTGGGGTTCGGGCTGGCACCGAGCGGGTCGGGCAGCCCGGAAGCGACGACCGAGTTCATCCGGGCGGACCAGGAGCGATGGCGCAGCCTAGTCAAGGAGCTCGGCATCGAGCCGCAATGACGGGAAAAGCTGGTCGGCGCCGGTGACCGGAAACAGCGATGCCGGCGTCGACAACGATCGACGGCGGTTTCTGATCACCGGCTACTGATTACTGCCCCACCATCACCGCGGCGCCAGCACCATCACCACCTGGCGGCCTTCGAAACGCGGCTCCTGCTCGACCTTGGCGAGTTTGGAGGTGTCGTCCTTGACGCGGTTGAGGAGCTGATAGCCCAGTTCCTGATGCGCCATCTCACGCCCGCGGAAGCGCAGCGTGACCTTCACCTTGTCGCCCTCTTCGAAAAAGCGCTGCATGGAGCGCATCTTCACGTCGTAATCGTGGTCGTCGATCATCGGCCGGAGCTTGATCTCCTTGACCTCGACCACCTTCTGTTTCTTGCGCGCTTCCGCCGCCTTCTTCTGGGCCTGGTATTTGTATTTGCCGTAATCGAGAATTTTGCAGACGGGGGGGACGAATTGGGGGCGATCTCGACGAGATCAAGCCCGGCCTCTTGCGCTCTGTCCAAAGCAATCTGGATCTCAACGGGCCCATGATTATGGCCGGTCTGGTCGATCAGTTGGACTTCGCGAACTCGGATCTCCTCGTTGATGCGCGGGCCGTCCTTCGGGGCGGGCTGCGCGGGTCTCATTGGACGACGAATGGCTCTACTCTCCTCATGCTGTTGCGACGGCCTGCTACCGCAGGTCCCCAAAGGATCAGTACAAAACCGCCATAAGTCAACGGCTAATCGCCGTGCCTGGCGGCCATTTCCCACATTCCGGGCGGTGACGTTCGCCGCCGGCGGACGGGCCGGCTCGCCCGCGATGCAACTGGAACGCGCCGCTGGTGTCCCGTTTCCGACGTTCGTATCATCTCGCAGCACCCGCTTTTACGAACGTCGGAACAAAGGGACACTAGCAAGTCGGATTCTAGTGTGGCGCCACACTAGACGTCGAGCGCGAGCAGCGACGTGTAGACTGCGCTGGTCGCGACGGCAACGCTCTGCGGGGCGAACATGTATTCGGCGAATTGTCGTGCGCGCGCCGCCATCGTGCGGTACGCGACATCGTCGAGGGAAAGCGCGGCGCTGATCGCGCGAGCGAATTCCGTCGCGTCGCCGGTCTTTGCCACCCATCCCGTGCGCACATTCTCCGGCATTTCCGGCGGCGCCGCTACATGCTCCGGCAAAATCCCGAGGCCGGAGGTGACGACCGGCCGCCCCATGGCCTGCGCCTGCGCCACCACTCGCCCGAGGACCGGCGGCTCGATCGCGGGCACGACCACGGTATCCGCGGCGGCAAATGCCGCAGGCATGTCGCGGCAGTGGCCGGTCAGCCGGATGCAGGCCTGCACGCCTTTGGCGCGCGCTTCGTCCGCGACGAAACGCGCATATTTGCCATGGGTGCGATGTTCGCCCGCGAGCACGAAAACGAATCCGTGCGCGCCGTCGTCCACAAGCGCGCGCGCGACGTCGGGCAGCATCAGCTGACCATTCCAAGGGGCGACGCGCCCCGGAACGAGCAGGATTCGGGCGTCGTCCGGAATCTTCCAGGTCTTGCGCAATGCCTCGACGCGCTCGCGATCAACGGTCGCGGGGTCGAATGCCGCTATGTCGATCTCGCGTGGAATGACCGTGATCCGGTCGGGCGTGAGCGCGTAACGGGCGATCATCGGTGCTGCGGCGAAGTTCGACGGCGTGATCACCCGGTCGCCGCGCGCGAGCGCGCCCGCCCAGTAGGCGCTTACTCCCGATGTGGCCGGTACGTCGGGAAGCGTGGTGACGAGCCAGACCGCGACTTGCGCCGCGGCCATGCTGGCGATCCAGGCGCCGCCCACGCTCTGGGCATGCACGATGTCGACCCGCTCGGATGCGATCAGCTTTTCAAGCGTGTGCGCGCTGCGCCTGAGCTTGAGCGGATTGGCCGTGGCATTCACCAGCGGAACCCATTCGCCGCCGAAGGCCTTGAGTTCGGCCGCGAGCGGCCCATCCTCGGCGGCGACGAGCGCGCGGGCGCCGGATTGCAGCAGCGCGGCAGCAACAGTGAGCGCGGCGCGGGCCGAGGGCTCCTCGCGCAAGGCGGGCACGATCTGCAAGATGGTCGCTCCGGCCAGTGTGCGCGGCGGAGCGTGCGTGTCGTCGCTTTCGTTGCTCACTGAGCTTATTCCCCCGGCCAGCGCCGGCCTAAATCCCGCAGGGCGCGCTTGCATTCAATGGCAGCATGCGGCGAAAACACGGCACGGCCCGACTTGCAATACAAATGCGCCCCCAAGTCCCAATCCAGACCCCGCCAATGACCGATCTTTGCCTGAAATTCCTGAATGTTGGAACCGGTATTGCGGCCCGCCGCATCGCCGTCCGGACGCGCGAGGGTGCGGCCCCCGGACTGTTCTGGCTCGGGGGCTTCAAGTCCGACATGAAGGGCACCAAGGCACAGGCACTCGACCTATGGGCGCGGGACCATGGCCGCGCCATGACGCGCTTCGATTATTCCGGCCACGGCGAGTCCGAGGGCGATTTCATCGACGGCACCGTCGGCCGATGGCTCGAAGAGAGCATGGCGGTGTTCGATGCCTGCTGCCGCGGTCCGCAGGTGGTGATCGGCTCGTCCATGGGCGGATGGCTCGCTCTGCTGCTTGCGCGGGAGCTGGCGCGGCGCGCGCAGGCGGACCCGAGCTTAGCCTCCCTTGTGCTGATCGCGCCCGCGGTGGACTTTACCGAAGAGCTGATGTGGAAGCGCTTCCCGCCGGAGATCAAGCGCGAGATCGAGCAGGCCGGCGTGTGGGCGCGGCCGTCGCAATATTCCGACCAGCCCTATCTCATTACCCGCGGCCTGATCGAGGAGGGGCGCAGTCATCTTCTGCTCGACAACATGATCGAAACCGGTTGTCCGGTCCGCATCCTTCAGGGCGTGCAGGATCCCGACGTGCCGTGGCAGCACGCGGTCGAGCTGAGCTCCCGGTTTGCCCAGGACGACGTGGTGCTCACGTTGGTCAAGGACGGAGACCACCGCCTGTCGCGCCCCGAGGATATCGAGCGGCTCATCGCGGCGGTCGCCGAATTCTAGGGCGCGGGCAGAACGGTTTTTCGCACCGGATCAAGCCGCCTAAGCCGGCGCTGCCGGCGTGGGGACGGCGAGATGATCGCCGGCTCGATACAGTGCCTGCAGGCCGTCGCGGTACGTGGGGTAACGCAGCTTCACGCCGAGCACGGTTTTGAGCTTGTCGTTGCGCGCGCGAATGCAGCCCTCGTAGAAGCTCAGCGCGAGCGGTGAGAGCAACGAGGGAGCCTGCGCATAGGGAATTTCCGGCGGTGGCTCGATCCCGAGCAGACGCGCCGCAAATGCGATTTGATCGCTGGGCGGGGCCGGCTCGTCATCGACGACGTTGAACACCCCGTCGGCTAGCCGTTCGAAAGCTGCGTCGATCGCCTGCGCGATGTCGTAGACGTGGACGCGGTTCGATACATGGCCTGGCTTGGCGATGCGATGCACCGTGCCGCGCAGAAGCCTGACCATTCCGTTCTGTCCGGGGCCATAGATGCCGCCGAGCCGCAGGATCGTCACCGGCATCTCCCGCCGCGCTCCCAGCGCCTGCCAGGCGCGCTCGGCATCGATGCGCGCGTGACCGCGGCGGGCATGGGCGGAGACCACCGGCGTCGTCTCGTCGATCCAGGCGCCGCCGCTGTCACCGTAGACGCCGAGCGTCGAGAGGTAGACCACGGACCGCAGCCGCGGCGCCCGCGCTATGTCGTCTCCGAACGCGGCAAGGACGGGGTCGCGGCCGTCGGCGGGTGCGGCGGATATCAGCAGCGCATCGGCCAGCGCGATGGCGGCCGCGAGTTGCGGCGACGTAGCATCGAACCGCAGCGCCTCGATCGATCGGCCGCCGAGCAATTCGCGGCCGAGGTCAGCGGCGCGGTCTTCGCTGCGCGTGGTGGCGACGATGCAGTCGAAGCGTGCGCCGAATTCGGCGACGTAGTGCCGGGCGCAGTAGCCGAGTCCGATACAAAGGAGCGTGGGCATCAAGCCGCGGCCGCCCCGA
The DNA here is from genome assembly GCA_963835165.1 of uncultured Alphaproteobacteria bacterium. Taxonomy (GTDB): domain Bacteria; phylum Pseudomonadota; class Alphaproteobacteria; order Rhizobiales; family Xanthobacteraceae; genus VAZQ01. Next base: position 84,102 of record CAWIGD010000044.1, read on the forward strand.
GCGCCGCCGTCCATTCGTCTGCGACCAGTGGCTCGCTTTCCTGCGGCTGCCGCGCCGCCGCCAAAGCAGCGAGCCGTTCCGGCGGGAGCAGCCGGCTCAGCGCCCACACCGCCGCGCCGCGCACCAGCGGCGAAGAATCCGCCAACAATCGGACGGCTTCGGCCGCGAGCGTGGTGTCGCCCGAATTGCCGATCGCGACCAGCACGTTGCGCACAAAACGATCGCGTCCAATCCGCTTGACCGGCGATTTCGAAAACATCTTTCGAAACGCTGGATCGTCGAGGCGGGCGAGGTCAACCAGCCGGGCGGCGTGCAACTCATCACGCGACGCCAGCCGCATCTCATGGCCGGCGCGCGCAAACTTGTTCCACGGACAGACCGCCAGGCAATCATCGCAACCATAGATGCGGTTTCCGATGGCCGCGCGCAGTTCACGCGGGATGGGTCCCTTGTGCTCGATGGTGAGATACGAAATGCAGCGGCGCGCATCGAGCCGATAAGGTGCGGGGAACGCGGCCGTGGGACAGATGTCGATACAGGCGCGACAGGTGCCGCAGTAATCGGTCTCCGGAACGTCCGGCGGCAGGTCGAGCGTGGTGAAGATCGCGCCGAGGAACAACCACGACCCGAATTGACGCGAGACCAGATTGGTGTGCTTGCCCTGCCAACCCAGACCGGCCGCGGCGGCGAGCGGCTTCTCCATCACCGCCGCGGTGTCGACGAACACCTTCACATCGCCGCCGGCTTGCGCGATGAGCCAACGCGCGAGTGCCTTGAGCCGCGGCTTGATGATGTCGTGGTAGTCGTCGGCCTGGGCATAGACCGAGATGGCGCCGCGGTCGCGCCTGCGCAGGATCGCCAGTGGATCGGTGTCGGGGCCGTAGTTCAGCCCCAGGACGATGACGGAGCGCACCTGCGGCCACAACGCGCGCGGATTGCCGCGGCGCGCAGCGGTCGTTGCCATCCATTCCATGTCGCCGTGGGCGCCGTCAGCCAGGAACTGCTGCAGTCGCTCCGACGCGAGCGGAATCGAATCGGGCCGCGTGATGCCGATGGTGTCGAAGCCATGCTGCCGCGCGGCGCGCGCCAGCGCCGCTTTGAGCGCCGATGGATCGCTCAGAAGTCGAGGTCCGCGTATGTTTCCGACGGCGGGATTCCGGCCAGCGTCTCGGCCAGCAGCGGACGAAACGACGGGCGCGATTTCACTTGCGCGTACCAGGTCTTCGCCGCCTCGTCCTCGTCCCATGGCACGTCGCCCAGATAGTCGGCAGCCGACAGGTGCGCGGCCGCGGCCAGATCGGCGTAGCTCATCCGCGGGCCCGCCAGCCAATCGCGCGTGCGCACCAGCCAGCCGATATAGGCCAGATGATAGCGCATGTTGTGGCGAGCCGCACGGATCGCCTCGGTGTCCGGCGATCCGCCTCCGGAACTCACCGGCATCTGCCGCTTGTACAACCGCTCCATGGTGAGCGGTCCGCTGACCTCGGCGAAGAATTTGTCGTTGAACCAGTTCATGAGCCGGCGCACTTCGACGCGCGGCCCGGGCTCACGCGGCAGCAGGCGTTGTTCGCCGATCTCGACGCCTCTCGTTTCGTCGAGATATTCGGCGATGATCCCCGCGCCGGGAATGGCGGGGTAGCCTTCCTCCACCAGCACCGGCGTGGTGCAGTCGGGATTGAGGGCCAGAAACTCCTGGCGGCGCTCCCACACGCGCTCCTCGACCATGCGCGCGGTGATGCCAAATTCGCCGAGCGCCAGGCGTACGAAACGCGAGTGCGGGCAGAATGGGTGATGAAACAACGTCAGCATGCGGCTTTAAGGATTGCGGCGATCTCGCGGCGCGCGGATCCCACGGGGGCGGTCAAACTAGATTGCGCCGGACCCTCTGGATAGAGCCCGGGAGCAACCTGTGCAATGTTCCCCCTTCCCCGTTGCTCGCGGGTTAATGATGCGGGAAAAGCGCATTTGCCAGACCTCCCGCGCCCGGTGCTGCGCGGCGCCTTATCCTTCCTGCCCGCGGAGCCCATCATGTTGCTCGATCTGTTCAAGGCAATTGTCCTCGGCGTCGTCGAGGGGCTGACCGAATTCGTGCCGGTATCCTCGACGGGCCATCTCCTCCTGGTCCAGCAGTTCTTCGGCTTCGACGACGACGATTTCGGCAAGACCTTCGCCGTGCTCATCCAGTTCGGCGCGATCCTGGCGCTGTTGTCGATATATTTTTTCCGTATCTGGCAGCTCGCGATCGGCATGTTCAAGGACCCGGCGGCGCAACGATTCATCATCGGGGTGCTGATCGCATTTCTGCCGGCGGCGCTGGTCGGAGCGGTCGCTCACGACTTCATAAAATCGGTATTGTTCAACGTCTGGATCGTCTGCTTCACCCTGATCGTCGGCGGCGCCATTCTGCTGTGGGTCGATCGGATGGACCTCGATACCCGTTATCACGACGCCACGCGGTTTTCATTGCCGATGTATCTGGTCATCGGCCTGGCGCAGTGCGTGTCCATGATTCCCGGGGTTTCGCGCTCGGGCGCCACCATCGTGTCCGCCATGCTGCTGGGCGCCGACCGGCGTTCGGCGGCGGAGTTCTCGTTCTGGCTCGCGATGCCGACGATGGCCGGCGCCTTTGCCTACGATCTCTACAAGAGCCGCGCGCAGATGAGCATGGACAATTCGATCCTCGTGGCCGTCGGCTTCGCGGTGTCGTTCATTTGCGCCTGGATCGTGGTGAAGACGTTTCTTGGCTACGTGGAGCGCCATGGCTTCGCGCTGTTCGCCTGGTGGCGCGTTGTGGTCGGATCGCTTGGGCTGATCGCGTTGGCGCTCGGCTACTGACGCGGACGATGTTGTAAGGCGCGGTGGGCGAATCGCGAGCCTGGCCACGCGCCATTCGCCGCTCGCCCCTATCCGATCACCTCGCGTGTCACCGCCCGGACGTCGCGCGTGCCTGTGAGCGTCAGCGCCACTTCAAGCTCGGCGCGGATGATGTCGAGCGCCTGGCGCACGCCGGCTTCGCCGTTCGCCGCGAGGCCATAGAGGTAGGCACGTCCGATCAGGCAGCCGTGCGCGCCGCGCGCCAGCGCCTTGAGCACGTCGTGACCGGAGCGGATCCCGCCGTCGAACAACACCTCGATACGGTCGCCCACGGCGCCGGCGATGTCGGGCAAGACCCGGATGGTGGAATGCGCGCCGTCGAGTTGCCGGCCGCCGTGATTGGACACGACGATCCCGTCGACGCCCGCGGAGGCGGCGGTCTTGGCGTCCTCGACGTCGAGCACGCCCTTGAGCACCAGCTTGCCCGGCCACAGGCTGCGAACCCACTCGACATCGCGCCAGCTCAGCGAGCGGTCGAAATTCTGGTTCGACCAAGCCCCGGCCTTTTCGATCCCGACCCGGCCCTTGAGATAGGCCTCGACGTTCCCGAAGGTCTTGCGCCGACCCAGCAACACCTTGATGAGCCAGGCGGGTTTCGTGGCGATGTCGAAGGCGTTGCGTACGGTCAGGCGCGGAGGAACGGTCAGCCCGTTCTTGATGTCGGCGTGGCGCTGGCCGCGCATGGGGAGATCGACCGTCACGAACAGCGCGGAACACTTTGCTGCGCGCGCCCGTTCGATCACCGATTGGCTGAAGCCGCGATCGCGGAACATGTAGAGCTGGAACCAGAACGGTTTGTTCACCACGCTCTGCACGTCCTCGATCGAGCAGATCGACATGGTGGACAGGCAGAACTTGATGCCGGCGGCTTCGGCCGCGCGCGCGGCCAGCATCTCGCCGTCGCCGTGGACCAGGCCCGTGAGCCCGGTCGGTGCGATGGCGAGCGGCATCGAAACCTCCTCGCCCAGCATCGAGGAGGCAAGCGATACCTTCGATACGTCGATCAGCACGCGCTGACGCAAGCGGATGGCGTTGAGTTCGTCGCGGTTGGCATTGAGCGTCAGCTCATCGTAGGAGCCCCGCTCCACGTAATCGTAGATCGCGCGCGGGATTCTTCGCCGCGCGATCCGCCGCAGATCCTCGATATTGGTGACGATGGCCATTGCCGGTGCTGGAAAGTCGTGCGTTGTCGGAACCGTGCAGCTCGGATCACTGATTGCTGGTCAGCGTTGCCTGGAACTGGCCGGTCTTGCGGAATCGCCACAGGTAGGACGGCACGATGGCTGCCATGGCGACCGGATCGACTCCAAGCGCTTCGAGCGTGCGCCCGTGGCGCTTGGCCGCGTCCGAGACGATGCTGTCGCTACGCAGGAGCTCAACCTGATCGGTGGTCAGCAACGGCTTGGGCATCAGCTGCAACAAGGACGCCTGCAACTTGGCGAGCCCGAACGGGATCGGCATCAGCAGCCGCCGTCGCTCGATGGTCGCCAGCACGAACTGCATCAGCTCCTTGAAGCTGCGCACTTCGGGGCCACCGAGCTCGTAGGTCTGGCCGTCCTGGGCGCGATCTTCGATCGCGGCGACGACGGCGCTTGCGACGTCTCCCGCGAATACCGGCTGGAACCGGGTATGGCCGCCGCCCACCAGAGGGAGCGCGGGGGAAAAGCGGGCGATAGCGGCGAACTTGTTGAAAAAGTCGTCTTCCGGACCGAACAGGATCGAGGGCCGCAGAATGACGGCCGACGGGACGGCCGCGAGCACCAGCTTCTCGCCGGCCGCCTTCGAGCGCGCATAAAGCGAGGGCGACTCCTCGTTCGCGCCGATCGCCGAGACGTGGATCATGCGTGCGCCGAAGGCCGCGGCTGCGAGCGCGACTGACTCGGCGCCGAAGGCCTGCACCGCATCGAATTTTTGCCGCCCGCGCTGGAACAGGATGCCGACAAGATTGATCACCACGTCGGCGTCGCGCGCGGCCGCTTCGACGGAGGCTGGATAGCGCACGTTGGCCTGCACGGCGTGGATCTGGCCGACCCGCCCGAGCGGCTGCAGGTAGCCGGCAAGTTCGGGCCGGCGCACCGCGACGCGAACGCGGTAGCCGAACTTGGCCAGCGCGCGCACGACATGGCGGCCGAGGAATCCCGAGCCGCCAAAGACGGTGACCAGGGTTTCGAGGGGGATGGCGGTCATATTTGCTCAGTCCAGTCGGGCGCGGAATACAGGATCGCTCCGAGCCTGTATAGGGCCGCCTTACGCCCATTTGACAAGCCCAAACGGGCGTCGCTGCCCATTTGACAACCCCAATCCTGCTCCGTACCTATCGCCGCAAAGCCCAGGTGGCGGAATTGGTAGACGCACTAGTTTCAGGTACTAGCGCCGCGAGGCGTGGAGGTTCGAGTCCTCTCCTGGGCACCACATTCGTGTTATCGCCGGTCGGTGAGCCGTCATGACCATTCGCGTGCACCGCGGTGATCTGCCCGACCTTTCGCACTATCGCGGCGGTGCCGTGGCCATCGACACCGAGACGATGGGGCTCGATCCCAGCCGGGACCGGTTGTGTGTGGTGCAGCTGTCGCCGGGCGACGGCACCGCCGACGTGGTCCAAATCCCGGCGGGCGCGAACGAGGCGCCGAACCTGACGAAACTGCTCGCCGATGGCAGCATCCTCAAGATCTTTCATTTCGCCCGGTTCGATCTCGGTGCGCTGCAGAAGCGATTGGCGGTCATGCCAACGCCGGTCTATTGCACCAAGATCGCTTCTCGGCTCGCCCGCACCTATACCGACAAGCACGGGCTCAAGGATCTCGTGCGTGAAGTGCTGGGGATCGAAGTGTCGAAACAGCAGCAGTCCTCCGATTGGGGTGCGGATGCCCTGACGGACGCGCAGGTCGCCTACGCCGCCTCCGACGTATTGCATTTGCATGCCCTGAAGGAACGGCTCGACGCCATGCTCGCGCGCGAGGGACGCACGGACCTCGCGGCGGCCTGCTTTCGCTTCCTGCCGGACCGGGTCAGGCTCGATCTCGCCGGCTGGGCGGCAGAGGATATTTTTGCCCACTCCTAGGGCGCCGACGGTGAAAACGTACCAATTGGGTAACTTTTTCCCGCTATTTCCACAATCGAGCCCGCTTTCGGGACGTTTTTGTCTGCCCTATTCTTGAACGGGACTGCCGCGTCCGGGCCATATTTGGGAGCGACGATGAGGGCCCAAAGGGGCTAGCATCGCGTTGGGGAACCGCCTGATTCTCGGGCGGATGGGGCTCGGGGATGAACTCTTTGACGGCTGTATCGGACGTCACCCAGCGAGGCGCGCATATCCTGGCGCGATCGGGACGTTCCGACGGCAAGCAGCGGTTCCGAGCGGCCGTGCGCCACAGCCGGCATGTTCGCATCTTGCGGATCGCAGTCCCGCTCAGCGTGGTCGTCGTCGTGGTCGGCGGGATCGCATTGACGGTACTTAAACCGCTGCGCGTGCTGTCGGGCGTGCCGGTCGATGTCGGTTCGCTGGTCGTGTCCGGCACCAAGATCATGATGCAGCAGCCCCGCCTCGCCGGCTTCACCCGCGATAATCGGCGCTACAACCTGGTCGCTCAAGCCGCCGCTCAGGATGTCACCAAGCCCGACATGATCGAGCTGCACGGCATCAATGCGACCATGGAGATGAAGGATGGGGCCGTGTTCGAAACGACGGCCAAGGACGGACTCTACAACTCAAAGACCGAACTGCTGACGCTGAGCCAGAATATCGTGGTGACGTCTTCGAGCGGCTACAAAGCCCTTCTGAACGAGGCGGTGATCGAGGTTCGAGCCGGCCGGGTCGTCTCGGACAAACCGGTGGAGGTGAAGACGGCGACGTGGACCATCAATGCGAACGGGATGGAGGTTGCCGAGTCCGGCGATGTCATGCGGTTCGACCGTGGCGTATTCGTTACCATGATGCTTGAAGGCGGCGCCAAGCCTGTCGTCACCAGCGATGGGCGCAAGCCATGAGCGCGGCCCCAACGACAACGTGGCGAGGGCTCGTCGCCGCGACGGCGGTTGCCATAGCCGTGGCAGCTTGCTGGTCTGATGCGAGCGCGCAGCAGAAGACGCAGGGACCGCCGAATGCCCTGCAGGGCTTCTCGCAGAATCGCGACGAGCCGGTAAAAATCCGGGCGGCCGCGCTGGAGGTCCGCGAGAAAGACAAGCAGGCAACCTTCACCGGCGACGTGCACGTGCTGCAGGGCGACACCGAGATGCGTTGCAAGCTGCTCACCGTCTTCTACGAGGAGGAGACGGGGACGCGCAACGTCAAGGCGGCGGAGCCCGGCCCCGGCGGCGACAAGCAAATCCGCCGGATCGAGGCCAAAGGCAGCGTGGTGGTGGTCCAGAAGGATCAAAACGCGGCCGGGGATGCAGCAATCTTCAACATGCGCGAGAACACCGTGACGCTCACCGGCAACGTCGTGGTCACGCGGGGTGCGGACATCCTGCGGGGCCAGCGGCTGGTGGTCGATCTCACCACCGGCGTGTCCAAGATGGACCAGGGCCGGGTGGAGGGATTGTTTCAATCCGGTCCGCGAAACGCGCCTCCCGATCCGCGCAACGCTCCCGAGAAGAAATGACGCAAGTTTGGACGGCGGGTTGCCACCGCCGCGGCGTGCACCGGCGGACCAGGTCGGCGCGCGGCCCGGCGCGGCAGGACCGCGTGAGGTGCGACCATCGGAGATGCGGGTGCCCTCTTGATCGGCAAGCCCGAAGCCCCAATTTTGGCGCGGGGTTGACAAGGCGATCCGGGCCGTTCCAATCGGCGCTGTTTCGTGCAGACACTGGGCGACGCAGTTGAACTCCGGGGGCTTCGAGGGCAGAGGCGTGCTCAACATCCTCGCGTTGTTCCGGCACCGCCGCGCGCCTCGACGGACACGTAAAGCCAACGGCAACTGGCAGAGCATGGATCTGACCGCCCTGGGCGGGCCGATTCCGTCGGCGCGCGGAAACACCGCCAAGGCCTCGCCAACCAAGCCGCGTCCACGACAGGACGACGCCGCCAGCCGGCAGCAGGCCGCGCAAGGCTATCTGGCCGCGCATAATCTTCAAAAGAGCTATGGCGGACGCAGGGTGGTCAATGGCGTCAGCCTGTATGTTCGGCGGGGCGAGGCGGTCGGCCTGCTGGGGCCGAACGGCGCGGGTAAGACCACCGCCTTCTACATGATCACCGGCCTGATCAAGGCTGAAAGCGGCCAAATCGAACTCGATGGCCACGACGTCACGCATCTTCCCATGTACCAGCGGGCCCGCCTCGGGATCGGCTATCTCCCGCAGGAGGCCTCGATCTTCCGGGGCCTCAACGTCGAGGACAATATTCGCGCGGTGCTCGAAGTGGTGGAACCCGACCGCCGCCGCCGCGACGCCGATCTCAATGCGCTGCTCGAGGAATTTGAGATCACGCGGCACCGCAAGACGCCGTCGATCGCGTTGTCGGGCGGAGAGCGACGCCGGGTCGAGATCGCCCGGGCGCTCGCGAGCCGTCCCAATTACATGCTGCTCGACGAGCCGTTCGCCGGCATTGATCCGAAGGCAGTGGTCGAGATCCAGAGGCTTGTCCGGCGTCTCACCAATCGCGGTATCGGAGTACTTATCACCGACCACAATGTCCGCGAGACGCTCGCCCTCACCGACCGGTCCTACATCATCTATTCCGGCCAGGTGCTGATGGAGGGCCGTCAGGACGACATCGTGAACGATCCCGAGGTCCGGCGCCTCTATCTCGGTGAGGACTTCCGTATTTAAGGGTTCTCCCCGCTATTCTGCGGGCCTTTCCCTTCCCCCGAGCGAGAACCGTTCAGAACTGGTGTACACCGGCGCAAGAACCGGATAAGCAAGAATTGGACCAGTTCATGCGCGTGCTTGGGCTAAATTGATCCGGTCAGCCCCCGGCGCGCCAGCTTAAGGACGACATGGCGCTTACCCAAAGACTTGAATTTCGCCAGAGCCACGCCCTGGTGATGACCCCGCAGCTGATGCAGGCCATCAAGCTGCTGCAGCTCTCCAATCTGGACCTGGCGGCCTATGTGGAGGGGGAACTCGAGCGCAATCCGCTGCTGGAGCGAATCGGCGAGGGCGATGGGGAGGGGGATCGGCGGACGCCGGATCGCGAAGCCGTGCCCGTTGCCCACGTCGCCCCCCCTGATTGGCAGGACGGCAGCCCGGACCGAAAGGACGGCGCGGCCCGCGAACGGCTCGCTGCTGATCTTGAGGATGTTCCTCCCGCCGATTCCGATGCCGCGACCTCGCGCTCGAATGGCGAGGCGCCGGCGGGCTATTCCGACTGGGCCACAACCGGTTCCGGCGGCCGCGACAACAGCGACTACAATCTCGAAGCCTTCGTTCCGGTCGAGATCACGCTCGTCGACCATCTCGCCGAGCAGCTTGCGCTGGCAGTGGTCGATCCGGTGCAGCGCATGATCGGGCAATATCTGATCGATCTCGTCGATGAGACCGGTTACCTCGGCGGCGACCTGGCGGTGGTCGCGGAGAAATTGGGCGCGCCGCCCGCCGTGGTCGAGAGCGTGCTGGCCATCCTGCAGGGGTTCGATCCGCCCGGCGTGTGCGCGCGCAATCTGCCGGAATGTCTCGCCATTCAGCTCAAGGAGCGCAACCGATTCGACCCCGCGATGCAGACACTCGTCGCGCATCTCGATCTGCTGGCGCGGCGCGATCTGGCGGCGTTGCGCAGGCTCTGCGGCGTGAGCGACGAAGATTTGACGGACATGATCCACGAAATTCGGGAGCTCAACCCGAAGCCCGGGCTGGCGTTCGGGTCGACGGTGGTACAGCCGATCGTGCCGGATGTATTCGTCCGCTCGGGCCGCGACGGCGGCTTCATCATCGAGCTCAATTCCGACACCTTGCCCAAGGTGCTGGTCAACCAGATCTATCACGCCGAAATCGCCAAGACCGCGAAGAACGACAAGGACAAGGTCTACCTCGCCGATTGTCTGCAGACCGCGACGTGGTTGATCCGTGCGCTCGATCAGCGCGCCAAGACCATCCTGAAAGTCTCGACCGAGATCGTGCGCCAGCAGGATGCTTTTTTCGCCCGCGGCGTCCAGCACCTGCGCCCGCTCAATCTCAAGACGATCGCGGATGCCATCGACATGCACGAATCGACGGTGTCACGGGTCACCGCCAACAAGTACATGGCGACCAGCCGGGGTATCTTCGAGTTGAAGTATTTTTTCACGTCGGCGATCGCCGCGGCGGACGGAGGCGAGGCGCACTCGGCAGAAGCCGTGCGCCATCGCATCAGACAGCTGATCGATGCCGAAAATCCCGCGCAGGTGCTGTCCGACGACACCATCGTGGAAAAACTGCGCGAGGCGGGAATCGATATCGCGCGACGAACCGTCGCAAAGTATCGCGAGGCGATGCGCATCGCGTCCTCGGTGCAGCGGCGCCGGGAGAAACAGACCGCCATGGGCCACGCCCCCCTGACGCCCACTCTGTGATATTCTGTCGTGGCGTGTTCTGCAGCGAGCCGGCTGCGTGCGAACCAAGCGTGCCAGGCATGCGCGCCAAGCCGGTCTGTGTGCGTGATCAGGATTGTCGACCGGACGTCATCGGAGGTCGATCATGCCGTTTCGCGTCTCGGGCAAGAATATCGACATCGGGCAGGCGTTGCGCGCGCGCATCAATACGCGCATCGCAGAGGTGACGGCGAAGTATTTCGACGGTGGATTTTCCGGCCACGTCACCATCGGCAAGGAGGGCTTCGGCTTCCGCACCGACTGCGTGGTTCATCTCGATTCCGGCATTGTGCTCGAAGCCGACGCACTTGCGGCGGATGCTTATGCCAGTGCCGATCAAGCCGCCCTGCGGCTTGAAAAGCGGCTGCGCCGCTACAAGCATCGGCTCAAGGATCACCAAGTGGCGCGCGCAGCCGGCCGGCCGGCCGACGATCGTCCACCCGATCGCACCGCAATCAGCGCGCCGAGTTATGTTATTGCCGCACCGGAGCACGACAGCGAAGAGGAGGTGACGCAGTGGAGCCCAGTCGTCATCGCGGAATCGACCACCGCATTGAAACGGCTTTCGGTCAGCGAGGCCGTCATGGAACTCGACATGAGGGGAACGCCGGTCATGGTCTTCCGTCACGCTGGACACGGCCGGGTCAATCTGGTTTACCGCCGCGCGGACGGTCACATCGGCTGGATCGATCTGCCGCCCATCGAACAGGACGCCCATTGACGGCCAACCTGCGCCTACTTATGGTCCGCCGCCTTTGCGACGGCGGCCCCTGCTGAGCTCCCAGTTTCCTGGAACAGATCCATGTTGCTCACCGATCTCGTCGCGTCCAACGCCATCATTCCGGCGCTGAAGGTCAACAGCAAGAAGCAGCTTCTGCAGGAACTGACCGCCAAGGCGGCCGAGCTCTCGGGCCAAAGCGAGCGGACCATCCTGGAGATTTTGCAGCAGCGCGAAAAGCTTGGTTCGACCGGGGTCGGAAATGGCATTGCCATTCCGCACGGCAAGCTGCCGAAGCTCAGCAAGCTGTTCGGATTGTTCGCACGACTCGAGCGACCGGTTGATTTTGAGGCGCTCGACGGCCAGCCGGTCGATCTGGTGTTTCTGTTGCTTGCGCCGGAGGCCGCCGGCGCCGATCATCTCAAGGCGCTGGCGCGGGTTGCACGCTTGCTGCGGGATGCCGAGGTCGCCCGCAAATTGCGCGATTCACGTGATGCCGAAGCGCTCTATGCCGTGCTGGCAATGCCGTCGGCGAGCGCCGCGTAATTCCGCATAATACGGACGTCAGGCGAGATAAGCGGATCGACCTTCGTCGTGGCGATCTTCCCGCGTTCTCAGTGCAGGCTCACGGTCTCGATCTGCTGGCTGGCTGCATCCGCCATTGCCGCTTCGCGGCTGTCGGCCAGCAGGATCGGCGTGCCATCCGCAGCGTGCAACACGAACACGCAGTGACCGGCCGGCAGCATCGGCGCGTCGGCGCAGAGGAAGGCAACCTCCTCCGATCGGATCGCTTTGATATAGGCGACGCGGTTCGCACCCAGTGTCGCGAGTTGTTCGTGCGACATCGTCGTGCGCTCAGTTGCGGGCCGATCAAACATGACACTGCTCCTCGCGCTTGGATCGCGCGAGGGGGAGTATCCGCCAGTTCGAGCGGTATGGCTGTGTTGGAGATCACACAGTCAGCCCTAATGTTCGGCCAAAACGTGGAATCCCCCCTAATACTGGGTTTCCGCTGTGTCCCAAATCACACAGTCGGGGCCCAAATACTCGATTTCGGGCAGAGCGACCCTCAGTGCACGCTGACGGTCTCCAACTCCTGGCTCCAGGCATTGGCGATCGCCGCCTCGCGGCTGTCGGTCAGCATGATCGGGGTGCCGTCGGCGGCGTGTAGCGCATAGAGCAACGTGCCCGGCGCGAGTTGCGGAGCCTGCGGAAATTGCCGCTGCACGTCCTCGGCGCGGATCATCTTTACGTAGGCGATCTTGCCGCCGCCCAGAAGCGCCAGCGCTTCGGGCGAAATCATGGGTTCTGGGGAGGTGATATTGTTGTTTGTCATGGCACTCAACTCCTTGCTGCTTCTAACGCGTCGAGCCCTGTTCGGGTTCAATCGGTGTCCGTAATGCTGATGGTCTTGACGATCCGTTCCGGCTCCGGCCGGGCGAGATCGATCGCCAAAAGCCCGTTCTTCAGGTCGGCGCCCAAGACCTCCATGCCGTCAGCCAGCACGAAAGTGCGCTGGAATTGGCGCGCGGCTATGCCGCGGTGAAGATAATGGCGTTCCTTGTCGTCCTGCTGCCGTCCACGGATGACGAGCTGGTTCTCCTCGACCGTTACGTCGAGCTGGTCGCGGGTGAAGCCCGCGACTGCCAGCGTGATCTGCAGGCGGTCAGGTTGGCCGTTTGCGCGGGCAATCCGCTCGATGTTGTAGGGCGGATAGCCGTCGGCAGCCTTGGCGACGCGATCAAGCGCACGCTCGATCTCGTCGAACCCGAGCAGGAATGGGCTGGACAATGACGGAACTCGGGACATGGTCTCAAAGCCCTCGTAAGCGACTTTGACGGGGCCCTTGCGGCACCCCCTCGGCCGCCCGAGAGGCGGGTTTTCCGCCGTCGGTCGGTCCCGCTCAATATGGGGGCGGCGCGTTAAGGCTTCAAGAACAGCGCGCGGGGCCCTCCGAGGGCCGACGTCCGGCGGGCGCGGTCGGCGCCGCGGATTGAGCCGCACGCGCAGGCACAGTATGGATCGGGCGGGCTTACGGTCTGGTTAAAGGAGTGCAGCTTGCGCATTGCGATCATGGGCTCGGGGGGCGTCGGCGGCTATTTTGGCGCCCGGCTGGTCAAGGGCGGTGCCGACGTTCATTTCGTGGCGCGCGGCGCCCATCTCGCGGCCATGCGCGAGCGCGGTCTCGCCGTCGAAGGCGGGCCGGAGCCGATCCACCTTCCCCAGGTGAACGTCACCGACGATCCCAAGACCATTGGTCCGGTCGATCTGGTGATGTTCTGCGTCAAGCTGTGGGACACCGAGGACGCCGCCCGCCAGCTCCTGCCGATCATGAAACCGGAGACCGGCCTCATCTCGTTCCAGAACGGGGTGCAGAAGGACGACATGCTGCGGCCGCTGTTCGGTGACAAGGCGCTCATGGGCGGCGTGGCCTATGTCGGCACCAATATCGGCCGTCCCGGCGTCATCGCGCAGACCGGACCGCTGCAACGGCTGGTTTTCGGCGAGTACGACGGCCGCCATTCGCCGCGTGTCGAGACGTTCCACGAGGCCTGCAAGCGGGGCGGCATCAATGCCGAGATCAGCGACGATGTCCGCCGCTCGATCTGGGAGAAATACGTGGTGCTGGTCGCCATGTCCGGCGCGACCACCGCCATGCGCAACACCATCGGGCCGATTCGCAGCAACCCGCTCACGCGAGAATTCCTGCTCGACCTCGCGAGGGAAGTGGTCGCTGTCGGCCGTGCGCATGGCGTGCGACTGCCCGCGGATTATGCCGAGCAGCGGATTCCGTTCTTCGACGGCTGGCCCCCGGAAATGACCACGTCCATGCACCATGATCTGCAGGGCGGCAAGCCGCTCGAGGTCCGCTGGCTGTCGGGCGGCGTGGTCGATCTCGGCCTCCAGGTTGGCGTGCCCACGCCGATGAACCGCGCAGTGCGCGACATACTGGTCCTGCACGCGAGTGGCGGCGAGGCCAAGTCGGCACACGCAGCGCCGTGACGTTGATCGAAGACGACCGAAGCGGCGCCGCGCTTGCCATTACCCCCCGCGCCAACCGCTTCAATCCTTGGATGGCGACTCCGCGCGTAACCGGCGGATGGGGCGCGACCGCCTTTTCCGCTCGCGGCTCGCCTCACGCTCCCGTCAACTTGAACAGCTTGATTGCATTCGTGCGCCCGATCTTGCTGCGATCGGCTTCGCTGATCTCCGCCTTGTCGAACCACGCCGCCGCTTCGCTCATGTCCTCGAACGGATAGTCGACCGAGAACATGACGCGGTCGGCCCCAAGCTCCGCCATCGCGTCGACCATTGCAGGCGTGCTGAAATGACCTGACGTCGTGACGTGGAAGTTGGCGCGGAAATAGTCCGCCACCGGTTTGCGCGCGGCGTATCTGTGCGCGGCCTTCATCCAGGAATTCCGGTTGTCGATCCGCCACAGATAATACGGCAGCCCCTCGCCAAGGTGGCCGAGAACGATCTGCAGGCGCGGCAACTCGTCGAACAAGCCGCTGCCGATCAGCCGCAGCGCGTGGACCGCGGTCTCGGCATGAAATGCCCAGTTCGGTCCCAGCAGCCAGTCGTGACCTTCGTAGCTGCGGACCGATCCCGGCAACGGATTGCGCGGATGCAGATAGAATGGAACGTCGAGACTTTCGACCACGTGCCAGAACGGCCGGTATTGCGGCAGGTCGTAGTACACCGCGGTGTCGGGGGATCCCACTTGCGAGAAGCCGTTGACCAGCGCGCCCCTGAAGCCGAGATCCTCGACGCAGCGCACGAGCTCGGCCGCCGCGCTGTCCGGGTCCTGCATCGCCAGTGCCGCAACGCCGACGAAGCGATCCGGCCGCTTTGCGATCTGCTGCGCCAGCACGTCGTTCGCCTCGCGCGCCACATCCACCGCCCGTTGGATATCGGCGATCGCCTGGATGGCCGGGGCATTGAGCGACGCGATCATGATCTCGATGCCGGCGGCATCCATAAGTCGCAGCCGCTTGTCCTGGAAATCGAGGAGGCGCGGACCCAATTCCGACCACACATGGGCGCCGAAGATTTGCGAATCGCCGAGCGTCGTCGTGGTCGCGAAATGATCCTCGAGCGTGATTTTCCCCTGCATATTCCCTCCGGACGACGACTATGGGTGTGCCGGACTATGCGCGGACTCGCCCGCGCTTGCCAGCGTCGCGCGCGCCTTGGCGTTATCCGGAAATGAAAAACGACTCCGCCCGGCTTTGCGATCGCGGCCGACGCGATTAGGATTTCCACATGAACCGCAAGCCCGATCCGCCCTCCCTCACTGTGCGTGCCATCCGCTGCGTCGGTGTCGAGGTGCCGATGAGCTACGCGCTCGGCACCAGTCGCGGCACGATCACCAAGGCGCCCTTGCTGCTCATCAATCTCGACACCGAAGAGGGTATCACCGGTCATTCCTATCTGTGGTGCTATTTTCCCGCGGCGATTCCTGCGATCGCGAGCATTCTCGAAGAGGTAGAACGCGTCGTCAAAGGCGAGCGCGTTGCGCCCGCCGACCTGTGGAGCAAGCTCACCGAACGCTTCGCCCTGATCGGTGTGCAGGGCATCGTGCGCATGGCGATGTCGGGGTTCGACGTGGCGGCCTGGGATGCACTCGCCGTCGCCGCGGACTTGCCGCTCGCGACCCTGATCGGGAGTGCGCCAAGGCCCATCCCTGCTTACAATTCCTGCGGCCTCGGCCTGATGCCGCCGGACAAAGTGGCCGACGAGGCGGAAAAGCTCCTTGCCGGCGGCTTCCGCGCGCTCAAGCTCAGGCTTGGTTATCCGACGCTGCGCGACGATCTCGCCGCGTTGCGTGCCGTCAAGAAGCGCGTCGGCTCCGAGGTCGCGGTCATGGTGGATTACAATCAGGCGCTCAGCCTGGCGCAGGCGCTCGAACGTGGCCACGCGCTCGATCAGGAAGGCATCTATTGGCTGGAGGAACCGATCCGGCACGATGATTATGCCGGCAATGCGACCCTCGTGCGCGAACTCCAGACGCCGATCCAGATCGGAGAAAATTTCTCCGAAAGCCCGGCGATGGCGGTGGCGCTCGCGGCCCAAGCCGCCGACTATGTCATGCCCGATCTCGAGCGCATCGGCGGCGTCACCGGCTGGCTGCGCGCCGCGGCACTCGCCGCTGCCCACCGCATCGAGATGTCGTCGCATCTCTATCCCGAAGCGAGCGCGCATCTGCTTGCCGCCACGCCCACCTGCCATTTCCTCGAATACGTGGACTGGGCGGACAAGATCATGGAGGAGCCGCTCCAGATTGTTGACGGCTTTGCCGCGGTGCCGCAGCGCCCGGGCACCGGCGTCACCTGGAATCGCAAGGCGGTGGAGACGTATCGGATCGGGTGACCCGGGTCGGCATCAAATCTTCACCCAGCCCGCCGGCGGCTTCTTCCCGGGGTGAATGGCGCCGCACGCCTTGCACTTGCGCGCTTGCATATCGGCATAGAACGCTTCGTAGAGCGGCGGCAGGTCTTTCACCAGGTGTCGGACCTTCACTTCGACGCGGTGAACCCTTGCCTGGCATTCGAAACAATACCACTCGAACGCATCGAGCTCGTCCGGCCGCGCCGCTTCCACCACCAGGCCGATCGAGCCTTCCTGCGGCCGTTGCGGGGAATGGGGCACATGGCGAGGCAGGAGGAAAACTTCGCCCTCGCGGATCGGCACTTCGTAGAATGTGCCGTTCTCCACGATCTTGAGCACCATGTCGCCTTTGAGTTGATAGAAGAACTCCTCCACCGGGTCGTCGTGGTAGTCGGTGCGCTCGTTCGGCCCGCCCACGACCTGCACGGTCATCTCGCCGTCTTCGAACACCTTCTTGTTGCCGACCGGTGGCTTGAGCAGATGCTGGTGCTCGTTGATCCAATTCTGGAAATTGAAGGCGTGAAGTCGTCCGGCCGCCATGGCTTCCCCTCTCGTCGTGTCACGCCGTCGAGCGCTGCCACCGGGTCGAGGTCGTTGTGCACATCGCTCTGGTTCCCGTTGGAACGCCTATTTGATCAAGCTCGTGACTTTATCCACGATCGGTTTGGGCGTCGCATAGATTTTCGCGATCAGCGCGGCGAGGTGCTCGCCGTCTTCAGGCTCGAGATCGAGCTTTGATTTCTGGGTCTCCGCGACGAAAGCCGGATCGGTCATGGTCGCATTGAATGCGTCGCGCAGCATTTTTAGCCGGTCCGCCGGAAGGTCCGGCGGCGCGACGAACGGACGCCCGATGCCCTGACCGGCATAGAGGAATTCGATTGCTTGCTTCTGGTCGCCGGTGCGCGCGAGATCGAGCACGAATGGCACGCCGTCGAGCTCGGGGCTGGGTTCAACGCCGCCCTGAAACAGGATCGAAATCTTCTTCGTCGGGATCCAGTCGGGACGGCGGATCTTGATGCTGTCGAGGCTTTCGCAGATGCCCTCGACCTCGCCGCGCTCCATCGCCAGGAATACGTCGGAGGAGGCGGGAAATCCGCCGACCAGCTTGAACTTCATTCCGAGCAGCTCGCTGAGCGCTTTCGGGTAGGAGCGGGTGCCGGTGCCGGGGCCGGTATCACCAACGATCAACTGCTTGTCATAGAGGTCCAGCACCGATTTGACCTGCGAGGTGTGATAGGCGACGCAGACATTCGTTTCCTTGGTCGGCGTTCCGATCCACGACAGCCTGGTCGGATCGAAGCGCGCGCCGGTCGCGCCGGACAGCGGCCCGAGCGCCGCGTCGCGCGCGATGATACCGAGCACGGTGCCGTCCTTCGGGGCGATGTTGAAGATGTAGCTGGCGGCCGCGTAGCTGCCGGCGCCCGGCATGTTCTGCGGAACGACGGACGGGGTTCCAGGCAGATGCCGGCCGATATGCCGGCCGACGGTGCGGCCCCAGAGGTCATAGCCGCCGCCCGGCCCGAAGCCGATGATCATCGCCACCGATTTCCCGGCAAGCGAATCGCCGGCCGGCTGCGCCGCAACCGAGGTTGTCAGCAGCAGCAACGAGAACATCGCAACGCTCGGCAGCCGGCCTTGTCTCGATCCCATGCGGTTCCTCGCGCGAGGCCTCCCCGCGTCATGCAGCACATTCTATGAATGATCGGTCCGCAAGCCTAGGCCGGGCCGCGAGGTCCCGGAGCGCCGGCCGGCGCGAGCGGTCAGAAGTTGAGTGCGGAGCGAAGCGCGATCACCCAGGCATTCTGCCGGAAGCTTCCATCGCTGTTGAGGACGCCGGCAGCTGGGCGAAAGATGTATTGGATCTCCGGCTGCAGCATCCACCACGGCGCTATCTGCGCCTGGTAGATCATCTCGACCATGACCTCTCCGCTCCGCACCGGATAGAAGAAGTTCCCGAAGGATCCGATGTCAGAGTCCAGCCCGCGTGCATTGTCGCCGACGCGCGCGTAGCCGGCGGCAACGCCGACCTTGTCGTCCGGGCGACGAGCGTTGAGGCCTTTGTACAGCAGGCCCGCGTCGGCATAAAAATTGATCAGGTTGCGATCGTTGGGTACGCCGCCGGCGCGGACGAACCCCGAGAGGCCCCGGTCGTCGGTGCCGGGAATGCGATAGAGCATCTGATCCACGACACCATAGATGCCGGAGTCGCCGGTGTGATCGAGCGGAATGCCGGTCGACATCGGGTCGGCGAGCGAGCGGCCGGTATTGTCGAAGCGCTGATCGCCGAAGCGCGGACTGGTGTGATACCACGCACCGATCCGGTAAGCGCCCGGGAGTCCGGCGGCGTCCTTCCCTTGGTTGGGCAAATAGCTCAACTCCGCGATGACAAAAGCGCCGCCGCGAAAGCTGAACACGGTGCCGGTGGGAAGCGGAAGGTTCTGATTGCTGCCGTTGCCCCCGCTCGGGTCGCCACTGAATACGGCGGCTTGAAACGCCACGTCATCGCGCGGCTTGATCCGAACGCGGACGCCGGGAGCGGGAAGCGGATAGGCCGGCCCGCCGCCAGGAAGATTGGCGGCAAGAAACGTCGGC
The DNA here is from genome assembly GCA_963835165.1 of uncultured Alphaproteobacteria bacterium. Taxonomy (GTDB): domain Bacteria; phylum Pseudomonadota; class Alphaproteobacteria; order Rhizobiales; family Xanthobacteraceae; genus VAZQ01. The sequence goes on from CAWIGD010000044.1 coordinate 103,179, forward strand.
CAGCTGATGCCGTTGTTGATGAAATTCGCGGCGGTCTTGCTTTGGAGAAACTGACTATCCGCGGACATCAGGCCGGCGCGAACGGACAACAGGTCATTAAAGGCGTTCTGCTCATACCAAAACGAGTAGAGCCGCGCGACCGGTCCGGCTTCCAGATTGGACACGGTGAGGATGTTGCCGAGGTAAGTGGGACTGAAGAGCGGGCCGTGGGTGATGAGGCCGTGGGTGTGAAAGTGGCCGCCGTCCCATCCCGCGAGCTTTCCCAGATCGAGATCGAGCGCAGGCTGGAACACTCCGAGTCCCACGGCACCACGTCCAATCCCGCCGCGGACATTGGCGAGGAAATCGTTGGTGTAGTTGAAGGTGAACGTAACGCCGTTGCGGTCGAGCGCGGACCGCAGGCCTCCCCAATCACCGCTCAACGCCGATCGGGTCCAGAGATTGTCCGATGCCGCCTGCGCCCATGCTGCTGCGCCAATGTCGGCGGCGGAGCTTGCGAACAAGGCCGCGGCGAAGGCGGTAGCCCACGCCCCGAGACGCCTCACCAATGCCCCCATAACCCCGCCCCCGGAGTGAGTCGAAACCGAGTTTCAACCACGAAATTGGGCAAAAGATGGTGCCTGCTGGGAGCGCCTACCCGTCAGGACAACGCTCCTTTCCGCGGCGAACACAAGATCACAGGCGCGATGCCAGGACGTTGCGCTACTCTTGGGAAGGCATTCCCAATTCGCCTGTCTTTCGTGATTGAACCGCCATGCGACCGATGGCTTCATGGGCAAACAGACCAGGCGCCCGACGGTTCGTGACCCGTCGCGTCGATTGGCGGCCGATCATCGCTTTTGTGTTGTTGGTCGGCCTGCTCGGTTTCTATGGCTACCAGCATTGGACCGCCAAGCCTGGGTCGCCATTGATCGGTCGCGCGCGCGTGCTCGACGGCGACAGCCTCGAAATCTCCGGGGCACGCATCCGCTTGCAGGGCATCGATGCCCCCGAATGGAAGCAAACATGCGTCGATCCAAAAGGACAGGCGTGGCCGTGCGGACAGGCGGCGGCGCAGGAACTGCAAAGCCATATCGGCGGTCGGGAATTGACGTGCGCACGCCACGGCGTGGACAGGTACAACCGCATCCTCGCGATTTGCTCCGCTCCCGACGGCTCCGACGTCAACGCCTGGATCGTGCGACAGGGATGGGCGCTGGCATCCGGCGATGCCGGGAGTTACCGCTCGGAGCAGCACGAGGCCGAAGCGGCCAAGCGCGGCATCTGGGCCGGAACCTTTCTGTCGCCTCGTGAGTGGCGACGACGACACCCGGACTAACGCCCGTGGCGAAGGGTCGTTTGCGGCGCGCCGAGCTATCGCCTGCACAGCGCCGCCGAACTATCATGGCTCGCGCCAAGATGACCCAGTGTTTTGCTGATCATCGTCGACGGCCGGAGATCGGAGCATGCGACGCATCATCACCGCAGCATTGTCTTTGACGGTCCTCTCGTCGCCGGCTGCTGCCAGGGTCGAGCGGATCGAGATCCTGAGCAGACAGGACTTCGCCTCCGGCATCGAATTCGGTGATGCCGGCGCCTATGAAAAGCTGCGCGGTCGCGCGTTCTTTGCGCTCGATCCGAACGCGGCGGCGAACGCGCCGGTGACCGACCTCAAGCTGGCGCCGCGCGATGCTCGCGGGTTGGTGGAATTCAGCGCGGAATTCCTGGTGTTGCGTCCCAAGGTGGCCGCGCGTGGCAACGGCACGCTGCTCTATGAGGTCAACAACCGCGGCAACATCGCCATTCTTCGCCAGCTCCACGAAGCCTCGTTCAGCAACGATCCGGCGACGGTCGCGGACGCGGGCAACGGGTTCTTGTTCCGGCGGGGCGTTACTCTGGCCTGGTCGGCGTGGGCAACCGACGTCGCGACACGGCCGGGTGACAGCAGGTTGGTGCTGCGCGCACCCATCGCCACGAAAGACGGCGCACCGATCACCGGCAAGGTTGCTTACGAGCTGATCGTAGACGCACCGCGGGCGACCGCCCGCTTCACCGGGCTTCTCGGCACGGCATATCCGGTTGCGAACGACGGCGACCCCGATGTGGTGCTCACCGAGCGCCAACGGCGCGAGGACGAGCGCCGGCTGATCCCGCGCGCGGCGTGGTCGTTCGTGGGACGGAGCGAAGACGGCGCCGCCAGCGAGATCGCGCTTGATGGCGGGTTCAAGCCCGGACGCATCTATGAGCTCGTCTACACGGCGCGTGATCCGATCGTTGCCGCCGCCGGGATGGCGGGAATCCGCGATCTCCTCTCCTACCTGAGGAGCAATCCGCTGGCGGGAGCACCCGCACCGCGAACGAGCCTCATCTTCGGCATCTCGCAGTCGGGGCGATTGATCCAGACCATGCTGCTGCGGGGTCTGCACGTGGATGAGGACGGCAGGGCGGTGTTCGACGGAGCGTTTGTCCACGTCGCGGGCGGGGGCAAGGGTGGGTTCGACTATCGGTTTGCCATGCCAACGCGGCATTTCAGTGTGCTCGAAGATCACATCTATCCGACCGATTTCTTTCCATTCGCGACCGTCTCGGCACGCGATTCCGCGACCGGCGCCGAAGGATCGATCCTGGATCGCGCGCGCGCCCTCGGCGCAGTGCCGAAACTGTTCTACGTGAACAACTCGTCGGAATACTGGAATCGCGCTGCCTCGCTCATTGCCACCGATCCCGATGGCGAGCGCGACCTGCCGCCGGCGCCGGAGGCGCGCATCTACCTCATCGCCGGCGCGCAACATTACGTCGGCGCGCTGTCCGAGCGCGGCATCTTCGCCAACTGCGTCAATACGCTCAACCATTACCGTGCGATGCGCGCGCTGATGCTGGCGTTCGAGCGCTGGGTCCGCGACGGCGTCGAACCGCCGCCGAGCACTTATCCGCGCATCGCCGACGGTACGCTGGTCACGGTCGCCGCCCATGGAAAAGCCTTCCCCGGCATTCCCGGTTTTCGTCTGCCCGAGGGCAACCTGCGTCCGCCACGCCTCGACTTCGGCAGCCGGTTCGAGATCGATCGCGTCGCCGAGCAGGTGCCACCACGCCTGGGAAAACCGTTCGCGACGCTGGTGCCGAGGCCGGATGCCGACGGGCTGGATCAGGGCGGCATCGCGCTGCCGGAGGTGCTCCTTCCGCTCGGTACCCGGACTGGCTTCAATACCCGCAACGAGGCCGCCGGATTCTCCGGCGCCACCGGCCGGTGGGACGGCTCGTTCCTGCCGTTTGCGCGCACCGAGGCGGAGCGGCGGGCATCGGGCGATCCGAGACCGTCGCTCGACGCCCGCTATGTCAGCCGTGCCGCATATGAGGAAAAGGTGCGAGCGGCCGCCGCCGACGTCGTGCGCAGGGGTTTTTTGCTGCCGCAGGACGTCGATGCGCTGGTGAGCGAGGCGGGCGGGCTCTACGATCGCATCATGGCGCGGGACCCCGCTGATCGGAGCTGCCGCTACCTGTTCGATCGCTGAGTCTCATCCGCCGCCCCCGCGACGTCCCTTTCCCGGCTCCCAGCATTTGGAGGACTTCTTGCCCGTCATGTCCGGAAAGCGCGCCTTCCTCGACGTTCTGAAGCAGGAGGGCGTCGAGATCATGTTCGGCAATCCCGGCACCACCGAATTGCCGCTGATGGATGCGTTCGCAACCGAGAACGAGCTGCGCTACCTGCTGGGCTTGCAGGAAGCGGCCGTCATGGCGATGGCGGACGGGTATGCGCAGGCGTCGGGCAAGCTCGCAGTGGTCAATCTCCACGTCGCGCCGGGCCTGGGCAACGCCATGGGCATGCTCTACGACGCGCAGAAGGCAGGCTCGCCCATTCTCGTGACCGCGGGTCAGCACGAGCAGAGCTTCAATGCCACCGAGCCAATTCTCTGGGCCGACCTTCCCACCATCGCGCGGCCGCTCGTCAAATGGTCGTCCGAGGTGCATCGCCTCGCCGACCTGCCGCGGCTCGTGCACCGCGCCGCCAAGACCGCGATGGCGCCGCCGACCGGGCCGGTATTCCTGTCGCTGCCCGGCGACATCCTGCGTGCCGACGGCGATGTCGACCTTCTTGCTCCCACGCGCGTCGCGCCGCGCCTGCGCGGCGATCGCGCGGCGATCGATGCGGCCGCGGCCCTGCTCGCGGGCGCCAAGCGTCCGGTGATCATGGCCGGCGATGCCGTGGCGCAGAGCCGCGGTCATGCCGAACTGGTCGAACTTGCGGAACTCCTTGGCGCGCCCGTGTACACCGAATTCGTGCCGAGCACGGCTTCGTTTCCGGCCTCGCATCCGCTGTTTCGTGGCTCCATGATCCGGCTCGCGCCCGATGTCCGTAAGGTGCTCGACCAATACGACGTGCTGTTCTCAGTCGGGGGCGATCTGTTCACGCTATCGCTCCCTTCCGACGTCGATCCGATGCCGCCGGACATCAAGCTCATTCATCTCGATGTCGATCCATGGGAGCTCGGCAAGAACTATCCGCCTGCCGTCGCCATCCTCGGCGACGTGAAGGCGACGTTGCCCGAGATCACGGCCGCCGTCCGCGAGCGCATGACGAGCGGTGCCCGCGGCGCGGCGCGCGAACGGCTCGGGAGCGCGAGTGCCGCGATCGCCGCCGAGCGCGAAGCGCTCAAGACGAAGGCCCGCGCGCTCGCGGGAACGACGCCGGTGCAGCCGCTTGCGCTTCTGCACGCGATCGGAGAGATGCTGCCTAGGGACGCCGTGGTCATCGAGGAGGCGCTCTCGTCGGCGCCGGGTATTCGGCAGCTCATCCGCAGCGATGATCCCCAGAGCTATTTCGGCTTGCGCGGCGGCGGCATCGGTTGGGGCCTGCCGGCGACGATCGGCGTGAAGCTCGCCTTGCCGGATCGGCCCGTCATCGGCCTCATCGGCGACGGCAGCGCCATGTACACGTGTCAGGCGCTGTGGACTGCCGCGCGCTATCGCATCGACTGCGTGTTCGTGATCCTGAACAACAGCTCCTATCGCATCCTCAAGCAACGCCTGCACGCCATGCGCGGACTCGCCGAGCAGGCCGACAGCTATGTCGGCATGGAGCTGCTCGATCCCAAGATCGATTTCGTCGGCCTCGCGCGTTCGCTCGGGATCAAGGCGGAGCGCGCGAAGACCGTGCACGAGGCGACGGATCTTGTCGCCCAGGGGCTCAAAGGCGGCGGTGCCCTGCTGATCGACGTCGAGCTCGATCGCGCCTTCAAGCCGATGTGACGCCAGCGGAGCGCGGGCGGGCCGCCGGCGTCGGGCCGTCGATCATCGCGCTCCATCGATCGGGCGTCGCAACGCGGCCGCACAGATGCGCGTGACATCACATCCGCGTGTAGGGGGACCCGCGACGCGGCGCTTTGGCCGCCACCGCCGCGCGTCGTCATGAGGTTGTCGCAGCCGGGCAACCGCGGCGCGGGAATAAACCCAGGGGATGCCGAGTCCTGATCCCGTCGGCGCGGTGCGCGCCAGCGCCTGCGTTTGGATGTCGCAAAGGAGATGGACCATGCTCAACCTGTCGCGTCGCGACTTCGTCGTATCCACCGGCCTCGCGGCCGCGCTCGGGCTCAATGCCCGGCTGGCGGTATCGCCGGCCTTCGCGCAGACGACGCCCGACCCCGCACGAGGATTCGTGAGCTACAAAGTCGGCGCGGCCGAGGTCACCGCGCTTTATGACGGCATCTGGGAGAAGCCGCACGATCCTGCCTTCATCGCCAACGCTTCGGTCGAGGACGTCAAGGCGGCAATGGTGAAAGCAGGGCTGCCGGCCGACTTCGTCTCGATCCCGTTCACCGTGGTGGTGGTCAGAAGTGCCGGCAAGACCATCCTGTGCGACAGCGGCACCGGGGGGCAGGTGCAGCCGACCGCCGGCAAGATGATGGCAAATATGAAAGCGGCCGGCATCGATCCCGCCGCCATCGATACCATCCTGATCTCGCACTGCCATCCCGATCATATTTTCGGGCTGATGGAAAAGGACACCAACAAGCCCGTGTTCCCGAACGCGGAGATCGTCATCTCCGACGTGGAATACAAATTCTGGACCGACCCGGCGGTGATCGACCGGCTGCCGGAGGCGAGGAAGGGATTGGCGCGCCGCATCCAGGCCGTGTTTCCGACCTGGAAGAATATTCGCCAAGTCGAAGGCGAAGCGGAGGTCGCTCCCGGCATCCGCTTCGTCAGCGCACCCGGTCACACGCCCGGCCATCGCGCGTTCCATCTGGCTTCGGGCTCGAGCCAGCTCATGATCTCGAACGATACGGCCTATGTGCCGGCGCTGGTCGTCGCCAATCCGGGCTGGCGCGGGGTCTACGACCAGGATGGCGCGGTGGCGGAAGCGTCGCGGCGCAAGCTTCTCGACCGGGTCATCGCCGACAACATCATGATCTGCGGCTACCACTTCCCGTTCCCGGGCGCGGGCACCATCGCGAAGGATGGCGCCGGCTATGCGCTGACGGTGAAAAGCTAGGCGGCTCGGGTCGCAACCTCGTGAAAAGGAAGATCAACATGAAGACATACGCGCTCTTGATTTCGCTGCTCCTCGCCGGCGCTTCTATTGCCGCGACTGACGCGCTCGCCATCGACACCGTCACCTCCCGCGACGCGCCGGACCTCACGTCGGTCCGCGCCAAGATCAAGGCCAAGGATTTCAAGGCCGCGATCGTAGAGCTCACGCCGATGCTGGAGACGCATCAGCACGCTGACGTCTACAACCTGATGGGCTTTTCCCTGCGCAAGAGCGGCGATCCCAAGCAGGCCTACACGTTCTATCGCAAGGCGCTCGATTTCGACCCCGAGCACAAGGGCGCGCTGGAATATCTGGGCGAGCTCTACGTCGAAACCGGCCAGGTCGATAAGGCGCGTGAGAACGTCGTGCTGCTGAAGAAGCTGTGCCCCGGCGGTTGCGAGGAGCTGGCGGACCTGGAGCAGGCCATTGCATCGGCCTCGCCCAGAGCCAACGCGACCTCGGCCAAGAGCAATTGAGGCGCGCGTGTCCTCAACTCTGATGGAGGCGGCAACATTCGCCGGCCGCCTCCTGCTGGCAGCAATCTTCCTGCATGAAGCCTGGAGCAAGCTGACGGGCTATCCGGCGGCGCTCGCTTACATGCAGGCCTTCGGTGTCCCCGGGCTGCTCCTGCCGTTCGCCATTGCCGTCGAATTGGGGTGCGGCGTTCTGATCGTGGGCGGCTATCACACCCGCATCGCCGCGCTGCTGCTGGCGGCGTTCTGCCTCGCTACCGCCGTCCTGTTCCACGACAGGCTCGGCGACCGCAATCAGCTCCTCCATTTCGAGAAGGACATGGCGATCGCGGGTGGGCTGCTGGTGCTGTTTGCCCATGGCGCGGGGGCCTGGGCGCTCGATGCGTTGCCGGCGTTTGCACGTGGGCGCTGGCGCGGCCCGAAAGCTGAAAGCGCAGCACCGCGCGAGTCCTGAACTCCTGACACCCCATGCCCGTTCCCGACGGCACCCGCTTGAATTTATGCAAATTTCACGGATTTCCGCCCTCGAACCTTTTGCCCGCTGGCGCGACTAACCCTTTGAGCCCAGTTCGGACCTCATCGGGAGGTCCGCGGCAACTTGCACCAGGGGGGCCTTCGTGCAGAAGTCTCAGCGGCCCAATAGGGGCCATTCCGTCTATTCCCGTAATCGTGAAGCTCTGTTGGCCATGACGGCGACTGCCGCCCTGCTGACCGGGCTTTCGACGTCTGCCAACGCGGTTCCACTCAACATGCAGCCGGGCCGGCGCCGCTGCCCGACGCCGCGCGTTCGGCCAAGCCGAAAGCCACGCTGCTGGCATCGCGCGACAAGGCGTCGACCAAGCCCAAGGAGAGCGAGGACGTCGCCGCCCGGGCAAAAGGCGTGCTCACCGTTGTCGTCTCGATCAGCAGGCAGCAGCTTACGCTCTATTCCGACGGTCAGCCGATCGCGCATTCGCGTGTATCGACCGGCGTCCCCGGACATGCGACGCCGACCGGCGTGTTCAGCGTCATCCAGAAGGATCGCTGGCACCACTCCAACATCTATAGCAACGCCCCGATGTACTACATGCAGCGGATCACCTGGTCGGGGGTGGCCATGCACCAGGGCGTGGTTCCGAACGGCCCGGCGTCGCACGGCTGCATCCGGCTGCCTGAGGCGTTCGCGCGCCAGATGTGGGGCATCACCAAGCTCGGTGCTCGCGTCATCGTCACCTATGGCGACGTCACGCCGGTCGCGATTGCCAACGACCGCCTGTTCACATTCAAGCCCGAGGTAAAGCCGGAAGCACCGCCGCAACCGGAAGCGACGCCGCAACCGGAAGCGTCGTCGGCGGACAAGATCAAGGCTGCCTACGGCATCCTCGAGACGGCCCAGCTCCAGCCCGGCATGGGCAACACGACGGCGTCCGACGCCAGCAAGTCCCCGTGGGATGCGGCCAAGCCGGGTGACCGTGCGCTCGACGCCATGGCCTACGCGATCGGTGCGCCGCGCCAAACCGCAGTGACCGCGCCGGATCCGAAGCCGGCGGCAGCGGGCAATCCGCGGGTCGCCAACACCGCCACCAACACCACGGTCGACGAGCTGCGGCCGCTCAAGCCCGGCCCGGTCTCGGTCTTCATCAGCCGCAAGGAAGGCAAGCTGTTCGTGCGCAAGGGCTTCGAGCCGGTGTTCGACGTGCCGGTCACGTTCGAGCAGCCTGACCAGCCGCTCGGCACCCATGTCTTCACCGCTCTGGCGCTCAAAGACGACAACACGACGCTGCGCTGGCACGTGATGTCCATGCCGGGCGGTGGATCGGCCCCCGCCAAGAAGGCGGAGAAGGGCAAGAAGGTGGAGGTTGCGGTGACGACACCGGCCTCGAATGCGACCGACGCGCTCAATCGGGTGAACATTCCCCAGGACGCCATCGATCGGATTTCCCGCCTGATGTCGCCCGGCGCCTCGCTGATCATCTCCGACAAGGGCATCAGCGGTGAGACCGGCAAAGGCACCGACTTCATCGTGCTGACGCGCTGAGACCAGACACGAAAACCAAGGTCTGATCGTCATGCCCGGCCCTCGGCCGGGCATGATTGTTTTTGGGCCTCAGTTGCGCGCCAGCGCGGCGAGCCCCTCTGGCGTTGTCACCGTCGGCGCCCAGCCGAGGCGGGAAATGGCGGACGGGTCGGCGACCAGGGAGCCGGCAAGCCGCTGGTAGGTCTCGCTCCGGCCCGCCACCCGCAGCGCGGTTTCGAGCAGGGAAAGCGGTACCGGGATGAGGCCGGGCCTGCGTCCGAGCCCGCCGCGCAGCGCCGCAATCATTTCGGGAATGGACAACGCCTTCGGGTCAGCCACGATGAGGGGCCGCCGCAACCGTTCCGGCGCCGTCAGCACCGTATCGATCGCGGCCACCAGGTTGTCCAGCGAGAGCAGCGAGCGCTTGGCGTGGAGCAGGCCGAGCGGGAGCGGATAGGGCGAGCGCGCGAAGCGGATCAGCTCCGCCATGTTGCCCTTCACGCCCGCGCCGTAGACGAGGACAAGCCGCAGCGCGACCCAGTCAAGGTCGAGGGCCGCCAGGCCTTGCTCCGCCGCAAGTTTGGAGCGGCCATAGGCATCGGTCGGTTGCGGCGCGAGATCCTCCGTCAGCACATGGTCCGCCGTCGCTCCGGCCTGGGCGCGGATGGAAGACAGGAAGATGAAGCGCTTGGCGCCTGCCCGTTGCGCCGCGCGTGCAAGGCCGACCGTGGCCTCGGTATTGAGCATGCGATAGTCGTCTTCCGGCAGTCCCGACATGGCGTGGGCGAGGCCGGCCGAGTGAATGACCGCATCGACGTCGGCCAGCGCCGCCGCCATGTTCTGCGGCCGCGCGAGATCGCCGACCACGGCGCTCGCGGCGTCCATCGGCACCGCGCTTGGGCGTCGCAGCAGGACACGCAGCCGGTAGCCGCGCTTGGGCAGTTCCCGCAGCAGACATTGCCCGATGAAGCCGGTCGCGCCGGTGAGGGCGACGAGAGGTCTGTTGGCCGCGCCGACGGGGTTCACTGCTGCTCTCCGGCGTCCTCAAGCGTCCGCTGTTCGTGCAAATATATCGCATTGCCGCCGGATTGCGTGCGCGTGATTGGCGCGGTCCCGCGGCCGGATCGGAGGCGAATCTTGCTCTATGATGCGCTCCGGCCCGGAACGATCGCGGCAATCCTTTGGATCTCAGGGAGGTCCCGATGCTGGACGGCGTGATGTTGCTGTGGTTCCTGCTGACAGCGGCGTCGCTGCTGTTCGTGGCGGTGGACATTCGGGCCACGCCGGAATCTCCGGTGCTCAAATGGGGATTTGTGCTGCTCACGGCCTACACCGGCGTCGTGGGCGCGTTCCTCTACGTGCTCGGCTGCCGCGAGCCGCTGCCGGGGCTGCACGAGCGCTACGTCGCTGCGCGCTGGCGGCAGGCGCTGGGATCGACGATGCATTGCGTTGCTGGTGACGGCATCGGGATCCTGGCCGGCGCGGTGCTGTCTGGCGCTTTCGGTATTTCCGGGTTGGCCGAGGTGGCGCTCGAATACATTCTCGGCTTCGCCTTCGGCTGGACGATTTTCCAGGCGCTGTTCATGCGCGACATGGCCGGCGGCTCATACCGGCGCGCGCTGACCAGCACCTTCGTGTCGGAACTGCTGTCGATGAATCTCTTGATGGCGGGAATGGTGCCGACGGTGATGGCGCTGAGGGCGCGGATACCGGCGGCGGCCGATCCAACGACGCCAAGCTTCTGGTTCGTGATGTCCATGGGGCTTCTGGTCGGCTTCCTCTTTGCCTATCCCATGAACTGGTGGCTGGTGGCCCACCACTTGAAGCACGGCATGATGACGGTGCGCCCGGCGGGTGCGGCTGCAGCGGCCGGTCACGCTCATCGCGTCGGGATGGATATGACGCCGCAAGCTGCGCCGGCGATGCGCATGGACGGCGGCGCGAAGCCGTGGCCTCCGGTGCCGGTGATGGCGCTGCTGTCGTTTCTGGCGCTGGCGGCCGGGATCGTGATTGCCCTGCAGTTGCAACGCATGTGAACGGATGGGCGTCCACGGCCTTCACGCCCGGCCGCCCGCAGAATAACCTCGCAACGCGCCGCCTCTGCTCCGCGCCATGGCTTTGCTCGGGAGGCCTGACCATGCTTTCACGCCGTGCCTTGCTGCTGTCGGCCGCCGCGGCCACTACGCTCGTGCCGACGCGCGCGCGTTCGCAGGCGGGGTCCTCGGCGAGGCCGGACGCAGACAATGAACCGCCGACGGTACTGCGGCTGCAGCGCCGCGGCATCGAGGTGAACGGCAAGCCGGCGTCGGTGTACGGAATCCAGCAGCCCGCCGGTACCTTCGGCATCAGGACCAAGGTGGGCGCCCGGTTTCGCGTCCGCGTGGAAAACCGGATCGACGAACCCAGCCTGATCCACTGGCACGGCCTTACGCCGCCCTGGCAGCAGGACGGCGTCCCCGGCATCTCCGGACCGCCGATACCGCCTGGGGGCAGCGCCGACTACGACTTCCCGCTGCGTTTCGGCGGAACGTACTGGATGCACTCGCACCAGGGCTTGCAGGAGCAACTGCTGATGTCGGCGCCGCTGATCATCCGCGATCAACGCGACCGGCCCGACCAGCAGGAAATCGTCCTGATGCTGGCTGACTTCAGCTTCACGCCGCCGGAACAGATCTTCGCGGAGCTCAAGAAGGGCGGCAAGATGTCGATGGCGGCCCCGATGGCAGGGAGCTCGCCATCCGCTGCCGCGCCACCGAAAATGAAGGCAATGGGTCCGCCCGGAGGTGCGATGCCCGCGGGCATGGCCATGGGCGCTCCCGCCAAGCCGGATTTGAACGACGTCACCTATGATGCGTTCCTGGCCAACGACCGTACTCTCGGCGATCCCGACGTGGTGAAGGTCGAGGCCGGCGGGCGCGTGCTGTTGCGCGTCATCAACAGCTCCTCCATGAGCGCCTTTCACGTCGATCTCGGCCAGCTCGATGGCGAGCTGATCGCGGTGGACGGCTTCCAGGTCGCACCCGTGGTGGCCCGGCGCTTCCCGATCGCGGTGGCGCAGCGGCTGGACATCCGCCTGGCGATCCCGCGCGCGCCGGCGGCGCACCCCGTGCTTGCGCTGCTCGAAGGCGAGAACAAGCAAACCGGCATCGTCTTGCAGGCGGGGCGTGCGCAGGTCGCGCGGATTCCCGATACCGCCGGCATGGCTTCGCCGGCGCTCAATCTCGACCTGGAGAGCCGCCTGCGCGCCCTGAAGCCGCTCAGGCCGCGCAGGGCCGACCGCGTCCACACCCTGGACCTGACCGGCGAGATGGCGGGCTATATCTGGTCGATCAACAACGTGGTCTGGAACAAGGATGTCGCGCCGCTACCCCTCGCGAAGGGCGAGCGGGTCGAGCTGATCTTCGTCAACCGGACGCCGATGCCGCATCCCATGCACCTGCACGGCCACGAATTTCAGGTCGTCGAGATCGACGGCAAGCGGTTCGCCGGGGCGGTGCGCGATACCGTGCTGGTGCCGCCCGGCCGCCGGGTTGTGGTGGCGTTCGATGCCGACAACCCCGGATTTTGGGCCCTCCACTGTCACCTGCTCTACCATCTCGAAGCCGGGATGTTCACGACCCTGCGCTACGTGTGAGCTGTGGGCCGCTTTGAAGGCAGCGTGCGTGGAGAGCCGCGGCAATACGGTGGAGATACCAATGCGTGTTGATGATCGTTTCCGAAATCGTTCGGATTGAGTGCGTCCGTGGCTGCGGCAACCAGGTGTAAGGCCGGCTCTATCGTTCGATCGCGACGGCGGGCCGGATGGCTGGCAGCGCTCGCGCTGATCGGTTTGACGTTTTGCCTCGCACCGGAAGCAAACGCTGCATGCATCGATTTGAAACAGGCGAATAAGCTCTCGTTCGAGGGCATTTTGAACTACCGCATTTTTGCCGGCCCACCGAACTATGAGGACGTTCGCAAAGGCGATGCGCCCGAGCCCACTTACATCCTCACGCTGACCGAACCGATTTGTGCCAGCGGAGATGAATTTGTCGATCCGGGCGACAAGTTCCATCAGGTGCAGATTTTCCCCGGTTCCTCCGACAAAGCCGCTCAGGCGCTGTCGAGAGACCTTCGCCGTTTGGTCGGAAAGCGAGTTGTTGTGGACGGGGCTTCGCCGTTTGGCGCGCATACCGGACATCACCATGCCCCGCTGGTGCTGCCCATAACCAGGATTTCGGTTGCTTCCGACCCCACGGAATCTTACGGCACCGCCATGACGACCGTGCAAGCGTTTTACGCGGCACTGGGCGCGGGCAACGGTGAGGAAGCCGTCAAGTTCGTGATTCCCAAGAAGCGATCGTCCGGTCCGCTATCTGCAACTGCGATCAGCAAGTTCTATGGCAGTCTGGCCGATCCGCTCACGCTTGTTGATGTGGTTACCATTCGTTCAGGTGAGTATCGCGTACGCTACCGATATGTGGCGCCTGGTCCGCGACGCTGTGATGGAGAATCTATCGTTCGGACAATCAAAGTCGGCGGATCCAATCTGATCGAATCGATCAAGGCCGTTAGCGGGTGCTAAAAGCTCCGCGAAGAAAAGACGTCCCGGACGACATGCTCGGCGGTAATGCGCGTCACCTCGTGGACCGTCACTGGCTCTGCAGACAGCCGTCTGATCGAGGATTGATTGCGCAAAAATAGCTTTTGTCCCTGGTGCAGAAGCCCAACTTGTAGTCGGCTGCGAAGTTCGCCAGGCACGTGTTCATCCAGTCGATGTTGATCCGCGCCTTCTCAAAGTCCTCCTCCCCGCAGGACTCATCGAGGTTGGATACAACGCGGGTAAATTCTCGCGGGATCGCCTGTTTTGCTCGCTTGGAAAGGGTGTCTGCTCGCCCAAAGAGAATCTGCGAGACGGTGAGGCAATCGTTCTTGTTGGTCGGAGTCTGATCGGTTGCGACGGTTGGTGCCGGTTTCGCGGCGGGGGTGACGGGTCGCTGTTTCGCGGCCCGGTGTTTCGCCGCACTGGATGATCTCTGCTTTGCCGCATCAGCTGACGTGGCAAACACGCACAATGAGCCCAGGGCTGCTACAAAGCACAGCGCGGCTGCCGTACGGGGTCTTCGCAGCATGGTGGTTCTCCTGGCGCCGGGTGCTTTGCGCCGGGCTTGGTCGATGATTCCCCCGCTCCGACGCGTCGTCACCAGCGCCTTTCGGGTGTCCGGCAGGCCGGCCTGACAACCAATCACTTGACGCGACACTTCTCCATTGATTTGATGCCTCAATCGCGCCACAAGAAAGCGCGTTTTTCGCCCAAGGGAGACGAATGTGAGCCGCAATGTATCGCGAAAAGTCCAGGGCAAATCGGTCGGTTCTCGCCCCAAGAATTCATCCAAAAGAAAGCGGGCACGCACACCGCGACAGACAGATTTCAGGTCCTTCGGTTGGTATGAAAAAGCCGCTTTGTCGGTTGGCATCAGCGCTAGAGCGTCATAAGCACTGATATCCGGTTGAGCGTCACGCCGCGGTCTTTGCGACCACGGCGTATCTGTTGGACAGCGTCGCGTAGCGTGCTTCGTCAACGCATCGCGCCGGCGTTTCCCCATGCGTCCCCGCTCGATGACGTCTGCGAGGGCGCTTTCCTTTAAGCCATTGATCAGATGATAAAAATTGGTGGAGCCAGGGGGAGTCGAACCCCCGACCTCTTGAATGCCATTCAAGCGCTCTCCCAACTGAGCTATGGCCCCACGCGGGACGCGGTGTCGGGACAATCGCGTCCAAATCTCAAGGTAAATTGTAACGGCTCTCCGTTGCCGTGACCAGGATGCGGCTTGTTGCCGTCCCCGTCGGCAACGTCAAGTCTCCTCCTCGTCGTCGACGTCCCCGATGATGTCGGTGACGTCCTCGTCGCCTTCCTCCTGCTCTTCGATGAAAGCGGCGTCGTCCAATCCCTCGTCTTCGAGCTCGACCTCGTCCTCGGCGCCTTCAACCGCCTCGCCATCGGCGGTCTTCTTGCCCTGGGCTTCGGCGTCCGCGTCCTCGAGCGAAACGAATTCGGCCTCTGCGGTCTCCGGGACCACAGCCTCTTCTTCCGGCGCGGGTGCTGCCGCTCGCGCGGCGGCAGAGTCCGGTCGCGAGCGTGAGCTCACCGCGGCGAGCTCCAGAACCGTGTGGCATTTCGGGCAGACAATCGGATCTTTGCTGAGATCGTAGAATTTCGCGCCGCAATTGCCGCAGAGGCGCTTAGTGCCGAGCTCGGGTTTCGCCACGGTCCGGGTTCCTCGAGGGGGTCTAAAATGAGGTGCTTCACTTGGCGAGTTGCCGTGCCAGTGTCAATAGCTCCCGAACGGCTTCCGGCGGCCCGCGCCTGCGGCCTTTCCGGCCCGGATGACGCCTGTGTAGCCTCATGCTAGAGAGCATTTTCCCGCATAAACGAGATCGCACGTGGATCACGCCGCTCCATCCCCGCTCACGGCGCGCCGCGCGGGCGCCCTCAAAGGTCGCCTGCGCGTGCCCGGAGACAAGTCGATCTCCCACCGCGCCCTCATCTTCGGGGCGCTCACAGTCGGGGAGACGCGCATTTCCGGGCTGCTGGAAGGCGAGGACGTGATCAACACCGCGAAGGCCATGCGGGCGCTCGGCGCGACGGTCGAGCGGACCGGGGAGGGCGCGTGGCGCGTTCACGGTGTCGGGGTCGGCGGGTTTCGCGAGCCGCAGTCCATGCTCGACTTCGGCAATTCCGGCACAGGTTGCCGCCTGGTCATGGGCGCGGTCGCGGGCTGTCCGGTCACCGCCACGTTCGATGGCGACGCCAGCTTGCGCAAGCGGCCGATGCGACGGATTCTCGATCCTGTCGAGTTGATCGGGGCGCGAACCGTGAGCGCCACGGATGGCGGCCGTCTTCCGATCACGCTGGCTGGCGCGCGCGATCCGGTGCCCGTCGTCTATCGCACGCCGGTGCCTTCGGCCCAGATCAAGTCGGCCGTGCTGCTGGCTGGATTGGCTGCGCCCGGTGAGACCGTCGTCATCGAAACCGAAGCGAGCCGCGATCATACCGAGCGACTGCTCAAGCATTTCGGCGCCGATATCGCGGTCGAAGCCGACGGCGCTCAGGGCCGCAAGATCAGGCTCAAGGGCGAGCCCGAGCTCGTGCCCGCGCCGGTCGTCGTGCCGGCCGATCCGTCCTCGGCGGCGTTCCCGATGGTGGCGGCGCTGATCGTGCCGGGTTCGGAGGTGGTTCTCACCGACGTCATGACCAATCCGCTGCGCACCGGGCTGATCGTCACGCTGCGGGAGATGGGCGCCGACATCGACGCGCTCAACGTGCGCAGCGACGGCGGAGAAGAGATGGCGGATGTCCGTGTACGAGGATCGGCGCTGCGTGGGGTCGAGGTGCCGGCCGCGCGCGCGCCGTCCATGATCGACGAATATCCGGTCTTGGCAGTCGCCGCGAGCTTCGCCGAAGGCACCACCGTGATGCGCGGGCTCAAGGAATTGCGCGTCAAGGAATCCGACCGGCTCGCCGCCGTCGCCGCCGGACTGCGGGCGAACGGCGTCGACGTCGAGATCGACGGCGACGACCTGATCGTGCACGGCCGGGGACGGGCGCGCGGCGGCGGCCAGGTCTTGACCCACATGGATCACCGCATCGCCATGGCTTTCCTGATGATGGGACTGGCAAGCGAAAAGCCGGTCGGCATCGACGATGCCGCCTTCATCGCCACGAGCTTTCCCGGTTTCGCGGCCACGATGGTCGGCCTCGGAGCTGATCTTTCATGATCATCGCCATCGATGGGCCGGCGGCCTCCGGCAAAGGCACGCTTGGCAAAAGGCTCGCCTCGCATTACGGCTTGCGGCACCTGGATACCGGTCTGCTCTACCGTGCGGTCGCGAAGGCGTTGCTTGACGGAGGTCACTCGCCGGGCAACCGCGCCCGCGCGGTCGCCGCCGCCGAGGCGCTGGACCCGGCTGGTTTCGACGAGCCGGCCCTGAAGAGCCCGAATGTCGGCGAGGCGGCTTCGGTGGTCTCGGCCGTTCCCGAAGTCCGCGGCGCACTTCTTGGCTTTCAGCGCAATTTCGGGCGGACGCCGCCCGGGGCCGTGCTCGATGGCCGCGATATCGGGACCGTCATTTTTCCCGATGCGGATGTGAAGATTTTTCTCACCGCGACCGCCGAGATGCGCGCGCAGCGACGCGCCGCCGAGTTGGAGCGGGCCGGGAATCGCATCAGCGAAGCGGACGTGCTCGCCGATATCCGCCGCCGGGACGAGCGCGACAGCAGCCGGGCGGCGGCCCCTTTAAGACCGGCCCCGGAAGCATACTTGCTCGACACCACGCATTTGGATATAGACGCCGCATTCCGGGCCGCCATCGACATTGTCGAAGCCGTCCGAGCAGGCCGGGCGCGCGGCTGACCGCGCTTCCGTCTTTGGAGGATGAGCCTGCTCCGCCCGCTTCTTTGATGGCGCACTGGATCTGAACCATCGTTTCGATCGCCGGGTCATCGGGCCGGGTCGCCACATTTGGCGGCTGTCGAGGTCCGCGGATTTTCGGTCCTGCGCGCGAAACGCCATCAATCGCTATCCGGCGCCAACCGTTACCGAGGAGAGTTCATGGCTACCGCCACCCAATCCGCCACACCGTCGCGTGAAGATTTCGCGCAAATGCTCGAAGAGTCCTTCACCCAGGGCAGCCCGCAGGAAGGCGCCGTCGTCAAGGGCATCGTCGTCGGGATCGAGAAGGATCTCGCCGTCATCGATGTCGGGGCCAAGACCGAGGGGCGCGTCGCGTTGCGCGAATTCGCGGCGCCGGGCCGTCAGGCGGACATCAAGATCGGCGATACGGTCGAGGTCTATCTCGAGCGCGTGGAAAACGCGCTCGGCGAGGCCGTGCTCTCGCGTGACAAGGCGCGCCGCGAGGAGAGCTGGGGCAAGCTGGAAAAGGCCTTCAGCAGCAACGAAAAGGTCCAGGGCGTCATTTTCAATCAGGTCAAGGGCGGCTTCACCGTCGACCTCGACGGCGCCGTGGCGTTCCTGCCGCGCAGCCAGGTCGATATCCGCCCGATCCGCGACGTGTCGCCTTTGATGAATCAGCCGCAGCCGTTCCAGATTCTCAAAATGGATCGGCGGCGCGGCAACATCGTCGTGTCGCGACGCACGGTGCTGGAAGAGACGCGCGCCGAGCAACGCCAGGAACTGGTGCAGAACCTCGAAGAAGGGCAGGTCATCGACGGCGTGGTCAAGAACATCACCGACTACGGCGCCTTCGTGGATCTCGGCGGCATCGATGGTCTTCTCCACGTGACCGATATCGCCTGGCGGCGTGTCAATCATCCGACCGAGGTGCTCAATATCGGCCAGCAGGTGAAGGTCAAGATCATCAAGATCAACCACGAGACCCACCGCATCTCGCTCGGCATGAAGCAGCTGCAGGACGATCCGTGGCAGGGCATCGAGGCGAAGTATCCCGTGGGCGCCCGCTACAAGGGTCGCGTGACCAACATCACGGACTACGGCGCGTTCGTGGAACTCGAGCCCGGGATCGAAGGCCTCATTCACGTCTCCGAGATGTCATGGACCAAGAAAAACGTGCATCCCGGCAAGATCGTCTCCACCTCGCAGGAGGTGGACGTGCAGATCCTCGAGGTCGATCCGGTCAAGCGCCGAATTTCGCTTGGTCTCAAGCAGACCATGCGCAATCCGTGGGAGGTTTTCGTCGAGAAGTATCCGCCCGGCACGCTGATCGAGGGCGAAGTCAAGAACAAGACCGAGTTCGGACTGTTCCTTGGCCTCGATGGCGATGTCGACGGCATGGTTCACCTGTCCGACCTCGACTGGAAGCGTCCCGGCGAGCAGGTCATCGAGGAATACAAGAAGGGCGACCAGGTCAAGGCGAAGGTGCTCGACGTCGATGTCGAGAAGGAGCGCATTTCCCTCGGCATCAAGCAGCTCGACGGCGACCCGATGGAGACGGCTGGCGACCTCAAGAAGGGATCCGTCGTCACCTGCGAAGTGACCGAGGTGAAGGAGGGGGGTCTCGAGGCGAACATCATCGGCAGCGATCTCTCGACCTTCATCAAGCGCTCCGAGCTGGCGCGCGATCGCGGCGAGCAGCGGCCGGAGCGTTTCGCCGTTGGGCAGAAAGTGGATGCTCGCATCATCCAGTTCGATCGCCGCGCCCATAAGGTGCAGGTGTCGATCAAGGCGCTCGAAGTGGCGGAGGAGAAGGAAGCGATCGCCCAATACGGTTCCTCCGATTCCGGCGCGACCCTCGGCGATATTCTCGGCACCGCACTCAAGCGGGCAACCGAAAAGCCTGCTGAGAAAAAGGAATAGGCGGGACCAGTCCGTCATCGGCTGGGTTGGCGGCGGTGGCCGCTGACCCAACCGACGCCGCGCTGCCCGCGCAAGCCTGCGAGCTGACGTGCTCTCTTGCCACAATTGCGGCCGCTTCCTGCGCGCCATTGACCATGGCGGGGGACGGCGGCACTGTCCGTTCCACTGATCGAGGGAGATGAGCCATGGCGCTCGATGCCGATACCATCGTCGATCGTCGCCGGATGCGGCGCAAGCTCACCTTCTGGCGTGTCTTCGCTACCCTCGTCGTCATCTGTGCCGTCGTTGCTGTGGGCGCCGCGTTGCGCGTGCCTGGGACCGACGTGCTGACCGGGCAGCCGGGCGGATCGATTGCACGCGTCACCATCACCGGTCTGATCCGCGGCGATCAGGAACGCGTGGAGGCGCTCGATCGGCTCGGGAAATCGCGCGCCCGCGCCGTGATCGTGCATATCAATAGCCCCGGCGGCACCACGTCCGGCTCCGAGCAGCTGCATGACTCGCTGATGCGGCTCAAGGAGCAGAAGCCGCTGGTCGTCGTGGTCGATGGGCTGGCGGCCTCGGGCGGCTACATCGCTGCGGTGGCGGCCGATCACATCGTCGCGCTGGAGACCTCCCTGGTCGGGTCGATCGGCGTGTTGTTCCAATATCCGAATGTCGCCGATCTCCTGAAAACCCTCGGCGTCAAGATCGAGGAGATCAAGTCGTCGCCGCTCAAGGCGGCGCCCAACGGCTTCGAACCGACCTCTCCCGAAGCCCGTGCGGCGATCGAGGCCGTCGTCTCGGACTCCTATGCCTGGTTCAAGGGCATGGTTAAGGCACGCCGGCAGCTCGACGACGAGATGCTGCAGCGCGTGGCCGACGGACGCGTCTTTACCGGACGCCAGGGCATTCCGCTCAAGCTCGTCGACGAGCTTGGCGACGAGCGGACGGCGATCGCCTGGCTGGCGAAGGAAAAGAACATCGATCCCAAGACGCCGGTCCGCGACTATCGGCTGCGCGACCGGCTCGGCGATTTGCCCTTCCTGCACACAGCGATCGTGACCGGCCTCGACGCGGTGGGGCTCGGGGCGTTCGCGCGCCGCTTCGAGGAGTGGGGTGCCGTGCAGGCGATCGAGCGTCTCAACCTTGACGGACTCCTGGCGCTTTGGCACCCTCCAACCGCGAACTAGAGCAAAATGGCTTTGCGTTGAATTGCGATTTCGCTCTAAGCCTTCACTTGGTGGCATGATGTTGTCCGGAAAGTCGGTCGCTTTTCGGGGTCGTGCTCCAGCGGGCGGAACGGTTGGTCCCGCCTAGCCACGGACGGCAGCATCGATGATCAAATCCGAGCTCGTGCAGCGCATCTCTTCGCAGAACCCGCATCTTTACCAGCGCGACGTCGAGAATATCGTCAATGCCATCCTCGGCGAGATCGTCGCGGCGATGGCGCGCGGCGACCGCGTCGAATTGCGTGGCTTCGGCGCGTTCTCCGTCAAGAATCGCCCCGCCCGCACCGGTCGCAATCCCCGCACTGGAGCGCACGTGTCGGTGGAGAAGAAATCCGTGCCGTTCTTCAAGACCGGCAAGGAAATGCGCGAGCGGCTCAACCGCCCGAGCGTGTAACGCCATGATCCGCAAGTTCGTCACGGCGCTCATCCTGGTGCCGCTTGCCATCGTCTTCATCGCTTTGGCGGTGGCAAACCGTCAGCCAGTTCTCGTCTCCTTCGATCCCTTCGATCAGATCAATCCGGCCTTCGCGCGGGCGTTGCCGCTCTATGCGCTGATGCTGATCCTGGTGATCGCCGGCGTGGTGGTGGGCGGTATTGCCGCCTGGGTGAGGCAAGGCAAGTGGCGTCGCGCCGCCCGGCTGGCCGATGCGCAGGCGCGCGAATTGCGTGCGGAGGTAGAGCGCCTCAGGCGCATGGGGCCGGCCGAGGTTATCGTGGGGCCGCGGCCGCTTTCCACGCGGCCGGTGCCCCCGGATTACGGGCCGCGGCTCACCATTCCGCCGCCGGCAGCGTGATTTTGGCGAGTTCCCCTTGAATCTCAAGCGTCTGGAGGGGCGAGACAAACCGTCGGCCGCGATGTAGAACCGCGCCGTGCAGGAGCCTGCGGGAATGTCCGTCCTGATCAAGATCTGCGGCCTGAAGACGCCCGAAGCGCTCGACGTCGCGCTTGCGGCAGGTGCAGACATGGTCGGCTTCGTGTTTTTTCCGGCCTCGCCGCGTCATGTGGACCTAGAGACTGCCCGCGCGCTCGGCGCGCGGGTGCGGGGAAGGGCGCAGAAGGTTGCGCTGTCCGTCGACGCCAGCGACGATGAGCTTGCGGCGAGCATCGAAGCGCTCAAGCCCGACCTGCTGCAGCTTCATGGCAAGGAGATGCCGGATCGCGTCGTTGCGGTGCGGAAGCGTTTCGGACTTCCGGTGATGAAAGCGCTGCCGATCGCGGAACGGGCGGATCTCTCTCCGATCCGCCTTTACGACAAGGTGGTGGATCGTTTGATCTTCGACGCGCGGGCGGCGGGTGAGGCAACACGGCCCGGCGGCCTCGGCAACAGCTTCGACTGGCGGCTGCTCGACGACCTTGCGACGGACGTGCCGTTCATGCTCTCGGGTGGTCTCCATGCCGGCAACGTCGCGGAGGCGCTGCGCATCACGGCGGCGCCCGGCGTCGATGTTTCCTCCGGCGTCGAGCGCGCGCCCGGCGAGAAGGACCCGGACAGGATCCGCGCCTTCATCGCTGCGGCTCGCGACGCCGCATGCGCGCTTGCGGCGCGCAGCAAGATGATGAGCGGCGCATGACCGTCCAGCAGCCCAATTCGTTCCGCACCGGCCCCGACGAGCGCGGGCATTTCGGCCTCTATGGCGGCCGCTTCGTTGCAGAAACGCTGATGCCGCTCATTCTGGAATTGGAGCAGGCCTACGCGGAGGCAAAGAACGATCCGCGCTTCTGCAAGCAGATGGACGGTTATCTCAAGGACTATGTCGGACGGCCGTCACCGCTCTATTTCGCCGAACGTCTGAGCGGGCATCTGCGCGGCGCAAAGGTCTATTTCAAGCGCGAGGATCTCAATCACACCGGCGCCCACAAAGTGAACAACGTGCTGGGGCAGATATTGCTCGCCCGCCGCATGGGCAAGCCGCGCGTGATTGCCGAAACCGGCGCCGGCATGCACGGGGTTGCGACCGCGACGATGTGCGCCAAATTCGGCCTCGAGTGCATCGTCTATATGGGTGTGGTCGACGTCGAGCGGCAGAAGCCCAACGTGCTGCGCATGCGCGCCTTGGGAGCCGAGGTGCGCCCGGTCGAGTCCGGATCGAAGACCCTCAAGGACGCGATGAACGAGGCGCTGCGCGACTGGGTCACGAATGTTTCGAATACCTTTTACTGCATAGGCACGGTGGCCGGGCCGCATCCCTATCCGATGATGGTGCGTGACTTTCAATCGGTGATCGGGAACGAAACCCGCGAGCAGATGCTCGCGGCGGAAGGACGCTTGCCCGATTCGCTCATTGCCTGCATCGGTGGCGGCTCGAATGCGATGGGCCTGTTCCACCCGTTCCTGGACGATGCGCAGGTGGAGATCTATGGCGTGGAAGCCGCGGGCCACGGGCTTGCGAGCGGTCTGCATGCGGCTTCCATCGCCGGTGGCAGGCCCGGAGTTCTGCATGGCAATCGGACCTATCTGCTCATGGACGAGGACGGCCAGATCAATGAGGCGCACTCGATCTCCGCCGGCCTTGATTATCCCGGCATCGGCCCGGAACACGCCTGGCTCAACGACATCAAGCGGGTGAAATATCTTTCGGCCACCGACGAGGAGGCCTTGGCGGCGTTCCAGCTCTGCTCGCGTCTCGAGGGCATCATTCCCGCGCTCGAGCCGGCGCATGCGCTGGCGCGAGTGATGGATCTCGCGCCGCAAAAGCCTGCGGATCATCTCATGGTGCTCAACTTGTCCGGACGCGGCGACAAGGACCTGGCGAGCGTGGCCGACTATCTCGAACGGCGCGGCGGATGACCGGCGCGGCGCGCACGGGGGCAACCTGTGATCAGCAGGCAGAAGATCGTCGGTTGGGTCTTGGTCATCGTGTCCGTCGCCTACATCGCGTATTTTCTGCGGGTCCGGTTGTTCGCACCGGGACCGATCATAGAGAAGAAGGAATGGGTGCAGTTCATCGGAACGTTCGTGATATTGATGCTCGGCACCATCAATGTCCGCCTTGCGGCGATGCGTGAGCGAAGACGAAAAGGGTCGCCCAACTGAACGCATCGAACGAGATAGATCGTCACCCATGGCCACGCGTATCGATCGTCGCTTTGCGGAGCTGAAGACGGCAGGTCGCGCCGCGCTGGTGACGTTTCTCACCGCCGGCGACCCCGACCCCGCGACGTCTCTTGCCCTCGTATGCGCACTGCCGGCGGCAGGCGCCGACGTCATCGAACTCGGCATGCCGTTCACCGACCCGATGGCCGATGGACCGGCGATCCAGATGTCGTCCCAGCGCGCGCTCAAGGCCGGGCAGACTTTGAAAAAGACGCTCGATCTGGTGCGCGCCTTCCGTACGACCGACGACGCGACGCCGCTCGTGCTCATGGGCTACTACAACCCGATCTATGTCTACGGTGTCGATCGCTTCCTCCGGGATGCGACATCCGCCGGCGTCGACGGCCTCATCATCGTCGACCTGCCGCCGGAAGAGGACGAGGAGCTTTGCCTGCCCGCGCTCAAGGCCGGGCTCAACTTCATCCGGCTCGCCACGCCCACGACCGACGACAAGCGCCTGCCGGCCGTCCTCGCCAACACGTCGGGCTTCGTCTATTACGTGTCGATTACTGGCATCACCGGCGCGGCGACACCCGACCCCGGAAAAGTGGCGGCGGCGGTCGCGCGCATCAAGCGGCATACCAGGCTGCCGGTGGCGGTCGGTTTTGGGGTCCGGACCGCGGAGCAGGCGGCGGGCATCGCATCCGGCGCTGATGGAGTGGTTGTCGGCTCGGCGCTGGTGAACGTGCTCAAGCGCAGCCTCGACCCGAACGACAAGGCAACGGAAAAAACGGTCAGCGGGGTCGTCGACCTGGTCGCCGAACTCGCCCGCGGCGTGCGCAGTGCCGGCGCAGACAAGTCTACGCAGTCTGCGCAAGCGTGACCGCAGACAAGTCTACGCAGTCTGCGCCAGCGTGACCGCAGACAGCGCAGGGGTGCAGACAGACAAGTCTGCTCAGGCTGCGCAAGCCGCCTGTGTGCCTCAAATAGCGAGCAAGATCCGGGGCGTCGGGCGCCGGGGCAGATGCTAGAATGATCCATCATGACGGACCGCGGCCTTACGCTTTTTGATACCCAGATCGGCCCATGCGGCATCGCGTGGGGCGATCGTGGCGTCATTGCCGTGCAACTCCCCGAAAGGACCGAGGCCCGAACCCGCGCGCAGCTGCTTCGGCGGTGTCCGCACGGTCGCGAAGCAACGCCGCCGGCCCACGTGCAGGACGCGATCGAAGGTATCGTTTCGCTCTTGAACGGGGAGGCGCGCGATCTCTCCGCAATCGTGCTCGACATGGATGGTTTGACCATGTTCGACCGCCGCGTCTACGAGGTCGCCCGCACGATCATGCCGGGCGCGACGCTCTCCTACGGCGAGATCGCGGCTCGGCTCGGCACCAGCGCCTTGGCGCGGGACGTGGGTCAAGCACTGGGGCGCAACCCATTCCCGATCATCGTGCCGTGCCACCGCGTGCTCGCCGCAGGCGGCAAAGTGGGCGGCTTCTCCGCCAACGGCGGGATCACCACGAAACTGCGCCTGCTTACGATCGAACGCGCGCGTACGAGCGATACGCCCACCCTGTTCGACGGCGACAGCGCGTTCGCATTCGCGCTGCGGCCCCGGCGCCGCAACTCGAGCTGAGGCCCGCGACCAGGGCCGATGCCGGTTGCCAGCCTCGGCCCGGCCATCCATATAGATGGGGACAGGGGCCATCGGAGGCACCCTGGCTGACCTCATCCGATGAGGGACGGTGCTGCAAGCGGCGGCGTACATGTCGCGAAGCATGGCAATCACGGGCGGCGGCCTTTGCGCAAATGAAATCAGATTGAGGCGCCAAGCATGAATTGGATCTCCAATGTCGTCCGGCCAAAAATCCGCAACTATTTCGCGCGTCGCGACACGCCGGAAAATCTCTGGATCAAATGTCCGGACACCGGCCAGCTTGTGTTCTACAAGGACGTCGAGGCGAACCAGTTCGTCATCCCCGGCTCCAACTATCACATGCGCATGGGAGCGATGGCGCGGCTCAAATCGATGTTCGACAATGAGACCTGGTTCGACATCGCCGTGCCTGCCGTTCCGCTCGATCCGCTCAAGTTCCGCGACGAGCGTCGTTACACCGACCGCCTCAAGGATGCCCGCAGCAAGACCGGCACCAACGACGCGATCAAGCTCGGTTTCGGCAAGCTCGAGGGCTTGCCAGTGGTGATCGGCGTTCAGGATTTCGAATTCATGGGCGGCTCGCTCGGCATGGCGGCGGGCGAGGCGGTGATCAAGGGGCTTGAGACCGCAGCCGAAAAGGGCACGCCGTTCATCGTGTTCGCCGCCTCTGGCGGTGCGCGCATGCAGGAGGGAATTCTCTCGCTGATGCAGTTGCCCCGCACCACGGTCGCGGTGCAGATGCTGCGTGAGGCGAAAAGGCCCTACATCGTCGTGCTGACCAATCCGACCACCGGCGGCGTGACCGCGTCCTATGCCATGCTCGGCGACGTCCACATCGCCGAGCCGGGCGCGCTGATCGGCTTCGCCGGACCGCGCGTCATCGAGCAGACCATCCGCGAGAAACTGCCCGAAGGTTTTCAGCGCGCCGAATATCTCAGGGATCACGGCATGGTCGACATGGTGGTCCACCGCAGGCAATTGCGGCCGACACTCGCCAATCTGTGCAGAATTTTCACCAAGGCACAGGCCAAGGCCCCCGCCGACAATTTGCCGATTGCAGCCATCGTCTAGTTCCGCTGGCTGCGGCGCGGACGCAGCCCGCAATCCATCTCACCGGACTTGCCGTATTGCGCTGGCCGTGCCTCATTCAAAGGGTAGGGATTGTGGATTCCGGCTCTCGCGGGGCCTGCGTGCGCCGCTGTTCCATGCCAGTTAGCCGGGATGGTGAAGAATAGCTGCATGACCCCGATCGATTCCATTGTTGCGCGCCTCACGTCGCTGCATCCGAAGCTGATCGATCTTTCGCTCGATCGGATGCGGCGCGTTCTCGGCGCGCTCGGCCATCCCGAGCAGCAGCTGCCGCCCACGATTCATGTCGCCGGTACCAACGGCAAGGGCTCGACCATCGCTTTCATGCGCGCAATTCTGGAAGCTGCAGGATTGCGCGTACACGTCTATACCTCGCCGCATCTCGTGCGTTTCAACGAACGCTTTCGCCTCGGCGGCAAGGGTGAGGGACGCCTCGCCTCGGACGAGGAGCTCAGCAGCGCGCTCAACGAATGCGAGCGCGTCAACGCGGGTGCGCCCATCACGGTGTTCGAGGTGACGACGGCGGCCGGCTTCTTGCTGTTCGCGCGCAATCCAGCCGATGTGCTGCTCCTGGAAGTCGGGATGGGCGGACGGCTGGATGCGACCAACGTCGTGGATCGGCCACTCGCCAGCATCATCACGCCGGTGTCGCTCGATCACGCGGAGCATCTCGGCGACAGCATCGGGAAGATCGCGGGGGAGAAGGCGGGTATTCTCAAGCCGAACGTGCCGGCGATCGTGGCCGCGCAGCCGCGCGAGGCATTGATATCGATCGAGCGCCAGGCGGCGCGCGTCAAGGCGCCGATCAGGATCGCGGGCGAGGACTGGATGGCGACCGAGGAGCGTGGCCGCCTCGTCTATCAGGATGACGCCGGCTTGCTCGACCTTCCGGCGCCCAAGCTCTACGGGCGGCACCAGTTCGAGAATGCCGGGGTCGCCATCGCCGCGTTGCGCGCCGTCGGCGAACTGAAGCTTACGCCTGAAGCGTTCGAGACCGGAATGGCCAAGGCCGATTGGCCGGCGCGCATGCAGCGGCTCTCTCAGGGACGGCTTGCGGCGCTCACGCCCCCCGGCAGCGAACTCTGGCTCGATGGCGGTCACAATCCCGATGGCGGCCGGGCCATTGCAAATGCGCTCGCCGATCTGGAGGAGCGGGTTTCGCGCCCGCTCGTGCTCGTGGTGGGCATGCTGGCGACCAAGGATTGCGAGAGTTTCTTGAAGAATTTTGCCGGGCTTGCCCGTCGCACCGTGGGAGTACCGATCCCCCATCAGGACAAGAGCTTCCCCGCCGACACGATCGCCGATGTCGCGCGCAGCGTCGGCATCCCGGCGCAGAGCAGCGAGAACGTCGAGGCGGCGCTCGCCGCGATCGGCCGCTTCGAGCTCGAGCCGCCGCCGCGCATCCTGATCACCGGCTCGCTCTATCTCGCAGGCGCCGTGCTCAACGCAAACGGCACCACACCGGCGTAGCGTGCGAGCCCTGACGCAGCTTACTTCAGCAGCTTCAGCAAGTCCGCTTTCTTGTGCTTGACCTGCTCCAGCGTGCATTGCTTTGGCGACTTGTCGGGACGCCAGCGCATCAGCCTGGTGCCGTGGCGAAAGCGCTCGCCGGTAAAGTGGTCGTAGCAGACTTCGACCACCAACTTCGGCTTGAGCGGCTGCCACTCGCTTGACCTCTTGGTGGACCAACGGCTCGGCCCTCCCGGCGCATTGCCGGTAAATCCCGGCGGCGCGATGAGTGGTTCGAGTTTCTTGGTGAGTGCGGGCTTGTCTTCGCGCTTGATCGTCGAGGTGAAGCCGACGTGATGAAGGAGGCCCTTGCCGTCATAAAGGCCGAGCAGGAGCGAGCCGACCACCGGCTTGCCTTCGTTGTAGCGGAAGCCACCGATCACGCAGTCGGCGCTGCGATAGTTCTTGATCTTCTGCATGCCGGTGCGGTCGCCCGAGCGATATTCGAGGTCGCGCCGCTTGGCCACGATGCCGTCGAGCGTAGCGCCCACGCGCTTGAGCCAGCCCTTGGCCTCGGAAAGCTTCGTGGTCGCGGGCGACATCCGGATGCGCTCGACGCCGCGCAACCATTTGTGGGCGAAGGCTTCGAGTTCCGGCCGGCGCTCCTGCAATGGTCGCTCGATCAGCGGTTTGTCGTCGGCGCCGGCCAAGAGATCGAAGGCGATGAGGAGCGCCGGCGTCTCCGCCGCAAGCTTCTGCACGCGGCTCTGCGCTGGGTGGATGCGCTGCAGCAGGGCATCGAACGAAAACGTGCCACCGATCGGTACGACGATCTCGCCGTCGAGGACGAATGTCGTGGCCTTGACGGTCCGCACCGCCTCGACCAGCTCCGGAAAATAGCGTGTCAGCGATTGGCCCGATTTCGATTGGAGTTCAACCTTGTCGCGGTCGCGAAAGACGAGGCAGCGGAAGCCGTCCCATTTCGGCTCGTACTGCCATTCCTCCCCGGTCGGGATTTCGTCGACCGACAGGGCTTCCATCGGCGGGAATGGCGGACGCAATGCACGAGCCATGATTGACCGGTATTCGCTCGGCCCTGAAGTGGGCATGCCCCGAGGCAATAACGCAAACGGCCGGCATTTCGGCCGGCCGCTGCGAGGAAAATTTTGGCTGATCGCGTGGAGGCGTCACACCGCCGTGGTGATCCACTGTTCCAGCTTCTGCTTCGGCGCGGCGCCGATCTGGCGCGAGGCCATCTGGCCATCCTTGAAGATCATCAGCGTCGGGATCGACTGGATGCCGTACTTCGCCGCGGTGTGGGGATTCTCGTCGACGTTGAGCTTGACGATCTTCACCTTTTCGCCGAGGGAACCGGCAATCTCCTCGAGCGCGGGCGCGATCATCCGGCACGGGCCGCACCACTCCGCCCAGAAATCCACCACGACCGGGCCGGTCGCCTTCAACACCTCGGATTCGAAAGTGGTGTCCGAAACCTTGCCAACGGCCATGGGAAATACCTCGTTGTCCTTGGGATGCAGGCGAAGCGCCGCGTCGAGACTGTCGAACCTATGAACGCGGCCGCTGAGCGTCAAGGCGGCCTCACGCCGAGGTGACGGCGGCCAGTTCGCGATCCATGGCCGATGCCGGAATCTCCATCAAATCAGGGACATCGGTCCAGAGCAGGGCGGCGCGAATAGTCTTGTCCGGATAGAGCTGGGCCAGCACGGCGCGATACAGCGCCAGTTGGCGAATGTAGGCCGGCGGAACGTCCTCGAATCGCTTGGGGGCCGGACGATTGGTCTTGTAGTCCGCGATCAGGACCGCATCATCGGTCACGGCGAGGCGGTCGACTTGGCCGGAGACGGCGAACGCGCCGCCCTTGAGGCGCCCGACGATGGGCACCTCGGCGCGGCTTCCGGGCAAGAACAGTTCGGAGAACCGCGCATCTTCGAGCACACGCTGAACCTGTCCGAGCAGGCTCTGCTGTTCCTCGGCGCCGAAATCCCCGGCCGCGCGCGCCAAGTGGCGGAGCGCGGCCTCGGAGCGTGCTGCGCGCGGAATGTCAGGCAACGACTGCAGCAGCCGGTGCATGAGCACGCCGCGCGCCATTGCGTTCCTGCGTTCGGCGGGGCTGCCGGTGCTGCTCGCACGCACCGGCGCCGTCTCGTCATCGTAAGCGCGCGAGGGTGAGAGCGGCAGCACCGCGAGGGGCTCGCTGGGAGCCTTGTGGGCGAGCCATGGGGGCTGCTCCTGCCGTGCCGCCGCCGCAGGAGACGATGCCGCCGCGGTGTCACGCAACGGCGTCGGACGGTAGCGCCACACGGTGCCGTCGCCGTCATCCGCCGGTTCCTCGACCGAAACCGGACGCAAGGCGGTAGAGACCATGTTCCACCAGCAGCCGTCCTGAGGGCTGCGCTCCCCCTCTGCGCCGCAGACGATCAGGCGGTCGATGGCGCGCGTCATCGCTACGTAGAGCAGGCGTCCATGCTCGTCCTCGTTCTCGCGCCGGACGCGCTCGCGGGCTGCCGCGACTGCCGCCACGTCGTTGGCCTTCGGCCCCGGCCACACAAAATGGCCGGGAATGCCAGGGCCGTCCGTCGCCAGATCGAGGAGCCGGGGTTGACGCTGTCCCGGTCCTGCAGGTGGTGTGGTGGTGTCGGCCAGGATGACGGTCGGAGCCTCCAGGCCTTTGGCGCCATGCACGGTCATCACCCGGACCTCGTCGCGGGTGATTTCCATGTCGCGTTTGATGTCGGTCCTGGCCGCGCGCAGCCAGGCGACGAACCCCTGCAGGGACGGCGTCTCCCGGCGTTCATAGTCGAGCGCGCGATTGAGAAACTCGTCGAGCGCGTCGTCGGCCTCGTGACCGAGGCGTGCAAGAAAGCGTTGGCGACCCCTCTCAGCCCCCAATACACGCGCATAGAACCCGAACGGCGTGTCCTTGTGTATCCATTGCGCAAAATGGTCGAGCCTGGCGCTCGCCTGCGCGAAGCGCGGGTCCATGGGCGCCTTCGCCCGCAACGCCGTGCGCAGCGATGTCTTGCGCTCCCAGGCGATCTTGAACAGGTCCTCGTCGTCCAGCCCGAACAGCGGTGACTTGAGCACGGTGGCCAGCGCGAGATCGTCCGCGGGCAGCAGCAGCGCGTCCGCGAGCACCATCAGGTCCATGACCGCGATGTGCTCGGTGAGCACCAGCCGATCAGCGCCGGCGACCGGCACATGGGCGTCCTTCAGCGAGCGGATGATCGCCTCGAACAGGGCTCCGCGCTGGCGCACCAGGATCAACACGTCACCGGCGCGCGTGCCCTGCTTCGTCCAACGCTTGACGGTTGCCGCGATCTTGGCCGCCAGCCGGACTTGCGGGCTTTTTTCCGTCAGCTCGTCGAAGGGCGCATCCCAGGCCTCGATCTCGCGCTTGTCCTTCGGCTTGAGGGTGTCCCAGATTTCGACAAGGCCCGGCGTCGCTTCCGGCAGCCATTCGTGCACCGGCCTGACATTGTCCGCCGATAGCCCGCGGTATGCTTCCGGCCGTTCGAACACCTTGTCGACGGCGCCGAGCAGGTTGGGCCCTGAACGGAACGAGTGGCGGAACGGCACATATTGCAAATCCCGGTCGATCGCCGCGCAAAGCTTCGTGAAGGCGCGTCGCATCGTGTCGAATTCGCGCGGCGCCGCGCCCTGGAACGAGAAGATCGATTGCTTCTCGTCGCCCACGGCGAAGATCGTCCGGTTGACGGCGCGCGCGCCGGCGCCGGCAAAAAACTCCTCGGTCAGAAGCCGGATGATCTCCCATTGCTTCGGACTCGTATCCTGCGCCTCGTCGATCAGCACGTGATCGATGCCTTGATCGAGCTTGTAATGCACCCAGGCCGCGCGATCCTCACCCAGCAAGGTGCGGGCCTTGTCGATCAGATCGTCGTAGTCGAGAAGCCCGCGCTGGTGCTTCGCCCGCTGGTAGCGGGAGATCACCGCATCGGCGATGGTGAGGAGCGCGGCCGTGCGGTTACGGCAGGCGACGGCCTTGCGACGCTCCACCAAGGCCAGCAGCCGGTCCGCTTCGCGCTGGAGGCAATCGGCGAGCTCGGGACAGCTCTTCTCCATTGCCCTGGTGATCAGGCGCTGACGTGCTTCGAGTTTGTCGGTGAAGAAAATCCCGAGATAGATGCCGGCGCGTTCCGAACCCGCGGTCGCCAGCGCATCCGTAAGCCGTGCCGCCTGCTCCTGGTCGCTCTTTGATCCCTGCAGCAGGGTCGTGGCGGCGGCCGACCAGCGCGAGCACGGGAACACTGGGCCTTCCGTCATCTCGCTTCGACCCGGTCGAGCGTGTCATCGGCGTTGATTCCGAGCGTCCTGCACAGCAGGGCGACGGCCGCGTCGACGCTGCCGCCGTGGTCGATCCACGCCCGCACCACGTCGCGTTTGCGGATGGCTTCGCCGACGACCTCCTTGAAGGTGCGGTCGGCGGCGACCGCAATGGCGGTTGCGAGCGCACGGCCGAGCGGGGCATCCGGGGCGAGGGTAGCATCGAGCAATACGCCGAGGCTGGTCTCGCCCAGAAGCTGCGCTTCCGACGCCTCGTCGAGCACGTCGAACCGGGCGGCGACGGCGGCTTCGAATGGAAACTGATGCAGAAGCCGTGTGCAAAATGCGTGGATGGTCTGAACCTTGAGCCCACCCGGCGTCTCCAGCGCCAACGCGAACAGCCGCCGTGCGCGCGCCCGCCGCGCCGGATCGGGATCGAGGTTGGACATCAGCCGGATCGCCGCATCGAGCTTCTCGTCGTCGAGCGCGGTCCAGCGCCGCAGCTCGTCGAACACGCGGTTGGCCATATTGGCGGCGGCGGCCTTGGTGAAGGTGATGCAGAGAATCTTTCCGGGATCTACGCCCTCGAGCAGAAGACGGATGACGCGTTGTGCCAGAACGTGAGTCTTGCCCGATCCGGCATTGGCGGCGACCCAGGCTGACACCGCGGGATCCGATGCCGTGATCTGCAGCCGCAGCACGGTCTCCGGAATGATGCGAGGCGCGTTCATTCGACCACGCCCATGCCGTCTTCCTCGTCGGTGCCTCCGACCGACCACTCCTTGACGCGCGCGAGATGGTCGTAAGTGCCGTAGCGGTTCTTCCACATCGACAGCACCAGCGGCAGATAGGGCTGTTGTTCGTCCTCGAATCGCGCCGCGACCGCTTGGAGCTTGGCGAGCGCACGGTCGGCGTGACTGTCGGCGTCGCCCTCCTTGAACTCGATCCGCCGTTCTTCGCCCGCGGGCTCGCCGCCCTTGAGTGCGACATAAACGAGCTCGGTCACCGAGGCATCCGCTGCAATATCGCGAAATCCGCCGCCACGAAGGATCGCGGCTTCGAGTGTGAGCTGCGGCGAGACGCCGATGCGCACCTGCTTCTCGGTCGGCACCTGCCCGGTCTTGTAATCGAGAATGGCGTGACCACCGCCCGCAAGCTCTTCGATGCGGTCGGCGCGGCCGCGCAGCGTGAACACGCGCTCGCCGAGCGGGATCTCGATCTGGCCTGACGTTTCGGCCTTGAGCGTCTTGACCAAGGCGCGCCGCCGCGTCTCCCAGCCGGCAAACCAGTGCGCGATGCGCTGGAAGCGCGGCCACCAGAACGCCCGCGCCTCGGGATAATCGTCGAGCGTGGCGAAATGCCTGGCGCCGATCTCGATCAGCGCGGCGGCGGGATCGGCCGGCAGCGCGGCGGCAAAGGTCTTGGTGAACTCGCTCAGCGCCCCGTGGATGACGATGCCGCGGTCAGCCGCGCCCGGGGGCAGGTCGACGGCGTCGAGCTCGCGCAATTTGAGAATATGCTTGGCATAGATGGTGTAGGGATCGCGCAGCCAGTTTTCGATCTCGGTGACCGACAGCGCTGTCGGCCGCGCGGCACGCGGCGGCCTCGGCGCGGGCTTGTCCATGCGCTTGATCTCGGCGGGATGATCGAG
This sequence comes from uncultured Alphaproteobacteria bacterium, assembly GCA_963835165.1. Lineage (GTDB taxonomy): Bacteria > Pseudomonadota > Alphaproteobacteria > Rhizobiales > Xanthobacteraceae > VAZQ01. The sequence continues at coordinate 136,863 of CAWIGD010000044.1, forward strand.
CGATCGGGCCCAGGCAAGATATGTCCTGCCCTTCTCGCGTGCCTGCTCCCACCGCTGTTCGCCGGCGACGGCGGCCAGCCGCTGGACGAAGCGCGATATCACGGTCGGCGTACCCGCGAGCTTGGCCGGATAAGCGAGGACGACCTCGTCGGCGCCGAGCGCCTCGGCGAAGTCGTGTGCCGACAGCGAGATGCGCCGCTCCGGCAGATCGAGGCCGAGCGCGTGGCGCATGGGGCGGCTGAGCCAGGGGTCCGGCCGCGTCTCCGGCGGCCAGACGCCTTCGACCAGGCCGCCGAGGACGACGCGATCGACGTGTTGCAGCCGTGCTTCGAGCGGGCCATAGATACGAACACGCACGTAAGGAACTTCCGGGCGCCGCACCACGCGGTCCGCAATCGCGATCCTGAAAAGCTCGGCATAGTCTGTTTGCGCGACGAGGAAGCCGGCGGCGGTGTTCGCACGCGCAATGTCGTCGAATGCCTCATAGAGTTTCACGCCGTCATTGCCGGCGAAGGCCGCTGGCTCACCGCGTTCGTCCCTGCTCAAGGCATTGACGACGTCGCAATGTCGTGCGGCAAGTTCGGCGAAGGAGAGCGGCGCGCTGGATAAAGCCTCGAGCGGCGCAATCGCAGCCGCGAATTGTTCGAGCAGCGCGGCTGCATCGACGAGCTCGCCGTCGCTCAAGAAGAGGCGGGGATCGGATGGATGCAAATCGGATTCTTCGCGGCGTCGAAACTTGCCGAGTTCCTTCCGAAACGTTGCAAGCGCACGGATAAGGCCGTGACTTTTTGGTTTGGGGCGGGGGCCGCGCAAGACGGCTCGTTCCAAGGCGGCCACCGCGCGCGTATTCGCCCCCTCCGGGGCGCCCAGCCGTGTCAGCGGGTGCTTGAGCAAGGCGAGCAGCGTAACCGGGGCAAGGCCTCCGAGCGCCGCTTCAGCCGCGAGGCGCGCGAACCGCCCCGCCGACGTGTCGGGAAGCGCATCGCCGCCGGAATCGTCGACCGGGATGTGCCAGCGTTCCAGCGCGCCGAGCACGCGCCGCGCCAGTTCACGATCAGGCGTGATCAGTGCCGCGGTCTTGGCTGCCGTCTCCATCACTTCCCGCAGCGCGACCGCGATGGCGAGCGCCTCTTCCTCGGCATTCGCGGCCTCCACCACCGACAAGGTTGCGAACGCGGCGTCGACGCACGCCGGGAAATCGGAGCCGGCGAGCCGCTGCCAGCGGTCGGTGGCGGCGGCCGGCCGCAGCGCCTCCGACACTGTGCGCTCGCGCCCATGCGCGGCGGGTTGGCCGAGGGAGAGGACTGCGTCGCGCGCGATCCCGATCCGGTCCAGGAGGGCGTGCAAGGCGAATTGCGGATGTCCCACCGCCGGCGGGGTCAACTCGCGGCCGGCGGCATCGCGGCGGCCGGCGATCAGGTCCCACGATTCCGCATCGAGATCGGTATCGAGGCCCGGCAGCACCACGGCGCCGTGGGGAAGCCGGGCGATGGTCGCAATCAGCTCGGCGGTCGCCGGCATCGAGCCGGTCGAGCCCGCGGCGATCACCGGGCCGTCCTTGTGGGCGGCGAGCCGTGCCGCTTCGGCCTTGATCAAGGCGTCCCGCCGCGCGGCCGGCTCGATAGCTCCACGCTCAGCAAGAATGTTCGGCCAAGCCTCGCGGGCGATCTTCAGGAATTCGAGCGTGAGTTGCCAATAGCGGTCGAGCGCTTCCGGCACGAGCTCGTCGAGACGATCCCACGAAACCCCGCGTGTGGTCATGTCGTCCATCAGGCGGGCGAGATCGTCGGCGAGCGCGAGCGCCGACGCCGGATTGCTGGCGACGAGCGGCGCTTCGTCTTTCTTGTCCGGCGCAAGGCTGCCTGCCCACTTGAGCACGAGCTGTACCAGCAGCATTCGCCGCTCCAGCCCGCCGATCGCCGTTGGCAAATCCAGTGCGGCGGCCGCAAGGGCGCCGGTCGCCGCCTGGGCAAAGGCGATCTCGTCCTCGTCGACGTCGCCGATCGCGACGATGCGCGGCAGGATTGCTGCGCTCGTCCCGGTCACGTCGAGGAAGACATCGTGCACCAGCCGGCAGGCCCGACGTGTGGGCAGATAGAGGGTGGCGCCTGCGAGCGCGAGCGGACCGCGTCCGGCGGGAAAGCCCGGCACCAAGGTTCCGTCGATCAGCGCGCGGATCAGCGTCGGCACGAACGGCGCCGAGGCCGGAATGGTGAAGACGCGAGGATTCGCCATGCCGGATAATACACCGTTCGGCAATTCAATATTGGCGGTCGCGCGCGTGCCGAGCTCGCGCACCCACGCAACCCCATGAAGATCGGATCAGAACGTGGGCTTACGCGAATGCTGCCGCCTGCCTGGCAGCCGCGGGTCCCGGATTCCCGGCTGGAGGATCAGGCCGCGCTGGCGAGGATGGCGTCCTCGGCGGCTTTGATCGCGTCGGGCGTGCCGACATGCATCCAGACGCCATCGAGGCGAAGGCCGCAGAGCCGCTCGGCGTCCGCCGCCCGGTCGAACAACGGCGACATCGAGAACGCGCCGGCCGGGGCGCCGGCGAAGAAGCTGGGGGTGAGGATCGCTGCGCCGGCATAGACGAACGGGACCACCTCGCGCTCCCCGCGCCGCGCCAGCCGTCCGTCGGGCCCCATCGAAAAATCACCGCGGCCGGCATAGCCGATGCTCGACGCCGTTGGCGCCAGGAGGAGCAACGCATCCATGCGAGCGGGATCGAAGGCCGCCGCGAGGCGGCCGAGATTGGGCTTCACCCCGTCGATCCAAATGGTGTCGGAGTTGACGTGAAAGAACGGACCCTCGCCAAGCTCCGGCAGCGCCTTGACCACACCTCCGCCGGTGCCGAGAAGCTCGTTGCGCTCGTCGGAAATCACGATGCTCGGGCGCTGGCGCTGCTCGAGATGGCGCTCGATCTGGTCGGCGAGGTGATGGACGTTGACGACCGCGCGCTCGACGCCCTGTTCGGCGAGGCGATCGAGCACGTAGTCGATCAGCGCCTTGCCACCGACCGCGACCAGCGGCTTGGGAATACGGCCGTTGAAGGAGCGCATGCGCGTACCGAGTCCGGCCGCGAGCACCATGGCGCGTTTCGGTGCGGTCATGATCGAGGACGCTTCAGCCATTTATTCGGTTTTGCCCCCGAGGCGATTAAATTGTGTTTAACGAGGGCACGTGGGCAATATACCAGGCATTGAGCGACTCCAGCGCCGGATGGCCGAGCGAGCGCTGCAAGTAACCCCATACCCTGGGCAGGTGACGCAGATATTGCGGCTTGCCGTCGCGCATGTCGAGCCGCGCGAAAATGCCGAGGATCTTGCTGGCGCGCTGGGCCGCGAGCGTCACGTAAAGCCTGATGAATTGGGCGGCATCGAAGTTGGGATCGGTCCGGCTGCGGCCGCGCACGTAGCGGCCGAGAAGCGCCAGCTCGGCTTGTTCGGAAACGTCCACACGCGCGTCCTGAAGCAGCGAGGCGAGATCGTAAGCGGCCGGACCGATGAGGGCGTCCTGGAAGTCGAGAAGGCCGAGCCGTGCGGTTTCGTGGCGCTGCGGCAGCCAGAGCAGATTGGGCGAATGGAAGTCGCGCAGCACCCAGGTCGGCGGCGCCTCGATGGCTGGGTGCAACAGCTCGCGCCAGAGCGCTCGGAACGAGCCGCGTTCGGTGTCCGGGATCGCTGCGTCGAGCCGAGGCAGGAACCAGTCCACCAGAAGCTCCGCTTCGATCAGGAACGCGTTCATATCATATGACGGAATGCGGTATTCGACATGGGGCGCGACGGGTAGGGTGTCGGGCAGCCGCTGCTCGTGCAACGCAAGCAGCATGTCGACCGCGGTCTCGTAGCGCTCTTGGATCGGCGCAGGCGGATCGCCGCTCACCACGCGCTCCTCGCCGAGATCCTCGAGGATCAGGAGTCCGTGATCCAGATCAGCGTGATGGATGACAGGTGCGGAGAATCCGTATTGCCGCAAGCCGTTCGCCATCGCCACGAACGGCACGACACTGTCGGCAAGATGCGCGACCGTGCTGTAGGGCTTGCCGCTGCGCATCGGGGGGCCGTCAGCCCGGCGCGGCATGTTCATCAGGATCACGTGCTTGTCGCCGAGGGCGAGCCGCTCGTACGAGCGCGTGGAGGCATCGCCCTGCATCCGCACGCGGAGCGCGTCGCCATAGCCGCTCTCGGAGATGAACTGGCGCGCCGACGCCATGCGGTCGACCCTTGGCCCGAACGAGCCATAGCCGGTGACGCGGGCATGGCGGAATTCGAGCTTGAGCTTGGGTGCCAGGGTCAGCGCGACGTCCAGACGATCGGGCGGCAAGAGGCCGGCCGCGCGGTCGGGCCATTCGATCAGGAGCACCGCACCATCCGGCAGATCGTCGAAACCGAGTTCCGCGAGGTCTCCCGATCCCGAGAGTCGATAGAGGTCGGCGTGCACCAACGGAAACTGCGGCAGGTCGTAGATCTGCATCAGCGTGAAAGTGGGGCTCGGCACTTCCACCAGCGCGTCGCCCGCCAGATAACGGATCAGCGCACGTGCGAACGTGGTCTTGCCAGCGCCGAGATCGCCGGAGAGCGTGACGAGATCGCCGCGCTCCAGCGAATTGGCGATATCGATCGCGAGCCGTTGCGTGGCTTGCTCGTCCGGCAGCGCCACCGAAAAGGTCGATACGCTGGGCGCGGTCAGGGGCAGTGCCATGGCCTGGCTCTTGATTGCGGATCTGTCGGCATGATGCGCATGGGCGGCCGGTCGGGTTCTGGGCCGGGGATGGGTATGGCACCGAGGCGCGCTACGGGAACCGCGCTCTTAGCCTGCTTTAGCGCATGACAGGCGAGGATCAAGCCGCGCTTCGCTCTGCACTTTGGTCGAGGGGAAAGACGCAGGTGACCGTGGTGCCGCGGCCAACCGCCGATTCCAGCGTCACCGAGCCGCCGTGCAACTCCACGAACGAGCGCACCAGGGAAAGGCCGAGGCCCGTCCCGCGATGACGTGAACCGAGGGAATGGGTCTCGAACCAATCGAACACCTTGTCCTGCACGTCGTCCGGGATGCCGGGGCCACGGTCGGTGACCGAGAACGCGACGGCATCCTTGAGCCTCTGGGCGGTGAAGGTAACGCTCTCGCCCCCGGGCGAAAAGCCCACCGCATTGGCAAGCAGATTGAACAGCGACTGGCGCACGCGCCGTTCGTCGGCGACGAAGGTGCCGATATCGGCCGCGGCGCGGATTTCGAGTTCGATCCCGTTCTTGACCAGGCGGTCCTGCACGCCTTCGGCGGCGGCTTCCATGGTCTTGCGAATGTCCACCGAGCCGAGGTTGAGCGTCATGGCGCCGGCGTCGATGGTGGCGAGGTCGAGGATGTTGTTGATGATGGCAAGCAGCGCGTTGGTCGAAACGGTGATGTAACTGAGATACTCGCGCTGCTTTTCCCTCAGCGGGCCCGTGATGGGGTCGCCGAGGAAATGCGCGAAACCAATGATGTTGGTGAGCGGCGAGCGCAGTTCGTAGGAAACGTGGTGCACGAAATCGATCTTGAGCTTGTCTGCCGCCTCCAATGCTTCGTTGCGCTCGCGCAATGCACGCTCGACGTTGACGGTGTCGGTGACGTCCTGAAAGGTCGCCAAAGTGGCGCCATCAGGCAGCGGCAGGGTGGCGCAATCGACCACGTTGCCATCCGGGCGGTCGAGCCGGCCGGTGACTGGCTCGCGATTGTCGATCGCCGTGATCGTCGCCCGCAGGCTCTGCCAAACGGGGTGGTCGCCGTGGAGGGGCAGCGTCAACTGGCTGAGCGATTCGATATGGGGTCGCTCGGCAAGTATTTCGGGCGCGAGCCGCCACATGCGCGCGAACACCGGATTGAAAAGGCGTAGCCGTCCGTCACTGCCGAACACGGCGACGGCCTCGGTCAGATTGTCCAGCGTCTCACCCTGAACGCGGATCAGCGCATCGTAACGGCGTTCCAGATCGAGCCGTTCGGTGACGTCGTCGAAGAGATAGATGACGCCGCCTTCCGGATTGGGCGTGGTGACGACCCGCATGGTGCGGCCGTCCGGCAGATGCCACATGTGCTCCTTGGGCTCGACCGCCCGGTACGCATCGTAGAGCGCAGTTTTCCACTGTCGGAAATCCTGCTCGTCCGGGAGCTTGCGCGACGCGCGCAGCCGGTCAAGCACGGCTGAATCGTTCGGGCCCTGGTCGAGGAAGACGGGATCGAGATCCCAAAGCAGACGATAGGCGGTGTTGTAGAAGGCGAGCCGCTGATTGGACCCGAAAATGGCGACGCCGGTGGCAAGCTGGTCGAGGGTGCGCCGGTGGGCATCCATCATGCGCTTGAGCTCGCCGCGTAGCGCTTCTGCCTCGGTCGCGTCGATGCCGATGCCGGCACTGCCGCGCCCGGCCGGCACCGTCATCACGTCGAAGCTGCGGCGCTGGCCCGCGACCACGGCTGGAAGCCGGCCCGAGTAGGACTCGACCAATTCGTGCGCGCGCAAGAGTTCGACGCGCGCCCCTCGATCGAACAACTCGATCCCGCGATCGGCGGCCTCCGCGCCGTCCTTGGCCTCGACCGCCCGCGCATACGCCTGGTTCGCGAAAACGAGTTTGCCCGCCTCGTCGCGCGCCCACACCGGCGCCGCCGCTGCCTCGATCAGGGCGCGCATGGCCGCGGTGTCTTCGAGGTGCTTCTGGTGGCGGCGCGCGAGCTCGGCGAGCTCATGCTTGATGCCGCTGACCTCCCGCAGCCGCAGGATGGCGCGGCCGCCGGTGACCTGGCCCTTGGCCTCGATGATACGGCCGGCGAACGTGGCCATCGTCATGGCGAAGGCAATGCCCCGCGCGCGCAAAGCATCGACCGAGCGCTCCATGTCGCCGGCGGTCTCCGGCTCGAGCCAAGTGCCGAAGGCGAGCACGCGCTGAGGCGTATCGGCGGCGGTGACCAGCGTGGGATCGCCGATGATTTCGGGCTCGTCGGCGCCGGCGGCCCAGGCGACGAGAATTTGCTGTTCGGAGAGCAGAAGCGCGTAGGCGCGATCGATCGCGGCCTTTGACGCGGCGCTCTCGTCGCGTGCCGATGTCTCGACCTCGGCGAGCCGGCCACGGGTCCGCACGAGCAGGATCGCGGTGACGACCGCGAAGCAGAGAACGCCGAGCGTGAGCGTGAGCGCGGCGATCTCGTGCCGATCGAGCGATAGCAGCGCGGCCACATAGGCCTCGAATGTCGAGGGCTCGGACCGCCCCGTCGCTTCCGCGGCGCGTGCGAAGTCCGGGAAGAATAGCGATGGAGCAGCCACGGCAAGCGCGGCGCGAATTCCGCCGTAGCGCGTCCGCAAGGGCGTTTCCGGGTCGCCTTTGCGGACTATGGACGCGTGTGAACGCGCTTCCTGCTGCGGACGAGCCCCAAAGCCCTCCACGGTGATCCGGAACGCGTCCGGCATACCCGCTTGCCCCATTGCCGCATTTTCACCGGCGTCGTGAGACCGCCGGCTCGCGGGCCGTACGGTTGAGTGCCTCATCCGCCGCACAGCCCGCGAATCAACCCACTTTACCCCCAAGGGCAAACCGGCCGGAAGGAGTCCAGATCATGAACAAGCAGGCGAAGGCGGATCGCGGGGCAAAACGGCGGCCGATGGGCTCTTCCGCGGCCCCTCCATACCCCCAGGCACCTTATTCAAACCTGATGTTGTTTTGAGCGATGACGTCGGCCCATTTGGCCATCTCGGCGCGGATGTAGTCGCCGAATTGCCGCGAGCCGAGCGGCGTCACCACCGCCCCCATCTCCGTCATGCGCTTGCGCAGGTCGGGCATCGCGAGCACCTCGGAGAGCGCGGCTTCCAGTTTCGCGAGGACGGCCGGCGGGGTCCCGGCGGGTGCCGCCAGACCGAACCAATAGGCTGCTTCCAGCGGATAGCCGGCCTCGGCCATCGTCGGGACTTCCGGCAGCGTCTCGAATCGCGCGGCGGCTGCAAGCGCAAGCGGGGTGAGTGCGCCGGTCTTCATGTGCTGGCCGCCGACCACCGCGGTAACGAACATCGTGTCGACGTGCCCGGCGACCAGGTCGTTGATTGCCGGAGCGCCTCCGCGGAATGGAACGTGCAGCATGCGAACGCCGGCTTTGGCGGCAAAGAGCTCGCCGGCCAAGTGGCTCGCGCTGCCGATTCCGACCGACGCGTATGAAATCTTCCCGGGCTGTTGCCGCGTCAGCTCGACGAGATCCTGGACGGAGCGGACCGCAAGGCGCGCATTCGCTGAGAGCGCCATGGGCGCGCTGCCGACAAAGCCGATGGGCGCGAAATCCTTCACGCTGTCGTAGGGAATGTTCTTGAATACGCTCGGGTTCACGGCGTGGTTGTCGTTGATCATCATCAGCGTGTAGCCGTCGGGCTCGGCGCGTGCGACCGCGGCGGTCGCCAGCGTTCCGCCGGCGCCGGGTCTGCTCTCGATGATGAATTGTTGACCGAGGACCACGGTCAGCTTGTCGCCAACGATGCGCGACACGGTGTCGAGCAGTCCGCCGACGGGAAAGGCGACGATGATCCTGACCGGACGCGTGGGGTAGCTGGGATCTTGCGCTGTCGCAGGACCAGGCGCGGTCCCGAGCAAGGCGGTGACGGTAAACAGACAGGCGAGCGCTTTGTTCACGGGTCCCTCCCGACGACGTCCTGCTGTAAACGCAACGCGAGCCCACGCAGAACGTCTGCGAGTTGGCACAGGCTTGGTTGCGCTGCGGTCGGCGCAGGTCGCGCGCGGCTATGCGCGTCCCGCCAGCTTCAGGCCTTTGTCGAGGGCCGCGTAGCTGCGCACCGGCGCGGCCATCAAGAAGCGGTAGCCTTCGCCGAGGATGCGCTCGACATTGTTGGAATCGACATGGGGGTGGCCGACGACCACGTTGTGCTCCTTGCAGGTGTTGACGACGCGCGCCATCCACTTGAGCACCTCAGGGTGCTCGTATTGCCGCGGATAGCCGAGTTCCTGGGAGAGGTCGCCCTCTCCGATGAGTATCGCGCCGATGCCTGGCACCTTCTGCAAGATTTGCGGCAGCGCTTCGATGCCGCGCGTGTCCTCCATCATCAGGATCACGAAGATTTCTCCCTTCGGGTTAAGCGGCCACACGTCGGCGCGGTCGTAATAATCCTGCTGGGAGAGGCCCCAATAGCGCACGGCGGCGGTCGGCCCGTCGCCGCGGATTCCTGCGGGCTCGTACATGGGCGCGCTCTTCAGGCGCGGATAGCGGCAGGCGGCGACCGCGTTATAGGCCTCGTCCACCGATGAGATGTGCGGCCACACGATCCCATAGCAGCCGAGATCCAGCGCCTGCTTGGCATGAAACTGCGCTTTTTCCGCTCCGTTCGGCGGGATGCGGACCATTGGCGTGACGCCCGGCGCGACCGAGCCGGACTTTGCGATCTGGCCGCGGTTGAGCATGTATTGCAGGCTATCCCGCAGCGCCCGGATATCCCACGGATTGTGCTCCATCTCGTATACGATGCCGTCGTATTTGGCCGTTGCCATTGCGATCGCGGTATCTGGGTCGGCCTGGCAAAATGACGTGAACGTCGTCTTGCCGGCTTCCAGGGCGCGGATCACACCGTTCAAACGCGGAATATCAGCCATACTTGCCCCTCTGCAGTGCGTTTCGGCGGTATCTTAACAGACCCCAATCCTGGTTTGACAATGGTGAAGCCCGGTTCGTAGCATCCGCCCACCTCGCGGCCCGGCACAACCCGGCCCGCGTTTCCCGCCCACGATCCTCAGCGACGGTGTCATGATCATTGATTGCCACGGCCACTACACGACCGAGCCGAAAGACCTGCACCGGTTCCGCAAGGAGCAGACCGAGGCGGTCAAGAACAAGTCGCCGATGCCGTCGAAAGCATCGCTGAAGATGAGCGACGACGAAATCCGCGAGAGCGTGGAAGGGGCCCAGCTCAAGTTGCAGCGCGAGCGCGGCACCGACGTCACGATCTTCTCGCCGCGCGCTTCCGGCATGGGCCACCATATCGGCGACGAAAGCGTCAGCCTGGAATGGTCGCAGATCTGCAACGATCTGATCGCGCGCGTGATCTCGCTCTATCCGAGCAACTTCATCGGCGTATGCCAATTGCCGCAATCGCCCGGCGTGCCGCCGAAAAATTCAGTCGGCGAGCTGGAGCGCTGCGTGAAGATGGGGTTCGTCGGCTGCAACCTCAACCCCGACCCGTCCGGCGGATATTTCAATGCCCCGCCGCTGACCGACAAGTGGTGGTATCCGTTCTACGAGAAGATGGTCGAGCTCAACGTGCCGGCGATGATTTACGTCAGCGGATGTTGCAATCCGGCGCAACACACGACCGGCTCGTATTACCTCAACGCCGACACCATGGCGTTCATGCAGCTGATCCTGTCGGACCTCTTCAAGGACTTTCCGACGCTCAAGCTGATCATCCCGCATGGCGGCGGGGCCGTGCCTTTCCATTGGGGCCGCTTCCGCGGGATCGCCCTCAACAATAATCGGCCCGAGCTCGACGAGATCATGAAGAACAACATCTTCTTCGACACCTGCGTCTATCACCAACCCGGCATCGACCTCCTCACCAAGGTGGTTCCGGTCGACAACATTCTGTTCGCCTCCGAGATGGTCGGTGCGGTCAAGGGTATCGACCCGAGGAGCGGTCAGTATTTCGACGACACCAAACGTTACGTGGACAACGCGCCGAGCCTTTCGGCCGCGGACAAGGACAAGATTTTCGCGGGGAATGCGTACCGGGCCTATCCGCGGCTCAAGGACGCCATCGCCAAGCAAGCGCGCGCGTAGCGCGCACGTTGGTGGGGCGCCTGCGGGCGTTCACGCCCGTGACCTGCGATCGCGGAAGCAACAATCGGCGCCCATCGGCGAGGCGCCGAGCGCCCCTCGTCAGGCTCGACCCCATCTCATCGTGCTGATAGTTTCGCCTGCAACGACGGAGCATGATCGAGGAGCATCATGGGCATCGAGGCTTTGGGCTATATCGGGGTTCGCACCAAGGACTTGGGGGACTGGGCGAGCTACGGCAGCAATTTTTTGGGCCTGCAACGCATCGACAAGAGCCGCTCGACGCTCGCCTTCCGCATGGATGACCGCAAGCAGCGCCTCGTGGTCGACGCCGACGGCGGACAGGGCATCGGCTTTTTCGGCTGGGAAGTAGCGGACGCGTCTGGCCTTGACGCAATGGCCGCGAGGATCGAGGCGTCCGGCACGAGGGTCGCCCGCGGCTCGCGCGCGCTTGCCGACGAGCGCCGCGTCAAGGATCTGATCGTGTTCAACGATCCCGCCGGCAACCGCCTCGAAATTTTTTACGACGCGGAAACGACGTCCGACCCGTTCAAGCCCGGACGCAACATTTCCGGCTTTCGCACCGGGCCGCTCGGCATGGGCCACGTCGTAATGCATTTCGAGCGCATCGCCGACGTGATGAGTTTTTATCAGGACGTCCTCGAGTTCAGAGTGAGCGATTATTGGCTGCGTCCGTTCCCGGCTTATTTCTTCCACGTCAACCCCCGACACCACAGCATCGCGTTCGTCGAGAGCGGCATCAACATGGTCCATCACATGATGGTGGAGCTCTATAGCTTCGACGACGTCGGCCAGGGCTACGATCTTGCGCTGGGCGATCCCGAGCGCATCGGCGTCACGCTTGGCCGCCATTCCGGCGACTACGTCACCTCCTTCTACACCTGGAATCCATCCGGATTCCTGGTGGAGTATGGCTGGGGCGGACAGGTGATCGACGACAACACCTGGGAGCCGTTCGAACGCAAATTCGGCCCGAGCCTCTGGGGGCACGAGCGCCGCTGGATGTCGGCGGAAAAGAAAGAGGAATCGCGCCTGCTCTGCATCGAGGCCGCCGAGAATGGCCAGCGCCAGCCGGTGCAGGTGATCGAGGGCAACTACAATCTCATGCCCGGCGTCTGCCCGTGGTGGGACAACATGAAACAGGGTCGCAGGGCGGGCTGAGGCCGCTTGAATTCACACCATCGGTTGCCCGCCTGAACACGTCTAAGCCTCTCCGGGCACTCGCCCGAGCCCCTGGGCGGAGTGCGTGAGGTCCTCGACGTTGATGCGTGCCAGCGCCGCGGAGAAGGCGCTCTCGGCCGCTCCCAGCGCCGGCATCACCACTTTGTTGAGCAGGAGGGATTCGGCGAGCGCCGCGCCGTCAATCTCGTCGGCCGTGCCGGCAGCGCGCAGGATATCGTCGGCCGTGATGCGGTGCTGCTCGCGGGCAAGTTCATAGCCGCCGCGCGGTCCCCGGATGCCCCGGAGTATCCCGTGACGTACGAGGGCCTGCAGGACCGGCTCCAGATGGCGTGGCGGCAGCCTGTGGCGCGTCGCCAAGGCCTTCGCTGCCACCGGCCGGCCCCGCGCATTGAGCGCGATGTCGATGACGGCGGTGATAGCTAAAACGCCTTTGCGCGGCAGGAGCGGCATGGGACATCTGCGGGTCAACGGGGTCGGCGAAGGTTGGTATCATAGTATGTCAAGGCTTCCGAGGCGATTGGTTCGCCTCTTCCCGGCCCGTGCCCGTAGATCCAAAACCCCGAACGCCGCGCGTTGTTTCATCAAGATTTGCAACTTCGCAAATTGCCGCTTGCACGGTGGCTGCGAGCACCAATTGGGCGACCCGCGCGCCACGCTCGACCGCGAACGGTGCGGTGCCGAAATTTGCAAGGATTACCTGCACTTCGCCCCGATAATCGGCATCCACCGTGCCCGGCGAGTTGAGCACGGTAACCCCATGCCGCAGCGCGAGCCCGGAGCGTGGCCTGATCTGTCCCTCCACCCCCGGCGGCAGCGCAATGGTCAAGCCGGTGGGAATCGCGGCGCGTCCCCCCGGTGCGATGATCACGGGGGCATCGGCGGGCACGGCAGCGACCAGATCAAGACCGGCGGCGAATTCGCTTTGGTAGGCGGGAAGCGGCAGGCCGTCGGCGTGAGGCAGCCGCATGATCCGGAGTTCGACTTTTTTCACTGGCCCGCTCCGGCGAGCGCATCGGCGATCCGGGTAACGAGGGCATGCGCCACCTGCTCTTTCGATTGCGGCGGCCAGGATTCAACTCCCTGCGCGGTCACCAGATGGACGGTATTGCGATCGCCGCCCATCACGCCGCTGGTCGCCGAAACGTCGTTGGCGACGATCCAGTCGCATCCTTTGCGCGCCAGCTTGGCCTTCGCGTGTTCGATGATGCGCTCGGTCTCGGCCGCGAAACCGATGACGAGGCGCGGCCGGATGTTCGCGTCATGAGCGACCGCCGACAGGATATCGGGATTCTCGACCAAGCCGAGCGTGGGCGATCCGCCGGCCTGCTTCTTGATCTTGTTCGCATTGGGCTGGTCCACGCGCCAATCGGCCACCGCAGCGGCAAACACCGCAACGTCCGCAGGCAGCGCCGCCGAAACCGCGGCAAACATCTCTTGCGCGGTCTCGATCCTGATGGTGTTCACGCCGAGCGGATCAGGCAGGTTCACCGGGCCCGATACGAGCGTCACGTCGGCGCCCGCCGCTGCGGCGGCAGCAGCGATGGCGTGACCCTGTTTGCCCGATGAGCGGTTGGCGATGTAGCGCACCGGATCGATCGGCTCGTGGGTGGGACCGGAGGTGACGATCATGCGCCTGCCTGCCAGCGGTTTGTCGCGGTCGCCTTTTCCCAGCAGCGGCAAGGCGGCGGCCGCGATTTCCAACGGCTCCGCCATGCGTCCGATACCTGCTTCCCCCGCCTCTGCCATCTCGCCCGCGTTCGGTCCCACCACCGCGACGCCGTCATCGGCGAGGCGTGCGAGATTGCGGCGGGTTGCCGGGTGCTCCCACATCCGAGGATTCATCGCCGGCGCCACCAGGACCGGGCGGTCGGTGGCGAGCAACACCGTGGAAGCGAGGTCGTCGGCGTGCCCGCCCGCCATCTTGGCGAGGAGGTCGGCAGTCGCGGGCGCCACCACGATGAGGTCAGCCTCGCGCGCCAGCCTGATGTGACCGACATCGAACTCGGTCGTGGGATCGAACAGGTCCGTGAACACCCGCTCGGCCGAGAGCGCGCCGGCCGCGAGCGGGGTGACGAACTGCTGCGCAGCGCGGGTGAGAATGCAACGTACGGCAAGCCCGCGCTCCTTCAGTCGGCGGATGAGATCGAGCGATTTGTAGGCCGCAATGCCACCGCCAATGATCAGCAGGACGCGTCTCGTGCCCGCGGCCCGGATGGGACCCAACTGCGCCCGCTCGGCCGCACTGCCGGCTGGCGCGGCCCCTTGGCGCGCGGCCTCGCTCTCGAGCGCGGCCACCTGGCGCAGGATGGTCCTTGCCTCGTCCTCCATCGAGCGGCCGTTTCGCACCGCCCGCAGCCGCAGGCGTCGCTTCAGATCGTCGTCCAGCTGGCGGATGGTGATGCTGGCCATGTCGGTATTGCGCGCCCTGGTCATAGGAGCCTATCCGATGATTGCAATGCAATCAATGCAATCATAGTCAGGAGAGCGCCCCCAGGCGTGCGCCAGCGGGCCCGGGTGCTAAAGCAGCAGATAAATCAGCCAGGCCAGCAGCGCCGCGATGATCCAGAGGGCTACCGTGGTCCAGCGGTTGCGGCGGGCTTCCGCGCGGCCGATCGCTGCCACCGTGTCCGGCGCGAGCATCAGCCCGTCGCGGGTGATGGCGTCGAGCTGCTCAACCAGCACCGCGCCGCGCGCCAGCAGCTTCGGCGCCTCGCCGAGGAGGCGGCCGACCTCGATCGCCCCTTCGGCTGCGTCTTCGAGCCGTCCGGCCGGCCCGAGATTGCGTTCGATCCACTCTCGCACCACCGGCTCGGCGACGGTCCACATGTCGAGCTTCGGATCGAGCGAGCGCGCCACGCCCTCGACCACGACCATGGTTTTCTGCAGCAGCAGAAGCTCGGGACGGGTGCGCATGTCGAACATGCCGGTGACCTCGAACAGCAGCATGAACAGCTTCGCCATCGAAATTTCTTCGGCGACGCGGTTGTGGATCGGCTCGCCGATCGCGCGGATCGCCTGCGCAAAGCTCGCGACCGAGTGATGCGGTGGCACATAGCCGGCTTCGAAATGCACCTCCGCGGTGCGGTGGTAGTTGCGGGTGATGAAGCCGAGCAAAATCTCCGCGAGAAAGCGCCGTTCCTTCGCACCGAGGCGTCCCATGATGCCGAAATCGACCGCCACCAGCTGGCCGGCGTCATCGACAAACAGGTTGCCGGGATGCATGTCGGCATGAAAAAAGCCGTCGCGCAGCGCATGGCGCAGGAAGGTCTGAATCACCGCGCGCGCGAGGCGCTTGAGATCCAACCCACCGGATTCGAGCAAAGCGCGGTCGGACAGTGGCGTCGCGTCGATCCATTCGAGCGTGAGCACATCGCGCGCGGTGCGGTCCCAATCCACCGTGGGGACGCGGAAGTCGGGATCGTTGCGGGTGTTCTCCGCCATCTCCGAGAGCGCCGCCGCCTCGAAACGCAGATCCATCTCGAGCGCGACCGACCGACGCAGCGTCTCGACCACCTCGATGAGTCGCAGTCGCCGCGCCTCCGCCGACATGCTCTCGGCGTTGCGCGCGACAAACGAGAACGCGTCGAGATCAACCTTGAAGCGTCGCTCCACCTCCGGCCGCAATACCTTCACCGCGACGGCGCGGACGCCACCGTCGGTGACCACTTCAGCCCGGTGCACCTGGGCGATCGAAGCGGCGGCGACCGGCGCGCCGAACGACGCGAACAGGTCGGTCAGTGGCTGACCCAACGCGGCTGCGACGGCGCGTTCGGCGTCGGCCTGCGGGAATGGCGGCATCTTGTCCTGCAGCGCCTCGAGGTCGCGCGCCAATAGGACGCCGACCACATCCGGGCGTGTCGCCAGGAACTGGCCGAGCTTGACGTAGGAAGGTCCGAGCCGGGTGAGCGCAGCGGCGAGACGGTTCGCGGACACGCTGCTCGCCGGTCGCTCGATCAGCCGTGCAACGCGCAACGCCGCGCGTGCCGGCAGCGGCAACCGCGCGGGGTCGACAAGGCCGAACACGCCCTCGCGCGCAAACACGAAACCGGCGTGACCGAGGCGGTGAAGATGGGCCAACCCTGCGATCACAACCGCCAGCCCGAATGCAGCGCAACGATGCCTCCGGTCATGCGCTGGAACGACACGCGGGCAAAGCCGGCGCCCCGCATCATGTCGGAAAATACCTCTGGGCGCGGGAAGCGACGAATCGATTCCACGAGATACCGGTATGCCGCCTCGTCGTCGGTGACGGCGCGACCGAGCGCCGGGATCACGTTGAACGAGTAGAAATCGTAGAGCGCGTCGAGACCGGGGACATCGACAGTGGAGAATTCGAGGCACAGGAAGCGCCCGCCGATCCGCAGCACGCGATGGGCTTCCTTCAGTGCTGCCTCGATGCGTGGCACATTGCGGATACCGAAAGCGACGGTGACCGCATCGTAGCTGCGATCCGGAAACGGCAGCGCCTCGGCGTTGCCTTCGACAAACGTGATGGCATCATCGAGCCCGCGCTCGCCTGCCCGCGCCCGGCCGACATCAAGCATGTCGGTATTGATGTCGACGACAGTCGCGCGCAAGTCCGCGCCGCCCGCCTCGACCGCCCGAAAGGCGACATCGCCGGTGCCGCCGGCCAGGTCGAGCAGCGCGAACGGCTGCGCGCCGTGCATGGCCGGGCGGTCGGACGAAGCGCGGGCCTTGGGCGGATTGAGCGCGGTGACGAGCACCCCCTTCCAGGCCCGGTGCAGCCCGCCCGACATCAGATCGTTCATGAGGTCGTAGCGCCGCGCGACGCTGTGAAAGACGTCGTCGACCCGCGCCTGCTTGTCCCCAAGCGCGACCTGCTCGAATCCGAAATGGGTATTTTCGCCGGTTTGCGGCATGGCGAATAATCCTTTTGCGGCAGGACCATAGCGCGCCGGCCCCGGGGACGCTATGTCTCCCTCGGGAGCTCGTGATGCCAGAATTGCCTGAAGTCGAGACGGTCCGCCGCGGGCTGCAGCCGGTCATGGAGGGCGCGCGCTTCACCAAGGTGGAGGCGCATCGCGGCGACCTGCGCTGGCCGTTGTCGAAGGACTTCGTCGCCCGGTTGGAGGGCAAGACGGTCGAGGGGCTGGGCCGGCGCGCCAAGTATCTCCTCGTCGATCTTTCGTCCGGCGAAGTCCTGCTCATGCATCTCGGCATGTCGGGGTCGTTTCGCGTTGCAAAGGCGCGCAGCGAACGCACGCCCGGTGGCTATTACCATGACCGCTCGGCGAACGCCGTCCACGATCACGTGGTGTTTCACATGTCCTCGGGCGCGCGGATTTCCTTCAACGACCCGCGCCGCTTCGGCATGATGAAGCTGGTTCCGCGCGCCCAGCTCGAGCAGGAGCCATTGTTGCGTGCGCTCGGGCCCGAGCCGCTGGGAAACGAGTTCGACGCGGCCATGCTGGCGCGCGCATGCAAAGGAAAGAAGACCTCGCTCAAGGCCGCGCTCTCCGATCAGAAAGTGGTGGCCGGGCTCGGCAATATCTACGTCTGCGAGGCGCTCCATCGGGCGCTGCTTTCGCCCAAGCGGCGTGCGTCCACGATCGCGACGAAATCCGGCGCGCCAACCGAGCGCGCGCAGACACTCGTTGATGCCATCAAGGCGGTGCTCAAGGACGCGATCGCGGCCGGCGGCTCGTCGTTGCGCGATCACCGCCGCACCGACGGCCAGCTTGGCGATTTCCAGCACAATTTCCGCGTCTATGATCGCGAGGGGCAGCCGTGCCCGACACCGGGTTGCGGCGGCACCATCAAACGCATGGTGCAGACCGGCAGATCGACGTTCTTCTGCCCGGTGTGTCAGAAGTAGCCTAGTGTGGCGCATTTGACGTTCCTATCAGTATTGGCCGCGAAGTCCTTCATAGGAACGTCAAATGCAAAGCCACACTAGGATCATGACTTGCTAGTGTCCCTTTGTTTCCGACGTTCGTAAAAGCGGGTGCTGCGAGATGATACGAACGTCGGAAACGGGACACTAGTTCTACTCCTTGCCCGGCAGCGTCTTGCCGAGCCATTGCGCAATCACTGCTGCGATCTCCTTGTTGTTCTTCTCGTTCATCATCACGTGGCTGTTGCCCTTGATGCCGAGGTCGGCGAGCCGCATGAATGTCGGTTGCGCGCCTGCCTGTTGCAGGTATTTCACGGTGCAGTGGTCATACGGTGCGTGATACGAAGCCTCGGACATCACCACCAGGATCGGCATTTTCAAATTGGACAGTTTGCGTGCCGGCTCCCGCTGCAGATGACATCGCACGAGATCGGGCCCGTCCGCCTGTTCCTGCTGCACGACGGCGAGTTCTTTCGCGTCGGCGACCGCGGGAGAATAGGTCAGTGGAACTGCGCTGAGGCCGTAGGGAAGGGCCAATTGTCCTTGCTTGAAGTAGTCGGGCGCGCCGGTGAAATCGACCTGGTAGAACGGTGGTCCGTTCGGCTCGACCGCGAGGATCGCCTTGACCTGATCGGGACGCGCATCCGCCACCGGCCATCCGAATGCTCCGGCCTGCGAGTGCACCATCAGGATCGCCGGTCCGATCTGGTCGATCAGAGCCACCAGTGCGTCACGGTTGAGGAATTGCTGCTTGGTGAAATCCTCGATCTCCGGCAGGTAGCCCGAGGTCATCTGCAGCGTGATGGAATCGTCGGGCGCGCCACTGCCCGGCCATTGCGTGTGCAGATGCGCTTGCGGCCACAATTTGTACTTGGCCTGCGAGAGATAGCGACGCTGGCCGCCGTCGCCATCCGGCACCTTCCAGGGGCCGTAGGACTCGGCAAGATAACCGGAACGTCCACGCCCCGGCTGATCAACGACATAGACCGCGTAGCCCTGGCGCACGAAATATTGCGCCCAGCCTTCGCGGCCGTCGGGAGTGCCGAAGAAGGTGGTGGCGGAGCGGGTGCCGCCGTGGACCATGATGATGGGATAGGGCTGAGTCCGCTTTGCCGGAATGCGGACGTCCACGTACATCTGGCCCGCCATGTAGGTGCGGCCGTTGATGATGGTGGGCTTGCCTCCGACGTAGAAGAAGCCTTCGCGCGCGAGCGTGTAGGGCGGATCGTCGGCGGCTTGGGCCGTGCCGACTGCAACGGCGAGCATCGCGGCCGCAGCGGTTGCGACCACGCCGGCGGTATGACGGTGAACTGCTGCAGCTTGTTGGCGTGGCGACATTGACTTTCTCCCTCCCGCGCATCGGTTGAACGAAACGCTCACTTCGCCGCCAGTCCGGCGGCTTTCACCAGCATCTCGTTGGTCGCAATCTCGTCGCGAACATAGGTGTCGAACTCGCTGGGCTGCATGAGCATCGGATCGGCGCCGAAACTCGAGAGCTTCGCTTGAATTTCCGGCGACTTCAGCACCCGGGCGGTTTCCCGGTGGAGCCTTTCGACGACCTCGCGCGGGGTTTTCGCCGGCACGAACATGCCCACCCAAAAATTGTAGTCGGAATTGGCGAACCCTGCCTCGATCGTCGTCGGCACGTCGGGCAAGGCTGATGCGCGCTTTGAGGTGCTCACCCCCAGCGCCACGGCCTTGCCCTCGCGGATGAAAGGCAGCGACGGCAAGATCGGGCTGAACACGAAATCCACGCGACCACTCATCACTTCGGCCAGCGCCTCCGGTCCGCCCTTGAATGGAACGTGCACGCCTTCGAACCCGGCGCTGAGGCGAAACCGCTCGGCATTGAGGTGGGTCGCGCTGCCGCTTCCGCCCGATGCGTAGTTGAGCCCGCCGGGCCTGGACCGTGCGGCGGCAACGAGCGCCTGCGCCGATCGGATGTTCGCCGCGGGCGCGACCACAAGCACGTTGGGCAGATTGGCAAGCGGCGTAATCCCGGCGAGGTCGCCCACCGTGTCGTAGGGCAAATTGGAATATGCCCATGGCGAGATGGTATGGCTCGATGCAGTGAGGAGGATGGTGTGGCCATCCGGATCGGCCTTGGCCACTGCCGCGGTGCCGATGACGCCGCCGGCTCCGGGCCGGCTCTCGATGACGATCGGATAGCCGAGCTGGAGCGAGAGCTGCTGCGCGACGGTACGCGAGACGATGTCGATGGCGCCGCCGGCGGTGTAAGGCACGATGGCGCGGATCGGGCGCGAGGGCCAACTTTGGGCGCAGGCGCCGTCCGAGGTCATCAGCACCAGCGCCAGCGCGCAGAGCCGGACCATCTCATCCTCCCCGCTGCTTCAACCCTTGTTGCGCGAGTTTTCTCTGGCTTGAAGTCGATGTCGCGCCGCCATCTTACACGTACTTTCCGTTCCAGGTATGCCATGACAGCATGCCTGACGGACCGACCATACCAAGGAGAGCCATGAGCACCGAGACCATCATTGTCGAAACCCGAGGCCGTGTCGGCGTCATCCGCCTCAACCGGCCGCAGGCCTTGAATGCGCTCAACATCGCGCTCAAGGACGAACTCCTCGCTGCGGTCGAAGCCTTGGATGCCGATGCCGGCATCGGCTGCATCTTGATTGCCGGCTCGGACAAGGCGTTCGCCGCCGGCGCGGACATCAAGGAGATGGCGGACAAGTCGTATATCGACATCTTCAGCGCCGACTACGCCGCCGATTACGAACGGCTTGCGCGCGTGCGCAAGCCGATCATCGCCGCGGTCGCAGGCTTCGCGCTCGGCGGCGGCTGCGAACTCGCGATGATGTGCGATTTCATCATCGCCGCCGACAATGCCAGGTTCGGACAGCCCGAGATCAAGCTCGGGGTCATTCCGGGCATCGGCGGGACGCAGCGCCTCACCCGCGCGGTCGGCAAGGCAAAGGCCATGGACCTGATCCTGACCGGGCGCATGATGGATGCGGCGGAGGCGGAGCGCTCCGGCCTGGTCGCCCGTGTGGTGCCGGTGGCCGACCTGATGGCCGAGGCGATGAAAGCCGCCGAAACGATCGCCTCGATGTCGCTCCCATCGGTGCTGGCCGCGAAGGAGGCGGTCAACCGCAGCTTCGAGACCTCGCTGGCGGAAGGCGTGCGCTTTGAGCGCCGCGTGTTCCACGCGCTGTTCGCCACCAAAGATCAAAAGGAGGGCATGGCGGCCTTTGTCGAGAAGCGGCCGGCCAAGTTCAGCAATGAATGATTCGCGAGCCGAGATGCAGCGTCTTATTTCCGCACGCAGATCACCCGCACCAGCGACGCCTTGGCGGCATCGACGCCGGGCCGCCCGGCTGTCGCGGGCGCAAGCTTTTGCGCTGCGAGGAAGGCGCGGATGGTCGGCGCCGACACCAATGTCGCCTGCGGCTGCGCGCTTGCCGCGCCCACATTGGCGACGACCGACGTCTTGAGCTCCACCATGCCGACAAGGCGGCCTTGGCCGTCGAGCGCGGCAGCGCCGGAGAAGCCGGGTTGCGGCGCCGGGTCCACCGTCTCGCCCCTGGCCTTCGCCGCCCTGGCCGAGATCGCGCCGCCGCCGCCCTGGCTTTGGGGGTCGGCGATGCCGAGGAGCGTGAGGTCGGGACCCTTGGCAGCGTCGCCGCTGAACGTCGCAGCCACGAGATCGGGCGCGCCATAGATCCGCAGAAGCGCGAGGCCGGTGGACTTGTCCTCCGCCTCACGGTCGGCGTCACCATATCCGCTCACCACGATCACGTTGCAGCCTTCGGTGACCTCGCGGTCGGTGAGGATATGACCGGCCGTGCTGACGACGATGCCGGTCCCGTACTCCACCTTGCGCTTGGGAATCGGACCGGCCATCGCGGCGACGCCGGAAACGCCGGGAAATGGTGTGAACGCGCTCGACATCACGACCACGACCGGATCCATGATGGTCTCGGTCGCCTGGTCGTAGAGAACGGTCATACCGCGCACCTCGCCGTCCTTGATCTCGGCCCGTACGTAGAATTTCTTCAGGTTCTGCATGCCCGCCAGGATGAAGAAATCGGGGCGCAAGAAATTGACCTCGAGCTTGCGCGTCGCCGGCTCTTTCTTTTGTTGCTCGTACACCGCCGCAAGGGTCGTGCCGGGCTCCCTGATCTTGAACGTCTCGACCTGAACCTGGCCTTGCGCCGAAGACCAGCGAGTCCCATTCTTGCCCTGACTCTTGTTCGGCACCTGCTTGGCCGGAAGTCCGATGCGTGCGCCGGTGACGGCATCGTCGACCATGCTCCAGCCGACCAGCGCCTGCCTGGCTTTCGCCGCGGCGGCGAGCAAGGCGCGTTCCTGCGGGTTCAGGACGCCGGTTTCCTTCAACTTGCGATCGCGCTGGAACGTCTTGATGGCGGCCGTGGTCTTGTCGTTGATCTCGCCATTGACCAAGCCGTTGTAGTCACCGGACCAGGCGAGATCGAGTTGAAGGGCCATGCGGTCGGCCAGGGGCATGCCGGCGTCGCGCGCCGGTTCCGGCGGCGTGGGCGCACGTTTTCGCGTTGCCGCTGCCGCCAGCCGGATCTCGCCTGCGCCGGCTGCCGCGCTCGCGGGTGCCTGGGCCGGCGGTTGCGCGCGCTGTATGGCGGGACGGCCGCGCAAGGCGGCAGGACGAATGGCGGGGTTGCGGAACTTGCTGGTCTGCGCGGCCGGTTTCGCCGCTACGCCTGCTGGCGAAATGGCGTTATCGGTCTGGGCGCCGGCGGGCGGCACGGCGAGGAGAAGAACGAGAACGGCACCCAAGGCCCGCATCGGACGCCTGCACGGCAAAATTTCTTCAGCGCAAATCTAGCCGACGGCCAGATTTTCGCCAATGCGCATCTGGTTCACGCCACGGAAGTCGAGTCCGACGCTCGGCCCGACATTGCAAAGCCTTCGCACTTTCGCGAATGATGACCCCACGACTGCCGCCAGGATCGGACCGCATGCTCAGCCCCGAGGAGCTTGAACGTTACGCCCGCCACATCGTGCTGCGCGAGGTCGGCGGTCCCGGACAAGCCGCGCTCAAGCGCGCCCGCGTGCTGGTGATCGGCGCCGGCGGGTTGGGCGCACCGGCGCTGCTCTATCTGGCTGCAGCCGGTGTGGGCACGCTTGGCGTTATCGACGATGACGCAGTCGCGCTGTCGAACCTGCAGCGCCAGGTGATCCACGGGACCCCGGAGGTTGGGGACCCCAAAGTCGAGAGCGCGGCCGTCGCGATCCGCCGCCTCAATCCGCATGTGACCGTCGAGACCCACGCGTCGCGGCTGGTGGCGGCGAACGCGCTCGATCTTATCGGCGCGTATGACATCATCGCCGACGGGGCCGACAATTTCGCCACCCGCTATCTCGTGTCCGACGCCTGTTTCTTTGCGAAAAAGCCGCTCGTCACGGCTGCCGTCGGGATGTTCGACGGCACGCTCACCACGCTTCGGCCCTACGAGCGAAGAGCCGACGGCGCGCCCAATCCGACCTACCGCTGCCTGTTCCCCGAGCCGCCGCCGCCGGGCAGCGTTCCCGCCTGCGCCGAGGCCGGCATTCTCGGCGCGCTTACGGGCGTGCTCGGCTCGCTGATGGCGCTGGAGGTGATCCGGGAGATCGTCGGTTTTGGCGAGGGCTTGGTCGGCCGGCTCGTCATGTTCGACGCCCGCTCCATGCGCTTCGAGACACTGCAGTACGGCTGGGACCCGTCCAATCCGCTGTCAGGCGAGCATCCGACGATCCACGATCTGTCGGCGCACGCCTGACGTCTGCGCGGCGATGCTACGTGGTGCGCCTGCCGGATACGTTTACTTCGTCCAGGTCCCGATCGCGGTCGTTCCCTTCATCACCGACCACTTGTTGTCACCGGCGGTCTGGATGCGGAAGCAGTTGGCCGTTGAGCCCTTCCAGGTCGTGCAGAAGCCGTCCTTGGTGAGCTTCCAGGTGCCTTCTCCCTTGACGCCGCCGGTCTTGGCAACCGGCTCGCGCGTCATCTTGCCGTCGGCCGTGAATACCATCTTGAATTTGACATTCGACGGCGTCGACGAGGTGAACGGCTGACCCGTGAAAAAGGTGGACTGGATTTCGTTCGGCGCAAGCACGGCGGCAAGAGCAGGCGTGATCGAGGCAACGACGACCGCGCCGGCCACGAGTAAAGCACGCATCGGCGGCTCTCCCTCAGATTGGTTGGGGAGACAACGATACAACAAATTGGGGCGAGCCGCAGCCGGGATCCAGCGCCCGCCCCGACGCGGGCGCCGCCGCGCGAAAGGTGATCAGGTCCGTTAGAGCATCGAGGGCAGGACTCGATCCGGAGGCCGGTGCCCGTCCAGGAAGGTCTTGATGTTGATGATGACCTTCTCGCCCATGTCGATGCGGCCCTCGAGCGTGGCCGAGCCCATATGCGGCAGCAGTACCACCTTACCCGTGCGGGCGAGCTTGACCAGCTTGGGGTTGACGGCCGGCTCGTGCTCGAACACGTCGAGGCCTGCGCCCGCGATGTCGCCCGATGAAATCAGGCGCACCAACGCATTCTCGTCGATCACCTCGCCACGCGCGGTGTTGACGATGAAGGCCTCGGGGCGGATGAGCTTGAGCCTGCGCGCCGAGAGCAAGTGAAACGTCGCGGGCGTGTGCGGGCAGTTGACCGAGATGATGTCCATGCGGGCGAGCATCTGATCGAGGCTCTCCCAATAGGTGGCGGTGAGCTCCTCCTCGACCTTCGCCGGCACGCGACGACGGTTGTGGTAGTGGATCTGCAGGCCGAAGGCGCGGGCGCGCCGCGCCACCGCCTGGCCGATTCGTCCCATGCCGATGATGCCGAGGCGCTTGCCCCAGATGCGGTGGCCGAGCATCCACGTTGGCGACCAGCCATTCCAGGGTTTGTCCTCGCTCAAAACGGCGGCGCCTTCGGCCAGACGGCGCGGCACGCTGAGGATCAGAGCCATGGTCATGTCCGCGGTGTCCTCGGTGAGAACGCCGGGCGTGTTGGTCACGGTGATGCCGCGGCTGAGCGCGGTCGAGACGTCGATATGGTCGACACCGTTGCCGTAGTTGGCAATCAGCTTGAGCTTGTCGCCGGCCTTGCTCAGCACGGAGGCGTCGATGCGGTCGGTGACGGTGGGCACCAGGACGTCGGCATTCTTCACGGTCTCGGCCAGTTCCGCCTGGGTCATGGGCTTATCGTCGAGGTTGAGCCGCGCGTCGAAGAGCTCGCGCATGCGGGTCTCGACTCTGTCCGGAAGCTTGCGTGTGACGATGACCAGGGGCTTCTTGCGGTTCGCCATGGTTCGACCTCGTCAGCGCGACCCGCGAAGGGATGCGCTCCTCCGTTCAGGTCTCCTTAACCACCGTGCCCGACACTGGCGTCCCTTTTCGACGCGGGCGGGTCGCAAGTTCCTCTGTATCAGAGAACCCTCTGTAACAGATGGAGGTTTGAAGACAAGCGCCTGCGCCGCGAGCGTCACCGGGCCGCTTGTGCGGCTCAAACACCGCCATCACGTCGTTTCGGCGTCGGGACAGATGAGTTCGAAACACAATTTGCAGATCGCCCGGCGTTTGCGGGTGGCGGTCCTGGTCGTGGCGGCGGCGCTCACGTACGCCGCGCCCGCGCGGGCCGCCGGAGAAATGAGCGCCGGACCCAAGAGCGGCCTGCCTGTGCCCCGCTTCGTCAGCCTCAAGCCCGATCGGGTCAATGTGCGCGGCGGGCCGACGCGCGACCACGAGGTGACCTTCGTCTATACCCGTTCCGGCCTGCCGGTGGAGATCACCGCGGAGTCCGACAACTGGCGGCGCATTCGCGATTGGGAAGGATCGGAGGGCTGGGTCTACCACTCGCTGCTGTCCGGACGGCGCACGGCGGTGGCGACACCCAAGGACAAGAATCAACTCGTGCCGCTTTACGACTCCGGCGACAGCAATGCCGCGATCATCGCCCGATTACAGGCCGGCGTGCTGGCGACCGTCAAGCGCTGCACCGGAAACTGGTGTCGCCTGGTCGGGCCCGGCTTTGACGGCTGGGTTGTGCAGGAACAGCTGTGGGGCGTCTATCCTAACGAGAAGGTGGAATAAATCGCGCAGGCGCGGCGAACCATTTCGGCCTCGCCGGCAACGATTGAAGGCCGCGCCACGCGGCCACGCCCGACCTCGCGGCCGAGTTCTGCCCTGAACTGTTGGAGTGGAAGAGCCGCTCAGCGTCCCTTGCGGCGCAGCCGAACCACCACGTCGATACGCGCGACCTCGTAGCCCTCGGGGGGGATCGGCGTCTTGCCGACCACGACGTCGGCATTGGGGATGTCGAGGAGATCGTTTTCGCCCTCGACGAAGAAGTGGTGATGCTGCGAGACATTGGTGTCGAAATACGTCTTCGACCCGTCGACGGCGACCTGACGCAACAGTCCCACGTCGGTGAACTGATGCAGCGTGTTGTAGACGGTGGCGAGCGACACCGGCACCTTCGCCTTGGTCGCTTCCTCGTACAGCATCTCGGCGGTGATGTGCCGATCGCCTTTGCCGAACAGGATCCAGCCGAGCGCCATGCGCTGGCGGGTCGGACGCAAGCCCACGTCACGCAGCATGGACTTCACGTCGTGCCAAGGGCAGCCGGTGAGCGCGGAACGCGCTGCGGCGCTGGCAAGCCGCTCGGCGCTTTCGGCGGCATTGGTGAAAACGATGGTGCGCGATACGGTCATGGGCACACCTGAACCTTCTGCTACTCTTAAGTCTACAACGATTGTTGCATTTGTAACATATGGCGGCGAAGATGCAACTCCCTCGCAACAACACTGGGGCAATTCTAATCTGGCCGCATTCGGTAGGCGGCTGCTGGCTTTGCCCCCCGCGGCGCCTATGTTAGGACTGCCGGGCTTGGGGAACTGATCAGACGGCCAGGGACAAGATGCAGATGGAGAAGCGGCCTACAAGCTTCGGATACGATGATCTATTGGCGTGCGCGCGGGGGGAATTGTTCGGTGCCGGCAATGCCCAGCTGCCGCTGCCCCCCATGTTGATGTTCGACCGCATCTCGGAGATCGCGGAAGCCGGCGGCGAATATGGCAAGGGCCTGGTTCGCGCGGTGTTGGAACTCAAGCCGGACCTCTGGTTCTTTCCTTGCCACTTCAAGGGCGATCCGGTCATGCCCGGCTGCCTCGGGCTCGATGCGCTCTGGCAGCTGCTCGGCTTCTTCCTGGGCTGGGTTGGCGCGCCCGGCAAGGGCCGCGCGCTCGGGCTTGGCGAGCTGAAATTCTCCGGGCAGGTCCTTCCGACCGTCAAAAACGTCGTCTACGGCATCGACGTCAAGCGCGTGATGCGCAGCAAGCTGGTGCTGGGCGTCGCCGACGGCTGGCTCTCAGCCGACGGCTCCATTATCTATCGGGCGATGGACCTCAAGGTCGGCCTGTTCCGCGACGAAGTTTTGCAGCCGAGCGGAGGTTGACGGCGTCAGCCGCGCTTTCTGCGCGAATTCAAGATGCGGACGAGGCAGTCATGAGGCGGGTCGTCGTCACCGGGATGGGCATCGTCTCATCGATCGGCAACAACACCCAGGAAGTTCTGGCGAGTTTGCGCGAGGCCAGGTCCGGCATTTCCCGCGCCGACAAATATGCCGAGCTCGGCTTTCGCTGTCAGGTGCACGGCGCCCCCACCCTCAATGCGGAAGAGGCGATCGATCGCCGCGCCATGCGCTTCCTCGGCGGCGGCGCGGCCTGGAACCATGTCGCCATGGAGCAGGCCATTCGCGACGCCGGGCTCGAGGACGGTGATATCTCGCACGACATGACCGGCATCATCATGGGATCCGGCGGCCCCTCGACGCGGGCCATCGTCGAGGCCGCCGACACCGCCCGCAACAAGAGCCCGAAGCGGGTGGGGCCGTTCGCGGTGCCCAAGGCGATGTCGTCCACCGCCTCCGCGACGCTCGCCACCTGGTTCAAGATCAAGGGCGTGAACTACTCGATCTCGTCGGCCTGCGCGACCTCGAACCATTGCATCGGCAATGCCGCCGAGATCATTCAGATGGGCAAGCAGGACGTGATCTTCGCCGGCGGCTGCGAAGAGCTCGACTGGACGCTCTCGGTCCTGTTCGACGCCATGGGAGCCATGTCGTCGGGCTTCAACCAGACGCCCGACAAGGCTTCGCGCGCGTACGACGTGGATCGCGACGGCTTCGTCATCGCGGGCGGCGCCGGCGTGCTGGTGCTGGAGGAACTCGAACATGCCAAGGCGCGCGGAGGACGCATCTACGCCGAGGTCGCGGGCTATGGCGCTACATCCGATGGATACGACATGGTGGCGCCCTCGGGTGAAGGCGCGGTGCGCTGCATGCGAATGGCGCTGAAGGGCATAAAGGCGCCGGTCGATTACATCAACCCGCATGCCACCTCGACGCCGATCGGAGATCTCAAGGAGATCGAGGCGATCCGGGACGTATTCGGTGACGCGTGTCCTCCGATCGCGGCAACGAAATCGCTCACGGGCCATTCGCTGGGCGCCGCCGGGGCGCAGGAGGCGATCTACTCTCTGCTGATGATGAATAACGGCTTCATCTGCGAAAGCGCCAATATCGACAAGCTCGATCCCGCCTTCGCCGACATGCCGATCGTTCGGGAGCGGCGCGACGACGTCAAGCTTGGCTGCGTGCTGTCGAACTCGTTCGGCTTCGGCGGGACCAACGCCTGCGTGGTGTTCAAGCGGCTCGATGTTTGAAACTTGAAAGTTCATTCGATCCTTCGCGAGAAGGAACGGTAGAGCGGTGAATCGGGGCGCCATGACGCAGTTGATGCAGGGCAAGCGCGGACTGATCATGGGGGTCGCCAATGATCACTCGATCGCTTGGGGTATTGCCCGCACGCTCGCCGCTCAGGGCGCGACGCTTGCCTTCACCTATCAAGGCGAGGCGCTCGGTCGGCGCGTGCGGCCGCTGGCGGACTCGGTGGGGGCCTCGCTGCTGCTGCCGTGCGACGTCGAGCAGGCCGCGTCGGTCGATACGGCGTTCGCGGTGATCGCGGAGAAGTGGGGTTCGCTCGACTTTCTCGTCCATGCGATCGCCTTCTCCGACAAGAACCAGCTCAAGGGCCGCTACGCCGACACCACGCGCGAGAACTTCGTGCGCACGATGATCATCTCGTGCTTCTCCTTCACCGAGGTGGCGAAGCGCGCGGCGACGTTGATGCCGGCGGGCGGAGCGATGGTGACCCTGACCTACAACGGCGGCCAGCGCGCCATGCCGAACTACAATGTGATGGGAGTTGCGAAGGCGGCGCTCGAAGCGTCGGTGCGCTATCTCGCGGTCGATTTCGGGCCGGCCGCCATCCGCGTCAACGCCATCTCGGCCGGGCCGATCCGCACGCTCGCGGGCGCCGGCATCAGCGATGCGCGACAGATGTTCGCCTTCCAGCAGCGTCATTCGCCGCTGCGCCGCGGTGTGACGCTCGACGAGATCGGAGGTGCCGCGCTCTATCTCGTCTCCGACCTTTCAACCGGCGTCACCGGGGACGTCCACTTCGTCGATTCCGGCTACAACATTATCGCCATGCCGCATCCCACCTCCCTTAAGGACGAGACCGCGGCGAACGAGCAGGCGATCGCCAAGGACGCGGCGCAGTAGGCGGTGCTTTTCGCTCCGATAGTTGCAACGAAAGCGGCGGCCGGCCTCGGAGATTCCGAGACGGCGCGCTCAAAACGGGCAAGCCGCCGTCGCCGGACTATACTCGAAGACGCCTGCGCGGCCGCCGCGGCGGCCCCCAACGGCAGCGTCGCGTCTGGCGGTCCTCCCGGACCGATGGCAGGCGCCGGCGCGGAGGTGTCGGCCGCCGTCGCTGAAATGGCGGTTTCCGCGTTCAGAGAATGATAGAAATGATAGAAGCTACGCCGGAGCGCATCGCGACCGCGACGCCGTAAGGCGCTGCGAGCACGATGGCCGCGGCGGCGAGCAGCGCGGCGACGCGGGTCCATGTCTGCAGGCCCGCACGCAGGCTCATGGCCTTCTCCTTCGGCGGCGGCCGTGCCTGCCGCGTGTTCCGGTCAGAGATGGGGAGAGTTGGCGTCCGTCGCCGTGATTGCCGTCACAGTTCGGCTGATCGCAGCAAAGCTCACGATGAGATGATCATGGAACGCGTCACCAGACGGAAACAGGGAAAGCAGGGCCGCGGCCGAAATGCCATGCTGCGCCTGCGGACAGCACCGCTGGCGGCGCCATGACGCGGCTGCGCGACCTCGTTCGCGGCCAGCGGACGCCCGCCATCCAACTCCCGGCGTGGCTCGATCGCCTGATATCCATCGGGATCGTTTCGACCGACGAGTTGGTGATCGAGCGCCAGCGTTGCGTCAACGTGGCGGCATTTGCGGTGGCGGCGACCGCGCTGTCGCACCTGATCATCAACGGCTTCCATGATTTTCATGGACTGATCCTCGTCAATGCCGATAACGCATTGATGCTGGCCGTTTCGCTGCTGGTCCCCCGCCTGCATCGCATCGGCGACTATGCCGGCGGCATCGCGCTGGTTCTCACGGTCTTGTTCGGACAGATGTTCATCGTGTGGTCGCTCGGGCTCGCCAGCGCGCTTCACATCTATTACACGCTCGGCGGCGCCATGCTGTTTTTCTTCGGGGTGGAGAACTGGCGTCTGTTTCTTACCCTGTTCGGCCTTTATGTCCTTGCGCTCGTGCTCGCGCTCAATCTCGCGCCGGTTGCTGGGCTGGTCATGCCGGAGGATCAGGCATTTCGCGACATGCTGTCGGGCCAGGCCATGATCAACACGGCGGCGATCATCGCGGCGCTGATCTTCTACGCCCTCTGGGACCGCGACCGTGCCAGGATGGAGCTGCAGGATGAGCATGCGCGCTCCGAGGCCTTGCTTGGGACGCTCATGCCGCAGGCAATCGCGGCACGTCTGAAGTCAGGCCGCGAAGCGCGCATCGCCGACAAGATCGAGATGCTCAGCGTCATGTTCGCGGACCTCACCGGTTTCACCGCGGCCGCGCACGATCTTTCGCCCGAGGAGGTCGTCGACTTTCTTGATCGGCTCGTGCGCGCGCTCGATGAGCTGTGCGAACGATATGAGGTCGACAAGATCAAAACGATCGGAGACAGCTACATGGCGGCGGGCGGCTTCGACGGCCGGGCCGGTGCTGGCGCGGTCGCAGTCGGCCGGCTCGCGTTGGCGATGATGGAGGTGATCGACCGCCAGCCGCCGCTCGGCTGCCGCAAGCTCACGCTGCGCGTCGGCATCCATTGCGGGCCGGCCACGGCCGGGGTGATCGGCGACACCCGCTTCTCCTACGACGTGTGGGGTGATGCCGTGAACACAGCGTCGCGCATGGAGTCGTACGGCGAGCCCGGGCGTATCCAGGTCAGCGCGGCATTCCGCGACCTCACCAGGGACGCGTTCGTGTTCGAAGAGCGGGGCGCGACCGAGATCAAGGGCCTGGGCGTGACGACGACGTTCTTCTTGGTGGGCACGTCCGACTGAGCAAAGCCTGCGCATGAGCTCGGCATCGGTCATCTGTTGACCGGGCCCGATCCGCGCCACGGCGACCATGCCGAAATGAAAGAGGCGGCCCGCGGGCCGCCCCTTCAAACCGTCTTGAAAGGCGCGCCGAGACTACTCGCCGCCGGCCACCGCCTGCTGCTGGTCGGCCTCGGCCTTCTGCTTGGCCTCGAGGTCTTCACCCGTGGTCTGGTCCACCACTTTCATGGACAGCCGGACCTTGCCGCGCTCGTCGAAGCCGAGAAGCTTCACTTTCACCTTGTCGCCTTCTTTCACCACGTCGTTGACCTTCTGCACCCGGCGCGCCGCCAGCTGGCTGATATGCACGAGGCCATCCTTGGAGCCGAAGAAGTTCACGAAGGCGCCGAAGTCCATGACCTTGACCACGGTCCCTTCATAGATGTGGCCGACCTCGGGCTCGGAGGCGATCGATTTGATCCAGTTGATAGCCGCCTTCATGGCGTCGCCGTTGGCCGACGCGACCTTCACGGTGCCGTCGTCGGAGATGTCGATCTTGGCGCCGGTCTTCTCCACGATCTCGCGGATCACCTTGCCGCCGGAGCCGATGACCTCGCGGATCTTGTCGACCGGGATGTTGAACACCTCGATGCGGGGCGCGTGTTCGCCGAGCTGGTCGCGGTGCTGAGTGAGGGCTTTCGACATTTCGCTCAGGATGTGCAGGCGGCCATCCTTCGCCTGACCGAGCGCGACCCGCATGATCTCCTCGGTGATGCCGGCGATCTTGATGTCCATCTGCAGCGAGGTCACGCCGCGCTCGGTGCCCGCGACCTTGAAGTCCATATCACCGAGATGGTCCTCGTCGCCGAGGATATCGGACAGCACGGCATGGCGTTCACCCTCGAGGATGAGCCCCATGGCGATGCCCGCGGTCGGGCGCTTGAGCGGGACGCCGGCGTCCATCAGCGCCAGCGAGGTGCCGCACACCGTGGCCATCGAGGAGGAGCCGTTCGATTCGGTGATCTCCGAGACGACGCGCAGGGTGTAAGGGAATTCGTGGTGTGCGGGCAGGATCGGATGGATGGCGCGCCAGGCGAGCTTGCCATGGCCGATCTCGCGCCGCCGCGGCCCGCCCATTCGTCCGGTCTCGCCGACCGAGAACGGCGGGAAATTGTAATGCAGGAGAAACGTCTCCTTGTACGTTCCTTGCAGCGCGTCGATCCACTGCTCATCCTCGCCGGTGCCGAGCGTCGCCACCACCAGGGCCTGCGTCTCGCCGCGCGTGAACAGGGCCGAGCCGTGCGCCCGCGGCAGAACGCCGACTTCCGAAACGATGGGACGCACGGTCTTGACGTCGCGGCCATCGATGCGCCGACCGGTGTCGAGGATGTTCCAGCGTACGATCTTGGCCTCGATCTTCTTGAAGACGCCCGCGACCTGCTGTTTGAGATAAGGTGGGTTCTCCACCCCCTCCGGGCAGAAATGCGCCAGCACCTTGGTTTTCGCCGCATCGGTGAGGCGGTGGCGCTCCATCTTGTCCGGGACCGCATAGGCGGCGCGCAAATCCGCCTCGATCAGGGCGAGCATTTCTTTTTCGAGCGCTGCGTTATCCGCCACCTGCAACTCGCGCGGCTCCTTCGCCGCCTTTTCAGCCAGCTTGATGATGGCATCGATCACGGGTTGGAAGTGCCGGTGGCCGAACATCACGGCGCCGAGCATGACGTCTTCGCTCAGCTCTTTCGCTTCCGACTCGACCATCAGCACCGCGTCCTGGGTGCCGGCAACGACGAGATCGAGCTGGCTCTCCCCCATTTCGTCGAGCAGCGGGTTGAGAACGTATTCGTTGTTGACGAAGCCGACGCGCGCGGCGCCGATCGGGCCCATGAAGGGCGCGCCCGACAGCGTCAGCGCGGCCGAGGACGCGATCATTGCCAGAACGTCGGGATCGTTCTCGAGATCATGCGACAGCGTCGTCACGATCACCTGGGTTTCGTTGCGCCAACCCGGGGCGAACAGTGGCCGTACCGGACGATCGATCAGCCGCGAGACCAGCGTCTCTTTCTCGGTCGGACGGCCCTCGCGCTTGAAATAACCGCCGGGAATGCGGCCCGCGGCGTAAAACTTCTCCTGGTAATCGACCGTGAGCGGCAGAAAGTCGACGCCTTCCCGCGGCTCCTTGGCGGCGACCACGGTCGCCAGCACTTTTGACTCGCCGTAAGTGGCGACGACTGCGCCGTCGGCCTGGCGCGCGATCTTGCCGGTCTCTAGGACGAGCTTGCGCCCTCCCCAGTCGAGCTCAACACGATGGATATCGAACATTGCGATTGTCTTTCATGGTTTTTGCGAAAGGACAAAAGCCATGAGCAAGACGGCGAGAGGCTGCCGTCTGCGGCGGTGCCGCAAACCGAAACAGCATCCAGCGATCCTGCCATGGCCTTCGAGCCTTCCATTGAACGGACGGGCGATCATTCGACCCGTCTCAAATCGGCAGCGCCCGGCGCTGCCGGATGAACAGCGGACGTATCCGGTGTCCGCCTCAAAACGCGCGAACACGCCGCGCAAATCCTCAGCGACGAATACCCAGCCGTTCGATCAACGACTTGTAACGCGCCGCGTCGATGCGGGCGAGGTAGTCGAGGAGCTGCCGGCGCTGGGATACGAGCTTGAGCAATCCCCGCCGGGAGTGATTATCCTTGACGTGGGTCTTGAAATGCTCGGTAAGGCTAGTGATGCGTTCCGAGAGGATCGCCACCTGCACTTCCGGCGAACCGGTGTCGCCGGCTTTGGTCGCATAGGTCTTGATAACTTCGGCCTTGCGGCCCGTCGTGATCGACATCGGGATGTCCCTTTCCTGTCGGGGTTTCGATCTGCGGCCGTGCCGGGATGTCGTCCAGCGCGGTCACCAAGTCGTATGCGCGGGCTTTACAGCGTTTTCCGGCGAACGCCTGTCCTGGAATTGATCCGGGGTGGGAGTCGGTTCGCCGCGGAACACGCGTCAACAAATCAAAGCGGGTTCCGATGCCATAGGAACCCTATGGCCCGCGCACCGGCGCAATATCGCAAAACGGCCGTGGACGCCAGCAGAAACTTTAGCTCCTCCAGTGGGATAACGAAAACTTGCACGATCCGGACAAGATCATTCGGCCAGGCAAAGGCTTAGGGAGCGCTAGCTGCGCGCCAGATTGAAGATCCGCCGCGGGCGCAATTCGCCCTTTTCGACCTGCGCCAATGCCACCAGCCCGCCGTGGGCGGAGACCGACACCCAGCCCTCCATGACCGGCGCGTCGCGCCCGCGCAACAGCACCGCCTGTCCGCGGGCAAGCCGGCCGGCGTCGGCGGTACTCACCCGCAGCGCCGGCAACGCCGCCAGTCCGGCTTCGACCGGCAGAATGGCCGGCGCCGTCACGACATCGGCCTCGGGGCCAGGCTGCGTCATGCGCTGCAATGCTTCCAGATTGGTGGCGATCTGCTCGGTGAACGGGCCGACCGCGGTGCGGCGCAGCGCCACGACATGTCCAAAGCAACCGAGCGCGCGGCCCATGTCGCGCGCGAGTGCCCGCACATAGGTGCCCTTGCCGCACTCGGCGGCGAGCACGCTGTGATCGGGGTCGGGCGTCTCCACCAATTCGAGGTGATGGATCTCGATCGGGCGTGGCGCGAGCTCCACGACCTCGCCGTCGCGCGCCAGATCGTAGGCGCGCTCGCCGTCGATCTTCACGGCTGAGAAGCGCGGCGGCACCTGTTCGATGAGGCCGCTGAAGCGTGGAATGAGCGCGCGGATGGCCTCGGCGGTCGGGCGTTCCGCGCTGGTCTCGGTGGCGCGGCCTTCGGCGTCGTCGGTGTCGCGTTCCTCGCCCCAGCGCACGGTGAAGCGGTAGATCTTGCGCCCGTCCATGACGAAGGGGACGGTCTTGGTTGCTTCTCCGAGCGCAATGGGCAACAGGCCGGATGCCAGCGGGTCGAGCGTGCCGGCATGTCCGGCGCGCTTGGCCTGCAACAAACGCTTAACCACGCTCACGGCATGGGTCGAGGTCATGCCCACCGGCTTGTCGAGCACGAGCCAGCCGTTCACGTCGCGCTTCTTGCGCTTCGGCTGATCCGGCGGTTTCTCGGCGATGATCTGGGTCAACTTTCATCTTCCGTCTTGTTGCTCAGATCGCGCTGGACCTGCGGCGTTCGCAAAAGCTTCTCGATTCGTTCCGCTTCGTCGAATCGCGCGTCGATGCGGAAGCGGATGTCAGGCGCAAATTTCAAGTTAACGTGGCGCGCGATCTCGCCGCGCAGGTAGCGCTTATTGCGTTCGAACGCAGCGAGCACGGCGTCCTTGTCGCGTCCGCCGAGCGGCATCACGTAGATCGTGGCGAGCCGCAGGTCGGCCGTCATCTGAACCTCGGGCACCGTGATCAGGTGCTTTTCGATGACGGGATCATGCACCTCTCCGCGCGTCAGCATGTCCGCGAGCGCATGGCGCACGAGTTCGCCGACGCGCAGTTGGCGCTGCGAGGCGACGCGGCTCGTGCCGGTGTCGTGCTGATGACGTCGACGGACCATGAGCGTCCTGAGTTTTCGCATGCGCGGATCAGACCGCGCGCCCATCGCTTCGGCGAAGGAGATCAATCCGGATTGATGAGAGAAATGCAGTTTGCGCGCTTGAGACTTGAACTCACAGCGAGCGTTGCACCGTCTCCACTCGGTAGCATTCGATGACGTCGCCGACCTTCATATCCTGATAGTTCTCGAAGGCCATGCCGCATTCCTGGCCGGCGACTACCTCACGCGCGTCGTCCTTGAAGCGCTTGAGCTGGGAGAGCTTGCCTTCGTGCACGACGACGCTGTCGCGGATAAGGCGCACATTGGCGCCGCGCTCGACCACGCCGTCGGTGACACGGCAGCCTGCCACGCTGCCGACCTTGGAGACCTTGAAGATCTCCATGATCGTCGCATTGCCGAGCATGGTCTCGCGAACGCTCGGCGCAAGCAGGCCGGACATCGCCTTCTTCACGTCGTCGACGAGATCGTAGATGATATTGTAGTAGCGGATCTCGATGCCGGCCCGCTCGGCCGCCTCGCGCGCCTCCTTGTGGGCACGTACGTTGAAGCCGATGATCGGCACGCCGGATGCTTCCGCCAGCGTGACGTCGGATTCGGTGATGCCGCCCACGCCGGAGTGGATCACGCGCGCTCCCACTTCCTCGGTGGCAAGCTTCTCGATGGTGCCGATGATCGCTTCAAGCGAGCCTTGCACGTCGGCCTTGATGATCAGCGCCAAATCCTTCCGGCCGGACGCTTTGAGCTGGCTCATCATCTGCTCGAGCGAGCCGCGCATGCCGGTTGCGCGGGCGGCCATCTTGTCGCGCCGTTGCCGGCCGCGATAATCGGCGATCTCGCGCGCGCGGCCCTCGGACTGGACCACCGCCAGCCGGTCACCCGCGTCCGGCGTACCGTTGAAGCCGAGAACTTCGACCGGCGTCGACGGGCCCGCGCTTTCGACCGGCGCGCCGGTGTCCGAAACCAGCGCACGCACGCGACCCCAATCGGCGCCGGCTACGATAAGATCGCCGACCTTCAGCGTGCCGCGCTGGACCAGCACGGTGGCGACCGGGCCGCGGCCGCGGTCGAGTTTCGCTTCGATCACGGTGCCTTCAGCCGGACGGTTCGGATTGGCCTTCAGGTCGAGAATTTCCGACTGCAAGCCGATGGTTTCGAGCAGCCGGTCGACATTGAGCTTCTTGGTCGCGGACACCTCGACGTCGAGGACCTCGCCGCCGAGCGTCTCGACCTGGATTTCATGCTGCAGCAATTCAGTGCGCACGCGTTCCGGCTTTGCGTCGGGTCGGTCGATTTTGTTGATCGCCACGATCATCGGCACTTTCGCAGCCTTGGCGTGGTGGATCGCTTCCACGGTCTGCGGCATGACGCCGTCGTCGGCGGCGACCACGAGCACGACGATGTCCGTCACCTTGGCGCCGCGTGCGCGCATCGCGGTAAAGGCGGCGTGGCCCGGGGTGTCGATGAAGGTGATCTTGCTGCCGGAGGGCGCGGTCACCTGGTAGGCGCCGATATGCTGGGTGATGCCGCCGGCTTCGCCCGCCGCCACCTCGGTGGAGCGAATGGCGTCGAGCAGCGACGTCTTGCCATGATCGACGTGGCCCATGACCGTCACGACCGCCGGACGCGGCACCATCGAACCCGGATCATCGGCGACGTCGAAGAGTCCCTCTTCCACGTCCGACTCCGCCACGCGTTTGACGGTGTGGCCCAATTCCTCGGCCAGCAACTGGGCGGTATCGGCGTCGATCACGTCGTTGATCTGCGCCATGTGGCCCTGTTTCATCAGCAGCTTGATCACATCCACCCCGCGCTCGGCCATGCGGTTGGCGAGCTCCTGGATGGTGATGGTCTCGGGAATGGTAACCTCGCGCACGAGCTTTTCCTTCGGCTCGTCGGCGGCGTGCCCCTTCAACCGCTGTACGCGGCGGCGGAATGCTGCGACCGATCGCTCACGCTCTTCGTCGGCACTGAGCGCCGTCACCAATGTGAGCCGTCCGCGACTTTTCTGCGGACCGCTACGGGTCGGTTTCGGCGCCGGTGCCGGTCGCGCCGCTCCACCCGGGCCGCGGCGAACGCGCGGAGCCTCTTCCTCGTCGGGCTCGAGCGCAGGCCGCGCGGCGGTGGCGGGCCTCGCGGCCGCCGTCGCGTCCTCACCGAAACGCTTCTTCGCCTCCTGCTCGGCCTTGAGCTTGGTTTCGAGCTCGTGCTTGCGACGCTTCTCCTCATCGGCCTTTCGCGCCTCGGCGGCGTCGCGCTCGCTCCGCTCCACGCTTTCGCGCGACTTGCGGATCAGCGCCTCTTCCTCGGCAATCTTGCGCTCCTCGGCCTCGCGCAGCCGGGCATCCCCCAGCGCGCGCGCACGGGCCGTGCGCTCTTCTTCAGTGAGGGTTCGCAGCACGACCCCTGAAGGTTTCAGCGGCGGGCCGGGCGGGCTCGGGGCCGGCGATGCGACCGGTGCCGCGCTGGCAGCCTTGCCGGGCGCAGGGCGCTTGGCGGGCGCGACCGGGGCGGTCGTCTCGGCTTTCCCCCGCAGCGGTCCGCGGCTTTTCACCTTTTCGACCACGACGGCCTTGGTGCGGCCATGGCTGAAACTTTGGCGCACCACGCCCTGCTCGACGCCGCGCCCCTTGAGGCTCAACGTCTTGCTCGGTGCGACGCTCAGCTTCTTTTCGCCAGTCTTTTCCGTCGTTTCAGCCATTCCAGTCCCAATTCTCGGGCGTTTCGCCGTGTTACGTCTTGCCCTCGTGTCGCAAGTCGGCGCGCGCCGATTTGCGGATGTGATGGTCGCCGCGGCCGGGAACATCCGGCGTCAGGCCGGCCCGGAAACAGTCAAGGCGCGCGGCGCGCGCCAGAAACGTCTCGCTCTCGGGACCGGCAAGCAGGGCTGCATGTATCACATTTGACCGCCCGAATGCCAAATCCAATTGCGCCGAGGCAAAGGCGTCAATGACGGCAATTTCCGCGGAATCCGGGCGCTGGTGCAGCGCGGACAGGAGCTTTTTCCGGCCGTGGGGGGCGGCCTCCGCCGCGTTGAGAAGGGCCACGACGCGGGCGCGGGTGAGCGCTGCGTCCACATTGGCAAACCCGATCGCGGCCGTTCCGGCTTTGTGGACGATCGCAAGAGCATCGAGCGCGGCCCGCTCGATCAGACGCTCGGTCATGTCGAGGAAATCGGCGGCGACCCGTACGTCGCGCTTGAAGCCGCGGGCGAACGCCTTGCGCGCAATCGCGACCCCAAGCGCTTGCCGCGTCGCCGTGATCCAGATGCCGCGGCCGGGCAGCCGACGCCGCAGGTCGGGCACGGCCGTACCATCGGGGCCGAGGACAAAACGGATCATCTGATCCACCGGTTTCACCTCGCCGGTGGCGACGCAAAACCGTGCCGTCGCGGACGCGCCCTTGCGCGGTCCGGCGTCGAGTGGATCATCGGGTGCTGTCCCAAGCATTCGTCGTTCAAGGTCCTCAAGCCGGTGCGGTGGTCGCCTCGACCGTCTCGGCCGACT
Organism: uncultured Alphaproteobacteria bacterium; assembly: GCA_963835165.1. Taxonomy (GTDB): domain Bacteria; phylum Pseudomonadota; class Alphaproteobacteria; order Rhizobiales; family Xanthobacteraceae; genus VAZQ01. The sequence continues at coordinate 176,201 of CAWIGD010000044.1, forward strand.
CTTCGGCCGGAGGCGGGGCCAAATCTTCCTCCTTGATCCAGCCGGCCTTGACGCGTGCCTGCATGATCAGCGCTTCGGCCTCGTCGCGCGACAGCTCGAAACCGTCGAGGAAGCCGGGGTAGCGAGTGGTCTCCCCATCCTTGCGCTCACTCCAGCCGAACAGATCGTCGGTCGCACAGCCGGCGAGATCTTCGACGGTCTTGATGCCGTTCTCGCCCAGCGTCACCAGCATGGCGGTGGTCACGCCCGGAATCTCCTTGAGCGCGTCATCGACCCCGAGCTCCGTGCGCTTGGCGTCGAGCTCGGCTTCCTGCTGGCCCAGATAATCGCGCGCGCGGGTCTGCAATTCGTGGGCGGTGTCTTCGTCGAACCCCTCGATCCCGGCCACCTCTTTTTCGTCGACCACCGCAAGTTCCTCTACTGAATTGAATCCTTCCGACGCGAGCAGCTGGCCCACCATTTCGTCAACGTTGAGCGCTTCGATGAACAGTTTGGTGCGCTTCTCGAATTCGGCCTGCCGGTGTTCGGATTCCTCCTGCTCGGTGACGATGTCGATGTCCCAGCCCGTGAGCTGGGAAGCGAGCCGCACGTTCTGCCCCCGCCGTCCGATGGCGAGCGAAAGTTGCTGGTCGGGCACGACCACTTCCATGCGCTGGCGATCCTCATCGAGCACGACCTTGGCGACCTCGGCGGGCGCGAGCGCGTTGACCACGAAGTTGGCGGGATCGGCCGTCCACGGGATGATGTCGATCTTCTCGCCTTGCAGCTCGTTGACGACGGCTTGGACGCGAGAACCACGCATGCCGACGCAGGCGCCGACGGGATCGACCGAGGAATCGCGCGAAATCACCGCGATTTTCGCGCGCGAGCCCGGATCCCGCGCCACCGCCTTGACCTCGACGATGCCGTCATAGATCTCCGGCACTTCCTGCGCGAACAGCTTGGCCATGAATTGCGGATGAGTACGCGAGAGAAAGATCTGCGGCCCGCGCGGCTCACGGCGCACGTCGTAGATGAAGGCGCGGATACGGTCGCCGTTTCGGAAGGTTTCGCGCGGCAACATTTCATCGCGGCGCACGATCGCCTCGCCGCGGCCGAGGTCGACAACCACGTTGCCGTATTCGACCCGTTTGACGATGCCATTGACGATGTCGCCGATGCGGTCCTTGTATTCCTGATACTGGCGGTCACGCTCGGCCTCGCGCACCTTCTGCACGATCACCTGCTTCGCCGACTGAGCGGCGATGCGACCGTATTCGAGCGGCGGCAAGGCCTCGGCGATGTAGTCGCCGACCTGGGCAGCGGGGTTGCGCTTTTTTGCATCTTCCAGCGCAATCTGCGTTGCGTCGTTTTCGACCTGATCCGCCACCAGCAGCAGACGCGAAAGCCGCATCTCGCCGGTTTTCGGATTGATCTCCGCGCGGACTTCCGTCTCGCTGCCGTAGCGCGATCGCGCCGCCTTCTGGATGGCATCCTCCATGGCGGCGATCACGATGCCGCGGTCGATCGCCTTCTCGCGCGCGACCGCATCCGCGATTTGCAACAGCTCGAGCCGATTGGCGCTGACGGCCATCGATCATTCTCCTTCGTTGCGGGCGACGTCCGCCCCGTTCTTGCCTTTGCGATGCGACGACGGATGACCGTTGAGCGGAGACGAAGAACGCTTCGTCTCGCGTTGCTCATCGTCCTGCGTCGTCGGCGCGCTGTCGTCCACCTGTTGCCGTGCCTCACGTTCCGCCGCCTTGCCGCGTCTGAGCAATTCGGCAATCAGCGCGTCGGTAAGGACGAGTTTGGCCTCGGACATGTCCTCGATCGGCAACGCTACCTCGTTGTCTTCGCCGGGGGCGGCATCGCTACGGCGAATGCGCGCTGTCTCCCCTTCCACGCCCAGCAGCAGTCCACGGAACCGCTTGCGGCCATTGATCGAGACCGCCATCTCCACCTTGAGCTCGTGGCCGGCAAAGCGCTCGAAATCCGAACGCCGCACCAGCGGGCGGTCCATGCCGGGCGACGACACTTCAAGCCGATAGGCCCGGTCGATCGGATCCGCCACGTCGAGCACCGGCGAGAGCGTCCGCGAGACTGTCTCGCAATCCTCCACCTTCATCGTACCGTCCGGCCGTTCGGCCATGATCTGAACGGTACAGCCATCGAGTCCCGAAACCTTCACCCGGACAAGTTGGTAACCGCTGCCGATCAGGACAGGCTCAACGATCGCAGCCACGCGGGCCGCGACTCCCTGTTCCACGATGAGGCGTGGATCGGAATTCGCCCGAAGAGTGTCGATCGCTTGCGTCATTGCCCGTTCGGCTGCACATCCAGTTCGTCAAATGTCACCCCGGTTCGACCAGGCACGTAGGCCCGAATTCGGTAACAAAAAAGAGCGGGTCCCGGGGGAACCCACTCTCAAAAGCCGACCGGATCGCATCCGGCCGTTATGAGATATCCATAAGCTGGACACCCCGAAATATAGCGATTTGCCGTTTCGGCGCAAGGGGCCTGGCCACCTCGTAACCCTCGATTAACTAACCCTTCCTTCAGATTCCTGCTCTAGCTTGAGCTTGTCGCCGCATTGGCGCGCCACCATTGCAATTTTCCATGCCGCCTGTCGGGGGACATCGAGGATGTCAGCGCAAGCCTCGCTCATTCCGGAACTGGAAGAGGTGATCCAGCGCGGCTCCTCCGAGAAACGGACGAAGACGCTCAGGCGCGTCACTACGCTTTTTCTCGATGGTGCGAGCCAATTCAACGACGACCATCTTGGTCTGTTCGGTTTCGTGTTCAGCCGGTTGATCGCCGGGGCGGAGGTCGAGGCTCGCGCCGAACTGGCGCACCGGCTGGCGCCGCTCCGCACGGTGCCGGCCGAAGTGGTGCTCGGCCTCGCACACGACGATGATATCGCGGTGGCGGGACCGGTGCTCGCACAGTCCCGGCAACTTGCCGAAACGGACCTCGTCACCATCGCCCGAACCCAGAGCGAGGCGCATTTGCTCGCCATTGCAGGACGCGCCCGAATCGGGGAGGCGGTCACCGACGTGCTGGTCCGCCGCGGCGCGCGCGACGTCGCTCACCGGGTGGCGGACAATCCCGGTGCGCGACTGTCGGAACGGAGCTTTTGCACGCTCGTCGAGCGGGCCAAGAGCGACAGCATCCTGGCCGAAAAGGTCGGGCTGCGTGCGGACATTCCGGCGCGGCTGTTCCGCGACCTCCTGCTCCAGGCCACGGCGTTGGTGCGGCAGTGCCTGCTCGCATCGGCCGCGCCCGCGATGCAGGCGGAGCTCCGACGCCTTCTGGCGAAAGATTTGCAGCCGACAGGTGCAACAAGCGCCCCTCCGGACTACGCGACCGCGCAACGCACAATCGAGGCTTTGCGCGAAGGCCGCATGCTCAGTGAGGCGACGGTCGTCGAATTCGCTGACAAAGGGCAGTATGCGGAGACGGTGGCGGCGGTCGCATCGCTTTGTGCGGTGCCGACCGCGGTGGTGGATCGACTGATGGGGGCGGAGCGGCCGGATCCGGTCCTTATTCTTTGCAAATCGGCCAACTGGTCTTGGGCCACCGTGGCGGTCCTGCTCGCAGCGCGGCCGGGTGGTCAGGACACATCGGCCTCGGCTCTCGATGCCGTCCGCGCCGATTTTGATCGCCTCGCGCCGGGTACGGCGCAGCGGGTGGTGCGGTTCTGGCAGATGCGATCGGACGACAGACAAATGCCGGCGGAAGACGGAGTAGAGGTCTGACCGTCGGCGTATCTGCTCGCCGTGATTGGTCACGCGTCCGGCGGCAGCGGCTGGTCGTCCGTCCTGCGGAAAATCAGATAGCAGGGTGCGCGGCCTTCGCGCTTGGCCTTGGCCTCGTACCGCGTCCCGGAAAAGCCCGGCCACGCTTGGCGCCAGTCGTCGGCACGCTCCGCCGTCCATGCAAAGTCGCGCGATCGGACCAAATGGTTGAGCGTCCAGGCCGCATAGTCCGGGATGTCGCTCGCGAACCGGAATTCGCCGCCGGGCCGCAGGATACGGGCGATCGCGGCGACGCTTTGGTCCTGCACGAAACGGCGTTTCCAATGCCGGCGCTTCGGCCAAGGGTCGGGATAGATGAGATCGACGCGCGTAAGCGAGGCCGGGGGCAGCCAGGCCACGAGCTCCGTTGCATCGCCGTGATGGAGTCGGATGTTCGGGAGATGTCCCGCGGCAATGGCAGCCAGTGCCTTCGCCATGCCGTTGACGAACGGCTCGGCGCCGATGAAGCCGGTGCGCGGGTGCATCCGCGCCTCGGTCATGAGGTGCTCGCCACCGCCGAATCCGATCTCGAGCCGCACGTCATCGACCGGCTCTGGAAACAAGGAAGCTGGCGCCGGTGGCGGTCCGGTGAGATCGAGGGCGAGCCGCGGCAGCAGGGTCTTGAACAACGCCGCCTGCTGCGGCCGCAGGGGATGACCTTTACGCCGGCCGAAGAACGCACGCGATCTTCCGGTCTCGTCCGCCATGACAAAGGTCGCCCTCGATGTCATGCCTGTTAGAGCAGGGATCATGCGACCGATAAATGCGAATTGCGGTCCGCAATAAACCGATGTCGCCCCAAGCCTCCAGTCGTCACATGAGCAGCCGGCGCGGCGCCAGCGTAAGGTGCCGCTACCGCGGGTGACGAAAGAGCCGGATGGAGCGCCTCGGAAGGATCAGCCGACCGCGCTTCTGATGTCCTTCACCAGATCGGTCTTTTCCCATGAGAAGCCGCCGTCCTTGTCAGGGGCGCGGCCGAAATGGCCATAGGCGGACGTGCGGCGATAGATCGGCCGGTTCAGCTTGAGCGTGCGGCGGATATTCGTCGGCGTGAGACGGAAGATTTCGGGCAACGCCTTTTCCAGCTTCTTCTCATCGACTTTGCTGGTGCCGTGGGTATCGACCAGGAGCGACATCGGGTCGGCGACGCCGATCGCATAGGCGATCTGGATGGTGCAGCGCTCTGCGATGCCGGCCGCGACCACGTTCTTGGCGAGATAACGCGCGGCATAGGCCGCCGAGCGATCGACCTTGGTCGGATCTTTGCCCGAGAAGGCGCCGCCGCCATGGGGGGCGTAGCCGCCATAGGTGTCGACGATGATCTTGCGGCCGGTGAGTCCGCAATCGCCATCGGGACCACCGACCACGAAGTTGCCGGTCGGGTTGACCAGGAAATCGGACGGTCTTTTCGGCATCCATCCCTCGGGCAGCGCGGACGCGACGGCGTCGCCGATCAGGTCCTTTACCATCGCCGGGGAGTACTTCTTGCCGTTACGAGTCTCGGCGTTGTGCTGCGTCGACACCACGACCTTGGTGCACCCGATCGGCTTGCCGGCGACGTATTGCACGGTCACCTGGCTCTTGGCATCGGGCTGCAGGTCGAACAACTGCTTGGAGCGGCGCTTCTCCGCCAGCACCTTCAGGATCTTGTGAGCGAAGTAGATCGGAGCCGGCATGAACGAGCCCTTCTCGTAGACCTCGCTCTCGGTGCAGGCGAAGCCGAACATCATGCCCTGGTCGCCGGCGCCCTCCTGCTCCTCGCCCCTCTTCTTCTTGGCATCCACACCCATGGCGATGTCGGGGGATTGGCCATGAAGCAGCACCTCGATATCGGCGCCGTGATAGGAGAATCCATCCTGGTCATAGCCGATGTCACGGACGACGTTGCGGGCGATCTGCGAGATCATCTCGCGATTGACCACCGCATGGTTGCCGTACCTGCTGAACAGCGGCGCCTGTCCGCGGCCTTCTCCGGCAATGACGATCTTGTTGGTGGTGCAGAGAGTCTCGCAGCCGAGCCGCGTATTCACCAAACTGTCGTCGGCAATCCCAAGCTTGACGTCGTTCTCGAGGAAAGCATCGAGGATCGCATCCGAGATCTGATCGCAGACCTTGTCGGGATGACCTTCAGATACGGACTCGCTGGTGAAGAGATAGTTGGAGTGTGACACTGAAAGCTCCCCTCGCAGAATCGAGTGCAGCCGGCACGGCTGTCGAGCGCGGAGTGTTTCTTGCAGCGTCCCCGAACGGGGTCAAGATGTGGGCAGGGTGGGAAGACATAATACCGGCCAACGCCGGAGGCTGAACCGCTGGTCGTGTTGTATCGTCTGTTCTTTGCGCCGACCTAATCGTCAGCCTCGCCTGCGATCTCCTCGACGAGGTCGACGATGCGGCGCCTGAGCTTGGCTTCCTTGATCCGCATGAAGGCCTTGGTCAGCGAAAGCCCTTCGGAGGTGGCGAGGAAATCCGAAACGTAGGCGGGGGAGGGTGCCTCTTTCATTCCCTCCGTCGACCCATGCAAGTTGGGCGCGCCCTCGAAGAAGAATGCCACCGGTACCTGCAGGATGTGGGAGATTTGCTGCAACCGGCTCGCCCCGATGCGGTTGGTGCCCTTTTCGTATTTTTGGACCTGCTGAAAAGTGAGACCAAGCGCATCGCCAAGCTTTTCCTGACTCATGGCGAGCATCATGCGGCGCATGCGCACCCGGCTCCCGACATGCTTGTCGATCGGATTCGGGGCCTTTTTGGCGGCAGCCATAACGAGCTCCTATGCAGCCGTGGTTCGCGCTAATGTCCCTTCTGTGAAGCCTGAACGCAATCGTATTCAATGCAGCTCGGGCGGCACGGTAAAAAGGGGTGGAAATTCGAATACAACCTTCAGTGTACCCTACGCGTTGATCAAAAAGAGCAATTTATCGATAGTTTCAACTGTAACCTGTGGGCGAAAAGTTGTGCCACCATGTCACACATGCAACCATAGCACGCGCAGGCCGACATGCACCACGCGCTGGGCTGTTCTGCGTTAACGTGTCCCTCGCCGGCGGCGTACCAGGATTACCCACCCGAACGCGCCCGCGACCATGATTCCGGCGAAGGCGTCACCCAATCGCGCATAGGGCGTGGGCGCGATCGGCTGCGGGAGCGGCGCGTCAAGCACCCCTTCGACTCCTAGTGGCAACGATGCGACCACCCGCCCAAACGGATCGACCACGGCCGAGATCCCGGTATTTGCCGCCCGCACCAGGGGGAGGCCCTCTTCGATTGCGCGCACCCGGGCCTGCTGAAAATGCTGGTAGGGACCCGCGCTTGCGCCAAACCATCCGTCATTCGTGAGATTCAGGAGCCAGCCGGGCCGCTCGCCGCTTCCGGCGACGAACGGCCAGTCGAAATAGCGGCCGATATGGCGATAGAGCCAGCCCGCCCGCTCACTGTCAGGAACCGCGTCGCTGGCGAAAATGATCTCGTAGCAGATCAGCGGAAGAAAATTCGGCGCCCCCGGCGCCGGTTGATCGTGGCGGTGGTCGCCCGGGATGAACCCGCCGCGCACCTTGGTGAGCTGCTCGAGGCCGAGCCGCTCCAGCAGGTCCTGGAACGGCAGGTATTCCCCGAACGGCACGAGATGGACCTTGTCGTAGACCGACAGGATCGAGCCGTCATGACCGATCACGTAAATTGAATTATAGGCGCGGTGCACGCCACCGGGTGGGGCCGTATCGGGCGCACGGATCGCGCCGGTGATCAGCACCGTACCCTCCCGCAGCAGCGCGGCGATTTGCGCCAGCGCGTCCGGTTCGCGCGTGAGGAAGAACGGGAACGCGGATTCCGGCCAGATCAGATGCGTGACACCGCGCAGGCCGGTCGATTGCGGATCGCTCGCGCGATCGGACAGGGTGAGATAGCGGCTCATCACCTGCTGCTTTCGCGCGTAGTTGAATTTGTCGTCCTGCTGCAGATTGGGCTGCATGATGCGAAGGTGGACGCCTTCGACGTAGCTCGTTGACGTCCCGGCCAGCCGGGTGGCGCCGTAGATGGCGAGCGCGGCGATCACGGCCACGCTCAATGCCGGAGCCAGCCACGGACGTTTGGTGTCGGTACGCGGGTCGGCGAGCACGGCCGGCGACGAATAGATCCCGACAGCAAGGAAGGTGAGACCCCAAATCCCGATGAGGGCCGAGCCCTGTGCGAGCCACAGCGGCGAGATCAGCGCGTAGCCATAGGTGTTCCAGGGAAAGCCGCTGAACAGATGACCGCGCAGCCATTCCGCCAGCGTGAGCGCCGCCGCGAGCGCCAGGATCCGGGTGGCGCCGCGCGTCCAGATCGCGCGCGCCAGTGCGAGCCCCAGCGCCGTGTAGATCGCCATTGCCGCCGGAAGCGCGGTGACGGCGAACGGGAGCAGCCAGCCGAAGGTCTTGGCGTCGACCAGGAACGCATGGCCGAGCCAGTACAGACCAGCCAGGAAATAGCCGAAGCCGAACCACCAGCCCGCCGTGGCGGCGGCGAGTACGCCGCCGAGACGCCCAACCGCACCATCGACGAGCCAAATCAGGATCGGGAAGGTGACGAAGGGAACCGGCCAGATGTTTGTCGGCGGCAGCGCCAGCGTCGACGCCGCACCGGCGAGGAATGCGATCAGGATCCGCCACCACCCCTGAGCCAGTACGATCGTTTGGGCGAGGCGGCTCAGCGTCACGACCGGCGGGCGGATTTCGATTGTGCTGTGTGGGACGAAAGCTTCGCCGATTCGTCGCTGGTCACGGGAAAAGGGGAACTGGTGGTGGCGCTAGGGGGCGTGATGGCGGCACCCGACGCCTGCCGGCGCATCTCGCGGCTATTGCCGTTCTGCCGATCCTGGCCGCGATAAATTTTGAGTTTCTTCACTCGACGGGGATCGGCGTCGAGAATTTCGATCTCGAACGGACCGGGACCGGGGACGAGTTCACCCCGCACCGGCACACGCCCGATCCGGGTCGCAACGTATCCCGCGAGCGTGTCCACCTCCTTCGCGACTTCGGCCACATCAAATTCGCTGCCGACGATCGAGGCGATGTCTTCCAGGTTGGCGCGGGCATCGGCCAGGAACGAGCCATCGGGCTGGCGCACCACGCCCGGCGGATCCTCCTCGTCGTGTTCGTCGGCGATCTCGCCCACGATCTGCTCGACGATGTCCTCGATCGATACCACGCCGTCGGCGCCCCCATATTCATCGACAACGAGGGCGAGATGAATGCGGGTCGTCTGCATCTTGGCGAGCAGGTCCAGCACCGGCATGGACGGCGGCGCGTAGAGGATTTCGCGCACGATCTTTGTTGCCGACAGCGGCATCGAAAGATCGACAGCCTTGAGATCCAGCCCGGCGGGAAACGGCCGCTTGCGCCGCGTGTTGGCCTTCGCGCTCGCGGCGGCTCGCTCCGTCATGAAGGCGACGAGGTCGCGGATGTGGACCATGCCCCCAGCGTCGTCGAGGGTGTCGTCATAGACCACGAGGCGCGAATGGGCCGCGCTCTCGAACACCTTCATGAGTTCGCCCAGAGCGATGTCGCGCTGCACCGCGATGATGTCGGCGCGTGGAACCATGACATCCACGATGCGCCGCTCGCGCAAACCGAGGATGTTCTTGAGCATGGTGCGCTCAGTCGGGGAAAAGCCGGTTTCGCCCGCACTATCCTCGAGCACGTCCTTGAGGTCCGCGCGGATCGTGCTTGCCTTCCAGCCGAACACCGTCCGCAGCGCCCGGGTGAGCCAGCTCTCGGTGGCCTCGCCTGCGGCGGGGCCCGACCGCGGTACCAGCGCGGGCAGATTGTACGTCGCCCCAGGCTCGTTCGAATGGGTAGGTTCGGAATCAGCCATCGCGATCAGGTGCGCCGCGCGCAATGTAGGGATCGGGGATGGCAAGCTGTGCAAGGATCAGGATCTCGAGCTTTTCCATGGCATCAGCCTCGTCATCCGCCTGGTGATCGTAGCCGGCGAGATGAAGAAATCCATGCACCGCGAGATGCGCCAGATGATGCGCAAAGGGCTTATGCTCGGCGCGCGCTTCGCGGTCCGTCGTCTCGTAAGCGATCACGATATCGCCGAGCAGGCGCGGGATTCCAGGCGCGGCGCGCGGTCCCTGTGCCGGAAACGACAGAACGTTGGTCGCCGCATCCTTGCAGCGCCAATCCCGATTGAGCGTCCGCATCGCCGCGTCATCGGTCAGCACGATGGCAAGTTCGCCCTCGCATTTCGGCACCTTCGCCCCCGCCTCTGCGATCGCCCGGCGCAACAGTGCTTTCGCGTTGCGCTGCTCCCTCCAGAGCGCGGACTCGACCACGATCTCGACCGCCGGGCCCGCACGTCGCGGTGGAAGCGGCGATCGTGTGCGCTGGCTGCGCATCACCAATGTCATCGACCAGCTCCGCTCGGAGCGGAAACAAAGGAAGCAAGGGCGCTCATTCCTTGGTCTCGCGTGCGCGCGTGGCCTTGAGCGCCGCCTTGTCGTAGGCGTCGACTATGCGCCCCACGAGTTCATGACGGATGACGTCCTCGGCGGTGTAGACGACGTGACCAATTCCCTCGACATTCCTGAGAAGCCGTGTCGCTTCCGCAAGGCCGGAGGTCTGTCCGGACGGCAGGTCGACTTGGCTCGGATCGCCGGTGACGATCATCCGGCTATTTTCGCCGAGCCGCGTGAGGAACATCTTCATCTGCATCGAGGTCGTATTCTGGGCCTCATCGAGGATCACGACCGCATTCGAGAGCGTGCGTCCGCGCATAAAGGCGAGCGGCGCGATCTCGATCTCGCCGGTCTGCAGCGCGCGCTCGACAATGCGGGCATCCATCAGGTCATAGAGTGCATCGTAGATCGGGCGCAGATACGGATCGACCTTCTCGCGCATGTCGCCGGGCAGAAATCCTAACCGCTCGCCCGCCTCGACCGCAGGACGGGAGAGGATGATGCGGTCGACCTCCTTGCGCTCGAAGAGCTGCACCGCCTGGGCGACCGCGAGCCAAGTCTTGCCGGTGCCCGCCGGCCCGGTGCCGAACACCAGCGCATGGCGGCGCAACGCGCGGATATAAGCGTCCTGGGCGGCCGTGCGCGCGCGAACCGGGCGCTTGCGCAGATTGATCTCCTCGAAGCTCGGTCGCGCGGTCGCGGCGTCATAGTCGAACAATGAGCCCTGCGCGATGGCCAGGCGGATGGCGCCGTCGACATCGCCGGACACGAGTTCGTCGCCGCGCTTGATCTGCTCGTACAACCCCTCGAGCACGCGGCGCGCCCGCTCCACGCCGTCGCGCGAGCCGGCGACGTTGACGTGGTTGCCACGCTGCTCGGCGACGACGCCCAGCCGACGTTCGATGAGTGCCAGGTTCTGGCCGTACTGGCCGAACAGCACCGAGGCGAGCCGGTTATCGTCGAACGCGAGCACGACCTGGGTTGCAGCATTGTCGCCGGGGGCGTCCGCTGAGGACACGAGGGGGCCGTTGTCCGGTCGTGGTGAGCGCAATGGTTCAGCCCTCCGCCAGCATCGGTTCGGCGTCCGCCGGCGCTTCCACCAGCGCGCCAAACAGGCTGTTGGTGCTCATCTGGGTAATTCTCACCTTTGCGACGTCTCCGATCATCGTCGGGGGAGCCATGACCTGAACCGGCTGGAGATATGGGGAGCGTCCGACGATCTGGCCAGGATAGCGTCCCGGCCGGTCGAATAAGATGTCGAAGGTGCGGCCAATGCACTGCGCGTTGAATGCGGCCTGGTGGCGGTCGACCGCCGCCTGCAGGCGGTAGAGCCGCTCGGATTTCACTTCCTCGGAGATCTGATCGTCCATCTCCGCGGCCGGCGTTCCGGGTCGAGCCGAGTACTTGAAGGAATAAGCGCTGGCGTAGCCGACCTCGTCGACCAGCGAGAGCGTCGCACGAAAGTCATCCTCGGTCTCGCCAGGGAACCCGACGATGAAGTCCGACGAGAACGCAAAGTGAGAACGGGCACCGCGCATGCGCGCGATCGCCTCCAGATAATCAGCGCGAGTATGACGGCGGTTCATCGCCGCCAGGATGCGGTCGGAACCCGATTGTACCGGCAGGTGCAGGTAGGGCATCACGCTCGGCAGGTCGCGATGCGCCGCAATCAGGCTCGCGTCCATGTCGCACGGATGGCTCGTGGTGTAGCGCAATCGGGCGATACGCGGCAGCTCGGCAATGCGCGTGAGCAATCGCCCGAGTGTCCAGGGGCGGCCGTCCGGTCCTTCGCCATGATAGGCATTCACGTTCTGGCCGATCAGCGTGACGTCGCGCACGCCGGCGGCGGCGAGCCGTTCCACTTCGGCCACGATCTTTGCGACCGGCCGCGACATCTCGGCGCCGCGTGTATAGGGCACGACACAGAACGTGCAGAACTTGTCGCAGCCTTCCTGCACCGTCACGAACGCGGAGATGCCGCGCGCGCGAATCGCCTCGCGGCTCGGCGCCTTCAGTTGATCGAACTTGTCCTCGACCGGGAATTCGGTGTCGACGACGGCACCCTCGCGCTCGGCCCTTGCGAGCAGGCCGGGCAGTCGATGATAGTTCTGCGGACCGACCACGAGGTCGACCGCCGGCGCGCGGCGGATGATTTCCTCCCCCTCGGCCTGGGCGACGCAGCCCGCCACGGCGATAGTCACGCGGCGGCCTTCCTGCGCGGCGGCCTGCTTGAGCACGCGGATACGGCCAAGCTCGGAATAGACCTTGTCCGCCGCCTTTTCACGAATGTGGCAAGTGTTGAGGATGACGAGATCGGCGTCCTCGACCCGGGTGGTCTCGGTGAAGCCCTCGGGCACGAGCAGGTCCGTCATACGATGGGAATCGTAGACGTTCATCTGGCACCCGAAGGATTTGACGTAGAGCTTGCGCGGTCCGTTCATGCCGGTTGCGTCGATTTCCGCGCCTTGGCGCCATCAACTCTTTGATGCGCCTCATAAATTCAGCGCCGCGCGGGGTCGGCTGTCGGCCCTGTTCTTACCGGGTTTGACGCCAAAAGGAAATGGCAATGGTCGCCGCCAGGGCTATTCCGATACCCGGACATCGGCCTCCTTGATCACCTGCGACCACTTGCCGATCTCGGACTTGATGTAGGCATCGAGCGCGTCGGGGGAGCCGGAGCCGATCGTCATCCCGAGGTCGGCGAAACGTTTCTGGGTCTCCGGCTGAGCGACGAGGCGCGTCACTTCAGTGTTCAACCGCAGCACGATCTCCCGGGCCGTTCCTGCCGGTGCGACCAATGCAAACCAGGTCGCCGCGTCGAAGCCGGGGAGGGCGACCTCCGCGATGGTGGGAATTTCCGGCGCCGTGGCGGCGCGCTGCGCGCTGGTGACGGCGAGCGCGCGCAGCGACCCTGCCTTGACGTTGCCGATGACGGCGGAGAGGTTGGCGAAGATCAGATGCAACTGTCCGCCGAGAAGGTCGTTGATCGCCGGCGCCTCTCCCCGATAGGCGACGTGGACCATCTTGACGCCGGCCTGGATCGAAAACAGCTCGCCCGCCATGTGTGGCGTTGTTCCGAGCCCGCCTGAGCCGAAATTGATCGTGCCCGGCTTGGCCTTGGCCAGCGCGATCAGGTCGCGCACCGATTGCACCGGTACCGAAGGGTGAACGACCAAGACGAGCGGCGAGACGCCCGCCATCGCCACTCCGACGAAATCCTTCCCGGCGTCGATCGAAAACTTGCGATAGAGCGCCGGCGCGACCGCGAGCGTGGTCTGGCTGCCCATCATCAGCGTGTATCCATCGGGCACCGATTTCGCCACCGCCTCGGCGGCGATCATCCCGCTCGCGCCCGGGCGGTTCTCCACGACGACCGTCTGACCCAGGGCTTCGGTCAGCTTTTGCGCCAGAATTCTGGCGGCAACGTCGGTGCCGCCGCCGGCGGCGAAGCCGACCAACATCTTCACCGGCCGGTCGGGATACGTGGCGGTCTGCGCATGGCCATCGGTCGCGGCCATGCCGGTCGCGAGAACAACACCGAGCAAGATGCGCGATGCACTCGTCAATGCTCGTCCCTCAATCGCAACGCGGCTTCAGCGCTTCGGCTTGTCGTCGAGCGGGATCGCGTAGAGTTCGAGCCGATGATCGATCAGCCGGTAGCCCAGGCGCCGCGCCACCTCGGCCTGCAGCCGTTCGATATCTTCCGACTGGAACTCGATCACCTCGCCGGTGCGCAGATTGATGAGGTGGTCGTGATGGCTGTCGGGTATCTGCTCGTAGCGGGCGCGGCCGTTGCGGAAGTCATGGCGCTCGATGATGCCGGCATCCTCGAACAGCTTCACCGTCCGGTAGACGGTGGAAATCGAGATGCGGTCGTCCACCGCGGCGCAACGCCGATAGAGCTCCTCGACATCCGGATGGTCATCCGCAGCCGCCAGCACGCGCGCAATGACCCGACGCTGCTCGGTCATGCGCATGCCCTTGGCCGTGCATAAAGCTTCGATGTCTCTAGGCTTCGGCGCGTTCACGACGCTTCTCCGTCCGACCGCAATATCATGGCAGGGGGGTGGAATCCATCGGTCCCGGGCCTCGGTCATCAGGGGTTGGGTCGTGGCCCCGTTCGGTCTGATTGCTGAATTCCGAGCACTGTTGCGTATCACACCAGGTCTCGACGGAGAATCAGTGCGGCCGAGCCCTGGCCGGCGGGGTAATAGCCTTCCCGGCGCCCGACCTCGCGGAAGCCGGCGCGCCGATAAAGCCGGCGCGCCGGCTGGTTGCCTTCGTCCACTTCAAGAAAAACCGCGCGTGCGCCGAGACCCGCGAGCCGGCGCAGATGCAGATCGAGCAACTTGCGCGCCAGTCCCTTGCCGCGCCGGGAAGCGGCGACGGCGACCGAAAGGATTTCGGCTTCCTCGAGCACCCGCCGCGATATGATGAACCCGATAAGACTGCGGCCCACCATGGCGCGATGCGCAACGACATGACGGTCGAGAAGCAGATGTTCGAATTCGCCATCACTCCATCCGCGGTGGAACGAGGCTGCGTGCAGGCCGGCGAGCGCACGGGCGTCCCGCGGCGAGGCTTCCGACAGCGCGGGCTCGCTGCGCGCGAACAGACGGGTGATGATCGCGATCATCGACGAGGCAGGCGTGCCGCATCCTGCGGCTGTGCGTCGGGCGCGCGTAGATAAAGCGGCTTCGGCGGCCCATAACCTTCCGCCGCGGCGGCACCGAGCCGCGCGACCCAGTCGATGTCCGGCGCGCTGCGATGCTCGACCTGCAAAGGCGGTTCAGCTCCCTTCGGCCATGCTGCCGCCACCTGTTTTGCAGCCGAACCAATGATGCGGGCGGGGCCGGTGATCGCCGCTCGCACGGCGTCGCGCAGCGTCGCGATGCGAGGGGCGACGAGCGTGCGCCCGCCGATGCCGAAGACCTGCAGATAGACGTTGTCGTGGCGTGCGTCGATCGCCGCCACCACGTGCGTCGTGTCGTCTTCGGCGATCAGCGGCGTGGCAAAGGCCGCCAGCGTGGAAAGGCCGATCGCCGGCTTTCCGGCCGCAAGCGCGATGCCGCGCGCGGCCGCTATTCCCACCCGCAACCCGGTAAAGCTGCCGGGGCCGGTGGTGACGGCGATGCGGTCGAGGCTGGCGAATTCGATCTCGGCCAGGTCCATCACCCGCGCAAGCAGCGGCATCACGGCTTCGGCGTGCCCGCGCGCCATCGCAAGGCTCTCGCTGGCGGTGATGCCACCGCGATCGGTATCGAATACGGCGGCCGAGCAGGCCTCGAGCGCCGTGTCGATGGCAAGGACGCGCATGGCTTAACCTTGGCCGCAAACATCCGTGTCGGCGGACGACGCAGTAAACGTCGAAATTTGGGGGGTCCGCCGCTGTGCTGGTTGGTTATTGGCCTCACTTGGCCTTCGAATGAGGGGCCTGGGTCATGCCATCGGCCTGACTTCGACGATGTCGGGGAGGTAGTGGCGCAGGAGATTCTGGATGCCGTGACGCAGCGTTGCGGTCGAGGACGGGCATCCCGAACAGGCGCCCTTCATATCGAGATAGACGATGCCGTCCTTGAAGCCGCGGAAGGTGATGTCGCCGCCGTCATTGGCGACCGCCGGCCGCACCCGCGCTTCGATCAGCTCCTTGATGGTGGCGACCGTCTCGGAATCCTTGGCTTCGAAGAACTCCTCGCTATCGGCCGATGCCGGCGCATCCTGGCCGCTCACGATCGGCGCGCCGGACATGAAGTGCTCCATGATGGCGCCGAGGATGGCCGGCTTGAGCTGCTGCCATTCGCCCTCGCTCTTGGTGACGGCGATGAAATCGGAGCCGAAAAACACCCCGGAGACGCCTGCGACGTCAAACAGGCGCTCGGCCAGCGGTGACTGGGTGGCCGCGTCCTTGTCACGCATATCGAGCGTGCCGCTCGGCAGCACGGCCCGTCCGGGCAGGAATTTGAGCGTCGCCGGATTGGGGGTTGGCTCGGTCTGGATGAACATGACTAGCTCCTTCAGCGGCTCAGGACCAATCGCCTGCGCGCAAATTGCCGCGTGCCATCATTGTAATAGGTGGCGCCGCGCGGTGGAAGTTCAAGCGCCGGGCCGGCGATGACGCCAGCGGAACCCGCCGGTATCAGGACATCGCATCGAGATCCTCGTCGCTGAGGTGCCCGGGCACGATGGCGACCGGGATGGGAAAGTCGCCTGCGTTCTTGCAGACGCTGGATACCAGCGGTCCAGGGCCCTCCTTGCCGGTGTCGGCGGCGAGCACCAGGATGGCGATGTCCTCATCGTCCTCAATCAGATTAAGCACCTCCTGCGCCTTTTCGCCTTCGCGGATCACGCGTTGCGGCATGACGCCGGTGATGCTCGAGGCGCGGATGGCATGGCGATCAAGCACGGCGTTCGCCTCCTCGTGCGCCTCGGCGCGCATGATGTCGGCGACGCCGAGCCATTGCTGGTTGCGATCGTGGGTTTCGATGACGCGCAGCATCAGCACGGTGGCTCCGATTCGCAGCGCGCGCCGACTGGCGAAATAGAGCGCGCGGTCGCATTCCGGCGAATCGTCGATCACGACCATGAATTTCGGCGAGTGACCCGCCTCGTAGCTGCGGCGCTTCTTGCTCATCGGCTCCCCCGGCCAATTTCAAGAATCCTGCCACGCCGTTCGGTAGCGGCACAAGTGCGCACCACGGTGAGACGGTTGCAAGTGGTCGGATTATGCTGACTCAGCGGCGGACGAAACCCACGATGTCCTTGACCGCTTTCATGGTCTCGGCCGCGATGACCTGCGCGCGCGCGCCGCCGTCAGCGAGTACCGAATCGATATAGACGGGGTCGGCGACGAGTCGCTTCATTTCGGCATTGATCGGGCCGAGCTTGGCGACCGCGAGATCGACCAGCGCGGCCTTGAAGGTTGAGAATTGCGCGCCGCCGAATTCCCTCAGCACGTCCGCCTTGCTCGTTTCCGCAAGCGCCGCATAGATGCCGACCAGGTTGTCAGCCTCGGGTCGCGGATCCAAGCCCTTCTCCTCGCTCGGCAGCGCCTCCGGGTCGGTCTTGGCCCTTCGAATCTTATGGGCAATCGCTTCGGCGTCGTCGGTCAGATTGATGCGCGATTGGTCCGAAGCATCCGATTTCGACATCTTCTTCGAGCCGTCACGCAGCGACATCACGCGCGTCGCCGGCCCCTGGATCAACGGCTCGGGCTGTGGAAAGAACGCGTCGCCGTAGCCGTGCGCCTGGATCGACTTGATGAAGTCGTTGTTGAATTTCTGCGCGATGTCGCGCGAAAGCTCCAGATGCTGCTTCTGGTCCTCTCCGACCGGCACGTGAGTGGCGCGATAGACAAGGATGTCCGCCGCCATCAGGGTGGGATAGGAGTAGAGACCGATCGATGCGTTCTCGCGATCCTTGCCCGCCTTCTCCTTGAACTGGGTCATGCGGTTGAGCCAGCCGAGACGGGCGACGCAGTTGAACACCCAGGCAAGCTCGGCATGCTCGGCGACCTGGCTTTGATTGAACACGATGTGCTTTTTCGGATCGATGCCGCAGGCAAGAAACGCGGCGGTGACCTCGCGGATCGCCTTCGGCAACTCGGCCGGATCCTGCCACACCGTGATCGCGTGCAGATCCACCACGCAATAGATGCAGTCGTACCTGTCCTGCAGCGCGACGAATTTCACGAGCGCGCCGAGATAATTGCCGAGGTGCAGATTGCCGGTCGGCTGCACGCCGGAAAATACCCGCTCCTTGAACGCCATGCCGGGATCCTCGTCGGTTGCGCCGCCACATGGCATGACCCGAGCCCCACGCGCAAGAGGAGCGCTCACTCCCGTGGTCCGGGATTACGCACGGCGGCGAGAAGGTCGCGCATGCGCGCGGCGCGGAGGACTTCGAGGCTTGCCATGTAAGTCACCAGCCCGATCGCGACCAGGACCACGAGTACGGCCATCCGCGCCAGCGATCCGCTCGCGTTGAACAGCGGTGCGAGCAGCGCGAGCACGGCAAAGATCGACAGTCCCATGACGACGGCCGCCAGGACGATCCGTGGCAGCCGCCGCGCTGCGTCGCGATCGAGACGCAGCCAGCCCCGTCGCTGCAAGATCGTGCCGAGGATCATCGCGCCGACCCAGCCGGAAATCGCAATCGCCGCCGCCACGCCGACGTGGCCGTAATGGGGAAACAGAGCAAGCGATCCGATGACGGCCGACGCAAGCCCGACCAGCGCAGCAAGCATCGGCGTGCGCGTGTCCTCATGCGCGAACGACACCGCGCCGAATACCTTCTCGAGCGCGTGGCCGGGCAAGCCGGCGCAGATCGCCGCGAGCGCCGCGGCGACGGCTGCGGTATCGCGCGGCCCGAAGGCGCCGCGCTCGAACAGCGCGGCGGCGATCGGCTCCGCCAGCACCGCGAAGCCGACCGCGGAGGGAAGCGCCAGGCCGATCGCAATCTCGACCCCGCGCGATTGCGCCGCCGCGCTCGCCGCGCTTTCTCCGCTGCGCACGCTCGCGGCGATCGCCGACACCAGCACCGAAGCCATGGCGATCGAGATCACGCCGAGCGGCAATTCGTACAGGCGGTTGGCGTAGTAGAGCCACGACACCGCGGCCTGCGAGGATGACGCGACCATGGCGCCGGCGATCAGCTTCAGTTGCGGAATGCCGGCAGCGACAAGGCCGGGAACGGCGAGCAAGAAGAAGCGCCGCGCATCGGGGGAAAAGTGAATGCAGCCGCGGAGCCAGCGCGGTGCCTCCCGCCGCGAACCGGTGCCCGCCTTTCCGGCGCTGCCGGTGGAGCGCCGCAGCTGCAGAAAGCCGGCTCCGGTCACGCCCAGCTGGACGATCCCGGCGAGCAGGATCGCATAGGCGAGGATCGCGCCGACCGCGGATGGCTGCGTCACGCCCAAGCCCGCGATCCATGCGAGCGCAAGCAGCAGCACCACGTTGAAGGCGACCGTGCCCAGGCCGGCCGCGACCATGCGACCCTGGGCGTTGAGCGCCGCCGCCAGGACGGCGACGATGCCGGTCAACGCCAGATAGGGCGCGACGATACGAAGATACTCGGTTGCCAATGCATGACGTTCTCCGTCGAAGCCGGGCGCGAGCAGGCCGGTGAGCGCCGGTGCGAACCAGAGCGCGCCTGCCGCCAGTACGCCGCCCACGAGCAGCGTGGCGCTGAACACCTGCTGAAAGAAGCGATGGGCGCCAGCCCGGCCCTCGATCTGCTTGATCCGCAGCCACAACGGCACGAAGGCCGCGTTGAGCGCGCCCTCGGCCAGCAGTCGGCGGAAGAAATTGGTGATCTGCAGGACCGCAAAGAACGCGTCGGAGAAGACGCCCGCGCCGAGTAGCGCGGCAATGCCCATGTCGCGGGCAAATCCGAGGAGCCGCGACCCCAGCGTTGCGCTGCCGACGGTGGTGACATCGCGCGCGAGCGACATGAAGCGTGGCCTCCGTCCCTATTGTAGTGGGGCGCCCGGCGAGGCGTCACCCTCGGTTTGGTTCCGCTGGTTCGCGTCCGCTGCGGTGGTCTATCAACCGCTTGATTTGGTGCGATGGCAGCGTGCGGCATTGGTTAGCAGCACGCGATTGCCTCGAAGAATTCGACCGCTATAGTGCGCCCGCCTCATGGGTGGGAGTTTTTTGAATGGCTTCAACGCAATTCGACGTCCTCGGCATCGGCAACGCGATTGTCGATGTCATTGCACGCACCGAAGATGATTTCCTGGCCAAGCAAAAGATGCGCAAGGGCGCGATGCAGCTGATCGATGAGGCGCAGGCGGGAGCGATCTACGATGCCATGGGACCGGCGGTGGAAGTGTCCGGCGGCTCGGCGGCGAATACCATCGTGGGGGTGGCGAGCCTCGGCGGGCGCGCGGCGTTCATCGGCAAGGTCAAGGATGACGAGCTTGGCCGCGTATTCGCGCACGACATCCGTGCTGCGGGGGTGGCCTTCGCAACGCCGCCCGCGTCGGCCGGTCCATCGACCGCGCGCTGCTATGTGCTGGTCACGCCCGACGGCGAGCGCACCATGAATACCTATCTTGGAGCGGCCCAGGATCTGCATCCGAACGATATCGACGCCGACGCCATTGCCGCCGCCCAGATCATCTATCTCGAGGGCTATCTGTGGGATCCGCCGCACGCGAAGGAAGCTTTCCTCAAGGCCGCAAAGATCGCGCACGGCGCCGAGCGCGATGTCGCGCTCACGTTGTCGGACGCGTTTTGCGTCGGCCGATATCGCGCGGAATTCCTCGATCTCATTCGCACCGGCACGGTCGATATCGTCTTCGCCAATGAGAGCGAGCTGCACAGTCTTTATGAGACCGCCGACTTCGACACCGCGGTCAAAGCGCTGCGCAACGACGTGCGGCTTGCCGTGATCACCCGCAGCGAAAAGGGTTGTCTGGTTGTGACCCGCGAGGAGACCGACGCGATTCCAGCGAGCCCGATCGAGCGGCTGGTCGACGCCACCGGCGCGGGCGATCTCTTCGCCGCGGGTTTTCTGGTCGGACTGTCGCGCGGCGTCGACTATCGCACGGCTGCACGGCTTGGAGCGCTGGCCGCGGCCGAGGTGATCCAACATCTCGGCGCCCGGCCCGAAACCTCGCTGAAGAATTTGGCGAGGGATAACGGCTTCGATCTTTGACGGCGCGAACGCCCGCGCCCGGCGCCAGCGGGGCAACCGCGACGCGACGATGCCGGCAATGATGACGCCGAGAGCTTCCGGATCATCGCCGGGCGTCGTGATGGACGTTGTCCACAGTGATCCACAGGAATCCATTGCGGTCATCAGCCTGTCTCGGAACCGTCGTGCTGCTCTGGCATTGGAACCAAGCCGAGGGAAGTTCCCCCAGGAGGTGGTGCCATGAGTTCACTGGTCGATCGTCTTCCCACCCGGTTCCCGGTCGGAACCCGCTACGTCATTGAAGGTCGCCCGGGCGGCGACGGCCCTCTCCGCATCCATTTGCGATATCTCGAATTTCCCGACGGCCGCCAGGTGGAACTGCCAAGCGATGCGGCGGAACGGACGCGATCTCGGCGCGACCGCCCGCGTCGCCGCCGGTCCTCGCGAAAATAATTTCGTTGCCAGGAACCGCCCGCTCCCATGCCGCGTTGGATAGGTAACGCCGGGTGGCGTGCCCCCAGCCCCCAACCCCTCACCCATCCGGCGAAAGACCCTGGCCCTTCGGGCGCCGGGGTCTTCTTTTATGTGCATCTTGGCAAACGCTGATCTGATCGCCAGGCGCCGGTCGACGACTGCAGTTCCATCGCGCGAGCAGAGGGCAGATAACGGAATCGTGATCCCGGTCAGGCGCGCCGCACGACCAGATCGTCCCGGTGCACCATCTCGCTGCGCCCGGCAAATCCGAGGATCGACGAAATGTCCGCCGACGAGCGGCCTTTGATCTTGGCGGCGTCCTCGGCGTCATAGGCCACCAGGCCACGGCCGATTTCGGTGCCGTCGAGCGCGCGGATGACCACCGCGTCGCCGCGGGCGAAACTGCCGTCGACGCGGATCACTCCGGCCGGCAGCAGGCTCTTGCCGCTGTGCAAGGCCGCGACCGCGCCGGCATCGATGGTCAAGATGCCCTTCGGCTCGAGCGAGCCCGCGATCCACTTCTTGCGCGCGGTCACCGGATTTGCCGGAGTCAGGAACCAGGTGCAGCGCGCGCCGTCGGCAATCGCCTGGAGCGGATGTGCGATGCGGCCGGACGCGATCACCATGTGGGTGCCGCCATGGGTCGCGATCTTGCCGGCTTCGACCTTGGTCTGCATGCCGCCGCGCGAAAGCTCGGAGCCGGCCGCGCCCGCCATGGCTTCGATCGCGGGGGTGATGTGCTCCACCAGCGGGACCAGCCGGGCGGCGGCGTTGCCGGCTGGCGGGGCGTCGTAGAGCCCGTCGATGTCGGAGAGCAGCACCAGCAGGTCCGCGCTCGCCATGGTGGCGACGCGCGCCGCGAGCCGGTCGTTGTCGCCGTAACGGATTTCGTTGGTCGCGACCGTGTCGTTCTCGTTGATCACCGGCACCGAGCGCCACTCCAGCAGCTTGTCGATGGTCGAGCGTGCATTGAGGTAGCGCCGGCGCTCCTCGGTGTCCTGCAGGGTCACCAGCACCTGGCCGGCGGTGATGCGATGGCGGCCCAGCACCTCCGACCACGTGCGCGCAAGGGCGATCTGCCCGACGGCGGCGGCGGCCTGGCTGTCCTCGAGTTTGAGCGGTCCGGGCGGCAGCTTGAGCACCGCCCGGCCGAGCGCGATCGCGCCCGACGAGACCACCAGCACGTCGCGCTTGTCGCGATGCAGAGCGGCGATGTCCTCGGCCAGCGCCGAAAGCCAATCGTCATGCAGCCGTCCCCCGTCGCTGTCGACCAGAAGCGACGAGCCGACCTTCACGACGATGCGGCGGAAGTCGGTGAGGGAGGGGGCTTTCCGGGACATGTTTCGGGCTGCGACTGACCGGCGGCACGCGACAACCATTTGTCGCACCGGCGCGTTGTTTAGCATGTGCTTTCGGGTGCACGCCAAGGCCGACGCACGCCGATTGGTCGGGATCTCAAGCGCGTCGGGCGCTAGTGTCCCGATTCCGAAGTTCGGATCATTATGCCGCACGCTCGTTTGCGAACTTCGGAATCGAAGGACACTAGCAACTTATTGATCTAGTGTGGCTTTGGTTCAGAAGTCCGCATTTCGAACTCGCCGCATGAATGATGCGGACTTCTGAACCGCCACACTAGCCTGACCGGCGCTTTTCGCCCCGTCGGGCTGCGCGCGGCCGCCGAAGGGTCTTTTCGGTCATCAATCCTGCGGCTGCCAGGCCTCGACCGGGGCACTGGGCTGTTCCTCGCGCCGGCCTTGATCGATCACCTGCAACAGCGCGCGCAACACCGCGGGTACGCCCGCGCCGGTGGCGGCCGAAACGACGAGCGGCGTCTTCTTGGCCGCGCGCTTGAGCCGCGCGGTCTGCTGCTTCAGTTGCTCCGGCGTCAGCGCGTCGGCCTTGTTGAGCGCGACGATTTCGGGCTTCTCGCCCAGCCCTTCGCCGTAGGCTTCGAGTTCTGCCCGCACGGTCTTGTAGGCTTCGCCCGCGTGCTCGCTGGTGCCGTCCACCAGGTGCAGCAGCACGCGACAGCGCTCGACATGACCGAGAAAACGGTCGCCGAGCCCGATCCCTTCGTGCGCGCCCTCGATCAGGCCAGGAATGTCGGCAAGCACGAATTCGCGGCCGTCGCTGTCGACGACGCCGAGCTGCGGATGCAGCGTCGTGAAGGGATAGTCGGCGATCTTCGGCCTGGCCGCGCTTACCGCCGCGAGAAAGGTCGATTTGCCCGCGTTGGGCAGCCCGA
Source organism: uncultured Alphaproteobacteria bacterium (assembly GCA_963835165.1). Taxonomy (GTDB): domain Bacteria; phylum Pseudomonadota; class Alphaproteobacteria; order Rhizobiales; family Xanthobacteraceae; genus VAZQ01. Next base: position 199,761 of record CAWIGD010000044.1, read on the forward strand.
CAATGCCGGCATCGGCAATCAGCTTGAGGCGCAGCCGGATGGTGAGCTCTTCGCCGGGCTGGCCGGGATTGGCGTTGCGCGGCGCCCGGTTGGTCGAACTCTTGAACCGCGCGTTGCCGAAGCCGCCATTGCCGCCGCGCGCCAGCACCACCCGCTGGCCCACCGCGGTGAGGTCTGCGAGCAGGCTCTCGCCATCCTCCTCGTAGACCTGCGTGCCGGCCGGCACCTTCAGCACGATGTCGTCGCCGCTCGCGCCGTGGCGGTCTTTGCCCATGCCGCCGCGGCCGTTCTTGGCCTTGAAGTGCTGCTGATAGCGGTAGTCGATGAGCGTATTGAGCCCGTCGACCGCCTGCACGATCACATCGCCGCCGCGGCCGCCGTCGCCGCCGTTCGGTCCCCCGAACTCGATGAATTTCTCGCGCCGGAACGACACGCAGCCGTTCCCGCCGTCGCCGGAGCGGATATAGACCTTGGCCTCGTCGAGGAATTTCATGGCACCTCATATGCGGTGCCCGACGGCAAAACGCGAGGCCCCGCGCGGCCGACTGCTCGCGCGCCTCGTTGCTGTCGCTCGAACGCTAGCTGAAGAAGGGACACTCGCCGGGAGGGGCCAGGGCGGGCCATGCCTCACTGATGCGGCCCAATAGGCCGCTCCCGACGCTGCCGTTCGCGAAAGTCTGCCGCTACGCCGAGGCCCGAACAATGCCGCGGCGGTCATGGCGGCCTGGGTAACCCGGGGGCATCGCACCTCCGTTTTCGGTCTTATCGCGCGCATCGCTCGTGCGATTACGAACGATCCCGCGCACACAAAAATCTTATGATCATGGACGGCGCTGTCAATGGGCAGGTGGTCGCAAGCGCTCACATCGTGTGTCGGTCGTTTCCACTTCATCAACGGTCTCATCCGATACTGCTTTCCCGCGCGGGCGCGGCGGCCACGGCCGCACCGACCCCGCGCCCCATTACGGTCATCTTGCGTGGCCATCCGTTCGCGCACTCGCTGACGAAGGAGACCCGAGCGTCGTGCCTTGATGCCGAACGACCGGGGGGATACACGGTCGCGGCAGGGGCCTTGGGTGGACGATCCTGCTCGGGAGGGAGTGACCAGCGTGTGGTCGGTGTTCAAGTTCGCGGCGCGTGCCGCCATCTGGCAGCCTACGCCGAATCCACCACTCGTTGGACTATCCGCTCTCGTCGGCTGGACCCTCGTGCTGGCGCTGGTTCGCGGCATCATCCAGTACCTCGATGCGATCCCGTCGCCGGTGTTCAATCCGTATGGCCTCAACGCGCTGATCGCGTGGCTCGTCATCGCGGTCGTCGTCGCGGCCTTCTTCGTGCGCCCGGCCGCGCGCATGACGTTTCTCTCCGCCATGGTTGCGCTCTCGGTGCTGACCGAGGTCGTGCTGTCGGCGATCAGGCTGGCATCGGCGCTGGTCCTGCCGCCGACCCCGATCGGGATCGTGATCTCGTTCTTTCCCGCGTTGCGCACCCATGGGCTGAGCGATTGGCTGGAGGGGGCGCTCTCGATTTCGTTCTTTCTCGCACCGCTCGTGTCCTGGATCGGCGGCATGTTTGCAATCATTCGCAGCGTCGAGCCCGGCGCGCGATTGCGGCTGCTGACACGGGTGATCGCGCTCTGGGCCGCGCTGTTCATCGCCAAGGGCCTGGTGCCGCATACCCCGGTGTTCGCAGGCCCGGGCTTCGACGCCAGTAACGCCAACTGGTGGGAATACGCCCGGGCCGCACAGGCGGCCCGGCGCGAGCGCAATGCCGATCCCGACATCGCATCGGCGCGGCTGCAGAATTTGCAGCCGGCATTGCTGCAAGCGGCTTTTGCGCGCCTGGCTCCGCAGGGCAAAGGGGTGACGGACGTCTACGCCATCGGGATCGCGGGCTGGGCCGAGCAGGACGTTTTCGTCAAGGAGGTCGACGGCGCGTTGGCGGCGCTCGAGCGATCCTTGCCGATCAACGGCCGTTCGCTCCGGTTGATCAACAACGCCGAAACGGTCGAGGCGGTGCCGCTGGCGAGCCGCCGGAATTTTGCCGCGGCGGTGCAGGCGGTCGGGCAGGTGATGAACAAGAGCGAGGACGTATTGCTCCTGTTCATGACCTCGCACGGCACCAACGGCGGCATCGGCCTGCAGGTACCTGGCGGCGGCGCGGCCGTGCTGAGCGCGCAGGACGTCAAGGCCAGTCTCGACAAGGAAGGGATCAAGAACCGGGTCGTGATCGTGTCGGCCTGTTTCGGCGGCGTGTTCGTGCCGCCGCTGGCCAGCGAGGATTCGATCGTTCTGACCGCGGCCGATGCGCAGAGCACGTCGTTCGGCTGCGCCACCGGGCGCGATTGGACCTATTTCGGCGATGCCCTGTTCAAGCAGTCGTTGCGGCCGGGAACGGATTTCAGGCGCGCCTTCGATCACGCCAGGATCCTGATCCGCAGCTGGGAGGCGATGGACCGGCTGCCGCCGTCCAACCCGCAGGGTCATTTCGGGGCGGCGCTGACCGCAAAGCTCGATCCCGTGTTCAAGGCGATGGCCGGTCCCTGATCGAGCGCGCGTTCCGGGCTTTGCATCGTCGGCCGGAAGCCCCTTTTGGGCAGCCGCCCAACTTCGGGCCTTCAGGCGTGCCTTCGACCCCGTCTCCACTGTTAATAACAGGGAAAAAACAGGCGAGCGGCGCCTAACTCCGACATGCCGAGCCGCCCGTTGGGCAGCCGCCCCGGACAGGTAGCCTGCGTATGCCATGAGAGATCCGTGCCCGCGCGAACGCACCTCGGTGCATGCCGACAGCTTGCGGGCATGCCGTGTCGGCGGCCGGCCCCGCAGCGGTGTCGTGTTCAACGCAATTTTGGAATTGTGCGTTTTTATAAGAGATTCGCGTTACAAAGTCGACCAAAATCCCGGGCGGCAAGAAGTGTCCCTGGGGCTTGCGCGTTTCGTCCTCGCCGCGCATTCGCGGCCCGCAAGTCAGCCCACCTGGCCGTCGCGGTCCCGCCGCAGCACCACGCCCGGCAGCGCGCCGGTATGGGTCGCGTTCTCCACGACGATCGTGCCGTTGACGATCACGGTGGTGCGCGTGCCGGTCGGATATTGGTGCGGATCGGCGTAGGTGGCGCGATCCCGGAAGTCGGCGGGATCGAAGATGGCGACGTCGGCGCAATAGTTTTCCTCGAGCAGGCCGCGATCTCTCAGTTTCAGCGCACGCGCGGTCGCGCCGGTCATCTTGTGAACCGCCAGCTCCAGCGGGATCAGGCCGAGCTCGCCGGCGTAGTGGGCAATGACGCGCGGGAACGTGCCGTAGAAGCGGGGATGCGGCATGCCCTGGCTCACGGTGCCGTAGGTCGCGACGCAATTGCCGTCGGAGCCGACCAGCGCCAGCGGCGAGCGCACGATGGCGCGGATATCGTCTTCCGAGATGGACGTGACCAGCACCCGCGTCGCGCCCTTGTCCTCGATCAGATAGTCGGCGACGGTATCGATCGGGTCCTGGCCGCGCTCGTGCGCGAGCGCACCGATGGTGCGTCCGGCATGCTGCGGCAGGTTGGGCGAGATCGAGATCTGCACGCAATCCCACGACGGCAGGCGACCCCAATTGTTGAGGCCGTCGCGGGCGATGTCCGAGCGGATGCGATCGCGTGTCTGCTTCTCCGCAAGACGTTCCAGCATGGCCGCGACGCCGCCCGACTGCACCCATTGCGGCATCAGGTTCTTGAGCGGGTTGCTGCCGGCGGCATAGGGATAGGAATCGCAGTCGACGTCGAGCCCGCGCGCCTTGGCCGCCGCGATCATGTCGAGTGCGCGCGCGGCCTTGCCCCAATTGTCTGTTCCCGAGCACTTGAAGTGCACGATCTCGACGTGGACGCCGCACGCCTCGGCAATCGCGATCGCTTCCTCGATCGCTTCCAGCACCTTGTTCGCTTCGTCGCGAATGTGGGTGAAGTAGCCGCCATTGTAGCGCTTGACCACGCGGCAGAGCGCGGTCATCTCCTCGGGCTGCGCGTAGGAGCCGGGCGCGGTGAACAGTCCCGACGAAAGCCCGAGCGCGCCGGCATCGAGCGCGTCCTCCAGCAGCGCGATCATCTGCGCCAGTTCGTCCCGCGTCGGCGGCCGGTCGGCCATGCCCATCACCATCAGCCGCAGCGTGTTGTGGCCGACCAGCATGCCGGCGTTGACCGCGGTTGCCGGGAAGCTGTCGAGGTAGGCCGGGAAGCTCGTTTCCCTGAACGGCAGCCACGGCGCGCTCGGACTCAAGTAGTCCCGCAGCAGTTCGACCTTGCCCGGCAGTGCGGGCGCAACCGAGAAGCCGCAATGGCCGATGATCTCGGTGGTCACGCCCTGGCGCACCTTGCTCTCGGCCTTGGGATTGATCGGCAGCGTGAAATCGGAATGGGTCTTGATGTCGATGAAGCCCGGCGCCACCGCCAGGCCGGTCGCGTCGATCACTTTCGCCGCATCGTCGCCGAGATCGGTGCCGATGGCGGCGATGCGGCCATCGCGGATCGCGAGGTCGCCGAGCCGGCCCGCGGCGCCGGTGCCGTCGAGCAGCAATCCGCCGCGGATCAGGATGTCATGCGCCATGGAATTGCGGACGTATCAAACGCCGCCGACGCGGACAACCGGGCTGGTGTCCCGGTTCCGACATTCGCATTCCATTAGAGCGTGCGCTCGTGCATCGAAACCAAAGGGACACAAAGGGCGTGTACTAATTGACGCGCAGAGCGGACGTCCGCTTGGGGGCTAATCCGCACATAGAGCGTGAGGCGACGCGCGGCGCAAGCTGCGCCGGCTCGGGGTCCGCCATCCTGCCGCGCGACATTTGACCCGATCATGCTCCTGGAAAGGGCTCCCTTCGTGACCGGTGAGACCCTGCGCGTCGACGGTGCCAAAGTGCTGGCCACCGATAAAGAGGGGTGGCGTTGCCCGCCGCGAATAGTCCCAAGCGAGCCGCGGCACCGAAATCCGGGACATCTGTGCCGACGACGTCCGTCTCGGAATTCGAACTCTTCAGTTTGGATTGGGGTGGAGAACAGCCAACTGCTGCATAGCCCAGATGTTCAGGATGTCCGTTCCCTGGCACTCACGAACCTGCGAAGCTTGCACGATCATGTCCGCTTGCGAGACAGACCGGAAATCATTTGAACTTTCCTAGCGTTTCAGACCTCAAGAATTCCGAGGTCGCGTTTAACGAACGCGGCTTAGCGTACGTGATTTAACCTCCATCTTTTGCCCATATGTTTCTTAGCAGGGTGCCCACCGCTGTCATGGGATTTATGTTTTTTTTCTTGCATCCTATGGTGATTTCGAGGCTGCCGTCTTTCTGCTCGGAAATCTTGACTGTTTTCTCTTCGCTTTCGACACCGCCGCCCTTGACTGCGATATAGCCGCAGAGGAGGATAAACCCCAGCGCGAGAATATCCAGGCCAACGACCGTTTGTTTCTCGCCCGCAGTTTGCGCCGCTTGCCTTATCGATTCTCTGGTGGTCGGCTCGCTTTCGGCCAAATCATTCAAGGCGCTCCCAAGGAATTCGCCGAGCAATTCCGGATCGCTCCGGGCCGCATCCCTGGCGAGGGCCTCGATTTCGGCAGTCATGCCTGGATCAAGCTTTGCAAGCTCGACAAGACGGCGCGCCGCCTCAGCGGGATCGTCGATGTGAAGCTTTGCAGCGAGGACTCCGTTCGCTGCTTCGACGACCTGCTCCGGTGAGAGGTCCCTCAATTCCGTCACTTCAGCCATGACTCCACCTCTATCTAATCGCAGAAGTCGTCAGACTTATAAGCCATCGCCGAATACAGCAGGAGCACAGGCCGCAAGCGGCGGCAGCCCAGCTGCAATCGCCTGATTGCGGACTCGGTCAAGATCGCAGCGAGCGAACGCGTGGGCTCAGCCAGATAAGTCTCCAAGATGGTCAACATGACGCGCTGGATTGAAGTCGCTGGAACCGGCCATTGCGGAGCCACGAAGGCGATGGTGCCAGCGGCGAAGAGCGGTCGCTCAAGACCGAGGCGCTCCCCGCCAGCGTGTAGCACCGCCGCGCCGGAATTGCAGGCTGAGGACATGACGATCGGAGATGCGTCGTGTAAATCGGCAAGCTGCCGCCAACCTAGGACGTGGCCTTTTGCGTCGCTACTTTCCAGGGCGGTGGCGGCAGCGGGCGGCAACAGCCCGCCCGACGCCACCATCAGGTCGACTGCGTCCTGGTTTGGCAGAATACGGCCATGACACGCGATGCGGGTCAGATCGGCGTGGCTCAAGCCCGCCAGCAAAGCCGGGCCGTCAGCGTCGGTGCCGGTGTTGGCGTCGAACGCGAGACCATGCTTACGGGCGATGGCTTCCCCTTGGATGACGGCCGATTGCAAAGCGTCCCTGACAGCGATCTTATCGCCCAGCCGCCAGACCGCGAATTCGAATGTACGCTGTGGTCTCCAAGCAGAGACTCCCCTTCATACTGCGCCGGCGTTTGCGGAGCGCTAACATCGAGCCCAGACTTGGCGCAAACGAGACCGGCCTTTTTGAGCCGAAAACCAGAGAAAACGGCAGGCTCGAAAGCGGGCCTGGGATAATACAAAGGGGCACGTCTAGTGGCACGTCACTCACCGCCGCGTCTAGTGCGTGCGCGAGTTCCGGCCAGCCTCGCAATTGCTCCAGGTTGAGCGAGTGCGCGTTCGGAGACGCATGTCGCAAGTAAAAGTCCAGTCGGCGCAGCGTCGCGTCGATCTCGCCAGGATCGATTTCAAGGACATGCAGCCGACTGTCGAGGCGATCGCGTACTGGAGCGCTCGTCAGCAGCCCGATTTCGTCCGATAGCTTGACCGCTTGAATGAAAGCGGCCGGTGTCTCGCGGCCTAATTCGTTGGTCCTGGTGAGTTCAGCTGTCGGGTCGGTCATTGCGCTCGGCAGTCCAGCGCGGCCGCGGACACGGGCGGTCAAGATCGGAGCGGCAATCAAGTCAGCGGCGGTTCTTGCCATCTGCTGCAACTCGGCCCCCGCTCTGATCCCTGACCGGATGATGAAATTGGTCAGTTCGGCAATCTGGTCAGCATGCGGCGCGAGAAACGCGATGGCATCACTCGTGGCCGCGCCTTTGCCCAGACTTCGATCGATCCACCTCAGCCCCGCGAGCGCATCCTTGGAAGCGGCCACCGAATTGACCCGGTGCACCGCATGCCGGAACGCATAAAGGCAGAGAAGCCAGCCGCGAGGCGCGGTTTCGGGATCGACTTGTTCAAGGGCTTCGCGCACGACGCGCTCGGCCTCCTCGCGGCGATCAAGACGGGTCAGCGTAAGATTGAGCTCTTCCGTGAGCCCGATCAGCAGATCAGGCAGTCCCTTGGCCTGACGCGCCTGCTCAAGCGCCCGGTGCAGCGTCGCGATGGCCTCATCGGTTCGAGCTTTTTGGTTGGCATGGTTGCCCCCACGCGCGGCCGCCGCGAGCTTTACGCGTGCGGCAACGGCTGCTACGGCCGGATCGCTCCCGGGTGCCGCGTCCAGCAGCAGCGTTGCCAGCGCGTCCGCCTCGTCAGGGCGATCTTGTAGGAGTAGCTGGGCGCGCAACGACGTGTATTCCAGCACCGCGGGGTGCGACAGGGCATGCCCTTCGGCTAGACCTGCGTGCTCATCCAGCAGCGTCAGAGTGGCCTGCTCTTCGCCCATCGCGAGCAAGCATGCACCTTCCGACACCACGTTCTGAAGTCGCTCGATATCGCGTGTTTCGGATTGCAATTTCCTGAAGATGTCGCGCGCGTCAGCATATCGCTGCATACTGCGCAGAACAATGGCACGATTGCGGGTGATGACTTGCTTGTTGCGCCCACTTTCCTCGCCAAGTGCCGCTTCCGCGGCCTCGTAGCGCTGTAGCGCCGCCGGAAAGGACCCGGCATAGCGCAGACAGTTACCCACCTCATTGAGGAGGGTTGAGCGTTCGAAAGGATCGAGTTCATCGGCAGACGGCAGGAGACCTTCCGCTTCGGCGGCTATGTCGCGGGCGCAATTGAAGCGATGCGAAAGATTGAGGGCCTCGATAGCTCGGCGGGCAAACTTGATACGGCGTTCCGGGCTGAGACGGGCGGCAGCGTCGCTCCACATGGCTCGGATTGCCGGTTCCATGATCCCCGGACGCCGCCGTTGCAGCCCGCGCAACAACGCTGCGATCATCATCTGCGATATGTCTTCGCGGGGGTCCGCAGCCATGTTCTGAAACGTCCCGATGCTTCTTTCTGAACGCTTCGGCGTCATCCCGCGCCGGGTCATGCACTAATTCGGGCTGGAAGAACTGGTCGATTTCTTCGGGAAATATCCTTCCAACAGCATCGAGCAGGTGCAGGTGGTCCTTCTGGGATTCGGCATTGAGTGGGCCGAGCCTCGCCCCAAAGCCCCGCATCATTTTAAAAAACTCATCCTGATCGATGCAGGAGCATAGAACTTCGGGATCAAGCAACATCGCCTCGTCGTTACCATCAAGGCGTCGTTCGAACTCGTACCTGGCAAGAATGCGCGTCCAGTCCTTGCGCCTTGGATTCTCCAATCCATGAGCGGCGAAGAGCAAGGCCAAGAGTGCGTCATAGACATAGCGTCCGGCGATCGCCCCGGGTGTCCCGATTTCAAATTTCTCAACTAGGTCTCCAATTAGTTTGGCGAGATCGTCCCCAATTTGTCCAATCAATACGATTTTTGGCACCAGGCTCGGCGCGACCTCCCGAAAGGCATCGAATGAACGCGCCTGCATGCACCGAACAGCCCAGTGCACGAGTAGGACCGATAAGACATGCGCGACATGCCGGGCAACTGCGTTCTGTGCGGCCTTTTTCTGAAATCAGATGACGTTCGGCATCGGTAGCCTGTTCGTGCGGGAGAACCTGGTTAGCAAAAGCAGCCTGATCCGAAGGCCGTGAGAGCACAGAAACCGCTCCCGTCGACGCCAGCCAGCCCGCCGAAAAAAAAGAAGGCGTGAGGGCGCTCTCGTGTTTGGTAATCCAAGCAAGTGGGCTGTCATCGGTGACAAGAAAATCATTCAATACTGCGATGTGCCGCAGCAGAAACATTTCGATGAATGTCTTGCGAAAGTTTCGCGCGTCATAGACGACGACGGGCTCCTTGTTAAAATTTTGCCGGAACGCCTTGAGCGCTCTCTCGGCCTCGGGCGTGCCAGCGTTGATATGCTCGGGCATGAAGACCAGGCCTCGTACATCCGGTCCGACGATGGCTTGCGGGAGCCCGAGCCGATTTACGTGATTGCAGGTCTGGCAGGGAAGCGCTCCAGGCCCGTGCTGGAGGTGAATGAGGCAGTTCAGCACCATTTCCGGAAAAGCAGAGACCAGAATGATCGCATTCTTTTCCCCGATCACCGGAAGCGATCGACCGCATCGCTCGCATTGGCGTAGCGGAGCCTGGCTTTGGGGCTGCGAGACCATCATCAGACCTCATGCGCGAACACATTATTATTCGAATGTACACGCTTTTGTATAGTATGACTTTTATCACAACCTATGATAAATGGGAATGCCCGGAGAGTGGTCCGACGAGACCCCTTCCGCTGTTGGCAGATTTTATTGCAGAAAAAGGGCCACGCGGCCCTCGGCGCGGCCAGTAACGTCACGCCTAAGTTCGTCTCGCCCTGCGACGGACTTTTGCAACAAATCGGCACTTCTCGGACACATCCGGATGTCCCGCAAAGCGATCCAAAGCAGACATCAGGTCAGGCCATTTTCATGTGCCGTAATGCGGGCCCCCGCAATGACATGTTCCAGCGTGGCCGCGGCCCTAACACCTTCCCGGCTCCTTGCCCGCGAAACGACGGGAAAGACGTGCGATGTCGGTCGCGTCGAGCTTGGCGACCAGCGGCCCGATGGGTCCGATGGGCCGGCCCGCATGGAGGTCCTGCAAGAGGTCGCTTCCGGCCAGCGTGGGCCAGGGCGGAATCGATGCGTCCTCGCCGAGAGCGGACAAGACCCTGCCCGCGAGCGTCGGCACGATGCTCCACGCAAGCACGGCCGACAGCCGCACCAGGTTCAGCGCGGTTCGCGTGCTGACCGCGGCCTGCGCGGGATCGGAATTGATCGCGGTCCAGGGCGCCGTCTCCTGCACATAGGCATTGGCGCGCGCCCAGATCGCGCGGGTGTCCGCCGCGGCGTGGCGGAACTCCAGCGCTTCGTGATGCGCCCGCAGTTGCGCGACGCGCCGGTCGATCTCGGCTGCCAGCGCGTGCTCGCGCGCGCCCGGCTTTCCCCCGCCCGGTACGCGGCCGCCAAAGGCCTGTGCGGCAAACCGAACGAGGCGGTTGACCAGGTTGCCGAACACGTCGGCCAGGTCCTTGTTCACGTCCGCCGCGAAGCGGCCGACGGTGAAGTCGGTGTCGGAAGTCTCGGGCGCGTTTGCGATCAGCCACCAGCGCCACAGGTCGGCCGGCAGTTCCTCCAGCGCCGCATCGGTGAAGATGCCGCGCCGGCGGCTGGTTGAGAATTTCCCGCCATCGTAGTTGAGCCAATGAAATCCCTTGATCACGTCGACGGTCTTCCAGGGCTCGCCGGATCCGATGAGCGTTGCGGGAAAGCTCACGGCGTGAAACGGCACGTTGTCCTTGCCCAGGAACTGGATGTAGCGGACGTCGTCCGCCTGCCACCACCAGTCCTGCCAGCGACGCGCAGGGTCTTGTTCCGCCCACTCCTGCGTCGCCGCGATATAGGCGATCGGCGCGTCGAACCAGACATAGAACACCTTGTTCTCGAAGCCCGGCACCGGCACGCCCCAGCTGAGATCGCGGGTGATGCAGCGATCGCGCAAATCCGACGTGAGCCAGCTCTTCGCCAGCGCCGCCACGAAAGGCGGCCACCCCGCGCGGGTGCCGAGCCAGGCATTGAGGCGATCCACCAGCAGCGATTGGCGCAGAAAGCGATGACGGCTCGCGCGCAACTCGACTTGCGCATCGCCCGACAGCGCAGAACGCGGCCGCACGAGGTCTGCGGGATCCAGCAGCGTCCCGCAGCTGTCGCACTGGTCTCCGCGCGCAGCGGCAGAGCCGCAATGCGGACAGGTGCCGAGCACGTAGCGGTCGGGCAGGAAGCGCCGGTCCACCGACGACCACACCTGGCTCACGGAGCGTTCTTCGATCAAGCCGCCGGCATCCAGCCGTTCGTAGAGATGCCGGGTCAATGCATGGTTCTGCCGGCAGGACGAGCGGCCGAAGTGATCGAACGACAAGCCGAAGCGGCGATAGACGTCCGCCTGGATCGCATGCTGCGTATCGCAGTAGTGCCGCACGTCCTCGCCGGCCTCGATCGCGCCGAGCTCCGCCGGAGTGCCGTGCTCGTCGGTGCCGCAGATGAACAATACCTCGTCGCCGAGTTGGCGGCGGAAACGCGCGTGCACATCCGCGGGCAGAAGCGAGCCGACGAGATTGCCGAGGTGCTTGACGCCGTTGATGTAGGGCAGCGCGCTGGTGATCAGAATCCTGCTCATGACACATCCGTTCGTGTGAGGGGCGCCGACCCCGAAAAACCAAAGCCCTTCCGCACCAGCGGAAGGGCTCGGGTTCTCGGCGCATGCCTCGCGCGATTGGACGCGCGTCAACCCTTCCGGCGGGACCTGTTGCGGTCGGGCCGGCGCATTCGCGTCGCGTGCACGAAGTGCGTCAGGGTCATGGTGTGCTCACAACGATCCGAGTTCAGTCACAGATGCAGCATCGTATATTCCATTCAACCCGCCACCGGGCCCTTGAGCTCGACGCCGTTGCCTTCGGGATCGTGCAGGTAAATGGACGGCCCCTGGCCCTCGGCGCCATAGCGCGACATTTCCTCGCCGCAGCGAATGCCATGGGCCGCGAGATGCGCCGCGATCGCGGAGGCGTCGAACGGCGCGACCCGCAGGCAGAGATGATCGAGGTTGGCGCCGCCGGTGCTCGATGTGCCGTGCGCCGGTCCGGCCTCGTCGGCCGGAACGATGTCGATCAGCGCGTGCCCGGCGCGCAGCTGCGCCAGCGTGCCCTGGCGCTTCTCGAACGCGCAGCCCAGCACCTCCATGTAGAATCGCTCCAGCGCGGCCGGATCGGACGCGCGCAGCACCACGTGGTCGATGCCGATGATGGTGAAGGGTGTGGCCATCGTGGTCCTCCCGATACGCAGTCAATGGGAAATGAATTTGGCCCGTGTGACCAGCGTGTTGACATGCGGGAATTCTCCGCCGCGAGGCCGCGAGTGCAACATGGTCTCACCATCCCGCACGAACCCGACCTTCTCCTGTACCCGTAACGACGCGGAGTTTTCCGCGAACGCGCCACAATAGATCGCGTCGTGGCGCCGCGTGGAGAACAGGTGGTCCACGACGCCGCGAAGCGCCTCCGTCATATAGCCATGGCCCCAATAACGCAGCCCGAGCCAGTAGCCGAGATTGGGACCGTCGCCGCGCTGCAGATGACTGGCCGGTCGCATCCGCACGCCGAGGCTACCGATCGGCGTTTGCTCCAGGGTGATCGCGAAACGCATCTCCGCATCCTCGCCGTCCGGAGCGGCCTGCTCACGAACGAAACTTTGCATGTCCTCCCGGGTATAGGGCCAGGGCGGCGAGCTGAGCCAACGGATCACGTCCCAATCGGCGAACAGAGGGAACAGTGCCGCTACGTCGCTCTCACGCACGGGTCGCAGTGCAAGCCGCGCGGATCTGATCTCGATCCAAGTCCGGAGCACGATCAAGTCTCCCTGTTCACCTTGCCCCAGCTCTTGAGCTCAAGGGCGTTTACGCCCGTCGTCGCGGGCTATGGCCCAGAGACCGCGATCGAGACGGAAGCGGTCGACCGGGGCCGACGAGGCGAGCGCGCGGATGCGGTAGAGACCGACGCCGGTCCATTCGAAACCGCATTTCTGCAGCACGCGGCGCGAGGCGGGATTGCTCACCCGCGCGCCGCCGACGAGCACGTCGTAGCCGAGATCGCCGAAGGCATGATCGATCACGGCGCGCGCGGCCTCGGTGGCGTAGCCCTTGCCCCAGAACGGAACGCCGAGCCAATAGCCGATCTCGGGATGCTCGCCGTCGAGCTTGCCGATTCCGCAGCAGCCGAGCACGGCGCCGTCCCAGCTGGTGATCAGGAACACGATCTCGCCCCCGCTTGCATTGGCGGTGGTGAGAAAGGCTTGCGCGTCCGCGAGCGCGTAGGGGTGCGGAATGCGCAGCGTGTTCTCGGCGATGCGGCGGTCGTTGACCAGGACCGCGATTGTTGCGGCGTCCTCGAGCCGCGGCGGGCGCAGCACCAGCCGCTCGGTCTCAAGGACCGGAACGCTTCGCCCTTCCAAACTCTCCGGCGCGCCTTGTTCGAACAGTGTCATCGCACGGGCTCCTCAAAAGCGAAGAGGGGAGCCGGCATCCCGTCTCCCCTCATGGAACCCTTATGGGCCCGCCGGTTCGATGGATGCCGGCGGACGTAACAACTGATCCGCCGTTTATTCGGCCGCAGCCTCCGTCATCGGGAGCACCGATACGAAGATCCGGCCTTTGGCTTTGGTACGGAACTCGACGCGGCCGGGGGTCAGCGCAAACAGCGTGTGGTCCTTGCCCAGGCCGACATTGGTGCCGGGATGCCACTTGGTGCCGCGCTGACGCGCGATGATGTTGCCGGCAAGCACCTGCTCGCCGCCGAAAATCTTCAGGCCGAGCCGCTGACTGTTGGAGTCGCGGCCGTTGCGGGATGATCCGCCTGCTTTTTTGTGAGCCATCGTTGCTGGTCCCTGAACGTCAGGCCGTTGTCGCCTGTTATGTAGTCCAATTTTGTGACGAAATCATCACTTCTTCTTGCCCTTGCCGCCCGATTTCGGCTTGTCCGTTTTCTTCTCGGCTTTCTTTGCCGGTTTTTTGTCTGCTTTCTTATCGGCTTTCTTGGCGGCCGGCTTCTTGGCGGCCTTGGCCTTCGGCGCCGGGCTCTCGGCGGGCTCGTCGCCGTCGTCGGGCTCCTTCACAACCGGTTTTGGCTTCGGCTCGGGCTTCGGCCTTGCGGTGACGGTGGGTTTGGCCCCGTCGGTCAGGATTTCGGTCACCCGCAACAGGGTGAATTCCTGCCGGTGGCCGCGCTTGCGGCGCGAATTTTTCCGGCGGCGCTTCTTGAAGGCGATGACCTTGGCGCCGCGTCCCTGCTCCAGGACCTCGGCGGCCACGGAGGCGCCGGCAATGGTCGGTACGCCGAGCGTGACGTCGTCGCCGCCGACCACCAGAACCTCGCCGAACTGGACGATCTCGCCGGGATCGCCCTTGACCTTTTCGACCTTGATCACATCCTCGGCGGCAACGCGGTACTGCTTGCCGCCGGTACGGATGACTGCGAACATCGTTCTTGTCCTCGTGTTCGATTCCGGCGCTCGGATCGTTCCGGACCGGCTTCTTTCAGTCGGGTGTTGGGTTCTTACGGCGCTAACGGGCCGTAACAAAGGGCGCGAAACCTGGAGCTCCGCGCCGCGCGCATGCTTATGGCGACCGGGACCGGAACTGTCAAGGAAACAGGGCTGTTTTGGCCCATACCGCGCTTCCCGGCTTTGCGCTAGCCTGTCCCAACCCGCGGCAAAAGCGGAACAAACCGAGGAAACGATGCGGCTGGGCTCATTGACGTTCGCCATCGCGGCGGCGCTCCTGCCTGCGCCTCTTGCCGCCCAGGAATATCCCTCGCGACCCGTCCTGTTCGTGGTCCCCTATGCGGCCGGCGGCGGGACCGAAACCATGGCCCGGCTGCTCGGGCGGCGGCTGGAGCAGCGGCTGGGCAAGCCGTTCGTGATCGACAACCGGCCGGGCGCCGGCACCGCCATCGGCGCCAGCTTCGTCGCCAAGTCGGCGCCGGATGGCCATACCATCCTGCTCGCCACCAGCACGACCATGGCGATCAATGTCAGCATCTACAGCAATCTCGCCTACGATCCGATCAAGGACCTGATGCCGGTCGCGCTGTTCTCCGACATCCCGTTCGTCCTCGTGGTCAATCCCGCGCTGCCGGTGCACTCGGTGGCGGAGCTCGTGGCGCTCGCCAGGCGCACGCCAGGCGGGCTCGCCTATGCATCGAACGGGCACGGTGGCGCCGGCCATCTCTACGCCGAGCTCATGAAGAGCATGACCGGCATCGAGATGACGCATGTTCCCTACAAGGGCTTTTTTGTTGTCTAGGTCAGTCCACGCCTGTCCGTAATTGTCCAACGAGCTATTGGGGTTGGCCGATTTCCGGTCCATATTGGTGCAGGGCAGTCTAAGGCCGTCCACACTGGTCAACTGGACACTCGCAGGACACAACATGGCTCCCCGTCTCCGCTCTCCCACCCTCGAAACCCGCACCGCTCGGCTCAAGCTGAAGGTCCGCCGCAAGCCGTACTTCGTCCCGGTCGCGCCCGGCATTGCGCTGGGCTATCGCCGCAACCTGGGCGCCGGCTCCTGGCTGGTTCGCTGCGCTGACGGCAAGGGCGGCTCGTGGTCGAAGGGGTTCGCCACCGCCGACGATTTCGAGGACGCCGAGCGGCGAACCCGTGCTCGACTTCTGGCAGGCGCAGACCCGCGCCCGCGAGCTCGTCCGCGGCAAGCACACCGACGCCAGCAAGCCGGTCACCGTCGCGGAAGCGCTCGACGGAGTACGCCGACGATCTTCTGATCCGTGGCGGCCTGGTCGCGCACGCGCGGCGTCTGCAGAAGGTTGCTCCCGCCGGCGCTGCTGGAGCGCCCGGTGGGACTGCTGACGACGCGGGAGCTGCGAGCGCTGGCGCAATGGCCGCCTCGCCTCCGGGCTGGCGGCTGGCACCGTGACCCGCGAGTGCAAGGCGTTCAAGGCGGCGCTGAACTACGCGGCCGACCGTCGATCCGACGATCGCCAACCGCGCGGCATGGACGATTGGGCTTGCCGCCTTGCCCGACAGCCACGTCGCCCGCACCGACGCCGTCCTGAGCGACGACGAGATGCGCGCCGTCGTCGTCGCCTGTTATGCCGCGAGCGACCGGCTGGGATTGTTGGTGGAGGTTCTGGCCATCACCGGGTGCCGTCCGGTGCAGGCGGCCCGCCTACTGGTCGGCGACCTGCAGCCCGACCGCCTGATGATGCCGCGCAGTGCCAAGGGGAAGGGCCGCAAGCGGATCGAGCGTCGCCCGATCCCGATCCCGCCGGCGCTGGTGGCCAAGCTCCGGACCGCCGCCGGCGATCGCCCGGCCGATGCCCCCTTGCTGCAGCGCCCGGACGGGGCGGCGTGGCAGCCGGGACGCTCCGACCACAGCCGCCCGTTCGAGCGCGCACTGGAGGCCGCCGGGCTGCCGAAGGTGGTGCCCTACGCCTTGCGGCACAGCTCGATCACCCGCGCCCTTCAGCGTGGGCTGTCGCCGCGCCTGGTCGCCGACGTGCACGACACCACCGTGCGGATGCTGGAGCGCAACTACGCGAAGTACATCGCCGACCATTCCGACACGGCGTTCCGGCGGCGCAGATCGACCTGGAGCCAACGCGCCGCCGATCCCGTCGTGGTGCCGCTGCGGCGAGGCGGCCATGAGCAAGTTGCCACTCGACGATCCGCGCTGGCTGAAGTTGCTCGATGCCGACCTGCGGCGCCGCCAGCAGGTCGGTAGCGACAAGCTCGCGGCCGCTGAGTCTGGTGCCCCTGATCGAAAACGGCCAGGTGCACAGCAAGCTCGAAGCGCTCGACCGCAGCAGCAAGCCACCGATGCGGGTCCGGCGCAGGTTGACGAAGGAAGATTTTGCAGCGCGATTGCTCAAGATCGGCTGGCAGGGCCGGGGCTTGGGCCTGACCTGTTCGCCCCGGTGGACGGCCGCTGGCGCCGCGGGCTCGTTTTCGTCTGGAAACCGGATTTAAAAAAATTTTTCGGGCACGGATACAGCCGCCGGAAAAGCCGCAACAGCAAACGGCAGAAGTGCCTAGAAAACGAGGCAAAAAGCCCGTCCACGACCGCGCCGAATTGCAGTCTGTGGCGTTGTGGCTGGCGGGTCAGCGAAGGCACGGTGCGCCGGAAAAGAAGCCGCGCCAAGGTCGTCGAAGAGCTGCGGGCCTGGTGCGTGCTGCACAGAAGAAAAGTGCCCGTTGTCAGCACGTTGCACGAAATCGTTGCCGCGGCTTTCAAGACCAAGCGCCTGCTGCGATCATGAATTAGCGGAATTAGCGGAATAGCGGAGGCGGTTTTTCACCGCCGTCCTAGCGTGTCCTCCCGAGATCAGGAGAGGATCACAATGGCCCGCCCCGAAATCACCGGCCGCAGTTTCGCTACAGGCGAACCTTCCAAAACTATTCGTGAATTCTGTCAGGCCGAGAAGATTTCTCGGTCCAAGTACTACGGCCTGAAAAAAGGAAGGCAAGGCGCCTGACGAGACGCGCCCTTCCGACGGCCTGGTTCGCATCACCCCCGAAAGTCACGCGAAGTGGCGGCGCAAACACACCGCCCCCGCAAGCGCGAGCTGAATGAGGATTTGGAACAGCCGGAGACTGCCGCCGGCCGGAATGCAAACGGGCGGCAAGGTGCGGACGCTCACACGCTCGACCAAAAGCACGAGCGCCCGCTGATTGGAAGGAAAAACTACGATGAAGAGGTTGCTTGAACTCATCTCGCCAGTAGCACGGCAGCGCCGCGCCCGCAATTTGTCTCCGATTGGTATCTCGTCACGCGACCGTTCGGTCGGTGAGCGCGTCGACATCGGTGCCGGGTTGCTGATCGGCGACATCGTTCGCGGCCGGCCAACCCTCCGCGACGTGGCACAGCGCATGCGCGTCCCCGAGGGTCACGTGCGGGCCCGGGCGCGAGCGTTGCTCGCCGAGCGCGCGGCCAATGCCGAGACGTTGGCGGCGAAGCTCGAGAAATTCCGACGTGCGAATTCGCCCCCGACGGTGGAGCCTGCGAGAACAGGCGCCTCGCCGGCGGTGGAGCCCGAAGGCCGTCGGCGGTGGCGGAATTCGATCCGGCCTCCAATCCCGACCTTTCCTCCTGGCGCCGCCGGATGAAGGCGCGGGCGGCGGCGGCTCTCACCTGAGAACCAACAAGAAGGGCGGGCGGCGCCATCACGCGCCGTTCCGCCATCCGGAAGCATCAGGCGTCTTTGAAATCAGGAAGGAGCATCGAAATCACGACTGAAGACGGCAAACAGTAAAGCGAAACGGAGTGCGCGTGATGAACAACATTCTTACGATCAGAGTCGAGGACAATCAGCTGAACGTCGGCGAGCAAGCGAAGTTCGACAACGGCCGCTGGCTCAACAAGAGCACGGGCGCCGTGATGCCGCCCGATCGGCAGTACCTCTTGCTCGGAACCATGATCAAGCTCGTGCGCTGGAGGACGTCCGGCCCGCCCAACGTCATCGCCGCCAAGCCCGGCGAGGACCTGCCGGACCATGAGGCACTCAACGCGGCGATCCCCAAGTCGGAGTGGCTCGCTCGATCTCAACGGCAAGCCGCGGCCGCCGTGGGCGCGATGGTACGTCGTGGTCTTCCTCGACGTCGCCAGCGCGCAGTTGTTCTCGTACGGCAACTCGACGTTCGGCATGGTCAACGCGTTCCACGAGCTGCAGCAGCGCGTCCAGGTCATGGGCGTCCTGCAGGGCGCCGAAGTGATGCCGGTCATGGCGCAACTCCGCGACGCCTCATGAAGACGCAATTCGGCGATCGGCGCCGGCCGCACTTCCTGATCACCGGCTGGCGGCAAGTTTGTAGGACGGCCTGCTGCGTCTCGTCGATCACAGCACGAACGCGCTGAAGGAGATCGCGCCGCCCTCGCTTGCGCGACGAGATGAAGGACGAGATCGCCTACTGATCGCCACTAGTGCGAAAAGACCCGCCGCCTCGGTCCGGCGGCGGGTCGTCTCGAACCTACACGAATCCAGAAGCTACCAACTCGAACCCAGGAGTTAGTACGATGGCGGATAAGCCAAAATTGCACGCTGTGCAAGATCCCGATGCGCCGGCGCAGTCGATCGCGAAGCCGAGCGCGTTCAACCTCGACAAGTTCAAGAGCACGCAGGGCGCCGACCATCGCCAACGTCGAGACCCTGCTGACGGCGCTGCCGCATCACAGCATCTCGGACGCCAAGGACTTCGTCCGGCTGCACCCCGACGAAGAGACGTACTGGTCGCCGGAGCTGTGCTTCGTCAACGTGCCGATCAAGGGGCAGAAGCGCGACACGCTGCACCTGATCGACGAAGAGCTGGCGATGCGCTACCTGCCGAGCGCGCGAATTCTGCGCTTCCGCTTGGCGCTCGCGACCAAGCCGTACGACGTCTTCTTCCTGTGCCACGTGCCGACGCAGAACCTCGACAACAGCTGGAACCGATCGCAACCTGCAGGCGTGCGAGCAGGCGAAGACGCTGTGGACGCAGGCGACCATCGCGCAAGGCGGAAGGCGTCGAGGCGTACAAGATCGATACGTCGCAGGACCCAGACGCCTTCCCGGCGCCGAAGTGGCCGACGCAGACGCTCGACGAGCTGATCGGCGTCACCTTCGCCGGTCGCATGATCGACCAGCGAGAGATCATCCCGGCCTGCTGCGGCTGATCGGCGCCAAGCAGGAAATCGTCGTGAGCGAGAATTTCACCACAATCGTCGTCGTCGACTTCGAGTACGAGCAGCGGCGGCGAGTACGACTCGGACGGCGACCTGCCGGTCCGCTGTGCATGGTCGCGCACGTGCTGGATGAAAATCTCCAGCACGTGCGCACCATCCGCCTGTGGCGCGGCGAATTCTGGCCGCGAAGCGCCGCCGTTCGACATCGGCCCCGACACGTTGTTCGTCGCCTACAGCGCGTGGGCCGAGATGACCTGCTTCAAGGTGTTGGGCTGGCAATTCCCGATGCACATCTTCGATCAGCACACCGCCTACCTCGCGGCCAGCAACATTCTGCTGCCGTACGACCCCGACGAGAAGCGCGAACGAAGCCGCGCAAGCGCCTGTCCGATGCCTGCCGCGCCTACGGCATCGAGGGTTGGGAGCGCATCGACAAGGAGGACGATCGCCAAGGCCATCGGCGAGGGCCGCTGGCGCGAGTACGGCCAGCGAGGCCGTGTCTCGACTATTGCGAAGAGGACGTGCGCATCGACGGCGCAGCTGCTGCGCGCGCAGTTGCGCGGCAGCCGCGGCCGCGCCTTGCCGGCCGCCGACGTCGAGCGCGTGCTGCACTGGTCGAACTACAGCGCCAAGGCGATCGCGCTGATCCAGGCGCGCGGCATTCCGATCGACATGCCGCTGTGGAACCTGGTGCAGGAGAACAAGGCGCGCCGTGATCGGCGAGCTGCTGCGCCAATTCGATCCGAGCCATGGCGAGCGACGATCCGATCTACACGCCCGAGGGCGAATGGAGCTACGCGCGCTTCGAGACGGTGGCTCATGCGCGCCGGCGTCACCGCCTGGCCGCGCCTCGACAGCGGCGCGCTCGACACTCAGCAGCGACGCCTTTCGCCTGATGTACTCACGTGCCCGGCATCGAGGGGCTGCACGCGCTGCGCGACAGCATCGGCTTCATCGCCAAGGCGCGGCTGCCGATCGGCCGCGACGGTCGCAATCGGCCGACGCTTGTTTCCGTTCGGCACCGCGACCGGCCGCAATGCGCACGCCAAAAGCCCGTACAACGCGCACGCCGGCATGCGCTCGTTCATGGTGTTCCCGCCCGACACGATCGGCGTCTATCTCGATTGGCGCACGCAGGAGGTCGGCATCGCCGCTGCGCTGTCCGGCGACGCAGCGCTGATGCGCGCCTACCGCGGCGGCGACGTCTATCACGCGCTCGCGCGCATGTGCGGCCTCACCGACGACCCCGATCCGATGCGTTGGAAGCGCAGACCAACCCCGACGTGCGGCAGCGCATG
This sequence comes from uncultured Alphaproteobacteria bacterium, assembly GCA_963835165.1. GTDB lineage: Bacteria > Pseudomonadota > Alphaproteobacteria > Rhizobiales > Xanthobacteraceae > VAZQ01. The sequence continues at coordinate 220,553 of CAWIGD010000044.1, forward strand.
AAGCCGCTGCAGCTCGCGATCAACTACGGCATGGGCGTGCCGTCGCTGGCGCGCGGGCTCGATCGTCATCCGCTGATCGCCAGCGAGATCATCGAACGGCACAAGCGAGCGCTATCCGCGGTTCTGGGAGTGGCGCGCCGACATGGTGCAGGACGGCCATGCTCGAGCGCCGCATCGAAAGCGTCGTTCGGCTGGCCGCTGCGCATCACGCACCAGCCCGAACCAGCGCACGCTCTACAATTTTCCGATGCAAGCCGGCGGCGCCGAGATGCTGCGGCTGGCGGCGTGGCGGCTGTGCGAGGCCGGCATCGTGCCGATGCATGCTGGTCCACGACGGCATCCTGTTCGAGGAGACCGACCGCGAGCAGATCGAGCACGCCAAGGAGATCATGCGCCAGGCCGGCCGCGACGTCTGCAACGGCTTCGAGATCGGCGTCGACGTCGATCAGATGCTGCTCGGCGGCGCGCGCTACCGCGACAAGCGGCCGGTGGCGCAGAAGATGTGGGCGACGATCATGCGCACGCTGGAGGCGATCGGCGCGATTCCGAAGAGGGCCTGACCGTGGCTGATGTGTTCGACCTCAACAAGTTCGCGACCCAAGCGAAGACCGCAAAAACGCGCAAGAAGCCGCCGCACAGACCGGGCAAGCGCCGAACAAACGAACCGTTCGTGGTGGTGCCGCTGTGGTGGGCAGCGAAGGGCGGCCGCGGCCATCAAGGCGCCGGGCTTCCTGGTCTGCATCGAGCTGCTGTACGCCGCCTGGAAGGCTGAAGGCGCACCCTTTCCATTCGCGACCGCCCGGTTGGAGCGCTCGGGCGTGAGCCGCAACACCAAGCGGCGCGGTGCTGCTCGACCTGGAACAGGTCGGGCTGATCACGATCAAACGGTATCCCGGGCGGGCGCCGATCATCACCTTGCGAGCGCGCAAACTGTGACATGGGGAGACGGGTCGTGTGACATGGGGAGACGGGTAGGTGTGACATGGGGAGACGGGTACTTCTCCGTCGAAATAGGCGAAATGCTAGCCAAATCAAGGGGGGAGCTCTGTCCACCGCGAGACGGGTTGCTCTCTTCTTCTATTCTTACTTCTCTCAGTAATGAATCGGAGATGAGGATCGGACGGCAATCTGGTTCGCGACGGTGGGGATGCTCGGAGAGCGCCACGAGCCACCATCGGCCGGCGATGCGTCGAGCGGTGAAGATGCCGGGCAGCGGTTTGTCGCACATCGGGCGCATGTGCTTCGTCGCCCCCGCGCCGCCGGGCGGAGGCGCTGGCACAGGTGGGCGGCATTGCGGCGGGCCCACCGTGCGACCTGCCGGCCCGTCTCGGGGCCATCTGGCGATTCTTGCCGCCGAGAGCCCGACGCGAGAGAGCGCTTATCGGCGGTCCTATTATCCTCGTCGACGAATTTGACGTCGTGACGCGAGCATTTGGCGCAGTGCCGAGCGAGCAGCGGCGCTGAGTCGGAAAGACTGTCGTGCTCGCCAATAGTCGATTGCCGTCTGGGCCGCGAGCACCCGCAGCTCGCTGACGCGAACATCGATCAGCGCCTCCCGGAGCTCGGTGAGCGGAGCGTTGATGGCGGTTTGGTGCTTCATGCCGTTCCCGCGGGCCCGGAAAACAGGATCGCGCCACCATCCCTCGCGTCAACGACTTCCGCCGCGAATTGCTTCAGCGCCACCGCGGCGTCGGGATGCAGGTTGCCGACGACCAAGCGCGAGGTTGAGGTCTCGAACTCCACCACCGTCGCCGCTGCCGAGCGCGCCTGCTTGCGTTCGAGCTGCGACAGGCCGTAAGCAGTCAGAGATTGATCCACTCGCACCTTGCCTAAGGTCTTCTTGACGGCGGCCAGTTCGCGTCGCAGCTCCACATGCTCGGACGTGAGCCGGGCCTCGATTGTGGGCACCTTTGGAATTTCCGCGCGCGCGGTTTTGACGTCGTTGCGAAGCGTGCGCAGGGAGCGCTCGAGCGCGACCTCCTCGCGCAGCACCACCAGCTCGCGCCGAAGCAGATCAAGCTCGCGCTTGGTGACGGCGCGCTCGTCCTCGAGCAATTCGCCGATCGTGGTGCCGGTTGACTCCGCCACCGCTGCGATGCAGCCTTCGACCCATTCCCACCAGGGCGCTTCGGAATTTCCATGCGCAGCAGACGCCGACGCTGCGGGCTCTGCCATCGAGGCGGCGCAAGTCTTGTACACGAGCTCCGGAGCTGACCGATTTCCCGCGGTCGCGCAGTTGACGACGTTCTCGCGCGCCTTGCGGATGATCTCACGCCGCTCTTCGGAGGTGAACTTCGACACGAACGTGCTCCTTCCTCACCGCGATCGTAACACAGGTTAAGGCGGTCCGCGACGAGACGAGGGGCCGTCGCCGCATCGCCACCACCAGCGATCGCGCCGATCGTGAACGGCTCTCCGCCTCGGATCCTTTTCCTGCTCGAGCACGATCCACGCGCCTGGCCCGGCTGCTCTCGCGACAAGCCCCGCTCGCCTCGGCCTACAGCTCGCGGATCTGCTTGGCGTTGCGCCGGCGCTCGGCGCCCCACGCCGCGACCAGCGGGCGCGGGATGTCGGCCCACCGGCAATGCGCGCGGTGGGCGGCCTCGCCGCGAAGGATCTCCGAGCCTGTGCAGTAGAAGAAATCGGGACCGCTGGCGCGGTCGAATTCGTGGCGCCAGTCCGTCAGCAGCTCGGGCTTCTTCCTCGGCGCCGAGCAGATCGGCCTCGAACAACGTCGACCTCTCCAGATCGCGGCCGGGATAGCGGCAGGCGCCGGCCTCGAAGGCCCACCATCCCCACGGTCTCCTGCCGTCGATCGCGAGCATCGGCATCAATCTCGCGCGGTTCTCAATCCAATAGCGGCGAGCCCGTTCGACGGTCTCGAACGCGGACGCATGACCGGGGCCGTACCACATCTCGGCGTCGCACCGGACCCGGCCGGGGTGCCTGCGAAATTCTCGGCGCCGCGCTGTGCTGGTGTCGACTTCGAGCGGCCGCGCTCGCTTGCGAACGCCCGCCTCGACCGCCGCCTGGTAGGCAGTGACCTCGCCGCGCTCAACCGCCCCGACCAAATCCCCCCTGTCCGCGCTCTTGAGCTTGCGGAGTAGGTGACGCTTCGAGTTGCCGTACTGAGTGCCCATCGGTGACCGGACGATCGCGATCGGGAAGGGGTGTTCCCGTTCGGGTTTTACGCCGGAAACAGGGGTCGCGCCATTGCCCCTGATCAGCGCCTGGACAGGGACACGCGGGAAAATTGTCCACTCCGGGCGCGCCGCGAGCCTTGGCTGCTCGTTTCCCAGCGTCCCCCTCCTCGCCCGAGACGGGAATTGCTCGGGGCGAGAGCGCGGACCGTCGACTGATTAGTGGAACGGCGTGGGATCTCCCTAGTAGTTGGCGTATAGCTTCAACACTAATGCGAAATGAATCCGCTGATCTCGTCGGGCGATGCGAAGATCACGTCGGCGCGGTCTCCCATCATTCCGGCCGGCACGATGGCCGGCGCGCCCTTCTGCGGACCATCGTCGCTGACGTCGGTCTTGAAGCGCAGATTGCGTTCCCAGAAGTCGCGCGTCTTTCCGTCCGCGGTGGCGACCTTGTAGGTGTCGCCGCAATGATTGATCGACTGCACGCGATCCTCCGGATCGAGCTTCTTGAGATTTGGCACGGCACCGCCGCCCATCATTCCCATCATGCCGCCCATTTGATTGCCGCCTTGCGCCGCCGCAGGCGCGCGCCCCGGCTGGGTCGCATCCTTGAGAAAGGCGAGCAGATCGGCGCGTTGCCGCGCGTCTTTCATGCCGGGAAACGTCATCGTGTTTCCGGGGATGAAGTGCTGCGGGTCCTTGATCCATTCGTCGAGCGTATCGTCGTTCCAGACGATGCCGGCCGATTTGAGCGCGGGCGAGTAGCGCGGGAAGCTCGCCAGCGATCCGGACTTCCGATTCCACACTTCCGCCAGGCTCGGGCCGGTCATGTTGCGATTGGGCTCGAGCGAGTGGCAAGCGATGCAAGCGCGATACATGCGCTCGCCGTTCGCGGCGTCACCCGGCTCCGCTATTGCTCGGTATGAAAGTGCAGGCAGCATGAGCGCGCATCGCAACAGATTGGATGCGGTTCATTATCGATCTCCATTGGTCCGCTTGATCGTGGCGCGCCCCCTCAAGTCGGCGTTGCTGCTCCTTCGTAGAGAAACGTCATGAGCCTAGGTCCGGGGATATACCCGGTTTCCAATCGGTCGATCCGAAAGCCAGCATCGGAAAGCAGATCATCAATCTTGCGGTTCAGATGACAGCCGCCTGACAACCGATGCCAGAACGGATCAAGACGGTCCTGCCAGCGCGCAACGCTCGCTTCCGGGGCGCGCCCATGCTCGACGAAGAGCAAGCGTCCGCCAATTTTGAGCACGCGTCGCATTTCTTCCAGCGCAGTGCAAACCTCAGGAATGCTGCAGCCAGTCCATGTCATTACGATCGTATCCAAACTGCGGTCCGCCAGCGGGATACGTTCGGCAGAGCCTTCGATGAGGTGGATTGGATTGTGGAAGTGCTGAGCGTTAGTCTGAGCCCGCGTCAGCAGCCGGGGCGACGGATCGAGTCCGAAGATTTCCTGGGCATTCCGCGCATAGAAAGGAAGATTGAGGCCAGACCCGACCCCGACGTCGAGCACTCGGCCTTCGGCTGCGCCCGCGACGCGCTCACGATATGGACGAAGCCGCTTGTTGCGCATCGACAGATCGATGAGCGGGGAAGGAGCCATTTAGAATAGAACCCCATCACCCAAGCCCTTCCTCGCCGAGAGCCTTGAGAGGATCGGCCGCTGTGACTCTGCCAATAGCAAGGCCCTTGACCACCGCATAGATCGCCGGAATTACGATCAGC
>CAWIGD010000045.1:0-25202 GCA_963835165.1 uncultured Alphaproteobacteria bacterium
TGGAGCTTCGACATCTTGCTTGGTCTTTCTGCAGGGGTTGGCGCGGCTAGATAGCCTTCCCGTCGCTGTCGGAGCAACCATGTCGATTTGCGATGGACGGGATCGCCGCAACCCTGCAGCCGGGCGGCGATGAATTGGTCTGCCGGCTGGACGCCTGCGGGGAAAGGCTGCAGCGCAACCCGGGCGGAAACGACTATCTTAATGAATACCGAGACGCGCGTCCGCCGGCGCCATGTCGGTCAGCCGCAATTGCACCCGTTCGGCGCCGTTCCAGCGGTCGAGGCACAAAGTGCCGACGGCATGCACGGACTGGCCGCGGCTCTGCGCGAGCGCCGTCCCCAGTTTCTGGCCGGCCGCCCGAAATGCGATGGCGTCGATGGTGGATCCGTCGCCCGCGCGCAGCCGCGCGCGTATGTGCGCCTGCCCCACCTCTTCGGCATAGACCAGGGTGTGGGCTGGCAACGCAATCACCGGCTCCGGATTGCCCGCGCCGAAGGGACCCGCACGCGCGATCGTCGCCACCATCCCGCTGTTGGCCGCCGAGGCCGTCACTGCGCCGTCGATCATGAGGGCATCCTCGCGACGCGCCGCTTCGACCGCCGACGCGAGCGCGTCCTCGAGATAAGCCCGGAAGGCAGTCAGTGAATCCTTGCGCAGCGTGACGCCGGCCGCCATGGCGTGGCCGCCGCCTTTGCTGAGGATGCCGACGCTCACGGCTTGCCGGACGGCGCGGCCAAGGTCCACGCCCGCGATCGAACGGCCGGAGCCGGTGCCGATGCCGCCGGGCTCCAACGCAATGGCGAAGGCAGGCCGGCCGAACCGTTCCTTGAGGCGCGCGGCAACCAGGCCCACCACCCCGGGATGCCAGCCCTCGGCGGCCGTGACGATGACGGCGCCCTTGTCTTCGGCGCCGAGCGCGGCCATGGCCTCGGCTTCCGCCTGCGCCACCGTGGCGACCTCGATCGCCTGGCGCTCTCGGTTGAGACGGTCGAGTTCGGCGGCAAGGCGCGCGCACTCGGACGGATCCTCCTGCAGGAGCAGATCGACCCCGAGCGTGGCCCGCCCGATGCGGCCCCCGGCATTGATGCGCGGCCCCAGCAGAAAGCCGAGATGCCAAGGTTCAGGCGGGCCGCCGACCCGCGCGATGTCCATCAACGCGGTCAGCCCGGGACTATCGCGCCGGCGCAGCGCCACAAGCCCTTTGGCGACAAAGGCGCGGTTGAGGCCTTTGAGCGGCACGACGTCGGCGACCGTGCCGAGCGCCACCAGATCGAGAAAGCCGAGGAGATCGGGTTCCGGCCGCTCCGCTGTCCAGAATCCGCGCGCGCGGAGTTCGCGGTTGACCGCGACCACGGTCATGAACACGAGGCCGACGGCAGCGAGGTGGCCCAGTTGCGACAGATCGTCGAGGCGGTTGGGGTTGACCACGGCAAGCGCCGCGGGGAGCAGTTCATCGGCCTGGTGGTGGTCGATCACGATGACGTCGAGGCCGAGCTTGCGCGCCTCGAGCATGGGCTCATGGCTGGTGGTGCCGCAATCGACCGCGACGAGCAGCGTCGCCCCGCGCGCGGCGAGCGAGCGGATCGCCTCTGCATTCGGTCCGTAGCCTTCGAACAGGCGATCCGGAATATGGATGATCGGACGAACGCCGCAGTGGAGCAGGTATCGCCCCAGCACCGCCGCCGACGTCGCCCCATCGACATCGTAGTCGCCCAGGATGGCGATCGTTTCCGCGCGCATGATGCCGTCCGCCAGCCGCACGGCCGCCGCCCGCATGTCGGCGAGCGAGTCGGGATCCGGCATCAGCGCGCGCACGGTCGGATCGAGGAAGCCTGCTACCGCGTCCACCTCGATCCCGCGCCCGGCGAGAATGCGCGCGAGAAGCTCGGGCACGTCATCGTGGCGTTGCGTAATCGCGAGCGCACGGGCGGCACCGCGCTCGTCGAGCCGATCCCGCCACGCGCGGCCGCAGGCCGAGCGCTCGACGCCGAGGAACACGCGCCGGGTCGGGCCTATCGCTGCTGTGAGGGCGATCGTCATCTTGCTCCGGGCCGAATCGCTTTCAAAAAAGCTTACGATACTGGATGAAGCCGGGACGCTCCGCCAGCCGGTCATAGAGCACGCGGGCGTCCGCATTGGTCTCATGGGTGAGCCAGTAGATGCGGCTCGCGCCCGCGGCCCGTGCTCTGTCCTCGACCGCCAGGATCAGCGCGCGTCCGAGCCCAAGATTGCGCGCCCCTTCGGCGACGAACAGATCCTGGAGATAGCAGTAGTCGCCGGTCGTCCAGCACGAACGGTGGAAGAGGTAGTGCACGATGCCGCAGAGGCGCTCGTCCAGATAGGCGCCGAGCACCTCCATCGGCTCCGCCGGATCGTGCAGGCGGGCCCAGGTCACCGCCGTGGTCTGATCGGAGATCACAACCTTGTAGAAGGCCTGGTAGCCCTTCCACAGCGGCTCCCAGTCGGCGCGCTCATCGGCACGGATCGGGCGTATCGTCGCATTGGATGCGGCCATGGACGACCCGCGATCGGGGAGCGTCTGCGGTCGTTACTCCGCCGCAGCGGCGTGAATTGCCAACAGCTCAGATATAGTATCCCGCGGCCGCCGGCCGAACCCGCATTCCGTCGCGATCGAGAAGTTTTTCACATATTTTTCCGCCGTGGCGAGGCGGCGGCGCGTGCCCGCGATCCCGTCGGTGTAGTGCACGAGACCAAGACAGAGTTGCGTGCCCGGCCTCAGCTTGAGCCGCGTGAGCGGCGCGAAATAGGCATCGTCCGAGCGGTCGCGCGGCACCGGCATGTGAATCAACTCGATCGAGCGGTTGATCCCGCCCGCGAGACGGTTCGCGAGATCCACCATATCGCCCATGTCGATCGGCTCGACCACGTGGCGGTGATTGGAATCGCCGTAGCAAAAGTGAAACAGCAGTTCGATATCGCCCGGGACGTGATCGGCAAGCTTGCCGAGGATCGCTCCAAACGCCTCGAGCATTTCGTCCTTGTTTCGGCCGTAGGCGTTGGGCTCGTTCCGCTGCAGGCGCGCAAACACGGCGGAGGCGACATCGAACTGGATCGCAAGCTCCGCGTGCGGGATGGCTTCGGCGAGCTTGTCGATCTCGCGCCGCACGGCGTCGTTATAGATCGGATCGAACGCCCGATGCAGGTTGTCCTGCAGAAACAACCAGATCACCGAGTGCGCCGGGACCAGATCGACCTGGAAGCGGCAGTGCGCAGGGATTTTTCCCTGCTGCTTGAGTCGTGCGAAATCCTGGTACGACCGGATCGCGACGTCGGCATAGAACAGATTTCCGAATGTCACGCCGGCTTCCGATGCGCCCGGCTTCAATCGGTAGCGCGTGCGCCCCGGCGCGGTCGGGTGCAACCGAAACACTTCGTCCGATTTCTCCAGCGCCGGATGGTTCGCAAACAGCGGCTCGAGATGCGCGATCCAGTCGATGCGTTCACCGGTCTCGCCGTCGGGGATGCGCAGGAGGCGCGGCCCCAGGGCCGCGCTCACCGTCACGAACACCTCGTGCGCATTGGCGAGGGGGACACTGCCGACGAGATGGACGTTGCGCGACGGCATGAAGTTCGTCCACTGCTCGCGGCGAGGAATGGTGTGACCGAAAGCCGCCTCAATCCAAATAGAATTTTTCGCGCTGCCGGTGCTCCGCTCTGATCCAGCGCACGGTGCCGGTGACCGAACGCATCACCACCGTCTCGGTTTCGATCACGTTCTTGCGGAAACGTACGCCATCGAGCAGAGCGCCGTCGGTGACGCCGGTCGCCGCAAACAGGCAGTCGCCCTGCACCATGTCGGCGATTTCGTATTTCTTGCGCGGATCCTTGATGCCCATTTTCGCGGCGCGTTCGCGCTTCTCCTGGGTATCGAGCACCAACCGGCACTGCATCTGGCCGCCGATGCAGCGCAACGCCGCCGCCGCCAGGACCCCCTCGGGGGCGCCGCCGACGCCGATGTAAATGTCGATTCCGGTATCGGCAGGATCGGCCGTGTGAATGACACCCGCGACGTCGCCGGCGGTGATGAGCCGCACCGCAGCGCCCACCTTGCGCACGCTGGCGATAAGGTCGGCATGGCGGGGGCGATCCAGGATCAAGGCCGTGATGTCCGACGGCTGCACGCCTTTGGCTTCGGCGAGCCTGCGGATGTTCTCCTCGGCCGGCGCATCGAGATCGACCAGGCCGATGGGATAGCCGGGGCCGATCGCAATCTTCTCCATGTAAACGTCCGGCGCGTTGAGCAGCGTGCCGCCTTCGGCCATGGCCATCGTGGCGATTGCGCCCGGCATGTTCTTGGCGCACAGCGTCGTGCCTTCGAGCGGATCGACTGCGATATCGACCCGCGGGCCGTGCTTGTTCCCGACCGTCTCGCCGATGAACAGCATGGGCGCCTCGTCTCGCTCGCCCTCCCCGATCACGATCGTGCCGTCGATCGGGAGCTTGTTGAGCTCCCGCCGCATGGCGTCGACCGCCGCCTGATCGGCCGCCTTCTCGTTGCCGCGGCCGCTCAATCGCGCAGCCGACACCGCGGCCCGCTCGGTCACCCGCACGAGCTCGAGCGTGAGAACGCGTTCCAGTGCCAAGTCCGCGTGCACGGTGATCGACGGCACGTTGTCGCGTCGCTCTTTGTTCATGTGCTTACCCCTCACGCCCCATTTGCCACGTTGTCGTGCCGCGCCCTTCGGGTCGAGACCGGGCGATAACGGTAAGGCACAACTGTATCAGTTTTTCTCGATCCGGATGACCTGCGGTTTCCCCAAGACCACCTTGTCGCGATCGACGGCTGCCAGCGCCTTGCGCACCGCGTCCTCCGTGGTCGCATAGGTGATCAGGATCACCGGCACCGGTTCGCTGGAACGTCCCGGAACATCTCCGCCATGGGGTCGCTCGCCGCGGTGACGCTGCACGATCGACTCGAGCGAGATGTTCTGCTGCGCAAGGCGCTTGGCGATGGTGGCGGCGGTACCCGGCTTGTCCACCGCCAGCAGACGGATGTAGTAGCCGCCCTCGTGGCGTTGCATCGGCGCTTTCTTGCTGACGGTGAGCCGTGCTGCCGGCCGGCCGAAGGGCGCGGTGCGCACGCCGCGGGCGATGTCGCCGATATCGGAAACGACCGAAGACGCCGTCGCCATCCCGCCCGCACCCGGGCCCACCAGCGTGATCGGCGTGATGGCGTCGGCATCGACGGTCACGGCGTTGGTCACGCCCATCACCTGCGCGATCGCGGTGTCTTTCGGCACCATGGTCGGATGCACGCGCTGCTCGATGCCTTTTTCGGTTCTGACCGCGACCCCGAGCAGCTTCACGCGATAGCCGAGCTCATCCGCCCATTCCAAGTCTTCCGATGCGATGGACGAGATGCCCTCGACATAGACGGCGCTCTGATCGACCTTGGTGCCGAAGGCGAGGCTGGCCAGGATGGCGAGCTTCTGGGCCGTGTCGTGGCCCTCGATGTCGAACGTCGGATCGGCCTCGGCATAGCCGAGCCGCTGCGCTTCCTTCAGGCAGTCGGCAAAGGCGAGCTTCTCCTGCTCCATGCGGGTCAGGATGTAGTTGCAGGTGCCGTTGAGAATTCCATAGATGCGGGCGAGCGAATTCCCGGTCAGACCCTCGCGCAGCGTCTTCACGATCGGGATGGCTCCGCCGACCGCGGCCTCGAAATTGAGCGCCACCTGGTTCTTCTCGGCCATGGCCGCGAGCGCGACGCCGTGACGCGCAAGCAATGCCTTGTTGGCGGTGACCACCGATTTCTTCGCGGCCAGGGCAGCCGAGATCGCCGCTTTGGCCGGGTCCCCCTCTCCGCCCATCAGCTCGACGAAGACGTCGATCTCGGGATCGGTCGCCAGCGTTATCGGATCGGCCACCCAGCGCAGACTTTTGCGGCCAATGTCGCGCTTCTTGCTGCGGGAGCGCGCGCTCACCGCCACGACCTCGATCGGACGGCCGCAACGGGTGGCGAGCGCGTCGCGCTGACGCTCGATCAGCCGGACCACGGACGCTCCGACCGTGCCCAAGCCGGCAATACCGATTTTCAGCGGGGAAGCCATCGCAGCCTAGTGTCCCGATTCCGAAGTTCGCAAACTTTCTCGGCATCCTCTGATGCGAACTTCGGAATCAAAGGGACACTAGCAAATTTATGATTCTAGTGCGGTTTTGGATTTGAAGTTCCTATTCGTGCTTGCGGCTAGATTGGTAGGAACTTCAAATCCACCGCACTGGTCGTCGGCCTGTGTGGAACGGCGGGTCTAGCGCCGTTGGGCCAAGGGGACGACGTTGTGCAACTTTTCGGGACCGGTTTCAAGAAAGCGCCGGACATTGCGCGCGGCCTGGCGGATGCGCTGCTCGTTCTCGACCAGCGCGATGCGCACATAGCCCTCGCCCCGCTCGCCGAAGCCGGTGCCCGGGGAGACCGCAACCTCCGCCTTTTCGACCAGGATGGTCGAGAACTCGACGCTGCCCAGGCTCGCGAAGGGCTCCGGGATCGGCGCCCATGCGAACATCGAGGCACGCGGAGGAGGAACCTCCCAGCCCGCGCGGCCGAAGGACTCCACCAGCACGTCGCGCCGGCGCTTATAGATCCCGCGCATCTCGTGGATGCAGTCGTCGGGGCCATTGAGGGCGGCGGTCGCCGCCACCTGCACCGGCGTGAATGCGCCGTAGTCGAGATAGGATTTCACGCGCGCCAACGCCGCGATGATGCGCTCGTTGCCGACCGCAAAGCCGATGCGCCAGCCGGGCATCGAATAGGTTTTCGACATCGAGGTGAACTCGACGGCGATATCCATCGCGCCCGGGACCTGCAGCACCGACGGCGGCGGATTGCCGTCAAAATAGACCTCGGCATAGGCCAGATCGGAGAGCACGAAGATGCCGTGCTTCTTCGCGAACGGAATAAGCTCCCGGTAGAAGTCGAGGTCGGCGACATAGGCGGTGGGATTCGACGGATAGCAGACCACGACCGCGAGCGGCTTTGGAATCGAGTGCAGGATTGCCCGCTCCAGGGTCGAGAAGAAATCGGGCGTCGGTTCCGACGGCACCGAACGGATCACGCCGCCGGCCATCAGGAAGCCGAACGCGTGGATCGGGTAGCTCGGATCGGGCACCAGAATCACGTCGCCCGGCGCGGTGATCGCCTGGGCGACATTCGCAAAGCCCTCCTTTGAGCCCAGCGTCGCAACAACCTGGCTCTCCGGGTTGAGCTTCACCCCGAAACGACGCCCGTAGTAGGCGGCTTGCGCGCGGCGCAAGCCCGCGATCCCCTTGGAGGCCGAATAGCGGTCGGTCCGCGGCTTGCCGATCGTGTCTTTGAGCTTTTCGATCACATGCGCGGGCGTCGGCAGGTCGGGATTGCCCATGCCGAGATCGATGATGTCGGCACCGGCATTACGGGCCGCGGCCTTCGCGCGATTGACCTGCTCGAAGACGTAGGGCGGCAGACGCCGAATGCGATGAAACTCTTCCATGATCCCGGCTCCTGGGGCCTGCGCGGCCGCTGCTCAGCAAGCGGGCCGGTGCGATCCTTTTATCATCAGTCTGGGCGGCCGACAGGCTTGGCTTCGCTGGCGGTGCGATTGCGCGCTGCAATGAGGTCGTCCTCGAGCTTTTTCTGCTCGGCATCCGTGAGCACGGTGGAGCCGCGCGGGGGCGGCATGTCGTGCACTGCCGGATAGGCGGACGGCTTGTTGGACCGTTGCGGGGCGCCCTCGGGCAGGCCACCAAGGGCCGAGGGCGTATGGTCGGCCATCATGCTGCCGGCCGAGCAGCCCGCAAGACCGGCGGCTGCGACCACGAGCGCCGCCGTCGCGAGGATGGATCGCGGGAATCGATGGTGCGCACGCGATATCGACATCATGCCGCTTCAACCCGGCCGGTTACGACGCCCTGCGCCGCCCGGCCCCCCGCTCCGAGGCGAAACTGCTGCCAATTCAAGCAATTGCGCGCAAGCTCTAGGACCCCAATATGACCAAAGCAAGGTTAACACCCGGGACGCTCGGCCGCGGCCCCGTTGACTTCGCCAGCCGCGGCCAACCCCTATGATGCGTCTTGCGGCGGTCACGAGTAAAGTCCATCTGGAAACTCAAGGCCATGCCGGGCCCACGCCGGAACCGCGAATTGAGGCGTTACCGTGAGAGCCCCCTCAGAACCGGTCAAAAATCCCTCCGCCGACGTGGAGGAGTTCGCCCGCAATGTCGCCCGCATGATGGAAGAAGGCGGCAAGGCCCTGGCCGCCTACCTCAAGCCCCGCGAGGAGGGTCGCGCCGACGACCAATACGCCGAGGTCACCGATGTGGTGAAAACGCTCGGCCAGGTCGCGGACTATTGGCTGCGCGACCCGCAGCGGGCGCTCGAACTGCAATCAAGCCTCGGCAAGGCGTATCTCGACCTCTGGGCCAATGCGGTCAAACGGATGGCGGGCGAGAAGGTCGAACCGGTCGCCGCGCCGGACCCCAGGGACAAGCGCTTCACCGATCCGGAATGGTCGAGCAACCAGTTCTTCGATTTTCTCAAGCAGGCCTACCTCCTCACGGTGCAATGGGCGAACCGGCTGGTGCGCGATGCCGAGGGTCTCGATCCGCACATCGTGCAGAAGGCCGATTTCTACGTGCGCCAGATCGCCAATGCGATCGCGCCGTCGAACTTCGTGCTGACCAACCCCGAACTATTGCGCGAGACCCTCGCCTCGAAGGCCGAGAATCTGGTGCGCGGCATGCACATGCTGGCTGAGGACATCCAGGCCGGGCATGGCAGTCTCCAGATCCGCCAATCCGATTCCAAGATGTTCGAGGTCGGCCGCAATCTCGCGCTCACGCCCGGCAAGGTGGTTTTCGAAAACGAGCTGATGCAGCTCATCCAGTACGCGCCGTCCACCGCGACGGCGCTCAAGCGGCCGCTTCTGATCGTGCCGCCCTGGATCAACAAGTTCTACATCCTCGACCTGACGCCGGAAAAATCCTTCATCAAGTGGTGCGTCGACCAGGGCCTCACCGTGTTCGTCATTTCCTGGGTCAATCCGGACAACAAGCTCGCCAAGAAAAGCTTCGAAGACTACATGCGCGATGGTCCGCTCGCGGCTCTCGACGTCATCGAAAAGGCGACCGGCGAGCGCGAGGTCAATGCCATCGGCTACTGCGTCGGGGGAACCCTGCTGGCCACCACGCTCGCCTATATGGCCAGCAAGCACGACAACCGCATCACCTCGGCCACGTTCTTCGCCGCGCAGGTGGATTTCACCTATGCCGGCGATCTCAAGGTCTTCGTCGACGAGGAGCAGATCTCCGCGCGCGAGCGCGAAATGAGCGGACGCGGTTATCTCGAAGGCAAGAAGATGGCAACCGCCTTCAACCTGCTGCGCTCCAACGACCTGATCTGGCCCTATGTCATCAACAACTATCTCAAGGGCAAGGAGCCCGCTCCATTCGACCTGCTCTACTGGAATTCGGATGCAACGCGGATGCCGGCGGCGAACCACTCGTTCTATCTCCGCAACTGCTATCTGGAGAACCTGCTGACCAAGGGCGACATGGTCATCGGCGGTAAGAAGCTAAAGTTGAAAAGCGTGAAGGTCCCGATCTACAATCTGGCCACGCGCGAGGATCACATCGCCCCGGCGAAGTCCGTGCTGCTCGGCTCGAAGTTCTTCGGCGGACCGGTCCGCTTCGTGCTGGCCGGCTCCGGGCACATCGCCGGCGTCGTCAATCCTCCCGGCAAGATGAAATACCAATACTGGACCGGACCCAGGCCCACCAGCGCCAGCCTCGATACCTGGCTCAAAAAAGCGAAGGAGCATCCCGGCTCGTGGTGGCCGGACTGGTTCGAGTGGATCCAGGCGCAAGACCGGACCGAAGTTCCGGCGCGCGAGCCCGGCGGCGGCAAGCTCGTGCCGATCGAGGATGCGCCCGGAAGCTATGTCAAGGTCAGGGACTGACTGCGCGCGCGAACATTCTGGAACGAAATCGAAGGACGATCTTCATCGGCTCACAGTTTCGTCAGCTCACAGTGGAGACTGCAATGCATCTCAAAATGCTGCTTCCTGTCGTCGTCGCCACCTGCCTGGGCGCCGGACCCACGCTCGCCCAGGAGCTCACCGGCACGCTGAAGAAGATCAAGGAGACCGGCGCGATCGCCCTTGGCCATCGCGAGTCCTCGGTGCCGTTTTCCTACTACGACGACCGGCAACAGGTCGTGGGTTACGCCATGGACCTCTGCGCCAGGATCGTCGACCGGGTGAAGAGCGAGCTCAAGCTTGCCAAGCTCGACACCAAGCTCAATCCGGTCACCTCGGCCACGCGGATCCCGCTGATGGCCAACGGGACCATCGATCTCGAATGCGGATCGACCACCAACAACCTCGAGCGCCAGAAACAGGTCTCCTTCACCATTACCCATTTCGTCACCGCCAACCGGTTCGTGTCGAAGAAATCCGCCAATCTGCAGACCGTCGACGACCTCAAGGGCAAGACCGTCGTGTCGACCTCGGGCACCACCAATATCAAGCAGATCACCGAAATCGGCGCCCAGAAGGGTCTCAACCTCAACATCCTGGCGGCCAAGGATCACGCCGAAGCGTTCCTGATGGTCGAGACCGGCCGCGCCGCCGCCTTCGTCATGGACGACATTTTGCTCGCCAGCCTGGTGGCGTCGTCGAAGTCGCCGAAGGACTACGCCATCTCCAGCGATGCGCTGTCCGTCGAGCCCTACGGCATCATGCTGCGACGCGACGACCCTTCGTTCAAGAAGGTGGTCGACGAAGCCATGATCGCGACCTATCGGAGCGGGGCGATCAACCCGATTTACGAGACGTGGTTCCTCAAGCCGATTCCGCCCAAGGGCATCAATCTCAACGTTCCGATCAGCGAGGCGTTCAAGAAGGTGATCGCCAGCCCGACCGACAGCGGCGACCCGGCGGTGTACTGAAAGCCGCCGCCGCACCGCCACACTGCGCCTCCGCGGCGAGGGGCTCTTCGAGAGCCCCATCGCCGACGATCATGGGATCGTCGTGAGCGCTGAATATTCCGTTGCCCGGCCGAACCGGGACGATGACCGCTTGGCAGAGAGGCGACGAGCGTGAACTACAATTGGAACTGGGGGATCTTTTTCGAAACCTCCCCCGACGGGGTTCATACCTACCTTGCGACGCTCATCCTCGGCACCGGCTGGACGCTGGCGACGGCGCTCGCCGCGTGGTGCCTGGCGCTCGCCCTCGGCTCGATCGTCGGCGTCATTCGCACCACGCCTCATCCCTGGCTCGTGCGGCTCGGCAACGCCTATGTCGAGCTGTTCCGCGACATCCCGCTGCTGGTGCAGATGTTCCTGTGGTATTTCGTGTTGCCCGAGCTTCTGCCGGCCGATCTCGGCGACTGGCTCAAGCAGCTTCCCAACGCATCGTTCTACACCGCCGTGGTCGCGCTCGGCTTCTACACGTCGGCGCGCGTCGCCGAGCAGGTGCGCGCGGGCATCCAGAGCCTCGCCGGCGGCCAGCGCATGGCCGCGCTCGCGCTCGGGCTCACGCTGCCGCAGGCCTACGGCTACGTGCTGCTGCCGCTGGCCTATCGCGTCATCCTGCCGCCGCTGACGTCGGAATTTCTCAACGTCATCAAGAACAGTGCCGTCGCGCTCACGATCGGGCTGATGGAACTCACGGCGCGTGCCCGCGCGATGCAGGAACTCACCTTCCAGGTGTTCGAGGCCTTCACCGCGGCGACCGTCATCTACATCGTGATCAATATGGCCGTGACGTTCGCCATGCGCTGGGTCGAGCGCCGCGTCGCCGTGCCCGGCCTCATCGGCACCGCGCCGCAAGCCGTCAGCCACTGAGACATCAGATGTTCGCCGACTTCGACTACGACGTCATCCTCCGCTCGCTGCCGTACCTGTTCTACGACGGGATGACGTTCACGCTGACGCTGACCGCGCTTGCGACGATCGGCGGGATCTTTTTCGGCACGCTGCTCGCGCTCATGCGGCTCTCGGGCATTGCGCCGCTCGCGCTGCCGGCCGCCGGCTACGTCAACCTGATGCGGTCGGTGCCGCTGGTGCTGATGATCTTCTGGTTCTATTTCCTGGTGCCTTATATCGGGCAGTGGATCACCGGCGCGTCGCGGCCGATCCAGGTGGGAGCGTTCGTCTCCTCGCTCGTCACCTTCACGCTGTTCGAAGCGGCCTTTTTCAGCGAGATCATGCGCGCCGGCATCCAGTCGATTTCGCGCGGCCAGGTGGCAGCGGCGCAGGCGCTCGGCATGACCTATCCGCAGACCATGGGCTACATCATTCTGCCGCAGGCCTTCCGCAACATGGTGCCGGTGCTGCTCACCCAGACCATCATCCTGTTTCAGGACACCTCGCTCGTGTACGTGCTCTCGATCACCGATTTCCTCGGCGCCGCCTCGAAGGTGGCACAGCGCGACGGGCGCCTGGTGGAGATGTACCTGTTTGCCGCCGCGGTCTATTTCGTGATCTCGTTCGCGGCCTCCCAGGGCGTGCGCTGGCTGCAGAGCCGGACCGCGATCGTCCGTTAGCGCGCGTTGCGGAACAGCGGGAGCCGGTCTTCCGAATGGAACATGCGCAGAATCAGAATCGAACCTCGCCGGAGCCGCCATGATCACGATCGACCAGGTGAGCAAGTGGTACGGCAGCACACAAGTGCTCAAGCGCTGCTCGACCGCGGTCGCCAAGGGTGAAGTCGTGGTCGTTTGCGGCCCCTCGGGTTCCGGCAAATCGACGCTGATCAAATGCGTCAACGGGCTCGAACCGTTCCAGGAAGGCGCCATCATGGTCGATGGCATCTCGGTCGGCGACCGCAAGACCAATCTTTCCAAGCTGCGCGCACGCATCGGCATGGTCTTTCAGCATTTCGAGCTGTTTCCGCATCTCACGGTGATGCGCAACCTCGAACTGGCGCAGGTCAAGGTGCTCGGCCGCGACAAGGAGGAGAGTGCCGAAAGAGGCATGCGCCTGCTCGACCGCGTCGGCCTGCGCGAACATGCGCATAAATTCCCCGGCCAGCTTTCCGGCGGTCAGCAGCAGCGGGTCGCGATCGCACGGGCGCTGGCCATGGATCCGATCGCGATGCTGTTCGACGAGCCGACCTCCGCGCTCGACCCCGAGATGATCAACGAGGTGCTCGATGTGATGGTGGCGCTCGCCAGCGAGGGCATGACCATGATGGTGGTCACCCACGAGATGGGATTCGCGCGCAGGGTCGCCCACCGCGTGGTGTTCATGGATCGCGGCGAGATCGTCGAGGACGCCGCGACCGCCGAATTCTTCGGCCGGCCCCACAGCGAGCGCGCGCAGACCTTCCTGTCGAAGATCCTGCAGCACTGAATTCAATCAGCTGACGGCGCCGGTCGTCCCGATGTTGTCGCCCGAAAGCGAGCGATCCGTGGTGCGTCCGCGGCCAGGCGGACGTGCGTGGCGCCTGCGCTCAGCGGGTGCTTCGGCTGCGCCCGGCTAATTCGACTGCTTGAGGACCTCGTCAATCCGCGCCTTGAACACCTCGCCGAGCTTCTCGTCGAAGGTATCGCCGAGGGTGCCGCCGGCACGGGCCGGACTGGGCGCTTGCGCGCTGGGGTCGCTGGCCTGGGCCGGCTGCGTGGGGGGCGGCGGACTACCTCCGCCCGCGGGACTTTCTCGGTGCACCGAGGCGCTGGCGCGGCCGCTGCTCTTGCTCGGAGGCGGCTCCTGACGAACGCTGCGGGTGCGCGAGGCCTGCGAGGAGCTGGCCTCGGATTTCGCCTGCGACTTTCCGCTCTTGCCCGAGGAGTTGGAGCTCGACTTCTCCTCGTCGCGCTTCACGCGCGTCCCGGTGGACGGCTTGACGGGCTGGGCGGCCTCGTCCCTCGCCCTGTCGCCGCCCCTCCAGCGATTATTGTCGCTCGGGCTCCTGCCGGATCTGGAGTTGATCGAGGGCTGTGACTGCTGCTGGAAGATCGGGAGGAAGAAGAACGCCTCCGCGGGGCCGGGACTGCCCACCGTCGCGGCGAGGGTGGCCGCAAAGACGACCGCAGCACCGTGGACCGAGCGCATGCGCATGTGGAAGCTCCATTGTCGGCATGAACGAATTGTGATCGCGTAACACAGGCCCCTGCGCGCCTCTGTGACGTAGATCACAGAACCTCGGACGCGATCCCTGGTGGATCAGTTGGGTCGCGCCACCAGCGGTTTGCCGCCGGCATCCCTGATTTCGGCCGCCCACAGCCGCTGGATCGCGCCGACGACGTTGTCGGGCATCGGCACATAAAGCATCTCCGTCGCCAACCTGTCGCCCTTGGCGAAGGCCCAGGCCAGGAACTTGAGCGCCTCGCGGGTCGCCGCCGCGTCCTCGGGTTGCTTGGGCATAACGATGAAGCTCGCGCTCGTGAGCGGCCACGACTCCGCGCCCGGCATGTCGGTGAGGATCAGGCCGAAGCCGGGCGTAGCTTCCCAATTCGCATTGGCGGCCGCCGCCATCAGCGACGCGGTTGTGGGCGCGACCGCACGGCCGTCCCTGTTCACCAGCCGGACGAAGACGAGCTTGTCGTGCTTGGCATACGCGTATTCGGCGTAGCCGATCGCGCCTCTGGTCCGGGCCACGGCGTTGGCGACCCCGTCATTGCCTTTGGCGGCGATACCGCCGCGCCATTCGACCGCGGTATCGGCGCCGACCTTCGTCCGCCAGTCCGTGCTGACCTTGCTGAGATAATGGGTGAGCACGTACGTGGTGGCGGAAGCATCGGACCGATGCACCGCCACGATCGGCTGCGCGGGCAACCGCACATAGGGGTTCAGCCGCTGGATCGCCGGATCGTTCCACGACTTGATCTCTCCGAGGAAGATTTTGGCCAGGACAGCGCCGTCGAGGGCAAGGTCGCCCGCCTTCACGCCCTCGATGTTGACGATCGGAATAGCGCCGCCCATCACGGCCGGGAATTGCATCAGCCCGTCGCGTTCCAGGTCGGCGCTCTGCAGCGGCAGGTCGGACGCGGCGAACACCACCTGCCGCGCCAGGATCTGCCGGATGCCCGCGCGCGAGCCGACCGACTGATAGTTCAGCCCGATGCCGGTCTCCTTCTTGTAGGCCTCGGACCAGAGCGCGTAGATCGGATAGGGGAACATCGCCCCGGCGCCGGTGATGATCGTGGGCGCCCGCACCACCGCGTTCGGCGACGGCAGCGCCGCCACCGGCGGTGATGGCAGCCCCGCACCGGCGGCGACGGCGGCTCCACCGCAGCCGGGGGCGTCACCGCGACGGCAGGCGGGCTCGGGATGAAGTAGAACCTGCCCGTGAGCGACGAGTGCTCCCACGGCACCTGTCGCCGTTGGGTTTCCCGCATCACGTCGTTGCGAACGGCGATCAGGATCGCGCTCAGATCGTCGCTCGACGAGCGCAGGTGTCTGATCAGCGCGCCCGCAAACGGGGAGTTTCTCGCGGTCCCATCGAGCGCCACGTTGCCGGGCTGGGTGGAGAAGCTGATGAGGGTGCCGACCCCGGACTCAGCCGGTGCCAGACCGCGCCCGATATCCGCCGAGCGTGTGCCCATGGCCCGCGCGAGGTTGGGCGCGAGCGGGTTGTCGCGGCACGCGTCGAGGAACAGGATGTTGGTGGGCGCCTCGCGCTCCATTGTCCGCTGCACGAGATCAAGCCGCACCATCTCGAAATCGAGCGCCGACGCGCTCCGCAACTGCGCATCGATCGGGACCAGGTAGTTGGTGCCCGATATCTGCAAACCGTGTCCGGCGTAGAAGAACACGCCGACATCAGCGCCGACGAGCGCAGCGGCGAAATCGCGGATTTTTCGCTCGAGCGCGGCCTTGTCGAGATCGATCCCGTCGAGGACCTCAAAGCCGTGCGTCCGCAGGGCGGCAGCCATGTCGACCGCATCGTTGCGTGTGTTGGCCAGCTCGCCCGCATGCTGGTACGCCGAGTTACCGATCACCAGCGCGACGCGCTTGCCTGCATGGGCCGCTGAGCCGATGCATAGACACAAGAGGACAATGGCGGCCCGCAACATAATGCTGATCCGTCGTATCGCTTCCGTGCCGGCCTCAAATACCGGTCCTTGAGTGTCGGGGCGCGGTGCGGCCCCTGCCCTTTGCCACAATGTTGCCCATTTCGGGCGCGGTCGCAATCGTGAAAGGCGCAGCAGCCGAGGCCGCCTGCCTTGGTCTGGAAATTACTTCTTCTCCGGCATGCCAAGCTCCTTCGCCGACTTGGCGAGGACTGCGCGCTGCTCTTCGATCGACTTGGCGAACTCGGCCGGCCCGCCGGGGTTGGGAATCTGAGCCGTGATGATCAGCCGGTTCTTGATGATGGCGTCGCTATCCATCACCGCCTTGATGTCGGCGGCGATGCGCTCACGCAGCGCCATGGGCATGCCGGGCGGGCCGAACAGTCCGACCAGCCCGTCCATGGTTAAAGCCGGAAAGCCGGCCTCCGCGACCGTCGGAATGTCGGGGATTGTCTCCGCGCGGGCGGTGTTGGTCACCGCGAGGATCCGGATCTTGCCTGCTTCGATCTGCGGCCGAGCGATGGCATAGGCGGACTCGTAAATCTGGACGCGGCCGGAGGCGAGGTCATTGGCGGCCTCGACCGGATTGCGGTACGGCACTTTCTTGACATCGACACCGATGCTCTTGAGCCAACTCTCGAACATGATGTCGAGCGCGCCGGTCAAGCCGGCCCAGTTCATTTGGCCGGGCTTGGCGCGCGCCTCCTCGACCACGTCCTTGAGCGATTTGGCCGGCAGCGAAGCCGGCACCGAAATTCCGACCACCGTGTTGGACACCCGCGCGATCGGGGCGAGATCACCAGGATTGTACGGCAGATTGTCGTGCTGGTAGGGGTGGCCGATGAACGACGAGCTCGGCGCGTACAGCAGGACGTGGTCGTCCTGGGCGCTGACGAAGGCGTTGATGGCGACAATGCCGTCGCCGCCGGGCTTGTTCTCGATCACGATCGGCTGGCCCCACTTCTCGGTCAGCCTGTCCGCCAGTAGCCGCGCACTGATGTCGGCGCCGCTTCCCGGACCAAGCGTCAGGATGAACTTGACCGGCCGGGTCGGCCAACTTTGCGCCGACGACGGCACCGTCGCCCCAAGCAATAGGGTGAGCAGCAGACTAAGAGAGACAACGCAATGGGACAGTCCCGCACGGTGCATGGGTTTGCTCCGGGAATGGCGCGCGTGGCGAAGGATAGGGCTTGTCTACAACAATCGGACATAGCACCGGGACGCCTTGTTGTCGCATCCCGTTCAACATTTCTCAATCCGGTCAGGAGAGCAGCCAAGGACTTCCCCCCAAGCTGAAAGAGCAGCCACGTCGGAAATGCTTCAGCGAGGAAGCGATGGGCGATCGACGCTGGCCGCAACCGCGGCTGACTTGACCCTCCGGGCGCGATCGATACTACAGTCGCGTATGACGTAGATGGCGGCCGCGCGGAGCGGGCATGGCGCGCTCGTGCGGTGTCCCGCCGGAAGAGATTCAGCGCCGGGAGAATGCATGGAAGTGAGATATTTTGAGCGAACCTGGAATTGCGATGGTCCGCGGTGCCGGAGTGATGGCGGTGCTGGGAAAGTATCCGCCCCATCGCAGAACGGCCGCGGACGGCGCCTGCGCGATGGCGTTGCGAAAGAGCTGAGAGCACTGCCCCGACGCGCGGCCCTCGCCCTGCTGGCGCTGGTAGCGACGGTGCTCGCCGTTCACGCGCAGGGTTCCGACATTTATCCCTCGCGGCCGATCACGCTGGTGGTGCCGTTCGCGCCGAGCGGTGGCAACGACATCATGGCGCGCCTTGTCGGCGAGCGCATGGGCAAGGCGCTCGGACAGCAGATCGTGGTCGAGAACCGGCCGGGCGCCGGCGGCAATATCGGCTCGCGCCAGGCCGCGCGCAGCGCGCCCGACGGATACACCATGCTGCTCGCGTTTACCGGCACGATCGGAATCAACCCAAGCCTCTACGCCAATCTGGGCTACGACCCGGGGAAGGAGTTGGCGCCGATCGGCTCGATCGCGACCAGCCCTGCCGTCCTGGTGGTGCATCCCTCGCTGCCGGTGAAAACGCTGCGCGAGCTGATCGCTTACGCCAAGGCCAATCCGGGCCAGCTCAGCTACGCGTCCTCGGGCGTCGGCACCGTGGTCCACGTCGCGACGGAAATGCTGGCGGACGCCGCAGGCATCAAGGTGGAGCAGGTTCCGTACAAGGGCACGGGCCCCGGGATCACCGACCTGCTCGGGGGGCACGTCAAGATGATGATGCCGCCGATCCCCGCGATGATCGGCTACGTCAACGCCGGCACGCTGCGAGCCATCGGCGTCACCAGCAAGGAACGTTCGCCGCTGCTGCCCGACGTACCCACCATCGAGGAAGCGGGCCTGCCGGGCTTCGTCTCGGAGCAGCGCTATGGCCTGCTGGCGCCCGCGGGCACGCCCCGGCCGATCATCGAGCGGTTGAATGCGGAACTGCGCAATGCGCTCGCCGACGAGACGATCCGCAAGCGCATCGTCGACGACGGCGCGACGCCGCGGCCGGACTCGCCGGAGGATTATGCCGCCGCGATCGAGCAGGACCGCGCACTCTGGGGCGGCATCGTGCGAAAGCTCGGGCTGCGGGTGGAGTGAGCGCGGAGCGGCGCGCGGCGCCGACTTGTCTTGCGCGCGTCGGCGGCTCCTCAGGTGAGGCGGATCGGCGGCGGCATGCACTGGTCTCGTGTCCCGGGCGAGTGCAGCGAGGCGCAGCCGAGCGGAACGAGACCCGGGACCCAGCGGGAAAAGCGCGAAGCGCAACACCCTGATGCGTGTGGCTGCGGCTGACCGTGTCGCCCTGGGTCCCGGGTCTCGCTGCGCTCGCCCGGGACACGAGAGAGCGGCACAGCAACATCGAGACCGAGCTAGGCAAAGGCACGGCGCCCGCCCGCGAACGTGCTTGACGCGGGGACTAGGACAACTCAAGGCAGCGGCTTGCCCCGAACATCGGCCGCGCGCTCGATATTGACCAGCACG
The DNA here is from genome assembly GCA_963835165.1 of uncultured Alphaproteobacteria bacterium. Classification (GTDB taxonomy): domain Bacteria; phylum Pseudomonadota; class Alphaproteobacteria; order Rhizobiales; family Xanthobacteraceae; genus VAZQ01. The sequence continues at coordinate 18,997 of CAWIGD010000045.1, forward strand.
CCGATACCAGTGTCCGCGCCGACATGTGTTTGCTCTCGAGGCAGGAGTAGATTGAATATCGCATCACGAACGGGTCCGCTCTCGTGCAGTTCAGCCCTTCCATAAAATCGCAGAAAGCCCGAGTCGAGAACGCCGTCGCGTTGCGCTTTGAAGTTGGCGTAAATCACGCAAACGCGCTTGTCATTGCCGAGGTTCTCGAGCGCTTGCTTCTTTGAGCGCTCCCAATAGGCGAGATGGTCGTCGTCGAAAACGACCATGCTGCCCTTGGGCGATATGTTGGGACCGTTGGGACCTTGCGTCGCAACGAGGCATGGCGCGCCGTCATCCCAGGCAGACCTGATAAGCGCTTTAAGCTTTTCACTGATGGGCATGAGATGCTTCTACCGTTGAGAAGATGACAAGTGAAGTGCCTAAAACTCTCGCTTGAGCTTGCGATCTCCTGCTCAAAGCCAAGCGCGTGCCGGCATCGCGTCAACCGCAGCACCCGCTCGACTGGCGTAGCTGAAGTGGCTACCGCCCCGCCCCGCGCATCACGTGATAGCTCAGCTCGCCGGGATCGGTGAGGTCAGGCACCTTCCAGCCGTCGAGGTCGTACTCCGCCATGCACTCCTCGGCGAAGCCCTTGAAGCGGTCGGCGTTGCCCGACGCCTGCGCGCCGAACAGGCAGTAGCGGCGGATCTCCTCGGTCGAGCCGCCGTAGTTGATCTCGTAGAGCTCGTGGCGGCCGCCGAATTCGGTCGCCATGCAGTCCCACAGGAGCTTGAGCAGCTTCACGCGCTCCTCGGCCTTGTAGCCGTTGGAGCCGCGCAGATAGCGATCGAGATACGGACGGATCTCCGGGTTCTTGAAGTCCATGGCGTGCGAGTTGAGATAGATCAGGCCCGACGCCACGGTCTGCTCGATGATGTACTTGATCTTGGTGTAGGCCATGGTGGCGATGATGGCGTAGGCGTTGCCGGGGTCCATGTTGGGCAAGAGGTAGTCGCCGATCCAGGGCCGCGGATCGCGCACCATGGCATCGGACAGCGCCCAGAACAGGTTGCGCCAAGCGATCACCTCGCCGACATTGGCCTGCACGCCGCGATAATCCTTGGTGCCGGCGGCCTCCACCGCCTTGAGCAGCAGGCCGGCGATGAAATCGAGCTTCACCGCGAGCCGCGTGCAGCCGTGCACGACGAAGCGCGGCAGGAACCCGGTGCGCGGGAAGAAGTTGTTGGCCTTCTCCACGTCGCCGTAGACGAACACGTTCTCCCAGGGCACCAGCACCTTGTCGAGAATGAACACCGCGTCGTTCTCGTCGAGCCGGCTCGACAGCGGATAATCGAACGGGCTTCCCATCGCGGTCGCGGACATCTCGTAGGAGGCGCGGCAGATGAACTTGACCCCCGGCGTGTTGGTCGGGACCATGAACACCACGGCGAACTTCTTGTCCTGCACCGGGATGAGCCCGTGATGGGCGACGAAGGTGTAGTTGGTCAGCACCGATCCGGTCGCGACCACCTTGGCGCCTGACACGATGATGCCGGCGTCGGTCTCCTTCTCCACGTGGCAACAGACGTCGCCCACCTCGTTCGGCGGGCGGTCGCGATCGACCGGAGGGTGGATGATGGCGTGGTTGATGAAGGGCACGCGCTCCTGGCTGTACTTGTACCAGCGCCGGGCGTTGTCCTGGTACGGCTCGTAGAATTCGGCGTTGGCGCCGAGCGTGCCCAGGAACGCCGCCTTGTAGTCGGGCGCGCGGCCCATCCAGCCATAGGTGAGCTTCGCCCATTCGGCGATGGCGTTGCGCCCGGCGATCATCTCCTCGAGCGTCTTCGGCGCCTTGAAGAACGCGTGGGTCACGCCGCCGTTGCCGGTCTCGGTCGGCAGCAGGATCCTGTCCTTGCGCTTGGGATCGTGCAGCGCGTCGTACAGCCGCGCCACCATCCTGGCGGTGTTGCGGAACGCCTGGTGCTTGGTCACGTCCTTGACGCGCTCGCCGTAGATGTAGACTTCGCGGCCATCGGACAGCGAGGCGAGGTAGTCGGCACCGGTCTGCGGCACGGCGACCTTCACCTTGCCGGTGGTCTCGGGCCTGGCCGCGAACGCCGCTCGGTCATCCTTGCGCGCGGCGGGCTTGGCGGCGGCTTTGGCGGCGCCCTTGGCAGCACCTTTAGCGGCAGCTTTGGCCATCGATCGATCCCTCCCCGGAACAGTTTTGTTCGATTATCGAACTCTTGTACGATGCGCGAACGAGGATATGTCCGGACTCCGATGAAGACAAGAACGCGGTCCTGGGGCTACGGCAGCAGTGGCGTGTCCCGGATGCGGTGCAGCGCGAGCGTCAGCGAAGCGGTGCACTGCTGATCCGGGACCGTTCCACAGGCAGCCCTTCTGACGTCGCTTACCGCAATAGTCCCGGTCTGCAGCGCACCACTGCGTCGTTATCCGCGAAGACGTAAACGCCCTTGTGCTGCGCTGCGCCCGGGACACGGGGCGTCACGTCACGAAAGGAGCGATCTGCGCGGCGACGGCGCGCAGCTCCGGCAGGAACCGGTCGCGCATCTCGTTGCGGGTCGTGCGGGTCGAATGGGTGCTGAGATTGAGCGCCGCAACAACCTCGCTGTGGCGATCGACGATCGGCACCGCGATCGCGCGCAGGCCGCGCTCGAGCTCCTCGTCCACGATCGAGAACCCCTGGGCGTGATCGTCGCGGATGCGCTCGAACAGCGCCTGCAGGTCGGTGATGGTGCTCGGCGTCAACGGCTCGATGCGGACGGATTTGAGCCGGCGCCAGATCTCGGCATCGTCGAGAAAGCCGAGCTGAACACGGCCCATGGCGGTATGGAAGGCCGGCAGGCGGCTCCCCACCGACGCCGCCACCGACATGATCCGCTTGGTCGGCACGCGCGCCACATATACGATCTCGATCCCCTGCAGGATCGAGGCCGAGCATGATTCGTGCACGCGCTCGCTCAGCTCCTTCATCAGCGGAACGGCGCGGTCGATCCAGCTCTGGGTGGCGAGATAGGCAAAGCCGAGCTGCAGGATGTTGGGCGAGAGCGAAAACTGGCGGCCGTGCTGTTCGACATAGCCGAGCTCGGCCAGCGTGCGCAGAATTCGCCGGGCGGTCGCTCGCGACACGCCGGCGGCGAGCGCCGCCTCCGACAGCGTCATGGTCGGCCGCTGCCGGCCGAAACAACCGAGCACGGCGAGTCCCTTGGCGAGCGTCGCCATGAACTCCTTGTCGTCGGGGCCGGATGAAGTCTTTGCGCGCGTGAGCATGCGGCCTGCCGGTAAAGCTGCGATTGACTCGGTCCAAGCGCCATCTAAGATGTACGCATAACGAACTACTGTTCGATAATCGAACTCAGCCCGGCCGGTCAATCCAAATCAGAACATCGGCTCAAGCAGGCCGAGACGCCGGGCATGAAACAGGGGAGGTTTGCCATGGCTCGCGGCCCGGGTCAGCACCGACATGCTCACAACCACTTCCGGCTGGCGCTCGACCGGCGCGCGCTGGTGAGAGGCGCGCTGGCGAGCGGCGCCGGACTTGCCGCCACCGCCGTGTTCGCGCCGGCGGTGCGCGCCGCCAAGACCTTGAAGCTCGGTTATGTCAGCCCGCAGACCGGGCCGCTCGCGGCTTTCGCCGAGGCCGACAACTTCGTGATCTCGAATTTCGCCAACACGGTGCGCGGCGGCCTCAAGATCGGCAAAGACAGTTATCCGATCGAGGTCGTGGTCAAGGACAGCCAGTCCAATCCTAATCGCGCCGCCGACGTGGCGCGCGAGCTGATCGTGTCCAACAAGGTCGATCTGATGCTGGTCGCGTCGACACCCGAGACCACCAATCCGGTGTCGACCATGTGCGAGGTCGAAGACACGCCCTGCATCTCCAGCGTGGCGCCGTGGCAGCCTTACTTCATCGGCCGCCAGCAGAACCCGGGCAGCCCGCCGTCGTGGAAGCCGTTCAACTCGACCTTTCATTTCTTCTGGGGGCTCGAGGACGTCATCGCCGTGTTCACCAACATGTGGGGGCAGGTCCCGACCAACAAATCGGTCGGCGGACTGTTTCCCAATGACGGCGACGGCAATGCCTGGGGCGACAAGCAGGTGGGATTTCCGCCGGTGCTCGACAAGCTCGGCTACAAGCTTACCGATCCCGGCCGGTACCAGAACCTCACCGACAATTTCACCGCCCAGATCACCGCGTTCAAGCGCGACAACTGCGAGATCGTGACCGGCGTGGTGCTGCCGCCGGACTTCACCACGTTCTGGAACCAGGCGAGCCAGCAGGGCTTCAAGCCGAAGATCGCATCCGTCGGCAAGGCACTGCTGTTCCCGGTCGCCGTCGAGGCGCTCGGGCGCAACGGCAACAACCTCTCTTCCGAGGTGTGGTGGTCGCCGAGCCATCCGTTCAAGTCGTCGCTGACCGGCCAGTCGGCGCGCGAGATCGCCACCGCCTACGAGCAGGCCACCAAGAAGCAATGGACCCAGCCGATCGGCTTCGTGCACGCGCTGTTCGAGGTCGCGGTCGACGTGCTCAAGCGCTCCGCCGACAAGAACGACCCCAAGGCCGTGGTCGCGGCGATCGCGGCGACCAAACTCGACACCGTGGTCGGCCACATCGAGTGGAACGGCAAGGACCTGCCGCCGTTCGCGCAGAAGAACATCGCCAAGACGCCGCTGGTGGGCGGGCAATGGCGGCTGCGCGACGGCTCCAAGTACGAGATCGTCATCACCGACAACAAGACCGCGCCGCAGATTCCGGTCGCCGGCAGGATGGAGCCGATCGGGTAACGGGATCTACGACGGTGGTGCCACATCGTCCCCTCCCCCGCTTGCAGCCGAACTGGGACATATCCCAGTTCGGTCTCCGAACTTAAGGATCGAAGTCGGAAACATCCGACTTCGATTGGAGACAGGGTGGGGGCATTCATCAAGAACTCGTGCGGCCGCCCGGGTGTTGTATCGACCCGGCCGAGGGGGACGCTACGGCGGTTTCCGATCCTTCGAAATCGGAAACCGCCGCAGATTCCTGGTGTTCGACGCGTTTTGCCTCCGACGCGTCAGGGAAACAGCGCCACCTGCTCGAGCGCCATGGTCTCGGGAAAGCCGAGCATGAGGTTCATGTTCTGCACCGCCTGGCCGGACGCGCCCTTGGTGAGATTGTCGAGCGCGGAACAGATGATGGCGCGGCCCGGGATGCGGTCCGTCGCCACGCCGATGAACGTCATGTTGGAGCCGCGCACGTGACGGGTCTGCGGCATCTGCCCGAACGGCAGCACGTGGACGAACGGCTCCTGCGCGTAGGACTTTACCAGGATCGCATGCAGGTCCTCGGGCGAGCCCTTGAGCCCGCGCACGTAGATGGTCGACAGGATTCCGCGGTTCATCGGCACCAGATGCGGCGTGAAGCTGACGATGACCTTGCGCCCGGCGGCCTTGGAAAACTCCTGGTCGAGCTCGGCCATGTGGCGGTGATGCCCGACCCCGTAGGCGTGGAAACCTTCCGAGACCTCGGAGAACAGCATCTCCTCCTTCGCCGCCCTGCCCGCGCCGGTCATGCCCGATTTGGCGTCTATCACGATCGCATCTGGATCGACCGCGTTTGCCCGCAGCAGCGGGATCAGCGCAAGCTCGGCGCAGGTCGTGTAGCAGCCGGGATTGGCAACCAGCTGCGCGCGCTTGATCTCGTCGCGATAGATCTCGACCAGGCCGTACACCGCGCGCTGCTGCAGCTCGGGCGCATGATGGGCGTGGCCGTACCAGTGCGCATAGGCGGCGGGGTCGGAAAGCCGGAAATCGGCCGACAGATCGACGACCTTGCTCTCCGGCAGCGTTGCGACGATCTGCTGGATCACCTTCTGCGTGGTGCCATGGGGCAGCGCGCAGAAGATCAGATCGAGCCCGGCGCCCGCCCAGTCCATGCCTTCGATCGATTGCAGCTTCGGCAGCTCGAACGGCGAGAACTGCGGAAACACCTGGCGCATCTCCTGCCCGGCGCGGCGGTCGGCGGTGAGCAGCGCGATCTCGACCGCGGGATGGCGGATGAGGAGCCGCACGAGCTCCGCGCCGGTATAGCCGGACGCGCCGAGCACGCCGATCCTTGCTTTCTTAGCTGCCGCTGTGGCCATGAATGGCTCCTTCTCGCGATCAGTAGCACGACCGGATGACGGAGAAAGCCGCGGAGAATATCAGGATATGTGCCGCGGAAGGCTCATCCG
>CAWIGD010000046.1:0-49198 GCA_963835165.1 uncultured Alphaproteobacteria bacterium
GAAAGTCGCACATCCCAACTTCCGCGCTCCCCGGCCGGGTGCTAGCGTCCAGGCCAATCGCCGGATCAACGGCGAAGGCAGGAGCGACGGGAGGTTGCGATGACAAGGTTGCTTGCAGCGCTATGGCTGGTGTCGACCTGGCGGCGGGCGCGGCCTGGGCGCAGCCCTACGCGCCCAACGACACGGGCGTGACCATGGGTCACTGGCATCTCAACTCGGTCGACGTTGAGGCCAACAAGAAAATCTTCGTCGGGATGGGCGGCACGCACATCAAGGCGGGCGTGTCGACGTGGTGCGGTTCCCCGGCGTCGTCGTGATGATGCATCTGCGCGAGAGAGGATCGCCGCCGTCGGGCGAGACCGACGGGACGGTGGTGAACCACGTCGGGTTCGTGGTCCAGAATGTCCCGGACTCCGTCACCAAATGGAAGGCCGCAGGCGTGCCGGTACAGCCCGGCAACAACAACAGGACCGACCAGGCCTATGTCACGACGCCGGACGGCTTGAAGATCGAGATCCTGGAAGACAAGCAGCAAAGCGTTCCGATCCGGCACGAGCACATCCACTTCTTCCTGCCGGAAGCCGCGATCCCCGAGAGCCAAGCCTGGTATGCGAAGACTTTCGGCGCGAAGCCGGGCGTGCGCAATCAGGCGCCGGTCGCGGATGTGCCGGGCGCGCAGCTGCGGTTCGCCAAGACCGACACGCCGGCCGCGCCCACCAAGGGGCGGGTGCTCGACCACATCGGCTTCGACGTGAAGGACCTGCAGGGCTTCATCAAGAAGCTCGAAGCGGCCGGGATCAAGATGGATCGGCCCTATACGCCGACCGACAATGGCGGCGCGCTCGCGTTCATCACGAATCCGTGGGGTACGTCGATCGAGCTCAACGAACGGGCCAATCCGGTCTATCTGCCGTAGCCGCTCGTCGCCCCTGCCCGCAAGTCGGGCACGCCCGACTTGCGCAACACGTTCAGCGATCGGCGAAGGCGAGCTTGGTGCCGAGCGCGACAAAGGCGGCGGCGAAGGTCCGGCCATCCAGGTCAATACCCGCGGACGCGAGATCACGTGGTCGCGTATCGAAGCGGCGAACAGCCCGTAGCCGACGAAGACCGCGAACGTCATCAGCATGAAAACGGCGCTCAATCGAGCATGCGCGACAGCGGATGGGACTCGTCCGCGCTGACGAACTGAGGCAGGAACGCCAGAAAGAAGATCGACAGCTTCGGATTGAGGATGTTGATCAGGATGGCCGTCACCGTCACCTGCGCCGCCGACCGGGTCCCGACCTCCTGCTCCACCCGCAAGGCGCCGCGCGCGCGCAAGGTGTTCCAGGCCATATACAGCGAGATAAGCGACGCCCAGATATTTGAACGTCTCGAAGGCGAGCGCGCTGGTGTGCAGGAGCGCCGCCAGCCCCATGATCGCGGCCGCCATGTGCGGAACGATGCCGATCGTGCAGCCGAACGCGGCCACCACGCTCGCACGCGATCCGCGCGAGAGGCCGGCCGCCAATGTGTAGAGAACGCCGGTGCCGGGTGACGCGATGACGATGAACGAAGTGATCAGGAATTCGACGCTCAATCTCCACGCTCCCTGCGCCGGTACCAACCTTGCGGACGCCGGAGCGTCCCGCCCCGCTAGCCGAAAAAGTCCCGCAGCATCTTGTTGACGACGTCGGGCTTTTCGACCTCCGGGAGATGTCCGACGCCGTCCAGGATTTCGAGCTTGCCCTGCGGCAACTGCTTGATCAGCACGGCCGCGTTCTTGTCGACCGGGTTCACGCGGTCCTCGCGGCCGGAGATCATCAGCACGGGAAAATTCAGTTTCGGCGCGACCTCCTCCGGGGCATAGCCGTCGACCAGGCCGAGCTTGACCCCGTGCATGAAGCCACGCGGACTGGTCGCGCGCACGACCTCGCGCACGAGCTCGACCGTTTCCGGCGTCGCATTCGCAGCGAGCAGCGCGTTGACGCGCGCACCGAAGGCGTAACCGCCCTTGGCGATCTGGGCCTCGCGGATGGCGATGACCTTTTGCTTTTCCTCGTCGCTCAGGCCGCGCGGCCCGATGCCGGTGCCGGTCATGGCCAGTTTGATGATCCGACCCGGGTAGTGGATGGCGAAGCATTGCGCCACCCGGGTCCCGAACGAATTGCCGACGAGATTGACACGATCGAGCTTCAATGCGGCAAGAAAGTCATTGAGCGCATCGGCAAAGCTCTTGCAATCCGGATTGTCGGTCTTCAGCGCGTCGGACAGGACATAGCCAGGGGCATTCCAGGCGATGACCCGGTAGCGATCGGACAGTCCCGCGAGCTGGAAGCGCCAATGCATGGAGTTGGCGCCGACGCCGTGCAACAGGACGATCGGAGGCGCATCCGCCCTGCCCGCCTCCATGTAGCTCCAGCGATCGCCGAGATAATTCGCGCCCGAAGCGGCGGGAATTTCCACGAACTTCAGCTCAGGCAACGGCGGCAACGACGACGTCTGCGCCATCGCGGGTGTCCCAGTGAAAGCCAGAAACGCCACGATTGCAGCCGGCATGAATTTGGACATGGCTGGATCCGATAGCTCGAGGCGACGCTTCCAGAGATGAATTCCCGATGTCAGGATGCTACGTCGGCGCGTCGCAGGCAAGGTCGATGCGAGACGAAGACCGCAGCGTCGGCAGGCGCATCCGGCGGCGCAACGCGCGGTAATGGAGACGGCCAGAGACCATCCTGCAGATCGGCGCCGATATCGCGGCTCAGCCGATGCCGCAACCTTTGCCGCCGCCCACCTCAGGAACGTGGCCGGTTCGCATCCGGTTCGACCGGATCACGCATCGGCCGGTCTTCCTGCGGATCCCGCGGCGGCGGCTCGACCGGATCCTTGTACGGCTGCGGATCCTTCACCGGCGGCTGTTGCGGCTCGGCCGGTTGCGGGCGCGGAGGCATGACGGGCTCTTTGGGCATGCAGGTGAACGTCGGGCGTAACGATTAGGTTCCGCCATCCCGCATCGATGGCGCCATGCGCGCGGACCCGATGCATAAGGCAGAGCTGGCGCCCCGGCCGGGTCGCCGTCTGAGCAAAACTGCTCACTGCGTATCCGCCGTTTCGCTCAACTCCCTCTCGATAAAGGCGCAGCCTGATCATCAATCGAGCCGCCAACGCAAATGCGTTCGGCTTCAATCAGGAGCATCGCCATGTCGAAGGCCCAAAAAGGCAACAAGGAAAACAAGAAACCGAAGGCGGACAAGAACCAGCCGAGGGCCACTCTTTCGGCCTACAGAACGGCGCAGGGCCAGGGCAAGCCGGCCAGCAGCCCGTTCGCGAGAAAAAAGATCTGACGCCAATTCGATCCCGGACGGACCGCGCCCGCTGCAGTGGGAATAAAAAATGGCCTCCGCCGCCGACGAATTCAAAGACGAATTGCAGCGCCTCGCTCATTTTACAGAGATGCGAAACGACGAGCGCATCCAGGCGACTGACCGGGCGTTGCGGCTTTTCGGCCCGATCAGGAATTTTCTCTCACGGTTCAACGAAGCGTTGGGAGCGTACGGCAAGATCGAGGTTGCCGGCCCCTATCCCGTCGGCAAGTATCAACATGCGACGGCGACGATCACGGCTCCCAATGGCCGGGTGGTGAGCTGGGAGTTCGTGCTTTCGGACGCCGGCGTCAGCTATCAACGCAGCCCCTATCAGGTGAGCGAATACGGTCGGCTCGAGTCGCAACTCAAGACCGACGTTGTCGCGTTCCTCGAGAAAGTCTGAGCGCCCCTTCGTCACACGCACGCTTCATCGTGCGTCTCTGCCTGCGGCGTGCTCGTTCTCACGACGTCGTCGTTCACGCCGTCGGTGCGCGCACGTCAATCAAAACCAGTTGGAGAATTTGATCGGCGCTTCCATCGTGTACAGGAGGGTGCCGACGACGACGATGACCAGCCCGGCGAGCGCATAGACCCAGTATTCTGCATCAAAAGCGGCGAAATTGATTTGCATGTTCTCTTTGTCTTTCTGTCGGGGAAGCAACCGCAGGCGGCGCGTGCATGGCGAGAACACGCGGGCGCTCATGGCTCTCGAAAGCGGGTATGGGGCGGTGTTGGACCGCCCACTGATTTCTGGCGAACCTACGCGCACCGGTTGACCGGTGTCTGAGCAAAATTGCTCACGGACGGGCAGGCTTGCGCGTGTGTTCGACCGCGGCCTGCCCGCCGCGGTGTCCTCAGCCGGCCTTCAGGCGCGGCAGCAGCGCGAGCGCGTTCTCGCGATCGATCTTGCCGAGGTCGCTGTCGCTGAATCCGAATGCCGCGAGCGCCTTCACGTATTCGTTGCCGAAGCGGAACGGGTAGTCCGTGCCCCACAGGATCTGCGAGGCCGGTACGAACTTCGCCAGTGCAGCCAGCGGCACCGGGTGCGCGATCTGGGCGACGTCGTAGTAGAATCGTTGCAGCTCCGCCATCGCCCCGTTCGGCACGGTCTCGGCCAGCTTCTTGTTGAGGGAAGGCGCGCGGATGAGGCGCTCGGCCAGAAACGGCGCCGTGCCGCCGCCATGCGAGAAGATCCAGCGCACGTCGCGGTACCGCACCGCCGTGCCGCTGAACAGAACCCGCGCGATGGCGCGCGTGGTGTCGGTGCCGTACTCGATCACCGGCTCGCGAATCTCCGGCACCATCGGATCCCGGCAGCAGTTCGGCGCGTCGGGATGGGTGTAGATGAGCGCCTTGCGCCGGTTGAGCTCCGCCATCACTGGCTCGAACGCGGGATCACCGAGCCAGAGGTTGCCGTAGCTCGTAAACACCGAGACGCCGTCGGCCTTGAGCACGTCGAGCCCGAACTCGATCTCGCGCAGGCTGCCTTCGACGTCGGTGAGAGGCAGGGCGGCGAACATGCCGAAGCGGCCGGGATGATCCTGCACCAGGCGCGCGGCATACTCGTTACACTGGCGCGCGACGCGGCGGCCGTCCTTGCCGCTGAACGCGCTGCCGGGCGTGGTCACCGACGTGATCGCGGTCGCGACGCCGGACTTGTCCATGTCATCGAGCGACTTGGCGACGCTCCAGGCGATCACCGGCGGCTGCAGGTCGCTTTTGAACTCGGTGACATATTTCGGGGGCGCGATGTGGTGATGGACGTCGATGCGGTGCGGCTTGCCCTGGCTTGCCGCCGGCGCCTGGGCCAGCGACCGCCTCGGCGCAAAACCGGCGGCGGCGCCGAGCCCCAAGGCAGCGGCGCCGCCCAACACCGACCGCCGACTCAGCGCGGGCCCCCCCGGCACCCGCACCGGCTGCTCGCAACACACGCAGCCGCGAAAGGAATAGCGACCCCTGGTCTTCGTCGTCATGCTCGTTTCCTCACCCGAACGCTTGGCTTTTCGCCTTGGCCTTGAGCAGTTCACGTCATCGCGAGCTGCGAAGCCGATAATTCCAGCAATGGGGAAGGCGCGCTAGTCATTCTTTGGCGGCCGCTTTCAGCCGAAGCGCTTCCACAAATCCGACGCGAGCTTCTTGAGCCTGCCGGAGATCGTGGTCGGCGGCGCGTCATCTTCCGCCAGTCGCAGGCCGACGCTGCTGACGCGCCCATTGGCGACGCGATGCGCCACCAGCGCAATCGGCCCGAGCTGCACGACGTCGCCCTGCTTGGGCCGGCGCCGGATTTCGTCGGCGAAGTGATCGGCGAGCGATATCTCCGCGGCGTCCGGCGCAATCGTGAGCCCGTAGATGTCGGCGAGCGCGCCGAGCGTCGCGTCGCCCGATACGAAGAAGTCGCCGAGCAGACGCGGGTCGGGCACGGCCGGCGGCGGCATGTCGACGAAGAAGCGATCGAGCGCCTGCGCCCGCTCCGGCGGCGCCAGTAGGTAGACATAGTCGCCCTGCCGCACCGGGTGAGCTTCAGCCGGGCTGAGAATTTTCTGCTCGCGCACCACCAAGGTCGGCCGCGCCCAGGAGGGCAGCAGACCGCGCTTCAAATACGGGCTGTTGACGGACACCGGATAGCCCACGATTTCCTGCTCGAGCTGCCCCGGCAGGTCGAGCTCGACGCGTCGCGGCAGGGGATCGTGGCGCGGCAGCGCGACCTGCAGCCGCCGCGCGGCAGCGGGGATCGTCCAGCCCTGAATCAGCAGCGAAGTCAGCACCACGACGAACGCGACGTCGAAATAGAGGTAGGCGTAAGGCAGATGGACGAGCAGCGGGATCGACGCCAGGAAAATGCCGACCGCTCCGCGCAGGCCGACCCAGGAGATGAAGGCCTTCTCCCGCAACTGGAAACGGAACGGCGCGAGGCAGAGGAACACCGCCGCCGGGCGGGCGATGAACATGAGGGTGCCGGCGACCGCGAGCGCGGGCCAGATGCTCTCGAGCAGGCGCTGCGGCCACACCAGCAGGCCGAGCATCACGAACATCACGATCTGTGCGAGCCAGGTGACGGCATCGAGAAACACCACAACGGTGTTGTGCGCGCGGGTCGGGCGGTTGCCGACCACGAGGCCGGCGAGATAGACGGCGAGAAAGCCCGAGGCATGCAATCCCGAAGCGAGGCCGAAGATGACGAGCGCGCTCGTGGTCACGAACGGCGCGTGCAGGCCCTGCGCCAGCGCGAGCCGGTTGAGCACGAACACGATCGCGCGCCCGCCGAGAATGCCGATGATGGTGCCGAGCACGGCTTGCTCGGCCAGCACCGCCAGAACGTGTCCCCACGACCCTTCGCCCGCCGACAGATACTCGACCAGAAGGACGGTGAGCAGGACCGCGAACGGATCGTTGCTGCCGGATTCGACCTCGAGCGTAGCGCCGACGCGGGGGCGCAGGCGCAAGCCGCGAGCATGGACCAGGAAGAACACCGCCGCGGCATCGGTCGAGGCCACGACCGCACCCACCAGCAACGACTCGCTCCAGCTCATGTCGAGCAGGTACCTGGCGACCGGGGCGGTCAACCCTGCCGTGATCATGACGCCGACCGTCGCCAGCGTGGCCGCGGGCGCCAGCACGCTGCGGAAGGTCGCCAGCCGGGTACGCAAGCCGCCGTCGAACAGGATCAGCGCCAGCGCGATCGAGCCGACCAGATAGGCCACCCGCACGTCGTCGAACTTGACGCCGCCGGGTCCGGCCTCGCCCGCGAGCATGCCGACGACCAGGAACACCAGCAGCAGCGGCGCCCCGAAACGGGTGGCAACCAGGCTGGACATGATGCCGGCCAGGACCAGCAGCGCACCGAGCAGAATGCCGATGCTGAGCGTGTCGAGAAGGGCTATGGCGTGCGACTCCATGATTCCTATTGGAAAGGCTGCGACGCGCAGCGGCAATGATAAACATTCGGCATTCGCGGGATTTCCGCCCGTGCCGGGCGCCGGACGCGGAAGACGTCGGAACCGGGCCGGGCTTGCTCGAAGCCGGCCCGCCCTGTCAGGCGCGTCCGGGCGGGATGTCGGCGATCATCGCCTTGGCGATCTCATGTTCGCCCATCACCACTTTGGTGGCGCCGTGCTTGTGCAGATGCTCGATCTCGACCTCGGAATGGGCGCGCGCGATGATCGGCAGCGCGCGATTGAGTTCCCGCGCCTGCGCCACCACCTGTCCGCCCTCGAATGCATCGGGGATCGCCACCAGCAGGCACCGCGCGGCCATTAGATTGGCCGCGCTGATCACTTCGGGATCGGCGGCATTGCCGGCGATCGCCTCCCTCCCCTCGCCCTTGAGCGTCGCGACCCGGTCGGCGTCATCCTCGATCACCAGCAACGCGGTCTGCGGCGGCAGCGCCGCGCTGATGAAACTGCCGACGCGGCCGTGGCCCACGAGGACCACATGATCGGTGAGCCGGGTTTGCCGAACAGGTTCGCGGGCCATGGTTTCGTCCGCGCCGGCGGCATCCGCGGCGGATTTCGCCTCCGCCTTCGCCAGCCAATGGTCGAGCGCGGCAAAGAGCAGCGGGTTGAGCAGAATCGAAAGAATGGCGCCGGCGAGGATGAGAATCCCGCCCCCGCTCCGGCAGCAGCGTCAACTCGATGCCGAGGCCCGCGAGGATGAAGGAAAACTCGCCGATCTGCGCCAGGCTCGCCGCGATGGTGAGCGCGGTGGACGTCGGATGTCCGAACAACCGCACGATCACGAACGCCGCCAGCGATTTTCCGACCACGATGATCAGCACCGTCGCCAGCAGAGGGATGGGCTCGCGCAGCACGATCATGGGATCGACCAGCATGCCGACGGAAACGAAGAACAGCACCGCGAAGGCGTCGCGCAGCGGCAGCGTCTCGGAGGCCGCGCGCTGGCTCAGCTCGGATTCGCTCAGCATCATGCCGGCGAAAAATGCGCCGAGCGCGAACGAGACATCGAACAGCATCGCCGCGCCGAAGGCGACGCCGAGCGCGATGGCGAGCACGGACAGGCGGAACAGCTCGCGCGAGCCGGTATGGGCCACGTAATGCAGGATCCAGGGAATCACGCGCCTGCCCACGATCAGCATGATGGCGACGAAAGCCGCGACCTTGCCGAGAGTGATCGCGATCGGAAGCGCGAGCGCGAATAAGCTCAGCGTCGCACCGGCTTTCAGCACCGGCGCGAGTGCCGGCAAAAGCACCAGCGTGAGCACCATCGCCATGTCTTCGACGATCAGCCAGCCCACCGCGATGCGCCCGCGTTCGGTCTCGAGCAAGCGCCGTTCCTGCATCGCGCGCAGGAGCACCACCGTGCTCGCGACCGACAAGGCGAGGCCGAACACGACGCCCGCGCTCATCGACCAGCCGAGCCACCACGCCAGCCCCATGCCCAGCGCGGTCGCGACCGCGATCTGTGCGATGGCGCCGGGGATGGCGATGCGCCCGACCGAGAGCAGGTCTTCGAGCGAGAAATGCAGGCCGACGCCGAACATCAGGAGGATCACACCGATCTCGGCGAGTTCGTTCGCGATGCCCTGGTCGGCGACGTAGCCCGGCGTGAACGGGCTGATGAGGATCCCGGCGACCAGATAGCCGACGAGCGGCGAAAATCGCAACCGCTGCGCCAGGACGCCGAATATGAACGCCAGCACCAAAGCGACGACAATGGTCGAAATCAGCGGCGTGTGGTGCGGCATCGGCGAAGTTCCTGCGGGCGACGGACGTGGCGCCAGTCATAGCCGCGGCGCGGCGCCTTGTCCTTTCCCTCATGTGCGCGAATTCAGCGCGCGAAGCGGCCCGGCAGGCCAGGCATATGCGCATGCACCATGGTACCATGTGCACCAGCGGCGTATGGGGTCGACCCTGACGCGTCACCGATCTGCGCAAGGGAATTCCGTGAGAGCGCCGAGCCCCGCCCCTTCGGGACCCCCGCTGGGGCCGCCTGTGATTTTAGGCGTTGCTTGCGGCGCGGGCGCCGCCTTGTTCTGGGCGGCCGGGTTCGTGGCGGCACGCCACGGCATCGCGGTCGGATTTTCGCCTGCGGATATCGCGTTTCATCGCTTCGTCTGGGCGGGACTGCTGTGCCTGCCGCTCGCCGCCCGCGCCGGCCTCGGCGACCTTGCCGGCGTGGGCTGGGTCAGGGGCGTGGCGCTGACGCTGCTCGGCGGACCGCCGCTCGCGCTCTTCAGCTATGCCGGCTTCCTGTTCGTGCCGCTCGCCCATGGCGGCGTGATCCAGCCTTCCTGCGCCGCGCTCGGCGGGCTGGTACTGGCGAGCCTCGTGCTCAAGGAAAAGCTGGCGATCCAGCGCGCGGTCGGCGGCGCCATCATCGTCGCCGGCCTCGTCGTGATCGGCGCCGAGGCGCTCGCCACCATCGGGACGCACGGCCTGATCGGCGATTTGTCGTTCGTCACCGCCGGCCTGATGTTCGCGGTGTTCGGCACCTTGCTGCGGCTGTGGCGCATCGCGCCGACGCGCGCGGTCGTGGTGACCAGCATCGTGTCGCTGCTCCAGCTTCCGTGGCTCGTCTTCGGGTTCGAGCGCATGGCCGGATTGGGGCTGATCGAAAATCTCATCCAGGTGGCGATGCAGGGCATTTTCGCGGGCGCGGGCGCGACCTATCTGTTCACCCGCTCGGTCGTGCTGCTGGGCGCCGGACGCGCCGCGGTGTTTCCCTCGCTGGTGCCCGGATTCACGCTGTTGATCGGATTCCTCGTGCTGGGCGAAGTGCCGAGCCTCGCGCAGCTCGCGGGACTGGCGATCGTGCTCATCGGATTCCGGCTGGTGGTGAAGACCTAGCGCGACTGTTGTCTCAAGCGAAGCGAGGAGCCCCGGAATGACCGGAGAAATTCGCTACGTCGCGCTGAAGGCGCGGCGCGGCAGATAGTGCAGCACACGCTGCTCGATCAGAATCACGGCGAGATAGGCGATGCCCCCGACCACGGTCAGCATGAGGATCGCGACGAATACCATGGCGGTATTGGCCTGGCCCTCGCCGAACGCCAGCAGATAGCCGAGCCCCATATTGCCCCCGACCAGCTCACCCACCACGACGCCGACCACGGCGAGGGTCGAGGCAATGCGCAAGCCGGCGAACAATGGCGGCAGCGAGGCCGGAAATTCGATCTTCCAGAAGATCTGCGCGCGGGTCGCCTTGAACGCGCGCGCGAGATTGATCAGGTCCGGGTCGACGGTGCGGATGGCGGACAGGACGTTGACCATGACGGGAAAGAACACGATCAAAATGGCGACCAGGATCTTCGGATAGACGGTAAAGCCCATCCACAGGATGAACAGCGGCGCGAACGCCACCTTGGGCGCGATCTGCAGCGCGAGGATATAAGGAGAGAGCGCAAACTCGGCGGTGGGCGACATGCCGAGGATGTAGCCGAAGAACGCGCCGAGCAGGCTGCCGAGCACGAATCCAGCGATCACTTCCGCCGCGGTGATGCCGGTGTGCGTCATCAGCGCGCTTACCGCCAGCATGCGCAGGAATTCGTGATACACCATGGACAGCGGCGGGATGATGAACGGCGGGATGCCGAGCAGACCGGGACCCCACTGCCACGCAGCCAGGAACACGACGAGCACGGCCAGACTGAGGACCGTTCCCCTGCGCGCCAGGCTCGAGTTGGCCGCGCCGTTCACGCCGAGGCTCCCGCCACCTCGACGTGACTGATGTCGAGCCGATCCATCAACCGTCCGACATATTCGTTCACCCTGGGCTCCTGGCGCCGCGCGATCGGATCGTCCCGCCGCGGCAGCTCGATGCGGATCTCTTCGATAATGCGGCCTGGCCGCCGGCTCATCACCAGCACGCGGTCGGACAAGGTGACGGCCTCCAGCAGGTCGTGGGTGATCAGCAGCGCGGTCTTGGCCTCGCGTTTGAGGGTCTGCGCAAGTTCGCGCTGGAGCACCATCCGGGTCTGCGCGTCGACCGCCGAGAACGGCTCGTCGAGCAGCAGCACGGAAGGATCGGTCGCGAGCGTGCGGGCCAGCGCGACCCGTTGCCGCATGCCGCCCGACAACTGATGCGGATAGTGCCCGGCGAAATCGAAGAGATGGAAGTTTTCCAGCAGCGCCTGCGCGCGCCGCTTGCGCTCCGCCAGCGGGAGCCCCTGAATTTCGACGCCGAACATCACGTTCTCGAGCACGGTGCGCCAGGGCAGCAGCAGGTCCTTCTGCAGCATGAAGGCGACGTGAGCGTTCGGGCCTTCCACGCGCTCGCCGTCGACGAAGGCCTCACCTTCGCTCGGCGCGCAGAGACCCGAACCGATGTTGAGGAGGGTCGATTTTCCGCAACCGCTGGGACCGATGAGCGAGACCACCTCGCCGTCAGCGACTGAAAGGCTCACGCCCTCGACGGCGGTGAGGCTTTTTCCGGATCGTTCCACGAAACGCATGGTGACGTTGCGGTATTCGAGCCGTACCAGGTCGGACATTGCCTGAAAACTCGGCTGAGGAAGCAGCGTGTTGCCTGCTCATTGATATTGCAGAGCGATACTATGGAGTATAGTGGCAAACAGCGAAACCGCCGATATCGTGGCGGCGCCGGTTCTGCGGCGCCAGGCCGACGGGAGAGAGTCAGATGTCCGCACGTGAGACGAGAATATCCCGCCGACTGGTGGTGGCGGGCGGCGCCGCATTCGGCCTCGGCGTGCTGAACGTGCCCGCGTTCGCGCAGACGCCCGAAAAAATCACCTACCTGTTCCCGGCACCGCCGGTGCTGCCGGCGTTCGGGCCGATCCAACTCGCCCAGGGCAAAGGCTATTTCACCGAGGCCGGGCTCGAGGTCAGCTTCGCCGTCGGGCGCGGCGGCGTCGATGTCGCGAAACAGGTCGGCGCCGGAAACGCGCCGCTCGGCGGCATCGTGGCGGACGGACCGATCATGGTGCGGGGCAACGGGGTGCCGGTGAAGATCGTCGCCGTGTTCGGCGGCAAGGGCTTCATGCAGCTCGTGGTGCGGGAGGATTCCGGCATCGAGAAACCGGCCGACCTCAAGGGCAAGACCATCACCGTGATGTCGTTTCAGGACACCACGTTCTACGCGTTGCTGGGGCTGCTCGCCAGCGTGGGGCTGACCCAGAACGACGTCAACATCCAATCGGTCGGTCCTACCGGCGTGTGGGAATTCGTCGCCACCGGAAAATCCGTCGGCATGGCCGGCGTGCCGGACTGGATTCCCCCGGTGCAAGCCGCGGGCGTGAAGGTGAAGGTGATCCAGACCGACGAGTACTTCCCGCACATGGCGCAGGGCATCGCCGCTTCCGATCAAGTCATCAAGGACAGGCCGGAGATGGTGCGAAAGTTCGTCAAGGCGGCGCTGCGCGGGATGAAGGACATGATGGACGATCCGGACAAGGCGGCGGATGACTTCGTGCGCTTCGTGCCGGAATGGAAGGGCAAGGAAGGCGGCGTCAAGTTTGCGTTCAACATGTACGCCAAGCTGGTCTATCCCGGACAAAAGGAGCTGGGCGAGGTCAACGCCGACCGGCTCGCCAAGCTGCAGGAATTCTACGTCGCCAAGGGCTTCATCCAGAAGGCAACGCCGATCGACGAGCTCTATACCAACGCCTTCATCAAATAGCGACCGCGTCGCGCGCTGGCCTGCGACGCTCAAACGGCGGAGCGTAATGCTTTCGGGTTCCGTCGTCTCGAGCACGGTCAAAAATCATTTGCGATACAAGATGGACCCGCGGGTCACGCCCCATAGGCGCTAAGATAAAGCGCGTGTCCCGGATGCGGTGCAGCGCGAGCGTAGCGAAGCGGTGCGCCGCTGTTCCGGGACCTTCGCGAAGGCAGTGTGTGTAACGGTCCCGGGTCTGCAGCGCATCATTCCGCTTCGCTCCATGCTGCGCTGCGCCCGGGACACGCCCCTATCTTACGGGTCACCCCCGCGGGTGGCGCATGAGGAAGCCGGCCCGCCGACATGCCGGCTACTTCTTGTAGCCGTCCGTCCCCTGCCAACCATGCTTTGAAATGTCGAAGATCACCCCGTCGGGATCCTTGAACTTGCGCTCGAAATTGCCATGGCGCTCATCGCCGAGGTCGAAGAAGAACTTCCCGCCATTCTCCTCGATGCGCTTCTCGGCCTCGGCGAGGTCCTCGACCTGGAAGCCGAAATGATGCGCGCCCACGAAGGTCGCGCCCTCCTTGATGTCGGATGCCTTGCTGCCCGCCGCGCCGGTGAAATTGAGCAGCGCGAGGTTGATGACCCCGTCGCTCATGTAGATCGCGGAGCCGATGTCCAGATCCTCGCGGCCGATGCGCTTGAGGTCGAAGACGTTG
Organism: uncultured Alphaproteobacteria bacterium; assembly: GCA_963835165.1. Taxonomy (GTDB): domain Bacteria; phylum Pseudomonadota; class Alphaproteobacteria; order Rhizobiales; family Xanthobacteraceae; genus VAZQ01. Next base: position 13,637 of record CAWIGD010000046.1, read on the forward strand.
GCGTAGAACTCCGCCGCCTTTTCGATATCTTTCACGCAGACTGCAAAATGGCGCAGACGGGCCATGGATATCCTCCTTGCGGGCGCCGATTGCCCTTGGCGGCATCATAGCGCCGGTGCATCGGCGAGAGCTACCCTTCATGACGCAATGCCGTAAAATGACCAGGTGAGAAAACGACACGCTGAAATCGTAGGCGCAGGTTTTGCGGGTCTCACAGCGGCCTGCGCGCTGGCGCAACGCGGCTGGAGCGTGCGTGTGCACGAGCGCGGGGAGCGCCTGCGCACAACCGGTGCAGGCATCTATGTCTACGAGAACGGGTTGCGCGTGCTCACGGCGGTGGGAGCCTACGACGCGGCGGTGAAAGGCGCCCCCTTCGCCCACACCCGCGAGGTGCGCGACGACCGCAACCGCGTGATCTCGGTGCATCGCTGGGCCGGCAGCCGCGTGTTCAGCATCGTGCGCCAGACCGTCATCAACGCGCTGGCGGCGGCGGCGGCACGCTCCGGTGCCGAGATCGTCACCGGTTCGGCGGCGGCCGGGGCGAGCGCCGATGGCGAACTCGTGCTGGCAAACGGCCAACGGCTGAGCGCCGACCTGATCGTCGCCGCCGACGGCAGCAATTCGGCGCTGCGCGACGGGCTCGGCCTGCTGTCGAAGCGAAAATATCTGGTCGACGGCTGCACCCGCCTGTTGATCGCGAAGACGCCGGAGGAGCGGCGATCCGCCGACGGCGCCACCACCGTCGAATATTGGTCGGGCAGCAGGCGCGTGCTTTACACGCCCTGCAGCGAGACCGATGTCTATATCGCGCTCACGATGCTCGACAGCGATGCGCTCGCCAAGGCGACGCCGGTACGGAAGGACGCATGGGCGCGCTGGTTTCCGCATCTCGAGCCGCTGATCGAGCGCATCGGCGACGAGGGCCGCTACGACCGCTTCGACCTGATCAAGCTCAGCCGCTGGTCGGCCGGAAAGGTGGTGGTGATCGGCGACGCCGCCCATGCGCTGCCGCCGAACATCGGCCAGGGCGGCGGATGCGCCATGATGAACGCGCTGTCGCTGGCGGTCTATCTCGACCGCGAAGCCGATGTTTCGGCTGCGCTGGCGACGTGGGAGCGCAACGAGCGCCCGGTCACCGAACATGCGCAACGCATCTCCTACCTGCTCGGCCTGCCGACCACCTGGCCGCCAGCCCTGCGCGCCATGGCCCTCGGCATGGCCGGACGCTCGAAATGGCTGGTCCGGCAGCGCATCAAGACGGCGCTGCACCGGCCGACGGGGACGACGCCTTAGGAAAGAGGCGCCAGCGGAGAACGCGCTTCTTCACCGCGCTCCCAATATGTGCCGAACCGCACCCGCGATGTTCTCGTCCAGTTCGCGCGCCGAGAGCGTCTTCTGCAGGCCCAGAAGCACGCGCAGATGGGCATATCCACGCAAGAGTTCGAGAAACTCCTCGGCCGTCCGCCGGGGATTGCGCAGGTTGAGGGTGTTGCGGCTGTTGTGGCGTTCGAGATAGGCGGCAAGCATGGCGATGCACGCCTCCGGGCCGCTCTTGTAGAACAGGCGACCGAGCGCGGGGAACCGCCGGCTTTCCGCGATCACGATGCGATGCAGCTCGATGGTGTCGCGCGCGAACAGGATCGTCACCATCTTGCGCGCGAAGGCGCGCAGCGCTTCCTCCGGCCGCCGCGCGAGCATCCGCTCGAGGTCCTCGTCGATGATCCGCTCGCACAAATCCCGGATGACGCCGGCGAAAAGCTCCTCCTTGCTGCGAAAATACCGATAGACCGTCATCTTCGAGACGCCGGCCGCGGCGGCGATCCCGTCCATGCTGGCCCGTTCGAAACCGTGCCGGAGGAAAACGTCCTTCGCGCCACCGACAATGTTTGCCCGCTTGACGTCGAAGCGCGTCACTGCGGCCGCTGTCGCACCGGAAGCCATCGCCCGCGCTCCTTGCCGGAAATGATACTATGCAGTATCATTGCATCTCTCGCCGGATCAAGGGACGAACGGCTGCGTCGGGTACGCGGACTCCAGCCGCTTGAGTCAGGGAACGACACGAATGACCGTCCTCGACAATGAACTTTCGCGATTGATCGCGCCCGGTCGCGTGCACCGTCGGCTCTACACCGATCCCACCATCTTCGAACTGGAGATGCAGCGGATCTTCGAGGCCGCCTGGGTCTATATCGGCCACGAGAGCCAGGTCAAAAAGCCCGGCGACTATTTCGCTACCCAGATGGGGCGCAAGCCGGTCGTGCTGGTGCGCGACGGCGACGGAAAGGTGCGGGTGATCCGCAACCAGTGCGCCCACCGCGGCGCGCTGGTGGTGGCGACCGAAAAGGGCAACGCGCCGGAATTCACCTGCTGCTATCACGGCTGGACCTACCATCTCGATGGACGGCTCAAGGCGGTGCCACTCAATCACGGCTACCCGCAAGGCTTCGACCCCACGGATCCAAAACTCGCAATGCTGCAGGTGCCGCGGGTGAAGAGCTATCGCGGTTTTGTCTTCGCGAGCGGCAAGAGCGACGGCCCGGGGCTCGAGGAATGGCTCGGCCACATGACGACCTCGCTCGACGACATGATCGATCGCGCGCCCGAGGGCGAGATCGAGGTTGCGGGCGGCGTGTTCAGGCACGCCTATGACGGCAACTGGAAGGTCTATTTTGAGAACCTGTGCGATGCCGCCCACCCGCTGTTCACTCACCGCTCCTCGATCGAGGCGGCGCAGCAGCAGTCCGACGACGTGCACAGCGACGGGACCGGCGAGATCGCCATCCGGCAGATGCGCCAGAACGGCGCGCCCTACAGCTTCTGGGAATCGCAGGTCGGCATCTGGACCTATCCCAACGGTCACAGCTACCTCGGCGACTATCACGACGATTCGAAGCTGGTTGCCGCGTTGAAGGACCCGGTGTTCCGCGAGTACATCGCCGCGCTCGAAAAGAACAAGGGGAAGGCCGAGACCAAGCGCGTCCTCGAGGTGCGCCGTTGGAACTCGAACATCTACCCGAACGTCTCGTTGATGAGTCAGTTTCAGCAACTGCGCGTCGTGCACCCGATCGCGGTCAACCGCACGGTCGTGCATACCTACAGCTTCCGGCTCAAGGGCGCGCCAGAGCAGATGTTCCGCAACACCATCAGCTTCGCCAACATCGTCAACGGCACCGGCTCGCTCGTGCTCACCGACGACCTCGAGATCTACAATCGTCTCGAGATGGGAATGTCGAGCGAAGGCGCCGAATGGCTGCAGATCGGCCGCGGCTATCAGAGCGACGTTCCCGATACGCATGGCGGCCGGCGCGGCAAGAACTCGACCAGCGAGGTCTATATCCGCAACATGCTCGATGCCTGGCTCGGGCTCATGACCGACAGGCAGGCAGCGCCGGCGCGCGCCGCCTCCTGACCGTCGCCTCGCATCATGGCCAAACCACGCAAGCCCAAGGCGAAGACCTCGGCTCGCCGGCAGCGCCCGGCACCGGCGCAAGGTTCGCGCGCGGCGCGCCGCGGTGCGAAGGCACTCGAACAAGCGAGCTGCGAGCGGTTCCTGCTGCACGAAGCGCGGCTGCTGGACGAGGCCAGGTTCGACGACTGGCTCGCGCTGTTCACGCCCGACGGCTGGTATTGGGTGCCGAGCGAGCCCGACCAGGACAATCCGCACGACACGGTCTCGCTGATCTACGATGACCGCCGCCTGCTCGAGACCCGGGTGCGACGATTGGCAAGCCCGCGCATCTATTCGCAGGAGCCGCGTTCGCGCACCAGCCGGATCATCGGCAATGTCTCGATCGAGGACAGCAGCGCCGGCGCCTGCACCGTGCGTTCGAAGTTCGTCATGATCGAATACCGCCGCGAGAGCCAACGGCTGTTCGCGGGGACCGCCTTCCATCGTCTGGTGCAGGGCGATGGCGGAATCCGGATCGCCTCCAAGCGCGTCGACCTGGTCAACTGCGACGCGCCGCTCGACGGCATCGTCGTGCCGTTTTGACGGTCAGCCGCTACGGTCTCGTGTCCGGGGCGAGCGCGTAGGTTGGGCTAGGGCGCGGACTCATGAGCCGCTACGATGCTGCCTTCTGGGCTTGGGAGGCGTGCGTGAAGCGACGGGAATTCATCGCTTGGTCGGCGGAGCAGCGGCGTGGCCCGCCGACGCTGCTCGCCAGGTGAGGAAATCGGAGCAGCCATGGTGATGCAGAAGGTTGGTTTTTGCCTAGCGGCGCTTTGGCTTCTGGTTTTGGCGCCTGCGTCGCCAGTGGGTGCCGAGACCGGGCCGTGTGTCTCCGACCAGGCCGGTGTCATGACCTGCGGCCAGGGACCGGGCGCAGCCCGCGTCGTCGATGGAACGACGTCGCCTTCCAAACGCCTCGCATTCGCATGGCGCGCTCCCGGCCGCTCGCCGACGGAGGACCCGCGCGAAGACTACGTCGAGAGCTTGTTGATCCGCCTCTCCGACGGCGCCGTTCTGTCGAGCGCTAAAGGCGAGTATTGGCGCACGGGGGACTCGGTGGCGAACCATATGGATGAAAATGTGGCCTGGTCCCCGAACAGCCGCCTCGCCATCGAGGAGCAAAGTTCCAAGTGGAGTACGGATTTTCTTCGTCTTTACGCGATCGGTGCGGACGACAAGGTGCTCGTTCTCGACCTACAAAAGATCATTGAGCCGGCCGTCCGCAAGCGGCTCCGACAGCTCGGCAAGAACGATGGCGACTACGCGTTTTCGGTCGAAGACGGCCCCACGGTCAAAGACTGATCGACGACACGTGGGCTCGTGCGGGTATCAGTCGAATGATGCAAATCCCCAAGCAAGACGGCTACCTCGACTCTCGACGTCACGCTCCAAGTTTCCCAGAAGAACGGGGCGCTCTCGGCGGGCGACGTGTCGGTCCGCCGCTCTCGCACAAAGTCGTAACGGTGGGATCAAGGAAGCCATGTCGGTCGTCATCGCGGGCGAGCCGTTCGCAAGCTACACGGGGTGACGGCCGAGCAATAAGGAACGTGACGCGCAGCCCGCTATAGATTGCGATTGCAGCCGGGCCGGCCGGCAAGTTCGGGCAACGCAGCCAGAGCTACGTCGGCACGTGGGCGCTATGCATGGTGATCGATCATAGTCAGTCAGTCAAGCGACCGACGTCCACGCGGCCTGCGAGACGAGAGAACTATTCCGGCCCGGCATATTTGCCGGCAGTGGCCGGGAACATCGACTTGACGATCTTCATCTTCGAGATGTCGACCGTGGCGTCCATGTGCAGAAAGATGGCGGCGTCGCGCAGGAGCTTCTCGACGCCGAAATCGAGCATCATGCCGTTGCCGCCGTGCAGCTCGACGGCGTGCTGGGCGACTTTCATGATCTCCTCGGAGGCGAACACCTTGGCCATGTTGCAAAGCGTGTCGGCGTCTGGTGCGTTGTCGTCAACGGCCAGCGCGGCGCGCTCGAGCAGCGCCCGCACCGCCTCGATGCGGGTCGCCATGTCGGCGAGCCGCAGCGCCACCGCCTGGTGCTTGATGAGAATGCGCCCGCCCTGCACATAGTTCTGCACGTAGTCGGAGGTGACCTCGAACGCACGCACGCCGACGCCGAGGTTCTTCGACGCCTGGATGATCTTGCCGGGGCGGAAATAGACCCCGGCCTGGCCGAGCGCGTCGTTCTCGACCAGCAGATGATCTTCCGGCACGCGCATGTCCTCGAACACCAGTTCGCCGTTGTTCATGAACCGGCAACCCAGCGTCTCGTTGCAGCGCGCGACGGTAAGCCCCGGGGTTTCGCGCGGCACCAGGAATGACGACGTGCCCTGCAGCATGCCGGCCTTCGGATTGGTGTTGGCGTAGACCACGTAGAGACCGGCGTCGTAGCCGTTGGAGATGAACTGCTTCCTTCCGTTGATGATCCATTCGCCGTTCTGCTTCACCGCGCGGGTCTGCATGGCGGCTTCCGGAACGTTGTAGGGGAGCCACCGGTCGGAGGCGCCGCGCGGTTCGGTGAGGCAATGGGCGAGCAGGAACTGCGGGTCCTCGGTGAGGCGCTTGAACCAGATCTCCTGCAGGTGGCGCGGCGCGAGGTTGCGCAGCAGCACCGAAACCTTCCAGTTCTGCACCAGCTTGTCGGACAGGCCGGAATCGCCGCGCGCAATTTCCTCGGAGATGAGCGCAAAGGTCTGCACCTCCGTGCCGGGCTCGAGCTCGATGCCGCCGAACTCCTCCGGCACGCCGAGCGTGCGGATGCCGATCTGGTCGGCGCCGACAAGGATTTCCGGCGGCAGCCGGTCCTCCGGGGTCATGACCCATTCGCGCTGCCAGTTGCCGCGGATGAACGGAATGACCACGTCGTCGACGAAGTCGCGGCATGATTGCCGCATCAGGCGCTGTTCTTCGGAGAGCTGGGACATCTTGCGTTTTCCTTCCGGCCCGCGATACGACAATTCGTAGGTCGGGTTAGCGCGGAACGAGGACACGGCAAGGGTCCGCGGCAGTGCGGGCGCGCCAGCCCAACCGACGTGTCGGCCGTTCTTGTGGCTAGGCGGCCTTCCGACTCGCAAGGAATTCGCCCATGCGGTCGAGGGCGCGCAGAATATTCTCGGTCGAATTGGCGTAGCTGAGCCGCACGTAGCCCTCGCCGAGGATGCCGAAGTCGGGACCGCCGATGATGGCAACGCCGGCGTCCTCCAGCAACGAGGCGGCGAGCGCCTTTGCCTGCCAGCCCGTGCGCTTGACGTTGGGGAAGGCGTAGAACGCGCCTTTGGGCGTGGCGCAGGAAACGCCGGGCAGCCGATTGAGCCCCTCCACCACGACCTTCCGGCGTTTGTCGAACTCGGCCACCATCTTCACCACCTCGTCCTGCGGCCCCTTGAGCGCGGCGAGCCCGGCATATTGCGCCGAGGCGTTGACGCAGGAGTGCAGGTTGACCGCGAGCTTGCGGGCATAGTCGTAGAGCTTGCCCGGCCAGATCGCATAGCCGAGGCGCCAGCCGGTCATCGCGTAGGTCTTCGACCAGCCGTTGAGCAGGATCAGCCGGTCGCGAATGGACGGATACGAGAGCAGGCACACGTGGCGCTCGCCGTCGTAGACCATGTGGTCATAGATCTCGTCCGACATGACAGCGACGTCGGGAAACTTCTCCAGGCCGGCGACGAGCCGGTCGATCTCGCTTTTCGGCGTCACCCCGCCGGTCGGATTGGCCGGCGAGTTGACGATCAGGAGCCGCGTCCGCGGCGTGATCAGCTTGAGCGTCTCCTCGGCCGAGAAGGCGAAGTTGTTCTCCTCGCGGATCGGCACCGGCACCGGTCGCGCGCCGGTGTACTCGATCATGGAGCGGTAGATCGGAAAGCCTGGGTCAGGATAGAGAATATCGGCGCCGGGCTCGCCGAACATCAGGATCGACATGAACATGGTGGGCTTGCCGCCGGGCAGGATCATCACCTCGTCCGGCGACACCTCGACCTTGAAGCGCTTGCCGAGATCCGCCGCCACCGCCTCGCGCAGCGGTGGAATGCCGACCGCAGGGGTATAGCCGTGGTGACCGTCGCGCAGCGCCTTGATCGCAGCCTCGACGATGAAGTCGGGAGTGCGGAAGTCGGGCTGGCCGATGCCGAGATTGATGATGTCGCGGCCCTGCGCCGCCAGCGCATTGGCGCGCGCCAGCACGGCAAAGGCGTTTTCCTCGCCGATGCGGTCGAACGCGGGAACGGTCTTGAACATGGGATCGCTTCTCTTGAATCAGGCGAACAACAAGCAGCGAATGGCGAATAGGAGGGCAGGCAATCTGCCATTCCCACACCCCATTCGCTACTCCCTATACGCACCTCGCCCGTCGTGTCACGCCCTGCGCACCATTGCCGGCGTGAGGTGCTTGATCGAGGGCGCGCCCACCTGCTGCATCATGGCGTAGGTCTCGGTGCGCAGGAGCTCAAGCACCCGTTCGACGCCCGGCTGGCCGAAGGCGCCGAGGCCCCAGATATAGGGCCGGCCGACGCAGACGGCATTGGCGCCGATGCAGAGCGCCTTGACGATGTCGGAGCCGCGGCGGAAGCCGCTGTCGACGATGATCGGGATGCGCCCGTTCACCGCCTCGACAATTTCCGGCAGTGCGTCGATGGTCGAGCGGCCGGAATCCTCGCTGCGGGCACCGTGATTGGACACGATGATCGCGTCGATGCCGTTATCGGCGGCGAGCACCGCGTCCTCCCAGGCGAGGATGCCCTTGAGTACGATTTTCATTTTGGTGGTATCGCGCAGGCGCTTGAAGTAGTCCCAGGTCATGGCCGATGACTGGGTGTTGGTCAGCCCGGAGAGGTCGATGCCCTGATACATGGCGCGCGTCTTCATGCTGGCCTGCAGACTCGAGCGATCGTGGCAGCCATTGCAGTCGCGGGTATCGGAGGGCCGCATGCGGAACAGGGTCTCCTGGTTGCGGCCGCCGCTGCGATCGACGGTCACCGCCACGGCGTAACAGCCCGCCTTCTCCGCACGCTTCACCATCGTCTCCGCCACCTCCCATTTGTTGGTGGCGTAGAGCTGGTACCAGATCGGCTGGCCGCGCGCGTTGCTGACGTCCTCGACCCCGAGGCTGGTCGCGGTCGACAGGATCTGCAGATGATTTCCAACCTTGGCGGCGCGGGCGGAGGCGACCTCGCCCTCGTCGTGAAACGACCGCTGGCCGCCGACCGGCGCCAGCACGATGGGGCTCGGATATTTCACGCCGAGAATTTCGACCGACATGTCGACCTTGCTGACGTCGACCAGCCGCCGCGGGCGCAGCTGAAACTTCAAGAAGCCCTCGCGATTGGCGCGCAACGTGACCTCGTCATCGATGCCGGACGCCATGTAGCCGAAATGCGCGGGCGGAACGTTGCTGCGGCAGACCGGCTCGAAATCAAAGACGTTGATCGCTTCCTTGGGCGACTTGATGAGCTCGGTGGTGCGCATCGGCGCCCACATCAACGGGTCGGGAAGCTTGGTCCCGGGCGTCGGCCCTTCGCCGGCGAAGGCTTCGAGCCCGCCGGCGGCGAGCAGCGGACTTCCGGCCAGGAATTGCAGGAACTTGCGACGGCTGGCGGCTTGATCGGCGAATGACGGCATGCGAGCCCTCCCTTAAGAGCAACGGGCCGACGCTCCAACTCTTTCGGCTGGAATGAGCGCGACACCCGGTCCATCCTACACGGCGGACGGTTCGAGACAATCGGGTCCATTCGGGTCCAATCGGATCGACGTGTCCGCCTCGACATCGGAAAGAACCTCATGCCCACCATCGCCGAAAAGCGCGCCACGTTTCACAAGCTGCATGCGGCCGGCTGCTTCGTCATTCCCAATCCGTGGGACATCGGCACCACACGCTATTTGCAGCATCTGGGCTTCAAGGCGCTTGCCACCACGAGCGCGGGTTTCGCGTTCGCGCGCGGCCTCCCCGACGCGGCGGTGTCGCGCGACGACATGCTCGCGCATATCGCCGAGATCGTCGCCGCCACCGACCTGCCGGTGAACGCTGATTTCGAGGGTGGCTATGCGGACGCACCCGAGGACGTGGCGGAGAGCGTGAGGCTGTGCGTCGAGACCGGGGTCGCGGGGCTCTCGATCGAGGATTCGACCGGCGACAAGGACAAGCCGCTCTACGACCTCGATCTTGCGGTGGCGCGTATGAAGGCGGCGCGCGCGGCGATCGACAAGGCTGGCGGCGATGTCCTGCTGACCGGCCGCGCCGAATGTTTCCTGGTCGGCCGCCCCGATCTCGACGAGACGGTCCGGCGGCTGAAGGCCTATTCCGCCGCCGGCGCCGACTGCCTCTACGCGCCCGGCATCCGCACGCCAGAACTGATCGCGGCGGTGGTGAAGGCCGCCGCGCCCAAGCCGGTCAACGTGCTGATGCCGGGCGCACTCGGTCTCACGGTCGCCGACCTCGAGGCGCTCGGCGCGCGCCGCATCAGCGTCGGCGGCACGCTGGCGCGCGTCGCCTGGGGCGCGTTCATCCGCGCGGCGAAGGCGATCGCGAGCGACGGCCGCTTCGACGCGTTCAAGGATGCCGCCCCGCACGCCGAGATCAATGGCTTCTTCCGCGACGACATGAAGACGCGATGACGGCGGCGATGACGGGCGAATCGCAGGCGCATCCGGTGACCGGTCAGCCGGTCGGCTTGCCCGTCGATACGACGCCGGCACGGCGGCCGGGACCGGTGACGCTCGACGGACGCTACGGACGCGTCGAGCGGCTCGATCCAAAGCACTCGGCAGCATTGTGGACGTCGGTCGAGGGCCACGATCACATCTGGACCTACATGTCCGCTTATGGTCCGCTTGCGGACTTTTCGACCTTCTCGCAATGGCTCGCCGGCCGAGTGGCGCTCGATGATCCCTATTCCTACGCGATCGTCGACCGCTCCGGAGAAGCGGTCGGAATCGCAACGCTGATGGAAATCCGCCCGGCGATGGGCGTGATCGAGGTGGGCCACATCCTCTATTCGCCCGCCTTGCAGCGCACGCCGCTCGGGACCGAAGCGCAGTATCTGCTCGCGCGCTATGCGTTCGAGACGCTCGGCTATCGCCGCTACGAGTGGAAGTGCAATGCGCTCAACGCACCATCGCGTCGGGCGGCATTGCGCTATGGATTCGCCTTCGAGGGCGTGCTGCGCCAGCACATGATCGCGAAGGGCCGCAACCGCGACACCGCTTTCTTCTCGATGCTCGATAGCGAGTGGCCGGCGCGCAAGGCGGCGTTCGAGCGCTGGCTGGCGCCGGAGAACTTCGACGCGGATGGCAGGCAGAGGGCCAGCTTGAGCGACTTGAACCGCGCGCATCCATCACCCGGCTAAGGAGCAAACGACGTGCATATCCTCGTGACCGGCGCCGCCGGCATGCTCGGGCGCAAGCTGACCGAGCGGCTCGTCAGGGACGGCGGGCTCAACGGCCGGCAGATCGACAAGCTGACGCTGCTCGATGTCGTGCCGCCCACCAATCCGACAAGCTTTGCGGGCAAGACGGACATGGTGGCGGCCGATCTTTCCACGCCGGGCAAGGCGGCGCGGGCCATCGAGGACCGGCCGGATATCATCTTCCATCTCGCCGGCGTGGTGTCGGGCGAAGCCGAACTTGATTTCGACAAGGGCTATCGCGTCAATCTCGACGGCACCCGTGCGCTGCTCGAGGCGATCCGCGCAAGCGGCGACGGCTATCGGCCGCGAGTCGTCTACACGTCGTCCATCGCGGTATTCGGCGCGCCGTTCCCGGAATCGATCCCCGACGACTTTCATCTCACCCCGCTGACCTCCTACGGCGCGCAGAAGGCGATCGGCGAAGCGCTGCTCGCGGACTACACCCGGCGCGGCTTCTGCGACGGCGTCGGCATCCGGCTGCCGAGTATCGTGGTGCGTCCGGGCAAGCCCAACAAGGCGGCTTCGGGGTTCTTCTCCGGGATCATCCGCGAGCCGCTGGCCGGCGTCGAAGCCGCGCTGCCGGTGTCCGAGACGGTCGTGCACACCCATGCGAGCCCGCGCGCCGCGATCGGATTCCTCATGCACGCGGCAGGGCTTGCGGGCGACGCGCTCGGCGCGCGCATCAATCTCTCCATGCCCGGCGTGTGCTGCACCGTTGCCGAGCAGATCGCCTCGCTGCGGCGCATCGCCGGCGAGCGCGTTGCCGCGCGCATTCGCCGCGCGCACGACCCGCTGGTCGCGCGCATCGTCGATGGATGGCCGCAGCGCATCGAGGCGCGCCGCGCGCGCGAGCTCGGTTTCAAGGCCGAGAGCTCGTTCGACGAGATCGTGCGCATCCACATCGACGAAGACCGCGGCGGCACGTTCGTAGATTGAGGCGGGTCGTCGCCACCGGAGAAGCGGCTCTGGCGTCCGCTTCCTCTTGCGGGAGAGCAGCGCCCGATTTTGCGGCATCGAGTACCTCACCGCCGCGCGACTATTTTGCGCCCATCACGTCGCGCACGGCGGAAATGATTTCGGGCGGAAATGAAAACGCCTTGGTATACGCCGCCGCCATATCCGCGCCGCGCATCGGATCGATGTGAAGGCTGCGCTTCTCGATGTCGGCACGAAACGCGTGGTCGGCCATGGTCGCGTCGAACGCGGCGCGCAACTCCTTGACGCGCTCGGCCGGCACGCCGGGCGGCGCCAGCACGGGGCGGTCCATGTTCTGCGCGACCATCATCAATTCGAGCTGCTGACGGGTTGTCTCGTCCCGCACGAATTCCATCACCGCGGGCGTGTCGGGGAGATCGGCACGCCGCCGCTCCGCGATGATGACCGGCACCAAAATCTTGCGATCGGCGAACCAGCCGGGATGCAGCGCCTTGAACGACGTGAGATGGGTGCCGCAGCGGCCGTCGAGCTCGCCGCGCTCGATGGCGAGGTCGATATCGCTGCCGGCCTTGTAGCCCGCGACCACCTTGATCCTGGTCGCGAACAACTTGTTGAGCATCGCAGGGTAGAGCTCCATCTCCGAGCCGGCGCCGATGCTCCCGACCGTAAGCTCCTTCACCAGCATGTCGCTCCAGGTCTTCACCGGCGAGGTGTGCCAAAGGGTGCACACGCCTTCGGCGCGGTCGAGGGTGCCGAGCCAGTTGAACTTCAAGGTGTCAAAACGCGCGCCCTTGCTGCCCCACAGCGGCGCAAACGGCACGGTCGAGTTGATGATGCCGATGGTGGTGCCGTCCTGGGGCGCCGAGGCGTAGAGATAATTCGCCGCCAGCAGCCCGCCGGCACCCGGCATGCTCTGGACGATCACATGCGGGCGGCCGGCGATATGCCTGCCGATATGCTCCGACAGCAGCCGGGCATACTCGCCGAAGCCGCCGGCGACGCCGGTGCTGATCACGATGCGCAGCGTCTTGCCCTGGTAGAAATCGGCGGCGGTCTGGGTTCGGCCGACCGACGTTTGGAGCGCGACCAACAGCAATCCCAGACCAGGACGTGCGGCCGTGCCCCTCGACCCGGAGCGCGGGCGAAACCCGGTCGCGACGGATGCGGGTGGCTCCGCGTCTCGAGAGACACTGAGTCGCAGCGCGCTTCGCGGGGACGAGAACCGCGCCGAGAATCCGGCAACGCTCACCCCTGGAATTCGATCACGTCCAGGCCGCGCGCCTTGTCGGTGAAGTAGATGAGGCCGCGGTCATCCATGGCGACGTCGTTGGTCAGCGGCGCCTTCTGCCCATCGCCGGGCTTCGGGATGATGTAGCCCTTCTCCCTGGGATGGGAGGGATCGTTGATGTCGATGATGCGCAGCCCGGCGCCGAACCAGGTGACGTAGACGAGACCGTCCTTGTCCACGCGCTCGCGCAGCTGGTGGGCTCCGAAACGGAATTTGCGCCCGTGATAGGGCGAGGCGTCGTCCGGCACCTCGTAAGTGTAAAGGAGCTGCGGCTTGGTCGGATCGGTGACGTCCCAGGTGCGAAACGCCGCGTGCGCCTTGTCGGCATCCGGCCCGCGCTGCGGGCGCTCCTCCTCCGTCGACACGGCGATGCTCTTGCCGTTGATCGGAAACGGCACCTTGAGAAAAGTGTGCGTCGGTTCCGGCCTCGGCGGATCGTATTGGCAATGACTCAACGTGCGGGGACTGCCGATGTCGGAGACGTCGATGATGGCGACGCCCGAGGCCCAGCAACCCGCATACATCTGGTCGCCGCAGCGCATGGCGTGATGCAGGCGGTGCTCGAGCGCCTTCGGATGCGGCGGCTCGCCGCCCCCGGTGTTCTGCCCCTGCATCCACCAGCGCGAGACCTCGACCGGACGCGACGGATCGCGGATGTCGTAGATGACGAGGATGTTGCCGACAAAGCCCTCCATCTCGGTCGAGATATAGGCGTAGCTCTCATCGACGTCGAAGCGGTGGACGCCCTTGCCGTAGGTCTTCATGAAGGTCACGAGCCGGGGATTGGTCGGATCCCGGACGTCGTAGATGCGAAAGCCTGCATCCTTGAATTCGTTGCGGCGGCCGGAGCCGGGCTGGTGCTCGGAATTCGTGACCATCAGATCGCCGACCACGCGCACCTTGTGCGTGTGCGTCAGTTCGTTCGGCACCATCAGCCGACTGACGATCTTGGGCTTGCGCGGGTCGGACACGTCGAGGATGGTCGTCCCCTCGGGGCCGTTCTGGTGACCGACATAGGCATGATGCCCCTGGATCACGATCTGGCCGCCGCCGGGCAACTCCGTGCGGCTGAGATGACGAATGTTCGACGATGCCTGCGGCGACGAGCCGGCATCACTGGCATGGAGGACGTCGGCCACGATTCGATCTCCCGGGCTCCCGGCCGCTTCTTGCGACGGCCGCTCTGCAGCGAAAATCTGCGGAGAAAGCAGTATCCCGGCCGCGCGTCAGCGGCAACATCCTCCGCCGGATGGCCGGGCGGGGGCATGCACAATTGCGTCGGAGGTCAATGGACAGCGCCTTCATTTCAGCCGACAATCACCTCTCACATTTAGAATCCCGCCGTTGACCCTCGGGCAGAGCGCCCGGGGCGAAGAGCGGGAACAAGGAGAGGAGCGACATGACAACGAAAAGCAGGCTTTATCTCGGGGTGGCGGCGCTCGCCATTGCCGTCGTGTTGACGGGCTCGGTGGTCGAGGTCTCCGCCCAGCAAAGCGCACCCGCCGCGGTCGCCATCGATAACGACGACATCGGCGGCGTGGTCACCGGCGCGAACGGCCCCGAGGCCGGCGTGTGGGTGATCGCGGAAACCACCGATCTTCCGACCCGCTACGCCAAGATGGTGGTCACCGACGACCAGGGCCGCTACGTCGTGCCCGATCTTCCGAAAGCCAAATACAAGGTGTGGGTGCGCGGCTACGGCCTCGTCGATTCCGCCAAGGTCGACGGCGAGCCCGGCAAGCAGTTGAACCTGACCGCGGTGGCGGCGCCGAACGAGGCCGAGGCGGCAAAATACTATCCGGCGATCTACTGGTATTCGATGCTGAAGATCCCGGACGCCAGCCAGTTCGGCAAGAAGGACGGCGACATCCCCGACAAGGTCAAGCAGAGCGACTGGCTCAACCTGATGAAGAACAACGGCTGCGTCGGCTGCCATCAGATCGGCCAGCTCTCGACGCGCACGTTCCCGCCGGGCCTGGGTGAGTTCGCGAGCCACTCCGAGGCCTGGGTGAAGCGCACGCAGGCCGGGCAGTCCGGCGCGCTGATGGTGAACATCCTGGCCGGCCAGCTCTCCGGCGCGCCGATCAAGTATTTCGCCGACTGGACCGAGCGCGTCGCCAAGGGCGAGCTGCCGAAGACCAAGCCGACGCGGCCGCAAGGGGTCGAGCGCAACGTCGTGGTCACCACCTGGGACTGGGGCGACCCGAAGAAGTATCTGCACGACCTGATCGCGTCGGACCGGCGCGACCCGACGGTCAACGCCTACGGCCCGCTCTTCGGCCAGCCCGAATACTCGACCGACGTGCTCCCCATCCTCGATCCCAAGACCCACACCGTCACCAACTTCAAGGCGCCGGTGCGCGATGCCGATACCCCCGAAGGCCTTGGACCCGGCCATGCCGCGATGGACAAGCCGCTCGGGCCTTCGCCGTACTGGGGCGAGGAGAAGCTCTACGACACCAAGGTCAACAACCACAACGCCATGTTCGACCAGAAGGGGCGCGTGTGGTTGGCGGCGGCGGTGCGCGGTCCGAAGAACCCGGACTTCTGCAAGAAGGGCTCCGACCATCCCTCGGCCAAGCTGTTCCCGCTGGAGCAGACCCACCGTGCGCTGGCGATCATCGAGCCCAAGACGCTGAAGTACACCTTCGTCGACACCTGCTTCCAGACCCATCATCTGCAGTTCGCCTACGACGCCAACAACACGCTGTGGACCAGTAGCGGCGGCGGCGGCGGCGTGGTCGGCTGGGTCAACACCAAGATGTTCGACGAAACCGGCGATGCGGCGAAGTCGCAGGGCTGGACGGCGCTCATCCTGGACACCAACGGCAACGGCAAGCGCGACGAGTATGTCGAGCCCAACCAGCCGCTGGATCCGGCCAAGGACAAGCGCATCGCCCAGGTGTTCTACGCGGTCATGCCGAACCCGGTCGACGGATCGGTGTGGGGGACGTTGCGCGCCAGCCCCGGCTCGATCGTGCGGCTCGCTCCCGGCTCCAACCCGCCGGAAACCGCGCTGGCGGAAATCTACAACGTACCGATGCCGGGCTTCGGCCCGCGCGGAGGCGATATCGACAGCAAGGGCGTGGTGTGGGTGTCGCTCGCAAGCGGTCATATCGGCAGCTTCGACCGGAGCAAGTGCAAGGGTCCGCTCAACGGACCGAAGGCGACCGGCGATCATTGCCCGGAGGGCTGGGCGTTCTACCAGTACCCAGGGCCGGGCTTCGACGGCATCGGCGAGAACAGCGCCGAGTTCGAGCTACTACAGCTGGGTCGACCAGCACGACACGCTCGGCCTCGGCAAGGATGTGCCGATGTCCACCGCCAACCTCATGGACGGCCTGGTCGCCCTCAAGGACGGCAAGATGGTCTCGCTGCGCGTGCCGTATCCGTTGGGCTTCTACGCCAAGGGCTTCGACGGCCGCATCGACGATGCCAATGCCGGCTGGAAAGGCCGCGGGGTGTGGACCAGCAGCGGCGACCGGACGCCCTGGCTGATCGAAGGCGGCAAGGGCATGAAGCCGATGGCCGTACACTTCCAGCTCCGCCCGGATCCGCTCGCGAAGTAAGCGGACGGCAAGAGGCTTGAAACAACCCGCCCGGCGCTGCCATGCAGCGCCGGGCGGACTCTATGAGTGCCCGGTTCGGGGCATCGTGCATGAAAGCTGTTGTCACGTGCGTGACCCTGGCGCTCGCGCTTGCCACGCCCGGCGGCGCACCGGTCGCTGCCGAAGAAGCGCCGGCGCAGTCCGTTCGCATCATCGTGCCGCTTTCGGCCGGGTCGGCCTTCGACATCCTCGCGCGCGCCATGGGCAACGCGTTCAAGCAGCGGACCCAGCAGCCGGTAATCGTGGAAAACCGTCCCGGCGGCAACATGGGCATCGCCGCCAATGCCTGCAAGAGTGCGCCGCCCGACGGCAACACGTTGTGCCTGCTGACGCAGAACGCAATCACGCTCAATCCGCTGCTCTATGCCAAGCTGAGCTACGACCCTTACAATGAGCTCGATCCGATCGCGGTGGTGGCGTTCCAGCAGCAGGTGCTGGCCGTGATTCCGTCGCTGGGTGTCGCGACCGTGGCCGACCTGGTGAAATACTCCAAGGCGAACCCGAACAAACTCAACTACGCTTCGCTCGGCCTCGGCTCCGATTCGCACCTGATCATGGAATGGTTCAAGGGCGTGACCGGGGCGGACCTCGCCCACATTCCCTTCAACGGGTCGCCGCCGATCCTCACCGCGATGAGATCGGGCGAAGTGCACGTCACCCTGCTCACATCCGGGACGCTCAAACCGCAGATCGATGCCGGCGAGCTCAAGGCGCTGGCGACGCGCGGCGCCGACAAGCGCAATCCGTCGCTGCCGGATGTGCCGACCTTCGCGGAGGCGGGCCTGCCGCCGCTGCGCGCCACGTCGTGGGCCGGACTGTTTGCGCCGGCGGGGACGCCGCCGGGGATCGTCGCCAGACTCAACCGGGACTTCACCGCGATCATCGACGAGCCCGACTTCCGCACCCGCTTCATGGTTGCGCCGGGGCTCGATCCGCCCGGGATCGGCCTCGCGCAGATCAAAGCGTTCATGGCCGAGGACCGCGTTGGGTGGGAGCCCCTGGTCAAGGCGTCCGGGGTGCAATTGCAATAGCGTTGCCCAACCTGGCCAAGCGACAACAAATCATCCGCCGGCGCGGATGGTGACCGCGAGCATATGAGGAGATCAACCGTTGGACCTCAATCTCACCGGCCGAACGGCGCTCATCACCGGGGGCTCCAAGGGCATCGGACTTGCCATCGCCCATGCGCTGGCCATGGAGGGATGCCACGTTCACCTCGCCGCGCGCACCGCCTCCGAGCTCGACAAGGCCGCGGAGGACATCCGCACACGTCACAAGGTCAAGGTGTCGTGTCATCCCGCCGACCTCAGCGACGGGGCGCAGGTGAAGACGGTCGCGGCCGCCTGCAAACACGTCGACATTCTCGTCAACAGCGCGGGCGGCATCCCGCGCGGCACCATCCTCGATATCGACGAGGAGCGGTGGCGGCGCGCCTGGGACCTGAAGGTATTCGGCTGCATAAATCTCACGCGCGAAATCTACCGGCCCATGTGTGAGCGGGGCAGCGGCGTCATCATCAACATCGTCGGCCTGTCGGGGGACCGCCCGGACGCCAATTACATCGCCGGCAGCTCGGCGAACGCGGCCTTGATCATGTTCTCGCGCTCGCTTGGCGGCGACAGCATCCGCCACGGCGTGCGGGTGATGGCGGTCAATCCGGGCCCGGTGGAGACCGAGAAGCATATCCGCGATACCGAGCGGCTCGCGCAAGAAAGGTTCGGCGACAAATCGCGCTGGCGCGATGTCATGGCGGGGCTGCCGATGAAACGCGCGGCGCTGCCGGCGGAAGTTTCGAGCATGGTCGCTTTCCTCGCCTCCGATCACGCCTCCTATATCAGCGGGAGTGCGGTGACGATCGACGGCGGGCTGCTCTCCGACGCCGCGATCGGGGTGAAGCGCGGCTGAGCGCAAGGTATAGGGTGGAATGGGCCAAATCGTTCAGCTCAAGGCCGGCGACGGACACAGGCCCGATGCCTATCGCGCCGATCCGGACGGCACGGCGCGGGGCGGCGTAATCGTCCTGCAGGAGGCGTTCGGCGTGAACGAGCATATCCGCGCCGTCTGCGATGCCTATGCGGCGCAGGGCTACGCCGCCATCGCGCCGGCGATCTACGACCGTCAGCAACGCGGCGCCGCCTTCGACTACGACGAGGCGTCGTGGGCGCGCGCGCGCGAATTTCGCGCCCGGGTCGATTACGATCACATCATGCTCGACATCGCGGCCGCCATCGCCGCCGTGCGCGCGCATGGCCGGGTCGGAATCGCTGGCTTTTGTGTCGGCGGCTCGGCGGCCTGGCTCGCGGCATGCCGGCTCGATGTCGACGCCGCTGCCTGCTACTACCCCTCCGATATCGGAAAACAATATGCCGCAACGCCACGCTGCCCAGTGATCATGCATTTCGCCGAGCGGGACCGGCTGGTTTCGGCCGCCGATCGCGACAACTTCCGCGCCGCGCATCCCGACATTCCGGTCCATGTCTACCCGGCGGAACACGGCTTCAACAACTGGCATCGGCCCGTGACCTATGACGAAGCAAGCGCCGGCCTCGCGCGCGAGCGCACGCTCGCATGGTTCGCAACCTACGTCGCCGCCCGCGCCGCGAGTTGAGAGCGCATGCGCTTTCCCGCCCCGCTCGTTCCGGCAACGCTGATCAGGCGTTACAAGCGCTTCCTTGCCGACGTCGTTCTGGCTTCGGGCGAGACGGTGACGGTGCATTGCGCCAATCCGGGATCGATGATCGGGCTCAATACGCCGGGCGCGCGGGTGTGGCTGTCGAAGTCGAGCAATCCCAGCCGCAAGCTCGCCCACAGCTGGGAACTGATCGAGGTCGATTTCGGCGGCGGCGCCGAGCTGGTGGGGATCAACACGATCCATCCCAATGCGCTCGCCGCCGAGGCGATCGCTTCCGGTGCCATCGCAGAGCTTGCCGGCTATGGCTCGGTGCGCCGCGAGGTGAAATACGGGAAGAACTCGCGGGTCGATTTCCTGCTCGAGCATCCGGCACGACCGCCGTGCTATCTCGAGATCAAGAACGTGCACCTGATGCGCGAACCGGGATTGGCGGAATTTCCCGACGCCGTGACCAAGCGCGGCGCCAAGCATCTCGACGAGCTCGGCGTCATGGCCGCGGCGGGGGCACGCGCGGTGATGCTGTTCCTGATCCAGATCGGCTCCGCGCAGCGCTTCAAGCTCGCCCGCGACATCGATCCGACCTATGGCAAAGCGTTCGACGCCGCGCGGGCCGCCGGGATCGAGGTGTTTGCCTATCGCTGCGGCATCACCTGCGAAGGGATCGAGGTGATCGCGCCGGTCGCGATCGGGGAGTGAACGGGACACGCGAGCCCGGTGTCACCGGGGCGCCGCGCAGCCAAGTTTACGCAGACGGCGATGCTCCCATGCCGGCGGCGAACCCGAATCCGTGAGCCGCAAAGTCATTCCCGTGGCCGCACCCCGCGGTCACGGATTCCGGGTTCCGTCCACCGATCGGGTTAACCTCGGCTCGATATCCGGCCCTGGAATAGCGGGATTGCGCCAACGCTTGCGTCCCCGGCATCCTTGCTTACATTGCAATGCAGCAGCGGCATCCAGGGAGCCGCGAGGAGGCGGCGCCTGCCGCGATGCCTTGATGAGTTATGTCGACGCGGCACTGGCGCCGCAACGCAAGACCGGCCAGATCAAGCTCCACGGCCCCGCCGCTTTCGAAGCCATGCGCAAGGCCGGCCGGCTGGTAGCGGAATGCCTCGACATGCTCGCCGACGAGGTCCGTCCGGGGGTACCCACCGAAAAGATCGACCGATTGGTGTTCGACTTTGCCATGGCGCACAACGCGACGCCGGCGACGATGATGTATCGCGGCTACCGCAAGGCCACCTGCACCTCGGTCAATCATGTGGTCTGCCACGGCATCCCGGGCGAGAAGCCGCTCAAGGAGGGCGACATTGTCAATGTCGACGTCACCCTCATCCTCGACGGGTGGCATGGCGATTCCAGCCGAATGTTCGGCGTGGGCACCATTCCGCGCCGCGCGGAACGCCTGATCGAAGTCACCTACGAAGCGATGATGCGCGGCATCGCGGTGATCCGTCCCGGCGCCACCACGGGCGACATCGGCGCCGCCATCCAGGCTTATGTCGAGGCGCAAAACATGAGCGTGGTGCGCGACTTCTGCGGCCACGGTCTCGGCCGGCTGTTCCACGACGAGCCCAACATCGTGCATATCGGCCGCCAGGGCGAAGGCATCGTGCTGCGTCCCGGCATGTTCTTCACGGTCGAGCCGATGATCAATCTCGGCCGCCCGCACGTGAAGGTGCTGTCCGACGGCTGGACCGCCGTGACGCGCGACCGCTCGCTCTCCGCGCAGTTCGAGCACACCGTCGCGGTGACCGACACCGGCGTCGAAATCTTCACGCTCTCGCCCCAGGGGCTCGACCGCCCGCCCCTGTCCGCCGGGCCGCGCGCCTAAAGCATGATCCCGAAAAGTCGCAGACTTTTCGGACAAGATCATGCGACCGAATAAATGCTCAGAACGAAATCGTGATTCAATCTGAAGCGATTTCGCCCCAAGCCGCACCCGTCCCGTCCCGTCGTCCCCGTCTACAGGGCTTTTTCCAGCACCACGAAATGCAGGTCGTCGCGCAGCGGCACGCCGACCCGGTCATCTCCGTAGGGAAAAGGCTCGCTTGCGCCGGTGCGACGATAGCCGCGCCGTTCGTACCATGCGATGAGACTGTGCCGGAGCGAGATCACGGTCATTTGCACGCGCGCCGCACCCTGCTTGCGGACATAGTCCTCCGCCTTGGACAGCAGCGCACGGCCCAGTCCTTCGGCCTGACGACGCGGATCGACCGTCAACATCGCCAGATGCCAGGTCGCGGCCTCGCCGGTGGGCTCGAGCGAAACGCATCCCGCGAGTTGCGCACCGTCCTTGTCGCGCATCACCAGCATGGTGCCCTTTTCGGCCGCAAGCACCGCAGCAAGCGTCGCCGGATCGGTCCTCGGTCCAGCCAGCAACCCGACCTCGTTGGTCCAGCCGGCACCCTCGCTCCGGTACGCGGAATTGACCAATGAAACGATATCGCCGACGTCGGCGTGACTGGCGGGTACCACGATCATCTCAGTGGACATGAGTGACTCCGTCGTCGCAGGCCGCTTGCAGATATAGTGGCGCACGCACCGGCGACAAACGTCTGGCCTGAGGGGGCCGGCGCCTGCCGGTCCCAATCCCGTCCACATGCGAGTCACAACCGCGCAATCAGGCGAAGAGGCCCGCGCCAAGGATCGGAGAGGCTGCGCACCCGTTGCAACCCGTTGCAAAATCGGGCGGAGCGGTCATCCTTGGCCTGCGCCGGCGATCGGAGAGCGCGGGCGCAAGCGGTGGCAGCGCACATGTCCGGCAACGGCAAGACCCAGGCGCCTTCCGAGCCCGAGGATACGGCCCCGCATTATCATGGGCACCGCGAGCGGCTGCGCCAGCGTTTCCGCGACGCGGGCAGCGAGGCGGTGACGGACTACGAGTTGCTCGAACTTGTGCTGTTCCGCGCCCTGCCCCGACGGGATTTGAAACCGCTGGCCAAGCAGCTGCTCGCCACATTCGGCTCTTTCGCCGAGGCCCTGGCGGCGCCGCGTGAACGGCTCGCCGAAATCAAAGGCCTGGGCGAGGCCGGGATCACCGACCTCAAGATCGTCCATGCCGCCGCCAATCGCCTGGCGCGCGGCCAGGTGAAACAGCGTCCGGTCCTGTCGTCATGGTCGCATGTGCTCGACTATTGCCGCACCGCGATGGCGTTCGAGAACAAGGAACAGTTCCGCGTGCTGTTCCTCGACAAGCGCAACGCGCTGATCGCCGACGAGGTGCAGCAGACCGGCACCGTGGACCACACGCCGGTCTATCCGCGCGAGGTGGTCAAGCGGGCGCTCGAACTCTCGGCCACCGCCATCGTGCTGGTGCACAACCATCCCACTTGGGGTGAAGCGATCCCGCCGGATCACGTTCAATGCCATTGAAACATTGAGCTTTCGGGAGTTGTAGGCTCTAGGTTATTTCGGCACACTGGGGGCGGTTTCTAGGGGAACCTAGGGGATCGGCGGCCTTACCGACCCCAATTCCAGCCCCCTGGTCACGCGACAACCGCCCCCAACTCGAGATCCGTGGAGAGAGCCCAGTGCCAAGCCTTACTGACGGTGCCATCCGCCAAGCCATTAAGCGTGTCGAAATCGCCGGAAAGCAGGAGAGCCTAACCGATGGTGAGGGTCGAGGCACAGGCCGTCTCGTTCTTGTCCTTAAGTCTATGCCAAGGCGGGTGACCGTGGAGTGGATGGCGCAGCAGTGGCGAGACGGGAAGCGCGCGAAAGCTAAGCTCGGCGACTACCCATCGATGTCGCTCGCTCAAGCGCGTGAAGTGTTCAAACGCGACTACGCCGACATGATCCAGAAGGGTCGCAGCATCAAGATCGCTGACGACACGCGACCCGGCACGGTTACCGACCTCTTTGAGGCCTACGTGCGATCCCTAAGAGACGCGAACAAGCCGTCGTGGAAGGAAACCGAGAAGGGATTAAACAAGATCGCGGACGCGCTTGGTCGAGATCGCTTCGCCCGCGAGATCGAGCCCGCTGAGATTACCGAAGTCATTCGGCCGATCTACGAGCGGGGCGCGCGAGCTATGGCGGACCACGTTCGCGGTTACGTTCGTGCCGCATATTCCTGGGGCATGAAATCGGAACATGACTATCGCAGCACATCACCAAGACGCTTCAGGCTTGTCTATAACCCCGCGGCCGGAATCCCAACGGAGCCAAAGGTCGTCGGCATACGGTGGCTCGACGAAGACGAGTTCGTGCGCCTCTACCGTTGGCTCGAGTGTCCTGATGCTCCCGTTCATCCTGCCTATACCCGCGCCGTACGGATCCTGATGCTCACCGGGCAGCGCGTCGAGGAGATTGCTCGCCTTCATATTGATCAATGGGACACGGCGGAGCGCATCATCGATTGGTCAAAGACGAAGAATGGCAAGCCGCACGCGATACCTGTCCCAGCGCTCGCTGCCGAACTCATAGAGTCGATCAAGCCCAACGAGCACGGCTGGTTCTTCCCGTCCGCCAAAGAACAGAATAGACCGTTAAGCGCGGGGACGCTCTATAGCTTCATGTGGCGACAGCGAGGCCGCGGAGTTATTCCGATGGTGACGAACCGTGATCTCCGGCGGACGTGGAAGACGCTGGCCGGCAAGGCCGGCGTGTCA
This sequence comes from uncultured Alphaproteobacteria bacterium, assembly GCA_963835165.1. Taxonomy (GTDB): domain Bacteria; phylum Pseudomonadota; class Alphaproteobacteria; order Rhizobiales; family Xanthobacteraceae; genus VAZQ01. Next base: position 37,567 of record CAWIGD010000046.1, read on the forward strand.
AAGGAGATTCGAGATCGTCTCCAAAATCATACGCTCCAGGACGTGAGTTCTAAGAGCTACGATCGCTGGAACTACATGCCCGAGAAGCGCGCTGGCATGAAGAAATGGGACAAATTCGTAATGTCGCTGTTGACCAGGAAGCGCTACAAGCTGGCCGCATAGGGCGACGATTGATTGGCGGTATGGCCCGATGGAAGGGGATCATCGTCCTCCCTCACGTTCGTCCATGCAGCCGGACCTTGAGCCATCACAAATGACCAGGTTCTTTTGGTCCCAAGCATCAAGCTCACGGACTGGATAGAGAACCGCCTTTCCGATTTTAACGAAGGCGGGGCCAATTCGCATTGCTCGCCAGTTCCGGAGGGTCCCTACCGTGATCTCACCACGGTAACGCTCCGAGACTTCCTCGGCGGTCAGAAACTTGTTGTCGGCCATTGACGCCTCCCCATGACCACAATGACACAAGACTTGGTTCAACCCGGACGTGAGAAAACAGTGAGGGTGACCCGCATGTGTGTTCGGCAAATCACTTGTCGTGACCTGGGCATTCTCTCGATCACGTTCCCGCAGGACAAAGACAGACACTCGATACTCCTGGCAAGAAGCGCGCGCGCATAATCGTACAAATGGATACTGTCGGGCGCAAAAAGCCGGTGGCAATTCGCTCAACTGGCGCTTCACACCGGGGCTTTCGACGGCGACGCCCAGCGAACCGATGGAACGGGCAGTCGCGGCGACGCGGAAGCCACACGCGCACCGCATCACACGCGTGACGAACGCGTGTGAAATAGAATTTCGGAATCAACAACGGAGAGACGAACAGGGGAAATAATGGCTTCATGAGGTTCGGCGCCAGGACTCAAATCTGGGAATGGCGGAATCAAAATCCAAATGGTTCGCGTTATTTGTCAACGCGCATTCCGAAAAAATGCTGAAATTCGACCTCAATCCGATCAAGAGGTTAGCGGAAATTTCGGAATGCAGGGACGCGTCGCACCTTGCTGTGACGCGCCCCGCCCTCCAAAAGCAGAGGTCACAAGGTCGAAATCTTGTCGGGCGCGCCAGCGGATCAATGGCTTAGCGGGACCTGCTACCAAGTCCGAGAAGAAGGCTTCAAGCGATCGCTTCATGCACGTCCCCTCAGGTCGGAGAAGCAACAGCCTTCTAAGCTGAAGGTCGCTGGTTCGAATCCAGCCGGGGTCGCCAATTATCTCAGGTACTTAGCGAAAATTAAGCCCGATGGCGCTGTCGTCAAGACTTCGTGGGTAACGCCTGGGGTAACAGCAGACAAGCTTCGTCTCCTTTCGATGTGACACCAGCATGCGCAACCTCCGATGTCGACCGCTCTGCCTGCGTCAACTCGACTGCATTGATGCCAGAGGCAACGTCGTTCATCTGTGCCGGGGGGATGAGTATGGGACTTTCCATCATCGGGTTGCACACATTGCGGGTTGCTGCGCTTGGACCGACAGCAGCTCGGCGAGCTTCCCGATATCGTATTGGATCAATTCGATTCCGGGGAATGCTTCGTATCCAATCGATTTCGGAACGATCCGACGCGCACGAGCGCTCGTTGCTCGCTACAGCGCGCGACTGACAGTTCATCGTTCTTGACGTGATAGATGGCGTCCTGAAGGAAGCTGTGACCGTTTGCATGAGTCGCTCCTGCGAATCGCGTCACGCAACTGCTCGAAGACCAGGTAGCCGAGCTGCGAAGTCCCCGATATGCGCTGTCAATTTCGTTGACATTTCGACTGCTACCGCGAGCAGTTTATCGGTCGCTGCGCCGGGACGGAGAGAGGCCAGCACGGCTTGCGCGATCGCCTCGATTCTCGCGTTGTAGTTAGGCTGTTTCAACTCGACTATCACCATCGCTTTTGCTCTGCACTTCGCCCCAATCGCGCGCTTCGGCCTCGATACTTTCATCACGGGCGGAATGTTCGATTGGCTAATTGCCTGGCGTTTCAGCAAGAAATACCAAACGGTCGGGAAGTCATTCCCCTTGCGCACCGCGTCAGTGCACAAGCGCGCAAAGGCCGTTCACTCTTTCCTGCGACATTGTCAAAATAAACGCTGGGAGATCGGAAAACATTTGATCTAGATCAATGCGAGAACGAAAGTGCACGCGGAAGTTTACGGATGAATTTGATGTGTATGCCATCCCATAGGGACAGAAAATGCCGAGAAAATTGTGCCCTAAATGCCACGGCCAAAGAATGATCTCATGTCTCGCATGTCATGGTACCGGCAAAAAGACTATCGCAAATACCCCAGTAAGTAACTGCGCGAAATGCGGTGGAAGTGGTCGGCATCTATGCGATGTTTGTAGTGGAACGGGCGAAGTCGAGCATTCGTTCGTCGCATTCAATGGCGGCTAGTTCCAGGCTTGGATTGATGCAACATCGCTGACTACGCTTATGCCATCTCACAAACTCAAGGTTGGTGACGTATTGTAATCCTCAGTCCCGCAGTCAGTCTAAATGTGCCGGGTAGCACCTACCAGGTGACTAGGCAACTGCCAGAGAGCCGCGGCGAGTTCGAGTATTCGCATCAAGAACCTAGAGGAAGCTCATGAACGTGTCGCGCGGGAAAGTGAGCTTACCCGCGTAAGTTAATCCACGCTGCTGATGGCGCTGGAACCTCACGTTGGCAGGAGGCCATCACCCAAAAGCCTGGCGCTGGCCTGCGTAGCAATTAGCGGGAGGAAAAGGAACACGACAATGCTTTGTGAAGTGTGTAAAGGTCCGGCCGTTGATCGTACGCCATCCGGTTACAACAGGGTGAAAATCAACTGTCCAACATGTGGCAACTATTCGATTGCCGAGAGCGCGCAGAACACGTTCCGAAAGCTTTCATTCGATGAACGCCGCAGGGCTCTTGAGAAGGCAAAGGCGCACGCATCGCTAGGGATGCGACCGTTGATAAGTGCCCTTGAGCGATGAACGATAGCCAACGCAGTTCCCATGAACGGCGTGGTAGAGTGTGGCCCTCGGCCGAGGCGAGCATATGCAACGGCGCGAGTTCATCATCCTGTTAGGAGGCGCAGATGTTGTCTCGCCGCTCGAGGCGATGTCACGCATCCGCACGCATGGTCGAAGGAGCTAAACGATGACACAGCATATCCTTCTCAAGCTGGCCGCCATAACGATTACTGCGGCAGCCATTGGTGCCTCGCCAGCATCCGCTCAGTCGGGCGCAGCCCAGATCACCGTCCTTTACGATGCCTTTGGCAAGACCTCCACGATGAAGAAAGATTGGGGGTTCGCCGCCCTCATCGAGTATGGCGGCAAGCGCATCCTGTTCGACACCGGCAATAATGCCGACATCTTCGCGCACAATGTGGAGGCCAAGGGTATCGACCTTAGGCAGCTGGATTTCGCAGTCGTGTCCCATCGTCACGGCGACCACACCAGCGGACTGCAAATCACCTGTTGAAGGTCAACCCCGGCGTGAAGATCTATGCGCCGCAAGAAAACTTTGGTGTTTTCGGTGCGGCTCTGCCCGGGACCTTCTACAAGCGCAACGAGTCCCTTCCTTCGGAAATGCGATATTTCGACGGGAAGCCGCCCGAGACGCTCCGTTTCGGCAGTCCGTGGCCTGAAGGCAATTTCACCTGGGTGTCCAAGACGACCGAGATTATGCCCGGATTCCATTTGATCTTGCTGAAAGGAACTTGGGGTGCCGACCTGGAAGTAAAGGAAATCTCGTTAGCCATTGATACGCCTGACGGGATCGTTCTCATTGTCGGGTGCAGTCATCCAACAATCGAAAAGATTGTGGAGGCGGCCAAGAATACGATCAACAAGCCGATACATTTAGTGTTGGGGGGCACTCATCTGCTGCCCGCCACTAACGATCAGATCAGCAGCATAGCGGCCTCTCTGCACGACAAGTGGAGCGTACAATATATCGCTCCGGTCCACTGCACCGGCGAGATTGCCTTCGCCATTCTGAAGGAGACTTTCGGGGATCGCTACGTTTATGCAGGCCTCGGCACGACGGTTTTATCGGGGCCGAAGGTCACGGTGAAAGCGGAGGCCGGACAGCCAAACAAAATGGCGATGGACGAAGAGGACTTGCGCAGCTACCGCGCAGCGCTCATGCTCGGTCCCTTCCGGCCTTTCCTCGGCGGAGGCGAACATCTTGCACGAGCGCAACACTGACCGGTTGGCCACTTCTCAGTTCGAACGCAAATCGCCGCTTTTGATAGACCTTGACGTGCCCTGATTCCCTCCAGCAGTGCGCCGACGAGGTGATCGAGTAGCGGCGCAACTTGCTGCATCTGCTCGCGGCAGCTTGTGGCACATAGCTGCCCTGGACGTGTGCGACGGCACGTCCGCAGTTGGCGAAAGCCGACACCGCATTCCAGGCACATCCGTTGGTCTGCCTTCGGCCTGTTGCGCCAAGGGCCGCCCGCTGCACAGGTGGCGGCAATAACATCGCAGCACTCGCGGCCGGTTTCGTCTTGGACTGGCGCGGCGGTCTTCCGGGTTCCCCCTCGTGGCATCCTGCTGTGAGGCAACATAACCGAGAAGGGTTTTAGTCGGCGAGTACACCTGAAAACCCCGACAGCCTGCGGCCCTCCCTCCGAGGGCGTGGCGGGTATCGCGGCAAGCCGGCCTGGGGCCGCGCACCGGGCCGCCTCTGCTCCTCTTGGCGGGGGCCGCCCTCCCTTGGGGGCGGGTCGCTGGCTCGGCATGTGGAAGTTCAAATCCATCGGTAGGCGTAGTCGGCTCTTCCGCTTCATAACAGCGAGCTTCATGGCCGCGATGAAGTGTCGGATTCTTTTGCTCGGCGTCCCAAATCGAGGATCAGTTGGCGGGCTGCCGATTCGATGTTTTCCTTTGGAAATACAGTACAGTACTTGTCGACCCATTCGATCATCTCCTGAGCATTTCGATCGCGTAGCAAATCTTGCCGCCGGTAGGTCCCCAGAGATTCACGCCGGTGAGATAGCCCAGAAGCCAATCCCCGTATCCAGCAGAATAGCCATCCTTACGGGCTTCAAGCCAAGCTTTACAAGACTTCAACTCCATGGCCGGTCGCGTTAATGGTTCTCTCGTCGGCAAGGGCAGGACCTGAAGTGCCGGAGACCGATACCCAACGAGATTCGCAAGCAGCAGCAGTCGAGTGCCGCCAGACAAACGAGCCCGCACAAAGCTGAAAATATAATGGATGCTCGACACCCGAAGCTCTTGGGCCAGCCCCCATCAGTGCATATGGAAGTCGCCCTTCGCCATCATCAGATGGTGGGGCTGATGGTGGCTGCCCTGCACCATGATTCCCATGAAGCCGAGCGCCTTGAGCTCGGTTACCTGCTTGGGTTCGTTGGTCGTAACGCTAAGCTTCACCCCATTCGGCAAGTCTTCCGTCTTGGCATTCCAGCCGATCTTGACGAGTTCGCCAACATGCGCCGGGACCATGCGTCTGATTGCCTCAAGCGTACGGCCCTCGCCAGTCACCGCGATCTCGACGCCGTTCTCTAGTGCTTGCTCGGTCGCGACCGCGCGCAGCGTCACTTCGTTCATGTCGATCAGATGCTCGCGTAGCGCAGCAATGTTCACCTTTGACCAGTCCGTGGTCGGATCGGCTTCTAGGATTTGCACGACCTCCTGGATTGTCCCGAACGCCTCCTGTCCCGGCATGGTGGGTTGACCGCTCATTCCGCTCTGCTGCCCCATTCCGTGCCGCATCCCGCCGTGCATTCCCTGCTGGCCGCCGTTCATCATCTGCATCATGCGTTCGTGCATCGGCCCGTGCATTCCGCTCTCTGGGGACACTGGCTGCCTGACCCTGAGTGTTGGGCCCCGTCTGAGCGTGCATTCCATCGTGCCCGGTCGGCATTTGCGCCACCGCATAGGCCGTTGCCGCTAGGATCGCTGCGCTGGCAAGGCCAGTCTTCCATGACCACGAAGACATGATCTACCTCATTGTATGAGTGCCCTTGGTGCCTTCTTACACCATTCTTGCGCCCACTCATATGATTACGATCATATGGCGGATTTCAGCACTCGGATCGCTCCTCTGCGCCGCTCGATCTCGCCATCCGCCACCATATCTGCGAGCGTGCGGTACAGGGCTTCGTGCGTGAGCCCCAATTCGCTAGCCACATCCTTGAGCGTTCCCGAAAGCTCGACCGTGCGCCCGTCCGCGTCAGCATTAATCGCGAGGTAGTGGCGAACGCGGTCACGCGCGGCGCGAATGTTGCGCTGTTCGAGACGTGTCCGTAGCGCCATTACTTGGTGCGCGAGCACTGCTGCGAATTTTTGCGCAGCCTTCGGATTGCGGTCAAATTCGGCGAGGATGGCGGCCTTTGGATACAGCCGAACGACGGCATCGGTGGTTGCGATAGCGTCACAGTGGTAGGACGCTGAAAACAAAGAGGCTTCGGCCATTGTGTCGCCTGCCGTTACCACGTGAAGCACGGCCTCCCTCCCGGCGCGATTGACACGCACGAGGCGCACCTGTCCTTCCACGATCTCATACAGGCCAGAGGTGCGGTTACCTCGCCGGAACAGGGTCTAGGTGTCAGCAATTGCCCTTTGGTCACACGAATTGCCGGGTGGGTTTCTCCGTCGCGCCATTCGACTTTCTTTGCATCATGGCGGAGATGGTCGGCTTCGATTCAAAGGCGGCGCTGCTGCGCCGGCCAAGCCCGCCAAGCAGAAACCTTGCGCCATCGGCTGTTGTGTCTGCCCTAGCGGATCGGACCGTGCGCCAGCGACTTGCCGCTCTGGGCCAGGAGATCCGTCACGCGATCACCGACATCAGCGGAATGTCCCTCGCCGCCTTGCAGAAGGCGAAAATCGAAAAGTGGTGGCCGATCGTCAAGGCGGCGAAGATCAAAGCGGAGTGAATTGCCGGCCGACTTCCGATTATGGCACAAATGCGAAGTGCCGGCATGGCCCGCTCATGTCCGCTATTGAGGCAATAACGGAAAACATTTGCTGGCAATGAGTTTCTCTCAGTTTGACCCCGAGCCGACATTCGAGCGGGCTAACGACCCCGCCGGCTATCAGCGCTGCGGACGTCGAATAGAATTCAAGCCGCTCAGGGGCTCGCCCGCCTAGTCAGAGCGCTGTCGCACCCGCTCGGCGTCGGCGGCATTCAGCTCATCTAATGTCCGTCGCATTCCAGTACCCCGCGCTTGTCACAAAAATCCTCAACATCCGCGTACTGGGAAGGAATCGAGGTCTCCCGACACATCCGTGAAGCCCGCCGCCTTCAAGAGTTTCGACAAGTCGTCCCGGTTCAGTAATCCCACCCCAGCTGTTTCGCCCGGTGTATTCCCAACTCAACCGTGGCGACCTGTTCTCTCGCTGGTCTGAGATCTCCATGTTAGCACCGGCAAGCCGTCCCGCCGGATTTCATCGCGCGCCGGAATTCACCAAGTGCGCGCATTTGACTGGAAGAAACATGATCCCAAAACCGCACAACACCCGGTCGATATTCCACCTCTGCGAAATCTAGGCGCTCTGCGTCCATGACTTGCACCCGTGCCGGGATTCCCCTTTCGAGGACGCGTCCGCGTTCGTGGCGCACCATTTCATCGCCGAGTCGACGCCAACGACCTCCCCGTTTCGCCAACCCGCTCCGCGCAAGGAAACAGAACGGCTCCGCGCCCGCTCGCCACGTCAGACACTCGCTGTCCTGCGGCTCAAATCTTGGCCGCCGGAACGAGTCGCCTGCCGAAATCCGCGAAGCACCCGGGACCTGCGTCATCTCGGCTGCAACAGTGTTGATTCATAAGTCTTGGCTCGACTTTCCCAGGCCCGACGCGTCGTCATTCATTTGCACGCCTCCAATGCCGTCCTCTACTCCAGTCCGGTAAAGTACGGATGTTTCCTGGAGCGTGACCCTCACTGTGTCCGGTTGGGCGCTTCTGAGACCAACGGCGATGACGTGCGGAGGTCCGCTTGCAGGGGCAATCCGGACATCGCGGTGCTTCGAATGACCGACTTCAACTTCGGACATCGGCCGCCGATAGGCGTGTTGGTTGCCTCGGCTCCCCCCCAATTGGGGGATAGGGCGTGGTGGCAATAACCACCTCCATTCAGAACAATTCAGGTCGCCCTATCGAACTCGCCTGCCGCCCTGTGGCGGGCTGGCTGGGCTTGGCAGACTCTGGAGGGGAAGGTCCAGCATGAGACGGCGCGAGTTCATCACGCTGTTCGGCGGTGTCAGCGGCGGCGTGGCCGTTCGCGGCACGCGCGCAGCAGACGCAGCGAATGCGACGCATCGGCATGCTGCAAACGCTCGCTGCCGATGATCCTGAGGGGCATACACGCAATGCAGCATTCTTCCGCGAGTTGGAACGCTTGGGCTGGGCCGATGATCATGTCCGGATTGATCTCCGCTCGGCCGCTGGCCACCCCGACACCATTCGCAACCCGAGCCGAGCTAGTCGCTCTGGCACCCGACCTGATCATTGCTCTCGGCAGCGCAACCGTACCGCCGTTGCAGCAGGCAACCACGACCGTACCCCTCATATTCGTGAATGTTCCTGACCCGGTTGGCGCAGGATTTATCGAGAGTTTGGCTCGACCGGCGGCAACACGACCGGCTTCGCCCAGTGTTCGATCCGATCAGCAGCAAATGGCTGGAGTTGCAAAGAGGTCGCACGCCGAATGTGAAGCGAGCGGCTGTCGCTCGTGATGCCTCCATCGCCTCTGGCATTGGGCAATGGGGTGCCATTCAGTCGGTGAGCCCTTCGCTCGGCGTGGAACTCATCCCGATCAATGCGCGTGAGGTAACTACAATCGATCGCGCCGTCGCCGCATTCGCACGCGAGCCAGACCGTCGCTTGATCGTAACGGGGGGGCCGCTGTGAGGTAATCCGTGCGCGAGGCCCTGGTCGTCGCGGGCACAAGCTGCCAGCGGTGTACTCCTGCGCTCTTTCATCACCGCAGGTGGTTTAATCTGCTACGGCCCGGATCTGATTGACCAGTACCGCCGCGCGGCGGGCTATGCCGCCGCATTGCTAGAAGGCGAGAAGCCCGCCGATCTACCCGGTACAGGCCCCGACGAAGTACGAGTTGGTGATCAACCTGAAAACCGCCAAGGCCCTCGGCCTCGAAGTGCCGCTTACGCTACTCGCCCGCGCCGATGAGGTGATCGAGTGATCGAGGAACAGGCCGAGTTCGTCGCCTATTGGCGGCGCGGCCACGTGGCCGCTCGCGGCGCGCGCGCCAGCGACCTACGCACAGGCTCGTGGTGCACTTTACGTCGGGCTGGCCGGAGAGCGGGAAATCGTTCAAGAAGGAACTGCAGGAAGGCCTGCGCGAGCTTGGCTATGTGGCGGGGCAAAACATCGAGTTCGAATTCGCCGCTCCGCCGACGGAAAGGCAGATCGCCTTCCCGCGCTTGCTGCCGAGCTGGTCCGACTTAAGGTCGACGTGATCGTGGCGCTCTACGTGCCAAGCGCATATCGCTGCGAAACAGGCCACACAAAACATCCCCATCGTCATAGTCGCGGCCGACCCAGACTCGAAATGGGCATCGTTTCCAGTTTGGCGCGCCCGGGCGCAAACATTTTTACGGTCGGTATTGATGCAAAGCGGACATTTGTGGACAAGCGGTCTCGGCGGAATTTGCAGCGAATGACCCAAAGCGGCCGTCGTACTGGCGGCGCCCGCTTCGTTGATCTCCTCGATGGTTCGAGCCACGGAGGTGATAGCCATGCATTCCACCAACTCGAAACGTCTGGATGCCGAAGTGCGCAGCGATCGAAGATGCACATCAGCCGCATTGGCGAGCCGATCACGGAAGCGCAGGCAAAAAGCGTTGCGGCACTCGAAGACTGCGAGTGCAAGGACGGCATGTTCGCGCTGGCCGCGACACGCCGGCAGCTCTTCGCCGGCACGGGGCTCGTCGCCGCGGTTGGAATGACCGCGATGCTGCCGCGCGAGGCCGACGCCAAGGCTCCCCCGGCGCGGTCGAATACCAGGTGCCAGCTGATCCCACCAAAGAACGGGCCGTATGATGGGGGTGGACGGCGGCTACCGCTACACGCTCGCAATTCGAGACCGAAGTTCGCTGGGCGAACCCGAGGAAAACGGCGGGATTTCGCCTTTGCAGAACAGCTACGGCACCATCACGCCATCCGGGCTACATTACGAACGCCATCACGGCGGCATCCCAAATATTGACCCGGCCAAGCACAATCTCGTCATCCATGGATTGGTCGACCGGCCGATCAATATCTCGCTCGCCGATCTCAAGCGCTTCCCAACTCTGTCGCGTACGTATTTCATGGAATGCTTCCGGCACTACAGGTAGCGAGATCATGAAAGCGCGTGAGCCGAGCGCACAGCGCACGCACGGCCTTGTTTCCACCCTCGGAATGGACCGGAGTGCCGCTCAACTCTGTCGAGCAGGCGGCTAAGGCCCGGTGCCGCGTGGGTGCTTGCCGAGGGCGCCGACGCCGCGGTGATGACCCGCAGCGTGCCGATCGACAAATGTCTGTCCGACGCATTGATCGTGTTTGCGCAAAAAGTAACGGCGAGGCAATGCGCCCGGAGCAGGGTTATCCGATGCGGCTGTTCCTGCCCGGCTGGGAAGGCAACATCTCGATTAAATGGCTGCGCCGGCTCGAAGTCGGCGACAAGCCCTACTACACGCGTGAGGAGACGTCGGAATACGACCTCATCACCACGACCGGCAAGTCGCGTATCTTCACCTTCACGATGGAGGCGAAATCTGTGATCACCTTCCCCTTGGGTGAGATGAAGCTGCCGGGGCGGACTTACGAGATCACCGGACTCGCCTGGAGCGGGCGCGGCAAGATCGCGCGTGTTGAGGTTTCGACCGACGGCGGAAAAAGCTGGAACCTTGCCGTTGCAGGACCCGGTGCTGGCGATCAGCCAGACGCGCTTCCGCTTCCCGTGGATTTGGACCAACTCGGCGGTGATCCAGAGCCGGGCGACCGAAGCCGCTGCTCGCGCAACCGACCCACGAACAGCTCATCGCCGAGCGCGGACCGCTCAAGACCGGCTGCACTTTCTATCACATGAACGCGGTCCAGAGCTGGGGCATTCAGGCCAAGCGGAACGTGAAGAATGTGCACCCGCTCGGTTGATCGGCAAATACGTGGTGCTGCTTGCGGCCGCGCTCACCGTGTTCGGCGCGCCCGATTTGCGCCGCGCCCAAGGTTATCCAAGCAAGTTCGACTTCGGCGTTTCGGCGAGCGCTCAGGACGTCGCGGCTGTCGCCATCGCGATCGCCCCCGACGGCAAAGGCCTGCCGGTCGGCAACGGCGACTATGCCGGCGGCAAGAAAGTGTACGAGACTGCTTGTGCCGCCTGCCATGGCGCAGACTTGCAGGGTGTCGCAGGGCTGCCGAACATGCCGGCCGGCGCGGAACTGCGGCTGATCGGGGGCCGCGGACGCTCGCCCCCACCAAGAACCCGGTGATGACTGTTGAAGCTGTTGGCCCTATGCCACAACACTGTTCGACTACGTGCGGCGTGCGATGCCATTCCAGGCACCCGGCTCGCTCACAGCGGCGGTCGAAATCTACGCGGTGTTGGCCTACATCCTGGCCGAGGGCAACGTCATCGACAAAGCGGTGGTACTCGACGCCCAGACGCTTCCAGGCCGCGTGCAGTCCCAACCGCGATGGCTTCATTCCCGA
>CAWIGD010000047.1:0-76553 GCA_963835165.1 uncultured Alphaproteobacteria bacterium
ATCTGGTGGCGATGCCGGCCGTGTCGGTGTGGGTGATGCCGGCCGGCATTCTCGGAGTGATGGGCATGCCGCTTGGCCTCGACGGATTCTGGTGGCGAGTGATGGGGCACGGAATCGACTGGATGATCTCCGTTGCCCAGTGGGTCACCAGCTTTCCGGGAGCGCTCGGGCGCGTGACCGCCTTCGGAACCGGCCCCTTGCTCCTCTGCTCAGCGGGGCTGGTCGTGCTCTGCCTGCTCAAGACGCCGTTGCGCGTCATCGGCGCGCTCCTGATCGGTGTCGCCGCTGTCCTGATGATGCGGGCGCCGCAACCCGACGTGATGGTCGCGGCCGACGGCAGCGCTGTCGCCATACGGGGCGAAAATGGCCGGCTGGCCATGGTGAAATCCGGCAGCGACGTGTTTGCATGGCGCGAATGGCTTGCAGCCGACGCCGATGCGCGCAACCCGAAAGACCCCACGCTGGGCGAAGGGATTCGATGCGACGCACAGGGTTGCGTCGGCCGCTTGCGCGACGGTGCGTTCGTCGCCATCCCGAAAGCGATCGAAGCCTTCGGGGAGGACTGCCGCCGCGCCGTGTTGGTGGTGAGCGTCCGCGCTGCGCCGTCCAACTGCGCCGCGCTTGTGATCGACCGAGAAGTCTGGCGGCGCTCCGGCGCCATGGCGCTACAGCGCCAGGGCGACAGCTTCGAGATCACGCCCACGCGACCGCCGGGCTATGACCGGCCTTGGGCCCGTGCCACCGTGCAAGGCAGCGACGCCCCGGATCCGGCCCGTGCACCTTCCGCCGCGGCGCCGGCACGCGACGCCACGCCACGGGATGAAGATTTGGATGCAGGGGACTGACCAGGGGACAAGCCGGGTGGCTCCGTGGTCTCGAAGCACACGATGGCGGACGCGGCTCACGATCCCGCTAGCCCATGCCCCGGGCACCCGATCGCGGTCGCAGCGCGGAAACGGTCAATAACGGCGGAACAAGCCGACCAGCTTGCCTTGGATGCGCACGCGGTTGGGCGGAAGGATACGCACCTCGTAGGCGGTGTTGGCCGGCTCAAGAGCGATCGAGGCGCCGCGCCTGCGAAATCGCTTGAGCGTCGCTTCCTCCTCGTCGATCAGTGCCACCACGATGTCGCCAGTGTCGGCTCCGTCGGTTTTCTTGATGAGTGCGATGTCGCCGTCGAGGATCCCAGCCTCAATCATACTGTCGCCGCGTACCTCCAGCGCGAAGTGCTCGCCGGTCGAGAGCACGTCGGCCGGCATGTTGATGACGTGGCTCTTGGTCTGGATCGCCTCGATGGGCGTGCCCGCCGCGATGCGGCCCATGACAGGCACTGCCACCGGGCGGCCGCTCTCCTCTTCCGAGGCGGTCCGTACCCGGCCGAGATTGCCCTCGATCACGCTTGGCGTGAAACCGCGCGAGCGGCTCGCGCCCATACCATGGGCGACCGAATTGGGCAGCTTGATCACCTCGATGGCGCGCGCCCGATTCGGCAGGCGGCGAATAAAGCCGCGCTCCTCAAGGGCGGTAATGAGACGGTGGATTCCCGATTTGGACCGCAGGTCGAGGGCGTCCTTCATTTCGTCGAAGGACGGCGGCACACCGGCTTCCTTGAGGCGCTCGTGGATGAAGCGCAGGAGTTCGGCCTGTTTTCGGGTCAGCATGTTCAGTTTCCCCGTTGCAGCGGTCCCGAAGGACTCGCCGAAACAAATCATGAACAGACACTATCTGTTCGATATGTGTTCCGCAACCACTTAATTTGGCGTGAACGGGGCAAAAGCTCGTTTGAATGCTCACCTCGGCATGGGGGAGAGACGTCCGGGCGATCCGCAAGGCCTAAGGCCGCTTGCGCGCCAGGATCACTCGGGTATGCGCAAAGCGGAACAACTGGCGTACCAGGGGAAGAAATCTGAGCGGCACCGCCAGATGCCGCGATCTCCCCCGGCTGTGGCGGATGAATGCATCTTCGACATATTCGAACTCGCCGAAGATGCGATCGAGGAGCGCGGCGATTTCCCGTCCGGACAGGTAGTTGACGCCCTGCGTTACGAAGCGGCGGTTGAGCTCGACGACTTGATCGGCGGTGCAATGCTCCTGGTTCAAGCCTCTAATGCCGAGTGCCGCGCAGAGTCGATGATAACGGCGGGAGGTCAAGACGCCCCCGAACGGGACGTTGATATGCGCTTCAATCGGACGCCATCTCGACGGAAAGATGTTGAGGAATGAACCTCCCGGCTTCAACACACGGTGAACTTCGGAATAGGCCAATTCCTGGTCGGACACATGCTCGAATACCTGGGTCGCGAATACGAAGTCGAAAGTATTGTCAGGCCATGGGACCTTGGTCATGGAAGGATATTCAGTCCCATCCCCCGAGGTCGGGTCGAAACGGAAACGCTCGAGATCGGCGGCCGACCGCAGTTTGACGTAGTCTTGGACGTCATAGCCGAACACATGACGAAAGCCGGCGTCGAGGAATTCGTAGGCGTGGCGGCCCGACCCGCAGCCGTAGTCGAGAATGACGCTCGCGGGGGACAGTGCACGACCGCGGGATTTGAGAATTCCGTCGTAGAGTTCGACGACACGCTGGGCGGACGGATCTTCAAGCATCGATATCGGCAGTCTCTCGTCGCAGCCGTGGCGCCGCAGCCGCAGCGGCTTTCGTCCACACGAAGGTGGAGGCGGAGGCCGTCAGGATGCAAGCGTTATGATGGAACATGGCTCGCCCGCCTTGGCCGCGGGCGCGTGAGGTTCGCGGATGAGAAGGCAGTCGGCGCGCGCGAGCCGGGTGAGCATCGAGCTATCCTGCACCGGCGCGGGAGTTGCCACCGGCATTCCGTCAGGACCGGGCGCGAGCGTGGCGCGCAGGTAGTCGGCGCGTTCGTCGTTCGCCGGAAGATCGCAGCCGAGGCGCGCGATGTCGAGCGCCGGCTCGACATCGCTGCGGCCCGCCAGGCGGCGCATGAGCGGAACGAGGAACAGCACGCGCGCAGACATAGGACGATACCGGATTGCCGGGCAGGCCGAGCACGTGCATGGCGCCGAGCCGGCCATGCATCATCGGCCGGCCTGGACGGAGCGCCACCTTCCAGAACGAGAGCGCGAGGCCCTCGGCGGCGAGCGCCTTCTGCACGAGATCGTAGTCGCCGACCGAGGCGCCGCCCGAGGTGACCAGAATGTCGGCGCCGACGTCGCGCGCACGCCGCACCGCCGCGACGGTCTCGGGCAGGCGATCGGGGACGATGCCGAGGTCGACGACCTCGCAGCCCTCCCGACGGGCGAGCGCCATGGTGGCGTAGCCATTGGAATAGACGATCTCGCCGAAGCCCGGCATCGAGCCGGGCATGACCAGTTCGTCGCCCGTAGCGAGTATCGCGACCTTGGGGCGGCGATGCACGGGCACCGTGGGGTGGTTCATGGCGGCGGCCAGCGCCAGGTCGCGGTCGGTGAGACGATGGCCCCTGGCGAGGAGCACCGCCCCGCACTGGAAGTCGAGCCCCTTGAGCCGGACATGCTTGCCCTTGCCCGAACTCGCGCCGATCACGACGGTATCGCCCTCGCGCGCCGCATTCTCCTGAATCACGATCGTGTCGGCGCCCGGCGGCAGGACGCCGCCCGTAAAGATCCGGGCGGCCTCACCGGCACCGACCGCTCCTTGGAACGGGTGCCCCGCCGCCACTTCGCCGACGAGCCTGAGGCCGACCGGCACTTTGGCAATGTCGGCGGCGCGGACGGCGTAGCCGTCCATGGCTGAAACATCCGCCGGTGGCTGGGTGCGCAGCGCCGCGACATCGGCAGCCAACACGCGGTCGCAGGCCTCGGCGAGCGGCGTGGCCTCCGCGGGCAGCGGCCCGGCCTCGGCGAGCACGCGCGCTAGCGCTTCTGCGACCGGCATGAGCGCCACGGCTCACTCCTTCGCCCGATGATGTCCCGACTTGTAAGGTCCGGATTTTCCCCCGCGCTTTTCGATAAGTCTGATGCCCTCGATGCGCATACCGCGTTCGACCGCCTTGACCATGTCGTAGATGGTGAGGCAGGCCACCGCGACCGCAGTCAGCGCTTCCATCTCGACCCCGGTCGGGCCGGTCACCTTGACGGTCGCGCGCACGCTCAGGCCTGGAAGCGCGCGATCCGGCTCGATGTCGACCACAATGTTTGAAACGGCGAGGGGATGGCAAAGCGGGATGAGCTCATGCGTGCGCTTGGCGGCCATGATGCCGGCAATGCGGGCGGCGCCCAGCACGTCGCCTTTCTTCGCATTGCCTGCAAGCACGAGGTCGAGCGTTTTCGCCGCCATCACCACGAGGCCCTCGGCGACAGCGACGCGCTCGGTCGGGGCTTTCGCCGACACGTCGACCATGCGTGCCTCGCCGCCCTTGCCCAGATGGCTCAGCTTGGCGGCCACCACTTACTCCGCGGCCCTGCGCAGAGCATCGCGGGGTCCATTGCCGCCAATGAGCGCGCGTGTGGCGGCCTCGACGTCGCGCTCGCGCATCAAGCTTTCGCCGACCAGGAAAGTCGAAATGCCTACCTTCGCCAGATATGCGAGATCAGCGCTTGAGAAAATCCCGCTCTCGCCCACGGCGATACGGTCCGCCGGAATTTTCGGCGCCAGGCGTTGGCTGGTGGCAAGGGTCGTCTCGAAGGTCTTGAGGTTGCGGTTGTTGACCCCGATCAGCCGTGAGCGCCGGCGCAAGGCCCGTTCGAGCTCGGGCTCGTCATGCACCTCGAGCAGGACGTCCATATCGAATGCCAGGGCAGCTTCTTCCAAGTCCTGCGCCAAGCGGTCCTCGACCGCCGCCATGATGATCAAGATGCAGTCGGCCCCCCAGACGCGCGCCTCCGCCACCTGATAGGGGTCATACATGAAATCCTTGCGCAGCACGGGAAGCCCGGTCGCGGCGCGCGCGGCCGCGAGATATTCCGGCTTGCCTTGAAAGGAGGGCATATCGGTCAGCACCGAGAGGCATGCGGCGCCCCCCCGCTCATAGGCGCGCGCCAGCGTAGGCGGATCGAAATCGGCGCGGATGAGGCCTTTCGAGGGGCTCGCCTTCTTGATCTCCGCGATCAGGGCGTAGTTGCCGCGGGTAAGCTTGCTTTCGATCGCTCGTACAAATCCGCGTGGCGCCGGCGCCGATCTCGCTTCTGTTTCTACCGCGGCGAAGGAGCGCTCGCGCTTTGCGGCCGCGATCTCTTCGCGTTTATACGCTTCGATCTTTGTGAGGATGTCAGCCATGGTCCTCACGCATTGGAGGTCGCGATCAGCCGTTGCAGTCGGCCGTCGGCTTCACCTGAATCGACCGCTTTCTGTGCAAGCGCAACCGCCTGTTTGAGGTCCCTCGCCCGACCCGCGACCATCAGGCCCGCCGCCGCGTTGAGAACGGCGACATCGCGGAATGGGCCGGTCTTGCCTTTGAGCACATCGACGAGTGCCTGCGCGTTGTGCTTGGCCTCGCCGCCGCGCAGGGCCTCGGGCTTGACCCGTTCCAATCCCACGTCTTCGGGCGTGATCTCGAAGGTACGCACGGCACCATTCTCCAGCGCGGCGACGTAGGTCGTCCCGGCAGTCGTGATCTCGTCCAGCCCGTCCGAGCCGTGTACGACCCAGGCCGACTCAGAGCCGAGGTTTTTCAGCACCAGCGCCAGCGGCTCGAGCCATTGGCGCGAGAACACGCCGACCATCTGCCGCTTCACCCCGGCGGGATTGGAGAGCGGCCCCAGCAGATTGAAGATGGTGCGCGTGCCGAGCTCGACCCGGGTCGGTCCGACATTCTTCATGGCCGGATGATGCGCGGGTGCGAACATGAAGCCGATACCGGCTTGCTTGATGCACCGGCTCACACCTTCCGGCGTCAATTCGATGTTCACGCCCAGCGCACCGAGCACGTCGGCGGCGCCGGAGCGCGACGACAGCGCGCGGTTGCCGTGCTTGGCCACCGGGACGCCGGCGCCGGCCACGATAAGCGCGGCGCAGGTGGAGATGTTGAACGAGCCCGAGGCGTCGCCGCCGGTGCCAACCACGTCGATGGCATCAGCCGGCGCCCGTACCCGCAGCATCTTGTCGCGCATCGCCGTCACCGCGCCGGTGATCTCGTCGACGGTCTCGCCGCGCACCCGCAGGGCCATCAGCAGTCCGCCCATCTGCGAGGGCGTCGCTTCGCCCGACATCATGGTGTCGAAGCCACGCGCAGCCTCCTCGCGGCTCAGCGTCGCGCCGGTCGCGGCTTTGGCGATCAATCCCTTGAGCTCGTCCGTCACGTTCGCGCCTCACGGCACGCGGCGGGTCGCGCGCAGATCGGCCGCACGTCGGCCGGTCGAAGCGTTCCACGCCGTGGCGATGTCGAGGAAGTTCCGCAAGATGAGATGGCCATGGTCTGAGGCGATGCTTTCAGGATGGAACTGAACGCCATGAACCGCAAGCGTGCGATGAGCAAGCCCCATGATCAAGCGATCGTCGGTCTCGGCCGTCACCGCAAGCTCCTCCGGCAAGCTCGTCCGTTCGACCACCAATGAATGGTAGCGCGTGGCCTTGAATCGCCCGTTGATGCCGCGGAATATCCCGTTGCCGGTGTGCTGGATCTCGGAGAGCTTGCCGTGAACCTGAACCGGTGCGCGCACGACATCGCCGCCGAATGCCTGTCCGATCGCTTGATGACCCAGGCAGACCCCGAGCACCGGCACGGTCTGTGCCGCCTTGGCGATAAGTTCGAGGCAGATACCGGCGTCGTTCGGCGTGCAGGGCCCCGGCGACAATACGATGGCGTCTGGATCCATGGTCATCACCCGTTCCGCGGTGATCTTGTCGTTGCGGTAGACGGCCACGTCCGCCCCCAGCCCACCGAGATAGTGGTAGAGGTTAAAGGTAAAGCTGTCGTAGTTGTCGATCAGGACGATCATGATTTTCGTAGCCCGCGCCTAGCCTACACTGGCGGGCTGTTGTCCTCGATTCGTCATGCCCGGGCTCGACCCGGGTCCATCGAAAAAGCGCTTCATTGAGAGGATGGATGCCGGATAGCCCGGCAATGACGGCGAATAGGTCAGTGCCAGTGGCCCTGGTATTAGACGGGGGGGTTGCGGGAATCAAGGCGGGCAGTGAGCCCGGGCGTCGGCACGCCGGAACAAACCAACGCGCGGGGCAGCATTATCGCTTGAGCCGATAGCCGGTCTTGAAGATCCACCATACGGCGAAGAGACACAGGGTCAGGAACAGGAGCGTCATCGCCAGGCTCACGCCGACGCTCACGTCGGCGGTTTCGAAGAAGCTCCAGCGAAATCCGCTGATCAGATAGACCACGGGATTGAACAGGGCGATTGTCTGCCAGACCGGGGGCAGCACGCTGATGGAGTAAAACGTGCCGCCGAGAAATGTCAGGGGCGTGATGACGAGCAGAGGGACGACCTGCAGCTTCTCGAAACCATCTGCCCAGATGCCGAGAATGAAGCCGAACAGGCTGAACGCCACCGCCGTGAGCGTGAGGAAGACGAGCATCCAGACCGGATGGAGAACCTTCAGCGGCACGAACAGGCCCGCCGTGGCCAGAATGATCAACCCCAGGATGATCGACTTCGTCGCGGCTGCGCCGACATAGCCCAGCACGATCTCGAAGGACGACGCCGGCGCCGACAGAATTTCGTAGATGGTCCCCGTGAAGCGGGGAAAATAGATGCCGAATGACGCGTTCGCGACGCTCTGCGTCAGCAGCATCAGCATGATCAGTCCGGGCACGATAAACGCGCCATAGTCGACGCCTTCGATCTCGGTGATGCGCGAGCCGATCGCTGCGCCGAACACGACGAAGTACAAGCAGGTCGAAATCACGGGTGAGACGATGCTCTGCAGCAGCGTACGGCCCGTGCGCGCCATCTCGAACCTGTAAATCGCGAATGCGGCCCGCAGATTCATCTGTTTTGTCTCACCAAGTCGACGAAGATGTCCTCGAGCGAGCTCTGGGTCGTGCTGAGATCCTTAAACCTGATTCCCGCGAGGTTGATATCCTTAAGTAGGGCGGTGATGCCGGTGCGCTCGCCTTGGGTGTCATAGGTGTAGATCAATTCGCTGCCGTCAGCGGCCAAGGTCAGGTGATGGGGAGCAAGCTCGCCCGGTATGGCGTCGAGTTTCTTGTGCAACTGGAGCGTCAGTTGCTTTTTTCCAAGCTTGCGCATGAGCTCGGCCTTTTCCTCGACTAGAATGATCTCTCCCTTGCTGATCACGCCGATCCGGTCGGCCATATCCTCGGCCTCTTCGATGTAGTGGGTCGTCAGGATGATGGTCACGCCGGAGGCGCGCAATGAGCGCACCACCTGCCACATGTCCTTGCGCAGTTCGACATCGACACCGGCCGTCGGTTCGTCCAGGAAGAGGATTTGCGGCTCGTGGGAGAGCGCCTTGGCGATCAATACCCGGCGCTTCATGCCGCCGGACAAGGTCATGATCTTGCTGTCTCTCCGGTCCCACAAGGAGAGTTGCTTGAGCACCTTGGCAACGTAGTCGGGATTCTTGGGCTGGCCGAACAACCCGCGGCTGAAGGTCACGGTCGCCCAGACCGTTTCGAAGGCATCGGTTGTCAGTTCTTGCGGAACGAGACCGATCATTGCGCGGGTGTGGCGGTAATCCTTGACAATGTCGTGACCGTCGACCGAAACCGCTCCCTGCGAGGCATTTACAATTCCACAAACGATGCTGATCAGCGTGGTCTTTCCCGCGCCATTCGGGCCCAGCAGCGCAAAAATTTCGCCGCGCCGGATCTGCAGGTTGATGTCCCTAAGGGCCACAAGCCCGGAAGCATACGTCTTGAACAGGTTCGAGATCGAGATGATAGGCTGCATGGGAATGAGACGTCTGATGCGGGAGAACCTAGTCCTGAATGTGGACAAAGGAAGGAAGCAGACTCTTAGATGGCAACAGGCGAGCTGATGGCAATAGTGCTGATCGCATGTAGCGTCGATGTCAGCTATTGCAAATGCCGCGGGTCCATGGTCCCGCCGGATGGCGGCATCCGCGCGTGGGGTGTATGAACGCTTTGGGGAAGCATGCAAATCGAGCCGGAGGCGCGGCGGCAGCCTCATTACGCAGCCAAAACGTATAACACGAATCGTCTTTGCGCCCGCTCCCTGGGAATGGTTGACCGCTGGAACTGCTGGCCCCACACTTGCCTCGGCCGGGCCAGGATGATGCGCAAGGTCGGCAGACCGTCAGCATTCCGTGGCCGATGTCGCGTCGGCTGATCGATTGGGCATCTATCCGGACCCTGGGAGACAGGAATGGCAATCAATCTGGCGCGACTTGCGGTGCTTGCCGGGCTTTCAATCTTTGTCGCCTCTGGAGCCCGCACGCAGCCGGCCCAGCCCGGCAGCGCGAAGCCGGATGCCGAAGAATTTGCGGCCCTCGAGCGGCCAGTCGCGTTTGAAATCTCTGCAAACACCGGAACACTGAAGGAAACCGCGCAGCGCGGGCAGGAACTGATCTGGGTCCGGAAAGACAATCCGAGCGATCGGCGGTTTCAGGTCACTAATATTTCGGTCGGTTTCCTCCGAAGCGAAGCCGGAGGCCAAGTGCAGATGACATTCTCCGGCAACACGACGTCGCTCGGCTATTCCACGCCCGAGGAAGCAAAGTTGAATGTCATTGTTCGCACCAAGGGCGGCGCCTCGCTTCATTCTTGGACCTTGGGCTTCTCCGTTAAATGCGGTGACAACAACCAGCCACTCAACCCTATCACCCATGAGGTCCCGCGCGATCTCGCCCCCAATCTCTTTCCCAATGTCGGCGCCGTCGAAATTGCGGAATACAGCGAGCCCAATTCTCCGGGGCTGAAAGTTCAGCGCTGTAGTTGACAATGCGCGTTGCCGCGGCGGTCGCAAGCCGCGTGTGCCTTTCGCCGCGCTGGCCCCTGTCACCCTTTATGAATCGGATCGACCCATAGCACCTCGTCCGGCTTCTCCACCGGCTCGATGTCGAGGTTGACCACCACCGCCTCGTTATCACTTCGCACGAGCACACATTCGAGCGGCTCGCTCGGGCTGGCGTTGATCTCCTGGTGCGGCACGAACGGCGGCACATAGATGAAATCACCCGGGCCAGCCTCGGCGGTGAATTCCAGCCGCTCGCCCCAACGCATGCGTGCCTTGCCGCGCACCACGTAGATGACGCTCTCCAGTTCCCCATGGTGGTGGGCGCCGGTCTTGGCGTTGGGCTTGATGTTGACCGTGCCTGCCCAGATCTTCTGGGCGCCGACGCGCGCATAGTTGATCGCGGCCTTGCGATCCATGCCGGGGGTCTGGGCAGTGTTGGGATCCAGCGAATTACCCGGGATAACCCGCACGCCATCGTGCTGCCATTTCGCCGCATGCCCGTGGTCGGTCTCGACCGTCATGTTTCGCCTATTGGCCGCGCCTGGCGGCGCTGGCAAATCGTTTGGCCTCCTCCGCCGCGCGGAACAGCGCCTTGGCTTTGTCCACGCATTCCTGCTGCTCGGACTGGGGGTTGGAATCGGCGACGATCCCGGCACCGGCCTGGACATACATCACGCCATCCTTGATCAACGCCGTGCGCAGGACGATGCAGCTGTCGAGTTCGCCGGCGGCGGAGAAGTAGCCCACCGACCCGGCATAGAGCCCGCGCTTCTCCTGCTCCAGCTCGTCGATGATCTCCATGGCCCGCACCTTGGGCGCGCCAGAGACGGTGCCGGCTGGAAAGCCCGCAGCCAGCGCGTCGAGCGCATCGTATTTTCCGTCGAGCTGGCCTTCGACATTGGAGACGATGTGCATCACCTGGCTGAAGCGCTCGATGAAGAATTGGTCGGTCACCTTGACCGAGGCGATTCGCGCCACGCGCCCGACGTCGTTGCGTCCGAGATCGAGCAGCATCAGATGCTCGGCGCGCTCCTTTTCATCCGCCAGCAGTTCGGTTTCGAGCGCCTTGTCCTGTTGCGGTGTCGCTCCGCGCGGCCGGGTGCCCGCAAGCGGCCGGATGGTCACGGTGCCCTCGCGCACCCGGACAAGGATTTCCGGGCTCGATCCGACGATCGAGAAGCTGCCGAAGTCGAGGAAATAGAGAAATGGGGCCGGATTGACCCGCCGCAGAGCGCGATAGAGCGCAAACGGAGGCAGCTCGAACGGCGCCTCAAACCGCTGAGACAGGACCACCTGGAAGATATCGCCGGCGGCGATGTATTCCTTGGCCACTTTGACCATCCGCTCGTATTCCGCGGGGGTGGTGTTGGAGGACGGCCACACCGTCAGCGGCCCCGCCTGGATGGTGGGCGGGGAATGCGCGAGCGGTGCGTCGAGCGCATCGATGATCGCCGAGAGGCGCTCCCGCGCTCGCGCGAAAGCGGTGTCTGCCGCGATGCTGTTTTGCGGCCGGACCGGCGTGACGACGGTGATCGTGTCTTTCACGGCATCGAACACGACCACGATGGTGGGACGTACCAGCACCGCATCGGGAATTCCGATCGGGTCGGGATTGGACTGCGGCAACTCTTCCATCAACCGCACCATGTCGTAACCGAGATACCCGAAGACTCCGGCAGCCATGGGCGGCAGCACGTCGGGCAGCTCGATCCGACTCTCGGCGATGAGGGCGCGCAACGCTGCCAGGGGCGCCTCGTTGCAGGGTGCAAAGCCATCGGGCTTATGGCGCACCGTGCGATTGATCTCGGCGAGGCCCGCTACGGTGCGCCACACGAGGTCGGGGTCCAGCCCGATGATGGAATAGCGCCCGCGCACCGCGCCGCCCTCGACCGATTCCAGCAGAAAGCTCATCGGGCGGGCGCCGGCGACTTTGAGAAATGCGGACACCGGGGTTTCGAGATCCGAGACCAGCGTGGTCCACACGACCTGGGCCTCGCCGCGCGCGTATCGCTTGGCAAATGGCGTTGCTTGCGGCTCGATCTGCATGGCGAAAGTCAATTTGCGCTGTCGACGGCTCCGCCGCTGACCACCTGGTTCAACGCATTTTGATTGATGGTCACGCCGACCTCGCTTTCGAGGCGCGCAATATATTCGCTGAGCAGGTCCTCCGAGAGGCTGCGATTGAGGGAATCGACGGTGCGTTTGACTTCGTCGGAGGCCATGTCGAGTGGTGGTACCACGATATCGGTGACGCGGAACACGACTTGCTCGCCTGGCTCCCGCGCGTCGGCTGCGCCGACTGCGTCCTTGGCAGTGCGGAAAACCGCGTCGACGGCGGCCGCCGAAAGCGGGCCGGACCCATCACCGCGTTTGAGGCCGGTCAAGATTTCGAGCTTGAGATGGTCTGCGGTGGCGACATCGGCGAGGGTCGCGCCCCCCTTGAGCTTGTCGACGATTTCCGTCGCCTTGGCATTGAGGCGCGTTGCGATCTCCTGGTCGCGCCAGCGCGTCTCTACTTGCTCCTTCACTTCATCGAGGGGGCGTTCTCGTGAGGGTGTTATGCCCACGACGTCAAACCAGATGTAGCCGTCCTGAAATTGCAGCGGATCGCGCTCGACACCGACGTCGGTGGTAAACGCCATCGGCAGCAGGCGCTGCGCATCCGGAAGGTTGACAGGCGCGCCGGCCGGATCGCGACCGGAGCGATCGACCGCTTCAATCGTGCGCGCCTCCAATTTCAGGTTGGCGGCGGTTTCCGCCAGCGGTTTGCCCTCCGCGCGCGCATCCTCGATCTTGTTGTACACGTCGAAAACCTCGGCCTTGGCGCGCGCGAGCGCCAACTCCTGCTTGAGCTCGCCGGTGACTTGTTCCAGCGAGCGCACCTGCTCGGGCTCGATCTTGAGCACTTGCACCAGCACGGTCCCGAACCGGCCTTGCACCGGCGCGCTCACTTCCCCTTCTTTGAGCGCGAAGGCGGCATCGGCTGCCGCCCGGTCGATCATCGCGGCCTTCGTCACCGTGCCGAGATCGATGTCCTTTTCGTTTTTGCCCAGCTCCTTGGCAATGTCCGAAAAGCTGGTGCCCTTGGCGACGCGCTCTGCGGCCGCGCTGGCCGCCGCGGCATTGGGGAAATCGATCTGCAGGACGTGGCGCCGTTCCGGCGTGACATAGCGCGTACGCCGTTCTTCATAGGCGCGCTTGAGGTCAGCATCAGAGATTTCGATCCAGCGTGCCTGTTCGGCCGGGATCAGCGACACAACCACGAGCTTGCGATATTCCGGGGCGCGGAAGAGAATTTTGCGCTCCTCGAAGAATTTCGCCAGTGCCTCCGGCGAAGGCGATGCAATCTCACCGGCCTGGGCGCGGTCGAGCAGTACGTATTCGATCGAGCGCTGCTCGTTCTCGTAACGGCTGGCCGCTTCGACCAGGGCCTTCGGGGCGTTCAATCCCGTCGCGATGGTGCCGGCGAGTTCGCGCCGCAGCAGGCGGCGGCGCTGCTCCGCCACGAACCGGGATTCGGTAAAGCCTGCGTTGCGGATGACCTGCTCGAACCGGGCACGGTCGAACTGCCCGTTCAGTCCCTGGAAGGCGGGATCGGTTGTGATCTGCTTGGCAACCTCGGCGTCGGAGAGGGAGAGACCTAGCGCGCGGGCACGCTCATCCAGCAAGATTTCCGAGACGATTTGTCCGATCAGCACCCGGTCCAGGCCCAGCTGCCGCGCCTGCTCCGGGCCGATCGGCCGGCCGGCCTGGCGGGAATATTGCTGCAGCCGATCGTTGTAGATCGTGCGGAATTGCTCGACCGTGATTTCAGTGCGCCCGATCTTGGCTACGGTCGAGCGGCCGAAGCCGCGGAAAATGTCGCCGATCCCCCAAATGGCGAAGCTGATGACCAAGAAGCCCACGACGGCGGCCATCACCGCCTTGCCGAGCCAATTGGAAGAGGCTTTTCGTAGACCTCGAAGCATGCGTCATCCGTGATTGAGAGAACCTTCGGCGAACCGAGGGTTCCGTATCATAAGGAGGGGGCCCCCGCATCGCAACATGCGCCGGGGGTGACAGGCGGTCACAAGCGCCCTCAATCTCTTCCGGCGGGCCGACACCGTTGGCAAGCAGAAAACGGGGAGCAAGCACGCGCCTCCTTTCCGGGCTAACCCCAAGGGACATCCTTCTTCGCAGGGCTCGCGCCCAAGGCCGCAAGGCCGCCTAAGCGGCTCTAGACCACCGGCACGGTCTGGCGTGCGCGCGGCTGCTCTGCTACCCGCTCGACTGGGTTCGAAAAACGCGGGGTTGGACATGGCTGGCGCGCTGCGCCGCCCGCTCGTTGCGGGCAACTGGAAGATGAACGGCCTATCGGGCTCGCAGACGGAACTTGCCCGAATCATTCAAGGTGCCGGCGAGCTCGCAGCGCTCGTCGAGATCATGGTGTGTCCACCCGCGACGCTCCTGGCGCGCTTTGCCGCCGCCGCGCGGGGCACCGCGCTGCAAATCGGCGCGCAGGACTGTCACAGCGAGCCGGCGGGGGCCTTCACCGGTGACCTGTCGGCCGAAATGCTCAAGGACGCCGGCGCCAGCGCCGTCATCGTCGGGCATTCCGAGCGGCGCATCCATCACAAAGAAACCGACGCGGACGTACGGGCAAAGGCGCTGGCGGCGTGGCGCGCCGGACTCTGCGCCATCGTCTGCGTCGGCGAGAGCCGGGCGGAACGCGAAGATGGACGGGCGCTCGCAGTGGTAGGAACCCAGGTGGATGGTTCAGTGCCCGACGGCGCGACGGTCGAGAACCTTGTCGTTGCCTACGAGCCGGTCTGGGCGATCGGCACGGGCCTGACCCCGACCCTTGGCGACGTCGCCGAGATGCATGGGCATATCCGGCGGGGCCTGGTATCGCGCTTGGGAGCGCCGGGGCAGGGCACCCGCATCCTCTATGGCGGATCGGTGAAGCCGTCGAACGCCAGGGAGCTGATGAGCGCCGCGAACGTCGACGGTGCGCTGGTCGGCGGCGCGAGCCTCAAGGCCGACGAGTTCCTGGCGATTGCGAGCGTTTACCGCTAGTTTTAGGTCTGCGGATTTTCATAACAACAAGCCGGACAACAACACTTGGAGGACGTCATGAGGATGAACCCAGCGCTCATCGCCGGGAAGCTGTTTGCGCTTGCGTTATTCACGGCCGGCGCCGTCGACGCGGCCGAGATCAAGGTCTTGGCCTCGAATGCGTTGAAAACCGCACTGGAGGAGCTCGGTCCGCAATTCGAGAAGGCAAGCGAGCACAAGCTCTCATTCACGTTCAACGCGGCGGTCCCGCTCAAGGCCGAGATCGAGAAGGGCGTTGCGTTCGATGTCGCCATCCTCAGCGCGCCCATCACCGAGGACCTCGTCAAACAGGGCAAGCTCGTGGCTGCGACGCGCGCCGACATTGCACGCTCGGGCGCGGGCCTCGCAGTCAAGCGCGGCGCACCGAAGCCCGACATCAGCACGACTGAGGCGTTCAAGCGCACGCTGCTCGATGCCAAGTCGATTTGTTATGTCGAGCAAGGTGCAACTGGAATCTATCTCAAGGGTCTGTTCGAGCGCCTCGGGATCGCCGAGCAGTTGAAGAGCAAGACCAAGCTGCTGCCGCCTTCCAATCCTGCCGCGCATGCCGTGGCGAATGGTGAAGCCGAGATCGGCATGACCCAGATCAGCGAGATACTGCCTTATGCCGGCGCCGAGTTGGTCGGGCCACTGCCGGCGGAGATCCAGCTCTCCAGTGTCTATCCGGCCGCCGTCGGCACCGGTGCCAAAGAGGTGGACGCCGCCAAGGCGTTCATCAAATTCCTGACCGCGCCGACCGCTATCCCCGTGCTGAAGGCCAAGGGACTGGAGCCGGGCTGACCGGCCATGCTGCGTCACGCGCGGGTCCGACGACGCAAGGCGATCCAACTCGCGCGCCTGCGGTGAATAGCGCTGTGCGCCCCCTCCCGCGCGGGCCAAAATCGGATTAGTCTTGTTCCAAACGAAAGAATGAAATCGCCGCGTGGCGGCAACACGCCTCCGTGCGGTTCATGCCGCGTCCCCGTATTGGGCCTCAAGCCATGGCGCGGCGAGCACGGGGAGGTTGCCATGACGGACAAGAAGACACCCGACAAGACGCCGGTTGAAAATAGGGCCGCTGACAAGGGGACGTCGGACGAGAGTCCGATCGCACGTCGTCATTTCCTCTTGGGCGCGGGAACCGCAGTCGCCGCAGGGCTTGCGCCGGCGGCACCCGCCGAGGCGCAGACCCCGCAGGCGTCCCCGGCTGCTCCGCCCGCGACCGAGCCCGAACCGCTGCTTACGCTTACCGCGACCGAGCACGCTTTCTTCGTCGCCGCTGCGGATACGATTATCCCCGCTGACGAGCTTTCGCCCTCGGGGAGCGAATGCGGGGTCGCGACCTTCATCGATCGTCAACTCGCCGGCGCCTACGGTACCGGCGCGCGGCTCTACCGCGACGGGCCATTCCCCAAGGGCAAGCCAGAACTCGGCTATCAGCTTGCGC
Source organism: uncultured Alphaproteobacteria bacterium (assembly GCA_963835165.1). Taxonomy (GTDB): domain Bacteria; phylum Pseudomonadota; class Alphaproteobacteria; order Rhizobiales; family Xanthobacteraceae; genus VAZQ01. The sequence goes on from CAWIGD010000047.1 coordinate 16,370, forward strand.
TGACGCCGCGCGAATTTTTCCGCGCCGGCGTCGCGGCCGCCAACGACTGGACGCGCAAGACCTATGGCAAGGAGTTAGACCGGCTGACCGCGCCGGAACGCGAGAGCGCGTTGAAGGCGATGGAAGAGGGGAAGGCGCAGTTCCCGGGCTTTACCAGCACCATGTTCTTCAACGCGCTCTTGCAGATCACCATGGAGGGGTTTTTCGCCGACCCGATCTACGGTGGCAACCGCCACATGGCCTCGTGGAGGATGATCGGCTATCCCGGGCTGCCGGCCACCTACCGCGAAGAGATCAAGACCTACTTCGGCAAGAAATACGATAAGCCGCCGCACTCGATCGCAGATTTCTCCTGAGGCGAGTGGTTGCGGTGGACGAGACGCGCCGTCTGCTCTTGAAAGCGGCGGGTGCCGCTGGCACCGCCGGCGTGCTGTCCGGCGCTGTCCCGGGCGCCGCGGGCGCGCAGGCGTCCTTGCCAGCCCCCGTGACGGCTGGAACCGGACCCGCCGATCTCATTCTCACCAACGGAAAGATCATCACCGTCGATGCCGCGTTCACCGTGGCGCAGGCACTTGCCATTGCCGGCGAGCGCATCCTTGCGGTCGGATCGGACGCAGCGATGGCGAGAGTGAGCGGCCCGACGACGCGCGTCGTCGATCTCAAGGGCAAGGCGGTTATTCCCGGCATCACCGACGGCCACGCCCACATGGACCGCGAGGCCTTGCGCAGCGTGTTTCCGGCGCTCGGACGCGTTCGTTCGGTCCGCGACATCCAGGACCGCATCGCCGAGCTGGCCCGCGCCAAGCAGCCCGGCGAATGGATCGTCACCATGCCGATCGGCGATCCACCCTATTATTTCGACGTGCCCGACATCCTTGCCGAGAAGCGCTGGCCGACGCGGCAGGAACTCGACGCGGCGGCGCCCAACAATCCGGTCTTCATCCGCTCCATCTGGGGTTACTGGCGCGGAACCTTTCCGCTCGTATCGTGCGCCAACACCGAGGCACTCAAGCGCGCGGGCATCACCCGCGACACGGTCTCGCCGGTAGACACTTTGAAAATCGAGAAGGACGCCAATGGCGATCCCACCGGGGTATTCGTCGAGCGCGAGATGGCGCCGGTTGCCGAGCTGATCTGGTTTCGCCAGGCGGCGGCATTCACGCCGGCGGATCGGCTGCACGCTTTGCCGCAATCGGCGCGCGCCTACCATGCCTTTGGAACCACCAGCGTGTTCGAGGGGCACGGCGCCGCGACCGAGTTGCTGCGCACTTACAAGCGAGCCGACCGCGACGGCACGTTGACGATGCGCACCGCACTTGCCTTCAGTCCCAACTGGCAGGCGGCGGGCGGAGCGCCTCTCGGGCCCTTCGTGGAGGCCTGGGCGGGTTGGCTGGGCGAACCCGGCTTCGGCAACGACTGGCTCAAGATGAGCGGCCTCTATGTACACGCCGGTCGCGAGGCCGCCGACGATGTGCGCGCCCGTGCAGCGCCCTACACGGGCTGGGCCGGATTCAATTCCAATCACGGCCTGCCCCGCGACCAAGCCAAGGAGTTGCTGCTTCATTGTGCGACGAACGACATCCGCGCGGTCATGATCGGGTCCAGCAATCTCGATCTCTACGATGAGGTCGATCGGGAAATCCCGCTCAAAGGCCGACGCTGGGTCATCAGTCACATCAGCACGGTCTCGCCGCGCGACATCGAGCGGATCGTGCGCATGGGCCTCGTTCTCACCACGCACACCAACAACTACCTCTACAAAGGATTGCATGCGCAGGCGCAGCGGCTGCCGCCGGAGCGCCATGGCGAAATCGTGCCGCTGCGCTCACTGCTCGACGCCGGCGTAAAGGTCTCGCTGGCCACCGACAACGTGCCGGTCTCACCGTTCCTGCCGATCTGGCAAGCGGTCGCACGCAGGAGTTATCAGACCAAGGAGCAAGTTGCGCCCGGTGAGGCGCTCAGCCGGGCCGATGCGTTGCGCTGTGCCACGGCGAACGGCGCCTATCTCACTTTCGACGAGGACAAGAAAGGTTCGCTCGAGGTTGGCAAGCTTGCCGATGTTGCGGTCTTGAGCGCCGACCCGCTTGCGACCGAGGAAAGCAGCATCGCCGAGATACGCTCGCTGATGACAATGGTCGGCGGACGAATTGTGCATGAAACACCGAATTGGCTCGGTTGATCACGCCACGCGCGGGAGGAGAAACAACAATGGCCACCATGCTCAAGGAAGTCGATGCGGTCTGCATCGGCGTCGGGTTCACTGGCAGCATTCTTGCCCGCGAACTGACCAAGGCCGGGCTCAAAGTCGTCGGGCTCGAGCGCGGCGCCGACCGTTCGACGCGCGAGGATTTCACGCTTCCCTCGGTGCGCGACGATCTCAAATACGCCGTGCGCCAGGAACTGTTCCAAGACACGCAGACGGAGACGGTGACGCTGCGGCACTCGCCGTCAGAAACCGCGCTGCCCCTGCGCCGACTCGGCTCGTTCCTGCCTGGCACCGGGCTCGGCGGGGCAGGCGCGCATTGGAACGGCGTCACTTGGCGCCTGATGCCGTCCGACCACAATCTGCGAAGCCATCTCCAGAATCGCTACGGCCGTGATGCGATTCCGGCCGAGATGACCATCGAGGACTACCCGGTCTCCTATGGCGAGCTCGAACCCTATTACGACCGGTTCGAGAAGTTGTGTGGCATTTCCGGCAAGGCCGGCAATCTGCAGGGCCGGATTATCGCCGGCGGCAACGTGTTCGAGGGCCCGCGTCAGAACGAGTATCCCAACCGGCCGCTGGTCCAGACCATGGCCGGTTCGCTTATGGAACAGACGGCGAAGGATTTAGGCTATCACCCATTTCCGGCGCCCTCTGCCAACATGAGCGCCGTCTATACGAATCCGGAGGGCGTCACGCTCGGCGCCTGCGAATATTGCGGGCACTGCGAGCGGTTTGGCTGCGAGGCAAATGCCAAGGCTTCGCCGCAGGCTTGCATCTTGCCAGTGTTGCTGCCGGACCCGAAATTCGAGCTGCGTACCTATGCCTATGTGAAAGAACTGGTCTACGACAAGCAGGCCAAGAAGGTGAGGGCGGTGCGCTATGTCGACACCAGAAGCGGCGAGGAGTTCGAGCAGCCCGCCGGTCTTGTCATCATGGGCGCGTACGTCTTCAACAACGTGTTGCTGATGCTGACCGCCGGTATCGGCGAGCCCTACGATCATAAGACCGGCAAGGGGGCCATTGGCAAGAACTACTGCTATCAGATCAGCGGCAACGGCGTGACGGTGTTCTTCGAGAGCAAGGAGATCAATCCGTTCATGGCGGCGGGCGCGCACGGCACCAATATCGACGACTTCAACGGCGACAATTTCGACCACGCCGGTCTTGGATTCTTCGGCGGTGCGTGGATTTCAGCCGGCACGACGAACGGCCGGCCGATCCTGACGCGGCCGGTGCCGCCCGGCACACCGCGCTGGGGTCGCGATTGGAAACGGGCGACCGCCAAATGGTACAATCATGCGTTCGGCATCGGCGCCTCGGGCTGCAACTATGCGCACCGCGAGAATTTTCTCGACCTCGATCCGACCTACAAGGATGCGCTTGGACGCCCCCTCATCCGCATGAGCTACAATTTCCGCGACAACGACTACAAGATGGCGCAGTACCTCGGCGGCGTGCTCGATCGGATCGCAACCGCGATGAAGCCGACGATCAAGGGCAACGTCTCTGTTCGACGGGGCAATTACAACGTCGTGCCGTATCAATCGACGCACAATACCGGCGGCACCATGATGGGGGCTGATCCGAAGACCAGCGCAGTCAACCGCTATTGCCAAGCCTGGGACGCCGATAACCTGTTCGTCATGGGCGCGTCGCTGTTTCCGCAAAATGCGTCCTATAATCCGACCGGTCTCGTGGGAGCACTCGCCTACTGGTCGGCGGATGCGATCGTCACGAAGTATCTCAAGAGTCCCGGTCCGCTGATGCACGCATGATCGAGATCAAGGGCAGAACGATGCGTCACTCGCTCCCTGGCCTCACCGCGCGTTTTCCTTGTCTTCCTCGCATTCGCGGCGAGCCCCGCGCCGGCGGCCGATTCCGACCATGGCAAGGTGCTGTACCAGACCTGCGCCGCCTGTCACACCGAACGGCCTGACGCGCTCGGCCCGAGCCTCAAGGGCGTGGTCGGACGCAAGTCGGCCGCCCTCGAGGATTTCCGCTACTCGAACCCGATGAAGCGGGCGAACCTGGTCTGGGATGAAGTTAATTTGCGCGAGTACATCCAAGACCCGCAGGCCAAGGTGAAGGGCAACCGCATGCCTTACGGCGGGCTCACCGACGGCAAGGATGTCGATGACATCATCGCCTATCTGAAGGTCCTGCAATAGGCCTGCCCGCGATGACCCGGGGCGGCGTGCTCTTGCGGTTCGTCGCGGCCCTTGCTGCGGCCCTTGCTGGCCGTGCTGCCGGCGCGGCGGCGGCGCAAGATTATCCGAGCCGCGCAATCACGCTCGTGGTGCCCTTCGCCGTCGGCAGCGGCATCGACCCGACCGCGCGCATCATTGGCGACGCGTTGAGCAGGGCGCTCAAGCAGCCGGTCGTGCTCGACCACAAACCCGGAGCCAACGGCGCGATTGCGGCGAGCGCGGTCGCGCGTGCGGCACCCGATGGCTACACCATCTTTATGACCACGGTGAGCACGCATTCGGCAAATCCCAATCTGCTGAAAAGCATTCCATACGACCCGGTGCGGGATTTCGCTGCGCTGTCGCGGGTTGGAAATCTCCCGTTCATGCTCGTCATCGACCCCAAGATTGGGGCAACGTCGGTGCCGGAATTCATCGCCTATGTGAAAGCCAATCCTGGCAAGCTCAGCTACGCCAGCACGAATGCAATCGGTTTGGTCGCGGGCGCGACGCTCAAGCGAATGGCCGACCTCGATCTCGTGCACGTGCCGTACCGAAGTTCTCCGCAAGCCATCAACGATGTGATGACCGGCCGTCTGGCGATGATGTTCGTCGACTTCGCGCTCGGTTCGCCGCAGGCGAAGGCGGGCAATGTCCGCGCCCTTGCGGTCACGACCAAGGAGCGCAGCGCGCTCCTGCCCGACATTCCATCCATGACGGAGTCCGGGCTTCCCTCGTTCGATCTCATTCCATGGAATGCCATTTTCGCACCGGCCAATACGCCCAAACCGATCGTCCTGCGCCTCAACGCAGAGCTAAGACGGATTATTGCGGATCCGACGGTCAAGGAACGGCTGGCGGGCATCGGCTTTGACGCCTTTGCAAGCACGCCCGAGGAACTGGAGACGTTCGTGCGCGAGGATCTCGCCAATTGGAGCAGGTGGGTCAGGGAGGCGGGTATCGAGCCGGAATAGGGGCGCCGGTCCGGTGGAAATAGCGCGGGGGATCGTGTAGACACGCCCGCGACCTCCTATATGACGCCCGGGGCAGCGGGACCTGACGGTTCCAGGGCGCAGCATTCAAACGTGATGGACCTATGCAAACTGTCATTATCGTGATTCATCTCATGGTGGTTACCGCCATGATCGGCGTCGTGCTGTTGCAGAAGTCGGAAGGGGGAGGCCTCGGGATCGGCTCGACCGGCGGATTTCTGTCGAGCCGGGGGACGTCAAATGTGCTCACCCGCACCACCGCGATCCTAGCCTTCACGTTTTTCGCCACCAGCCTGGTGCTGTCGATCCTGGCGGGTCTGGACCGCAAGCCGCGGTCCATCATCCAGAACACCGGCGCGCCGGCCCAGCAAGTGCCGGGCGCACCGCTCGGGCAGGGCGGCGGCGGCGTGCTCGACACGCTCCGCCAGCAGGAGCAACCGCCGGCGGCGCCGTCGGGTCCGCAGGTGCCACGGTCGCAATAGGCGTCAGGGGCCGGGCAAACCGGCCCTTCGCTTTAGGAGCCATGCAGCCCGCGAATGGCCAATTGAGAACCGACATCAAGATCTCGACCCAGGCCATTCTGGCTTCATGAGGATTTATCGATATGCGTGCTGCGCATGGGTTTTGTCTCGAAAGCCGAATTAGGCTCTCGTCGAATCGGCGCGCGCCCGCTAAAGGTTAGGCCCCATGGCGCGGTATATCTTCATCACCGGCGGCGTGGTCTCCTCACTCGGCAAGGGTCTGGCATCGGCGGCGCTCGGAGCGCTCCTGCAAGCCCGCGGATACAACGTGCGGCTGCGCAAACTCGACCCCTATCTCAACGTCGACCCCGGGACCATGTCGCCCTACCAGCATGGCGAGGTCTTCGTCACCGACGACGGCGCCGAAACCGATCTCGACCTTGGCCACTACGAGCGTTTCACCGGCCGCCCGGCGACCCGGCAGGACAACATCACGACCGGTCGCATCTACCAGGAAATCCTCGCCAAGGAGCGCCGGGGCGACTATCTCGGCGCCACCATCCAGGTGGTCCCGCATGTCACCAACGCGATCAAGGATTTCATCCGGGAGGGCAACGACGGCTACGATTTCGTCCTGTGCGAGATCGGCGGCACGGTCGGCGACATCGAGGGCCTGCCGTTCTTCGAGGCGATCCGCCAGCTCGGCAATGACCTGCCGCGCGATCACGCCATCTACATCCACCTGACGCTGCTGCCGTTCCTCACCGGCGCAGGTGAGCTCAAGACCAAACCGACCCAGCATTCGGTCAAAGAGCTGCGCTCGATCGGCATCCAGCCTGACATCCTGCTGTGCCGCTCAGATCGAGCGATCCCGGAGAGCGAGCGCGCCAAGCTCGCGCTGTTCTGCAATGTGCGTCCCAGTGCCGTGATCGAGGCGCGAGACGTCGACAACATCTACGCCGTGCCCGAGGCTTATCACCGCGCCGGGCTCGACCGCGAAGTGCTCGCGGCCTTCGGGATTGAGCCGAAGGGCGAGCCCGATCTCGATCGCTGGCGCCTCATCAACGAGCGCATCCGCAATCCGGAAGGCGACGTGACGATCGCCATCGTCGGCAAATATACCGGCCTCAAGGACGCCTATAAGTCCTTGATCGAGGCGCTGTCCCATGGCGGCATCGCCAACAAGGTGCGCGTAAATCTCGATTGGATCGAATCCGAGGTGTTCGAGCGTGAGGATCCGACGCCTTTCCTCGAGCACGTGAATGGCATCCTCGTGCCGGGAGGCTTCGGCCAACGCGGTACCGAAGGAAAGATCAGGGCCGCGCAGTTCGCACGTGAGCGCCAGGTGCCGTATTTCGGGATTTGTTTCGGGATGCAGATGGCGGTCATCGAAGCAGCACGCAACCTCTGCGGCATCGACGACGCAAACTCCACGGAGTTCGGCACGACCACCGAACCGGTGGTCGGCCTGATGACCGAATGGATGAAGGGAAACGAACTCCACACGCGCGGGATGGACGGCGACCTCGGCGGCACCATGCGGCTTGGCGCTTATCCGGCGCTGCTTCAGCGCGGCAGCCGGGTGTCGCAGATCTATCATGGCGCCAGCGAAATATCCGAACGCCACCGTCACCGCTACGAAGTGAATACCCGCTACAAGGGCAGGCTCGAGCAGCACGGGATGCGTTTTTCCGGCATGTCGCCTGACGGGTTATTGCCGGAGATGATCGAATACGAAGATCATCCCTGGTTCATCGGCGTGCAGTTTCATCCCGAGCTCAAGTCGCGGCCGTTCGAACCGCACCCGCTTTTTTCCTCCTTTATTGGCGCCGCGGTCGATCAGAGCCGGCTGGTGTAACGCTGGGCAGGCGAAAGTATTTGCGGCCAACGTAATGCCGATCCTTCGCATGCGGGCAGCCGGCGGGACGCCCCAATGCCATAGCCGGAATGGGAGCAGCGAACCTACGGTTTCGCGGCCGGGAACCGAAACAGCTCGCGATGATCAATCTCGATCACCGCGTCGAGGCCCGCCGAATGCGCTTGTCCCATGCGTTTGAATCCAGCTTCGGTTAGTTCGATCACCCCGTCAGCACGGACGACAAAATCGTAGCTGGGGTCAAGGGAAAGGCGGTCTGGCATGGCCGAGTTCATGGAGATGAGCGCGATCATCTCCACAAGTACCGCGCTTCGAGCAACAGCGCGAGCCTTCGATGTCCTTTTGAAGAGCGGGATCGAGGCTGTCCAATGCTCGATATTCTCAGATGATCATCAGCGTCGGTAAAAAGATAGTCGCCCATGCCCTGGAATAGCCGAGCGGCAACAGCGGGGAACGCCTAAGGAGCGCGCGATAATTTGGTAGGGCGTCGCTTCCGAAATACCTTGGATCGACAGGCAGCGCTCGGGAACGGCACGGCCTTTTCCGCTGTGGCGCCTGCTAGCGGCCCGCTTGCGGTGCCCATCGATCCATTGGATCGGTAGTATAGGGGAGGCTGGTTAACGCGATGTGTGCTGGAGGTCACAAAGTTGTCGATTGTCTGCGGCCGCATTCGCGGCCCGTCGAGGTTCGCCAGTTGATGGCGCGGCGCCGACGCACTTGCAATGCAAGGTTCCCGGGACGTTCATCGCACCGATCCAACATCTCTCGTCAAATCAACAGATAGGCCAGTGAATTAAGAGGCGACCATGATCTACGAACTGAGGATTTACCATTGCGTGACCGGGAGGCTGCCGGCGCTGCTCAAGCGGTTCGAAACCACGACTCTTGGTCTTTGGCAGCGGCACGGCATCCGGCAAGCTGGATTCTGGACCGTGTTGGTGGGAGAGGGCGGCAATCAGGACCTGCATTATCTCCTAGCTTGGGAATCCCTCGCCGAACGCGAGACCAAGTGGAACAAATTTGCCAGTGATCCGGACTGGCTGGCCAAACGGACCGAAAGCGAGCGCGATGGACCGATCGTTGCCTCGATCACGAACATGTTCCTGCAGCCGACGGCGTTCTCGGCGGTGAAGTGAAACGGATCGATGCCCCGCGGTCTCGACCATATCGTCCATGCGGTGCGCGATCTCGAAGGTGCGGCCGAGCTCTATCGTCGGCTCGGCTTCACCGTCGGTGCGCGCAACCGCCATTCGTGGGGTACGCACAATCACCTCGTGCAGCTTCCCGGCTTTTTCATCGAACTGCTCACCGTGGTGGAGCCGGAAAAACTTGGCTGCGACGGATTCTCAAAACTGTTCGGGCGATTCAACCAATCTTTCCTGTCGAACCAGGAAGGACTGTCGCTGTTGATTCTGGAAAGTGGTGATGCCACGGCGGACGCCGCAACTTTCCATTCGGCGGGCGTTGCTGTTTCGGACGTGATGAGGTTCGAGCGCGAGGGCAAACGGCCTGACGGCGCACCGGTCAAGGTCGCCTTCTCATTGGCGTTCGCCCGTGATGCCGGGGCACCCGCTATCGGCTTTGCCGTGTGCCAGCAGCATTTTCCGGAGAATTTCTGGAATCCGGCGTTTCAGCAGCATCCCAACACGGCGACGGGGATCGCAGGCCTTGTTCTTGTCGCGGAAAATCCCACCGATCATCACATTTTCCTCTCCACGTTCACCGGTGTGCGCGACTTGCATGCGACGTCGAGCGGCGTCAGCGCCGCGACCCCGCGGGGCGACATCAAGGTCATGGATCCGGTTGCCTTTCGCAGTTATTTCGGGACCGACCCGCCCGACATTTCGCAGGGTGCGCGACTGGCCGCCCTGCAATTTCACGTGCGCGACCGCGGCGCGCTGCGGGCGGCACTGGGCGCCGGTGGTATCGCGTTCTCCGTGCGCATGGACGCGACCATTGTCGCGCCGCAGGCCGCCATGGGCGCGACGCTCGTGTTCGAGTAGCCAGCCGATGCCGGCGCCTGCCGACAATGGGTCCGCCAGCGCCATGCGCGGGACGTTGGTCTTTTGTCGCGATGATCCGTTTCTCACCGATGCCCGAACGGCATTCGTGCATGAGCCCGATGGCCTCGTGATCTGCCGCGACGGCATGATCGAGGCGATCGGACCTTATGGCGCCCTGAAATCAAAGCTGCCGCCCAATACCAACGTCGCCGACCATACGGGATGCCTGATCGCGCCCGGTTTCATCGATACCCACGTCCACTATGTGCAGACCGGGATTATCGGCGCGCAGGGGCACCAACTGCTCGACTGGCTCAACGAATACACCTTCGTCGCCGAACAAACCTTTGCTGATCCGGCAGTCGCCCAAGAGACCGCGCGTCTCTTCTGCGACGAGCTATTGCGGCAGGGGACGACGACGGCACTCGTCTTCTGTTCGGTCCATGCCGGTTCGGTAGACGCGCTCTTTGCGGAGGCGCAAAGGCACAACCTCCGGCTCATCGCGGGCAAGGTATTGATGGACCGCAACGCACCGGCCGCGCTCACCGATACCCCCCGTTCCGGCTACGACCAGTCGAAGGCGCTGATCGACAAGTGGCACGGGCGCGGGCGTTGCCTCTACGCCATTACGCCTCGCTATGCCGGCAGCAGCACCCCGGAGCAACTGGAACTCGCAGGCGCGCTCTGGCGCGAGCACCCCGGAACATTCATGCAGACCCACATTGCCGAAAATCACGCCGAGATTGCATTAGTGATGAAGCTGTTCCCGCAACGGCGCGATTATCTCGACATCTACGCTTACTACGGCCTCACAGGCCGGCGCGCGGTGCTCGCGCATGGTGTGCATCTGGACGAATCGGAATTCGAGCGCTGCCATGCGAGCGGCACCGCAATCGCGCATTGCCCGACCTCGAACCTGTTTCTCGGCAGCGGCTTGTTTCCACTGCGTGCGGCGCGGGATCCACGCCGTCCCGTGCATGTCGGCCTGGGGACGGATATCGGCGCGGGGACGAGCTTCTCGCTGCTTGCCACCATGGGCGAAGCTTACAAAGTGGCGCAACTGCGAACCCGCCCGATCGACGCCATCGAGGCGTTTTTCCTCAGCACGCTCGGTGGTGCGCGCGCACTTGCGCTCGATGACCGCGTCGGTACGCTTGCGCCCGGCCACGAAGCGGACATGGTCGTGCTTGATCCGAACGCAACACCGCTTTTGGCCTTTCGCAATCGTCGCTCGCGCTCGATCGCGGAGACGCTGGCCGTACTGATGACGCTCGGCGACGATCGCGCCGTTCGCGCCACGTATGTGGCGGGCAAGCTCGCTTCGGTTGACCCCTCGGTACCGCCGGCGCATGGTCCGGCGCCATGAATGTCGAGCCCGCCCCTAATCCGGTCGTCGCCGTCGGTGCCGCGCGCTTCGGCAATGCGCTGCCCCTTGCATTGATCGCGGGTCCGTGCGCGCTCGAAAGCCGCGACCACGCATTTGAAATGGCCGCAGCGCTCAAAGACATCGCTGGCAAGATTGGGATCGGCTTGGTCTACAAGACCTCGTTCGACAAGGCCAATCGCACCAGCGCCAAGAGCAATCGCGGCATCGGGCTCGACGGCGCGCTGCCGATCTTCGCCGAAATCCGCCGTAAATTCGGCGTGCCTGTTCTCACCGACGTGCACGAAGCGGAACAGTGCACGCGCGTTGCCGAAGTGGTGGACGTGTTGCAGATACCCGCATTCCTTTGCCGGCAGACGGATTTGTTGGTTGCCGCCGCCGCGACCGGCCGTGTGGTCAACGTTAAGAAAGGCCAGTTTCTGGCGCCTTGGGACATGGCGAACGTCGTCGGCAAGGTCACCGCCGCCGGCAATTTGAACGTGCTGGTGACCGAGCGCGGCGCGTCCTTCGGCTACAACACGCTGGTCTCCGACATGCGCGCGCTGCCGATCCTGGCGCGCACGACCGGTGCGCCCGTCATCTTCGACGCCACCCATTCGGTGCAGCAACCAGGCGGGAAGGGTACTTCGTCGGGGGGCGAGCGCGAATTTGTGCCGGTGCTCGCGCGCGCGGCGGTCGCGGTCGGTGTCGCCGGGGTCTTCATCGAGACCCACCAGGACCCCGACCAGGCGCTCTCCGACGGCCCCAATATGATCCCGCTCAAGCAACTGGAGAGCCTTTTGCGGCGGCTAATCGAGTTCGACAAGCTCGCGAAGAGTAATTGATAAATAACTGATAATCCAGCGAGTTTTGCTATTCCGCCCGTACTGAAAATCGTCGCCCTGGTGGTTTTCGCCCAGACTCTGTTCACGCGGGCGGTCGATCCCGTGATCCCGATGATTGCGGAGAGTCTCGACATCGACGTTGCCACGGCCGCTCTGTTGTCGAGCGCGTACACGTTTCCCTATGCGTTGGTGCAGCCGGCCCTCGGCGTGACCGGAGATTTCTTCGGCAAGACGCGGCTGATGAACCTATGCCTGCTCGTGGTTGCGGTTGCGGCGCTGGTCTGCGCAGTGGCCACGAGCTTTTCGCTGCTCGTTGCCATGCGGGTCGCGGCCGGACTGGTGGCGGGCGGAGTGTTTCCGGTCGCAATGGCGCTGGTTGGAGACCTCGTACCGGTCAATCAGCGCCAGGTGGCGATCGGCCGGCTGCTGGCGGTAGGGCTCACGGGCAACCTTATTGGCGCCTCGATCGCGGGCGTGATCGGCGACATCTTGGGTTGGCGCGGCGTGTTCGCGATTCTCGGCGCGTTCGGCTCGATCGTGACGGTGACGGCGTTCTTCGCCTTCCGCGGCGTGGTCACCCCGCCGCCCGCGCCATTCAACCGCGCAGCGGTGATCGCGAACTTCCGGAGCATCTTCGCCGACCCGCGCGCCAAAGTGTGCTTCATTTCGGTGTTCTTCGAAGCGATCTTCATCCACGGCCTGTTCCCGTACGTGGCGCTCCTCCTCCTGGCGATCGGCGAAACCCGCGCGTCGATCGCAGGCCTCTTGATTGCAGCTTTCGCGGTCGGCGGCGTGCTGTATTCGCTTTCGGTGCCGGTCCTCATTGCACGCGTCCGGGAACGCCGTCTAATGGTCGCCGGCGGTACGCTGGCTGCGACCGGTCTTGTCCTCATCGCGCTGCATTTCCCATGGCTTTGGCAGATCGCCGTCTACGGCGTGTTTGGATTTGGGTTCTACCTCCTGCACGGCTGCATCCAGGTCCATGTCACCGAGCTCTCGCAGACCGCGCGCGGGGCGGCCGCATCCCTGCATTCGTGCTTCTTCTATCTCGGCCAGGCGGTCGGGCCGGTGGTCTACGGCTATGGCTTTGCCCACGGCGCAGCGGAGCCGACGATTTTCCTCGGCGCGGCGGTGGTGATGACGGTGGGCCTGGTCTGCTCGCGGCTGCTGCGCCATCCGGCGGCACATTGAGCGGAGCCCCTTGCGCTTAGGCGACACGGACGCAAGCCCCGAACGGTCTTGTGCAATGCCTTGGGAAACCCCATCATGGGGTTACGGCCTGGGGTGCCGCGGCGACGCGGCTGAGATTAAACCCAACGAACCTGTCTGGGTCATTCCAGCGAAGGGAGCCGCCGGGTGCCGAATCGCCCAGCACGCAATGTTAGCAAGCCCAACGTCGCCATTATCGGTGCCGGCGTCATCGGCCTTGGCATTGCGTGGCGGCTGGCCATGCGCGGCGTACCGGTTGCGGTGTTCGACAAGGGCGCGTGCGGTGCTGGCGCGAGCCATGCGGCTGCGGGGATGCTTGCTGCCTGCGCCGAGGCCGAGCCTGGCGAAGAGGCGCTGGTCACGCTCGGTCGCGCCAGCCAGGCGCGGTGGCCCGCTTTCGCCGCCGAATTGAAGCAGGCGTCCGGCGTGGATGTGGGACTGCGCCCGGAAGGGACGCTGGTCGTCGCATTGACGTCGGACGACCAGGCACGGTTGAGCCATCAACTTGTATTCCAGCAGAAGCTCGGGCTGCCCCTGCAATGGATTACGGCGGCGGAGACACGACGACGCGAGCCGCACCTGGCGGGCAAGCTCGCGGGCGCGGTGTTCAGCCCGGAAGACACCCAAGTCGATAATCGCAAACTGGCCGCCGCCCTGCGCATTGCCGCCGAGGCGGCTGGTGCCGGCATCAGCGAGCACCAAGCGGTCAAGACGATTTCAAATGATGCGGGACGTGTCGACGGCATCGTCCTCGCTGACGGACGCAAGGTTGCGGCCGATGTGGTCGTGCTTGCCGCCGGGGCATGGTCCCGTAGCATCGAGGGGCTTGCACCCGAACTGCGGCCACCCGTGCGCCCGATCAAAGGCCAGATGCTTGCGCTTCGCATGGATCCGACCGCGCCGCTCCTGACCCACGTGGTGTGGGCGCCGGGCGCCTATTTGGTGCCTCGACTCGACGGCCGCCTGCTCGTGGGGGCGACGGTGGAGGAAAAGGGATACGATACGTCGCTCACCGCCGGCGGCATCCTGACCCTGCTCGAAGCGGCCTGGCGGGTGGTGCCCGCGGTCGAAGAACTGCCGATCGATGAGATGTGGGTCGGACATCGACCGGGGAGCCGCGACGATGCGCCGATCCTCGGGACCGGACTGATCGACGGCCTCATCTATGCCACCGGACATCATCGCAACGGAATTCTGCTCACGCCGATCACCGCCGACGCTATCGCGGAGCTCGTGTTCGAGGGTGCCGCCGACCCGGCCATCCGACCCTTCAGCATCGAACGATTTGGGTCGCTGCGAGCGGCTGCGGAATGAAGGAGATCGCAATGACATACGCCGCTGCTGAGGCAAGCATTCGTGTCAACGGGCAGGACGAGCCACTCATCGCGGGGACGCTCGCCGCGCTGTTGGAGGAAAAAGCTGTCGACACCGGCCAGCGCGGAATTGCGGTCGCCGTCAATGGCGCCATCGTTCCACGAGCGGCTTGGCCGCAGACGACGCTTCGACCTGGCGACAACATCGAGATCGTGCGGGCCCGCCAGGGCGGTTGAGGAGTATTCGAAATGTCCGATCCCCTCATCATTGCCGGCCGCGAATTCGGCTCGCGCCTGTTCCTCGGGACGGCCGGCTATCCAAACCGCAAGCTCATGCTCGACTCCATCGCCGCGAGCGGAACCGAGATGGTGACGGCCTCGATCCGGCGCATCAGCCTCGCCGGCGAAGACGAGAGCTTGGTCGATGTCATTCCGAAGCACGTGCATTTTCTGCCCAACACCGCCGGCTGCCAAACCGCGAAGGATGCGGTGCTCACCGCCGAGCTCGCGCGCGAGGCGCTGGAGACCAACTGGGTCAAGCTCGAAGTGATCGGCGACCGTGAACTGCTCTATCCCGACACCGAAGAGCTCGTACGCGCCACCGAGACGCTGGTGGGGAAGGGTTTCACCGTGCTGCCCTACTGCACCGACGATCCGGTGGTCTGCCGCAAGCTTGCAGACACCGGCGCTGCGGCGGTGATGCCGCTCGGCGCCCCGATCGGCTCGGGGCTCGGCATCTGCAATCCGCATTTGATCGAGCTGATTTGCGCGCGCTCGGCAGTGCCAGTGGTGCTCGATGCCGGCATCGGCACCGCGTCCGATGCTGCGCTGGCCCTCGAACTCGGCTGCGCCGCGGTGCTGCTCAACACCGCGGTCTCGAAGGCGCGCGATCCGGTCGCGATGGCCAGGGGCATGCGCGCCGCTGTCGAGGCCGGCCGGTTGGCCCGATTGGCCGGCCGCATACCCAAGCTTGCCCATGCCGAGCCGTCGAGCCCGCAATTCGGTCTTGTCGGCACGTAGCCGTGCATCGCGCGGCTTACCGCTCATGAAGCTGCCGGACCCGCCGCTGCTGCTCATCACCGACCGGCATCAGGCCCGCTTGCCGCTCGTGGATTTGGTGCGAGCAGTCCTTGCAGCGGGCTGCCGCTGGGTCAGCGTGCGAGAAAAGGACCTTTCCGAGGAGGATCAGATCGCGCTGGTGTTGACGCTGTTGCCGATGGTGCGACGACACGGCGCATGCCTGACGCTCCATGGCCACGCGGCTTTGTCGAAGGCCTGCGGCAGCGATGGTGTTCACCTGGCTGCGGGCAGCAACCCGGCCGCAAGCCGTGCCCTGCTGGGACCCGAGCGTCTCATCGGCGTCTCGCTCCACACCGTGACCGAAGCCGAGGCGATTGATCCTGATGTCGTCGACTATGCCATTGCCGGTCCTGCATTCGAAACGCCGAGCAAGCCCGGCTACGGCCCCGAGATCGGCCGCAAGGGACTGGCCGAGATCGCGCGGGCGGCGCGGGTACCGGTTCTGGCGATAGGGGGGCTCAATGTCACGCGGGCGGCGGAGGTGATGGCGGCTGGACCGGCCGGCATCGCTGTCATGGGTGGCGTGATGCGTGCCAGCGATCCAGGGCGGGAGATGAGGGCACTGCTTACGGTCGTTGCGGGATCGCTTCGAGCATGAACCCAAGAAGGTTTTGGGATCATGCGACCAGGAAAGGCTTCGTTCTAACCTCGGCCGCGATAAGGCGCGACACCCTGGTCCGGCAGCCACACGCCTGCAGGCAGCTTGCCGATTTGCCAGAACACATCGATCGGCATGCCGCCGCGGGGGTACCAATAGCCGCCGATGCGCAAGAATTTGGGCTTGAGCAGCCCAGCGAGCTTCTTGCCGATGGCGACCGTGCAATCCTCGTGGAAGGCGCCGACGTTGCGAAAGCTGCCGAGATAGAGTTTGAACGACTTCGATTCGACCAGCCATTTTCCCGGCACGTAATCGATCACGAGGTGCGCGAAATCAGGCTGACCCGTAATCGGGCACAGCGTCGTGAATTCGGGCGCGGTGAAGCGGGCCACGTAGTGCGCGTCGGGATGCGGGTTGGCGACCCGGTCCAGCACGGCCGCTGCCGGGGAGGCGGGGCGGCGGCTTGGCTTGCCGAGGTGACGAAGCGCCTTGGCCATTTTGTTTATTCCCATGGGGCAGCTGGCGCGCCCTGTTGAGGGCTGTGTGCGGGGAACTGGATGCCTTGCTTTCACGGGACATGACAAGGGTATTCTCGATCCTGTAGAAGCCCCCCGCGAACACTGCGATCCACTGGAACTCTCATGACTGCCATCACCGACATCATCGGCCGGGAGATCCTCGACAGTCGCGGCAATCCGACCGTCGAGGTCGATGTCGTGCTCGAGGATGGAACCAGGGGCCGTGCGGCTGTCCCCTCTGGGGCCTCAACGGGCGCACATGAGGCGGTCGAGTTGCGCGATGGCGGCAAGCGCTATCTCGGCAAAGGCGTGCGCACGGCCGTCGATGCCGTCAACGGCGAGATTTTCGATGCCGTCGGCGGCATGGACGCTGAAGCGCAAGTCAAGATCGACGAGACGCTCATCGCCCTCGACGGTACTCCCAACAAAGGTCGCCTCGGCGCCAACGCCATCCTCGGAGTCTCGCTGGCGGCCGCCAAGGCCGCGGCGGCGAGCCATCGGGCGCCGCTCTACCGATACGTCGGCGGAACCTCGGCACGCCTTCTGCCGGTCCCCATGATGAACATCCTCAACGGCGGTGTGCACGCGGACAATCCGATCGACTTCCAAGAGTTCATGATCATGCCTCTGGGCGCGTCCTCCTTTGCCGAGGGATTGCGCACAGGCTCGGAGATTTTCCACACCCTGCGGGCGGCGCTCAAGGAGGCCGGCCACAACACAAATGTTGGCGACGAGGGCGGCTTTGCTCCGAATCTGCCGTCGGCCGATGCTGCGCTCGATTTCGTCGTAAAGGCGATCGAGAAAGCGGGCTTCGCCCCGGGCAAGGACGTCATGCTCGCGCTCGATCCCGCCGCCACGGAATTTTTCAAGGACGGCGCGTATCACTACGGCGGTGAGGGCAAGATCCGGTCAAAACGGGAACAGGCGAACTATCTGGCCGACCTTGTCTCACGCTATCCAATCGTCTCGATCGAGGACGGCATGGCCGAGGACGATATGGAGGGTTGGAAGATGCTGACCGACCTGATCGGCGACAAATGCCAACTCGTAGGCGACGATCTGTTCGTGACGAATGTCGCCCGGCTTTCCGACGGCATCAAAAACGGGATCGCCAACTCGATCCTGGTCAAGGTCAACCAGATCGGCACGCTCACCGAGGCGCTGGCGGCGGTCGAGATGGCGCACAAGGCCGGCTACACCGCCGTCATGTCGCACCGCTCCGGCGAGACCGAAGATACCATCATCGCCGACCTCGCGGTCGCCACCAATTGCGGGCAGATCAAGACCGGCTCACTCGCGCGCTCCGACCGCACGGCGAAATACAACCAGTTGCTGCGCATCGAGGAGGAGTTGGGCGACCAGGCAAAATACGGCGGCCGCGCGGCGCTCAAGGCGTTGCGTTGACGTCGGCCGCGCCGTGGCATCGGCAGCCGACTCGAGAGTCGGGGACTCCGACGCATTAAAGCGGTCTTAACGCTGGCGGCGTCATGGTCGCGGCATGGTTACCCGCAAGCGGTTCCGCACGGTCCTCAATGCGCTCGCGCTCTACACCATCGCGGCGCTGGTGATCGGCTATTTCGGCGTCAATGCCTATTCCGGCAATCGCGGGCTGCGCGCGAAGCAGGATCTCGACCAGCAGATTGCGCAACTGAGCGGCGAACTTGCCGGTCTCAGAGCCGAACGGGGGACTTGGGAACGCCGCGTTTCGCTCCTGCGGCCCGACAGCATCGATCCGGATATGCTCGACGAGCGTGCCCGGGCGCTGCTCAACTACGCCGATCCCCGTGAATTGACCCTGCGCATCAAGCAACCCTGACCGCGTTTCCCGGCGTTTCCGGGACCGGTTTGCCAATCCCGCTGCGCCCACATATGTCCTGCCGCAAAGGGACGCGCCCGCGCTCCCATCGGCTTCCGCCCTGCGGCGATTTCGGCTATTGGGGAGGCGGCCGCCTCACCGACGTATCGCCCACCCCCCGAGGAGAAAAATGGCCGTTGCCAGTAACAAACCAGCGGCCCAGCCCGCCACCCCGCGCCGAGCGTCAGCCGAGCATCTGGCGGAGGTGCCTGAGTTCAGCCGGGAGCAGGAGTTTCGCGCCTATCGCGACATGCTGCTCATCCGCCGGTTCGAGGAAAAAGCTGGGCAGCTCTACGGCATGGGGCTCATCGGCGGCTTCTGTCACCTCTATATCGGCCAGGAGGCAGTCGTCATCGGCATGCAGTTGGCAATCAAGCCCGGAGACGAGGTCATCACGGGATACCGCGACCATGGTCATATGCTGGCCTGCGGGATGGATCCGAAGGGGGTGATGGCGGAGTTGACCGGCCGGCGCGGAGGCTATTCCAAGGGCAAGGGCGGCTCGATGCACATGTTTTCGGTGGAGAAGGGATTTTTTGGCGGCCACGGAATCGTCGGCGCCCAGGTCCCGATCGGAACCGGGCTTGCCTTCGCCAACAGATACCGCGGCAACGACAATGTCTCGCTCACCTATTTCGGCGATGGCGCCGCTAACCAGGGGCAGGTCTACGAAAGCTTCAACATGGCGAAGCTGTGGAAGCTGCCGGTGATCTACGTCATCGAGAACAATCAGTACGGGATGGGGACCTCGGTTGCGCGCGCATCGGCGACCACGAACCTGTCCCAGCGCGGCCGTTCCTTCGATATTCCCGGCGAGCAGGTCGATGGCATGGACATCCGCGCCGTCAAGGCTGCGGGCGACAAGGCGGTGAAGTGGTGCCGCGAGGGCAATGGCCCCATCATTCTCGAAATGCTGACCTACCGGTACCGCGGCCACTCCATGTCCGATCCGGCCAAGTATCGGCCCAAGGAGGAAGTGGACAAGGTGCGTACCGAGCACGATCCGATTGAACAGGTGCGCAGCCGACTCTTGAAGAAGGGATTTGCGACCGAGGAATCGTTGAAGAAGATCGATGCGGAGGTGCGCGCCGTCGTCAACGAAGCGGCCGAGTTTGCCACCAACGACTCAGAGCCCGATCCGGCCGAGCTTTGGACCGATGTGTACGCCGGGTAGGACATGGCACTTTTCGCAGCGATCGTGGCCTTTCTCGCGCTCGCTGGCGCGCTCGCCAGCTGGATCGCGGGCGGTTGGTTCTACGCGCGTACGCTGCGTGCGCTTGCCGCCGAGCCCGGACATGCGCGGCTCGCAGCGCCTGCCCGGATTGCTGCCGTGGTGGCATGGCCGTTCGCGCTCGGCCGACTCAAAGGCGTGCCGACAGCGCACGCGGCTTCCGTAAACAAGGCGCTCGTCGCCTTCCTCGCCTGCCTGACCGTCGCCGCTGCCGCGACATCGGTGGCGACCAATCTCGCGCGGGTCTCCCGCTAGGCCGCCAACAGGTGATGCGTCTATGCCGATCGAAGTCTTGATGCCCGCACTCTCGCCCACGATGGAGAAGGGAAACCTTGCCAAGTGGCACAAGAAGGAGGGCGACGCGGTCAAATCCGGTGACGTCATTGCGGAGATCGAGACCGACAAGGCCACCATGGAGGTCGAGGCGGTCGACGAGGGCACGCTCGGGAAAATCCTGGTACCAGAAGGCACCAATGATGTCGCGGTCAACACCCCAATCGCGATGATTTTGGGGGAAGGCGAGGACGCCTCAGCGATCGGCGACGGTGCCAAACGAAAGGCGCCGCCGCCTAAGGCTGGCAAAGTCGGACACCCTGAACTGGAAGCCAAGGGCGCGGAATTGGTGCCGCCGCCAATGGATGACGATCCGGCCGTGCGAGCCGCACGCAGCCCGACACCGCCGGTGTCCGCCTTAGCGGCGGCGCCGCAGCCCGCCGCGGTGCCGGAACCCGAGGTGCCTGAAGGCACCGAAATGGTGACCATGACGGTGCGCGAGGCGTTGCGCGATGCGATGGCGGAGGAGATGCGGCGCGACAAGACTGTCTTCGTGATGGGCGAGGAGGTTGCCGAGTATCAGGGCGCCTACAAGGTAACTCAGGGGCTGCTGCAGGAATTCGGCGCCATGCGCGTGATCGACACGCCGATCACCGAGCACGGTTTTACCGGCCTCGGCATCGGCGCAGCGTTTGCGGGCCTCAAGCCGATCATCGAGTTCATGACGTTCAACTTCGCCATGCAGGCGATGGATCATCTCATCAATTCAGCGGCCAAGACGCGCTACATGTCAGGCGGCCAGATGGGCGCGTCGGTGGTATTCCGGGGACCGAACGGGCCGGCCGCGCGTGTCGCCGCCCAGCATAGTCAGGATTTCACCGCTTGGTACTCGCACATCCCCGGCCTCAAAGTGGTCGCTCCTTACACCGCAGCAGACGCCAAGGGCCTGCTCAAGTCCGCAATCCGCGATCCCAATCCGGTGATCTTTCTCGAGAACGAAATCCTCTATGGCCAGAGCTTCCCGGTACCGAAGCTCGATGACTATCTGGTGCCGATCGGAAAAGCCAGGATCGCGCGCGCCGGCGCCGATGTGACCATCGTCGCTTGGTCGATGAGCATGAGCTATGCGCTCAAGGCGGCGGAGGAACTCGCCAAGGAGGATATCGGCGCCGAGGTCATCGATCTGCGCACGCTCAAGCCCATGGACATCGCGACCATCATCGAGTCGGTGAAGAAGACCGGCCGCGTGGTTACGGTCGAGGAGGGCTGGCGACAATCCGGCGTCGGCGCCGAGATCGCGGCGAGCGTAACAGAGCATGCCTTCGATTGGCTCGACGCACCGGTGACCCGTGTGACCGGCAAGGACGTGCCTATGCCATATGCGGCCAATCTGGAAAAGCTCGCGCTGCCTTCGGTCGCGGAGGTGGTGGCGGCGGCGAAAACGGTCTGTTACCGGTGAGGAAGTAATGAGCAATCCATATCAAGCATTAAACATCCCGCCGGCGGCGAACGAGCGCGGCGGGTTTGAAGTCCTGCGTTGCGCCATCATCGAGGGCGAACTCCATTTGACACTTCGCCCTGTATTCAACGAGCCCAACGACTGGGGTCGCTTGTTCGCCGAGGTCGCACGCCAGGTGGCGCATGCCTATGCGCACCAGGACCGGTTTCCTCAGGCGGAGACGCTCGCGCGTATCCGTTCCGCATTCGAGGCGGAGATGACATCGCCGTCTGACGTCACGAGCTCGGTCGGGCCAATCGGCCAGAGTTGACGCGGTTTCCACGGCGAACGGATTTAGCTTCGCCGCAAAGATATACAGTTGAGGAATTGATGGCGACGTTCGATCCACTCCACGTCCCGCCGACCGCGCTAGAGCATGGCGGGGTCGAGGTCTTGCGCGCGGCGATCGTGGAAGGCGGCCTGCACGTGTCGCTGCGCCGCGCCTTCGATGATCCCCAGGCCTGGGGCATGGTCATTGCCGACGTTGCGCGCCACGCCGCGCGGATATTCGCCAGAGAAACCAAGCTGACCGAGGACGAGGCGCTCGAGCGCATCCGTACGATGTTCGATGCCGAGATGGACGCACCCACCAATCCCGGCACCACCAGCGCAATTAGTTAGGCGACGCGAGAGTTTGTCATGCCGGTCAATATTCTGATGCCTGCGCTGTCGCCCACAATGGAAAAGGGCAATCTGGCCAAATGGCTCAAGAAGGAAGGTGAGAAGGTCAAGCCGGGCGACGTGATCGCGGAAATCGAAACCGACAAGGCCACGATGGAATACGAGGCGATCGACGAGGGCACGCTCGCCAAAATCGTGGTGCCGGAGGGCACGCAGGACGTGCCGGTCAACCAGCTCATCGCGGTACTCGCCGAGGAGGGGGAGGACGTCAAGGCAGCGGCGGCGGGGGCGGAGAAGAACGCCGCACCCGCAGCGAAGCCCGCGGCGCCTGCGCCAAAGCCGGCAAGCGCTGGGGCGCCAGTCGCATCTGGCGAGACGCGGCCTTCGGGAGCTTCCCGGGAACCGCAAGCGCAGATTCGGCGTCCTGCGGAGGGTGAGAGAGCGCCGGCCTCGAAGGGCGAACTCCCCGTGGCCGCGGCACATGGCGCCGACCGGGTGTTCTCCTCTCCGCTGGCGCGCCGGCTGGCCAAAGACGCCGGCATCGACCTCGCGCGGCTCCGAGGCTCCGGCCCGCACGGCCGCGTCATCGCGCGCGATGTCGAAGCGGCCAAATCGGGCAAGGGGCTTGCCGCCCCGGCTGTTGCCACCTCGGCGGCCGCGGCCCCGCTCGCCGTGCAGATACCCGCCGACGACAAGATCCGGGCCTTGTTCGAACCGGGTTCGTATGAGGTCGTTCCGCACGACAACATCCGCAAAGTGATCGCGCGCCGCCTGCTCGAGGCGAAGCTGACCATCCCGCATTTCTATCTCACGGTGGACTGCAACATCGACAAGCTCGTCGCCGCGCGCGAAGAGATCAACGCCGCCGCCGTCAAGGACAAGGAAGGCAAGCCGGCCTACAAGATCTCGGTCAACGATTTCGTCATCAAGGCGCTCGCTCTTGCGCTTCAGCGCGTACCGGATGCCAACGTGACCTGGACCGAAGCCGCCATGCTCCGGCACAGGCACTCCGACATCGGCGTTGCGGTATCCATACCCGGCGGACTGATCACCCCGGTCATCCGCAAGGCCGAGCAGAAATCGCTTTCCGCCATTTCCAACGAGATGAAGGATTTTGCAGCGCGGGCGCGGGCGCGGAAGTTGAAGCCCGAGGAGTATCAAGGCGGCAGCAGCGCAGTTTCGAACCTCGGCATGTACGGGGTCAAGGAATTCTACGCCATCATCAATCCACCGCACGCGACCATTCTTTCGGTCGGCGCGGGAGAGGAGCGGGCGGTGGTCCGCAACGGCAAGATCGAGGCCGCGCATCTCATGACCGTCGGGCTCGCGACCGACCACCGCGCCGTCGACGGCGCGCTCGGCGCCGTGCTTCTCAGCGCGTTCAAGGCACTGATCGAAAATCCGGTGATGATGGTGGTGTGAGCGGCTGGCGATGAGCGAGCGCGAGGTCACAATTCGAACCGCCGTGGTGACCTACTTCCCGATGTTCATCGCCGTACTCTCGCTCGTGACGTCGATCTACAACGGTTACCTCAACGGGAAATTCGTCGATATCATCCAGCGCAATTTCGGCCGCACCGAATATCTGCGCACTTGTAAGGAGATCATTGACGCCTACTTTCAAGTCAAGTTTCGGGCCGGCCTCGTCAGCGAAAGCTCCGAGCGCGACCGCGCGAGTGGGATAACTAGCGCGTCCGCGGCGCAGATCGACGCGGCCAGCGCGGTCAGCAAGTTCGCGGCGCTTGGAACATACTTGGCCAATTTGAGGGACGAGCCCACGCGGCAGCAATATACCCGGCTTTCATGGGAGCTCGACAAAGCCGTGCGCGAAGCAGCCAAGACATCACCCGCCGAACTCAACAAACTGTTCGAGCCGGCCGACCGGCTTTTCTCCGACATGAACAATGATTGCGTGAAAACTGCCCAGCAGTGAAAAAACGCAACGACTGTCCGGGCGCGATCGGGGCGGAGAACCAAAGGGAGGAGAGGATGAACTGGAGGGCCAAATCGGCGCAGCCGGTGCACCAAAGTCGATCGACCGCGGAAAAGACTCGGCGCGAGCTCATCGGGGTGGCGGCGCTCGCCATGGCGTTGATCCCGGCCTCCGTACGCAGCCAGGAGCGATTTCCGGCCAGGAACATCCGCATTGTCGTGCCGTTTCCAGCGGGCGCGACCACGGATATGCTGGCACGGCTTTTCGCCCAGCGCATGTCGGATGGCCTCAATCAAACCGTGGTGGTCGAGAATGTCGGCGGTGCCGGCGGGTCGCTCGGTGCCGACCAAGTCGCAAAGGCGGTTCCCGACGGCTACACGCTTCTGTTTCACAATATCACTTTCACGACCACGACTTCGTCGCTGCAATTTGTCGGGCGTTCGCGTCACGATATCGAGCAGGACTTCGTGCCGATTGCGGTCGGCGCCTATGTGCCGCTCCTGCTGTTGGCGCATCCGTCAATTCCCGCGCGCGATCTCAAGGAGTTCGTGGAATTTGCCAAGCAGACCAAGGAACCTCTGTTCTACGGTTCCACGGGGCCCGGCAGTATCATGAACCTGATGGGTGAGGTGCTCAAACGCGATACCGGGATCAAGATGGATCACGTGCCGTTCCGCGGCGCCGCACCGCTGGTACAGGAGATGCTGTCCGGCCGAATTCAGTTTGGCGGCGACCAGCTCTCGAGCTCGCTGCAACATGTGAAGGCCGGGGCGCTCAAGGCGCTGGCGGTGACGACGCGCTCCGCCGCGCTGCCGGACGTGCCCAGCGCGCGCGAGCTCGGCTTTCCAAATCTTGACCTCCGGGGCTGGAACGGCTTCTTCGCGCCCAAAGGCACCCCGGAGCCAGTGATCGCGCGTCTGCATCAGGAGATCGCCGCGGCGGCGAAGCATCCGGAGGTCCAGCAGCGAATGCTGGACGTCGGCGCCGAGCCGTCCGGTTCAAGCCAGGCCGAAATGCGCGACATGCTGCGCGAGCAGATCGCCAAGGTCAGGCCGATGGTGGAAGAGCTCAAGCTGGTTGTCCAATAGGTAGCTATCGGCGGAGCGCTCCCGCTTCGCTTGGAAGCGCGTCTGTGAATCGTGGAGATGCAAGTGCCAGATCCGTTCGACATCATCATCATCGGCTCGGGACCCGGCGGCTACGTCACCGCAATCCGTGCGGCGCAGCTCGGGTTCAAGACCGCGATCGTCGAACGTGATTATCTCGGCGGTATTTGTCTCAATTGGGGTTGCATTCCCACCAAGGCGCTGCTGCGCTCCGCCGAGATCTACCATTACATGCAACACCCGAAGGACTATGGCCTCGCGGCCGAGAATGTCACCTACGATCCCGCCGCCGTCGTGAAACGTTCGCGCGTGGTGTCGAAGCGGCTCAATGATGGCGTCGGCTTTCTGATGCGGAAGAACAAGGTCACGGTGATCTGGGGCGAGGCGGTGATCGAGGCGCCGGGCAAGGTCACGGTCAAGGCCAGCAAGAACGAGGCGCCCAAAGGTGCGCTCGGCCCCGACGCCTACCAGGCGAAGCACATCATTCTCGCCACCGGCGCGCGCCCGCGGGTGTTGCCCGGGCTCGAACCGGACAAGAAGCTGATCTGGACCTATTTCGAGGCCATGGTGCCCGAACGCATGCCGAAGTCGCTCCTGGTGGTCGGGTCGGGCGCGATCGGCATGGAGTTCGCCTCGTTCTACCGCACCTTTGGCGCCGAGGTGACGGTGGTCGAGATATTGCCGCAGATTCTCCCGGCGGAAGACGCGGAGATTTCGGCGTTTGCCCGCAAGCAGTTCGAGAAGCAGGGCATCAAGATTTTGACCGATGCCAAGGTCGCCAAGCTGGACAAGAAGGCCGATGGCGTCACGGCGACCATCGAGGGCAAGGGCGGGACGCAAACGCTCACCGTCGAGCGCGTCATCTCGGCCGTCGGCGTTGTCGGAAATATCGAGAATCTCGGTCTGGAAAAGGTCGGGGTGAAAACCGAGCGCGGCGCCATCGTGGTCGACGCGCTCAACCGCACCAACGTACCGGGCATCTATGCGATCGGCGATGTGGCCGGGCCGCCCCTGCTTGCGCACAAGGCCGAACACGAGGGCGTGATCTGCGTCGAAGCGATCAAGGGCCTCAATCCCCATCCGATGGACAAGCGACTGATCCCGGGCTGCACCTATTGCTCGCCGCAGATCGCTTCGGTCGGTCTGACCGAACAGGCGGCGAAGGAGAAGAAACTCGACGTCCGCGTCGGCCGATTTCCGTTCGTGGGCAACGGCAAGGCGATTGCGCTCGGCGAGGACCAGGGGTTGGTCAAGGTAATTTTCGACAAGAAGACGGGCGCGCTGCTCGGTGCGCATATGGTCGGAGCGGAAGTGACCGAGCTGATCCAGGGCTATGTGGTGGCGATGAACCTAGAGACCACCGAGGAGGAGCTCATTCACACCGTCTTCCCGCATCCGACATTGTCGGAGATGATGAAGGAGGCGGTGCTCGATGCCTACGGGCGCGCGCTCAACATTTGATGTGAGCGAAGTGGGCTCCATCAACGGCCCGTCTCGCGTGTCACCTATCATCGACATCCATACCCACTGCGCAGCGCGCACGCAGGGCGATCCTTTCGGCGTCGCGGAGAGACTGCGAGGAATCCCGGTAGGCAAACACGCGGTGACGAACTACCGCGGTCTGCCGGCGGTATCATATCGCGAGATGTCGGATTTCGACCTCCAACAGGAGGTTTGCGCCATGGCTGGCATCACGGGCCGGATCATCAGCAATCCGTTCGCGGCCGAGGTGATCGCAGCGATCGCTAGCAAGCCCGCGATCGACGTCGTGAAGCATGTCAATGACCAGAACGCGGCGATCGTGGCGCGTGCACCAGCGACAAACTGGGGCCTGGGCACGCTCAATCCGCTCGAGGCGAGCCACATCGCCGAAGGCGAGCGTTGCCTCGGGCCCCTGGGCTTCAAAGGCCTTCTGATCACGTCAAGCTGGCAAGGCCGGTTCCTCGACACCGAGGCCGCCTTTCCGTTTTGGGAATGGGCACAGGACCGGCAGGTGCCGATTTTCATCCATCCGCCGCGGGTACCGATCGGACACGACCAGCAAATGGATCAGTACAAGCTCGATGAACTCGTGGGGCGTCCGTTCGACACCGCCATGGCGCTCGCCCGCATGATTCTGTCGGGTCTGTTCGACCGCTATCCACGCCTGAAGATCGCGGTCGCCCATATGGGCGGGGGATTGCTGCCGGTCATGGGACGACTCGATTTCGGCTGGCGGCTGGGCTGCGACGGCATGCCCGAGCGCGCCGTCATCCGCTGCAAGTCCCGCCCAAGCGATTACCTCGCGATGCTGTACGTCGATACCATGGGGTTCTGGCCCCCGCATGTGCGTGAAGCGGTAGAGGTGTTCGGCGTCGACCGCGTGATGTTCGGTACCGATTACGGACCAGTGCCGATCGATCCCAAGGAGCACATCGACATCGTGAACGGACTTGCGATTTCAACGGCCGACAAAGAGAAGATTCTTTGGCGCAATGCCGGGCGTTTTTTCGAACTGCCTGTCGTGGCCTGACCATCGAACATGTCGTTCGAAGCCGGTTACTCAGTCCATTACCAGATTGGCGGCCCTGATCACCGCGGCCCATTTCTCCACTTCGCCTGGGAGCATGGCGGCGACCTCCGTCGGTGTCTTGAGCGCCGCGGGAATGCCTTGTTTGGCCATTGCCGCGCGCACCGAATCCTTCGATAGCGCGGTGGCGATGCTGAGGTAGAGCCGCTCGATAACCGGAGGTGGCGTGCGCGTCGGCGCGAACAAAGCAGACCAGGCATCCGCCTCGACCCCCGGCACGCCGCTCTCGGCGAATGTCGGCACGGACACAAGCTGCGGCACGCGCTCAGCGCGCGCGAGTCCGAGTGCGCGCACCGTGCCGGACTCAATCTGCTGTCCTATCAGTCCGGGCAGCGGCGCGATGCTGAGGTCGATGCGGTCGGCGAGCAACTCCGTGAGCATTGGGGAGAGACCCTTGAAGGGCACATGCAGCATATCGATGCCGGCCTTGGTCTTGAACAGTTCGCCCGCGAGATGGGCGCCGGAGCCGTTGCCGGTCGATCCGAAAGTGAGACTGCCAGGCTTTGCCTTCGCCATTGCCACCACGTCGCCAACGCTCCGGAGTGCCAGGCTCTTGCGCACCACTAGGACATGAGGCATGGCGGCGATGCCGGCGACTGGGGCAAAGTCCCTCACGGCGTCGTAAGGGCAGTTCTTGATCAAGCTCTGGTTGGTCGCGTGGGTCTGATTGGTGCCGAGCACGAGCACATGGCCATCGGGTTCAGCGCGCGCCACCGCCTGGGTGCCGATGATGCCCGATCCGCCGGGGCGGTTTTCAACGACGATCGGTTGATTGAGATCGCCGGCAGCTTCCTGTGCGATCAGGCGCGCCAACGCATCGACTGGTCCGCCGGGAGGGTAGGGCACGACGATGGTGATGCTCCGGCTCGGAAAGCCCTGAGCATCGGCGGCGGAAGGAAAACCGAGCGCGACGATGCCGGCGAGGGTTGCGCGACGGGTGAGCATGAGCGGTTCCGGCGAAAACAATCGGTCGGAACTCTATGACGGGCGGAGTGTTTGGTCAAAGACGCCAACAGCCCCTCTGCTGGATTGCGGTCGCCGTGAGTGCAGCTATTGCGTTAATCGCGGGTTTAATTCGCGGACGTAACTTTCGAGCTTATCGAGTGTTTCGTTCCAGCCGCGCCCGTGGCGATCGCGCGCGGCCTCGTCGAAGAATTGTTCGTGCAGCAAAGTCAGCAAGGTGCCATCGCCGTCACGCTTGAGCGCGACCGTTACCAGCGACTCTCGTTCCGGAGTGCTACGCCACGCCCAGGTGAATACCAGCTTTTGATTCGGCACCACCTCGCGATAGACGCCGCCGACGTCGTGTTCCTCGCCGTCCGGTCCGCGAAAAACGATGCGGAAGCGCCCGCCGACGCGGACGTCCGTCTCGGCGCGCAATATTTCGGCGTCCTCGGGGCCGAACCAGCGCGAAATTTTCGCGGCGTCCGTCCAGGCCCGATAAATTTTCGATGGCGGTGCGTTCAGGCGGCGCTTGAGGGTGAGAGCGGGCTTGCTGGACACGCATCCTCCTCAACAAGCACGGTGAGGCGATAGAGTTGTTGGACCGGAAGTGGCACGGCGGACGGGCCGGCGCATCACTTTGCGGGGCGAGCGGAACCGCCGTTTGTAGGTATGCAAAGAGGCGGGCGCGTGGCGGACGTCTTGCGCCGACTGCCCCGCGTCCGTAAGTAAGCTGGGGAGCTGCCATGACCGTCGTGCTCGACGCTACCAACAGACCGCGCCATCCGGAGAAAGCGCAGCGCCCCGACGTGGCGGCGCTGAAAAAACCCGACTGGATCAGGGTAAGGGCGCCTATATCCCGGGGTTATGGCGACACCCGGGCGATTGTACGCGCGAACGGCTTGCACACGGTGTGCGAAGAGGCGGGCTGTCCCAATATCGGTGAGTGCTGGGACAAACGGCACGCGACCTTCATGATCATGGGGGATACCTGCACCCGTGCCTGCGCCTTTTGCAACGTCAAGACCGGACTGCCTGGTCCGCTCGACCCGGGCGAGCCGTCGCGGGTCGCCGACGCAACAGCAAAGCTCGGCCTCAGGCACGTGGTGGTCACTTCGGTTGACCGCGATGATCTCGACGACGGTGGTGGCGGGCACTTTGCTGCCGTTATTCGCGCGATCCGGGCGCAATGCCCATCGACGACAATCGAGGTGCTCACGCCCGATTTCCTGCGCAAGATGGGGGCGGTCGAGATGGTGGTCGCGGCGAAGCCTGACGTCTTCAACCACAACCTCGAAACCGTTCCGTCGAAATATCTCACGGTGCGGCCGGGCGCGCGCTACTTCGCCTCGATCCGCCTGCTGCAACGGGCCAAGGAGATCGACCCCACCATATTCACCAAGTCGGGCATCATGGTGGGCCTGGGCGAGGCGCGGAATGAACTTCTCCAGGTCATGGATGATCTGCGCGCCGCGGACGTCGACTTCCTCACGATCGGTCAGTACCTGCAGCCAACCCGCAGGCACCACGCGGTCGAACGATATGTGCACCCCGACGAGTTCAAGGCCTACGAGACCATCGCCTACGCCAAGGGCTTTCTGATGGTCTCCTCGTCCCCGCTCACGCGCTCCTCGCATCACGCGGGCGAGGATTTTGCGCGCTTGAAGGCGGCACGGGAGGCTAGGCTTTGTGGCGTCTGAAGACCCGAGGCGCCTGCTCATGGTGATCGGCTGCGGAGGATGCGGCAAAGCCGCCGGGGTCGATTGATGCCGCAATTCTCAACCAAGCGTCACGTGCGGCATTCGGCCGCCCACATGTTCGACCTGGTTGCGGACGTGGAACGCTATCCGGAATTCGTACCGCTGTGCCGCTCGCTCAAGGTACGTCAGCGTATTCCCGAGCCGGAAGGCGTCGAGATCTTGGTCGCGAACATGACGGTTGCCTACAAGTTCATCCACGAGACCTTCACCAGCCGGGTCACGCTCGACCGACCCAACCTACAGATCCTGGTTGAGTATCTCGACGGACCTTTCAGCAGGCTGGAAAACCGCTGGGCCTTTCACGCGACCGGGGATCATGCCTGCGACGTCGAATTTTTCATCTCGTATGATTTCAAGAGCCGGACGTTGGGGCTGCTCATGGGGACGATGTTCGACGCGGCCTTCCGCCGTTTCTCCGCGGCCTTCGAGCGGCGCGCCGACGTGGTCTATGCAAAGTGAGCCGCGACTGACGCGTCGGTCATCGCCAACTCGCCGTGGGGAGAAATCGGATCCGGCCTGCCGCTCATCTGTGGCGCAACGCTTTCAACGAGCCGGCGCGATTTCCGTTGCGGCGAGCTCGCCCAGCATCGCGAGCGCCTCGATCACCGAGGCGCGGCGCACATGCGCGCGGCCAATGTCGCCGTAATTGCGCTCGTGCGCGATCAGTCGGCCGGTTCGAGATGCGGCGGCAAAATGCACGAGCCCGACGGGCTTGCCAGGCACCGCGCCGCCCGGTCCGGCGATCCCGGTGATCGAAACCGTGAGGTCGACCGGCGCGTGCGTCAGTGCGCCCCTGGCCATGGCTTCCGCGGTCTGGCGGCTCACGGCGCCGTGACTTGCAAGCGTGGCTGGCGAGACGCCAATCATCGCCTGCTTGGCTTCATTGCTGTAGGTGACGAAGCCACGCTCGAACACATCGGAGGAGCCGGCGATTTCGGTAAGCGTCGCCGCCAGAAGTCCCCCGGTACACGATTCGGCGGCGGCGATCTTAAGTCCCTTCGTTCGACATAGATCGAGCAGCGT
The DNA here is from genome assembly GCA_963835165.1 of uncultured Alphaproteobacteria bacterium. Classification (GTDB taxonomy): domain Bacteria; phylum Pseudomonadota; class Alphaproteobacteria; order Rhizobiales; family Xanthobacteraceae; genus VAZQ01. The sequence goes on from CAWIGD010000047.1 coordinate 47,834, forward strand.
TCGTGCCCCCTCGACCAACTCCTGATCCATCTAATCGCTCCACGGCAGACGGACGGTCGCGTTGGCGAATGCGGCCATGCCTTCGCCGCGACCGGTGAAGCCCATTTTTTCGCTCGTCGTTGCCTTTACGCCCACCCGCTCGATGGGGATGCCGGCAAGCTCGGCGATGCGGGTACGCATCTGATCCCGGTGGGGGCCAATCCGCGGAGCCTCACAGACGATGGTGACGTCGATATGGGCGATGCGCCCCCCGCGTGCGCGAACCCGGTCGACCGCGAATGCGAAAAAGCGATCCGAGGACGCGCCGCGCCATCGTGCATCGGTGGGAGGAAAATGCACGCCGATGTCTCCTTCGGAAAGCGCGCCGAGAATGGCGTCCACGAGCGCGTGCAGGACGACGTCGGCATCCGAATGGCCCGACAATCCGCGCCCATGAGGGATGCGCACGCCGCCGAGCGTGACGTGATCGCCATCGCCAAATTGGTGGACATCGAAGCCGAAACCGGTGCGCACATCGCTCAAGGCTGCAAGCTTGGCCACTTCAGCGCGGCTGAAATCATCGTTGGTGGTGACCTTCACGTTCCCAGCCTCACCCTCGAACGTGGTGACCTTGAGGCCCGCCCATTCGGCGAGCGCGGCGTCGTCGGTGAAATCGTCACGCCCTGCGGCGGTGGCCCGCTGATGCGCATCGAGAAGGGAGGCAAAGCCGAATCCCTGCGGGGTTTGCACCATGCGCAGGTGTCCTCGGTCGATCGTGCCGGTCACGTAACCTGTCGCGTCGACGGTTTTGACGGTGTCCGCGACGGCGATCACCGGCACCGCCGCGCCACTCGTGCCCGCGGCCGAGATCGCACGCGTGATCAAGGCGTCCGACGCAAACGGCCGCGCGGCATCGTGCACCAGCACAAGGTCCGGGCGATGACGCTCCAATGCCTGGAGGCCGGCGCGCACAGAGGCCTGTCGGGAAGCGCCGCCGTGGACCGCCGGCAAGAGATCGAGGCCCGCAACCGCCGCCTTAAAGAGCGCGGCATCATCGCCATGGATGACCGGCTGGACCGCCGAGATTCCGTTGTGCCGCGCCAGCGCGGCCAGGCTCGGCCGGATCATCGGCTCGCCCAGAATGAGCCGGTATTGCTTGGGCAAATCGCCGCCCGCTCGGAGCCCGCGGCCTGCTGCCACTACGACGGCTGCGACTTTGACTGTCATGTCCGCAATCCGAAACCCCATGTTGCGCCATGGCTTTAACCCGTACCGCCGAGGCCGCAAACCCAGCTTTTGCCGGCCGTCACAATCTGTCCCCCGCAGCGGGATTTTTTTGCAGTGCAACACTTGCGCATACGGCGAGATTGGCTAAACTCTATGCAGTATCAGAATGTCGCCTATTTCCTGTGCATGGACCGCAAGCCACTGTGTTGCCAAACCTTTTACACCAGCAACCGGTCGTCATTGGCAGCCTCACGCTGCCAAGCCCGGTGATTTTGGCGCCGATGTCAGGCGTGACGGACGCGCCGTTTCGACGATTGGCCGCCAGCCTTGGTGCCGGGCTTGTCGTTTCCGAAATGACCGCGAGCGCGGCGCTCGCCGAGGGCCGTGCTGAGGCGCTGCTGCGGGCGGAGGGGCGGGGCCTCGATACTCACGTGGTCCAATTGGCAGGATGCGAAGCGCGCTGGATGGGAGAGGCCGCCCGGATCGTCGAGGCATCCGGCGCCGCAATCATTGATATCAACATGGGCTGCCCGGCGCGGCATGTCACCGGGGTCCAATCGGGCTCCGCGTTGATGCGCGATCTCGACCACGCCATGACGTTGATCGACGCAACTGTCGGCGCGGTGACGGTGCCGGTGACGCTCAAGATGCGGCTCGGGTGGGATGAGCGCTCGATCAACGCTCCGGAGCTTGCCAGGCGCGCGCAGGACGCGGGCGTGCGACTGATCACGGTGCACGGACGAACGCGCTGCCAGTTCTACAAAGGCCGGGCCGATTGGAACACGGTGCGTGCCGTAAAGGACAGCGTTTCGATTCCGCTCGTGGTGAACGGCGACATCCGCACCTACGAGGACGCCGCCGCAGCGCTGGCGGCTTCGGGCGCCAATGCGGTCATGGTCGGGCGCGCAGCGCAAGGGCGCCCGTGGCTGCCGGGTCAGATCGGTCGCCGCCTAGCCGGCGGCCGACGCGAGAGCGCCCCCCAGCTCCCCACGCAATTCCGGATCATCCGCCAGCTCTATGACGATATGCTGTCTCATCACGGCCGGGCCGTCGGCCGGCGCCATGCGCGCAAGCATCTCGGCTGGGCACTCAGCGCGGCGGCAGAGACGGCGGGTGCATCCGAGGTACTGCTCAAGGCACATCGTGAGCGGGTGCTGACCGCCGAGGAGCCCTGCCCTCGTTCACCGCCATCTTGCCGAGGCCTATGACGCGTTTGGCGGGACCGCAAGGATGGCGGCATGAGTCGAACTCGAGCCCATGCCCACGCTGCCTTCCGGCACCGCGGACGCCGTTCTGGACGCGTTGCCGCATCCCGTCATCATGGTTTCGGCCGATGGTCGCGTGGCCAATGCCAACGCCGCCGCCGAATCGTTTTTCGAAGCCTCCTTGCCGTTATTGCGCCGTCATCGCCTGGGCGACCTCGTCCCGTTCGGAAGCCCCTTGCTGGCGCTCATCGACCAGGTGCGCGCGCGCGGAGCGGCGGTCAACGAGTACAAGGTCGATCTCGGCACACCACGTAATCCCGGCGAACGCCTCGTCGACCTGCACGTGGCGCCGCTGCCGGAGCGACCGGACCACGTGGTCGTGATGCTGCAGGAACGCACGATCGCCGACAAGATGGACCGCCAGCTCACCCATCGTGGCGCCGCGCGCTCGGTGACTGCGCTCGCGGCCATGCTGGCGCACGAAATCAAGAATCCACTATCCGGCATCCGTGGGGCGGCGCAACTGCTGGAACAGTCGGTCGGCGACGAGGATCGCACCCTAACACGGCTGATCTGCGACGAGGCCGACCGCATCGTCAAGCTCGTCGACCGTATGGAAGTGTTCACCGATGAGCGCCCGGTCGAGCGTGAATCCGTCAACATTCACGTCGTGCTCGAGCACGTCAAACGGCTGACGCATTCCGGTGTCGCGCGCCACATCAAATTCATCGAGGAGTATGATCCGTCGCTGCCGCCCGTGCTCGCCAATCGCGACCAACTCATCCAGGTGTTTCTCAATCTCGTGAAGAACGCCGCCGAGGCGATCGGGGAGAACGCCGCCGACGGCGAAATTCAGCTCTCCACCGCGTTTCGCCCAGGCGTGCGCCTCTCGCTTCCGGGCAGCAAGACGCGCGTATCGTTGCCCCTCGAATTCTGCGTGAAGGACAATGGGCCTGGGGTGCCAGAGGACCTGTTGCCCCATCTTTTCGATCCGTTCGTGACGACGAAACCAACCGGATCAGGCCTCGGCCTCGCGCTGGTGTCAAAGATCATCGGCGATCACGGCGGGATCATCGAATGCGAGTCTCAACCGCGACGTACCATCTTTCGTGTGCTCATGCCCATTTTCTTGGGTGACGACGCCGAGCCGGGCGACGCTACCTAACGAGGGATGCCAATGCCCGCTGGAAGCATACTGGTTGCCGACGACGACGCGGCAATCCGCACCGTGCTCAACCAAGCTCTTTCGCGCGCAGGCTATGAAGTGCGCTCGACCAGCAACGCCGCGACGCTGTGGCGTTGGGTCAGTCAAGGAGAAGGCGATCTCGTCATCACCGACGTTGTCATGCCGGACGAAAATGCGTTCGACCTCTTGCCGCGCATCAAGAAACTGCGGCCGCAGCTTCCGGTGATCATCATGAGCGCACAGAACACGTTCATGACCGCGGTGCGCGCGTCGGAGCGAGGCGCCTACGAATATCTGCCGAAGCCGTTCGATCTCAAGGAACTCATCGGCATCGTGGGCCGCGCGCTGTCGGAGCCGAAGGAACGCACGCGTCCCGCCCCCAAGGCGGAAGACTTCGACTCCATCCCGCTAGTTGGCCGCTCGCCGGCGATGCAAGAGATCTATCGCGTGCTCGCTCGCCTGATGCAGACCGATCTCACCGTGATGATCACCGGGGAATCGGGAACCGGGAAGGAATTGGTCGCGCGCGCGCTGCACGATTACGGCAAGCGCCGCAGCGGTCCTTTCGTCGCCATCAACATGGCGGCGATCCCCCGCGATCTCATCGAGTTGGAACTGTTCGGCCATGAGAAGGGCGCGTTCACCGGCGCCAATAGCCGCAGTTCCGGCCGCTTCGAGCAGGCGGAGGGCGGCACGCTGTTCCTCGACGAGATCGGCGACATGCCGATGGAGGCACAGACCCGGCTTCTGCGCGTGCTGCAGCAGGGCGAGTATACCACCGTAGGTGGACGCACGCCGATCAAGGCCGACGTGCGTATCATCGCGGCCACCAACAAAGACCTGCGCATCCTGATCCAGCAGGGATTGTTCCGAGAGGACTTGTTCTTCCGCCTCAACGTGGTGCCGCTGCGGCTGCCGCCGCTGCGCGAACGCACCGAAGACGTGCCTGACCTGATTCGCCATTTCTTCACCCAGGTCGAACGTGAAGGTCTGCCGGCTAAACAGCTCGATCAGGGTGCGCTCGAGCGGCTCAAACGGCATCGCTGGCCCGGCAATGTGCGCGAACTCGAAAATCTTGCCCGTCGGCTCGCCGCGCTCTATCCCCAGGAAACCATCGCGGCCGGAGTGATCGACGCGGAACTCTCGCAGCCCGCCATGGTGTCAGGTGACGACGAGTCGCGGGCGGAGGAGGGGCTCTCGGCCGCCGTCGAGCGCCATCTCGCGTCCTATTTCGCGAGTTTCGGCGAGGAATTGCCGCCGCCCGGGCTCTATCACCGCGTCCTGCGGGAAATCGAGCATCCGTTGCTGTCGGTGACGTTGGCGGCTACGCGTGGAAACCAAATTCGCGCCGCCGATCTGCTCGGGGTCAACCGCAACACACTGCGGAAAAAAATCCGCGATCTCGATATTCAGGTCTTCCGTAGCAGCAATTGACGCGGGTCTCCTGAAGCTTGGTGCCGAATGGCCACAGCTTGATAGGCCGCGCCCCGGATTTGTCGCAATCCGGCAACATTGTTGTATAAAAGCATCAGTGCAAAATACCATCGATGAGCTGGGGGGCGCCTAAACGGGCGGTTTTTTCGCACCGTTACGGCTTCCCGTTTGGGACGAGAACCAATTGATGACTGACGTCGGCCAGGCCGCCAACGCCGAACTGGCGACCGCTGCCGCAGCGCCCGCGCCGACCTGGATCCCGCGGACGCTTGGCTTTGCGGCCGTCGCGCTCGCGCTACTGTCCGCGCTGGTCACATTCCTCGTGTTGGCCGGGCTCACGCCGATTCCGCCAACACACGAGGTCGTGGTCACGCTCCTCCTGACCAACGCGGTCACCGTCTTTCTTCTCATTGTGGTCATTGCGCGCGAGGTCTGGGGGGTTGTGCAGGCGAGGCGCCGCGGGCGCGCCGCGGCGCGCCTTCACGTTCGCATCGTTGCTTTGTTCTCGGTTATCGCTGCTGTTCCGGCAGTTCTGGTAGCCGTAGTTGCAAGCGTGACGCTCGACCGCGGCCTTGACCGGCTGTTCTCCCAACAGACGCAATCGCTCATCGAGAACTCGTTGATTGTCGCCGACGCTTATGTGCGCGAACAGGTCCAATTTGTGCGTGCTGAGAGCATCGCCACCGCGATAGAGCTTGCGCGAGCCAAGCCTTTGTTCGACCAGTCGCGCGAGCAGTTCCATCAGTTTCTCGCGGTCCAGGCCTCCATCCGCGGATTGCCGGCGATCGTGCTGCTCGACAAGGATCTCAACGTCGTCGATGAGGTCGAGACGAAAGTCACCCAGGCTTTTGTCAAACCATCGGCCGAGGTGCTCGCCGGCATCAACGACACCGAGCCACAAGTGGCGATGTTCCTCGATGCCAATCACGTTGCCTCGATCATAAAATTGCGCGGCTACAATGACGTCTATCTGTACATTGCACGGCTCCTGGACCCGCGCGTGCTCGCGCAATTGCGAGGGACACAGGCCAGCGTGGCGCAATACGCCGATCTCTCGGCGCGCCGGATCGGGATTCAGATCGCGTTCGCGTTGATGTACACTGTGATTGCGCTTATCGTGCTGCTCTCTGCGGTCTGGATCGGGTTGAATTTCGCTAACTACCTGGTGGCGCCGATTCGACGCCTGATCGGCGCTGCTCAGGTCGTGTCCACGGGTAATCTGTACGTTCAGGTGCCGACCCGACGTTCGGAAGGCGATCTTGCGCAACTCGGCGAGACCTTCAACAAGATGACCCAGGAGCTGCGCACGCAACGCGACGACATCGTTCGCGCGCGCGATCTGATCGACAGCCGCCGCCGTTTCACCGAGGCCGTGCTGGCCGGAGCAAGCGCCGGCGTCATCGGCGTGGATGCCGAGAGCTGTATTAGCATTTTGAACCGGTCAGCCGAGCGACTGATCGGGAGTTCGGAGGCTGAGGCGCTGGGACGGCAGTTGACCGATATCGTCCCCGAGCTTGCCGATATCTTCACTGTGGCGCGCTCCGGGCTGCAGCGTCTGGTGCAGGGTCAGGTGACGATCAATCGTAACGGCCGCGAGCGCAATCTGTCGGTGCGCGTCACGAGCGAACAGTCGAGTGCGGCCGAAGGCGGCTATGTGGTGACGCTCGACGATATCACCGAGCTCGTGGCCGCGCAGCGCACCTCCGCCTGGGCCGACGTCGCGCGCCGTATCGCACACGAGATCAAGAATCCGCTCACGCCGATCCAGCTCTCCGCCGAACGGCTACGGCGCAAGTATGCCAGCGTGATCAAGGATGACGGGGGCATCTTCCAGCAGTGCACCGACACTATCGTCCGCCAGGTCGACGACATCAAACGCATGGTGGACGAATTCTCCCGCTTTGCTCGCATGCCCAAGCCAGTGATGACGCCCGAAGACGTGGCCGATACGGTCCGCCAGGTCGTGTTTCTTCAACGCGTTGGCAATGCCGATATCGATATCGACGTCGAGATCGCGCAGGACCCGATGCACGCGCAGTTCGACCGCCGGCTCATCTCGCAAGCGCTCACCAACATCATCAAGAATGCGACCGAAGCGGTCACCGCCGTTCCGCCGGCCGAACTCGGCCGCGGCCGCATCAATGTTTTCGCGGGTCGCGAAGGCGGCGATATCGTCATCGACGTGGTCGACAATGGGATCGGTTTGCCGAAAGAGAACCGCAGCCGACTGCTCGAGCCTTATGTCACGACCCGGGAAAAGGGCACCGGGCTCGGACTGGCGATCGTGGGCCGGATCATGGAAGACCATGGCGGTTGCATCGAACTCGGCGATGCTGCCGACAAGATCCCGGGCCAGCGGGGAGCATGGATGCGGCTGCGCTTTGCGGCGGAAGCCGCGGCAGCCAACGACACCCAGCCTACGCGGCAGTCTCAATCCCCTCAACTTGCAACGAATGCGTAACAAGCCATGGCAGATGACATCCTCATTGTCGACGACGAAGCGGATATCCGGGAGCTTGTTTCCGGGATCCTGCAGGATGAAGGTTTTATCACGCGCTCCGCACGAGACAGCGACGACGCGCTGGCGCATGTCGCGAGCCGCAGACCCAATCTCGTATTCCTCGACATCTGGCTGCAAGGCAGCCGGCTCGACGGATTGCAGTTGCTCGATGCGATGAAGGGGCAACATCCCGAATTGCCGATCGTGATGATTTCGGGTCACGGCAACATCGAAACCGCCGTGGCCGCCATCAAGCAGGGCGCCTACGACTTCATCGAGAAGCCGTTCAAAGCCGATCGGCTGGTGCTCGTTGCCCAGCGCGCGCTGGAAACGTCGCGGCTCAAGCGCGAGGTCAAGGCACTCAAGCAGTTTGCCCCTTCCGCGGTGGTGGGCAAGTCGTCGTCGATGAACCAGCTTCGCCAGACGGTGGAGAAAATCGCTCCCACCAACAGCCGCATCTTGATCGTCGGGCCGGCCGGTGCCGGCAAGGAACTGGCGGCGCGCGCGATCCACGCCCATTCGGCGCGCGCCAATGGCCCGTTCATCGTAATCAACGCAGCGGCGATGATGCCGGAACGCATGGAACTGGAGATGTTCGGCGTCGAGCAATTGACCGACGGACAGGGGCGCAAGGTCGGTGCACTCGAAGAGGCGCATGGCGGCACGCTGTTCATCGACGAAATCGCCGATATGCCGAGAGAGACCCAGAATAAGATCCTGCGGGTCCTGGTGGAGCAGACGTTCCAGCGCGTCGGCGGCACCCAGAAGGTTCAGGTCGACGTGCGCATCATCTCGTCGACCGGCCGCAACATCGAAGCCGAGATTGCCGCCGGCAAGTTCCGTGAAGACCTCTATCACCGGCTTTCGGTCGTGCCGATTCGCGTGCCGCCGTTGGCAGAACGTCGGGAGGACATCCCCCATCTCATTGAATATTTCATGGAACAGATTTCGCTCGGAACCGGCCTGCCGAAACGCTTGATCGGCGAGGACGCCATGGCCGTGCTGCAGTCGCACGACTGGCCGGGGAATGTGCGCCAACTGCGCAACAACGTGGAGCGGCTGATGATCCTCGCCGGCGGAGATCCCGAGGCGGTGATCAATGCGGACATGCTGCCGCAGGATGTAGGCTCCATGGTGCCGTCTATGCCCGGCGGCGACGGCGGCGAGCACCTCATGGGATTGCCGCTGCGGGATGCGCGCGAAGTGTTCGAGCGCGAATATCTGGTCGCGCAGATCAGCCGGTTCGGCGGCAACATCTCGCGCACGGCCGAGTTCGTCGGCATGGAGCGTTCCGCGCTTCACCGCAAGCTCAAGGCGCTGGGGATCGACTGACCAGGCGGGCGACAGGGGACAGCGATGGAGAAGCAACACTTGGCCGTCATGCATGAATCACCTCCCGGCATCCGTTCGCCGTACTCTGCCCTCTGAATGTCGCGCATTGCCTATGTGAATGGCCGCTACCTCCCGCAGCATGCGGCGACCGTTCATATCGAGGACCGGGGCTACCAGTTCTCGGATGGCGTTTACGAGGTTTGCGAAGTCAGAGGCGGCCGCGTCATCGATCAGCGGCGCCACTTGGCAAGGCTCAGACGTTCACTTGATGAACTCGACATCGCGATGCCGATGTCGGAGACCGCGCTCGCGATCATCATGCGCGAATGCATGCGCCGGAACCGCGTGCACAATGGGATCATCTATCTGCAGATCACGCGGGGGATCGCACGTCGGGATCATGGCTTTCCGCCTCCCGGCACGCACCCCAGCGTCGTGGTGACCGCCCGCAGCATCGACTTCGCGGGCAACGAACGGACTGCCGCGGAAGGCCTCGCCATCATAACCGTCCCGGACAATCGGTGGCAGCGCGTCGACATCAAATCGATCTCGCTTCTGCCCAATGTGCTGGCCAAACAGGCGGCGCGCGAGCGGGGGGCTAAGGAGGCATGGTTCGTGGACCGGGACGGCCAAGTCACCGAAGGGGCGTCGAGCAATGCCTGGATCGTCACCAAAGGCGGGAAGGTGGTGACCCGGGCAGCCGATAACGGAATTTTACGGGGCATCACCAGGAGCGTCTTGATCGACGTCATCAAGGCCCAGGGCCTGGAATTCGAGGAACGGCCGTTTACGGTCGCGGAGGCACAAGCCGCGCGCGAGGCCTTCCTGACCTCAGCCAGCCAGATCGTGATGCCTGTCGTTCGGATCGACGATCGTCCCGTGGGGAACGGGGCGCCCGGTTCGGTCGCGACCGCGTTGCGAGCCGAATTCCATCGCCACGCCGAACGGACCTGACGCCCGATTTGCCCCGGACAGAGCAGCCTCTGCCCCCAACTTGTGCTTGCGCCGCCAGCGGACGTGCCCTGTAATGGCCCAGTCCGGGTCCTGTCGAGTGTGCAGCCTACAAAATGGGCACAGCGACTTGGCAATAAAGCTCGCGGGAAGGGGCCTGTGAGCCAAAAAATGGAACAATGACAATGGCGGCTGAACGCGCACAAAATCTCCAAGACACCTTCCTCAATCATGTCCGCAAGAACAAAACACCGCTCACGATCTTCCTGGTGAACGGAGTGAAGCTGCAAGGCGTGGTGACCTGGTTCGATAACTTCTGCGTGCTACTGCGACGCGACGGGCACTCGCAACTTGTCTACAAGCATGCCATCTCAACGATCATGCCGGGTCACCCGATCCAGCTGTTCGAAGGGGCCGACGAAGCGTCGGTCGGAGACAAGGCCTGATTGGAACCGCGTCGGTTCGATAGCCACGGCGATCGTCTGAGTTCGCACAGGAGCTCGGAGACGGGCCGCGCGCTTGTGATTGAGCCGCATTTGCGGGGGCGCGTGCCGCGCTCGACGGATGCGCACGCCAGTGTCGCGTTGCGCTCTCCTGAAGCGAGGCTGGACGAGGCAGTAGGACTCGCGCGCGCCATCGACCTGAGCGTGGTCTCATCGGGCATCGTACCTCTCAGCGACATCCGACCCGCGACCTTCATCGGCAAGGGCAAGGTCGAGGAGATCGCCGGCTTGGTCAAAACCGAGGATGCCGGAATCGTGGTGATGGATTGCGCCCTCTCGCCGGTGCAGCAGCGCAACCTCGAAAAAGCCTGGAGCGCAAAGGTGGTCGATCGCACCGGCTTGATCCTGGAGATCTTCGGGCGACGCGCCCGCACGCGTGAAGGCGCCCTCCAGGTGGAGCTCGCGCATCTCACCTACCAGAAGAGCCGGCTCGTGCGTACCTGGACGCACCTCGAGCGCCAGCGTGGCGGCTTTGGCTTCCTCGGCGGTCCGGGCGAGACCCAGATCGAGTCGGACCGGCGCATGATCGAGGAGCGCATCGCGCGCATCGAGGCCGAACTCGAAAAGGTTAAGCGTACGCGCAAACTTCACCGCGACAGCCGCAAGCGCGTCCCGTATCCGATCGTGGCGCTGGTGGGGTACACGAATGCCGGAAAATCGACCCTGTTCAATCGCATGAGTCGGGCGAGTGTCCTCTCCGCCGACATGCTGTTTGCAACCCTCGACCCGACCCTGCGTGCAGTCGAGCTGCCGCAAGGCTTGCGGATCATCCTGTCCGATACCGTGGGCTTCATTTCCGACTTGCCGACCATGTTGGTCGCGGCCTTCCGCGCAACGCTCGAAGAGGTCATCGAGGCCGACCTAATTCTGCACGTGCGCGACGTGTCGCATGCGGACGCCGAAGCACAGTCGCTCGACGTCGAGCAGGTTCTCAAGCAACTGGGCATCGCGCCGCATGACGGTGCGCGGCTGGTCGAGGTGTGGAACAAGATCGACCGGCTCGATCGCGATGCCGGCATCAGCCTGCGCAATCGTGCCGAACGGAAGCCGGCCGAGCGACATCCGGTGCTGGTCTCGGCGCTGAGCGGGGAGGGGATGGACCGCCTCGCCACGGAGATCGAGGCGCGGCTCGCGGCGCGGCGGGTGACGCTTGATCTGGTCATCGATGCGGCCGATGGTGCGGGCGTAAGCTGGCTCCACCGCCACACCGAAGTCATGACAAAGGTGTTGCGCGATGACGGCGCGCTCGCGATCACGGTTCGCGTGGACCCTGCGAACGCTGAAAAGGTGCGTGTCAAGTTTAGCCCGTCCGCGGTTCCGTCCCACTGACGAGTGCGTCGAGAAGGTGCCGAACGCAATGGCACGGCTGTTGAAAACAGGCACCGGCACCGCTCTGGCATCGCTCCTGTGCATGACCTTCGTACAGGGAGCCCTGGGCCAGACGCTGAATCTCCGCTACGGCCAAGCCTATTCGGCCGCGCGGAGCATCTTCTCGCTGCCGGTTGCGATCGCGGAGCGGGAGGGTTTCTTTGCACGCGAAGGGCTCAACGTGCAGATTCTCCAGCCCATCCCCGGCGGAGCGGACCACCAGATCACGGCGCTGCATAACGACAGCGTCGATCTCACCCACGTGGCCACGCCGTTTCTGATCCGGGCGGCGCTCGCCGGGTCAGATGCCGTCGCGGTCGCGGCGGAGTTCAACAATCCGATTTACGGCGTAATCGCGAAGCCGGAAATCACGAGTTTTTCCGACCTCAAGGGCAAGCTGGTCGGGCTGGCCGACGAATACGGCACCATCACGCTGTCCATACGCAAACTCATGGCACTGCACGGCCTCGCGCGCGGCGAGTTCGGCTTTCGCACCATCGAGGGAACCTCGGGTCGCTGGGCGTGCCTGCGCCGTGGCGACTGCGATGCGGTCGTACTGGGACAGCCACAGGATCTGATCGCGATGGAGCAAGGCTTCCGCATGCTCGGCGCGTCAACCGAAGCAGTGCCAGAACTGCTCTACACGGTGACTGCGGTGCGGCGCTCCTGGGCGCAAGCAAACACGGAGGCCATGGTGCGTTACGTGCGCGCCTTGGCTGCGGCGTTTAGGTTTATCCGCGATCCCGCCCACCGTGACCGTGTTGTGCGGACGGTGATGCAGAGCACAAACGCGTCGGAGGCAATCGCGCAGCAGACGCTTGCGCTATTCTTCGATCCCGAACGCGGCGTTCTCCCGAAGCAGGCTGAGATCAATCTCAAAGGGCTCGCGCAGGTAATTGCGATGATGGGCGAAGCAGGCGCGATCAAGGCGCCGTTACCCTCGCCCGAGCGATTCGTAGATTTGCAATATCTGCGTGCGGCAGGGGTGGATTAGGTCCAATTCAGGATCGCTCAGGACAGAGAAAGATCGTGAGCGCCACGGCAAGAAACATCATGCGCAACTTTAGCATTGCGGCGTGGCTGTGCATCGCAATCCAGTCCTCCGCCGCTGATACCGTCACCCTCCGCTACGGACAAATCCCTTCGACCGTACGGAGCGTATCGACGCTCTATCTGTTCATCGCCCAGCAGAAGGGCTTCCTCGCCCGCGAAGGCGTCAAGCTCGAACTCGTTCCGATCGCTGGCGGCACCGACAAGATGGTTGCCGCACTTGACCGGGGCGCCGTGGATGTCACCCAGACCGCCACACCCTACCTGATCCGCGCCGCGCTCTCAGGCTCGGACGCGACAGCCATCGCCGGCGAGACCGCTAACCCCGTCTACAGTCTGATCGTGAAGCCGCAGATACAGAGTTTTGCCGAGCTCAGGGGTAAGACGCTGGGCCTCTCGCTACCAGTCGACACGATCTCGATCTCCATGCGCAAGCTCTTGGCGCTCAACGGGCTCGGGGAGGGCGACTATTCCGTCAAGGAACTGGTGGGCACGCCGGTGCGCTTCGAATGCCTCAAGCGAGGAGAATGCGACGCGGTGCCACTCGGTCAGCCCGAGGACTTCATCGCCATTGACGGCGGGTACCGCAGGCTCGGAGTGTCCACGGATGCGGTGGCGGCGTTCCAATTCCAGGTCATTGCGGCGCGGCGAGCGTGGGCGCAGACGAACAAGGATGCGGTTGTACGTTTCGTGCGTGGACTCGCCGCGGCGTTTCGGTTCATCCACGACCCCGCCAATCGCGGGGAGGTGGCGACGGCAATCGTAGAATTGACCGGCTCGTCGGACCAAATCGCGCGTCAGACGCTCGCGCTCTATTTCGAGCCGGACCGAGGCGTTGTGCCCAAGCAGGCGGAGATCGATCTCAAAGGTCTGGCGCAGGTGATCGCATTCATGGGCGAGGGCGGCGCTATCACCCCGCCGTTGCCTCAACCTGAGCGGTTCGTAGATTTGCAGTATCTGCGCGCTGCCGGCGCGCAATGATCTTTAAGGTTTCACTGCGACCCGCATGTGCTTCGAACAACGACGATCACTTTCTAATATTTTTCGATGCCTTTGATATCCACCACCCGGCTCCAGCGCGCCGCATCACGCTCGATATAGTCCTGCATCTGTTCCGGCGTGGAAGCCATCGGTATGTTTCCGACGCCGGCGAGCTTTTCGCGAATGTCTGGCAGCTTGAGGATTTCCGCGACCTCATGATTAAGGCGCTCGACGATAGGGCGGGGGATCCCCGCGGGAGCAGCCAAGCCGAGCCAGGACATAACCTCGAAACCCGGCAGGGTCTCGCCGATGGCTGGGATGTCGGGCTGCAGCACGAAGCGCTCGCGCGAGGAGACTGCTAAACCGCGCAGCAATCCGCCCCTGACTTGGGCGAATGCAATCGTACCGGTCTCGATCATCACATCGAGCCGGCCGCCCAACAAGTCCTGCACGATCTGGGTATTGCCGCGATAAGGAATGCCGCGAAGCGAAGTCCCGGCTTCGACGTTGATCAATTCGCCGGTCAAATGGTGCACGCTTCCAGGCAGGTTCATCCCATAGGTCACGTCGAAGGGGGCCGCCTTTGCGCGCGCGATGAGGTCAGGAAACGATTTGATCGGTGAATTCGGCGAGGTCGCGACCACCATAGGGTAGCCGGATACCAGGGTGATGAACGTAAAGTCCTTGATCGAATGGTAAGGGAGCGATTTTGCAACGGCCGCCCGCGCTGAAAAGGCACCCGTCAACATGCTCACGAGGTAGCCATCTGGTTGGGATTTTGCGACCGCGTTCCACGCCGCTACACCCGTTGTCGCCGAATTTTCGACCACCACTGCCTGGCCGAGCCGTTCGCTGAGTTTCTCCGCCAGCAATCGGCTGACGAAATCCGGGCTTCCGCCTGCGGGCGTGCCGGTCACGATCCTGATCGCACGCGTCGGCCATTGCTGAGCCGCGAGCGGCGAGGTCACCGCTGCGCCCAAAAGGGTGGCGAGAAGGCAAATGGACAGTTGCGTCAGAGCTATCATCGCTGAGCGCCGTGGTCGCGACACGTGGATGGTGAATGTTATCACCAGCACCCGCGGCGAGGACAGGGTGCTTTTTTGGGGCCTTCCGCGAGATGAAAACTGTCAGTGGCGCTAAGGCGCCTCACGGACGCTCCGCCGCCTTGGCCTCGTTCCAGAGGTTGTCCATCTCCTCGAGAGTTGCTTCCTCCGGGGTCTTGCCCAGGTCTTCCAGCGCCTGTTCGATGGCGGCGAAGCGACGCTCGAATTTCCGATTCGTTGCGCGCAATGTCGCCTCCGGATCGGCGCCGAGATGGCGGGCAAGATTGACCACGGCGAACAGGAGGTCCCCGACCTCGCCGGCCGCCGCTGCCTTATCTCCGGCTGCAATCTCGGCCCCGATCTCGTCCGCTTCCTCCCGGATCTTGGCCAGCACGGCGAGCGGGTCGTTCCAATCAAAGCCGACCTTGCCGGCTTTGGCTTGCAATTTGAGTGCGCGGGTGACGGCAGGAAGTGCGATCGGAACGCCGGCGAGGGCGCCTCCAACTCCCTCACCGGGTCGTTTCCGTGCGCGCTCTTCGCGCTTGATACGCTCCCACAAATCCTTGACCGCTTCGGGGGCGAGATTGCGTGCTTCCCCAAACACGTGGGGATGGCGCCGGATCAGCTTTTCGCTCAGAGTTTCAACAACGTCGGCAAATTCGAAGGCGCCTTGCTCCTGCGCCATACGGGAATGAAAAATGACCTGCAGCAGGAGGTCGCCGAGCTCCTCGCGCAAATCAGTGAGGTCGCCGCGCGCGACGGCGTCGGCGACCTCGTATGCTTCCTCGATCGTATAAGGGGCGATGGTAGCGAAGTTCTGCTCGAGATCCCAAGGACAGCCGGTCCCCGGCGTGCGCAGCGCCGCCATGATTTCAAGAAGACGGGCAATGTCGCGGGAAGGGCGCATCGAAAGGCAGACGAGGGCTCGGGCTCACCGCCTTTGAAGACGGCCGGATTAGACTACGACTTTACCCGTCGTCTGTCTCTGCTCCTGTGCCGCTCGTCGTCCGACGTCGATCAGTGACCGCTACGCTCGGCCGGACGGCTTGCCTCGAACAGGAACCAGCAGCGCTTTTCCGCCTCGTCGATGAAGTTCTCCAGCAGGCTGGCGGTCGCCACGTCCTCGTGCTTGTCGGCGAGCTCGTGGGCTTCGCGCATGTTCTGGATTTGAGCTTTGTTGTCGTTCATGAGTTCGTTGAGCATATCGATGGCCGCAACGTAGTCCTTGTCGTTGTCCTTGACGCGCTGGAGCTTGGCGATCTGTCCAATCGAGCGGATGGTGGTGCCGCCGACCTTACGGGCGCGCTCAGCCAGGATGTCGATACTGGCTTCCAGCTGCTCGGCTTGCTCGTCGAGCAGGAGATGATAGTCGCGGAAATGTGGTCCGCTGACGTGCCAATGAAAGTTCTTGGTCTTGACGTAGAGCGCAAACGTATCGGCCAGCAGCGCATTGAGCGCGGCCGAGACCTGACGGACGGCCTCGGACGAGAGGTCGGTCGGCGTATCAAGCCGAGCCGGGGCGGTTCGCGGTTCGAGCTTTCTCACTTTGGTGGTCACTGGGCTACCTCATGCTTGGGGATGAATAACAAAGCGCGCGGCCGGGGTCAGGGCGCCTTGATAACCGTCAACGGGGAACTTTCGTCAAACGCCTGCGCGGCCCCCAGGTTCCATCATTCGCATAAGAGATATTATGGAATAAAATGTACAAGACCTTGAAAACCTCAGTTTGTGCGGGGTCGACGGAGCCAAAGTCCAGGCGGCGACCCCGGCGCCCAAGCTCCAGCCCAACTTGTTGGACGCGGACTTCGCGCGGCCCGAACATCAGCACTTGATGGAAGATCTAGCCGTAAGCCACTGACCGGCCGATGAAAGTGATATCTTCCCGGGCTGAAATGCGCTTGCGAAAGCGCAAAAGGGTCGAAACTCAAACTACTTGTCTGATAATCCTCTGGTGAGAGTTCAAGAACGGGCTGTCGGCACCTCGATCGTAAGCCCGTCGAATCCCGGCTCCACATTCGACGGCAGCCTTGTGCGCAGCTCGTCGTAGTCCAGATCGGAGTGGAGATTGGTCAGGACCGCGCGAGCGGGCTTGAGGCGCCCAATCCACGCCAAGGCGTCGTCGACGCTGAAATGGGCGGGATGCGAGCGGTAGCGGAGCGCGTCCACCATCCAGACGTCGAGGCCCGCCAAGGCCGCGACGCTGGCTGGGGGCAGCCCGCTCAAGTCGCAGGAATAGGCCACGGCGCCGACACGGAAGCCCAGGGAAGAGATATCGCCGTGTTCCTGCAGGATGGGGAGGATCGCGATCGGACCGCCCTCCCCGTTGACGGTGAGGGATTTGCCGGGCTCAAGCCGGTGCTCCGTCACGATAGCCGGGTATTCCATGCCCAGAGGCGACTGGAAGCCCGTGGACTGGAAGCAATAGCCGAAGCGGGCGCGCAAGGACTTTGACGTGGGCTCATCCAGGTAGACATCAATGGGGCGTCGCCGCGCAATAAACAGGGCACGCAAGTCGTCGATCCCGTGGGTGTGGTCAGCATGTTCATGGGTGAAGAGCACCCCGTCGAGCCAATCGACCTGGGCCTCGAGGAGCTGCTCGCGCAGGTCAGGCGAGGTATCGACCAGCACGCGGGTGACGCCGGCTCCCTCCCGCCGTTCCACCAGGAGAGACGTCCGCCGCCGACGGTTCTTGGGATTGCCGGGATCACACGCCCCCCAGCCGAGCGCGGGACGCGGAACGCCACCCGAGGAGCCGCAGCCGAGGATCGTGAACTTCATGGTCATGCGCCGCTCGGCGGTCAAGCTGGCGCAGATAGCGTAAATGTGTCCGCGCCGGCGTCGCGACCGGGGACTTTGCGGAACAGGCGAAAGAAATTCTCGGTGGTTTGCCGAGCGATCTCCTCGAGTGATACCGCCCGCGTGTCGGCCAAGGTCTTGGCCGTCTCAACCACATAAGCCGGCTCGTTCCGCTTGCCGCGGTAGCGCCCGGGGGCCAGGTAAGGCGCGTCGGTCTCGAGCAGAACGCGATCCGCGGGCAGGCTTTGTGCGATGGCGCGCAGGTCATCGGATCTTTTGAAGGTCAGGATCCCGGTGAACGAGATAAAGAGACCGAGCGCTATCGCACGCCGGGCAAGATCGCGGCCGCCGGTGAAGCAATGCAGCACAGCGGGGAAGGCGCCCCTTCCGGATTCCTCCTCCAGGATCCGCGCCATGTCCTCGTCGGCGTCACGCGAATGAATGACGAGCGGCAAGCCGGTGGTGCGCGCGGCGGCAATGTGGTTGCGGAAGCCCTTTTCCTGCGCTTCACGCGGGCTCAGATCGTAGTGGTAATCGAGCCCGGCCTCTCCGATCGCGACGACCTTGGGATGGTGCGTCCGCTCGATCAGGTCGTCTACGGAAACGTCGAGCTCCTCGTGGGCATGGTGGGGGTGGGTGCCAACCGAGCAATACACATCGGGAAACCGTTCGGCGATGGCGAGCACCTCGCCATGTCGTCTCACCCGCGTCGAGATGGTCACCATGCGCGCGATGTCCGATGCACGCGCGCGCACGATCAGGGCGTCGAGCTCACCGGCAAAGTCCGGGAAATCGAGATGGCAATGGCTGTCGATCAGCATCAGGTTTGTGCGCTTGCTTCGCTGTCCACGTAGCGGGGAAAGATCGGTATGGGTGGCGGCAGCGCGCTGCCGGCCGCGATCCGGTGTCCCCCGCCGAGTTCGTTGAACTGCCGTTCTCCAGCTGGAACGGCAAGCAGATCGAGCAGTTTGCCCGCCGAGCCCGGCATGAACGGCTGGGCCATGATGGCCACCTGCCGGAGGACCTCCGCGGTGACGTAAAGCACGGTCGCCTGACGCGGCGGATCGCTCTTGGCGAGCGCCCAGGGCGCCTCCCCGGCGAAATAACGGTTCGTCTCGGCAACCACCGCCCACACGATGCCCAGCACCTGGTGAAGCTGCTGCGTCTTCATCGCATCGCGGGCCTTGGCGATCATGCCGTCGGCCAGCGTCAGGATCGTCGTGTCGGCGGCGGAAAATGCGGCCGGCTTCGGCAACACGCCGCCGAGCTGACGGGCGATCATCGAGAGCGATCGCTGTGCCAGATTGCCGAGATCATTGGCGAGATCGGCGTTGATGCGATTGACAATCGCCTCAAGGCTGTAATTGCCATCTTGGCCGAACGGAACCTCCCGCAGGAAAAAATAGCGAAGCTGATCGACCCCGTAAGCGTCGATGAGCGCAAACGGGTCGATCACGTTGCCGACCGACTTCGACATTTTCTCCCCGCGGTTGAAGAGAAATCCGTGCGAGAAGATCCGTCGTGGTACCTCGACCCCCGCCGACATCAGGAAGGCCGGCCAATAGACCGCATGGAAACGCACGATATCCTTGCCGATGACGTGCAGGTCCGCGGGCCAGTAGCGGCGGAATTTCGCACTATTCGTATCGGGATAGCCGACGGCGGTAATGTAGTTCGTGAGCGCGTCGACCCACACATACATCACGTGCTTCGGATTGCCCGGCACCTTGACGCCCCAGTCGAAAGTGGTGCGGGAGATCGAGAGGTCCTGCAGGCCGCCTTTGACGAAGCTCATCACCTCGTTGAGTCGTTCCTTCGGCAGCACGTAATCGGGGTGCTTGCCATAAAGATCGAGCAGCTTCTGCTGATAAGCCGAGAGCCTGAAGAAATAGCTCTCCTCCTCCACCCACTCGACCGGCGTGCCTTGTGGACCAATCCGCTCGCCCTTTTCGGTGAGCTTGGTTTCTTGCTCATCGTAATAGGCTTCGTCACGCACCGAGTACCAGCCTGAATACTTGTCGAGATAAATGTCGCCTGCCGCTTCCATCCGCTGCCAGATGCCGATGGAAGCGCGATGATGTCGCTCCTCGGTGGTGCGAATGAACTCGTCGTTCGAGCAGTTGAGCCGCTCCACCATGGCCTTGAAACGCGGCACGTTGCGTTCGACCAACTGCTGGGGAGAAAGCTTCTCCTTGCTCGCGGTCTGCAGCATTTTGATGCCGTGCTCGTCGGTGCCGGTCAGGAACAGCACGTCGTAGCCGTCGAGCCGCATGAACCGGGCGATCGCATCGGTCGCGATCGCCTCATAGGCGTGGCCGATATGCGGCGGCCCATTGGGATAGGCGATGGCGGTGGTGAGATAGTAGCGGGGCTTGTCAGCCATTCAGTCTTTCCGCGCGATACTTGATCAGGACGTCCGGAAAAGCGCTGCGCTACGTCCGAATTTCCGAAAGGCACCGAACCGGGCTTGCCCGAATTCCGCACGCAAACGACGCTAATCGGAAGAACCGACTTGCGGTGATGAGCCCGGCCATCGCGCGTTCTTAGGTATCAACCGCGCGACGCCTCGGCAAGCCAGCCGAAGACATTGAAAACCAATGGCTTGCGCTCGAGATTGAAGGTCTCCACGTCGCGCGCCGCGCAATTGATCCTCTCCCAGATCTCAGCCACGCGCGCGATCCGGGCGCGATCCGGTTCCCCGCTCACCAGCCTTGCGGACAACCACGCATTCACGGTGTCGACGAAGGCCGCAAGCGTTGCGGGATCGCTGCTGTAGAGGCGGTCGCCGAGCGCATGCAGCGCGCGCGGATCGACTGCGGGCAGCCGCTCGAGCAGAGTTGTGATGCGATTTCGCAGATCAAGCGCCTCGCCGTCGAGCATCGCCAGCGCGCGCCGTACGCTGCCATCGGCGGCTGCCGCAGCGGCCTTGATGTTGGCGGCCTCGGCGTCTTCTCCGATCGCCGTTGCAGCCGCCTGGGCCACCTCGGCGGCCAAGAGCGGCCGAAGCGCCAGCAGTCGGCAACGGGAGCGGATGGTCGGCAGAACGCGGGCCGCTGAATGGCTGACCAACAACAGCACAGCGCGCCGCGGCGGCTCTTCCAGAATTTTGAGCAGAGCGTTGGCGCCTTCTCGGTTGAGTTCGTCGACCGCATCCACGATCGCAACCCGCCATCCTCCCTCCCCGGCGGTTGAACCGAAAAATGTTACCGTCCGCCGAACGTCATCAACCTGAATGTCCTGGCGCAACTTGTTGGTCTTCTCGTTGACCGTGCGTTCGAGCACCAGAAGGTCGCCGTGCGCCTGTGCCGCGATGCGTCGGGCGACAGGATGATCGGTATCGACGTGAAGCGACGTCGCTCTCTGCACCGCCGGCGTGCGTGGATCGGGATGGGCAAGGACGAAGCGCGCCATGCGGTAGGCGAGCGTTGCCTTGCCGATGCCGGCGGGCCCCGCGATCAGCCACGCGTGGTGGAAGCGCCGACCTCGATAGGCTTCGAGCAGCGCGCGCTCGGCTTCGGCGTGGCCATGCAGAACGGTGGTCTCGCGTGGTGCCCGCGGCTCGACGCCCTCGGCATCGGCGTCGCTCACGATGCGGCGCCCGCGCGCTGCGCCGGTGCGCTCGCCGGATCAAGTCGTTCGCCCACAATCTTCCAAATCCGCTCGGCGACCGCGACCTTCGGTTCGGTTGCGTCGATCAACAGGCAGCGGCCGGGCTCATCGGTTGCGAGCCGCCGGTAGGCGTCGCGTAAGGCCTCGTGGAAGATGCGCGACTCCGCCTCGAAGCGGTCCGCGGCGCCCTCTCCCCGTCGCTTGAGGGCCCGCGCCAGCCCGATCTCTGCCGGCACATCGAGAATGAAAGTAAGGTCAGGCCTGAGCTCCCCGACGGTTACCCGCTCGAGGGCGCTAATCAAATTTGGGTCGAGATTGCCGAGGGCGCCCTGATACACCCTGGTCGAATCGATGAAGCGGTCACAGATGACCCATGCCCCCCGTGCGAGTGCGGGCTCGATAGTGGTGCGCACGTGGTCGTCTCGCGCCGCGGCAAACAGGAGCGCCTCGGCTTTGACCCCAAGCGGCTTCGCCACGCCCGAGAGCAGCACATGGCGGATCACTTCGGCGCCGGGCGAGCCGCCGGGTTCGCGCGTGAGCACCACGTCGATGCCCAACGCCTCAAGGCGATCCGACAACAGGATCGAATGGGTCGACTTGCCTGTGCCCTCCCCGCCTTCGAAAGTGATGAAGCGTCCACGCATCTCTTCACATCATGCCGAACTTGTCAGAGCGCTGAGACACCGCTTTCACGCGGATCGCATTCGCGCCGATATCATCCGCGCTCCGCGTCATGCGAAAGATGACGACCAGGATGCTTCGCCATCGCTCAGCACGCGGCGACCAATGTTGCAGTCATGCAATTATAGCCGTTGGAAGCCGGCGCGGAACATTCCGACGACGAGTTCCGAGGCAGCGTCGAAGGCGCGCTGCGACATCGAGCCGGTGCCGATGCTCTCGGCCGCGCGCAGCGGGACTTCGAGCACCAGGAATTCGCCGCGCCAGACCTTGAGCATGCCAATTTTCTGGCCTTGCTGAACCGGTGCCGGCACCGGGCCGGTATAGACCACCCGAGCGATGATCTTCTCCCGCGAACCGCGCGGCACCATCAGCCTTACCTCTTTGGGGGCAACCAGCGGCACGTGTCCTGTCGCACCCCCATAGATCTTGGCCTGGGCGATTTCCTGCCCGGCGGCGAAGAGCAATCCGGATTGAAAATTGTGGAAACCCCATTCCAGCAGCTTCTTCGCTTCGTCGGCGCGCTCTTTCTCCGATTTCAGGCCGTTGACCACGACGATCAGGCGCAGCCCATTCTGCACCGCCGAGCCGACGAGACCATAGCCGGCTTCTTTGGTGAACCCGGTCTTGAGGCCGTCCGCACCGATCGTCAGCGCCAACAATGGGTTGCGGTTGTACTGGCGAATCTTGTTCCAAGTGAATTCGCGCTCTCCGTAATACTTGTAATATTCGGGATAGGTCTCGATGATGTGGCGCGCCAGCTTGCCGAGCTCTCGCGCCGTCATGAGTTGCCTTGGATCGGGAAGGCCATTGGAGTTGCCAAAGGTCGACTTGGCCAAGCCGATTTCGCGCGCCCGCTTTGTCATCAGCTCCGCGAATGCGGACTCGTTGCCGGAAATGCCTTCGGCAAGCGCGATAGAGGCGTCGTTCGCCGACTGGATGATGACGCCATGCAAGAGATCATCCACGGCAACCTTGCTGTGGATCGGAATAAACATGCTTGACGTGCGCGACGGGGCACCGCCCCGGCGCCAGGCATTGGTGCTGACGATGAACTCATCGGTCGGCTTGATCCGACCCTGCTTGATCTCGTTGAACACCACCTCGGCTGTCATCAATTTGGACAGGCTGGCGGGTGGAATGAGATCGTCGGCGCTCTTCTCGAACAGTACGCTGCCGCTGTCGGCCTCGATCAGGATGGCATGCGCAGCGGACGTCTGATAGCCGCCGTCACTCGGCTTGGGGCCCGAGACCGGATTGGGGGCGGCGACGGCTGAGGCAATGGCGCAAGCAAGAATTGCGGCAACGCCCCATTTCCCGAAAGGCGAAGACAACAAGGTGCCAACCACACGCATTTTCATGACTGCGGCAAGCCGTGCGTGGCCTAAGCCCGCGCAGCCAAAACACGCGTGGCCAAGGTCCACGCTCCCTTCCCTGCCCCGGCCATGCTTAGCAATTTCCGTCGGTCGAAAGCAATGCCGTCACCGGCGCGTGACGGACTGGTGAAGGCCTTGGGTGTTTCCCACAGGGCGGAAGCACGGCGGTGCGTCGGCCTCAGAAACCCTCAATAAAGGCCGCGACCGCTCATGAGCCCCAGCGCGTTCCCTTCATTGCGCGTGGGCGCAAAGCCAACCGCGGGTGCGGCGCTCGGCGGCGGCGATTCGGTCCTCGTCTCGGCGGCCGAGGCGTAGGTCGGCCGGGCGGCCGGTTTGCTCTTCGGTCGGTCGGTGACACTGGCCTCGTTCGCGACCGCCGGCTTGGCAGGGCTACTCGATGCACTGCTGAGCGTGAACTGCGAATCCTTGCCGTCACCCGGCTTGGGGATGAAAGGCTTTGCGGCCGCTATCATGACTTTCGAGGGTGCCGGCGCCGGCGATCCCTCACGCAGCGTCGCCATCAGCATCTCATCGTCACTCCCCTCGACCGGGGCGCGTCCGACATATTCGACCCGCACGCGTGCGAGCCCCCGGCTGTAGAAGTCCAGTGCCTTTGCCGTTCCGATTGAGAGGTCAATGACCCGGCTGCGCGCGTACGGACCACGATCGTTCACCCGTACGACGATGGAGCGACCGTTTTCCAGATTCGTCACTCGCACATAGCTCGGCAGCGGCAGGGTCGTGTGCGCGGCCGAGATGCTGTGCATGTCATAGACTTCGCCATTGGCGGTCAGCCGACCATGAAAATCCCGACCGTACCAGGACGCGATTCCTTCAGCGCGATAGGAGGGATCTTCGGCCGGGACATAGGTACGACCGTTGATGTTGTAGGGCTTGCCCACCCGGTACATGCCGCCGCCCTTCGGCACCGGCTCGCCCTCCTCCACGACGCGCGGGCTATACTCCTTGTTGGAAAGTGAGCCCGAGCAATGGGCAAGCGCAAGACAAGCGGCTGCAGCGCCAACACGCGCGATACCGCCCAATTTTATGCCTGCAAGCTGCCGCCCCATCTAATCCCCGCCGCGAGCATTCAGCGCCGCCAGCAGACCTGCCTGAGGCTGGAGCTTGATAATGAATGCCGCGGATCGGCCGAATCCAAATCACTGGCCACGACCGATCCCCGCTGCGCATATCGCCGTTCGATCGCGGCAGGAATGGGGCTGGTTTGGTGCCACCGGGGCCTAAACACCGGGTTTGCACACCGCTGTTGCCGGCGCGCCACGCTTGGAGGGGCGATTTAAGGCCCCGGGCGGCGCTGAGCGGTCGCGTTTCCCCCACCCCCCTTTTGTGGACCGCTCAGAGGGTCGTTTTCAGTTTGAGATGGTCAAGCCGGTTGATCGATTTGACCTCCACCCGTCGCACTTGGCTGTCCTGCAGCACATCGATCGGCACGGTGGCGCCGGCGGCGCCTTGGGCCCAGACCTTTCGGTAAAAATCGGCCAGGCTCTTGGGCGGCTCCCCGTTGACGCCGACGATCACATCGCCGCGCTTGAGCCCTGCCTTCTCCGCCGGCCCGCCGGGCGTCACGCGGCTGACGAACAGACGCCCGCGCAACTCATCCGTGTTGACGCCAAGCCAAGGCCGCCCGGGTCCGGCGACGCGGCCGTCGGAGATGAGGTCGCCGAGAATCGGCAACAGTCGGTCGATCGGCACGAACATGTTGCCGGGCGTCTTATCGCTGCCGCCCGCGGCATCGCCCACGATGAGCGAACCGACACCGACCAGTTTGCCTTCCCGATTGATCAGCGCCGCCCCGCTCCAGGCCGGATGCGGCGGCGCGGTGAACAGCGCCTCATCGAGCATGTATTCCCAATTGCCAGCGAACTCTCGCTTGGCGACGACGTAGGCGCCGGCCACCATGTCGGCGCCACCGAAGCTTGCGACCAGCACTGGATCGCGCTCCTTGACGTCCGCGGACTTGCCAAGCGGCATCGGCTTGAGCTTCAGCGGTTCCATCGTCCGCAGCAGGCCGAAGCCGCTTTCGTGGTCGTAGCCGACCACATTCGCCGGCACGGTGCGGCCGCTGTTGTCGACAACCTCCGCCGCATAGGCCTCCACCATGAGATAACCAATCGTCAGCACGAGGCCGTCGTTGTCGATGATGATGCCGGACCCTTCGCGCTCGCGGCCCAAGCCTTCGACGGTGCGCCCTTCCGGGTTGACATGCGTCTTGATTCGCACCACCGCCGAAACCAGGTCTTCGACCCGAGCGTTCTGCGTGAGGGCGGTGGATCCGGTGATGAATACGGCAAAGGTCGCCGCGGCGCACAGTCGTCCCCAGGACGCGATCGCGGCAGAGCAAGGTCGATGAGCGTTGGGCATCAATGCTCCGGAGAGTTCGAAATCGCTGCGGCCCTCCCGCAGCACGGCGACGTGGGGCGGCGGCATCGGCCCCATGCACAATCGTGCCGTTCGAGTAAATCGTACTCTTGGGACAGCCGCCCGACTACTGGAGATTTGTCGCCTGCGCGAGCCCTGGCTGGCCCTTGCTCAACGGCGATGACTTTATCTTCCCAAGCCGGAGCCGATCGCCGACACGCGGCCACTTGGTTCAATGCCGTCCGGGAATTCCAATCGAGAGGCTGTTGTCGCCCCCTGTTAGTTGGCCGGGCACCGCTGGTAGTGGGTGAGGTCCTGGAAATCGGGACCGGCCGACAGTTGGCCGCCTTCCTTCGGAAGGATAATGCAATTCAACTCCGTTTTCTCATCCGGCGCGGTGAGGCTCGTGCAACGCATGTGGGCAGAGTAGATCGGCCCGTTGGCGCCCGCGGTTTCGGTGAGCCATTGAATCGCACAACTCGCCTCCGACGTGACGTAACCTTTTTCTGAGACGACGAAGATGGACTTCTTGTTGCGGCAAAGGTCCGGGCTCGGTGCCCACGTCCCCCAGAAGCGCTCCGGGACGCTGAGGTGCCGGACGCTGTCCGCGACCGAGGGACCTGACAGAACAACAGAAACGAAGACAACAATAAGCGTACGCATTGCTCTTCTCTCACAGCCGGCAACCCGAAATCTTACCCCGAATGACCTGACAAGTTCCAGCCCGCGAGACGGTCTGGCGATTTTCCTCGCGCGCCATATTTCCGCGCGCCTTTCATTACTTGAACGACCGTAGTCTCTGCGCGAGAGCCTTGCACGGTGGCGTCCGGGGTTCGAACCGCGCGACGGTTCCGCTATGCTCGTTAGTCCCCTGCTCTTGACAGGACAGTCGAGCCCGCCGGGCGACTCCTGCTTTCACACAGGCCTCCACTGTTCGCGGCCGTGATCTTGGAGAATGTCATGATCGTCGTGCGCGACCCCATTCTGCAGCCCATCTCGATAACCGCCTTGCGCCCGACCCAGATGACCGTCGGCATGCGGGAAGTGAACCAAAAGCGCGACCATCTGCGGACGCATGTCGCCAAGAAGATCGGCAAGTTTTTGGGTGGCCATATGATTCCGGTTGTCGTGGGTCCGCGAGAGCGACACTACATCATCGACCATCATCACCTTGCCTTGGCTCTTCACAAGGAAGGCCTCGAGCACGTGCTCGTCAGCGTGGTCGCGAATTTGAGTACGCTGCAGGCGGATGCATTCTGGATCGTGCTCGATCACCACGCCTGGGTGCATCCATACGATGCTAAGGGCCGCCGGCGCGAATTCGAAGATATCCCTCGCTCCATCATCGATCTCTCGGATGATCCGTTTCGCAGTCTCGCCGGCGAGTTGCGCCGGGCCGGGGGCTTCGCCAAGGACATCACCCCGTTCAGCGAATTCCTTTGGGCGGATTTTTTGCGCCGGCGCATGAAGCGGGGTCAAATCGAGAAGGATTTCACCGGTGCACTCGAACGGGCGCTCATATTGGCGAAAAGTCAGGACGCCCGCTACTTGCCGGGATGGTGTGGGCCAAACCCGCCGTAATAGTGGGCGCTGTCGGCGAGCTCTCCACTGGGCACGGTTGCTACTTCGGCGTGGGCTGCGGACTGCGCAGCGTTCGCCGGTCAGCCGGGCAGGCAACCGTTCACACCACATCGTCCGGCGCGAGGTGGCAGGCCAACTCCTCGCTGATTTCAATCTGCAATGTGGTGTGCCCGATTCCGAACCGATGCCTGAGCTCGGTCGCCGCACGCATGAGGAATCCATCACCGGGATGGCCAGCGGGAAATACAAGGTGCGCGGTCAGCGCGCTCTCGGTGGTGCTCATCGACCAGATATGAAGATCATGGACAGCCGAAACACCCGCGCAGGTCTCGAGGTATCGTCGAACCGCCTGGGGATCGATCGTGCTCGGCACCGCATTCACTGACATCGCCAGCGAGTCCCGCAACAGGCCCCACGTGCCCCACATGATCACGCCGACAATGACAAGGCTGGTGAGCGGATCGAGCCACACCCAGCCGGTGAAAAGAATGACCAGACCTGCCACGACCACGCCTGCCGACACGGCGGCATCCGCGATCATGTGCAGGAACGCACCGCGAATGTTCAGGTCGCCCTTGCGGCCTGACGCGAACAGCCAAGCGGTCCCACCATTGATGAGGATGCCGACGGCGGCCACGATCATGACTGTGCCAGTGGCCACCGGTTCGGGATGAAACAGCCGCAGGATCGCCTCCCACGCGATCGCACCCACGGCGACAAGCAGGAACACGGCGTTGAACAGCGCCGCGAGGATCGAAGAACTGCGCAGGCCATAGGTATAGCGGGACGACGGGGGCCGCTTGACCAGAACGCTGGCGATCCAGGCAATGACCAGGCCCAGCACATCGGAGAGGTTGTGTCCCGCGTCCGCCAGCAAGGATACGGAGTTCGCCAGCACGCCGAACACAAACTCCACCGCGACGAACGTCACGTTGAGGCCGATGCCGATGGCAAAGGCCATGCCGAAACTTGCTGGGGCGTGAACATGACCGGCTCCATGACGATGTTCATGGTCATGGTCTCTTTCTTGAGCTTGCACGGCAGTTTCCCGAACCACGGTTGCCCCTTTCACCAGGTGTTGGACATGGAAGCAGCGCCTTTCTACTCGGCGGCTGCGCGTGCGTCCTCAACTTGAATTGGCCGTTTGCGCCGCCTCAACGGTTGAGCAGCGTGGCGCTGATGAAACCAGCAGGAACATGCACGCGGAGCATCCCGACAGGATCATCAGGCGTTGGGGTGCGGCCGTGAGATTTTCAAACTGCTTATCGGCTGTGACCGGGGGCAACGCCAGCATTGGTCGACAAGAAAAACCCCGCCGAAGCGGGGCAAGTTCGTCCAAGTTCGGCGTAATTCTCAAGACAGCTGGGGATCGGGGGGGACCGGGTAGCCGTCTAGCTTCGCCTTGCATGTTGGACGCGATCTAGATGCGCCGGGTTCAAAGCATCATGACAATAGTATTATTTTACCGTTATGGCCTTCTCGCAGCCCTGGCGGAAGGGGTGGGATTCGAACCCACGAGGGAGCGTAAACCCCCTGGCGGTT
>CAWIGD010000048.1:0-188284 GCA_963835165.1 uncultured Alphaproteobacteria bacterium
GTCCGACTTCAACGTTGTCTTGGGAAGAGCCCTTGGCGGGCAAATAGCAAGAGCAGGCAAAACTCGAACACGGGCATATATATAGGTGCCAGGTAGGGAATCAACCCGCGCACAAGAGGATCCGATGGCATTCAAGCCAAATTACGGGCGAGACCGGGCCGAGCGACAGAGGGCGGCACGCGCACGGACCGAGGAAAAGCAGAAAAAGAAGGAGGAGAAGCTGGCCCAGCGCAAAGCCGAGCGGGACGCAGCTGAAGCCCCGCCGGATGCAGGCAAAACTGACGGCGAGGGCTAAGCTCGCGGACCGGTCAGAACGCAGCGCTCGCGCAAAGGGCTCGCCGGCCTGATCCGGCCGGAGATTGTCGTGCCTTGAGTTGAAACGGACGCGCCGATTCTGGGCGAGTCTGCGGCATTTGATGGCTCAAAACGAGAACTCGACCCGCCCGCGCTCGACAATCATCGAAAAGGCGAATTCTGCTGCTCAATCGGCGTGGGGCAATTTGTGGCCTGGCGGTCACACCGGGGAACATTCGCCGATAATGGTGAATTGAGGCGTTGTACGCCTCACACCCGTCATGGAAGGTTATCAGGGTGTTAACCCTGCTTCGGGGGATTCGGGTCCGAGGCAGGGGCGTCGGCAACCGGCACGTCGTGCCGGTCGGGGGGACGGGGACATGGCTGAGTTCGTCGCGAACTACGGCATCTGGGTGGTGGCGGCCTTCATCGCACTCGAAAGCGTCGGCGTTCCACTGCCGGCCGAGGCGGCTTTGATCGCAGCCGGGTTTTTCGCCGCCAGGACCCACGGCATCGATATCTGGACCCTGATCGGCGTCGGCATCGTCGCCGCCATCGTGGGCGAGATCGTCGGCTTCTGGATCGGCAGGCGGTATGGACATCAGCTGTTGGCGCGACACGGGTCGCGTGTCGGCTTGACGGCAGGACGCATACGTATCGGTCAGTGGCTGTTCGCGCGATACGGCGGCCGGTTCGTTTTCATCGCTCGCTTCCTGCCCATTCTGCGCAACATGGCGGCCGTGCTTGCCGGGACCAATTCCATGGCGCAGCCCAACTTTTATTTCGCCAGCGCCACGGCGGCCGCGGCTTGGATCATGTGCTACGGACTTGCGGCCTATTCCTTTGGCGAGGCGTTCGGAAACCTGGCCTCGCCGGCGGCAGGGATCCTGGGCCTCGCGGCAGCTGCGACCGTGCTCACGGTGCCGGTGTTCATCCTGCGATACGAGAAGCGTCTGCAGGCGAAAGCCGACAGCGCGCTGCCCGAGGGCGTGACGGCCGTGCAGCCGTCGCCTGGCAAGCATGTCGAGCAATTCGCGCCGTCCTATGTCGTGCCCCGGCGCCTCCGGATCAGGTCGACCGCGGCCTGAAGACTCGACAGCGCGTCTGGCTTACTTGTCGCAGCTCTTGCAGACGAATGCGGGTGGCGCCTGGCCGGGCTCCACCATCACCGAGTTGAACTCCCCGCAACGTCCACATTGTCTCGACAGCTTGGTCGGCAGCTTCACGATCGGCTTGGTGGCCGCAGTCACCGCCTGATCGGCTTGGGCTCGAAGCTCGGCTTTGGTGAGCGCTGGTCCGCGACCTCGGTCCCTCATGAGCGGGCCATCATGGGTCGTGCCGGCCGCCCCGCGGTTACTTGATCTGCCATGCTCTGGCTCCTGTTGCGTCCCAGCGTGCCGCTGTTTGCCGCACGAACGGCTACGGCGTCAATACCGCTGAGCGCGCGAGCCGTGCGGGCGCTGCATGGGTGACGCGCCGCTGGATTGCTTGCGTCGCAAAGGCGCGACCTAACGGCGTCGGCGGCATGGTTCCGGAATGGAGCCCGCAACGAGATCACATCGCCATTCGGCTGTGCAGATCGAACATGATCCAGAAGCTGCCGCCGACCATGAGGAAAATGAGAATGGCGGTGAACACGATCGCCACCAGGTTCTCCCGCGGCGTGGAGGTCAGATCCAGGTGGAGGAAATAGCGCAAATGGACGAGCACCTGGATGGCGGCGGCCACACCGATGATGATCAGCGTGGTCGCCTTTGGCAGCGGTTTGAAGGCCACCAGTGCGAATGGAATTGCGGTCAGGATCAAGGCCAGCGCAAAGCCGACAAGGTAGGGTCGCAGGTCGCGATCGATGCCGGCGAGATAGGATCGCAGGCTGCGGTTGGCGCCGACGAGGGAGGATCGCAGGCCGCGACCGACGTGCGTGAGGCCGCGACCGATGTGCGTGAGGAGGGATAGCAGACCGCGGCCGATGTGCCGGAGCTGGCCTGGCAGCTCGCGACCGATGCGCCCGAGGTGGGATGCGAGCGCGCGACTGGTTTCGATGAGATGGGATCGCAGAGTGCGACCGGTCTCGGTGAGATGGGATCGCAGACTGCGACCGATGTCGGTGAGCTGGGATCGCGGGCCGCGATCCGTGTCTTCGGGTGAGGGGCCCATCACAGGATTCCCGGAAGGTACACGACGGAGAAGATGCCGATCCAGACGATGTCGAGGAAATGCCAGAACAGGCCCAGGCGCAGGATCCGGGAGGTCACCGGCACGGTCAGGCCCTTGATGACGACCTGGCTCGTCATGATGAGGATCCAGATCAGGCCGAAGGTCACGTGCAGGCCGTGGGTGCCGACCAGCGTGAAAAAGGCCGACAGGAATCCGCTGCGGTCCGGACCGGCGCCGACCCGCACCATGCCGTGAAACTCGCGGATTTCCAGGCCGACGAATCCCAGGCCGAGCAGGAAGGTGACGAGCAGCCAGGACAGCATCCTTTCCTTCTCGCCGGATTTCATCGCCAGCGTCGCCAGGCCGAAGGTGATGCTGCTGAACAGCAGCAGCATGGTTTCGCCGAAGGCATTGGGCAAGCTGAACAGGGTATGTCCGGTGGGCCCGCCGGCATTGTTGCGGGCCATCACCGCATAGGTCGCGAACAGCAGCGAGAACAGGATCGCGTCGCTCATCAGATAGAGCCAGAAGCCGAACGCTCGTTGCTCGTACACGTCCGGCGTCGCCGGTTCATCGCCGTTTTCGCCGGCGGCAGCGACGAATGCGTCAGCGCTCATGTCAGGCTTTCCGGCAGCGGTTGATTGGAGAAGGTCGCCTCTCCCGCCGTCTGCGTGCGGGCGGCGCTTGCCAGCGCCTGATATCGCCGCGCTTCGATCTCCTCGACCTCGCTGGCCGGCAGGCAGTACTCGGCGTCGTCATCGTAGACGCGCGCGATGATGACGGCCCACATGCAGAGCCCGGATGCGATCGCCATCCACCAGATGTACCAGATCATGGCGAAACCGAGCAGACCGGCCAGGACCCCCAGCATGAGGCCCGCGCTGGTGTTCCTGGGCATGTAGATGTCGTGATAGCGGTCGGGCCTGCGATAGGCGACGCCTCCCGCCTTCATGGCGTGGAAGGCGTCGATATCCCGCACCTCGGGCAGCACCGCAAAATTATAGGGCGCCGGCGGCGAGGAGGTGAGCCATTCCAGCGTGCGCCCGTTCCAGGGGTCGCCGCTGAGATCGAGCGCCTGCTGCCGTTCCCGGACGCTGACAAGGAACTGGACCACCAGAAAGACGATGCCCACCAGGATCAGCAACGCGCCCAGCGCGGCAACGACCAGATACGGCTGCCAGGCCGTGATGTTGTAGTGCTCCAGGCGGCGCGGCATGCCCATGAAGCCCAGGGCGTAGAGCGGCATGAACGCCAGGTAGAAGCCGATCAGCCAGAACCAGAATGCGCGCACGCCCCATCGCTCGTTCAGGGTAAAGCCGAAGGCCTTGGGGAACCAGTACATGTAGCCGGCGAAATAGCCGAAGAGGGCGCCGGGAATCAGCATGTTGTGAAAGTGGGCGACCAGGAAGGTGGTGTTGTGCATGAGGTAGTCGGCCGGCGGCAGCGCCAGCAGAACGCCGGTCATGCCTCCGATGACGAAGGTCACGATGAAGCCGAGCGTCCACAGCATCGACGAGTGGAAGATGATGCGGCCGCGAAACATCGTGAGCAGCCAGTCGAAGACCTTCACCCCGGTCGGGACCGCGATGATCATGGTCGCCATGCCGAAGAAGGCGTTGACGTTGGCGCTCGCGCCCATGGTGAAGAAATGGTGCAGCCACACCGTGAACGACAGGATCGCGATCGACGCCGTGGCAAGGACCAGCGAGGTGTAGCCGAACAGGCGCTTGCCGGAGAATGTCGCGACCACCTCCGAATAAACCCCGAAGGCCGGCAGGATCAGGATGTAGACTTCCGGATGACCCCACAGCCAGAACAGGTTGGGGTAGTTCATCATGTTGCCGCCGCTACCGTTGGTGAAAAAGTGCATGCCGAGCGTGCGGTCGAGCACCAGCATCGCGCACACCACGGTCAGGGCGGGAAAGGCGAAGGTCATCAGGACGCTGGAGCACAAGGCGGTCCAGGTGAACAGCGGCATGCGCATGAACGTCATGCCGGGGGCGCGCTGCTTGAAAATGGTCACGATGAAATTGATGCCGGTCAGCGTCGAGCCGATGCCGCTGATCAGGATCGCCCACAGCCAGTAGTCGACCCCCACGCCCGGGCTATATTCCGAGCCGGAGAACGGCGGGTATCCGGTCCACCCCGCGGTCGAGAACTTGCCGATCACCAGCGACACCATGACCAGCCCGGCGCCGGCCGTGGTGAGCCAAAGGCTCACCGAGTTCATGAACGGGAAGGCGACGTCGCGCGCGCCGATCTGCTGCGGGACCACGATATTGATCAGCCCGGTCAGAAACGGCATCGCCATGAAGAAGATCATGATGGTGCCATGGGAGCTGAAGATCTGGTCGAAGTGTTCGGGCGGAAGGTAGCCGTCGGAGTTGAGCGCGATCGCCTGCTGACTTCGCATCATCATCGCGTCGACGAAGCCGCGCATCAGCATGATCATCGCCAGCGTCACATACATGATGCCGATGCGCTTGTGGTCGACGCTGGTCAGCCATTCGTTCCAGAGGTAGCGCCATAGCCCGAACCAGGTGATGCCCGCCACCACCGCGAGCGCGCCGCCGACCGTGACCAGCGCACCGCCGAAGGCGATCCAGCTGTAGAGCGGCAGCGCATCGATGGTCAGTCTACCGAGCATCTCGAAATCTCCCGGACGGCCTATTGCGCGGCCTGCTGATGGGTGTGCGCCTGGCCGCCGCTGTACTTTGCGATGATGGTGTCGAACAGGCCGGGCGCGACCGCCGAATAATAGGTGACCGGATGCCCCATGCTGCGCACGGCGAGTGCGCGATAGCCGGCTGCGTCGAGCTTGTCGGGCGATTGCTTGACCTTCGCTACCCAGGCGTTGAACTCATCCGGCGACGTCGCCATCGCCTCGAAGTGCTGGTCGGCAAAGCCGGACCCGCTGTACTGGATATTTCTGCCCGTGAATCGTCCGGGCGCGTCGGCCAGCAGATGCAGGCGCGTTTGCATTCCGGCCATCGCGTAGATCTGGCCTCCCAGGGCGGGGATGTAGAAAGAGTTCATCACCGTATCCGAGGTGATCCGCAGGCTCAGCGGCGTCCCGCTGGGAAATACCAGTTGGTTGACCACCGCGATTCCCTGCGCGGGGTAGATGAACAGCCACTTCCAGTCCTGCGCGACCACCTCGACCTGGAGCGGTTGGACCGACGGATCGATCGGCCTGTAGGGGTCGAGCTTGTGCGTGTTGCGCCATAGCAGAGTGCCCAGCGCGATGACGATCGCGGCCGGGACCAGCCAGACCACGGCATCGACCGCGACGGAATACGTCCAGTCCGGAGTGTAACGGGCTTTGGTGTTGGAGGCCCGATACCGCCAGGCAAACAGGAAGGTCATGACGAAGACCGGGATCACCACGATCAGCATCAGGACGACGGCGGTGAACAGGAGGTCGCGCTCCGCCAGCGCAATGGGGCCTTTCGGATCGAGGACCGGGGCATTGCTCAGGTCGCAGCCGCCGGCCAGCAGGGCCGCACCAAAGGCCAGCGCCGTCCGGGGCGATCTATGGCCGAAAACCTGTGTCACGATGGCGTCCGTACCGGTTGCTCGAGCATCTGGGTGCTGGGAGCCCAGATTCGTGCCGATCATGACGCCTTATTGTGTCGCTTGCCACTCATACCAGCGGTCTTGATTCGCACCCGGGGGATATTGCTCGCAACCCACGTCACTTCCGCCCGGATGGGAGCAGTTTTCGATCGTCCTTCCGCTCCGCGGTCTCCGGCATCAGCAGCCAGAACAGCAGAAATCCGGCCGCGCCGATGCAGGCCAGGCCCAGGAACGCCACGCTGCTGCCGAGGCGATCGCTGATCAATCCGGCCAGCGTCGTACTCAGCGACGCGCCGATACCGATTCCGGTTCCGACGATCCCTTGCGCCAGGTTGAAGCGGCCGGTGTCGCGCGTGATATCGGCGATGGTCAGGGGAACGAGCACGCCGAACACCGCGGCGCAGATTCCGTCGAGCAGCTGCACCGCCACGAGCAGCTGCGGGTCCGTCACCACCATGAACAGCAGGCCGCGGACCGGCATTGCCCCGAAACCGAGCAGCAGGATCGGCCGCCGTCCAAATCGCTGCGCCCAGCGCCCGACGGTAGGCGAAATCGCTGCGACGGCGACCTGCGGCACCACGATGCAGGCTGCCACCAATGTCGTCGCCCAGGTGCTCGAACGCATCGTGACGATGCTTGCCATCAGCGGAAGCATGGCGGCGTTCGCGAGCTGGAAAATGCCGACACACACGGCAAAGGTCGCCAGCGAGCGGTTGGTCAGGAGCGTGCGCAGCGCAGCGGACGTGGTGGCGGTGCGCCCGCGTGCCAGCCCGCCGTGAGCCCGGACCGGATCGATCTGGTTGGCCGGGATATGCGCGAGGGCGATGAGCGTGGGAACGGTCAATAGCGCGGTGACCAGGAAGACCGCCTGGTTCGACAGGAAATAGCCGGTCGCGCCCATGCCCGCCGCCGCGAGACCGCTCCCGATCGAGGCGAAGCGCGCGTTGCGGCCGAATCGCTCGCCGACGGCGGCATGACCGACGAGTCCCAGGCTGATCGCGGCGATCGCCGGGTTGAGGACGCAACTGGCGGCGGCGTGCAGAATCTGCGCGCCGAGCACGGCGGGAAAGATCGGCCATAGCGCCAGCACCAGCGCGCTCACGCTGATCCCGATCATCGCGAACGCCGCGACGCGCCGCTCCGACCGCACGGCGTCGAGGATGAGCCCGCCCGGCATTTGAAACGCCAGCGCGGCTAGGCCTCCGGCGGTCAGTACCAATCCGATGTCGACCTGCGTCCACTGATGCGTGGTGAGGTAGACGGAGATGAAGGGGCCGAACCCGGTCTGCACGTCGGCGACGAAGAACGTGAACCAGTCGAGTGCGCGTTGACTCCGGCGCGACGCGCCGATCGGCGGCTGAGGAGGTGCCGTCCGCGCCGGGCGGCTCGGGGAATAGTCGGGTTCGTGCCTGCCGCCTTCGACCCTGCGTCGGTTGGGTTCGCGGGGGTCACGCGGTGCCGGTCCGATGGCCAGGGTTACCTCTCCGGCGTTGCAGCGTCGGTCGACGGCGTGGTGGTTCGCTCCGGGCCCGCCGGACCCAGCACCACCAACGGCTCACCGCGTTTGTATTCCGGCGCCACCCTCACCTGGTTGCGGGTGAGCTCCAGCGTGATCCCGCCCGGCTTGCCCGCAGGCGAGAATTTCAGCACGCGCCAATCGACGGCGATCTTTCGCGTGCCGATGCCGAGGAATCCGCCGAAGTCGATGATGGCGGCGCGGACGTGCCCGTCCTGGTTGACGATGATGTCTACGATGCGCCCCATGTCCTCGTCGGCGTTGCTGCGGACGCTTTTGCCGACAATCCCGGAGACCTCTTGATCGTCCAGCACCACTGCCGGCGTCCCGGTCGGGGAGGTGCCCGGCGGGGTAGCGGCCGGTGTCGAGGGAGCGGCGGATGGCCGGTTTTCCTGCGCGGGTGGCTCCGCTGGGGCCGCGGGCCGCTCCGGCGGCGTCAACGGCTCCGCCTGTTGTGCGAACTGCCGGAGCCACGCCGATAGGCCCGTCTGGCCGGGGCCGAGACTGTCGCCATGGACACTCCCTGCTGCGATCAGCGTTATCGCGATCACAGCGGCAGTTCCGGAACCAATGCGCATGCCATTCCCTCCCGTTACAACAGGAGCCCTGACTGTTAACCCGGATGGCGGAGTATCGGTTCCCGCTCGCCAACCCGATCCTTGTTGATGCCATTCCGGGATTTGAGCTGAATTCGCCACGCGAACTCGCCTCGCTCGCCGGCAACACCGACTGTTGTGTCCGAATCTTGACAACGCAGCGCATCTGCCCGCAGCCTCATTTTCGAGACCGAACTCGCGTGGTCATGGCGCCGAAGGAGCACCGCATGCCGAAGTGGGTCCCCATCGTACTGGCGTTGGCGCTGGCTTCGGCGGCTCCGCTGGAGGCGGCGGACGTCGGGTCAACCGAATTGGTTCGCCAATGCAAATATCCGCGCCAGGGAAAAAGAACGATCGATGAGAACGCCGATGCCCTGCAGTGCCTGAGCTATATCGACGGATTTGTCGCCGGTGCTTCGATCGTCGCTGGGCCGCGGCCGTTTTGCATTCCGACCACAACGACGTTGGTCCAGGAGGCGGACGCCTATCTGGCCTGGGCCGGCAAGCACACCGACACGCTGACGCAGCCGAGATACGTCACCCTGCAGCGCGCGTTCGGCGAGGCGTTTCCTTGCCCGAAATAGGCGGATGAGAGCCCGCTTCATGCTGGGGAGCGGCGCGTGCGCGGCCGTCTCGACGCATGCGGCGCCACGCCGGTCGGGTTGAGCCGACCTGGGCGTTCCAAGTGTCCGGCCCGGAGTTCTAGCCGAGATCGGATGCCGGAAATCCTACTTCGACGCGACGTCGAAATTCTGCGCAGAGGAACTGGGCGTGTACTCATAAATCGCGATTGATAGACAATCGCTGGCTGATGTCCGCTTTGCCCTCGAAAGCAGCCAAATAGCAGACATCTCGGTAGGTCCGCTTAGTGCCAACAACCGACATTTGATCCGTGGCGTTGCGCTTCCCCTCCCTCCATCCAAGCGCGTGATGTAGCCTCGCGGTGAGGCCGTCAACGCCAGTCAATTCAGGCATCCATTCTTGGGGAGGGTCTAATGGTCCCGGCTATCGTTCCGGTTTACGCGGCAGTGCTCGCGTTCGTTTATATCGTGTTATCGGCACGGGTTATTCAAGCGCGGCGGAGCGCGAAGGTGGCAATCGGCACCAGAGGCGACGTTCATCTGGAACGCAAAATGCGAGTTCACGCGAACTTCGCCGAATATGTCCCATTCGCCTTGCTGCTCGCCACTTTCATCGAGATGCAAGGCACGCGGGCGTGGCTCATACATTTGCTTTGCCTTGCGCTTGTGGCTGGACGCGTCATCCATGCCTACGGTGTTTCTCAGGAGCACGAAAATTTCAGACTGCGGATGGCCGGCATGGCTACGACCCTTACTGTCCTTGCCGTAATGGCCGTGTGGCTCCTTATGGGAGCCATTGGGCTTTCTTGGCCATGACGGGCACTACGTGGTTGACCGCCATGGGGTCAATGGCGTCGATTCCGCGAATGTCAGAGCTGCGTACGCTAATGCTTTAAGAGCGGCGACAAAGCGGACATCGCTAGCCTTCGCATCAGTGCCATTACCGGATATGGGGGGCGCTAGTTTGATGTCCCTCGCGATGAAAACCGGGTCTTCGCCGAGCTTCGCGGAGTGGCGTGAGTTCCCCCCTATTGGGCGAGCGCCCGCAGGCGATCTTTGAAGCGGCATTTCCGCAACACTTGCCTAACAAAATGCCCATCGGTGCAAAAATGAGGCGCGATGCCGTAACCTCGTCAACATTGATTATAGTATTGGCTCCGGCTTTCCGTTTCTAAGACGTCGGCTTATGGGGATGCTGACGCTCTTCGAAAGTCGGCAGTTGGCAGTGAGAGGCTGACTCTCTTTGCCCCCGACTGTGACACGCTGCGGCAGCCGTCCCCGGCCCAAGTGTCGGAGCAATATCCGACCTTTGCGACGCACCTTTAGTGCATTGAAAAGCCAGAATCTGAACTGCAGCGGACCGAGTCCCGCCACGGGACTTCGATGTCTAGGGAGATAGCAAGCTTATGAAATTGGCGGCAGCCGGAGCGCTGTCGTGTTGCATAGCCACCTCGGCTCTTGCCGGCTCTGTGACCCAGCCGGGCGAAACCGTGGGTCTTGCGGCTGGGGCTCCACTTCCTCAGGGTCTCTATTTCGTCAATACCGGGGACTGGGGCAGGCGAAGTGATCCTGTCGATACATCTGTCGGCGTCGATATCCCGGTCCTGGCTTGGTCGACTCCATGGACGATCTTCGGCGGCAGGGTACAGTTCCTGATAGCGGGTCCCGTGGTCGAGGTCGGTGTCCACCATGCGACCTACCTCCGAGGTGTCTACAATCCGCTGGTCTCGGGCCAATTGGCGTGGGACCTCGGAAACAATTGGGGATTCAGCTATCTGCTCGGTGCCTATTTGGGTGTTGATAGCGAAGTGGCTTGGAGTTCGACTTCGCTCAATCAGCGCTTTGCCCTGAGTTATACTGGCAATCAGTTGAACCTCACCGCGAACGTCATCTGGGGCACTCACTTCGACCATGTTACGGGAAGTCCGCAACTGTCGCCGTGCCCGGCGCCCTTCGCCTTGAACGGCTGCAATCCGGACTTCCTGAATGTCGATCTGACCGCCAGCAGGAAGTTCGGTGATTGGGAGTTCGGTCTGGTCGCCTTCGGGTCGACTGATCTCAATTCGCCAATTGATGGCTATCTGAAGCAAAGCCAAATCGCCGTCGGTGGACTGATCGGTAAGAGTTTTGGTCCGGTCATTCTGCAAGCCTATCTGACCACAGACGTGTATGAGAAAAACTATGGCGGCCACGACACCCGTCTATGGGGACGTTTCATCATCCCGGTCTGGCAGCCGCCCACTCCGACAAGCACGCCGTTCTACAGAAAGGGGTGAAGCTATTCCTCCGATCGAACCCGGACGCTGCATGGGCGCCGAAAGTGGGGGCGACAGCGTCCGGGAAGAGCAAATGTCTTGCGGCCGTCGGGTGGATATACCCGCAGCAAAAGCAGCTCGGCATAGACAATCGGGGTGACTCCGCCGGTTTCCACGCGGCCCGGCAAAGACGCTCAGCTTCCCCGGTTGACTGTTCATTGGCTGAGCGTCACGCGTGATAACTGAGGGGCCGCTGTCCGAAATCAGCGGCCCCTACTTTGACTTCGCCTGCGCCGCGAAAGATGTAGGGCACGTCCAAGCCTCGACCGGCTCCGTCCGAGGGTTTAGATGCTCGCTTCGACATCGGGCGTGTCGGAATAAATATCGCGATACCCCCATTTGGGGTTGTGAGAGCGTTACTGTATGCTCCGCTGCAAGGGGCGAGAACTTTAGACACCCTCGCTTCGATCCCGGAGGTCATAAAATTTAATCGAGGATCGAGACCCTGATGGCAGAAAATAGCAACAAGTCGGAGACCGTCCAACGTGTAGCGTGGGGCCGTCGATTTCTTGCTGCGACCGTGGTCGTACCACCCTCAATAGGTGAACATCTGAACACTGATGCGATGGCCGTACTTGCCGTCATTCGAAACGAAGCTGCGGCGACCGGGAAGTGTACTCTACCGGTGGCACGGATCGCCGAGCGCGCCAATGTCGGCAGGGCGAAAGTGCGAGCCGCCATCAGGCTCGCTGAGCGCCTCGGAATAATCGCCGTCGGAGTTGCGCCAGACCGGAAACGCATGATCATAAATCGGTGCGTCACCTCGCGCTGTTGAGGCACATGGAGTCTCGGTCCAATATGGCGCAAGCTCGCCTAGCTGCGCGTTAATGAGGCCCTAATACGTCGCGGCGAGATAATCGACGATCTTGCTGACGTCGCGCTCATCGATGGGCGCGCCGTACACCTTGATCATCTTCGTCACTTCCGCTTGCCAGAACTCCTTGCCGAACCGCGCGCCGCGCGGCTGGGTCGTTATATAGTCCACCGAATGGCAGCCCATGCAGTTGCCCTGAACCACTTCGACATCGGGCCCGGGTTTCAGCGCGGCGGTTTCCTCCGGAAGATCGTAAGACATCGGCTTGGCGCCCACGGGCAGAAGATCGAGCCCGGCAATGCCGGCGGCCAGCGTCATGATGGCGGTCACGGCCAGAAGGTATGTTCGCGTCATGTGATGCCTCAGGCCGCGGTCACGCGGACGGTTTCGACGACGTTTCGCATATAGCCGGCCGGATTCCACAGCGCGTCGACCGGTTGCGACTGGCCGATGCGGTTCACGGCTCTCACCTTGAGATCGTGATTGCCGGCTGCGAGCTTCACCGGAAGCCGCCATTCGCGGAAGGAATATTTGCCGAGGTCTTCCCCGAGCGTCGCTCCCGCCCAGCTCTTTCCGCCGTCGGTCGAGACCGCGACTTCGGCGATGCCGTAGCCGCCGTCGAATGCGATGCCTTTGAGCAGAGTCTCGCTGCCGGCTTTCACCTTTGCGCCGTCCTTGACGTTGGTGATGAACGAACGCACGTCCAGGCGGTTGATGGGAACGGTTGCTTTCGGCGCCGTGCCGGGCGCCACGCAAGCGCATGCGTTGTCCGGTACGCGATAGGCCGTCTTCATCCAGTAGCCGTCGAACACATCGTCGATGACGGTGATTTCGTTCAGGTGCTTGACCCAGTAGGTGCCGTAAAAGCCGGGCACGATGAGCCGGAGGGGGAAGCCGTTGAGTACCGGCAGATCCTGTCCGTTCATGGCGTAGGCGAGCATCACCTCGCCGTCGCGCGCATGGTCGATGTCGAGCGCCTTGACGAAGTCCGGCGTCTTGTCGCTGATCGGTTCGTCGAGGCCGTTGAACGTCGCCTGACGTGCGCCCGGCTGGATGCCGGCCTTGTCGAGAACGACCTTGAGCGCCACGCCTTTCCAGCGCGCGTTGCCCATCGCGCCGTTGCCCAATTGTCCGCCGGCGACGCGCGGAGTGACAAATCCGCGGCTGTTGCCCGAGCATTGGTTCACGGCCACGAGCTCCACGGCGTCGAGCTGCTTGAGCTCCTGCAGCGAGAGCTTCACGGGTTTGTCGACCTTGCCCTTGATCTCGATGGTGAATGTGTCGGGATCGATATTGAGCGGTATGCCGGCGAGGTGATAGCGCACGAAGAAAGCGTCATTCGGCGTGATGGCGCCTTCGTCGAATACCGAGAACGGCGTCTCGAGCTGCGGCGGCCGGCTGGTCAGCCCGATCATTGGGCGCTTCTGCGGATATTTGACCAGGGGCCGCTCGCCGTTTTCGAACGGCATCGTCACGGTGTCGAGCGCCAGCGCTCGGAAGGAGCCGAATGCCGTCGCTGACCCAAGCGCCAGGATGCCGGTTCCCGCCCCTTTGATGAGATGTCGTCGGTCGAGCACGGGCGTTCTCCTGATGACGTTCATTGGTTCGGTCCAGGTGGCAAGAACAGGAGGCTCAGTAGAGCCATTTGCGACACCGGACAAGATTACTTTCGCGTAATGGGCGGGAGCGTGCCCCTCGAAAGCGGGACAAGAGCATTTACACCAAAGTAACCGTCGAAACTAACCCATGGGGCGAAATCGCGATTGGGCGTCAACGATCTTGGTGATGCGCGCAAGCCTCGCCCCGCATTCGCGCGCATCCGGCGTTAGGTCTTTGGCAACAGTCGCCACGTAGTAGGATTGGCCGGCTTTCTGCTTCCGTATGGCCGATCAAGAGGTCGATCCTGATCGCGGCCATTCGCAACGCGCTCGATGAATCCGAGCGGTACAGGCGGAGGGGTGAGTTGCCTCACGAGATCGGCAGCAGCACGGAGTCCGGACTCCGGGTCGCGGAGAACTATTGGTTCAAATGCCCGGCCTGCGCCTATGACTGGCCGAGCTTGCTTATGCCATCGATCATCTTCGTCTCGCTGTCGTTCGTCACGGATCAGTGCCCCAACTGCCAGAAGAAGCATGTGCCGGCATATCGGGTCGGCCCCGGCCGCTAAGCTTGCCGACGTCGGCCGCGGGCTTGACCCTATCGGCGCTAGGATAAGCTCATCTCGTGTCCCGGATGCGGTGCAGCGCGAGCGATAGCGAAGCGGTGCGCCGCTGATCCGGGACCTTCGCGAAGGTGGTGTTCCCAACGATCCCGGGTCTGCTGCGCATCATTCCGCCATAGCCCGCGAAGACGGGCGTAAACGCCCTTAATGCTCCATGCTGCGCAGCGCCCGGGACACGCGCTTATCTTAGCGCCTATGGGGCTTGACCCGCGGGTCCATCTCGATCGCTAACACTCTTGCGAATTGGATAGATTGCCGGGTCAAGCCCGGCAATGACGGATCGTCCCGTCGGTCACTCGGTACGATGGGCTTGAGCGCAGCGAACCCATGACGCGCCAACGCACGACGCCCGTATGATCGTCTATCCCAAGACCCCATGTTGGAATAAGCTCGACGTCCCAGCGCGGGATCGCGCCAAATCGAAACAATGATTCAGGGAGGAGACCGTGGTCAAGGTGAGCGTGTTCTATCCCAACAGTGCAGGCTGCAAGTTCGACATGA
The DNA here is from genome assembly GCA_963835165.1 of uncultured Alphaproteobacteria bacterium. Lineage (GTDB taxonomy): Bacteria > Pseudomonadota > Alphaproteobacteria > Rhizobiales > Xanthobacteraceae > VAZQ01. Next base: position 14,572 of record CAWIGD010000048.1, read on the forward strand.
ATTATTACCTCACCAAGCACATGCCCATGGTCCAGCAGAAGCTCGGCGCGGCGTGCAAGAGCATCGCGGTCGAGCAGGGCATCGCCGGCGGCGCGCCCGGCGCGCCCGCGACCTATGTCGCCATGGGTCATCTCTATTTCGATTCGGCCGACGCCTTTCAGGCGGCCTTCGCTCCGCACGCGCAGGCGATCCTCGCCGACATTCCGAACTACACCAATACGCAGCCGACCATTCAGATCAGCGACGTCAAGGCATAGCCGCGCCGCCCGCCTGCGCGTATCGCATATCGCTCGTTAGGATGGGTCGAGCGGAGCGAAACCCATCATCGCACCGAGGGCCGCTGCATCGTGGTGTATGTTTCGCCGTCTGTCATTCACTGACGAAGCGCGTGCGTCGGGCCACCTGGGTGGGTTTCGCTGCGCTCAACCCACCCTATAGGCGCGTGGCATTTTCGGGACTGGCAGTGCCCGCGCGCAGGAGCGTTCGATGCGAGTATGGATCGGGTTTCAACGCGACGACACGTATCTGCATGAGTGGACGGGAGAGGTCGCCGAGGAGAGCGACATGGGAAAGGCGATCGGAAATGCCATCGGCAATGCCATCACCGTCTACATGAAAAGCAGCGGCAAGCCGATTTGGGGGACCACGATCATGGTGGATAAGGCCTGACCGGAGCATAGAAGGCGCGTTCGCAGGCCGCGTCGTCGCATGCTGCGCTGCTTCAGGTGCATGACAGACTGTGGCCTGGATTGACCATCGCACCGCGCAGACCGTTGGGCCGGCAGTGTTGCTCGGCGACGGCCTGGATGAATTCGCGCGAGGGGTGCGTGCGAAAGCGCCGTAACGTCGCGGGGTGCGCCAAACGCGTTTGCGTTGTGGCAGAATAGGCCACGCGGCGGCCCGACGGAGAACAATCATGCGTCCGAGATATGCGATTGTGTTTGCCTTGGTTGCCGCCGGTTTCGGCGGTGACGGCGCGGGCGCGGCCGAGAACTGGCCGACCCGGCCGCTCACCATGGTGGTGCCGTTCGCTGCCGGCGGCGGCACCGACGTGCTCGGTCGGATCGTCGGCCGGCGCCTCTCCGAGGTCCTGGGCCAGCAGGTGATCATCGAGAACGTCGGCGGCGCCGGCGGAATGGTGGGCTCGGCGCGCGTCGCCAAGGCGGCGCCGGACGGCTATCAGTTCGTGCTCGGCAGCCGGGCGGACGCCATCAACCAGACGCTCTACAAGACTCCGCTCTACAATCTCACCACCGATCTCGTGCCGGTCGTGCTGATCGCCGATCAGCCCACCGTGCTGGTCGCGCGCAAGGATCTGCCGGTCGAAAATCTGCAGGAGTTCATCGCGTATGCCAGGAAGACGCAGGTCGTGATGCAATACGGCTCCGCCGGCGCCGGCTCCACCGGGCATGTCGACTGCGCGCTGCTCAATGCCGCGATCGGGGTCAGTATCGCGCACGTGCCTTACCGCGGCGGCGGCCCGGCGATGCAGGATCTGATCGCCGGCCGCATCGACTATTTCTGCACGCTGAGCGGGACCGTGGCCTCGCAAGTCGAGGGCAAGCTGGTCAAGCCGATTGCGAACCTGTCGCGCGAGCGCTCGCCCATGCTGCCGGCGCTCGCAACCGCGCAGGAGCAGGGCCTGAAGGATTTCGATGCGTCGACCTGGTTCGGCTTCTTCGTCCCCCGGCACACCCCGGCGCCGGTCATCCAGAGGCTTCACGACGCCACCGTCGAGGCGATGGACACGCCGTCGGTGCAGGAGCGCCTCAAGGAAGCCGGCGCGATGACGGTCGCGCCCGAGCGCCGCTCGCCCGACTATCTGCAAAAGTTCGTCGCCAGCGAGATCGAGAAGAACGCGGCGCCGCTCAGGGCCGCCGGCCTCTCGATGGATTGAAGTCAGGCATAGAATGGGTTGAGCGCAGCGAAACCCATCGCGGCGGCGCAGTCGCTGCGCGCAATGAGAAAGCCCCGGCGATGCTATCGCCGGGGCAGCGCTCCCGTGGGCTTGAAACAAGGGGGGTGCCTTCGGGGAACGCAACAAGATGAGTCTGTGGTCTGGGTTCGATTCCGGACTGCGTGTCGATCAGCAGACCCAAACTCTCACGTAACCGTAGATGCCGGGATACCAGCGCCAGCAGCTGTAGCTGTTGTAGGCGTAAAGCCCGCCGCCCCAGAAGCCGAAGCGCCGAAAGCCGTGGTGGAAGTGTCCGCCGCGAAAGTGTCCGCCGGCGAAATGGGCGTGTCCTCCGCTCCAGCCGCCGCCGCGTCCGGCAAAGCCATGGCCGCCGGCAAAGCCATGGCCGCCGCCATGTCCACCTCCGTGGCCACCGCCATGCCCGCCTCCGTGGCCTCCGCCACCTCCGCGGGCGGTCGCAAGGGTTGGGGCAAGGGCCACGGCAGCGCCGATGGCCGCGGTGACGGCGATAGCGATCACGGTTTTTCGCGACATGGGGGCGTCATCCTCTCAGGACATCAATCCACCCGGGTGCGATGTTAGGTCCGCTGTCTGAATGGCGGCTGAACGCTTTGCAGCACAAATGCGACGAAGTTGTACCGCGCGCTGTCCCTTGGGCTCGGTGACGCCGTTATCCGCGTCCGGATTTCGGCTTCCGTCGGCTCTCCTCGACGGCGATGACACGTGTCCCGCGCGCGCTGACGCGGGTGTCGTGCTTCGCGTGCCGCCCGGATGACTTGCGGTCCTCCTTCGCGACGACCGTGATCTTGGTCGGGCCGATGACGATGCGGGTGCCGTGCTTCGACATGCTTTGTCGAAGACTTCCGTTGCCCTTCCTCGGCCGCGATGATCGGCCCTCCCACGCCGATGCCGACGACCTGCTTGCCGTGCCGCGCGGACTTGCCGGCGATGCGCCCCACGGTCAGGCGTGCCAGAGTCGTGCGTCCCTTGGCGGTGCGCGGACTTGGCTTGGTTCGGGAGCTTGCCATGACCTGCGGGATGGACTTGCCGCCGGTGGCGGCTTCCAATGCCCGCACCGGGGTGGGTGCGGCCTTGGACAGCGACTCGGCCGCGCTCGCCATGTCCGCGATGATCGTGTTGCCGGCCTCGAACATGCTCTCGAGGTCGGAGGGGCCCTCGGCCCGCACGGTCTCGCGCAGGGGATTCTGCGCCAGGATGATCTTCACGCTCGTCGGCTGGCAGTGATTCCATTCGGCCCGGTCGCGCGGACCATAGGGACAGACGACGCCGTTCTTGGCGGCCGTCGCGTGCCACAACTGCGCTTCGGGCGAGCCGGGCCTCCCGATGCCATGCATGTCGACGGCGAGCCCGTAGGTGTGCAGCGAGTTGAACTTGTCGGAGAAGCCGCCGACGCCGAATGCCGGCGGTCGATAGGCCGAGAACACGCCCGCGAACGGCAGTCCCGCGCTGCGCGCTTCGCGGATCGCGTTGGCGAGCCGGACCACGAATTCCGGATGCAGGCGCCCGATCGCGAGCTCCGCGCCCTGGAGCGTCATGGTGAAACCCGGGCTCGCGGTATCGATCAGATACGCGCGCGCCTCCGCGACCTCCGCCGTCGTCCTCCCTGCAGTTGTGCAGCCCGGCTCGCTGCCCGAGCTCGGGTCCGATTCGTACACCACGATGTCATTGGCCGTGCATGTCAGCGCGGCGGGCGTAACCGGAGCCGCGGCATCAAATCCCGATGGATCGGAATGCGCGACCTCTGACGATATCGGCATCATGAAGAATGCCAGCAGCGCTGGGGCCAGCGCGGGCACGCAAGTCGGCATGGTGGCGAGCAGTCGTCTCATGAGATTCCCGTGCTTGATGTCATGATGGCGTCCGCGATCGCGGACGTACCCCGCAGGTCTACGAGGAATACGACCACAATGTGATGATGTCGGCGGCGCTGCATGGCTGCCGCGCGCTAGGAAGGCAGGGGAGGTCAGAACAAATGGAAAAGCAGAATAAGCGGTGAGAAAAGCAGAATAAGCGGTGAGAGATGTTTCTGTCCGACTCGAAAAGTGATCACCGGAACCGGGTGCTCAAAGTTCCGCTCGAACGCGACCCGCGGGTAGTTTCCCGCGCACGCGAATCGCGCTGTGGCGGAGTGAGCGACGGAGCCGGCTTGCAGCGGAAACCGCAGGTCCTGGATTGCGCGGCACGCGCGCTCGGGCGCTAGCGTCCGCGCATCGCAGGATTGATTTCGAACCCGAGCGTTCCCGAGAATGTCGCGCCGCACAGACGTGAGCGCAATCCGGTCGGATTGTCGGCCGTGCTGACGCCCCCGGGGATTGCCCCGAGATCGCCGGTCATCACATAGCAATGCTCTTTCGAGAGAGTGGTGTCGGTGTAATTGAGGCCGAGCTTGAACACGTTGTAGGTGAACGTCAGGCCGGCGCGCCAGTTGTTGTAGGCTGGCAGCGGAAGCCCGGCGCCGCCGGCGCTCACACCGCCGGCACTCGAGGTCGGGCCGAACACCGAGCGGCCGAAGTCGGCGGACAGCGCCCAGCTGACGCCGGTCGGAAGCAGTTCGGTCGGCAGATCGAGCGAGAGCGCGCCTGCCGCGTAGGTGCCCCAGGCGCCGGATTGCCAGACGTCCGGCGCATAGGCGAGCGTCGCGCCGAGCGTCAGCTTCTCGGTCAACTTGTGGGAGACGGTCGCGTGCGCCTCCCAGTAATTCGACAGATCGGGTCCGAGCTCGCCAGGGTAGTAGTAATAGGCCGCGCCGATATCGAAATCGAACCGGCCGAGCGTCGGGCGGATGCCGGTGGCCATCGTCACTTCGACCGCCGGGCTGGTGGAGAACTTCACGCTGTTGAAGTTGGTGTAGGCGTAGAGCCAGCCGTATAGCGCATCGACATACGTCCCCACCGACGGCTGATGCGCCGAATAGCTGATCCCGCGATAGACGTAGTCGGTCATCAGCGCGGAGCCGACCGTCAGCTTGAATGGGTCGGGGACGGCGGCCGGGGCGTTCGCCGCTTCGCCGGCATGCGCGGCGCAGGATGTGGCGATGAGCCAGGCCAGAACTCGCTTTGGGTGCGCGGCGGAACGCGGCATGACGGCTTTCGCAATCTTCAATGGTCGCCGTTTCCGGCAACCCAGGTGTCTAGCACGGTCATATCGTTCGGATCGAAGGCCACGAGATCGGCGCGATATCCCGGGGCGAGCCTGCCGAGCACTTGCCCGAGACCGAGGAACGCCGCCGGGTTGGTTGATGCGAATCGCAGCGCGTCCGGCAAGGATGCCCCCAGCAGGCGAACGCAATTCCGGACGGCGGTCGCCATGTCGAGATCGGCGCCGGCGAGGGTCCCATCGTTTGTGACGCAGCGGCCATCCCGCACCGTGACGGTTTCGCCGTGCAGAGTGAACGTGGAGCGGCTTCCGCCAACGGGCGGCATCGCATCGGTGACGAGCAGCGGATGGCCGGCGCCACGCAGCGCAAGGCGGAGCATCGCGGGATCGACGTGCACACCGTCCACGATGAGGCCGTACCAGGCAGCGGGCGACTCCAGCGCCTGCGCGATGGGGCCCGGTTCCCGGCTCGTCAACGGTCGCATGGCATTGAACAGATGCGTGAAACCCGTGAGCCCTTCCGCCATGGCGGCACGGGTCTGCAGGTAGGATGCCATCGAATGCCCCAGCGACACGCGAATGCCGGCCGCCACCAGCTGTGCGATGAACCCCGGCGGCACGACCTCCGGCGCCAAGGTGACCAGCAGAACTCCCTGGCGCGGCGCAGTCAGGATTGCGAGGTCGTCCGGGCACGGCCGCCTGATGTGACGCGGGTCGTGCACGCCGGGCTTTTCGGGAGACAGAAAAGGCCCCTCGAGGTGAAGCCCGAGCACGCTTGGCTCCCGACCGATCGCGAGGTCGGCCGCGTCCAACGCAAGTCTCATCTTGTCCGGGCTGTCGGTTATGAGCGTCGGCAGCAGGCCTGTCGTGCCGGATTTTCGATGGGCCGCCGCGATGGAGCAAATGCCTTGCACGGTCGGCTGATCGTTGAACAGAACATCTCCGCCGCCGTTGACCTGCAGATCGATGAAGCCGGGGGCCAGCCATGCGCCCTCGGGCAGGGCGCGAGTGGAGATGGTCCGCGGCAGGTCCGCCGTCGGCACGAGGTCCGCGATGCGAGTACCGTCCACGATCACCGCGGTGCGCTCGCGCACGTCGGTCCCGTCGAACACATGGTCCGCGGCTATTGCGTGCAGCGGCGGCTTGCTCATCTGGTCAGCGTTACCTTTTGCAGGTGCCGCGGCAGGTCGACGTCGGTGCCGCGACGTTGCGCCACGCGCAATCGCGAGCGGGTAGAAGCTCTGGATCAGGCATACGGCATCCGTGTCCGGGTGATCCGGCGCGAGCGCGGGCAGGTCCTGGTGCCCGCCGTTATCGGTCATGAACACGTTGGCATTCTTGCGACGCAGATCCGCGGCGAGCACGCGCAGCCCGTCCGCGGCCTGGTCGGTCGGCATGAACAGCAGGACCGGGTAGGACGCCTCGATCAGCGCGATCGGACCGTGGACGAATTCAGCGCCGCTGAACGCCTCGGCGTGGAAGTTCGAGGTCTCCTTCAACTTCAGCGCGGCCTCGCGCGCGATTGCGAGCGTGGGTCCGCGTCCCAGGCTTACCAGGCTCGTCGCCTCGGACAGCGCTTGCAGGGCCGGGCTCCAATCGAGCCGCATGGCGGCCGCGAGACGATCCGGCAGACGCTCGATTGCCCCCCGCAGTGCGTCGAGCTCGGCCCATCCGGCAACGAGGTGCAGCCAGGCGGAGAGACTGGTGACGAAGGTCTTCGTTGCCGCCACGCTGAGCTCGGGTCCTGCGGCCATCGGGAGCACGATGTCGGACGCCCGCGCCAGCGGGCTCTCGGTATCGTTGACGATGGTCGCGGTGAGTGCGCCCGCGGCCTTGGCCATCGCCACCGCCTCGACGAGGTCGTCGCTCTTGCCGGATTGCGACACCGTGAGAAACAGCTGGCCGCTGAGCTTCAGCCGCTGCTGATAGATGGTGGCTATATTGGGCGCGAAGGCGCCCACGGGGATGCCGAGGTGGCGCTCGACGAGGTGCTTGCCGAACGTCGCCGCATGGGCCGAGCTTCCGCGCGCGCAGGTGAGCACGAAATTCGGCGGATCGCGCCGGAGGCGCCGCAGCAGCTCGGCCAGCGGAGCGGCCAGCGCCTCGCGCTGTCGCCGTATCGCGTCCGGGCTCTCCTGCCATTCCGTTTCCATGTGGGCGCGGGTGTGGCTCATTGAGGGCCCCTCAGTCTGGTGAAATGGTCGATGTCGCGCCGAAGCACGTCTCTGTGGGTGGCCATGTCCGGTGCCCTTCACCCCTGACGCACAACTATTTAGGATCGAAAAGTTCTCCTGCGTGTTATCATTCCGCGTGACCCATGAATACTGAACGCGCGAGCCCGCGATATACTGATATCGATATCTGGGAGCCTTCCGACATCGCCGAGGCGATGATCGAGGGCCAGTTCACAGCCGTGGCTGCGGTCAGGGCCGCCCGCAACGCCCTGGTGGAGGCGTCGCTCGCGGCCGAAGCCAGATTGCGAAACGGCGGTCGGCTGGTCTATGTCGGCGCCGGCACCTCCGGGCGGCTGGCGGTCCAGGACGGCGCCGAACTGATGCCGACGTTCAGCTGGCCGCAGGATCGGCTGCTGCTCCTCATAGCCGGCGGCAGGAATGCCCTGCTGCAGTCGGTGGAAGGGGCCGAGGACGCCATCGATCAAGCGGTCCGGCTGGTGCAGCAGCATGACATCGGCGTGCACGACGTCGTCATCGCCGTCGCTGCGAGCGGCACCACGCCGTTCACGCTGGCTTGCCTGCGGGAAGCGAAGCGACGGGGCGCGCTGACGATCGGAGTTGCCAACAACCCCGATACGCCGATCCTGACGGAAGCCGGGCATGCCATCTGGCTGGATACCGGCGCGGAGCCGATTGCGGGCTCCACGAGAATGAAAGCCGGAACGGCGCAACGCATCACCCTCAATGTCTTTTCGTCCCTGGTGATGATCCTGCTGGGCCGGGTCTACGATGGACTGATGGTGGAGGTCCAGGCGGTCAATCAGAAACTGGTGCGGCGGAGCGAAGGCATCCTCACGCGGCTCACCGGGCGCAGCGGCGAGCAGGCACGCGAGGCCTTGCGTCGGGCCGACGGCAACTTGAAGCTGGCCGTCCTGCTGCTGCAGGGCTGCGACGTGAAGGAGGCGACCGACATCCTCGATCGTGCGGGCGGGCAATTGCGCGCCGCGCTCGCCGCCATCGGCGAGCCCGGCCCGGATCCCGCCGACCTGCGCGAGCTGACCGATGCGGAGGCGCCGAAGACGTAGGCCGGGAGATTGCTTGCGCGCCCCGCGCGGCGACCGGGCCGGGGCGGCCTGTCTGGAGCGGAGCGACGTAACGATTCGCTTGGCGACGGGACGATTCGCTGCGCGACGCTCGTCATCAGGATCAGGGCGGAAACGGCGCCAGCGCGGCCTCGGGGAACCCTCGCGGGCGGCGCGGGTGGGGAAATCTTCAGAGAATCTCCACGAAAATTCACGGCAAGCCGCATGTCGGCTGCAAGCCTGCCGTCCGATCTGCCCTTAAACAGCACGCCATGGGCCGAGGCACTTACCGGCGGACAGGCGGCGGTTGAAACCGCCGGGCATTCGCACGGGGGTGTCCCCGGTACCGACCAACCGGCGGCCGGCCATCCGGCCTGTCGCTGACTTTAGCAACCCGATCCAAGAGGAGATCACGATGACGAAGATTGTTCTGGCCCTTGTTTTGGCCATCGCCGCGTTCGCGACCGTTCCGGCCGCCGCCGGCCCGTACTGCCAGGAAGACCTGGGCTATGGCCGCACCAGCAGCTTCGGCTGCGGCGGTTGAGTTGCCTCGGCGTGCATCCCGGCCGCAACCAGCGGCCGGGATGACCGAGAGCTTGTCAGGAGACGCAATCATGTCCAGCCGCATCGCGCGATTACTCATCGGGATGGCGGTTGCCGTCGCAATTGTACCGCTCGGCATCGGCGCCGTCGGCAGCGCCGCCGCGCACCCGTCGGGCCTACGGCTGGCCGCGCAGGACTGCCTCACCAACCGCTCCGAATCGCCGGTCTCCGAGACCGACGCGCGCTACGCAGGACGGCGCGAGCGCCGCGAAGCAGCTCCCGCGACCGGGCTGTTGGGGCTTACGTCTTGTCGCGCAAGTTTTGACCCGCGGGCGTTGCCCCCCGCGGCCTAACCCGCACGTCTTGCTGCCCTGGATCACGGCTCGGTATGATCCGGCGGATGTCCGCCGGGCCATAGCGGGCGCGATCTTGTGGAAAGGCGACGATGCACGGGATAACACGGCGGATGTTCTGCGCGGTCGCCCTCTCGCTGCTGGCTGCCACTTCGGTCAGTCTTGCGCAGCAGCCTGAAACGGTTCGCGTGCGCGGCACGATCGAGGCCGTCGACGGGGCGATGCTCACGGTCAAGTCGCGCGACAACCAGACATTCTACAAGGTCAGGGTTTCCGGCGACGCCGTGGTGCGCGGCCTGGTGCGGGCGTCGCTCGCCGAGATCAAGGACAACACGTTCATCGGCGTCAGCGGCCTGCCGCAGCCCGACGGCAGCCAGAAAGCGCTGGAGATCCACATCTTCCCGGAGGCGATGCGCGGCACCGGCGAAGGTCACCAGCCCTGGGACCTGGTGCCCAACAGCACCATGACCAACGCCGCGGTGGCGCAGATGGTGAAGGCGGTCGACGGCGACGAGATCACGGTCAAGTACAAGGGCGGAGAAAAGAAGATCATCGTCCTGCCGCAGACGCGGATCGTGACCTTCGTTCCCGGCGACAAGAGCGAGCTCAAGCCGGGCGTGAAGATATTCATCGCCGCCGCGCGCAAGAAGGACGACGGCACGCTCGAAGCCGGCTCCATCGCGGCCGGCCGCGACGGCCTCCCGCCGCCGATGTGAGGCCGCTGGCTTCGATCGCGGCGGTCGTGCGCGTGACCGACGAGATTACAGAGGCAGCGATAGGGGTGCCTCGTTGCTAGACGCATATGCGGGCACATGAGAGGCAAGGGCAACGGGATGCTGCCATCGCAACGTGTGCTGTTCGATATTCCGCGCGAGATTTGCTATCTCAACGCCGCCTCCTGGAGCCCCTTGCCCGTTGCCACGCAAGAGGCAGGGCGCGTCGGCGTCGCGCGCAAGGGACGGCCTTGGCTGATCGATCCGGCGCTTCCCGCCAAGCAATATGAACGTGCGCGTCGTGCGGCGGCGCGGTTGATCAACGCCGATGCCGACGATGTCGCACTGATTTCCTCCGTGAGCTACGGCGTGGCCTCCGCAGCCAAACTGCTGACCGTCCCGGCGGGTTCGCGCGTGCTGGTGCTGGAGAACGACCATTCGTCGGCGGTGCTGGAATGGATGACCCGCGCTCCGCTCGGGCGGTTCACCGTGGACGTGGTGTCGCAACCCGGCGACGGCGATTGGACCGCGGCGGTCCTCGCATCGATCGAGCAGCCCGGCGGGGCGCCCGTCGCGCTCGCCTCGATCTCATCCGTGCACTGGTCGGACGGCGGAATAGTCGATATCGATCGCGTCGCTACAGCGTTGCGCGCCCGCGGGGCGTCCCTGCTGGTCGATGCGACCCACGGCGTCGGCGTGATGAAGATCGATGTGCGTAGCCTTGATCCCGATTTCCTCGTTTTTCCCACCTACAAGTGGCTGCTCGGGCCCTACGGGCGCGCTTTTCTTTACGTAGCGAAACGCCGCCAGGATGGTGTGCCGTTGGAGCAGACGAGCTACGGTCGCCGCGCCATCACCTCCGAGCGCGAGATTTACTACCGCGACGTCGAATTCGTCGCCGGCGCGCGCCGTTTCGACATGGGCGAGCGCGATCATTTCATCTCGCTGGAAATGGCATCGATCGGAATGGAGTTGCTGGCGCAATGGGGCTGCGACGCGGTGCAGGCGCGGCTGCGTGCGCTTACCGCGCGGCTGGCCGAGGGACTGCGCGATTGCGGCGTGATGGTCCCCGACACGTCGGTGCGCGCGCCGCATATCCTGAGCCTGCGCTTTCCGGCCGGCATGCCGGAAGGATTGATCGAGCGGCTGGCGGCGGAGCAGATCTACGTTGCGCCCAGGGTCGGACGCCTGCGCATCAGCCCGCACGTCTACAACGATGAGGACGACGTCGACCGCTTCGTGGCGACCTTTCGCCGGCTGATGTCGGGCGCGTAGGGCGCGATAGCGAAGCGTTTCGCGCCGTGGTCGCTGCGTTGCTGCCGGCGGAATCCGCTCCGCTACACCGCCGCACGGGTTCTCGTGTCCCGGACGAGCGAGCGCGCCGATCTCGGGTTTACCCGAGATCGGCACCTTAAGATGCGCAAGTCGGGTGAACCCGACTTGCGTGCGCGCGCGAAGATCCGGGTACCCAGGGGCGACACGGCACGCCGGCTCGGCGCAGCCGCTACTTCCCCAGGTGCTTGTCGAAGAAGCGCGCGATCTCGCTGAACGTCTCCTTGGTCTCCGGCGCATAAGGATCGAAGTTGTACTGCGCGTGCGACATGCCCTCGAACACCTGCAGCTCGGCCTCCACGCCGGCGCGGCGGAGCTTGCGGTGGGTCAGCACGGTCAGGCTCAGGAACAGGTCGCGCGTGCCGCTGGTGAGAATGGCGGGCGGGAAACCGCTGAAGTCGCCGTAGATCGGCGAAAGCTGCGGATCCTTGAGGTCGTGTCCGTTGGCGTACAGCAGCGCCGCGCGGCTGAGATAGCCGTTGTAGCTCACCAGCACGTTGTCGATCCATTCGTTGGTCTTGTAGGTGTCGCCGGCTTCGGTGAGGTCGGACCACGGCGTACCGGGCGCGATCGCCGCCGGCAGAGGCAATCCTTCCTGCTTGGCGCGCAGGATCATGGCCAGGGTCATGCCGCCGCCGGTCGACGTGCCGAAGATCGCCATGTTGCGCGGATCCTGCAGCGTCAGCGCGGCTTTCCACACCGCCATGGCGTCGTCCATCGCCGCGGGGTAGGGGAAATCGGGCGGCATGCGGTAGTCGAACGAGATCACCTTGAAGCCGCCATAGGCGGCCATCAGCGCGGCCTCGCCGGTGCCGGCCTCGCCCGGATTGTAGACGTAGCCGCCGCCATGCACGTGCACGAGCAGCCGGTTTTGATTCACCGCCGGGATCACCTTCGGCGACAGGATGAAGGCCTTCACCCCGCCGATCACGGTGGGCTCCATGGTCACGCCGAGCTTCTCGCGCACGCCGACCTGCGCCGCGGCGCTGGTGGCTGCGAGCTTGTTGATCAGCTCCTTCCACTCCGCCGCGCTCTTCGGGTTCGCGTTCCAGTTCGGCACGCGGTAGGGCGCGGCGATCGAGGCCTGCAATTCCTTGCTCGCCGTCGTGGGCACGGGAATGCTGCGGCCCGGCACGGTGCGCGGCCCCGCCTTGGCGTTGGCGGCGTTCTGCGCGGCCTCGAGCGTCGCAAAATCTGCGGCGGGGCTGCGCTGGCCGGCGGCATCTTGCGCCAGCGCGGGCAAGGTGAGCACGAGGGTGAGGGCAATCGGGATGACGCCGGAGAGCGATACGACTTTCATTGGGTTTCCTCCGTCCGCATACACATGGCCGGAGCTCTTGGGCGTTCGGCTCCTGGCCGCGATTGAGGTTACGTCGACGGTCCAGAGAGCGCCAGCAGGTCTCGGAGGGAGGCCGCCTGATGCGATGTCGATGAAGCGATGTCACCGTCATGACGAGACCGCGGGGGGCCTTCGGTGTCGGTCCGATGACTACGCCGGCTTCGCCATCACCGCATCATGGATGGCGCGACAGTGACGCACGATATTGTCGTGCGATACGACGAATTGCCGGAGCGGAGTCTCGATCTCGTAGAAATAGATGTTGGCGATGAATCCATAGATGCCGGCATCGATGCTGGTCGGCTTGCTCGCCATGCATATAGCCGCTCGCCGGAATGAGATTGGCCAGCACCTGCAGATCCGCGAGCCCGCGCGCATAGGCGGCGTCGGGGGCGTAGCGGCCGATGCCCTGGAAATGATAGCGCTGGAAATTGAACTCCTGCGCCTTGCTCAGTCCCGCTTCGGTCAGGCTCGGGTGCTCCCTGAGCAGCGCGGCGCGGAACAGCGGCCAGAATCGCTCGTCCTTCCAGCGCGAATACGACATGACCCAGTAGAGGTCGTCGAGCATGCGCGTGACCAGATGATCGGTATCACGCTGCGCGCCGGTCAGCCCGGCGTCGATCGTCAACCGGTGCTTGGCGGTGACGTGGGCGATGATGGCGTCGCTGTCGCCGATCGTCTCGCCCGCGTCGACGATATAGGGCAATTGGCCGCGCGGCGCCGCCGACGCGTCGAAAATGTGCTCGTGCCGGAACGGCACGCCGGCGAGCTTGAGGAACGCGAACACTTTGAGGCCGTAGCCGTTGTTGTCGGCGACGCCGAACAGCGCGGGGTAGGAGTAAAGCGTCAGCATCGCTCCTCCGCGAACGCGGAGCCCTGGCTCATCCGAGCCGCCTGCTAGAGCATGATCCCGAAAAGTGGATACCGGTTTTCGGAAAAGATCATGCTCCAACAAAAGGCTGGAGCGGGATGACGATTCGAAGAAAAGTCATCCCGCTCTAGCGATTGGCGGGCTCCATGCCCTTGGCCTTGATGATCGCGGCAGCTTCGGGCGTCTTGAGATAGTCGATGAACGCCTTGGCGGCGGCCGCTTCCTTGCTGTCGGCAGCGACGGCCGCCATGTAGACGACGTGCTGCTGCAGCTCCGGGGGGAAGGGACCGACCAGCTCCAGCCCAGGTGCGGTCAGGACATTGCTGAGAAACACGCCGAGCTCGGCCTCTCCCTTCGCGACGGCCTCGACCATCTGCGCCGGCGAGGCCAGCGCCTTGGTCTTCGCCTTGACCGCTTCGGCGATGCCGAGACGCTCGAACGCGCGCAGGACCTGGGCGCCGGCGGCGCTCGCCGGAACGGTGGCGATGGATTGCGCCTTGAGCAGCGTCTCTTTCATCGCGTCGGGCGTGCCGATGTCGGGCTTCGCGGCGCCGGCGCGGACGGCGACGCCGAGGCCGACGCGCGCGATCTCCGTCGTCGGGCCGGCCACGAACTTGGCCTGCGCGCCGGTGTCCTTGAACACCTCCTGCGGGACCACGCCGGCGTCGAACGGGTTGCCGCTCGTGGCCTGCTTGATCAGCTCGGGCGTGGTGCCGAAGAAGAACGCGAGCTTATGGCCGGTGGCGCGCTCGAAGCGCGGGCCGAGCTCGCGCATCGGGCCGGTGATTCCGCCGCCCGCCAGGATCGTGAGCTCGCCAGCCCGCACGTCGACCATCGACATTGAGGTGAGCGCCAAGCCTAGCATCGAGGCCAAGGTGAAGGAAGATATCTGCATGATTGTCCCCGGATTGAATGTGTTACCTTACCGCCTTCGTCGCTGTCTGGCTCGGCGGCGCATACAAGCCCATCATTGCCGGGCTTGACATCCGCAAGTCGAGTTCACCCGACTTGCGGGTCGCGGTACTGCGGAACTCGGGCAGGCCCGAGTTCCGGTTGCACGCCATCATGCGCGTCGCAAAATGCCGTCTTGCGAAGAGGATGGACCCGCGGGTGACGCGGTTGTCGGGTTAAGCGTCCGGGGAGCAGCGGTTGATCTACATCACCGAAATGGCGTTTGCGGACCCGTCTCGGCTCGCGGAGTGGCATGCGCACTACCTGCGCAACATTGCGAACCTGCAGACTGTTCCGGGTTTCCTCGCCTCCCAGCGCTTCGAGTCGCTCGCCGACACGCCATCCCCCTTCAGCGCGCTGCACGAGATCGCGTCGGCGGACGTGTTCGAGAGCGCGATCTACAAGCAGCGGGGCGGACGCGCTTCGAACGGCGACTGGCAGAAGGACATGATCCGCTGGCACCGCAATCTCTACAGCGGCCTCGATGCGACGCCGGAGGTCGCGGACGACGCGTACCTCTTGTTCATCGACGAGAAGCGCGACGTCGCCGAACGCGAGATCGCAGTGCCGCCTGGAGTGCACATTCATTGGCTCACGCTGGTCGGGCTCGACCGGACCATCCCGCATCGCGGCATCGCCGTGCTCGACGATGCCCAGGGCATGCTCGCGATCGCCAAGGTCGACTCGCGCGTCAAGGTGTTCAGGCCGATCACCAGGAAAATTCGGCAGACCAAAGCAATAACGTGAGCGCCACGAAAACGTGAGCGCCACGAAGCGCCGCAGCAAGCGTTGGGAGGAATCAGAATGCAAAGACGCCACCTGTTGACAGCCTGGGCCGCGCTGCTCTTGCTTGCGCAAGTCTTGCTCGCACAAGTCTTGCTCGCGCAAGCCGCAAGCGCGGTTGCGCAAACCTATCCGAGCCGCCCGATCCGCCAGATCGTGCCTTATGCCTCCGGCAGCGCCGCCGACGCGCTCGCGCGCGTGGCGGGCGACAAGCTCGCGCAGGTCCTGGGCCAGCCGGTCGTCATCGACAGCCGGCCCGGCGCCAACAGCATCGTCGGGGCGGAGGCGGCCGCCCGCGCCCCGGCCGACGGCTATACCTTCGTCCAGCTCAACGACGCGGCGTCCGCGCTCAACGTCGCGCTCTATCCGAAGCTGCCCTACCACACGCTCAAGGACTTCGCGCCGCTCACCCGCGCCGGCAGCTTCGCGATGGTGCTGGTGGTGAACCCGGCCGTTCCCGCCGCCAGCGTCGAGGAGCTCCTGGCGTGGGCGCGGGCGGGGAAGGAGATCAACTTCGGGTCCGGCGGCGTCGGCAGCGCCCAGCACGTGCTGATGGAGATGCTCATCAGCGCGACCGGCCTGCGCCTGACGCACGTGCCGTACCGCGGCGTCATCCCGGCGATGAACGACGTGGTCGCCGGACACATCCCGATGATGGTCGTCGGGCTCGCCGGCTCGCTCGGCGCCATCAGGTCGGGGCTGCTGCGGCCGATCGCCATGACCGGGCCGAAGCGCGCCGCCGAGCTCCCGGACGTGCCGACGCTCGCCGAGAAGGGCATCGCGGGATTTCCGGCCGAGCCCTGGACCGCGTTCTTCGCGCCAGCCGGGACGCCGGAGCCCATTCTCGCGCGGCTGAGCGGCGGCCTGGTCGAAACACTGAACGACGCGGGCGTGCGCGAGAAGCTCAAGCCCGTGATGGAGGTCGAGACCAGCACGCCCGAGGCGCTGCGCGGCATGGTCGAGCGCGACATCGAGCGCTACGGCAATCTGGTGCGCGACGTCGGGATGAAGGTGGAGTAGCTCGATCGAACGCCACCTGTCGTGCTCAATGCAGCAGGAGCAAGGACGTAGCCAGGCCGTACGCGTCGCATGATGGACCGCGATCACAACATTTCGGAGAGGAAAACATGAAACTCGTCACCGTCGCCGCAACCGCGCTCGCCATGCTTGCCAGCGAGGCGTCAGCGCAATCGAAAGGCCTCAAGGACCGGCTCCTCGGCACCTGGCATTTCGTCATCGCCGAGGTCACCGCGCCCGACGGACAGAAATCGTTTCCGTTCGGTCCGAAGCCGCGCGGCATTCTGATTTTCACGCCGGAAGGCGACTTCGCGCAGATCCACATCGCCGGCGAGGTGCCGAAGATCGCCTCCGGCAACCGGCTCGCCGCCACGCCCGAGGAATATGCCGGCATCATGCGCGGGACGATCGCGCAGTTCGGCACCTACACGGTCGACGAGGAGAAGCAGACCTTCACGATGAAGTTCACGGCCAGCACGTACCCGAACTGGGAAGGCACGCTGCAGACGCGCTCGGTCGACAAGCTGACCGACGACGAGTTCATCAACACCAACCCGCAGGTCGGCGCCGGCCGCGGCTCGGCGTACAACTTGTACCGGCGGGCGAGGTGATGCGAACTTCGGCGCGCGAAGCCGCCACGGTCGTTCGCGACTCCGGGGCGAGATTGCGTATGGCAGGAACGAACTCGTGTGCAGTCATCGCTTGGCCCCTGGGTCCCGGATCTTCGCTCGCGACCTTGCGCTCGCTCGTCCGGGACACGAGAACATCGTGTCCCGGGTCGAGTGGACGCGAAGACGGAACGAGACCCGGGACCCAGCGCAAGAAGCGCGGAGCACCATAGTGCTGGGGAGCACCGGCGCCAGACCATCAAATGCGATAGCCCTGCGCCGCGAAGGGAGAGCACGCAATTTCAGCGATGAAATGTCAGAGGGAAACATGACCGGATATCTGCCGGGCGATCCTCGCTATGGATTGAGCGGGGAGGCGCTGCGGAACTACTACCGCACGAAGCTGGCCCAGTGGGCGATCTATTGCTGGGACAAGCCCGGGACGGCGGAGACCCGGCGTGCCCTGGTTCAGGATCAGAAGAGCTACGTCAAGAATTTCGGCGAGCGCGTCATCGGCTACGGCCATTTCGTCTCCGACGACGGCCGCGACATGCTCGGCACGTCGTTCTTCATGCAGCTCGACGACCGCGCGGCGGCGGACGCATTCGTCGCGGGCGAGCCCATGAGCAAGGCCGGGCGTCTACCAGCGCGTCGAAATTCACCGCTGGTCGAACAGCTTCCAGAAGCGCGCGGCCGACTATCGCCGCAAGGGCATGCAGCAGTTCCTGTGCACGGGACCCAAGACCGGCACGCCCGAGTTCTTCCGCGAGCACCTGCACGCGCACGAGTCATACTTCGCGTCGTACGGCGACAGCTTCATCTTCCGCGGACCGATCCGCTCGGCCGACGGCGCCGACAACATCGGCACCGCGCTGCTGCTCGAGCTGCCGGACCGGGCGGCGGCGGACAAGTTCTGGAACGAGGAGCCGTTCGCCAAGAACGGCGGATATCAGGGCGACGCGCGGATCACGCGGTGGGTGTTCGGCGACTGACTGGTGCTGGATGTCAGTAGGGCGGGTTAGCCGAAGGCGTAACCCGCCAAATGGTCTGGGACGGGGGCGTCCGAGTAGTGACTATCACAACACCCTATTGCTCTCCTTCACCGCGTCCGCCTGCACATACACCTCGTTGCCGAGCTGGCGGAATTTCTCCGACATCTGCGCCATGCCGACCTGCTGATCGTTCAGCGTCGCGGCGTAGTCGCGCACGTCCTGGGTGATCTTCATCGAGCAGAATTTCGGGCCGCACATGGAGCAGAAATGCGCGACCTTGTGCGCCTCCTTGGGCAGCGTCTCGTCGTGGTACTCGCGCGCGGTGTCGGGATCGAGCGAGAGGTTGAACTGGTCGTTCCAGCGGAAGTCGAAGCGCGCCCGCGACAGCGCGTCGTCGCGCAGCTGCGCCGCCGGATGGCCCTTGGCGAGGTCGGCGGCGTGCGCCGAGATCTTGTAGGTGATCACGCCTTCCTTGACGTCGTCGCGGTCGGGCAGGCCGAGATGCTCCTTCGGCGTCACGTAGCAGAGCATGGCGCAGCCGAACCAGCCGATCATGGCGGCGCCGATGCCACTGGTGATGTGGTCGTAGCCGGGCGCGATGTCGGTCGTGAGCGGGCCCAAGGTGTAGAACGGCGCCTCGCCGCATTCCTTGAGCTGCTTGTCCATGTTGATCTTGATCTTGTGCAGCGGCACGTGGCCGGGGCCTTCGATCATCACCTGGCAGCCCTTCTTCCAGGCGATCTGGGTGAGCTCGCCCAGGGTCTCCAGCTCGGCGAACTGCGCGCGGTCGTTGGCGTCAGCGATCGAGCCGGGGCGCAACCCGTCGCCGAGCGAGAACGAGACGTCGTATTTGCGCATGATGTCGCAAATCTCTTCGAACCGCTCGTACAGGAAGCTTTCCTTGTGCCGGGACAGGCACCACTTGGCCATGATGGAGCCGCCACGCGAAACAATGCCGGTGACGCGGTTGGCGGTCAGCGGCACGTAGGCGAGCCGCACGCCGGCATGGATGGTGAAATAGTCGACGCCCTGCTCGCATTGCTCGATGAGGGTGTCCTTGTAGCACTCCCAGTCGAGCTTCACGGGATCGCCGTCGACCTTCTCCAGCGCCTGGTAGATCGGCACGGTGCCGATCGGGATCGGCGCGTTGCGGATGATCCATTCGCGGGTGTTGTGGATGTTGCGGCCGGTGGAGAGGTCCATCACGGTGTCGGCGCCCCAGCGGATCGCCCACACCATCTTCTCCACCTCTTCCTCGACCGACGAGGTCACCGCCGAGTTGCCGATATTGGCGTTGATCTTGGTCAGGAAGTTGCGGCCGATGATCATCGGCTCGAGCTCGGCGTGGTTGATGTTGGAGGGAATGATGGCGCGGCCGCGCGCCACTTCCGAGCGCACGAATTCCGGCGTCACGAACAGCGGCACCGATGCGCCGAAGCTCTCGCCGTCGGCGCGCGCCGCTTCCGCCCGCTCGAGCTGCACCTTGCGGCCGAGATTCTCGCGCTCGGCGACGTAGATCATCTCCTTGGTGATGATGCCCGCGCGCGCGAACTCGTATTGCGTCACCGGCTTGCCGTCGAGCGCGCGCAGCGGCGCGTGCACCTGCGGGAAGGCGCGCGCCAGGTGCTTGCCGCTGACATTGCCGTTGTCGACCGGCTTGATCGGGCGCCCTTCATAGGCTTCGACGCCGCCGCGCTCCTTGACCCAGGCGGTGCGCCGGCGCGGAAGGCCCTGCTCGACGTCGATGGTGGCGTCGGGGTCGGTGTAGGGGCCGGTGGTGTCGTAGACCGGAACCGGGGGCTCGCCCGAGCTCGCGTCGAGCGCGATCTCGCGCACCGGCACGCGCAGGTCGGGCGCCGTTTCGGGCTGCACATAGACCTTGCGCGAGCCGAAGATCGGGCCGGTCGTGACCTTGGGCGTCGCGATGTTGGGATCATGGATGTTCATCGTCTTCTCTCCCGTTGCGGAGTTTGTCAGTGAAAACAAGCGGCGAAGCGGGGCCGCCTGCCGACGGACGGCAGGCGGATCGGCCCGATCGACTTCGCGGGAAATCTGCTGGCTGGCATCGAAAGCTGTCCTGTCCCTTCGCCGGCATGACCCGGATCAGGTTCAAAGGGTTCCCGCGGTACGACGTGGCGGGTGTCTCAGCTCGCTTGACCGGAGCTCCCCTCGGAACGGAGGCTAATGTAGGCCCGCCGGGGCCGCTGTCAACGCGCTGTCACATCAGCGCGCGCGACCGGCTGGTCGGCGCAGGCGTCAAACGAGATGCCAATCGCCGTGGCCGAGGCCGGCCGGTGTCACAGGGGGGCGTCGGTGCCGCCGACGTGGCTGGCGGCGGGGAACGAAAAGTCGTGGCCCAGCCGGGCGCTTGTGGCGTCCGCGATCGCCTGGTGCGGGTTGATCGGCGGGGGCGGCGATGCGCCGTCCCCGCCGCGGATGGCGACGCCACCGCCCTGGCCGGACAGGGCGGCGAGGCCGGGGCTGCCGGGCGCGGCGTCCCAGCCGATCACGTCCATCACCACGATGTCGGTCGCCGTGACCGCGTTCACGACGCCGTAGTCGCTGAAGGCGCGAAAAGCGTCGTTGCCGGCGCTCGCGGCCCAGTCGCCGAAGTCGTCGTCCGAATCGGCGTTGAAGTTGTCGAGGTTGGTGACGCCGCCGTCCGGCGAGAAATAACCGTGCTCGGTTCCGACGAACGACCTCACCCCGGCCGCCGAGTACTTGAACAAATCGAAGGGATAGTAACCGTGCGGCTCTCCGGTCTGGACCTCGTTGCCGATGGCGTTCAATTCCCGGCCCATCACCTCCGAGAACTCGTGCGCGACGCTGCCGTAGAAGTCGTAGGAGCCGGGACTGATCCCGTCGCTGCGGTCGTAGTCGAAGGGCGGATTGTTCGCGAACTGCACGGTGCCGTCCAGGGCATCGCTGGCGCCCATCAGGCCCAGCGCCTTGGCCTGCGCCGACGTCATGTAATAGGCATGGTTCCCGGTGATCGGATCCGCGGCCGGCAGGCTGGCGACGGCGATGGCGTCGCTGCCGCTTTGCGGTCCATGCGCCAGCGCGGTCGTGATCTGCGCGAAGGTGTAAGGACCGGTGAGGGTGTAGTCGCTGTGGCCGAGCAGGCCGCCGCTGAGCCCGCGCTCGACTTTGACGTTGATCGTGACCGGATCGGTGAACGTGCTTTCGAAAAACGCCGCCACGGCTTCCACCGTGGCCTTGAAGCCGTCAGGCGCGCTGGCGATGTCGGGGCCATAGGTGAGGTTGAATTTCATCGCACGGTCCGTCCCTCACGCCCCCGGGCGAAGTTTAGCATGAAACCGGCGAACGCAAGCGCAGGTGCATATCAGTGCCGCGCGCGCGCGTGATGGCAGCGGCGACGCGGTGGTGCTAGTCTGTTCGCCATCGCGGCCCGTCCGGAGCGCCGCAGTGATGTCGGCGCAGGGCGTGGACGCGCGGACGCGGGGAGTAACCCGCGCCGTATCGGGAAACGCGAGGATAGCCATGCGCTCATCAGCCCAATTGCTTCTGGGAGTACTCGGAGTTTTCGCGCTCGCGCCGCGCGCGGCGGACGCGGCGACGATCGCGGGAACGGTGGCGGGACCGGACGGCACGGCGTTTCGCGGCGCCTTCGTTCAGGCCCGCAACGCCAAGACCAAGATCACCGTCAGTGTCCTGTCCGACCGGGACGGCAAGTATCGCATCGAGAACCTTCCGGCGGGCGAGTATCGGCTGCAGATCAAGGCGCCCGGCTTCAAGAGCGATCCGAAGAGCGGCGTGAACCTCACCGCCGACCAGAACGCCGCCTTCGATTTCGCCCTGCAGAAGGGGATGGTGCGCTGGAGCGACATCTCCATGTGGCAGGGCATGAAGCTTCTGCCGGAGGCACGCGGCAAGGACCTGCTGTTCACTCACTGCATGGCGTGCCACGGCTTCGAGTCGCGCATGGCCGCGGTGGTGCGCAACGAGGACGGCTGGCGCGACCGCATGAACTACATGCGCGACGCCATGGGCTTCTTCGTCATGGACCCGCGCTTCGGCTTCAACGACCAGAAGGCCGAGGACGTGATCTTCTACATGAACCACGTGTTCGGCGAGGATTCGGTGCTGCCGAAATCGCCGACCGAGCTGCCGCAATACAAGGACACGCTGCGTCCCTTCGGCGACCAGGGGATGAAGATCGTCTATGTGGAATATGAATTGCCGGGCCCCGACCGCATGCCGTGGAGCGCGCATCCGGACAAGGACGGCGGCTTCTGGATTCCCTATTACGGGCGCGCCAACAAGATCGCGCGGCTCGATCCGACCACGGCCGAGATCAAGGAATTCCCGGTCCCCAATGTCGGCACCGCCGCCATCCATTCCGCGGTGCCCGCGCCCGACGGCAGCGTGTGGCTGACCCAGCAGGGTTCGAACAAGCTCGGGCGCTGGGACCCGGAGACGCAGAAGATCACCGAGTACCAGGACGACAAGCGCAAGCACACCATCCGCATCGACCCCAAGACCGGCCACGTCTGGTCGACCGGTGCATTGACGCGCTTCGATCCCAAGACCGAAAAATACACCCACATCCCTGATGTGCCGACCTCCTACGGCATCGCGCTCGATGCCGACGGCAATGCCTGGTTCACCGAGCTCCTGAAGACCGGCAAGATCGGCAAGGTCGATGCCAAGACCCTGCAGGTGACGAAATACGTTATCCCGACCGCGAACGCGCGGCCGCGGCGCATCCAGGTCGACACCGACGGCATGGTCTGGTTCGCCGAGTTCGACGCCGGCAAGATCGGCCGCTTCGATCCGAAGACCGAGACGTTCAAGGAGTATCAGCTGCCCGGCCCGTATCCGACGCCGTACGCGCTCGGCATCGATCGCGACCACAAGATCTGGTACTCATCCGAATACATGGACGTGGTCGGCCGCCTCGATCCGGCCACCGGCGAGGTGATCGAATATCCGGTGCCGCGCGCGGAGAATTCCATGCGCGACTTCTTCCTCGACGACCAGGGCCGCATGTGGTTCGGCTCGCCCGCCAACGACCGTGTCGGCTACTTCTACCTGGCGAAGTGAGGGGGCTGCGCAATTTCCATCGTCACCCGCGGGCTTGACCCGCGGGTCCATCTTCTGGCGATACTTGAAGAGGGTCACGCAAGAAGATGGATTGCCGGGTCAAGCCCGGCAATGACGGGCCGGATAGATCGGTCTGAATGGAACGATTGCGGTTACCCGCGGGCTCGATCCCATAGGCGCTAAGATAAGCGCGTGTCCCGGGCGCTGCGCAGCATGGAGCGAAGCGGAATGATGCGCTGCAGACCCGGGATCGTTAGGAACACCACCTTCGCGAAGGTGAGCTTATCTTAGCGCCGATGGGGCTTGACCCGCGGGTCCATCTTCTTCGCGATACTTGAAGAGCGTTCTCGCAAAGAAGATGGATTGCCGGGTCAAGCCCGGCAATGACGCGGGTAGGGATCGTGCCCTCACCGCCGCGCGATGTAACCGCCGAACCGCTTGCGCAATTCCGTCAGGCGGCTTTCGTCCGACACCAGCGCCCGGAAGCGGTTGTCGATGTTGTAGGACGAAAGCGGCGCCAGGCCCGCCGGCGGGGGAACGTCGGCGCGCGGCGAGAACGTGCCGGTGCGGCTCTGCTGCTCCTTGGCCAGATACCAGGTGAGATAGAGCTTGGCGGCATTGGGATGCGGCGCGTCCTTGAAGATGGCGGCGCCGACCAGGAACACCGGCGTGGGGTCGGCCTGCGAGAATACCGGCTCGATCGGCTTGCCCTGCTGCTTGAGCCGCGGCGTGGTCGAGGTGGAATCGAAGGTCGCGAGCTTCTCGCCCGCGGCAATGGCGTTCGACACGGCGGCGTGGCCGGTGGTCACGAAGGCCGGCTTCTGCGCCATGTACTTGTCCATGTAGTCCCAGCCGTATTTCTCCACGATCAGGTTGAACACCGAAAGGCCGGCGTCGTCCTCGGTCGGATCGGTGGTGATGAGCTGGCCCTCGAACCGCGGTTTGAGAAAATCGAGCGCGGACTTCGGCACCTCGGCGGCGGGCACCAGCGCGGTGTTGTAGGCATAGACGATGGTGTTGACGCTGACCGCGGTGAACGCGCCGTCCTCGTCCTTGTAGGCCGGATCGATCGTCTCGGCGCCCTCGGGCTTGAACAACATGAGCGCGCCCGCCTTCTTCCATTTGCCGAAATCCTGGATGGTCTGGAAGATCGCCAGGTCGGTTTCCATTCTCCTGCTTGCGACCTGCTGGTCGATCTTCTGGTTGAGGCCGTTGCTCAAGCCGCCGGTGAAGGCGACGGTGACGCCGGGAAAGCGCTGCTGAAAATCCTTGATCCAGCGGTCATGCGACCCGCTCGGCCCCGCGCCGTAGAGCACCAGGGTTTTTTCGAGCTTCGCCTTCTCGTACAGCGCGTCGATGCTTTCGGCATGCGCCAGCGTCGTGCAACAGCCGAGCGACGCGATGAGCAGCACAGGCATCCGCGGCGGCTTCGACAACGTGCGCATGGTCGTTTCCTCGCTTCGACAAGTTGGCTTATCATACATCCTTGGAATTCGCTCGATGGCCGAAAAGGCGGAAAAAACCGGGAGGAGCGACCAGATGCAACGCCACGACGTGGATCGCAGACTGTTCCTCGGGGCGAGCGCCGTGACGCTGCTCGGCGCAGCGGGCGCGGCGCGCGCGCAAGCGCCGCAAGCAGCGAAGGCAGCCGATGCCGCCGGCGCAAAGATCACGCCGCGCGTCGCCGCCTTCATCGCCGGGTTCGAACTCAAGGACGCTCCCGCGCTTGCGGTCGAGCGCGCCCGCACCGCGTTCACCGACACCGTCGGCGTGATGCTGGCGGGAAGCCGCAGCGAGCCCGCGGCGATCGTGCTCGAACTGGTGCGCGCGGAAGACGCCAAGCCCGCGGTCTCGATCGTGGGCCAGTCGCTGCGTTCCTCGCCGCAGCTGGCGGCGCTGGCGAACGGCGTCGCCTCGCACGCACTCGACTTCGACTTCACCTACATGCAAGGCCAGTTGGTGGCGCCGGTCATTCCGGCGCTGCTGCCGCTCGCCGAGAGCACCGGCGCGACGCCGGCCGAGACGCTGGCGGCGTTCATCGTCGGCTTCGAGGTCGCCTCGCGGCTGAGCCGCGCCAATCCCAACCACAACGGCGGCGGCGCCTGGCACGCCACCGGCACCATCGGCACGATCGGTGCGGCAGCGGCGTGCGCCCGGCTGCTCAAGCTGCCGGCCGCGAAGATTCCGGACGTGCTCGGCATCAGCGTGTCGATGGCCGCGGGCGTCAACGCCAATTACGGCACCATGACCAAGCCGCTGCATGTGGGGCAGGGGGCGCGCAATGCGATTCTGGCGGCGCTGCTCGGCGCGCGCGGTTTCAGCGCAAATCCGGCGGCGATCGAAGGCCGTGGCGGGTTCGCCAGCACCTTCGCGCGCGGGCTCGAGTGGCAGCCCGACGCGTTCGACGATCTCGGCCGCACATCCGATCTCGCGGAGCGTGGTTTCCGCCCCAAGCGCTATCCCTGCGGCGGCGTGATCCACACCGGCATCGACGCCGCGCTCAAGCTTCGCGAAGAGCTCGGGCCGCGCGTGGCCGACATTTCCGCCATCAAGGCCGGCATCTCGAAATACGCCGCCAACCGCGCGAGCGAGCAGTATCCGACCAACACCGAAGCGGCGAAGTTCAATCTGCAATATGTCGTCGCCTATGCGCTCGCGAACGGGCCGCCGACGCTGTCGGCGTTCGGCGAGGACGCGATCAACAACGCGCGGGTGAAGGCGCTGGCGCGCATGATTTCGGTCGCGATCGATCCGGCGTTCGCCGACGCGCACGAGGATTATCCCACCAGGCTCGCGGTCACGCTCGGCGACGGGCGCACGCTCGAGCAATTGTGGGTCTATGCCAGCGGCACCCGGCAATATCCGATGTCGCCGGCGCAGATCGAGGACAAGTTTTTGGATTGCGCGGCGCAGGCGGTCGCACCCGACGCCGCGAAGCAGATCCTCGCCACGTTGCGAACGCTCGGCGAGCAGGAAAGCTTCGCGCAATTCTGGCCGCTGCTGCGTCGGGGCTGAACCGCTTCGTGTCCCGGGCGAGCCCCCGGTCCGCGCGCCGCGCGGCCCGAGGGTAAACTCCACGAGACCCGGGACCCGGGGCCAAGCACCGAAAACCGATGGCTGGAATCAAAACGCCGGCCCGCGATATCGCAGGGCCGGCGCTTGTATTCAATCAATCGGCGAAGGGGGCGGCTAGGTCAGTTGACGCTGCTTGCTGCGCTCGCGGCGCGATGGTCGCCGATCGGCCGCACGACCACCTTGGTGCCGACCTTGACCCGGCTGTAGAGGTCGATCACGTCCTCGTTGACCATCCGGATGCAACCCGACGATACGCGGCCGCCGATGGTGTCCGGCGCGTTGGTGCCGTGGATGCGGTAGACCGAGCCGCTGAGGTAGAGCGCGCGGGCGCCGAGCGGGTTGGTCTCGCCGCCGGCGACGAAGCGCGGCAGGTAGGGCTGGCGCTGGATCATCTCCGGGGGCGGCGTCCAATCCGGCCACTCGGCCTTGCGCTCGACCGTCTTCGTTCCCGACCAGGCGAAACCTTCGCGGCCGACGCCGATGCCGTAGCGCATCGCCTTGCCGCCCGGCATCACCAGATAGAGATAGGTGTTGGGCGTATCGACGATGATGGTGCCGGGCGCCTCGCTGGTGCGGTAGTCCACGACCTGGCGGCGGAAATCGTTGCGCAGCGCGCTGTCGTCGGCCGGGTTGGCATAGGCCGGCGCGGCCACCGGCTCACGATGCGGCCCGAACAGCGCTTCGAACGGGTTGAACGGATTGGCGAGAGCGGTCGTGGAAATGGCAGTCGCGGCAACGATCGTCGCGATCGCGGCAACGGCCTTGAAGCGGGCAAACTTGTTCATGACGTCCCCCTGATCCCTCGATGTAGGTTGGTCGAGCGGGGGGGCCGGTTGGTTCAAAAGGGTGTGGAGAATTAATCTCACGGATCGGTGAGCGCGCCCGACCCGCCGCCAAAGGACTGAAATTACTGTAGTTTCTGGGCAAGCCCAGATCGAGCCGGCGGCGCTCGGCAGCACCCGGGCCGGACCGCGGAGCCGGCCCGACGGCACCGTGATACCGCCGGGGATGCCCGCCTCAGGTCTTGCGGTCGGCGTGCCAGCCGACCACGGCGTCGGCAACGGCGTCGGTCGAGGCGAAGTAGGGCTTGATGTCGAGGAGCGGCGTGTCGTCGAGACAGTCGAGCCCGACCACGGAAAGCCTGGTTCCGTCGACCCGAACCAGCCTTGCCACGCTCATGGCGATCGGGTTGGGCCGCGCCGGTGATCGCAGCGCGAATGTGCCGCGCGCAATCCCCTGGCGCCGCGGCACCTGCAGCACCAGGTCGCGGCGCGACCGGTTCATCCAGTACAGCACGACCAGGTGGGTGCAACTTTCGACGTTGGTGAGCGCGGCCGCCCAGCGCGGGTCGATGGCGAGGGTGCAAATGGCATCGGACTCGCGCGCGTTCTTGGGGCAGTCCTCGCGCCGGGTCCAGGGCGTGCGGATGCGGCCGATGAAATAGAGCGAGGCGTCGAACGTGTCGGGCAGGTCGATCGCGACCTCGCCGTCACGGATGCCGAAGGCATTATCGTTGTCGTTCATGGGTTCTCCGGGGCGCGCGCCAGAGATGTCATGCCCGGCCGGACCCGGCAATGACTGCTTGGGCGGGCTGCCCACTCCGATCTTGCAATCTTCGGTTAAAGGCATAAAGATATCTTTATGTCCTCCCCAGAAGGGGTGGGGCCGGTCCAACCGAGAGTCAGGCCCACGTCATGCCCACCGTTGCCCACCTGCCTTTCGAGACCCTCAATGGCACGCTCAAGGCCGCCGGCGAGGCCACGCGCCTGCGCATCCTCGCCTTGCTGGCGGAGGCGGAGCTGACCGTATCGGATCTCACCGCCATCCTGCGCCAATCGCAGCCGCGCATCTCGCGCCATCTGCGGCTGCTGGCGGAAGCCGGGCTGGTCGAGCGCTTCCGCGAAGGGTCGTGGGCCTTCTTCCGTCTGGGCGAGGGCGGCGGCGCGGCGACGCTCGCGCGCGAGCTCATTTCACGCCTCGACCCCGACGACGCCACGCTCGGGCGCGACCGCGAGCGCCTGTTCGCCGTGCGGACGCAACGCGCGGCCGCGGCGCAAGCCTATTTCGGTCGCCACGCCGCGCAGTGGGACCGCATTCGCAAGCTCCATGTCGCCGACGAGGCGGTGGAGGACGCGATCCGCGCCGCCCTCGCCGATGTCCCGATGCGCACGCTGCTCGATCTCGGCACCGGCACCGGGCGCATGCTCGAGCTGTTCGGGCCGCGCATCGAGCATGGCCTCGGCCTCGACCTTTCGCTCGACATGCTGGCGGTGGCGCGGGCGCGGCTCGATCACGCCGGACTGCGTCACTGCAGCGTG
This sequence comes from uncultured Alphaproteobacteria bacterium, assembly GCA_963835165.1. Taxonomy (GTDB): domain Bacteria; phylum Pseudomonadota; class Alphaproteobacteria; order Rhizobiales; family Xanthobacteraceae; genus VAZQ01. The sequence continues at coordinate 42,822 of CAWIGD010000048.1, forward strand.
CGCCAGGGCGACATCTACGACCTCGCGCTGCCGAAGGACACCTTCGACGTCGTCATCGTCCATCAGGTGCTGCACTTCCTCGACGACGGCGCGCGCGCGATCCACGAGGCGGCACGGGTGCTGCGACCCGGCGGCCGCCTGCTGGTCGTCGATTTCGCTCCGCACGATCTCGAATTTCTGCGCGACGAGCACGCCCACCGGCGGCTGGGCTTCGCGCCCGATACCGTGGCGCAGTGGATGAAGGCCGCCGACCTCGAGGTCGTGCTGCAGAGGAGCCTTGCGCCGGAGCCGACCTCCGATGGCAAGATCGCGGTCTCGCTCTGGCTCGGGCGCGATCCGCGCATCGTGCTGGCCACCGCCGCGCGGGAGGTGGCGTGATGCCGGCCGAGACCCGCGCCAGCCGTTTCGTGAAAAACGGGCGTGAACCGGCGGACGAACAGCGCCGCATCCGCGTCTCCTTCGAGTTCTTCCCGCCGAAGACCGAGGAAATGGAAAAGACGCTGTGGGACTCGATCACGCGGCTCGCGCCGCTCAAGCCCAACTTCGTCTCGGTCACCTATGGCGCCGGCGGCTCCACCCGCGAGCGCACGCACGCGACCGTCAAACGCATCCTCGGCGAAACCGCGCTCACGCCCGCGGCCCATCTCACCTGCGTCGCCGCCACCTGCGACGAGATCGACGCCGTGATCCGCAGCTATTGCACGGCGGGCGTGCGTCACATCGTGGCGCTGCGCGGAGATCCGATCAGCGGTCTCGGCGAGCGCTACGCGCCGCATCCCGGCGGCTACCGTAACGCCGCCGATCTCGTCGCCGGCATCAAACGCCTGGCCGAGGTCGAGGTCTCGGTGTCGGCCTACCCGGAAAAGCATCCGGACAGTCCGACGGTCGAGGCCGATCTCGACATGCTCGCGGCCAAGGTCGATGCCGGCGCGACGCGCGCGATCACCCAATTCTTCTTCGAGAACGACAAGTACTTCCGCTATCTCGACCGTGTACGCGCCCGCGGCATCGACGTGCCCATCGTGCCCGGCATCCTGCCGGTGCAGAATTTCAAGCAGACCAAGTCGTTCGCGGCGCGCTGCGGCGCCTCGGTGCCGGATTGGCTGGCCGACCGCTTCGACGGCCTCGATGACGACGCGGCCACCCGCAAGCTCATTGCCGCCGCGGTTGCCGCCGAACAGGTGCTCGATCTCGTCGACCGCGGCGTCACCGATTTCCACTTCTACACCATGAACCGCGCCGATCTGGTTTACGCGGTCTGCCATCTGCTCGGGCTGCGGCCGAGCCGCCCCTCCGACCATGCACAGGCTGTGGCGGAGAAGGTGAGGGGGGTCGGCTGATGAACGGCAAGCGCGAGACCTCGCCCACCGCGCAAACGCTGCGCCGCCTGGCGTCCGAACGCATCCTGGTGCTCGACGGCGCCATGGGCACCATGATCCAGGGGCTCGAGCTCGACGAGGAGGGTTATCGCGGCGCGCGCTTCGACGCCTGGAACCGCGAAGTCCGCGGCAACAACGACCTGCTGATCCTCAGCCAGCCCGGCGCCATTCGCGACATTCACCTCGACTACTTCCGCGCCGGCGCCGACATCGTCTCCACCAACACCTTCTCCTCGACGCGCATTGCCCAGGCCGATTACGGCATGCAGGGCATCGCCCATGAACTCAATGTGGAAGGCGCAAGGCTCGCCCGTGCGGCAGCCGATCTCGCCCAAGGCGAGGACGGCCGCCCGCGTTTCGTGGCCGGGGCGCTCGGGCCGACCAACCGCACCGCTTCGATCTCCCCCGACGTCTCCAATCCCGGGTTCCGCGCGGTCACCTTCGACGAACTGCGCAGCGCCTATGCCGAGCAGGTCGAAGGACTGCTCGAGGGCGGCGCCGACCTGCTGCTGATCGAAACCATCTTCGATACGCTCAACGCCAAGGCCGCGATCGCGGCCATCGCCGACGTCACCGAAGCGCGCGCAGTGTTCGTGCCGGTGATGATCTCCGGCACCATCACCGATCGCTCGGGACGCCTGCTGTCGGGCCAGACTCCGGCGGCGTTCTGGAATTCGGTGGGCCACGCCGCGCCATTCTCGATCGGGCTCAATTGCGCGCTCGGCGCCAGGGAAATGCGCGCTCATATTGCCGAGATTGCCCGCATCGCCGACACCCTGGTCTGCGCCTATCCCAATGCCGGCCTTCCCAACGAGTTCGGCCGCTACGACGAAAGCCCGGAATTCATGGCCGGGCTGCTCGCGGAGTTTGCGGATGCGGGTCTCGTCAACATCGTGGGCGGCTGCTGCGGCACCACGCCCGAGCACATCCGCGCCATTGTGCGGGCGGTGGAGGGCAAGGCTCCGCGCAAGATCCCCGAGATACCGCCGCTTCTGCGCCTGTCCGGCCTCGAAGCCTTCACGCTCACGCCGGAAATCCCGTTCGTCAACGTGGGCGAGCGCACCAACGTCACTGGCTCGGCCAAGTTTCGCAAGCTCGTCACCGCCGGCGACTACGCGGCGGCGCTCGCCATCGCGCGCGATCAGGTGGAGAACGGCGCGCAGATCATCGACGTGAACATGGACGAGGGTCTGCTCGATTCCGAAAAGGCGATGACGACATTCCTCAACCTGATCGCGGCCGAGCCCGACATTGCGCGGGTCCCGGTCATGGTGGATTCGTCGAAATTCTCCGTGATCGAGGCCGGGCTGAAATGCCTGCAGGGCAAGCCGGTCGTGAACTCGATTTCCATGAAGGAGGGCGAAGCGGCCTTCATCGAGCACGCCAAGACCGTGCGCCGCTACGGCGCCGCCGTCGTGGTCATGGCGTTCGATGAGCAGGGGCAGGCCGACACTTTCGCGCGCAAATGCGCGATCGCCAAGCGCGCCTACGACATCCTGGTCGACCAGGTTGGCTTCCCCCCGCAGGACATCATCTTCGACCCGAACATTTTCGCGATCGCAACCGGGATGGAGGAGCACAACGGCTACGGCGTCGACTTCATCGAGGCCGCGCGCTGGATCCGGACCAACCTGCCGCAGGTTCACGTCTCCGGCGGCGTGTCCAACCTGTCGTTCTCGTTCCGCGGCAACGAGCCGGTGCGGGAGGCCATGCACTCGGTCTTTCTCTATCACGCGATCAAGGCCGGCATGGACATGGGCATCGTCAATGCCGGGCAGATGGCGGTCTACGACGACCTCAATGCTGAATTGCGCGAAGCGTGCGAGGACGTGGTGCTCAACCGCCGCGCGGACGCCGCCGAGCGGCTGCTTGCGCTTGCCGAGCGTTACCGCGGCCACGGCAAGGAAAAGAAGGAAGCCGACCTGCGCTGGCGCGAACGGCCCGTCGGCGAGCGGCTCTCCCACGCGCTGGTGCACGGAATCACCGACTTCATCGAAGCCGACGTCGAGGAGGCACGGCTCGAGGCCGAGCGCCCGCTGCACGTGATCGAGGGCCCGCTGATGGACGGGATGAACGTGGTCGGCGATCTGTTCGGCTCCGGCAAGATGTTCCTGCCGCAAGTGGTGAAGTCGGCGCGGGTGATGAAGCAGGCCGTCGCATACCTGATGCCGTTCATGGAGCAGGAGAAGAAGGAAAAAGGCATCGAAAAGCGGAACTCAAACGGCAAGATCGTCATGGCCACGGTCAAGGGCGACGTGCACGATATCGGCAAGAACATCGTGGGCGTGGTGCTCCAGTGCAACAATTACGAAGTGGTCGATCTCGGCGTGATGGTGCCGGCGGCCAAAATCCTGGAGACGGCGCAGAAGGAGAACGCCGACATCATCGGGCTGTCCGGCCTGATCACGCCTTCGCTCGACGAGATGTGCCACGTCGCCGCCGAGATGGAGCGGCAGGGTTTCGACTTGCCGCTGCTGATCGGGGGCGCCACGACGAGCCGCGTGCACACCGCGGTCAAGATCCATCCGCACTACCGGCGCGGGCAAGCGGTCTATGTCACCGACGCCAGCCGGGCCGTGGGCGTGGCATCCAGTCTGATGTCGGCGCAGGGGCGCCCATCCTACGTGGCCGACGTTCGCCAGGAATACGCCCGCATCGCCGCCGCGCATGCGCGCGGCGAGGAGGCCAAGCACCGGCTGTCGCTCAAGGATGCGCGCGCCAATGCGCTGAAGCTCAACTGGTCGGGCAATGACATCCCGCAGCAGCCGACATTCCTGGGGACGCGGGTGCTGCAGGACTATCCGATCGCAGAGCTTCGCGACTACATCGACTGGTCGCCGTTCTTCGCCACCTGGGAGCTCACCGGCAAGTTTCCCGCGATCCTGGACGATGCGAAATATGGCGAGGCGGCGCGCAGCCTGTTCGCGGACGCACAGGCGATGCTCGACCGCATTGCATCGGAGCGCTGGTTCAGCGCCAGCGCCGTCTTCGGCTTCTGGCCGGCGAATTCCGAGGGTGACGACATCCTCGTCTACGGCGACGAACGGCGAACGAAGCCGGTTGCCGTGCTGCACACGCTGCGCCAGCAGCTCACCCGGCGCGAAGGGCGCGCCAACGTGGCATTGGCCGATTTCGTCGCTCCGCGCGCGAGCGCGCTCGCCGACCACATCGGCGCGTTCATGGTGACCGCCGGGATCGGCGAGGACGACGTGTCGGAGCGTTTCAAGCAGGCCAACGACGACTACTCGGCGATCATGGTCAAGGCGCTCGCGGATCGCCTCGCGGAAGCGTTCGCCGAGCGTCTGCACCAGCGCGTGCGCAAGGAGTTCTGGGCGTATTCTCCGGACGAGACCCTCGCCGGCGTGGACCTGATCGGCGAAAAATATCGCGGCATCCGGCCCGCCCCGGGCTACCCCGCGCAGCCCGACCACAGCGAGAAGGAAACGCTGTTCGCGCTGCTCGACGGTGAACGGCGGATCGGGGTCAAGCTTACCGAGAGCTTTGCGATGTGGCCGGGCGCGTCGGTGTGCGGGCTCTATCTCAGCCATCCCGAGAGCCACTATTTCGGGGTCGGCAAGATCGAGCGCGACCAGGTCGAGGATTATGCCGCCCGCAAGGGCTGGAGCGTCGCCGAAGCGGAGCGGTGGCTCGCGCCGGTGCTCAACTATGACCCGCTGGGTGCCGCTCGAACCGCGGCGGAGTAGCCGCGACTGGCTTCCGATTGGCTCTGCGTCGCCGTGCTCGCGGTCCCGCGCATTGCGCGGCGTCTAAGCGCCGGTCTGATTGAGATGTCCCACTTGCTGGCGACGGAGCCCACGCGTCGTCAAGCGCAGCATCAAAAAATGCAAACACCGGAGAGCTGCGCTCTCCGGTGCGTCAAGCAAGTCGGGATCTGGCGTTATCCGTGGATACTCGAACTCAAAACGCGCCCAGCAGGATTGCACCGACGAACGCGAATACCGCGAAAACAGCCAGTACATTGAGCCTTAAGGCAAGGTCCACGTTGCGTCCTCCTTGGACAGATCGTGGAGCAAGTGTAGCAGAGATCAAGTTAAGTTCTAATGACAATCAATATTGCACTGCCAAAAGCGCGCGCACGGCTGCGCTCGACCGCCGCGTCGCGCACCAACAGCTTGAAACTGTCGAGACAAAAAGATTCACAAGATGGGTGTTGATGACTCATAAGAATTATTTTTACGAAGGATATTTCCCCTTTCACAAGCGTCTGAGCGGTGCGGAATGCAAAAATAGTACCTGACAAACCATCGAGTTAGTTCATTGACTTCGCGTCAGCCGCATTCGCTGCGCGCGATGGCGCGCTCGAGCAGCGCAGCTACGGAAAGCGCGAACCGGTCGCGGCCGAACCGCGCCACGATCTGCACGCCGAGCGGCAGACCGTCAGCATCCGACAGTCCCGGGACGTTGACGCACGGCGTGCCCAACAAGGTCCAGAGCCGGTTGAACGTCGGCTCGCCGGTCGAGCCGAGTCCCTTCGGTGCGGCTCCCGGTGCCGAGGGCGTGAGCATCACTTCGCCGTCGGCAAGCAGATCGATGAGCGCCCTGCGCGCGCGGCGGGTGGTGCGGCGGGCGTCATCGTACGTATCGGCATCGATGGTCGCGGCCTCGTCGAGCTGTGCGCGCAGGACCGGACCGAGGCGATCGCGATAACCGTCGTATTCGAACGCGAGCGCGCGGAACGCCTCATAGCCTTGCACGACACGATGCGCGCGCATGGCGTCGGCAAAGATCGGAGGCAGGTCCAGGTCCTTGATTCTCGCGCCCGATCGTTCCGCCGCGCGCGCGGCGCGCTCGACGGCGCCTCTGCATTGCCGTGCTCGCTTCATGCCATAACGGTGTGCGCACGAGAGCGACGACCGCCGCCGCCGGCGGTCGTCCATCGACCCGCAGATCGCGACCGCTCATCGCGGCGGCGGCGAATGCAATATCGGGCACGCTCGCGCCGAACAGCCCGACCGTGTCGAGCGACCACGAGAAGCACTTCATCCCGACCGTCGGCAGCAGCCGATAGGAGGGCTTGAAGCCGGCGACGCCGCAGAAGGCGGCGGGGCGGATGACCGAGCCCCCGGTCTGGCTGCCGAGCGCCAGCGGCAGCATGCCGGCCGCCACCGCCGCGGCCGAACCCGATGACGATCCGCCAGGCGTGTGGGCACGATTGCGTGGATTGCGCGTGGGCGCGGGCTCAAGCGAAGCAAATTCGGTGGTGACGGTCTTGCCCAGGACGAGCCCGCCCGCGCGTTGGATCAGCATGACCATCGCCGCGTCGGTCTTCGGCCGGTGGCCGGCATAGATCGGCGAGCCGTACGCGGTGGGCAATTCCGCCGTGTCGAAGATGTCCTTGACGCCGATGGGAAGCCCACGCAGCGGCAGCAGCGCGCGCTGCGGCTCTTCGGCTCGCTGCCGTGCCGCGTCGATGCCGAGCGCGGCGAAGGCGCCGATGTCGTTCTCGTGCGCGGCGATGGCCTCGGCGCAGAGTTCGACCACGGCGCGCGGTCGAAGGGTGCCGGCCTCGATCCGGCGGGCAAGCTCGAGCGCAGAGAGCATCAGTACCGGCCGTCGATCAGCGCGACGATCCGCTCGGGCAGCCGGCGTGCGGGCGGAAGGATGAGAAACGCGGTGATCGCCGCTGTCGGCCGGGCGAGCAAACGGGCCTTGACCCTTTTACCCAGGACACCGGCTCGCCAGCCGAGATCGAGCACGGTGACGACAAACGTGACGATCGGCACCATCACGCTCGACATCAACGCTGCCAGGATCAGTCCGGGCTTGGCTGCCATGCTTGCGATTCTCCCCGCCGCTCCTGTTTCCTTAACCATATCGCGAGCCGCGGACCAGCGGCATGCGGCGCGGCGGGATCTTTGAAGAGTCGTTAACAAAGTCCCACGCATTGTCCCGGCCATGGCGTGGGGAGCTCGTTGGTATCTCGTCTGCTCCATCGGTCTTGGCGTCCTCGGCGTGCTGGCGGGCTGCAGCGGCGGCAATATGTTTGCCGAGCGCGAGCCGTGGCGGCGCGAAGCCGAGGTGCAATGCCTCAACGCGGGCACCGTCAGGGAAGGCCCGGGCATCGTCCGCATCAGGTCGATCCAGGGTCCCGGCGTGTGCGGGGCCGATTTTCCGTTCAAAGTGTCGGTGCTGGGCGAGAGCTCGCCGCTCGGCTACAGCGACGATCCGCGCCCTCCGGGCGACATCCCTAGCCGAACGGGGGCCGCGCCCGCGCGCTGGCCGGTCAGGCCGGCCGACGCGCCGGCGGTCCAACAGCAACCGCCTTATCAGTCCCGCGTGCTTCCTGAATACCAGTCGCGCCCGGCGCAACCGACACCGCGCGGGAGCGCGCCCGATCAGCCGGTGTCGCTCGAGCCGCCGAGTGTGACCGAGCAGACGAACGTGCCGGCCACGTACGATTTCAGGCGACCCTACGGGACGGCGCCGGCGCCAAGATACCGGCCCCCGCCTGAGAACTCTCCGCGCGACGACTTTTCGCCCGAGCCTTACGAACGTCGACCGCTCGTCGATGCGCCGGCCGCGTCGCGCAGCGCACCGAACGGCATCACGCGAACGCCGCTGCGTGAGCCGCCGCTCGCGGATGCGCCGCGGGGCTCGGTGCGCGAGGCATTGCCCGCGGACGTGGCGCCTCGCCGCGAGCCGCCGCCGATCGTTCCGCTCGGGCCCGCCGCCGGTACGCCGGCCGCCGGATTCACACCGGTTTCGGTGAGCCCGGCCGCAACGCTCGCATGTCCTATCGTCTCCGAGCTCGATCGTTGGATTACCAATTCGGTGCAGCCGGCGGCGATGCGCTGGTTCGGGGCGCCGGTCGCCGAGATCACGCAGATTTCCGCCTATTCCTGCCGCGGCATGAACGGCAACCCGCGTGCGAACATCTCCGAGCACGCCTTCGGCAATGCGCTCGACATTTCTGCGTTCACGCTCGCCGACGGCCGCAAGATCACGGTGAAGAACGGCTGGAGGGGCTTGCCCGAGGAGCAAGGCTTTCTGCGCGACGTGCAAGCCGCCGCCTGCGATCAATTCACCACGGTGCTGGCGCCGGGCTCGAACGTCTATCACTATGATCACATGCACGTCGATCTCATGCGCCGGCGCGACGGCCACCGCGCCTGCAACCCGCGCGCGGTATCGGGTGAAGAAATCGCCGCCCGCGCCGGTGCGCGCCACGCCGCCATACGCGGCGGCGAACCTGCCGTCACCGGCTCGCTCGCTCCGCGCCGGCTGCCGTCGCCGCCGAAGCGGTTGCGCGTCGACCCCTACGGCGATGACCGGTTCGAGCGTGCGCTGCCGATGGCCCAGCCGGGCGAGGACGGCCAGGACGACTGAGTCGGGCATCGGCATCCGCGACTCGCCGTCATCGTGCCGGTTTCGAACCTTCTCGCGTTTGCGCCGACCAAAAGACGTCGCCGGCGGTAAACCAACGCCGGCGGGCACGATTTTGCCGCAAAGCGTCCCGGAGGCACGGCCCGCAGGCGTCTGCGACACCATGCGGCACCTCTTTAAATCGCGCCTGGGGTCACCAATATGTTAGGTCAAACCGAAGGGTTTCCTGGGAGGAATCAATGTCTCGTTTTGCCTTTCGTCCGCTGCTTGCGTTTTGCGCGCTGGTCGCGGTGTTGGCTCTCGCTGTCAGCGATGCCGACGCCCGCGCGGGGCGCGGCGGCAGCTTCGGCAGCCGCGGCTCGCAGACTTTCTCTGCGCCGCCATCGACCGCAACGTCGCCCGGTGCGCGACCCATTGAACGCAGCATGACCCAGCCGGGTCAGTCGGGCAGCACGTTCGGGCAGCGCGCGCCGACGCCGTCGCCTGCCGGCGGCTTCTTCAACCGGCCGGGCTTCCTCGGCGGCATGTTCGCCGGCTTCCTGGGCGCCGGCTTGCTCGGCATGCTGTTCGGCAATGGTTTCATGGGCGGGCTCGGCGGCGGCTTCGCTTCCATGCTCGGCCTGATGCTGCAGATCGGGATCGTCGCGATCATCGGCTATCTGCTGTGGACGTGGTGGCAGCGCCGCAACCAGCCGGCGCTCGCCAGCGGCCCGGCATTGCGCGACGCCAATTCCGGCAACCCGCGCTCGCCCATGAGCTTCGGCAATTCCGGCTTCGGAGGCGCGGGCTTCGGCGGCGGCAGCGGCGTCCCAGCTTCGGCGACGCGTGCATCCGGCACGGACGAGGTCGGGCTCAGCCCGGACGACTTCAACGCCTTCGAGAAGATCCTGACCGACGTCCAGACTGCCTATAGTGCCGAGGATCTCGCGCATCTGCGCAGAGAGGTTACGCCGGAGATGCTTTCCTATTTCTCCGAGGACCTGGCGACCAATGCCAGCAAGGGCGTGGTCAACCGCGTCAGCGACGTGAAACTGCTGCAGGGCGATCTCGCCGAGGCCTGGCGCGAAGGCGACACCGACTACGCCACCGTCGCCATGCGCTATTCGCTCAACGACCAGATGCTCGACCGCGACAGCGGCCGTATGGTCGAAGCCGGCGCCGACGAAGCCACGGAAGTGTGGACCTTCCAGCGCGCCCGCGGCGGCAAATGGCTGGTGTCGGCGATCCAGCAGACGTGATGCGACAGCCGCAAGCATAAGCTGCGACATGGCCGGGACCTCGTCCCGGCCATTTCATTTTACGCCGGTGGGTGGAACGCGACCCGCCTGTTGCAGACTTAAGACAGCGCGTGCGTGCGCGGCTTTGCCCACCCACCAACCCATCGCTATTTCGGCTTTCCGTATCCGCCCGCGGTCGGCGTCCGGATGATGACGGCCTCGCCGGCATCGATCACGGTGGCATCCGCACCCTTCAGCTTCTCCATGCGGCCGTCGTTGCGGCGCACGGCGTTCTCTCCGACCTGACCGGACTCGCCGCCGGCCAGGCCGAACGGGCGGACGCGGCGGTGGCCGGACAAGATCGTGCAATCCATCTTTTCGAGGAAGCGGATGGTGCGGCGGACGCCGTCGCCGGCATTCCATTCGCCGCGTCCGCCCGAGCCCGTGCGAATGTGGAAGTCCTCGAGCAGCACCGGATAACGGAATTCGAGGACCTCCGGGTCGGTGAGGCGGGTATTGGTCATGTGAGTGTGCACGGCGTCGGTGCCGGGAAATCCCGGACCCGCCGGGGAGCCCGAACAGATCGTCTCGTAGTACTGGTACCTGGCGTTGCCGAAATTGAGATTGTTCATCGTGCCCTGGGCGGCGGCGAGGCTGCCCAGCGCGCCGAACAGGCAGTCGGTCACCGCTTGCGATGTTTCCACGTTGCCGGCGACGACCGCCGCAGGATATTCCGGCGACAGGATCGATTGCTTCGGAATGATGATGTTGATCGGCCGCAGGCAGCCCGCATTCATCGGGATGTCGTCGTCGACCATGACGCGAAAGACATAGAGCACCGCCGCGCGCGTGACCGGTTCGGGCGCGTTGAAATTGGTGTTCTGCTGCGGCGAGGTGCCGGTGAAATCGACGGTCGCCTCGCGCTTCTCCTTGTCGACGCTGATCCTGACCTTGATCCAGGTGCCCTGGTCCATCTCGTATGCGAATGAGGCATCGTGGATGCGGTCGATCACCCGCCGCACGCTTTCGGCCGCGTTGTCCTGCACGTGTTGCATATAGGCTCGCACCACCGGCAGCGTGAAATGCGCGACGGTCTTGCGCAGCTCCTGCACGCCCTTCTCGTTCGCCGCGATCTGCGCCTTCATGTCGTTGACGTTCTGCAGCGGGTTGCGGGCGGGGTATTTCGCGCCGGTGAGGAGGTCATAGAGCGCGCGCTCGCGGAAGCGGCCGCGATCCACCAGCTTGAAGTTGTCGATATAGACGCCTTCCTCCTCGATCGTGATCGCGTTCGGCGACATCGAGCCGGGAGAAATGCCGCCTACGTCGGCGTGGTGGCCGCGCGAGGCGACCCAGAACAGAACCTCGCGGCCGGCCTCGTCGAACACCGGCGTGCAGACGGTGATGTCGGGCAGATGCGTGCCGCCGTTGTAGGGCGCGTTGATGGCATAGACGTCGCCCGGCGCGATCCGGCCCTTGTTCTCGCGAATGATGGTCTCGACCGCGCGATCCATGGAGCCGAGATGCACCGGCATGTGCGGCGCGTTGGCGACCAGCGTGCCGTCGGCGTCGAACACGGCGCAGGAGAAATCGAGCCGCTCCTTGATGTTGACGGAGTAGGCGGTGTTCTGCAGCGACACGCCCATCTGTTCCGCGATCGACATGAAGAGGTTATTGAACACTTCGAGCATCACCGGGTCGGCGTCGGTGCCGATCGCGCTCTGGCGCTTGAGGCCGACGGCGCGCTCGAGCACCAGGTGGTTCTTGGCAGTGATGCTGGCGCGCCAGCCGTCCTCGACCACGATGGTCTGATGCGGCTCGATGACGATGGCCGGCCCGGCCACGGCGTGGCCGGGCGAAAGCTGGGTGCGCGTATAGACCGTGGCGTCGTGCCATTGGCCGCGCGAATAGAATCGCGTGCGGCGCGTCGGGGACGGAAGCGGGTCGCCGGTGGTCGGCAACACCGGCTCGGTGAACTTCGTGCCGCCGCCGATGGCCTCGACCGACACCGCTTCCACCACCAGGTCCTTGGTCTCGTCGATGAATCCGAACCGCGATTTGTGGGCCGCCTCGAAGGCGGACTTCATCTTCGCGAGCGAGAGGCTCGAATTGAGAACGCCGGCGTGCATCGCGGTCTCGCCATCCGACGCGGCCTGCTCCCTCCCCCGCTTGCGGGGGAGGGGTGGGGAGGGGGCATGATCGCCTGAATCGTCGTGCCCGCCCCCACCCTGTCCCTCCCCCGCAAGCGGGGGAGGGGACGCTGGAGCCGCGCGGCCGTCTGCATGGATAAAGCCGGTAGAATAGGCCGGCACCACCAGGGCCATGTCGGTCCCGGCGTAACGGATGTGCGCGCGCGCGTGCACGGTCACGGCCTCGGGCGCCACGCCTTGGCCGATCACCTCGTTTCTCGCGTCGTCGCCGAGGCGGCCGCCGACGGTGGCGATCGACGCCAGCACCGCGTCGCCGAATGGCTCTTCGAGCGCCTGCTGGCGCGTGGCGCGGATGTCGGCGAGGCCCATGCCGTAGGCGGACAGCAGCGAAGAGAACGGATGGATCAGCACCTTGGTCATGCCGAGCGCATCGGCGACCAGGCAGGCGTGCTGGCCGCCGGCGCCGCCGAAGCAATTGAGCGCGTAGCGCGTCACGTCGTAGCCGCGCTGCAGGGAGATTTTCTTGATCGCGTTCGCCATGTTCTCTACCGCGATCCGGATGAAACCGTCGGCCGTGTCTTCGGCTGAACGGCCATCGCCGATCTCGTGGGCGAGCTGCGCAAATGCTTCGCGCACCGCCTCGGCATCGAGCGGAAGATCCTGCTGCGCGCCGAAAATCCTCGGAAAGAAATCCGGGATCAGCTTTCCCACCATCACGTTGGCGTCGGTGACCGCGAGCGGGCCACCGCGGCGGTAGCATTTCGGCCCGGGATTGGCGCCCGCGCTGTCGGGCCCGACACGGAAGCGTGCGCCGTCGAAATGCAGGAGCGACCCGCCGCCCGCCGCCACGGTATGAATGAGCATCATCGGGGCGCGCATGCGCACGCCGGCAACCTCGGTCTCGAACGCGCGTTCGTACTCGCCGTCGAAGTGCGAGACGTCGGTCGACGTGCCGCCCATGTCGAAGCCGATCAGGTGCGAGAAGCCCGCCTCGCGTCCGCTCTCCGCCATGCCGACCACGCCGGCGGCAGGTCCCGGACAGAATCGCATCCTTGCCCTGGAACAACTCCGCGGCCGTGAGGCCGCCGGAGGACATCATGAACATGAGGCGGGGAATATCGTTGCGATCCGATATTTCTCCGGCGCTGTCACCCATCGCGGCAACGGACGACCCAAGATGCTTTGCGCCGAGGTCCTTTGCGCCAAGGTCTTTGGCGCTGAGATCCCGCGCCACCTGACCGACATATTGCCGCAGGATCGGCGAAAGATAGGCATCGACGATGGTGGTGTCGCCGCGGCCGACCAGCTTGATCAGCGGCGAGACCTCGTGGCTCACCGACACCTGCGGAAAGCCGATCTCGCGCGCGAGCGCGGCCACGCGCTGCTCGTGCTCGGGGTAGCGATAGGCGTGCATGAACACGACCGCGACCGCCTCGATGCCGTCGGCGCGTGCGGCCGACAAGCTCCCGGCGCAGCGCCGCCAGGTCGGGCTCGTTCTCGACCGTGCCGTCGGCGCGCACGCGCTCGTCCACTTCGACGACGCGCTCGTAGAGCATCTCCGGTTTGATGATGTGGCGTGCGAAAATCTTAGGCCGCGCCTGGTAGCCGATCTTGAGCGCGTCGCGAAAACCCTTGGTGGTGACGAGGAGGGTACGCTCACCCTTGCGCTCGAGCAGCGCATTGGTCGCGACCGTGGTGCCCATCTTCACTCGGCCGATCAAACCGGGGGGCAGCGGCTCGTTCGCTTTGACGCCGAGGAGGTCGCGGATGCCCTGTACGGCGGCATCGCCATAGGCCTCGGGATTATCGGAGAGAAGTTTGTGGGCAACGAGGCTCCCGTCGGGCCGGCGCCCGATCACGTCGGTGAAGGTGCCGCCGCGGTCGATCCAAAAATCCCAGGTGTCGGTGTGCTGCGCGCCGTCCATCCGGATTGCCGTCCTTTAGCTGAACCGTCTCATAGGGGTGCATGCGGCGAGGCGAAGGCGCCCCTCGACGCCGCATTGCCGTCGCCCCGGAGTGAAGTCAACGGCCGCAGCGGCGACATGAGGGGAAGGACGCGCCGATGGCAACCACTTCCAGCAAACATGCGCGCGTAACGCGAAGAACATTCTCTATCCGAACCAGCAGGCGGCAGTGGTCTGCTACGGCGCTCAATTCGTGACCAAGCGTCCCGAGGCCGGCAGGCGCTTCATCAGGCCTATCTGCAGGGCGTCCGCGACTACAACGATGCGTTGAAGGATGGCCGCATCGCGGGGCCGGATGCCGAGGACGTCGTCGATGCGATTGCCCGCTATTCCGTGACCAAGGATCGCGACCGATCAGAACCGTGATTTCCGCCGCACTCCAGACGTTGGGCTTGGTCAAAAGCAACGTCGTGGTTGCGGACATCGTCGACATGTCGTTCGCGAAAGCGGCCGCGGCTGAACTTGGACCCTCCCAGGGGCGATCCGGCCGAGGTCCCCCGGTACCAGATTTTATGGTTCAGATAGTCCCAATATCGCTGCAATTTCTGCTAAGATGAAAACGGGGGCGCCGCGGGGATTCTTTTGGTTTTTCCCGGGACGCCAAGGACCAAGACAATGTTGCGATCCTCCATGCTCGCAGCCGCCGCTGCGATAGCGCTGGTTGCTGCGCCTGCCCATGCGCAGGTGAAGTGGGACCTCCCATCCGCATATCCGGCTGACAATTTCCACAGCGAGAACCTTGCCGCCTTCGCCCGGGACGTCGCGGATGTGACCGCGGGCAAGCTTGCGATCAAGGTCTATCCCAACGCCTCCCTGTTCCCGGCGACCGCGATCAAGAGCGCGGTGCGGATCGGACAGGCGCAAGTCGGCGAAATCCTGATCTCGGTGCACGAGAACGAAGATCCCATGTTCGGGATCGACGTGGTGCCGTTTCTCGCCGCGAGCTACGACGAAGCGCGCAAGCTGTGGCTGGCGTCCAAACCTGCGATCGAGCGCAGGCTCGCGTCGCAAGGGCTGATGGTGCTGTTCGCCGTGCCTTGGCCGCCGCAGGGCATCTACGCGAAGAAAGAGATCAACACGGTCGCCGATATGCAGGGGCTTTCCTGGCGGGTGTACAATGCCGGGACCGAGCGCATCGCGCAGATCGTCGGCGCTTATCCGGTGACGATCCAGGCCGCCGATCTGCGGCAGGCGCTCGCGACCGGCCTGATCAACGCATTCATGACTTCGAGCGCGACCGGCTACGACACCAAGGCGTGGGAGACCATGTCCTATTTCTACGATACCCAGGCGTGGCTCCCGAAGAACATCACCTTCGTGAACAAGGCGGCGTTCGACGGGCTCGACAAGCCTACGCAGGAATCGCTGCTCAAGGTTGCGGCGGCCGCTGAAGCGCGCGGCTGGTGGCGGTCGCAGGACAAGACCAAATGGTACGGCGAGCAACTTGCGGCCCGCGGGATGAAAGTGCTGCCGCCGAGCGCGGCCTTGAAGGCCGGCCTGCATCAGGTCGGCGAACGCCTCACCGGAGAGTGGCTGACCCGGGCCGGCGGGGACGGACAGGCCGTCATCGATGTCTACCGCAAGTTAGGCACGTAACGCACGATCAGAGCGAAGCCGCTTCCGAATCGCGATTTCGGGTGGCTCCGCCGCGCGGACCAGCGCGGCCAATCAAGAAATGGCGGGGGCCCGGCGGGATTTCCACCGAGCCCCCAATCTGCATCAGCCGGCCTGTAAGCCGGGTTCTGTGTGGCGAGCGCGGTGAGGCGCTCGCGTGACGGCCATTCCTCTGCGACGCCGGTTGCCCGGCGCCTTCAGCAACCTACCCGGACGGCGTGATCCGGACATCGATCCCGGAGATTGCTCCCCGCTCGCGCGGAAGGCAGCCTCCGTGCCGTCCCTATTCGGTCTTGCTCCCGGTGGGGTTTGCCCTGCCGCCTGCGTTGCCGCAGGCGCGGTGCGCTCTTACCGCACCGTTTCACCCTTACCGTCCCCGCCATCCTCCGCGCTAGCGGCGGCGATGGGGACGGCGGTCTGTTCTCTGTGGCACTTTCCCTGGGCTCACGCCCGCCGGATGTTATCCGGCACCGTATGTCCATGGAGCCCGGACTTTCCTCTCAGGCCTGCCTTTCGGCACTGACCCGAGCAGCCGTCCAGCCGACTGACGCGTATGGGAATGGGGTGTGGGCGACCCGCCGTCAAGGCCAGATCCGAATCCTTCTGCGCGAACTCCGGCGTGCGACGGGCTTCAACTCGTCTGATTTGCACTGAGCCAGGCGTCGCGCGCGGCGACCAGGGCCTTCAGGGTCGCCAGGGTGGAGCCGTCGACGATGCCGTCCACCCGTTGTGGACGATAATGGCGCTGAAAGGCGGCGACCGCGTCGCGCGTGGTGCCATCGAGATATCCGCTGGCAGGAACGTCGTAGCCGAAGTTTGCCAGCAACGTTTGCGTCTCCTCGATGGCGGGGTTGGTCTCGCCCAACGTGAAAAACGGTTCTGCCGGCCGGATGGGGGAAGGCTTGACCCACAGGCCGACGCCGGAGCCGGCAAGCACCTTCCAAGGAAACTTCTCGCCCGGATCCCGCTTGCGTGCCGGCGCGACGTCGGAATGGGCGAGCACACGGTGCGGCGGGATCCGATGGCGGGTAAAGATGCTGCGGCAAAGCGCCGTCACCGCCGCGATCTGGCGTTTCGGAAATTCGGTATAGCCATGCTCATGCCCGGGATTGGCAATCTCGATTCCGATCGAGCACGAATTGATGTCGGTCTCCCCTGCCCAAGCGGATACTCCCGCGTGCCAGGCACGCTGGGACTCCGCGACCAGTTGCAGGATGTAGCCGTCTTGCAGCACGACGTAATGCGCAGAGACTTCGCTGATCGGGTTGCAGAGATGATTGATCGCGTTTTGGTTGTCCGCGACACCGGTGTAGTGCAGCAGGATCATGTCGGGAGCGCCGCTGCCCCTGCGCTCATTGTGGTTCGGCGACGGCCTGACCTCGGCAACGACTGAGGATTCGGCGCGCAACGCTGACACGGGCATGAGTCGTGAATACTCTTGCATTTCCAAAAGCTGGGCTTGACGCCTGTGCGGCGGATGTGACCGGCGATTTGCGCAGAAACCCCGAGTCGAGACAAGCGCGGGCGCAAGGGGCGGGCATCGACCTTTGCCTCGAATTCGGCGTCTTGTTGCAGCCGAGCCATATCTTTCGGGTCGCGGCCCCTGGGCCGGCCTAAATCACAAGTCGAAATCAGCAAGTTCAAGTTCTCTCGGCAAAACGGCGGCCCGGGTCGGCTTTTGCCAACCCGGGCCGCCAGAGGCGGGACGGTTCTCGTCCAATTGGCTATGGGCTTAACGCTCTCTTAACCAACGCAGCGATTAGCGCTCCGCGCCAGGGGTCGCCGGCCGCGGCGCCATGCCGGTGGTCGGCGACGAGGCCGGCCGATCGGTCGTGCGTGACGGGGGCTTATAGTATTGGAAGTCGGGAGCGCTCTTGAGCTGATCCTTGGTCCAGCTCACTTTCAGCTTCACGTTGGTGGGATCGTTGGCGCTGCTGACGGCGCTATTGCCACCGGCGCTGCTGGTCCCGGTGTCGGCCGGAACAGGTTGGAAAGCGCTCATGTCGATGGCGACGCTCTTCTCGCCGATGCCGAGAAACCCACCGACGCCCACGATCAAGCCAATGATCTTGCCGCTCTTGTCGAACAACACGTCGTTGACATCGCCGACCTGCGCATTGTCGGGGCCGATGACGTCGGTGCCTTTGAACTTAGAGAACACCCACTGGTCCGTGCCCTGGGCCTGAATGAATTTTGCGCTGTCGACCGGAGCCGCCTCGGCTTTCGCCGCCGGCGCCGCGGGGGACATCGTGGGCGGATTGGCCTGTGCCAGCGCGCCTGAAACCATCAGCGTACTGACCGCCGCCGACATCATGAGGGTCTTCAACATGTCTGCCTCCAAGCGAGTTGTAAGCGAGTTTGTTCAGTCAAGGAAAAGCGAAAATTCCTTACCGATGACAACTCGCGAGCTGGGCCGGTGTTCCGCGCAACGCGGAACTGGGGCGGAAACGTGGGCAAATGATTTGCGCACTGCAGCGCATTCAGCCGCCGGCAATGCAATGTCGGTCGGCGCGCGTTTCAATTCAGATTGGTTAAATTTTTTGTTCCGTTTTCGCTGTCCGCGGTGAGACGCGCGAAGTGACACCGAGGCGCCTTGCAGCGAAAGGTTACGCGGCAGAGGTCCGCCCGCAATTGAAACCGCGCTCGCTGAGCGACGCGGTCCGCTCGGCCGTCCTCGGGGGCCGCGGGCGACTGCCTCATGGGGCCCGGGGCGAGGGCGGCCCCGGCTGGGAGCTGGCCGACCTCAACCATTCCTTAAGCCTACGTCCCGTTAATGGGCCGTTGATTGACGCCCAAGCAATCCCATGATAACCCATAGCATCCCAAACGGAGAAGCGGCGCCCAAGAACGCCTCCGGGGGGCAAGCGCCGGGGTGTCCGGCGCCCGTGAACCAGGGGCGTCATGGACCGTTTCGTGTCCCATTATGCGTTGCGGCTCGATGCCAAGGGGCGGGTGTCGATCCCGGCACCGTTCCGCGCGGTGCTCGCACGCGATGGCTTCGACGGGCTCTATTGCTATCCGACCCTCGACCGGCCGGCGCTGGACGCCGGTGGAAATGCGCTGCTCCGGGAAATCGAGACGTTGATCGCGCGCTTTTCACCCTATTCGGAGGAGCGCGAGCAGCTTTCGGCCGCACTCTACGGGACGAGCGAGGTGTTGAAGATCGACGGCGAGGGGAGGGCGATCCTCACCGAACCGCTGAAAACTCACGCCGGCATCAAGGACGAGATCGCCTTTGTCGGCCTGGGCCACAAGTTTCAGATCTGGGAGTCTGGGCGCTTTCGCGCGGAACTCGCGGAGGCCACCGAGAAGGTCCGCGCGCTCAAGAAGCAGCTGGGCTCCCGGGGAGCGGCGGAAGGTCCGCATGGAGCACGGGAATGATGACGAGCAGCGACAGCGGACACGCTGTCGCTGGCGGACTGGCTCGTCATATTCCCGTGCTCATCCGCCCTGCGGTTGAGTTCCTCGATGTGCGCTCCGGCGGGGTCTATGTGGACGCCACGTTCGGCGCCGGCGGCTACACCCGTGAAATCCTCGCCGCGGCGAACTGCAGCGTCGTTGCGCTTGACCGCGACCAGAGCGCGATCGCGCGCGGCGCCGATCTTGTGCAGGCGGCGCAAGGGCGGCTGGTGCTGGTAGAGGACACCTTCTCCAATCTGCAGGCGGTGATGCGCAGCTGCGGCTACGACGCCGTCGACGGCGTGGTCTTCGACCTCGGCGTCTCCTCGATGCAGCTCGACCAGGCCGAGCGCGGATTTTCCTTCCGCCATGACGGTCCGCTCGACATGCGCATGGGGTCCGCGGGACCGACCGCGGCCGATGTCGTGGCGTCGGCCTCCGAGCGCGACCTCGCAGCCATCCTGGCGATCCTCGGCGAAGAACGCCACGCGCGCGCCGTCGCCCGCGCCATCATCGCCGCCCGTGCCGATGCGCCGATCCGCACCACGCGCGCACTCTCAGACATCGTCGCACGCATCGTGCACGCGCGGCCGGGCGCCATCCACCCGGCCACCCGCACGTTCCAGGCGCTGCGCATCTTCGTCAACGAGGAGCTTGCCGAACTGGCCGCGGGATTGGTCGCGGCCGAACAGGTGCTCAAGCCGGGCGGTCGCCTGGCGGTCGTGACCTTCCATTCGCTCGAAGACCGCATCGCCAAGTCCTTTCTCGCCGAGCGCAGCCGGCGTAGCGGGCCTTCGCGCCACCGTCCGGACGTGGCGCAAGCTGCCGCCACGTTTCGCGTGCTGACCAAGCGGCCGATCGTGCCGGACGAGGCGGAGATCAGCGCCAATCCGCGCGCGCGCTCGGCCAAGCTGCGGGCGGCCGAGCGCACCGATGCGCCGATCGACACCCGCGCATCCCCGGGCGTGCTTCCGCGCGTGCCGGCGATGAGCGAGGTCATCGGGCGCCAAGCATCGGGGCGGCCGCGATGATGCGCCTGCTCAACATCTGCGTGATCGTCGCGCTCGTGCTTGCGGCGGCCGATGTCTACAAGATCAAGTTCGAGTCGACGCGGCAGGCGCAACGCGTCGCCAAGCTGCGGATGGAGATCAGGCGCGAGCACGACGCCATAGCCACGCTGCGCGCGGAATGGGCCAAGCTCGACAACCCCGCGCGTATTCAGAATCTCACGCGGCGCCATCTTCCCCTGAAGCCGGCGGAAGCGCGTCAAATCGACAAGCTCGACAATCTGCCGGAGCGTCCCGCCGATCTGGTGCCGGTGGAGGAGCCCGATCCGATCGGGACCATGATCGCCAATCCCGAGGTTCTCGACCGCCAGCCGACCGGCAGCGTGCCGGCGGCCAAGAGGTGACCGTGATGAATGCGCCCGTAGCAGATCCGCCGCCGGCCCCGCGCGACCCTTGGCGCCGGCGGCTGGTGAACACGCTGCTCTATGGCCGCAACGTCGACCGCACCGTCAAGGCGCGCGCGCGGATCGGGCTTGCCATTCTCATCTTCGCCATCGGTTATTCGATCATTGCGACCAGGCTCGTGCTGTTTGCGGCGGTGCCCGACAGTCACGGCGCGCGCCGCGCCATGGGGCCCGATGCGGTGGCGACCGCGCGTCCCGATGTCCTCGACCGCAACGGGGAAATTCTGGCAACCGACGTGCGCACGCCCTCGCTGTTCGCGGAGCCGCACCGCATCATCGACGTCGACGAAGCGTCTGAACTCCTCACGGCGGTCATGACGGAGGTCGATGCGGCGGAGCTGCGCGATCGGCTCGCTTCCAAGCGCCGCTTCGTGTGGCTCAAGCGCGAGATCACGCCCAAGCAGCGCGAGCAGATCCACCGGCTCGGCCTTCCCGGCATCGGATTTCTGCCCGAGAACAAGCGCATCTATCCGAACGGCGCGGAGGTCTCCCATCTCATCGGCCACGTCAATATCGACAACCAGGGCATCGCCGGCATCGAGAAATGGCTCGACACGCGCGGCCTCGCGGATTTGCATCTTGCCGGCCTAGCCACCGATCGTCTGCAGAAGCCGATAGAGCTGGCGGTGGACTTGCGCGTGCAGCATGCGATGCGCGACGAGCTCATCGCGGCGCGCAGTCAGTTCAAGGCGCTGGCGGTCGCGGGCGTGCTGACCGATGTGCGGACCGGGGAGGTGATCTCGATGGTCTCGCTGCCGGACTACGACCCCAACAATCCGCGCGAGGCGCTCGACCCGACCCGCATCAATCGGCTCACCACCGGTGTGTTCGAGATGGGTTCGACCTTCAAGGCGCTCACCCTGGCCATGGCGCTCGACTCCGGCAAGATCACGCTCAAGTCGTCCTTCGATGCGCGCGGAGGATTGAACTACGGCAAGTTCACCATCCACGATTACCACGCGCAGAACCGCGTGCTGACCGTTCCCGAGATCTTCACCTATTCATCCAATGTCGGGACGGCGCGCATGGCGCTCAGCCTCGGCATCGAGCACCACAAGTGGTTTCTCAGGAAGATGGGGCAACTCGACCGGCTGCGCACCGAACTGCCGGAGAGCGCAGAGCCGATCGTGCCCAAGCGCTGGGGCGAGCTCAACACGGTGACGATCGCGTTCGGCCACGGGATTGCGGTGGCGCCGCTGCAGGCGGTGTCTGCAATCGGCGCGCTGATGAACGGCGGCAGGCTCATTCCGCCGACCTTTCTCAAGCGCACGGAGCAGGAAGCGGCGGCGCTTGGGACCCAGGTCGTCAAACCCGAGACCAGCGAGAAGATGCGCTATCTGATGCGTCTCAACGTGGAGAAGGGCACGGCCTCCAAGGCCGACGTGAAGGGCTACTATGTCGGCGGCAAGACCGGCACATCGGAGAAGGTGGTCGGCGGCCGCTATTCCAAGACCAAGGTGCTGACCTCGTTCACCGCGGTATTGCCGGCCGATCAGCCGCGCTATCTTCTTCTCATCATGCTCGATGAGCCCCAGCCCACCGCGGATACCCACGGCTACGCCACGTCGGGATGGAACGCGGTGCCGGTCGGAGGCGCTGTCATCGCCCGGATCGCACCCTTGCTCGGGATCGAGCCACGGTTCGAACTGCCGGCCTCCGAGAAGCTCATTCTGGCGAGCGCGGGCGGGCGGTGAGGTTAGTTGACGGGTCCGGCGGTGCCGACGGTCTCCTGGGTGGGCTCCGCCATCTTCAGCCCTGAGGCACGGTTGATCAGCACGGTCACCAGCCACAGCAGGACGCCGATACCGATCAGAACTGCCGCGACCTTGTACTGCACGGAGTCCCGCCCGGTCCATGGACCCACCAAGAAGGCGCAGGTCAGCGCGCCCAACACCGGCAGCAATGTCGGAGTGCGGAAATGCTTGTGATCGACGCGATCACGGCGCAGGACGAGTACTGCAATATTAACGACGGTGAAGACGCCCAGCAGCAACAAAGCGGTCGTGCCGCCGAGCGCCGGAACCTCGCCGACGAAGGTGATCAGGGCGAAGGCCAGGAGCGTCGTGAACCCGATCGCGACATACGGTGACCGTCGGGTCGGATGCACTTTGCCGAGCACTTTCGGCAGGACATGCTCGCGGCTCATGCCATAGACCAGCCGGCTGGCCATGAGCATGTTGATCAAGGCGCTGTTGGCGACGGCAAACATGGTGATGAAGCCGAAAATCTCCAGCGGAAAGTTCGGGGCGCCGGCCTGGACGACTTTCAGCAACGGCGTCTCGCCTTCGCCGAGGTCCTCGGGCGACACCAGCGTGATCGCCGAAATCGACACCAGGATGTAGATCAACCCGGTGATGCCCAATCCAAGGAGGAGTATCTTGGGGAAGATGCGCGTCGGGTCTTCGCATTCCTCGGCCATGTTGACGGAGTCCTCGAAGCCGACCATGGCGAAGAAAGCCAGCGTCGTCGCGGCAATCACCGGCCAGAGCATGCTGCCGGTGCCGGAGGTCCTGAATTCCAGGACCCGCGACACATCGCCTGCGCCGGCTCCGATCGCCCACAGGCCGATGAAGATGATGATCAACAACCCCGACAGCTCTACGCAGGTGAGGAGGACGTTCGCCTTCACGCTCTCGCCGACGCCGCGAAAGTTGACCAGCGCGACGACGGCCATGAAAGCCAGTCCCAACAGGGTGATTCCGATTCCCCCTGCAAGATTGAGGTTGAACGCATTCGACATGTTGGCAGCGAACGCCCGTGACGCCGTCGAGGCGGACGTGATCCCCGAGCACATGACCGCGAACGCGACGATGAATGTCACGAAGTGGATGCCGAATGCCTTATGCGTGTAGAGTGCGGCGCCCGCGGCTTGTGGATATTTCGTCACCAGTTCGAGGTAGCTGAGCGCAGTGATCAAGGCCACGACGAACGCCAGAAGGAACGGCAGCCATACGGCTCCGCCGACTTGCTTGGCAACCTGGCCGGTGAGGGCGTAAATCCCGGTGCCGAGTATGTCGCCGACGATGAACAGCAGCAGCAGCCACGGGCCCATCACCCGGCGCAGGCTCGGCTCGCTCGCGACGACGGGCTCAAGGCCGTCGCCAATGGAAACATCAGTCATCTGGTTTCTTTCCGACCGATGCGCAGTGGCTGCTCTAGAAGGAGGGTTTTTCGATGTGCTGTCAACTGCGTGCGCATAGTTCGCCGGCCTGGACGATGATACCGGATCAAGAGTAAACCGCCCCGGACGCCATGAAGCTCGCCGATCTCCTCACCACCGATGCCGTCAGCGATGCGCGCTTTTCCGCGCTCGAGCTCGCCGGGATCAGTACCGACAGCCGCACGGTCAAGCCCGGAGACCTGTTCGTGGCGGTGGCGGGCGCGAAGGACGATGGGCTGCGTTTCGTCGGGGGTGCGTTGGCGTCCGGGGCGGCGGCCATCATGGCGGAGCGGGTCCCACCCATGGCGCTCCCCGACGGCGTGGCCTTCATCAAGGTCGGCGATGCGCGCCGCGCCCTGGCGCTCGGAGCGGCGAAATTCTTTCCGCGCCAGCCGGAGGTGATCGCGGCCATCACCGGCACCAGCGGAAAGACGTCGGTCGCGGCCTTCACGCGCCAGATCTGGGCCGCGCTCGGCAAGCAGGCGGCGAGCATCGGCACGGTCGGGCTGGTCTCACCGACGCGCGAAGTCTATGGCTCGCTCACCACGCCGGACCCGGTGGCGCTGCACCGCTCGCTCGATGAGCTCGCCGGCGAAGGCGTGACCCACCTCGCCATGGAAGCGTCCTCGCACGGCCTCGATCAGCGCCGCCTCGACGGTGTGCGGGTCGCGGCCGGCGCCTTCACCAATCTCAGCCGCGACCATCTCGATTATCATCCGACGCTGGAAGATTACTTCGCCGCCAAGCTCAGGCTGTTCACGGATCTCATCGTTGCCGGTGGCGCGGCGGTGATCGCCGCCGACCACGAGCACGCCGACGCGGTGTCGGCGGCGGCGAAGCGCCGGCGGCTGCGCATCGTCACCGTCGGCCGGCGCGGCGACGGCATCCGCCTCCTCGAGGCCGGCACCGAAGGTTTTGCACAGGTGCTCAAGCTTGCGCATGCCGGCAAGGATTACACGGTGCGCCTGCCGCTTCCCGGCGCGTTCCAGGTCGAGAATGCGCTGGTGGCGGCGGGCCTTGCGCTTGCGACCGGCAGCGAGCCGGGCGCCACTTTCGCGGCGCTGGCGCATCTCAAAGGCGCCAAGGGCCGGCTCGAACTGGTCGGCGCGAACAACGGCGCCCCGATCTTCGTCGACTATGCGCATAAGCCTGATGCGCTTGCGAAGGCGCTCGAGGCGCTACGGCCGTACGCGACGCAACGCCTCGTCGTGGTGTTCGGTTGCGGCGGCGACCGCGACGCCGGCAAGCGGGAGATGATGGGAACGATCGCCGCCCGCATGGCCGACCGGGTCGTCGTCACCGACGACAACCCGCGCAGCGAGAATCCGGCGGCGATCCGCGCCGCGATACTGCAGGCGTCGCCCGGCGCCATCGAGATCGGCGACCGGCGCGAGGCGATCGAGGCGTCGATTGCCGACTTGCGCCATGGCGACGTGCTGCTGATCGCGGGCAAGGGCCATGAAACCGGCCAAATCATCGGCAAACAGGTACTACCATTCAGCGACCATGAGGCGGTCGCCGCCGCGCTTGCCGGGAGGGTGGCATGACCGATCGGCCGCTCTGGACCGTGGAGGCGATGGCTGCCGCCATGGGCGCCACGCCAGCGGGTCCGCAACCGCTTTCCATTCCGGGCATTTCGATCGATACGCGCACGCTCGCGCCCGGCGAAGCGTTCTTCGCGATCAAAGGCGACAACCGCGACGGCCACGAATTCGTGGAGGCTGCGCTTGCGGCGGGCGCCGGCATTGCCGTGGTCGCGGCCGACCGGCGCGGCCGTTTTCCCGACCACGCCCCGTTGCTCGTCGTTCCCGACGTGCTCGATGGGTTGCGCGAACTGGCGCGGGCGGCGCGGGCGCGCGCACAGGCGAAAATCATCGCCGTCACCGGCTCCGTCGGCAAGACCAGCACCAAGGAGGCGTTGCGCCTGACGCTTGCTGCCGACGGCGAGACCCATGCCTCGATCGCCTCCTACAACAATCATTGGGGCGTGCCGCTGTCGCTGGCGCGCTGCCCCGCCACCGCGCGCTACGCCGTGTTCGAGATCGGCATGAACCATGCCGGCGAGATCGAGCCGCTGACGCGCCTGGTGCGGCCGCAGGTGGCGATCATCACCACCGTCGAGCCGGTGCATCTCGAATTCTTCCGCTCGGTCGAGGCGATCGCCGACGCCAAGGCCGAGATCTTTCTCGGGCTCGAGCCGGACGGAGCGGCGGTGATCAATCGCGACAATCCGCAGTTCGCGCGTCTCGAGCGCGGCGCGCGGAACGCCGGGGTCGCGCGCATCGTCTCCTTCGGCGAGCACGCGGGCGCGGACGCGCGGCTGATCAGATGCGCGCTGCAATCCGAAGGCTCGACCGTCGAGGCGCAGATTTTCGGTACCAACGTCACCTATAAGCTCGGCGCGCCCGGCCGCCATCTTGTGCTCAACTCCCTTGCGGTGCTCGCGGCGACCGTTCTGGTCGGCGCCGATCTTGCCCTCGCCGCGCTCGCTCTTGCCAAACTGCAGCCGGCGAGCGGGCGGGGCACGCGCTGCACCCTCGAAACGGCGGGCGGCACGGCGCTCCTGATCGATGAAAGCTACAATGCCAACCCGGCCTCGATGCGCGCCGCGCTGGGCTTGCTCGGCCATTCGGATATCGGGCCGCGCGGCCGACGCATCGCGGTTCTCGGCGACATGCTGGAGCTCGGCCCGCAGGGACGCGATCTCCATCGCGAACTCGCCGAATCGGTGCTGGCGAACAGCGTCGACCTGGTCTTCTGCTGTGGTCCGCTGATGCGCGGCTTGTGGGAGGCTCTTCCCCCCGGCCGGCAGGGGGGCTATGCCGAGACCTCGACCGCGCTTGAACCGCAGGTGCTTGCCGCCATCCAAACGGGCGACGCCGTCATGGTGAAGGGATCACTCGGCTCCCGCATGGCGCCCATCGTCAAGGCGCTGCAAAACCGCTATCGCCGCGTGGCGCCGGCCGCGACGCGCGCCCCGCTTTCGACCATGAACGGCTGACCAATGCTTTACCTGCTCTCCGCATTCTCGGACACGATCGGCCCCCTCAACGTGCTGCGCTACATCACGTTCCGCACCGGCGGGGCGATGATCACCGCGCTCGTGTTCGTGTTTCTGTTCGGGCCTTCGATCATCGACCAGCTGCGACTCAGGCAGGGCAAGGGCCAGCCGATCCGCAGCGACGGCCCGCAATCCCACCTGGTCACCAAAAAGGGCACGCCGACCATGGGTGGGTTGATGATCCTGTTCGGGGTCCTGGTCTCGACGGCGCTGTGGGCCAATCCGTACAACCGCTACGTCTGGATCGTGCTCGGCGTGACGCTCTCCTTCGGCGCGATCGGCTTCTACGACGATTACCTCAAGGTGACCAAACAGACCCATGCCGGATTTTCCGGCAAGCTTCGCCTGCTGATCGAAGCCCTGATCGGGGCGGCCGCCTGCTACTTCATCGTTTCGATCGGCCGCCAGCCGTTCGCGAGCTCGCTGACGTTTCCCTTCTTCAAGGAACTGGTGCTACCGCTCGGCTGGTTCTTCATCGTGTTCGGCGCGTTCATCATCGTGGGCGCCGGCAACGCGGTCAATCTGACCGACGGCCTCGACGGGCTCGCGACCGTGCCCGTGATCATCGTCGCGCTGAGCTTCGGCTTCATCTCTTATCTCGCCGGCAATGCCTTCTTCGCGGACTATCTAAACATCCACTACGTCCCGGGCACCGGCGAACTGGCGGTGCTGTGCGGCGCGGTGATCGGAGCCGGACTGGGCTTTCTGTGGTTCAACGCGCCGCCCGCCTCGATCTTCATGGGCGACACCGGCTCGCTCGCGCTCGGCGGCATGATCGGCGCGATTGCGGTCGCCACCAAGCATGAGATCGTGCTCGCGGTGGTGGGCGGGCTGTTCGTACTGGAAGCGGTGTCGGTGATCGTGCAGGTGCTTTCGTTCAAGCTCACCGGCAAGCGCGTGTTTCGCATGGCGCCGATCCATCACCATTTCGAGCAGCTCGGCTGGACCGAACCGCAGATCGTGATCCGTTTCTGGATCGTCTCGGTCGTGCTCGCGCTCGCCGGGCTGTCCACGCTGAAATTGCGGTGACCGTCGTGGCGGGCAGGGTAAACCGGACGGCATGATCCCGGTCAGCGTCTTTGCCGGAAAAAAGGTCGCCATCTTCGGCCTGGGCGGGTCGGGGCTGGCGAGTGCCAGCGCGCTGCTCGCCGGCGGTGCCGACGTCATCGGCTGGGACGACAATGCCGATTCCGTCATCAAGGCGACCAGCGCCGGCATTCCGACCGCCGATCTGCGCGAGGTCGACTGGTCGAGACTGTCCGCGCTCGTGCTCGCGCCCGGCGTGCCGCTCACGCATCCCGCCCCGCACTGGTCGGCCGCTCTTGCCCGCGCGGCCGGCGTCGAGGTGATCGGCGACATCGAGCTGTTCTGCCGCGAGCGGCGGCAGCTCGCACCGACGGCGCCGTTTGTCGCCATTACCGGCACCAACGGCAAATCGACCACCACCGCGCTCACCGCGCACGTCCTGCGCTCGGCCGGCCTCGACGTCCAGATGGGCGGCAATATCGGCACCGCAATCCTGTCGCTCGAGCCGCTGGATGACGGCCGCGTATACGTGATCGAGTGCTCGTCCTACCAGATCGATCTCGCGCCGACGCTCGATCCGTCGGTCGGTATTCTTCTCAATGTCACCGAGGATCACCTCGACCGTCACGGGACGCTGCAGCACTACGCCGCCGTGAAGGAGCGCCTGGTCGCCGGGGTCCAGGCGGATGGAACCGCGATCGTGGGCGTTGACGACGAGTGGTGCGCGGCGGCAGCCGACCGCATGCAGGGTGCCGGCAAGCGGCTGCTTCGGGTCTCCGTGCGCCGGCCGCTGCCCGACGGCCTCTATATCGAGGGTGAAACGATCATGCAGGCCGCGGGCGGCAGCGCGCGGGCGATCGCCCGGATCGGCAACATCGGCTCGCTGCGCGGTGTGCACAACGCGCAGAACGCCGCCTGCGCGGTCGGCGCGGCGCTTGCGCTCGGGCTCTCGCTCGACGCGATCCAGCAGGGTCTGCGGTCGTTTCCTGGCCTCGCGCACCGGATGGAACAGGTCGGGCACCAGGGCCGCGTATTGTTTGTCAACGATTCGAAGGCGACCAATGCCGATTCGGCGGCGCAGGCGCTGGCCTGCTTCGCCGATATTTTCTGGATCGCGGGCGGCAAGCCGAAGACCGGCGGCATCGCCTCGCTCGCGAGCTTTTTCCCGCGCATCCGCAAGGCCTACCTGATCGGCGAGGCCGCGTCCGGTTTTGCCGCCGAGCTCGACGGGCATGTGCCCTATGTGGTCGCGGGCACGCTGGAGCGGGCGACAGAACTCGCCGCCGGCGACGCCGGGGCGTGCGATCTCGATGAGCCTGTCGTGCTGCTGTCGCCGGCCTGCGCCTCTTTCGACCAGTATCGCAATTTCGAGGTGCGCGGCGACCAATTCCGCGAACTGGTGCGGGCGCTCCCCGGCATGGTGCCGATGTCATCAAACTCATAGCGGCTGTCATGAAGGCGCTTCTCGCTTCCCTTTGCTCCATCTTCGCGGCATCCGCCGCCGGTGCGGCGTCGGTCACGGTGCCCGACAATTCCACCAGCCTCGCCGGCGTTGCCGCCGCGACCACGGCGCTGCTGCTCGACGCCGGCTTGAAGCCGCAGAATGCCGGCGGCGGGGTGTTCGTGCTGGACGCCAAGAATTTCCACTGCGATCAGCATTTGAACGGGGCGCTGGACGCATCGAGCGTGCGTGCCGGGCTGCCCACGCTCAAATGCCGGATCAACTCCCAGAACAAGCGCGGCACGAACGCCGGTCAGACGTTCGGCGAGGGCCGCGCCATGACCGAGCTGTTGCAGAAGGTGCAGGGTTCGAATCCCCCCGGCGGGGCGGCCTTCAGCGATTGCGGCATGGGCTATTGCGGCATCTTCGCGAAGTCCATCAAGTGCACCATCGATACCAAGATCGGCAATTTCAGCAACGGCGGCCGGTGGAGCTGCGTTTTCACGGACGGGCAGTGACGACCGTGCGGCCAAGCCGGATCCGGCCGCCGTTTCGCGCTCGCGGGCGCCGCCGTTAATCCTCTGTCAACCAACCCCAGTCACGACTGATACGGACTCGGTTGATCGGCAACATCCGCCGTGGCCCGCGCAAGGCGGGCGACGGCCGGCGTGAGCCGGTCGGCCGAATATCGCTTGGATCGATCCGCGTTCCGTCTCCGGGGGGAGTCTCGATGGTCTCGCGTCTTGAACGCACGCCGTTTGCGGCCTGGTGGTGGACGATCGACCGCTTGCTGCTGGCGGCGCTGCTCGCGCTCATGCTCGGCGGCATCGTGCTCTCGCTTGCGGCGAGCCCGCCGGTCGCGTCCCGGCTCGGCCTCGAGCCGTTCTATTTCGTGAGCCGCCATGTGCTCTACCTGATCCCCGCGCTCGCCGTGTTGCTGGGCACCTCGTTCCTGCCGCCACGCCATGTTCGCCGGCTTGCGCTCATCGTGTTCGCGGTCAGCGTTCTGATGGTCCTGGCAACGCTTCACTTCGGTGCCGAGGTCAAGGGCGCGCGACGCTGGATCGTCCTGCTCGGCGTCAACATCCAACCATCGGAATTTCTCAAGCCCGCCTTCGTGATCCTGATCGCCTGGTTGTTCGGAGAGTCGGCGCAGCGGCCGGAAATGCCGGCGAACACGATGGCGCTCGGGCTGCTGCTCGTCGCCGTCACCGGGCTCGTGCTGCAGCCCGACTTCGGGCAGACCATGCTGGTCGCGCTGGTCTGGAGCGCGCTGTTCTTTCTCGCCGGCATGCGCATCGTGTGGGTGATCGGGCTCGGGGGCGTGGCCGCCGTCGGCCTGGCGACCGCCTACATGCTGGTGCCCTACGTGGCGCGGCGGATCGAGCGGTTCCGCGATCCCTCTTCCGGCGACACCTTCAACATCGACCAGGCGCTGGAATCGTTCCAGCAGGGCGGCTGGTTCGGACGCGGCCCGGGCGAAGGCACCGTCAAGCGCATCCTGCCCGAAAGCCATACCGACTTCGTGTTCGCGGTCGCCGCCGAGGAGTTCGGCATCGTGCTGTGCCTGGTGCTGGTCGCGGTGTTCGCCTTCATCGTGTTGCGCACCTTGCGCCACGCCATGCGCAACGAGGACCCCTTCGCGCGCTTCGCGGCCGCGGGTCTCGCCATCATGTTCGGGCTGCAATCGGCCATCAACATGGCGGTGAACTTGCATCTGATGCCGGCCAAGGGCATGACCCTCCCGTTCATCTCCTATGGCGGGTCATCGATGATCTCGATTGCCTATGGCATGGGGATGCTGCTCGCCTTGACCCGCGAGCGTCCACGCGCTGAGTTGCTCGCAAGCCAGAATGAATTCGTCCCCGTCGGGCGCCCGGCCTGATCCTGTCCGGCCCCGCAAGGGAGGTCGACCGCGAAGCGGTCGGGAAGGATCCGACCGGAGCCCATGTCGACACCCGCAACTCATGATCCGCCCGTCGTGCTGCTGGCTGCCGGCGGCACCGGCGGCCATCTCTTTCCCGCCGAAGCGCTCGCCGAGGCGCTCAGCCGGCGCGGCATCGTGGTGGATCTCGCCACCGATGAACGTGCCGAGCGCTACGGCATGACATTCCCGGCGCGGCGCCTTCACATCGTCACCAGCGCGACCGTGCGCGGTCGCGATCCCATATCGCTGGCGCGGACGGCGGCGCGGCTCGGGATCGGGACCGTGCAGGCCCTGCGGCTCCTCGGTCGCATCCAACCGTCCGCGGTCGTCGGATTCGGGGGCTACCCGACCGTGCCGCCGGTGCTGGCGGCGACGCTGCGCAAGATCCCGACGCTGATCCATGAACAGAACGCCGTGATGGGGCGGGCCAACAAGCTGCTCGCCGCGCGTGTCAAAGCGATCGCCACCAGCTTTGCCGGTGTGCTCGATCGCGAGCCGGACCTCAACGCCAAGGCGACGCGCACCGGCAACCCGGTGCGGCCGGCGGTGATCGCTGCGGCGACCGTGCCCTATGCCGTTCCGCAGCCCGGCGGTCCCATCCGTCTCGTCGTATTCGGCGGCAGCCAGGGTGCGCGCATCATGGCCGACATCGTGCCACCTGCCATAGCGCGGCTCGATCCGCATGTGCAGTCGCGGCTCTCGGTCGTGCAGCAGGCGCGCGAGGAGGACGTCGGCCGGGTCAAGGACATCTACGCACGGGCGAAGGTGACGGCGGAGGTTGCGCCGTTCTTCACCGACCTGCCGGCGCGGATCGCGGCCGGGCATCTCATCGTCGCGCGCTCGGGCGCCTCGACCGTGGCCGAATTGGCGGCGATCGGGCGACCGGCGATTCTGGTGCCGCTGCCGCATGCGCTCGACCAGGATCAGGCCGCCAATGCCGGCGTGCTGGAAACGGCGGGCGCGGCCATGCGCCTGCGCCAGGACGATTTCACGCCCAACCGGCTTGCGGCCGAAATCAGTGCGCTTGCCAGCGCGCCGGAAAAACTCGTAGCAATGGCCGCGGCCGCCCGCTCGCAGGGCGCGATCGACGCCGCCGAGCGGCTGGCCGATCTCGTGGTTGCAACGATCGAAAGGAACCCGCGATGAAACTGCCGCGCGACATCGGTCCGATCCACTTCGTCGGCATCGGCGGCATCGGCATGAGCGGCATTGCGGAGGTGCTGATCAATCTCGGCTACACCGTGCAGGGGTCCGACGCTTCCGACAGCGCCAACGTCAAGCGACTGCGCGACAAGGGCGCCAAGATTTCGGTCGGCCATTCCGCCGCCGCGCTGGGCGATGCCGAGGTGGTCGTGGTGTCGACCGCGATCAAGCGCGACAACCCGGAGCTCACGGCGGCGCGCGCCCAACGCCTGCCGGTGGTGCGCCGCGCCGAAATGCTGGCCGAGCTGATGCGGCTCAAGCGCTGCGTCGCGATCGGCGGGACCCACGGCAAGACCACGACGACGTCGCTCGTGGCCGCGCTGGTGGACGCCGGCGGGTTCGATCCCACCGTGATCAACGGCGGCATCATCAACGCCTACGGGACCAACGCGCGGCTCGGCGCCGGTGACTGGATGGTGGTCGAGGCCGACGAATCCGACGGCACTTTCCTGAAGCTTCCGGCCGACGTCGCCATCGTCACCAACGTGGACCCGGAGCATCTCGATCATTTCAAGACCTTCGAGGCGGTGCAGGAGGCGTTTCGCGCGTTCGTCGAGAACGTGCCGTTCTACGGCTTCGCTGTGATGTGCACCGACCACCCGGTGGTGCAGGTGCTGGTCGGACAGATCACCGACCGCCGCGTCATCACCTATGGCGAAAACCCGCAGGCGGACGTGCGGCTCGTCGACCTCGACCATGCCGACGGACAGTCGCGCTTCTCGATCGTCTTCCGCGATCGCGCGGGGGAAACGATGCACGAGATCAACGGCCTGTCGCTGCCGATGCCGGGACGGCACAATGCGCTCAACGCCACCGCGGCGATCGCGGTCGCGCGCGAACTCGGCATTTCCGACGATATGATCCGCAAGGCGCTGCAGAACTTCGGCGGCGTGCGGCGGCGGTTCACCCGCACCGGCGAGTGGAAGGGCGTGCCGATCATCGACGATTACGGCCACCACCCGGTCGAGATCGCCGCCGTTCTGCGCGCGGCACGCGAATCAAGCAAGGGCCAGGTGATCGCCGTGGTGCAGCCGCACCGCTACAGCCGGCTGGCATCGCTGTTCGAGCAGTTCTCGACCTGCTTCAACGACGCCGACACCGTGATCGTCGCCCATGTCTATGCGGCGGGCGAGGCGCCGATCGCGGGCGCCGACCGCAATTCGCTGGTGCAGGGCCTGCGCGCGCACGGGCATCGCCAGGTCATTCCGCTCGACGGGCCGCAGGATCTTGCGCGGATGGTCGCTCGCCTGGCACGACCCGGCGACATCGTGGTGTGTCTCGGCGCCGGCAACATCACCCAATGGGCCTATGCGCTGCCGGGCGAACTCGCCGCGCTCGGGGCGGTCGCTTGAGGACCATCGTCATGCGCACAATGCCCGGCCGCGGCGCAGGTGTGTTCGATCGAGCTGCCGTCTCGCCATGACTTTCCCGGATCTCGCCGCCGACCTGAAAGCGCGTTTGCCGCAGCTGCGCGGGCGGCTGATGTCCAACCAGCCGCTCGCGGAGCTGACCTGGTTTCGCGTCGGCGGGCCGGCGCAGGTCCTGTTCATGCCCGAGGACGAAGCCGACCTGGCCTATTTCCTCGGCCGATTGCCGCCGGAGATTCCCGTTACCGTCGTCGGGCTCGGCTCCAACCTGATCGTGCGCGATGGCGGGGTGCCCGGCGTCGTCATCCGGCTCGGGCGCGGCTTCGGTGAGGTGAAGGTCGAGGAGGGCACCCGCATCCGCGCCGGCACCGCCGTCCCCGATGTGAAAGTCAGCCGTGCCGCGCAGGAGGCGGCGATCACCGGGCTCGCGTTCTTCCGCGGCATCCCCGGCGCGATCGGCGGGGCGCTGCGCATGAACGGCGGCGCCTATGGCCGCGAGACCAAGGACGCACTGATCGAGGCGCGCGGCGTCGACCGGCAGGGGCGCGTGCGCGTCTTCGCCAATGCCGACATGCACTACACCTATCGCCATTGCGGCGCGCCCGACGACGTCATCTTCACGCAGGCGCTGTTCCAGGGCGCACCCGGTGATCCGGCCACGATCGCCGCGGAAATGGAAAAAATCACCGAATCGCGCGAGGCAACGCAGCCGATCAAGAGCCGCACCGGCGGCTCGACCTTCAAGAATCCGCCGGGTCACAAGGCATGGCAGCTCATCGACGCCGCCGGTTGCCGTGGCCTCAAACGCGGGGGCGCGCAAGTCTCGGAGATGCACTGCAATTTCCTGATCAACCTCGGCAGCGCCACCGCCGCCGATATCGAGGCGCTGGGCGAGACGGTGCGCCGGCGCGTGAAGGAGAATTCAGGCATCGAGCTTGAATGGGAGATCAAGCGGATCGGAGCGGCTTAGCGCCGCCATCACGGCCGGAGATCCCCGCGTCGACGGAAATTTATCGTTTAGTGACGTTCATGTGTGTTGCATGGCGCGCCGCCTGACGAGGTCGCGCTCCGCGTCGCCGGGTCACTTCTGCCTCCCAGACTCGACGCAACGGCCGGTCTCGAATTCCAGCGGGCGGCAAGAGCATCGGCGCTGCGGCTGATGGGGAGGAGCGATGAGCAAGCATATCGCCGTTCTGATGGGGGGCTGGTCGGCCGAGCGCGAGGTGTCGCTGCGCTCGGGCGCGGCCTGTGCGGATGCGCTGGTCCGCCTCGGCTATCGCGTCAGCCGCATCGACGTCGGCCGCGACATCGCCACGGTCCTGACCGCGGCCAAGCCCGACGTCGCGCTCAATGTGCTGCACGGCCGGCCGGGCGAGGACGGAACGTTGCAAGGCATCCTGGAGATCCTGGCCATTCCCTACACCCATTCCGGGGTGATGGCGTCCGCGGTCGCCATGCAAAAGGACGTCGCCAAGGACCTGTTCCGGGCCGCCGGCGTGCCGGTCCCCGAAGGCGTGGTGGCCTCCCGGTTCGAGGTGGCCAAAGCCCACTTGCTGCCGCCGCCCTACGTGATCAAGCCGATCGCGGAGGGCTCGAGCGTAGGGGTTTTCATCGTGCGCGAGGATCATGTTCACCCGCCGCAGGAGCTCACCCGCGAGGACTGGGCTTACGGCGAGCGGGTCATCGTCGAAAGCTACATCGCCGGCAAGGAGTTGACCTGCGCGGTCATGGGCGACGCGGCGCTCGGCGTGATCGAGATCGTGCCGATGGTAAGATTTTACGATTATGAAGCTAAATACGCTCCAGGGGGCTCGAAACACCTGCTTCCGGCGCCGGTTTCACCGTTTGTTTACCAAGAGGTCCGAAGACTATCGCTGGCGGCGCATCGCGCGCTGGGCTGCCGGGGCGTGAGCCGTGCGGACTTCCGCTACGACGACCGCATCGAGGGGACGGGGGGACTGGTGTGCCTCGAAGTCAATACGCAGCCCGGCATGACCGAGACGTCGCTCGTGCCCGAGCTCGCAGCACATGCGGGCATCACGTTCGACGAACTGGTGCAATGGATGATCGAGGATGCCTCGCTCAACCGCTGAAAGGGATCGCGTGCTGGCGTTCGTTCCTGGCCGATCACCCGGTGCTATGCGCCGTGGCGGGCGGGGGTCGTAGCGCATGAGACCGCGGTACCGCTTCACGCAGCTTATGGACCGGTGGTCGTCGCTCATCAACACGCGCTGGCCCCGCGGCGTCGGCGTCGCCGGCACCGTCGTCGTCATTCTTGCGAGCCTCGCCTACGGCGCCGTCAAAGGCGATCATATCCCGAGCATCATTGCGGCATTGAAAGATGCGCGCGACGGCGCCGGCAATGCCGCCGGCTTCCGCATCGTTTCGGTCGCGCTTGCCGGCCAGCACCACGTCAGCCGCGAGGAGGTGCTCGCCGTCGCCGGCGTCACCGGCAGCACGTCGCTGCTGTTTCTCGACGTCGAACAGACGCGCGAACGCCTCAAGACCAATCCCTGGATCGCCGACGCCACCGTGCTCAAGCTCTATCCCGGCGAGCTTCAGATCGGCATCAAGGAACGCGAGGCCTTCGCCCTCTGGCAAAAGGACGGGCAGGTGTCGGTCATTGCCGATGACGGCACCGTGCTCGAGCCCTATGTCTCGCCTCGCCTGATCGAGCTGCCGCTGGTGGTCGGGCGCGGCGCGGAGACGCGCGCGAAGGAATTCCTCGCGTTGCTCGACCGCTATCCCGCGCTGCGCGCCTTCGTGCGCGCCGCGGTCCTGGTGGGCGAACGGCGCTGGAACCTGCGGCTGAACAACGGCATCGACGTGCGGCTGCCGGAAACCGACATCGCGCCCGCGCTGGAGCGGCTGGTCGCGCTCGACAAGGAAAAGAACCTGATCACGCGCGATATCGTCGCCATCGATCTCAGGCTGCCCGATCGCGTGACGGTGCGGCTCTCGGAGGCGGCGGCGCAGGCCCGCATCGACGCGGCCAAGGACAAGGCGAAGAAGAAGGGGGGGAGCGCGTGAGCACCCTCCAGTTCGGCCTCACGCCGAAGATGAAGCCGCTGACGCCCAACCGTTCGGTGCTGGTCGCCGCGCTCGATGTCGGGACCAGCAAGATCGCCTGCCTGATCGGACGCCTCAAGCCGCGGCCGGCCCAGGACGTGCTGCGCCTGCGCACCCATTCGGTCGACGTCATCGGCTTTGGCCACACGCTTGCCCGCGGCATGAAGGCGGGCACCGTGATCGATCTTGCCGAGGCGGAGGCCGCGGTGCGCCAATGCGCCGACCTCGCCGAGCGCACCGCGAGAATGCAGCTCGACTCCGTCATCGTCTCGGTCTCCGCCGGACGCCCGACCAGCGAACTCATCTCGGCGTCAATCGAGATCGCAGGCGCGGCCATCGGCGAGCGCGACATCGACCGCGTGCTGACCGCCGGCAGCCGCCATTCCGTGCGTCCCGGCCGCGCCGTGCTGCATTCGCTGCCGATCGGCTACGTGCTCGACCACGCGGGCGGCATCAGCGACCCGCGCGGCATGCTCGCGCGGCAATTCGGCATCGACATGCATGTCGTGACCGCCGACGCTTCGGCCGCACGCAATCTGATGCTTGCGATCGAGCGCTGCCATCTCGACGTCGAGGCCATGGTGACGAGCCCGTATGTGGCCGGGCTGTCGGCGCTGGCGGACGACGAGGCCGATCTGGGCGCCGCCGTGATCGACATGGGTGCCGGCACCACCACCATGGCGGTTTTTTCCGGCGGCCGCTTCGTGCACGCCGACGGCTTCGGCCTCGGCGGCCGACATGTCACCATGGATCTCGCCCGCGGCCTCAATGCCCGGGTCACCGATGCCGAGCGCATCAAGACGCTTTACGGCAGCGTGCTCACCGGCGCATCGGACGAACGCGACATGATCGCGGTGCCGCCGGTCGACGATGACGAGCGCGAGGCCCCGCATTTCGTTTCGCGGGCAAAGCTCGCGCGCATCATCAAGCCGCGCGTCGAGGAAATTCTCGAAATGGTGCGCGACCGGCTCGCGACCTCGTCGTTCGCGGCCGAGCCGCGCGGACGCGTGGTGCTGACGGGCGGGGCAAGCCAGCTCACCGGGCTTCCGGAGCTCGCCGCGCGCGTTCTCGGCCGTCCGGTGCGGATCGGCCGGCCGCTCGGCATCGGCGGACTGCCCGAAGAAGCGAAGGGACCTGCGTTTGCCGTCGCGACGGGACTGCTGGTCTATCCGCAGGCGGCACATCTTGAGCATTTTGAACCGCGACGAACGCGGCACTCGGCCACAGGGGGCGGCTATATCGCACGGGTCGGACGATGGCTTCGAGAGAGCTTCTGATGACTCGACACGACATTCCCAACGGGCGGTGGCGGACCGGCCCGACCCGGCGGCGACTTCCGCGTATGAAGAGGCAAACATGAGCATCAATCTGAAGATTCCCGACGTCCGTGAGCTCAAGCCACGGATCACCGTGTTCGGGACCGGCGGTGCCGGCGGAAACGCCGTCAACAACATGATCACCAGCGGGCTGCAGGGCGTCGACTTCGTCGTCGCCAACACCGATGCCCAGGCGCTCACCATGTCCAAGGCCGAGCGCATCATCCAGATGGGCGTGGCCGTCACCGAAGGACTCGGCGCCGGCTCTCAGCCGGAAGTCGGGCGCGCCGCGGCCGAAGAGGCAATCGACGAGATCCGCGATCACCTCCAGGGCGCGCACATGGTGTTCGTCACCGCCGGCATGGGCGGCGGCACCGGCACTGGCGCCGCGCCGGTGGTCGCGCGTTGCGCGAAAGAGGCCGGCATCCTCACTGTCGGCGTCATCACCAAGCCGTTCCACTTCGAAGGCATGCGCCGGATGCGCGTCGCCGAAAACGGCATCAGCGAACTGCACAAGGTGGTCGATACGCTGCTCATCATCCCGAACCAGAATCTGTTCCGGGTGGCGAACGAGAAGACGACCTTCGCCGATGCCTTCTCCATGGCCGACCAGGTGCTGTATTCGGGGGTCGCCTGCATCACCGACCTGATGGTGAAGGAGGGCCTGATCAATCTCGACTTCGCCGACGTTCGCGCGGTCATGCGCGAAATGGGCAAGGCGATGATGGGCACCGGCGAAGCCTCGGGCGAGAAGCGCGCGCTCTCCGCCGCCGAGGCCGCGATCTCCAATCCGCTGATCGACGACGCCTCGATGAAAGGCGCGCGCGGCCTGCTGATCTCGATCACCGGCGGCAAGGATCTCACCCTTTACGAAGTCGACGAGGCGGCGACCCGCATCCGCGAGGAGGTGGATCAGGACGCCAACATCATCGTGGGAGCGACCTTCGACGAGAGCCTCGAAGGCATCATTCGCGTTTCGGTGGTGGCGACCGGCATCGACCAGGCGGCGCTGCAGCGGCCGTCGGCGGCGCCCGAGGCCCGCATCGCGGAGCTGACGCAGAAGCTTCGCGCCGATCAGATGCGGGCCGAGCAGCAGCAACAGCGTTTCGCCCCCGAGCGGGGCGAGCCGCGAATGCAATCGCACCCGCCGGCGGCGCCGCCCGCGCTGCCGCAGACCCAGGCCTCGATCGAGGCCGCGGCCCAGGCCGCCGTCGCAGCCGCGGTGCTGCCGATGATGGAGGACGTGACCATCCGGCCGATCCCGCCGAAGCCGTCGCTGTTCCCCGAGCAGATGGCGCCGGCGGTCGAGCCGCCGCCGGCACCGCGAGCGTTCATCCCGCCGGCGCCGGAGCGCACCGTCAATCGGCCGCGCCGCATGCCCGCCATCGACGAATTGCCGCGCCCGGCCCAGGCCGAGCTGCGGGCGAGGCGGGGCGAGGAAGATCCGGACCATCCGGAGAAGCGCAAGGTGAGCCTGCTGCGGCGCCTTGCCGCCGTCGGGCTCGGCCGCCGCGACGACCAGGAGGAGCCGGAGAAAATGCCTGCGAACGTGCGGCCGGTCCGGCCGGCTCCGGCCGCAGGTCCGGCACCGCGCCCGGCGGAGCGTCCCATGGAACGTCCGATGGAGCGTCCCATGGAGCGGCCCTTGGAGCGGCCGGTGGACCGTCAGGCGCCGCCGCCACGCCCGGCCATGCCGGCGCCGGCTATGCCCCGCGGCCCCGAGCCGGTGTCGGAATATGCCAAGCGTCCGGCGCACCAGGGCCTTGACCCCCTCGGACGGCAGGCACCTGTGCACAACTCTCTCGAGGAGGATCAGCTCGACATCCCGGCATTCCTGCGCCGGCAAGCGAACTGAGCCCCTGTCAGCTGCGCTGCGGGCGGTCCCGGCGTAAATCGCCGGGGCCGCCGCCCCCAGGCCTGCCCGAAGCTGGCCGGTACTCGCTTAAGGGATTGAGCTGAAAGCCAAATTGAAAGACGCGTGGACGTCCTCTCCCGACGATATCGGGATCGCTGGGCGGCCGCGCGCGGCCCGTTGGCCGCTGCCCCCGGCACGCCGGCACTGTCTCCCGCATCTGGTTTTGCGACTGTCAGCCGGCTTGATTGCGGCGGCTTGGTGGTAACAGTCGGTAAAAAAGCGTGAGTTGGAGTTCGGCCGAACCGCCGGTAAGCTACCCACAGCTAAGGGGTTTTTGTCGGGGGACAACGCGGCCGATACCTTGCCCGCGGTTATGTACAGCTTTACCGATGGCAGGATTGCGACCGATGTTGCCCGTCTAATCCGCCGCGTCCCGTTGATACGCGCGGCTGGGGGGATGAGCGGGACGGGAGTATGAAAGTCGCTAGGCAGACGACGCTTCGCGACCACACCGCGCTAAGCGGTGTCGGTGTGCATTCCGGCTTACCGGTGACCTTGACGTTGCATCCGGCGGACGCCGGGAGCGGTTTCCGCTTTATTCGTACCCGCATCGAAGACGGTCCGGATCGCGAAATTCCCGCGGATATGAGCTCCGTCACCGCGACTGAATTCGCCACCGTGCTGGGCGACGAATCAGGGCCGCTGGTGTCCACCGCCGAGCATGTTCTGGCGGCGCTCGCGGGCCTCGGCGTCGATAACGCCGCAATCGAAATCGACGGTCCGGAAGCGCCGATCATGGACGGCAGCTCGGCTCCGTTCGTCGCGGCCATCGATGCGGTCGGCCTCACGACTCTCAATCAGCCCAAGCGCTACATCAAGGTGCTCAAGCCGGTTCAGGTCGCGATGGGCGACGCCTTCGGCGAAATGCGCCCCAACCCGCGCGGCTTCCGCGTCGAAGCGCAGGTCGAGTTCGACCACTCTCTGATCGGGCGCCAATCGTTGGCGATCGACGTCAAGCCGGACACGTTCCGTCGCGAGCTTGCGCGCGCGCGTACCTTCGGCTTCATGCGCGACGTGACGACCTTGTGGAACGCGGGCTATGCGCTCGGCGCATCGCTGGAGAACACGCTCGTCGTCAGCGACAACCGCATCCTCAATCCGGAAGGCAAGCGCTTCCCCGACGAATTCGTCCGCCACAAGATCCTGGACGCCGTCGGCGATCTGGCCCTCGCCGGCGCCCCGCTGCTCGCCACGTACCGGTCCGTGCGGGGCGGCCACAAGCTCAACCATGCGGTGCTGTGTGCGCTGATGGCGGATGCAAGCGCCTGGACCTGGGTCGACGCCGACGCCCTGCGGCCGCCGCGCGGCCATGCCGAGGTCGCTTCCCGCCTGTCGCCGGCCTTTGGGCCCGATATTTCCTAACCCGGCTTCTCCGGACGCCCATCCGAACCGCCACATTCCCGGCGAAATGTCGGCCTATTTCCTTCGTCCGGACGGGGATTTATCGGGCAGGCGACGGGGCGATAAGGCACGCTGTGGCCGGTCGGACCTCGTTCGGGGGAGGGGCATCCGATCCATGTCTTCGCAATCTGTTACGGTCAGGGACCTTGCGGGCGGCGTGCGCGTGTTGACGCGCTTGGCGGCCCTCGTGCTTGTGGCGGCGGCGCTCGGCGCCTGCAGCCTGTTCGACAAGGACACCGTCATCCCCGATGAGCCCGCCGACAAGCTCTACAACGAGGGTCTCTATCTTCTCAACAGCAAGAAGACACCCAAAGAGGCGGCGAAGAAGTTCGAAGAGGTCGACCGCCAGCACCCCTATTCGGAATGGGCGCGCAAGTCGCTGATCATGTCGGCCTATGCCTATTACGAGGCCGGCAGCCTACGACGACTGCATCAATGCCGCGCGGCGCTACGTGACCTTGCATCCCGGCAGTCCGGACGCCGCCTATGCGCAGTATCTCATCGGCGCGTCCTATTTCGACCAGATACCTGAAATCTCGCGCGACCAGGACCGCACGGAGAAAGCAGTTCAGAACCTCGAAGAGGTCGCCCGCAAATATCCCAACTCCGAATACGCCGTCGCCTCCAAGCGCAAGATCGAGATCGCTCGCGATCAGCTTGCCGGCAAGGAGATGGACGTTGGGCGTCAGTTGTTGAACGAGCGCGCCTACACCGGCGCGATCAACCGTTTCAAGGTGGTGGTCACCCGCTATCAGCGAACGCGCCACGTCGAGGAGGCCCTGTTGCGGCTCACCGAGGCCTATATGGCGCTCGGCATCGTGGAAGAGGCCCAGACCTCCGCCGCCGTGCTCGGGCATAATTTCCCGGACAGCCGCTGGTACAAGGACGCGTATGCCCTCATGGAGTCGAAGGGCTTGCAGCCGAACGAGAACAAAGGCTCCTGGATCAGCCAGTCGTTCAAGGCGTTCAAGAAGCTCGGGCTCGGATAGCTTCAGGCTGCGTGCTCGTTCGCCGCCAGTCTGGTGTCCCGCACTGACGAAGATCGCGGCGCCGAAATTCATTGTCGGCCTTCCCCTTTGAAGGGTATCCGAATTTGCGGTTCTGCAGGCCGCCGGACTCGGCTATAGCCGGTGACCGGCGGCTGCGCCGGGGCGCCAAGTCATGTGCGTCCCGACCAGGCGGGGACCCACGGCGAAAGCAAATCAAGGACAGGCGTCATGCTGGCCCGGCTCTCGATTCGCGATATCGTCCTGATCGACCGGCTCGACATCGACTTCACGTCCCGTTTGTCCGTGCT
The DNA here is from genome assembly GCA_963835165.1 of uncultured Alphaproteobacteria bacterium. Classification (GTDB taxonomy): domain Bacteria; phylum Pseudomonadota; class Alphaproteobacteria; order Rhizobiales; family Xanthobacteraceae; genus VAZQ01. Next base: position 85,540 of record CAWIGD010000048.1, read on the forward strand.
CACGGGTGAGACCGGCGCCGGCAAGTCCATCCTGCTCGATGCTTTTGCGCTCGCGCTCGGCGCCCGCGGCGACGTCGCCCTGGTGCGGCAGGGCGCCGAGCAAGGACAGGTGACTGCAGCCTTCGAGCTGCCATCCGGTCATCCGGCGGTCGCGCTCATGGCTGCCAACGACATTCCGGCCGAGGACGAACTGATCCTGCGCCGCGTGCAATTCGCCGACGGCCGCACGCGCGCTTTCGTCAACGATCAGCCGGTAAGCGCCCAGACTCTCAAGGCGCTGGGCGCGGCTCTGGTCGAGATCCACGGCCAGCACGACGAGCGCGCCCTCGTGGACATGTCGACGCATCGCCGCCTGCTCGATGCATTCGGCGGTCTTGAAGGCGAGGCCGACGAGGTCGAACGGCGGTGGGAGGCGCGGCGCGCACGCGAAAACGAAATGACGGCGCTGCGTGCCGAAGTCGAGCGGGCGCAACGCGAGGCTGATTTTCTTCGCCACGCGGTCGAGGAGCTGCAGCGGCTTGCTCCGGAACCGTCGGAAGAAACCGCGCTCGCGGAAAGGCGCGCCACCATGATGCAGGCGGAAAAGGTGGCCGGCGACCTGCGCGATGCCCATGAGGCGGTGGCAGGAGCGACCTCTCCCGTGCCGGCGCTGTCCGCTGCGCTGCGCCGCTTGGAGCGCCGCACGTCACAAGCCCCGGCGCTGATCGAACCGGCGGTGAAGGCGCTCGATGCCGCCCTCACCGCCCTTGACGACGCGCGCGGCCATCTGGACCAGGCGCTGCGCGCCGCCGACCACGATCCGCGCGAGCTCGAGCGCATCGAAGAGCGCCTGTTCGCGTTGCGGGCGGCTGCCCGCAAGCACAATGTGCCGGTCGACGGGCTCAACGCGCTTGCCGCCCGCTATGCCGCGGATCTGGGGTTGATCGATGCCGGCGCCGAGCGCCTGGCGGCGCTCCAATCCGCCGCACGGGAGGCCGACACGCACTACCGCAAGGCCGCCGCCGCGCTGTCGCAGGGCCGCAGGACCGCGGCCGCAAAACTTGACGGGGCGGTGAACGGCGAGCTCAAGCCGCTCAAGCTCGAACGGGCGAAGTTCATGACCGAGATCGTGACCGAGCCGGACGCCGGAGGGCCGCACGGCATCGATCGCATCGAGTTCTGGGTGCAGACCAATCCTGGCACCCGGCCGGGACCGCTGATGAAGGTCGCCTCCGGCGGCGAACTCGCGCGTTTCCTGCTGGCGCTCAAGGTGGTCCTGGCCGATCGCGGCTCGGCGCCAACGCTCGTCTTCGACGAGGTCGACACCGGGGTCGGCGGCGCGGTCGCCGATGCGATCGGGGTGCGGTTGGCGCGGCTCGGGCGTCGCGCGCAGGTGATCGCAGTCACGCATGCGCCGCAGGTGGCCGCACGCGCCGACCGGCACTATCTGATCAGCAAGAGCGCGCTCGACAAGGGCAAGCGGGTCGCAACCCGCGTCGCCGAGCTCGCCGCCGACAAGCGGCGTGAGGAGATCGCGCGCATGCTCGCGGGCGCTGAGATCACCGCGGAGGCGCGCGCCGCTGCCGAGCGCCTGATCAAGGCGGCGGGATAGACTTGGGGGCTGCAGGTGCGCCTGACCCGCGCGTCCATCTTTCTGGCGGAGAAGGACGGATTGCCGTGGCGAGCTCGGCAGTGGCCTAGAAGGGGAATGTTTCCTGGCGCGCAATGACGAAAACCAAGCCCGACACCAGCCAGATTGCGACTGAAAAACTCACCGAGGCGCAGGCCAAGGCCGAGCTCAAGCGGCTCGCGGCCGAGATCGGGGCGCACGACAGGCGCTATTACCAGGACGATGCGCCGACCGTTTCGGATGCGGATTATGACGCTTTGCGCCGGCGCAACGAGGAGATCGAGGCGCGGTTTCCCGCGCTGGTGCGAACGGACTCGCCATCGCGTCGGGTCGGCGCTCAGCCGTCGCAGAAATTCGCCAAGGTGCGGCATGCGGTGCCGATGCTTTCGCTCGGCAACGCGTTTTCCGACGATGAGGTGATCGACTTCGTCGAACGGGTGCGCCGGTTTTTGCGTCTGCCGGCGGAGGAGAAGGTGGTCTTTACGGCCGAGCCGAAGATCGACGGCCTGTCTTGCACCTTGCGCTATGAGGGCGGCCGCCTGGTGCGGGGTGCGACCCGTGGCGACGGCGCTGAAGGCGAGGATGTCACCGCGAACGTGCGAACGCTCGCCGACATTCCGGGTGAACTGCGCGGCAAACGCGTGCCCGACGTCTGCGAAGTGCGCGGCGAGGTCTACATGACCAAGTCCGCTTTCGTGGCGCTCAATGAACGGCAGAAGGCGGCCGGTCGGCAGATCTTCGCCAATCCGCGCAACTCGGCAGCGGGCTCGCTGCGCCAGCTCGATCCGGCGATCACGGCTTCGCGCCCGCTCGGCTTCTTTGCCTACAGCTGGGGCGAGATGAGCGAACTGCCGGCGCCCACGCAGTCGGGCATGCTCAAGTGGTTCGCCTCCTGCGGGTTCAAGACCAACCCGCTGACGCAAATATGCGACACCGTCGACGCGATGCTCGCGTTCCATCATGAGATCGAAGCACAGCGCGCGGGCCTCGACTACGACATCGACGGCGTGGTCTATAAGGTCGACCGCCTGGACTGGCAGCAACGGCTCGGCTTCGTCTCACGCAATCCGCGCTGGGCGCTCGCGCACAAATTTCCGGCCGAGAAGGCCACGACCGTCGTCAAGGCGATCGACATTCATGTCGGGCGCACCGGCGCGCTCACGCCGATTGCGCGGCTCGAGCCGGTAACCGTCGGTGGGGTCGTGGTATCGAACGCGACGTTGCACAACGCAGACGAGATCGAGCGCCTGGGCGTGCGCATCGGCGACACGGTGACGATCCAGCGTGCCGGCGATGTCATCCCGCAGGTGCTCGGGGTGGTGCTGAAGCAGCGGCCGAAGGGGTCGAAGCCGTACAAATTTCCCAGTCACTGCCCCTGTTCCCTGCACACCCCGGTGGTTCGCGACAGCACCGCGTCCGGCGGGGAGGGGGTCGTCGCCCGCTGCACCGGCGAGTTCGCCTGCCCGCATCAGAAAATCGAGCACCTCAAGCATTTCGTCTCCCGCCGCGCCTTCGACATCGAGGGGCTGGGTGAGAAGCAGATCGCGTTGTTCTTCGAGCAGGGCTGGATCCGGGAACCGGGCGACATCTTCACGCTCGCGGCGCGCAACCCGGAAATCAAATTGGAGGAGCAGGAGGGCTTTGGCGAATTGTCGGTCCGCAATCTCTTCAACGCGATCGAAGCCAGACGCGAGATCGCGCTCGAGCGTTTTGTCTATGCCCTCGGCATGCGCCACGTAGGCGAGACCACCGCGCGCGCGCTCGCGCGCGGATACGGATCATGGCGACCGTTCCACGACGCCTGTGTGAAGGTTGCCGAGAATGACCTTGAGACGCGTGCGGAGATGGACAACCTCGATCAGATCGGCGAGACCGTGATCGACAGCATCGCCGCCTATTTCGGCGAAGAGCATAACCGCGGCATCGTCGAACGGCTTACCGCCCAGGTGAGAATTCTCGATGCGGAGAGACCCGCCGCCGATTCGGTGGTGGCGGGCAAGACCGTGGTCTTCACCGGCTCGCTCGAAAAGATGACCCGTGACGAGGCCAAAGCCATGGCCGAGCGGCTCGGCGCCAAGGTCGCAGGCTCGGTGTCCCAGAAGACCGACTATGTGGTCGCCGGCCCCGGCGCCGGCTCGAAGCTAGGTAAGGCCAAGGACCTCGGTGTGGCCGTGCTCACGGAGGACGAATGGTTCGACCTCGTGGGCGAGACCCGCTAGACGGCAAGCTCGGACGCGAACCGATCCGGCGGGTTCGCAAGATTCAGCGACCCGCATCTGCAGAGCGTGCTTTCGGGTCCGCACGCGGTTCAATGTGCGGACCCGAAAGTATTCAAACGCGTAGATTCGCTAGATATGTCCGGTCAGCGCCAGCACCACGATGATCAGGAGGATCAGGCCCAGGCCACCGCCGGGTCCATAGCCCCAGTCCCGGCTGTAGCCCCAGGTCGGCAACGCGCCGACCAATGCCAGAATAAGTACGATGATCAGAATGGTCGTCAGCATGGTGTGCCTCGCTCAAGTGAATAATCGTGGCGAATAACGCGGCGGCGGGCGCCGAGTTCCATGGCGGGAACCAGTCCGGAGTTTAATCGCGCGTGTCGCCCAAAAGCCCGAGGCTTTCGAATCCAATCTAGTGTGGCGCATTGACGTTCCTATCAGTATTGGCCGCGAGTCCTTAGGAACGTCAAATGCAAAGCCACACTAGGATCATGACTTGCTAGTGTCCCTTTGTTTCCGACGTTCGTAAAAGCGGTGCTGCGAAATGATACGAACGTCGGAAACGGGACACTAGCGGCGCACCAGGGTGAAAACGGCTACGGCCGTCGCGAGCCCGAACGCCAGCATCAGCAGCAGCAGCGGGACGGCCCCGGTTGCGTGCGCGACGGCGAGCCCGCCGAGCTGGGCGGCGGCGGCGCCGATCGCCATCTGGACGAAGCCGGTCAGGCCCGAGGCCGTGCCGGCCACCTGCGGACGGATGCTCACGGCGCCGGCAACCGACGTCGGCAGCAGCAGTCCGTTGCCGAAGCCGATGATGATTTGCGGCAGGAAGATCGTGCTCATGTCCCAGCCCGGCAACCCGACGTAGACCAATACGTTGAGCAGGCATCCCGCGACGGTGAGCGCGATTCCCCACCAGATCAAGGCGTCGATGCCCAAGCGTCTGGTGAGCCGCGACACGGCGAAATTGCCCGCCATGAATCCGATCGAGGGAACGAAAAACCAGAGGCCGTATTCGGCCGATGTGTGCCCCAGCATCGTCACCACCACATGGGGAGCACCGCCGAGAAAGCTGAAGAAGGGTGCCGAGCCGAACCCGGCGCATAGCGCGTAGCCGAAAAACCGCGGGCTGCCGGCCAGCGCGCGCACGTCAGCGCTGAAACGACCCCATCCGCCCGGCGCGGCGGAGAACGTGTGGGTCTCGGGCAACGCCAGCATCGCCCAGGCGAAAACCGTGAAACTCAGCGCGGCGGTGAAGATGAAAATCGCTTCCCAGCCGAACAGGGTATCGAGGATGCCCCCGATCAGCGGCGCCGCCATCGGCATGAGCACCACGACCGAGGTGACCAGCCCGATCATGGACGCTGCGTGCTCGCGATCGTACAGATCGCGGATGATCGCGCGTCCGATGGTTTGGCCGGTCGAGGCGCCGAGCGATTGCGCGACGCGGGCGACGATGAGGCTCAAAATGCTCGCGGCAAAGATAGCCGCGGTGCTGGCGATGGTGGCGAGCGCAAGCCCCGCCAGGACGACCGGCCGGCGGCCGAAACGGTCGGACAATGGACCAAACACGAGCTGTGCCACCGCGAGGCCGAGGAGATAGAGCGAGACGGTGAGCTGGACGCTGGCGGGATCGGCTTCGAATTTGGCCACCAGGCTGGGGATCGCCGGCACCAGGATGTTGAGCGAAAGCGAGCTCACTCCGGTCATGGCGATCAGCAGGGCGAGCAGCCGCCATCGCGTGGGACGCGCCTCGCTCCTGGTCGTGCCTTTCGTCGTTGGGTCGAGCACCGGATAGCCCAGCGGGTTCAGCTTTGGGCGAGCGGGCGGGTGGCGGCCGCGAGCCACGCGCGCGTCTCGGCGTCGACGAGCGGCGACAGCGTCTGCGCGACGCGCGCATGATAGCCGTCGAGCCACTCCGTCTCTTCGGGCGTGAGCATATTGGCTACGATCAGCCGACGGTCGATGGGCGCCAGCGTGAGCGTCTCGAAAGCATTGAGCGGTTTCTCAGCGCCGGGGACGGCGGCGGCCTCCACTACGAGCACAAGATTCTCGATGCGGATGCCGTAGGCGCCGGCTTTGTAATAGCCGGGCTCGTTCGAGAGGATCATGCCGCGCCGGAGCGCCGTCGTGCCCAGCTTGGAGATGCGCGCCGGGCCTTCGTGCACCGAGAGATAGCTGCCGACGCCATGTCCGGTGCCGTGATCGAAGTCGAGCCCCTGCGCCCACAAAAATTGCCGCGCAAACGAGTCGAGTTGCGCGCCGGTGGTCCCGTCCGGAAACACCGCGCGCGCGATCGCGATATGACCTTTGAGCACGCGGGTGAATCGCTCGCGCATCTCGGCGGTCGGCTCGCCGACCGCGACCGTGCGCGTGATGTCGGTGGTGCCGTCCTGGTATTGGCCGCCGGAATCGATCAGAAACAACTCGCCGGGGGCGATCGCGCGATTGGTCTTGCTGGTGACGCGGTAATGCACGATCGCGCCATCGGGACCGGCACCGGAGATGGTCGGAAAGGAAATGTCCTTGAGCAGGCCGGTGTCGCGTCGAAAGCCCTCGAGCGCGGCGACCGCGTCGATCTCGGTGAGGGTGCCGCGCGCGGCCTCGCGATCAAACCAGGCGAGGAAGCGTGTTACGGCCGCACCGTCGCGGATATGCGCCGCCCGCGCGCCGGAAATCTCGACTTGGTTCTTTACGGCCTTCATCAACGCAATCGGGCAGGCCCCGCGTGCGACCTTGCCGCCGTGGGTGATGACGAGGCGTGCGAGCGCATCGGCGGCCGTGGCCTGATCGAGCTTCACGGTCTTGCGCGCTTGCCCGAGCGCCGCCAGCGCCTGCACGAAATCGGCCGGCTCGCGCACGTCGGCGAGGCCTTCGAGACGGTCACGTACATCGTTCGAGAGCTTTCGTCCGTCGACAAAGAGCGCGGCCCGCCCTGTCTGCGGAACGACCGCGAAGGCGAGCGGCAATGGTGTGTGAGCGACGTCCGCGCCGCGGATGTTGAACGCCCAGGCGACGGCATGCGGATCCGAGACGACCAGCGCGTCGGCGCGCAGCTTCGCCAGCTCGGCCCGGATGCGGGCGAGCTTTTCCTCGGCCCCCTCTCCGGCGAAGCGCAGGTCATGCAGCGTGACGGCGCCCAATGGAGGGGCGGGACGGTCTCTCCAGATCGCGTCGATCAGGTCGGGCTCGACTGCGACCAAGGTGGCGCCCGCCGCGGCGCAGGCCTTGGCCAGTCGTTCGGCGCTTTCGACCGTGTGCAGCCAAGGGTCGTAGCCAAGGCGGTCGGCGCTCGTGAGATTGGTCTCTATCCAGCGATCCGGCGGCGTCTCCACCAGATGCTCGATGGTGAACAGCGAGGTATCCACCTGCTCGCGGACTTGCAGTGTGTAGCGTCCGTCGACAAACAGCACCGCCCGCTCCATCAGGACGATCGCGGCGCCCGCGGATCCGGTAAAGCCGGTGAGCCACGCGAGGCGCTCCTCGGACGCCGGCACATATTCGTTCTGGTGGCGGTCGGAGCGCGGAACCACGAAGCCCGTCAATCCGCGCCGCGCCAGCTCGGTGCGCAACGCGGCGACGCGCGCCCCGCTTGCCGCGCGCTCGGTGCGATCTTCGAACGACTGGAAGCGGGCCTCGAACATGGCGGCACTCTATTGAGCGGGATGCGGCGCGGCAATCCTCCATCGCATGGCACGGAACTTCGCCCAGATCGAGATTGGCATGGTGTCTGCATGGCTTGGGGGTGTAGATTGAAATTCCCCATCAAAGGTCCAGTCATGCTCAAAAATCTCGCCCGCGCATTCTTCGCGGCCTGCCTGCTGTGCAACACTGCGGCAGGTGCTGGCTGGCCCGACCGGCCGGTTACGGTGATCGTGCCGTACGCGCCCGGCGGCATTACCGACATTCTGGCTCGCTTGACCGTCGAACATCTTCAGAGAACGTTCAAACAGTCATTCATTATTCAGAATGAAAGCGGCGCTGGCGGCATCATCGGTGCCGCCAATGCGGCGCGCGCCAAGCCCGACGGCTATACGCTGTTTTTCGCGCCAATTGCCCTGCTGACGCTCTCTCCACTGACCACGAAGGTCACTTTTGCGACAAGCGATTTCGAGCCTATCTCGATCGTGGCCTCTAGTCCTTTCGTTGTGACCGTCAGCAAGGATTTTCCTGCCAATTCCATTTCAGAGTTCATTGCCGAGGTGAAGAAAAAGCCAGGCGGTTACACTTATGCGTCCGCAGGTTTGGGCAGTGCCACGCATGTCGCTTCGCTCCTATTCTTGAAGAGTGCGGGCCTGGACATGGTGCACGCGCCCTATCGCGGTGTTGGGCCAGCCTTCACCGATCTGATCGCCGGCCAAGTTCAGATGCTGTCGGCAAGCCCGGTCGAACTGAAGCCGTTTGTCGGGTCCGATAAGGTGAGGCCGCTTGCCATCAGCAGCAAGCAACGCTCGAAATATTTGCCCGACGTGCCGGCCATCATCGAGACTCTGCCGAGTCCCTTTGTGGCCACCTACAACGGCCTCATGGCACCAAGGCATACGCCGAAGGAGATCATTGACATGATCTCGGCGGAAATCGTTGCTGCTGAAAAGACTTCGGAATTTTTGGAGAGATTGTCCACGGTCGGCGTCGAACCGATGGGGACGACACCCCAGGAAATGGCGGAGGAGATCGTCGCAGACACGCAACGCTGGCGTGCGGTCGCAAACGACGTTGCACCGAAAGGGCAGTAAGCGTTTGACTGACCAACGTCTGGTCGAGAGCCGACCGACTACGGCTTCCGGGTTCGACGCACGCGCGAAAGCACCAGCGTCGCCCAGCCTTCGAGCCGGATGCGGCGCACGAGCACGAGGCCGCGCGCACGATAGCTCGCAAGGGCAGCGCCCGTTTGCGCCGTCAGCAGCCCCGAGAGCACGACGTGTCCGTTGGGCGCAACGAGGCGCGCGATCGGCGTTGCGAGCTGGGTGAGCGGCTCGAGCAGGATATTGGCGAAGACCAGGTCGTAAGGCGCGCGGCAACGAAAGCGCGCGGCGCCGAGACCATCCGCATGGATGAGCTCGACAGCGGCCCTGACACGGTTGACCCGCGTGTTGTCGCGGGCGATGGCGATCGCGCGGGGATCGATGTCGCTTGCGAGCACCGGCCGACGCAGCGCTCTGGCCGCGGCGATCGCGAGCACACCGGTGCCGGTACCGATGTCGAGCACGTTCCGTTCGCGCCGGGGGCGGAGCGCGGGCGAACCGCGAGCTTTGCGCTTGCGGCGTCGTGCCCTTACGAGTGCGTCGAGGGCGAGCAGGCAGCCGCGCGTGGTGCCGTGGTGCCCGGTGCCGAAGGCGAGTGCGGCCTCGATTTGAATACCGATCTGGTTCGCCCGCACGCTGGCGCGATGATGCGCCCCGTGCACGACGAAGCGGCCGGCCTCGACCGGCGTGAGGCCTTCGAGGCTCTTGCGCACCCAATCCGTCGGCGCCAGCGTCTCGAACACCAGCGCATCGGCCGCCGCCGTGCCGGCGGTGGACGCGATCAGAGCCCGCACCGCCGTTTCGTCGGGATGACGGCGGAAATGCAGCGCGAGCGACCAGCGCCCGTCCGGTTGCTCGAAGGCGGACGCGGCGACCTCTTCCGCATCGAAGCTCTCGGCCAGCAGGTCGCCGATCTGTTGCGCCCTCTTGCCGTCGGTCGACAGCCGCGCGACCACGGTGGCGGCGGGCAGGGGCGAGGGGTAAGGCATTCAGGTCTTTCCGCGCATCCCCGACATTCACTGCCGCTTATCCAACGCCCGTGCCCGGCGATCCACAGGGCGGTCCTCAGTTTATCCAGCGTTTATGCCCAGCGCCGTCCACAGACTTGCGGCTAGTTGTCCAGCGGTTATTCGCACGCTTGTCCACCGTCCGGGCCGCTTTTTGCACAGGGCTGTCCCCAGTTTTGGGACCTCGCCGCGCGGCCGCAAAAGCATTAAATTCGGCGCTCGAATACAAGAAACGTCGGGATGGAACGCTAATGACGGGGTTCTCCTTCGCCGTGCTCATCCGCGCGGTCGTGCGCGCCGAGTCGATTCGATAGAGCGGCGTCATCTTTTCCACATTCGCAACACCCGGTGCTGCGCCGGCGATGACATCGGCGCCGCGCGGCGCCCAAGAAGCGTGAAGCAATAATGCACCGCCCCGTCAGCTTGCAGTCGGTCGAAACCAGAGCCTCCTGGACCGTCGCCACGGTCGTGCTGGTGATCCTGACGCTGTCGTTCGGAGCGCCGTGGATCACCATCGTGGCGCTCAAGTCGATCGCCGCCGAGACGGCCGGCCTGCGCTCGGTTCCCGCCCTGGCAACATCGCTCGCGTGGTTCGGGTTCGGAATCGGCGGCATCGTCATGGGCCATATCGCGGAAAAGGTCGGGGTGCGATGGACCGTCATTTTCGGCGCCGTGATGATCTGGATCGGGCTTGCGCTCTCCACCGGCGGCGAGACCTGGCAGCTCTATGTTGGTCAGGGCCTGTTCGTGGGATTTCTCGGCATCGGCGGTATGAACGCGCCATTCTATGTCTATGTGAGCCGCTGGTTCGATCGCCGCCGCGGCTCGGCGCTCGCGCTGATCTCGAGCGGCAGCTATCTGGCCGGCGCCATCTGGCCGTCGATGTTCGAGCGCGCCATCACCTATGCGGGATGGCGCCAGACCATGTTTTATTATGGCCTGCTCGAGGTCGTGCTGGTCGTCCCGCTGGCGGCGATCTTCCTCCACCGGGCGCCTGAGTTGCCGCTGCCGGAAGGCGCGTTCGGCACCTCGCCCGCCCCCAAGTCCGTAATGGGTTGGCCGCCCAATCTCGTGTTCGGCTTGGTGGCCACGGCGGTCATCTTCTGCTGCATCCCCATGGCGATGCCGCAGGCGCATCTGCCTGCGCTCTGCAGCGATCTCGGCATCCTGGCGTCGCATGGCGCGGCCATGCTGTCGGTGCTGCTGGGGACGGCCTTCATTAGCCGTCAATTCTGGGGCTGGGTTTCCGACCGCGCCGGCGGCCTCAACACGGTTTTGATCGGGTCGATTTTTCAGATCATCGCGATGACGGCCTTTATGCTCACGCAGGATGAGGTCGGGCTGTTCACCGTCGCGGCCGCCTTCGGTCTGGGATTCGCCGGCATCATCCCGGCCTACATCCTGGCCATCCGAGAGCTGTTTCCGGCGTCGGAAGCCTATTGGCGGATTCCGACGTTCCTGCTGTGCAGCGGCAGCGGCATGGCCATCGGTAGCTGGGTGGCCGGCGCGCTGTACGATCACTTCGGCACCTACGGTCCTGCCTTCGCCGGCGGGGTAGCCGCCAATGCCGTCAATCTGGCGATCGTCGGGCTGCTGGTGTTCCGGCAGAAACAGTGGGCGGCGCGGTTTGCTTGACCACGCCGCGCCAGCGTTTCAAGCTGCCGGCGACGCTGCGTGAAGCGGCGGAGTAGCCGCGGTCAGGGCTTCGCGCAAGTGCAATGTCGGCCTTTTCGGAACCATCGCGGGTGACGCTGACGCGGCGACAGTTCGCTGTCGCCTGCGCCGTGGGCTTTGCCGCGGCGGCGACCACCGGCGGCATCTCCGCCAGCAGTTCGCAAACGGCGGGCCCGGCGCTCCCCACGGCACTCACCTTGAAGCCGGGCACTTTGGTCGTCGCCTCGGCCTACCCCGACCCGCCCTTCGATCTCATCGAGAACGGATCGGCGAGTGGTTTCGACATCGAGCTGATGCGCGCGATCAGCGCCCGCCTCGGTGTCGCCCTGCAGCCGGTGCGGTACTCCGGCGGTGACTTCAACGGCATCTTCGACGGCCTGGCAAAGCGCAGCTACGACGCCGTGATCTCGGGGACGACGATTACGCCGGAGCGCTCGGCAATCGTGCAGTTCTCCCAGCCCTATCTCGAATTCAATCAGGGCGTGGCGGTGAATCGCCGGTTGACGCCGGACGTCTCGTCGGTCGCGGGCCTGCGCGGCCTCATCGCGGGCATCCAGTCCGGCAATACCTCGGATTTCGTCGCCAGACGCCTCCTGGCGGAAGGCGCGATTGCGGGGATCAAATACTATCCCTATGACGGAATCGGGGTCGCGCTCGACGACCTCGAGGCCGGACGCATTGGTCTCGTGATCAAGCTCTTTCCGGTGATCTCCTGGCTGGTGAAGGACCGTCCGCAGTTGTCGGTTGCGATGCAGGTGCCGACGCACGAGAAGCTCGGCATCGCCTTTGCCAAGGACAACGACGGTCTGTGCGCGGCGGTGAATCGCGCGCTGACCACTCTGCGCGGCAATGGCGAATTTGCCCGGCTGCAGGCGCGCTGGTTTCCGCCTTCGGGCCGTCCGTGATCGGCGAGGGTTCAAGCCAGCGCCCACGGGTACGCCCACGCCCGACCCGCGACTAGCCCAAGCTACCGGGGCTTTTCCTCCAACCTCGCGTACGGGCCGGCGGCGTAGACGATCCGCCCACCCACCATGGTCAGCACCGACTCGATGCGGCCGACCTCGCTCGTCGGCGCGGTGAGATAGTCCTTGGTCAGCACCGCGAGATCCGCGAGCTTGCCGGCCTTGAGCGAACCGCGGGTATCGTCGTCGAAGGTGAACCAGGCGCTGCCGAGCGTATAGAACTGCAGCGCCTCCTCCCGCGTCGGCAATTGCTCCTCGTCGCGCGTGAGCGTGCCGCCGACGGTCCTGCCGTCCACCATCCATTGCAACGACACGAACGGGTTGTAGGACATCACCCGGTGCGCATCGGTGCCGCCGCCGATCGGGATACCGAGCTTGAGCGCGGTCATGATCGGTGGCGTCAATCGCATGGCTTCGCTGCCGCGCGCCTTGAGGAACGCTTCGCCATTGAAGAACATGGCGTTCTGCATCAGCCAGCCGACCCCGAGCGCCTTCATCCGGCGAAGGTTCTCCGGCGTCGCATCGTTGAGGTGAGCAATCGACCAGCGCAGCGGTGCAATCGGAGTTTCGCGGTCGACGCGCTCCAGCACGTCGAGCAGGTGATGCACTGAGCGGTTGTTGTTCCAGTGTTGCGTGATCGCCATGCGGCGGGACGCGGCCCATTTGTAGATTTGATAAAGCTGCTCCTTCTGCGCCTCGGTGGGGTTGTCGTTGTTGTACATGCCCCAGGCGACGTTCTCGCCGATGCCGTTGAAACGCAGCCAGTCGTCGCCGAAGCCCATCGGCAACATCTGCGTTACGGCCTGGTAGTCCTCCAGCTCCCGGCCGCGACGCTGCGCAAACAGGCTGTACACGACCCGCACGCTGAGTGCGCCGTCCTCCCAGAGCTTGAACAGCGGCTGATAGCTTGCAGCCGTCAGGTTGAAGCCACCGGGATCGCTCACGCCGGTGATCCCCAGCCGGTTGAGCTCGCGGAAGAACTGCCGCGTGCCCTCGACGCTCTCGTCGAATGTCGGCAGCGGCAGCTTGTCGAACAGGCCACTGATGGTGGGATTGTCTCCGAGGATCCAGCCGGTCGCCGTGCCATCGGCGGCGCGCTCGATTTTGCCGCTCGGCGGCACGTCCGCGTCGCTGGTGATGTTGAGTGCCTTATAGCCGGCGGGCGTGAGCAGGGCCGCGCTGTAGAACAGCTGGACGTAGACCGGGTTGTCGGGCGCGGCCGCGAGCAGCTCGACCTGGGTCGGCCGCCGCTTTTCCACGAACTGCTGCTCGGTCCAGCCGCCCGCGACGATGATCCATTGGCCGGGCTTTGACCGTTGCGCCGCGGCCTTTATGCGCTCCATCGCCTCGGGGATCGAGCTCGTGCCGATCCAATTGACCTCGGTGGCGTAGAACAGGGCGGCACGGATCGCGTGCATGTGCGAATCGATCAGGCCGGGAACGACGGTGCGGCCCTCGAGGTCGACCGTGCGCGTGCCCGCGCCCGCGAACGCCCGGATATCGGCCGAGCTGCCGACCGCGACGATCTTGCCGTCGCGCACGGCGAGTGCCTCTGCTCTGGGCGCGGCCGCGTCGAGGGTTACGATCTTCCCGTTGAGCAAGACGGTGTCGGCGTTTTGGCCGAAAGCGGGTGATGCAAGTCCCGCTGACCCGAGTGCTGCCGTTGTCAGAACAACGGCCACGAGCGGCGCGATGATCGGATGCATATTATGGTTCCTCCCGCTTGCTGTTTTTCAAGGCGATTGGCTCGGCGAAGCAAAGATTTTTGCGAAGCGATCGGCCACGTCGGCGGGCGTGGCGGCGATCAGCGCGACCACCTTGTCGACGGCTTCGCCCGCAATCGGCGCGACGTCCAGATTGGATCTTTCCGCGTCGGCCAAGAACGGCGCATCGCCGGCGAGCGCCACGAACGCCGCGCGCAGCGCAGCGAGCCGCTCGGCTGGAAGCCCGGGTGGAGCGATCACCGGGCGCGCGATGGTCTTCTGCGTGAAGAACAATTCCATCACCTTGCGATCCGCGTCGGACTTGACGAAGTCGAGCGCGGACGGCAAGTCCGGCAGATCGGGATCTCGCTGCAGCGCGCCCTGCATCAGCAGGGCAATTTTCTTGTCGCGCAGCCAATCTGGTCGTTGCTTCTTGAGACTGGCCCATGACCAGTCGCCAATGCCTTGGACCTCGCCGCGCTCGATGGCGAGCGCGATCTCGGCGGTGCCGTTATATCCGGTGACGATCTTGAACTTGGTGCCGATGAGCGAATTGTAGAGCCGCGGCGTGATCTCCGGATCGACCCCGGTCTGCCCACCGACGATCAGCTCCTGCTCGAACAGGTCTTGGGCACGGCGATGCGGCGCGGTATGCCAGGCCAGCACCAGGCCGGTTTCGCTGTTGAGATTTCCGAGCCAGTTGAGCTTATCGAGCTCGAAGCGCACGCCGTTCGGGTTGATCAACTTGGCAAGCAGCATGCCGCGCTGGACGAGCGCGATAACGGTGCCGTCCTTCGGGGCGCTGTTGTAGATTTGATTGATGGCGACGAGGCTGCCGGCGGCCGGCATGTTCTGCACGACGATGTTCGGATGACCGGGGATGAGGCGGCCGAGATGCCTGGCCGTCAATCGAGCCAAGAGGTCGTAGCCGCCGCCGACACCGGAGCCGGCAATGAGGGTGATCTGTTTGCCGGCATAAAATGACGGCTCGGCTGCGCTCGGAGCTGTCGAACACGCGAGCGCAACGAGTATGGCCGCAACCAAGCAAGGCGCTGCCGCGTCAGTGTCGAGCCGGCTTCTTGCACGCGTTTTCATCGCACTGCGGCCGTCATCTCTCCCGGGGAGTCCAGGCCCACGATGTCGTCCTAGTCCTTCATGGTCCGTCGCTCGATCTCCAACAGGCGGTCGAGGCCGGTGGTCGCCATGGCCGCCTTCATTTCCTTCTCGACATTGCCTTTGCCGATGAAGGGATCGATCTTGCCCTGGGCCAGGCATTCGTAGGACTGCCGCACCGCCTTGACCATGGCCGCAAAGGCGGTCCCGGAGGAGGCGGCGAGGCGGTAGCCGAGCGCGGCAAGATCGCGCTCCTTGAGGGGAAATTCGGCAAACCCATCGGCTGGCGCGAACGTCATCAGGGGAGGGGCCACGCGCTCGCCCACGGTGCGCATCTCCTCCGCGTTGCGCGTGAACACGAACACCATATCGGCGCCCGCCTTCTTGAAGGCTTCGCCCCGCCGCAAGGCTTCGTCGAGGCCGTGGAGCCGCCGCGCATTGGTGCGGGCCACGATGATGAAATCGGGATCGGTGCGGGCGGCGACCGCCGCCTTCACCTTCTCGACCATGAACTCGGTCGGGACCAGGTGCTCGATGCCGACGTGATGTTCGACGCGGCGGGGAAGCAGCTGGTCCTCGATCTCGATCGCGGCGAAGCCGGCGGCTTCGGACAGCGCGATGGTGCGCTGGATATGCATGGGGTCGCCCCAGCCGCCGCCGGCATCGAGCACGATGGGC
This sequence comes from uncultured Alphaproteobacteria bacterium, assembly GCA_963835165.1. GTDB lineage: Bacteria > Pseudomonadota > Alphaproteobacteria > Rhizobiales > Xanthobacteraceae > VAZQ01. The sequence goes on from CAWIGD010000048.1 coordinate 101,250, forward strand.
AGCTTGCAGGCGGCGCGCATGTCGACCGCCACCTGCGCCATTTCGGGCAGCGTGATGTTGGCTTCGGTCACGCATTTGTACCAGCCGAGCGAGCCGCCGCTCATGTAGATCGCCTTGAAGCCGGCTTCCTCGGCCAGCCGCGCCATGATCGGATTGAGCGCGACCGGCGCGACGATGAGCTCATCGCCGCGAATGAGTTGACGCAATGTCTGCAATGGCTGCTCCTTTACATCCTATGTCTTGCACGCCGGAGGTGGGCAAGCGAGGCCCGCCCCGGATCTTCGTTCAACGGCGCGACTGCGCGTGGGCATGGCGCAACACGGTGTCCATCTGCTGCTCGCGCTTCGCGAAGAATGAATCAATCCTCCTTCACGCCGCTCGCCTTGATCGGGACCGCCCACTTGTCGATCTCGCTTTCGACGAAGGTCTGCAGATAGGCGGGGGTCTGGCGCTCCGGCGCCACGACGATGAGGCCGAGCGCATGAAGGCGCTCCCGGAAGGCGGGATTTCCCATCACCGTCACCAGCGCCTGGTTGAGCTTTTTCGCCAGCGCCGGCGGCGTGCCCTTGGGCAGGAATACGGCGTTCCAGGTATAGGCGTCGAAGCCGGTGAGGCCCTGTTCGTGCGCGGTGGGCAGATCGGGCAGGATCGGCGAACGCTCGCGCGTGAGCGCCGCGATCGCGTTCGCCTGCTTTCCTGCGACCGCCTGGCCGACGGTCGAAGCGATGTTGCAGACATAATCGACCCGGCCGGCGAACAGATCGGCCATGGCCGGGCCCCCGCCGCGATAAGGGACGTGGGTGGTGTCGACGCCGATGGTCTGGTTGAGCAGCACGCAGCCGATATGCGAGGAGGTGCCGGCCCCGCCCGAGCCGAATTGCATCTTGCCCTGGTTCGCCTTGGCATAGGCGATGAATTCCGCAAGGTTGTTCGCGGGCAAATCCTTGCGCGTGATCAGCACCAGGCCGACATCGGCGATCAGCGCGACCGGGACAAAATCGGTGGCGGCGTTGTACAGCGGCTTCTTGGACAGCGTTTGATTGAGCGCATGGGTGCCGATCGAGGCGAGCACGAACATGTAGCCATCGGGTGCCGCCTGGGACACGCGCAACGAGCCGGTCATGCCGCCGCCGCCCGGGACATTGTCCACGATCACCTGCTTGCCGATGGCCTCGCCCAGATACTGCGCCAGGATGCGGCCGAGCACGTCGACGGGTCCGCCGGCCGCGAATGGAACGACCATGGTCACCGGCCGCGTCGGCCATTCCTGTGCTTGTGCGACGGATGTCGCCACCAGCGCGGCAAGGGCCAGCGCCGCGATCGGCGCTCCCGTTCTGGGCATCTGCTCCTCCATGAATTTCTTGATCCACTGAGCGGTGTCATATCATATCGGGGAGTCGGATCGCTTGGGGCGACGAAGTCGCCAACCAGGCCGTGCAGACCGCGGCGGTCGTGACAGGAAACGCTTGGGACGGGAGTAAGCGATGGCGGTGTGGTCGAGTTCCGGGCGCTTGCGGGGGCTGTTGACGCTGATCCTTTCGCTGAGCGCGGCGCCAGCCTCGGCCGAGACCTATCCCACGCGGGCCATCACGATCATCACGCCGTTTGCGGCCGGCAGCGCGACCGACGCGGCCGCGCGCATGATCGGGCAATATCTGCAGGACGCGCTCGGCCAGTCGGTCGTGATCGAGAATCGCGCCGGCGCCGGAGGAGTGCCCGCAGCCAATGCCGTCGCGCGGGCAAAGGCCGACGGTTACACGCTGTTCTTCACCACCAATTCAACTCACTCGGCCGCAAACGGCCTGTTCAAGAGCGTGCCCTACGATCCGATCAAGGATTTCACGCCGATCGCGCGCATCGGAAGCTTCCCGTCCTTCGTCGCGGTCAATCCAGCGTTGCCGGTAAACTCGATCGTCGACCTGGTAGAGTATGCCAAGGCCAATCCGGGGAAGCTCTCCTACGGGGTCGGCAACTCGACCGGGCATATTGCCGGCGAGACGATCAAGAAGCGCACCGGAACCGACATCGTGCGCGTGAACTACCGCAGCAATCCGGCGGCGGTCACCGATCTCGTCGCCGGCCATATTCCGATGGGGATCCCGGATTTCAACACCGGTATGCCCCAACTCAAGACGCAGAAGGTGCGTGCGCTCGCGGTGCTGACCAAGGAGCGCAACCGGGTCCTGCCTGACGTGCCGACGTTGAACGAAACGGTGATGCCGGGCTTCGACCTTCTTGCCTGGGCCGGAATGTTCGGGCCGGCGAACCTGCCGCCCGAGATCGTGAAGGTGCTCGCCGATGCCGTGCAGAAGGCGCTGTCGACGCCGCTTGTGGTCGAACGTCTGAACGCCGGAGGCACCGAGGTGTTCTGGAGCGGCCCGCAGGACTTCTCCGAATTCGTGAAGACGGAGCTGGTGAAATGGACCGCGGCGATCAAGGAAGCCGGCATCGAGCCGGAATGAACTCATGACGCTCAAGGTCCTGTGCGCACGCTCGATGACTACGGCCGTCAATGCGCTCGCCGCCAAGTTCACGCGCGCAAGCGGTCAGGAACTGGACATCACGTTTGCAACGGTCGGTGCGTTGCAGGCGAGGATCGCAGGCGGCGAGCGTGCCGATATTCTCATTCTCGGCGCACCAGCGATTGCGAAGATGGAGCAGGCGGGCGCGATCGTACCGGGGAGCGGCAAGGACATCGCGCGCACCTCGATCGGCGTTGCCGTGCGCAGCGACGCACCGGCGCCGGATATCTCGACCGCCGACGCATTCAAGCAGACGCTGGGCGCCGCGCGCGTGATCGCGTTCAGCGACGCGGCGGTTGGTGGTTCGGCCGGGGTTCATCTTGCGACAGCTGTGGGGACGGATGGGCATGGCGGACGAGATCAAGCGCAAGGCGATGCCGCAGAAGAGCGGCGGTGAGGTCGCCACGCGGGTGGCCGAAGGCCAGGCGGACATCGGGCTCACCCTGATCGCGGAAATCGTGCCGATCCCGGGTGTGCGCGTGGTCGGTAAAATCCCCGCGCCACTCGGCAACGATACGACTTACGCCGCCGGCATATCCGCCGATTGCGCCGTTCAGGCCGCGGCCGCCGCCTTCATCGCCGCGCTGGCGGATCCCGCCGAGCGCGACATCTGGACGGCGGCGGGATTCGAGTGGCCGGGATGACAGCGGCCGGGTCCGGACCGATCGCTGTCTGGCGGTGACGTTTTGCCACGGCGAATTGGCCTGCCGGTTGGATCGCGCCTATGCATTTCGGGCCCGGCGGCGCTTCACGCTTCCCGGAAAATGATAAAAGACGGGGCGAGGGAGTAGAAAATTATGCCCGGGATCATTCGCCGTATCGGGCGAGCGTGTCGCTTGCGTGCGCTTGCCGCTTTATCGATCGCCGTTCCGCTGCTGGTCGCGTCAACCGTCGCCAACGCCGCCTATCCCGACCGCGTGATCACGCTGATCGTGCCATTCGCCGCGGGTGGTCCGACCGACATTGTTGCGCGCATCGTCTCGGTCGCCTTCCAGAAGGCGATGGGACAGTCGGTGGTGGTCGAAAACCGGGGTGGCGCGGCCGGCAATATCGGGATGACGATCGCGGCCCGTGCGGCACCGGACGGCTACACGTTGCTCCTGAGTTCGACCGCAATCGCGGTCAACCCGGCGCTGTTCAAGAATCTCGGTTACGATCCGATCAAGGATTTCGCGCCGGTGTCCGAGCTCGTCAATGCGCCCAACGTGATCGTCGTTCGGGCAAATTCCGGCATCGAGACGGTTGCCGACCTGATCGCGCGTGCGAAGGCGGCGCCGGGCACGTTCAACTATGCGAGCCCCGGCGCGGGCACCAAGTCGCATCTCACCGGCGAGCAGCTCAAGCTGCGCGCCGGCATCGACATGGTACACGTGCCGTATCGCGGCGCCGGCCCGGCGGCGATGGCGGTGCTGGAGGGAACGGTGCAGGTGGGTTCGGTCGCTTTGGCCGCAGCGGAAGCGCTCATCAAGGACGGCCAGCTCAAGGCGCTCGCGGTGACCGGTGCAACACGCTGGTTCTCGCTTCCCGACGTTCCGACCATGATCGAGGCCGGCTTTCCCGGCTTCGTGTCCGACACTTTCAATGCGCTGTTCGCGCCCGCCGGCACACCACCGGAGATCGTGGCGCGGCTGGCACGGGAAAGCCAGGCGGCGATGAAAACGCCGGAGGCGCAAGAGCAGGCGCGCAAGGCCGGCTTCGAGGTGGTTGCCGGCACGCCGGATCAACTTGCCGCCCGCATCGCCGCCGAGATTCCGGCCGTGAAGGAACTGGTCGCAAGGGTCGGCATCAAACCGGAGTAGCCCTCAAACCCTCGGTACCCTTGGTGCACGAACGGCGGCCGCGGTCTGCATACCACGTCTGACATGAATGCTGCGAACGGAGGTTCAAACATGATTGGCTTTGCACTGGCGGCGCGCGGACTGCTCTGCTCGGCCGTGCTTGTCGCGGCCGCCACCGTCGGGCAGGCGCAGACCTATCCCAGCAAGCCGATCCGGATCATTCTGCCTTACGTTCCCGGAGGCATCATCGATACCGCCGGCCGCAACCTCGCGCTGCGGCTGAGCGAAAGCCTGGGACAGTCGGTCGTGGCCGAGAACCGTCCGGGCGCCGGCGGCATGGTGGGCGCGGATGTGGCCGCGCGTGCCACGCCGGATGGCTACACCATCCTCTTGACGGATCCAGCCCTCGTCTCCAACCCGACGCTGCAAACCGACGTTCCCTACGATCTGTTCAAGGGATTGCAGGCGGTTTCGATCGTCGGCTCCTCGCCCGCGGTGATCGTTTCGTCGCTCACCCTGCCGGTGACGACATTCGCCGAGTTCATAGCCTACGCCAAGGCCAATCCAGGCAAGCTCAATTTCGCCTCCGCGGGCATCGGCACCGCGCCGCATCTCGCCGGCGAAATGATCAAGCTGCAGACCGGCATCGAGATGACCCACGTGCCTTACCGGGGCATCGGTGCGGCGTACCCGGACGTCATGAGCGGCAAGGTGCAGCTCGCTTTCTCGAGTATCGCCGGCGCGGTGCCGTTCACGGCTGACAACCGCGTGCGGCCGATTGCAACGACGGGTTCCGCGCGCAGCCCGGTCTATCCCAACGTGGCAACGGTGGCCGAATTGGGCTTGCCCGGCTTCGATGTCGACCTGTGGATCGGCATTTACGCGCCGGCCGGCATGTCGCCGGCGGTGCTGGCAAAGCTCAACGGTGAATTGAACAAGGTGCTGCAACATCCCGAGGTCAAGGCGGCGTTTGCCAAGATCGGGATCTCCCCGCGCGGCACCAGTCCGGATGAGGGCGCGGCCTTCACCCGCGCCGAGTACGAGAAATGGAAGAAGGTGATCGTCGAGGGCAAGATCAAGCCCGAGTAGCCGTCGGCGAAGCGCGGACCGCGGCAGATAGAAAGTGGAAACCAGGGAGCGGGGCGGTCAAGCGGCAATCTCCGCGGTCGGTTGTTTGTCCGCGGTGCTCGTCAGCCCGTCAGGGCCCGGGCGACGCGCCGCCGCTGACCGTGACCTCGATGCGACCTGTCATGCGGTTCTTCTCGTAGTAGATAGTGTTGCCTTCTAGATTGACGTCTCCGAGATCGACATCTCTGTCGGGCAGAATCGCGATGACCCTCTTGTCGATAAAGACCAGCAACTGGGAATTCTTTTGAGCCTGGAAGGCCGACAGTCGTTTCAACAATGCATACAATTTTTTTTCCTGCCACGCGCCGGGAAATGCGGCGTCGACATGAGCCGATAACCGCCGGCCTCCGTGTTCGACCGTGAATACGATCCTCGACCTCTGCGGCTTGAATTCATCGGGAAAGGTTTCATCTTTGAGCCACAGACAATCGAACGTCTGGCACTCGGATGGACGGCTCGGATAAATCTTGCAGCCTGCCCCTTTGTCGCAGAACTCGCACCACTTATTCATCGGCTTTTTCAGCGCGGTGATCGCCATCACTTTGCAACAGAGCGTGCAACTTCCGCAGGTTCGCATGGGACGCTTTCCGCGACGCGTCGAGAAGGGGCGATGACGAGCGTGATCTCGATCCGGTTAAAATCGAGGATGGCGAGGTGGGCATTGCGGCTTCGCCGACGCCAAGTTGCGACCACCTCAAAATGCAAACGGGGGCCACCGGGTATTTTGTGCCCCGGTGTGCCCCCGCAAGGTTTCGGCCGATCGAGGCCGTTTAGCCCTTAGGCTTAAACCATTGCTAAACGGGCCTTTTTCAAGGCAGACAATCCAGGCCCGTTTGTGAAGCAATGAGACACTGGATCACCTCCTTTCAGTTGTTGACGACTCATGTAGTTTACGGACCATTCGGCGATTGTCAAAGCGATGACGCGACTCGACTTTCCGCGCGTGACTCCAATCGCTTGGTATGCGCGGTTCCGCGGCTCAACCGTGGCTGCCCGGAACGCGCTCGGCGCAGTAACTACGCCAGGACGATCCTGACCTTCCCGGCAACGACGAGTGGAGTGCAGCCTAAGGGTGTTTCAGCGGCCTGTTCTCGGGATTGAGACGGTCGGCCTGCTGCACCGAGATCCTGCAGGCAGCTTCGCGCTCGGCTTCCGAGGGCGTTTCGCTGTGGGTCCTGTCAAAGGACTGCGGATTTCGCAGACATTCGGCGACGTAGTGCTCGATATATTCGGCGTATTCAGGCGAACCTGGCTTGACGCGCTCCGGCTGGCTGTAGCGGGTAATCATAAACATGAGGAGCAGCCCGCCGACAATCGCGGCCAAGGTCAGCCAATCGCGCAGCTTCATGACGGGCTACGTGCCGCCCCGCTCGGCACGTCCTTTTCTCGCTGATGCCGTCATGCCAAAAAGGCGATCCGGAAGGAAGGCAAAAAATTAGCCATCGGCCGGGATTGGGGAGGAGAACGCCATGAAGAAGACACTTGCTTTGCTGGTGGGCCTGTCCGCCATCGCCGCCGCGCAGAGCGCCGGCGCCGAAACCTTGAAGGTCGCGGTTGCGCAGCGTGGCTTCTGGAACAGCACCTTCATCGATGTCGGGCTCAAGCAGGGCTACTTCAAGGAGGCCGGCCTCGAGATCGAAATCCTCTACACCGAAGGCGGCGCCTCGACGCTCACGCCGGTGATCGCCGGCAGCATCGACATCGCCATGACCAACGGCATTCTCGGCGTGGTCGCGGCCTATGCCAAAGGCATGCCGGTGAGGATCATCAGCGCGGAAGCAACCGGCGCCGCGGAGGCGTTCTGGTACGCGCGGCCGGAAAGCGGCATCAACCGCCTTGCCGACACCAACGGCAAGACGGTTGCGTTCTCCTCGCCCGGTTCATCCACCAATCTCATCCTCCTGCAGCTGATCAACCAGGCCAAGGTTGCGCCCAAGCTCGTGGCCACCGGCGGCGCGCCGGGCACGCTCACCCAGGTCATGTCCGGACAGATCGATGTCGGCTGGTCGGTGCCGCCGTTCGTGCTGCAGCAATTGGCGGACGGGAAACTCGTCATCATCGCGCGCGGCAGCGACGTCGCTGCGCTCGCGGAGCAGACCATTCGCGTGAACGTCGCGAACGTCAACGCGCTCAAGGAAAAGCGCGACGCGCTCGTGCGCTTCCTCAAAGTCTTGAGCCGCTCCATCGATTGGGCCTATTCCGATCCCCATGCGATCGACAACTATGCCGAGATCGCCAAGGTGCCGCGTGCGCTCGCGCAGCAGACGCGCGACGATTTCTTTCCGAAGCAGGCGTTGCAGCTTTCGGAGGTGAAGGGACTCGACGTCACCCTGAAACAGGCGCTCGAGTTCAAGTACATCACCGCGCCGATGACCCTCGCGGAGGCGCAGGGAATGTTGGACATTCTCTATAAGCCGGACCAGAAGTAACGGAAGCTCCGGGTGGAGCAGCGTCAGTACAGGCGCTCAATACAAAGGAGGCGAGGATGGAACTCGACATGGCAAACTTGCGACAACGCGCCCGCACTCCCGCCGCGATCGGCGTTCTCGCCTGCGTCGCTCTCCTGGCCGGGCTCTTTGCTCCGCCCGCGCGGGCGCAAGCCGTGCCGGATTACGCCGCCATTGTAGCCGCGCCCGAGCGCAGCGACGCCGATCGCGAGACCGACAAGCGCCGCGATCCGGTGAAGCTCCTTGCCTTCACCGGCGTGCGCCCGGGCATGAAGGTGCTCGATATGGGCGCCGGCGGCGGCTACAGCACCGAACTGATGGCGCGCGCAGCGGGTCCGAGCGGCACGGTCTATGGGCAGAACGCCCCTGATCTCGGCGGCCGGGCGAAAGAGCGGATCGAGGCGCGCATGCAAACCCCGGCGATGAAAAATGTCGTCATGCTGGCGCGGGCGTTCGACGACCCGCTGCCCGCAGAGGTGGGCAATTTGGACCTCATCACCTTCTTTTTCTATTATCACGACACCGCCTACATGGCGGTCGATCGCGCCGAAATGAACCGCAAACTCTACGCCGCGCTCAAGCCGGGCGGCATTCTGGTGATCGCCGACCACTCCGCGAAGCCCGGCGAGGGTACCTCGGTGGCAAAGACGATTCATCGAATCGAGGAGAGCGTGCTCCGCCGCGAGGTCGAGGCGGCCGGCTTCAAGCTGGTCGGCGAGGGCGACTTCCTGCGTCACCCCGAGGACACGCGCGACTTCTCGGTGAACCGGCCGACCGGTCCGGTGGACGAGTTCGTGCTCAAGTTCCAGAAGCCGAATTGATCCCGGTGCGGCTCAACCGCTAATGCAGCCGTGCCTGCACGAGGTAGCCGAGAATTGTTTCCTCGCCGAGTTGCTTGCAGGCTTCCAGCCGGTGAAGCCCTTCCACCAGGACGAACCGGTCGCCATCCTTCCGCACCATGATCGGCGTCTGCTGGCCGACCTTCAGCATGCTCTCGGCGATCTCCCGCGCCTTGGCGGCGTCGAGCGTCGCCCGCCGCTTCGCCGGCACATAGATGCTCGCGATCGCGAATGTCTCGCGTTTCATCATTGCGTTGGATGCGGTCCGGTTGCGATCGCCCTGCGGGGCCCGACTGCTTCCTTACTGCAGTTGATCTTTCACTTTGTCGAGGCCGGCATTGACGCAGGGCTCGTCGACGCCGGGTGAGCCGGAGAGGCCGACTCCTCCGATCACGTCGTTGCCGACCTTGATCGGCACGCCGCCGCCGATGGCGATGACATGGGGCAGGGTGGTCTGCTGCCGGCGCACCGGCTCGGTCTCCATGCGCTTGACGAACTCCTCCGTGGTCATGCGGAAGGTGCGCGCGGTGTAGGCTTTGCGGCGCGCATTCTCCATCGTGTGCGGGCCGGCGTCGTCGGCGCGCAGCGCCACGATGGTGTCGCCGCCGCGATCGACCACCACGACGGAGACCGCGTAGCCGCGCGCCTTGCAGTCCGCCAGCGCGTTTTCCGCGATGGTCTTGGCCATGGCGTAGGACAGGTCCTTGCGCTGGATCAGTTGGGCGCTCGCGGGCGCCGCGATCAGGCAGGCAAGCGCGGCGAGGGCGAGCCGATTGGACATTGCGGACACGGTGCGGTCTCCTGTTGCGAAATCTGTTCTGCAGGCGGCGCGGGCAGTCTATTCCATTTTGGGTCGCTTGTGCGGGTGACGGCGCCGATCATTACTTCTGCGTCTTGCCACCGCAATCTCGGTGCGCTCACCCGGCCGTCGTTACTTCCCGGTCTGCTTGAAATATCGCAAGTCCGGCGGGGCCTGATCCTTCTTGGCCGGCATCAAATAGCCGTCGGCGCTCAGCATATAGTTCTCTTTCCCGATCCGAACGTGTTGATTGCCCTCGGCACAAATCGCCTCGACCCAGACCGGCTTGCGCTCGCGATGGTAGTTCTTGGTCACCGTCCACGGCCGGGTCAGCGCGTTGTCGATCGTCGTGACTTCGTCATGAAGGATGTCCGGATCGGCTTTATCGAGGTAGATGCGTTCCTTGACGACGGTCCGATTGTCGGCGTGCAAGGGGATGCCGCTGGCGTCAAACGCACGCGGGCCCTTCAGGTTGCGCGTCTCGATCTCGAGCACGTCATAGCGGCCACGTCTGTCCTCATCGACCCATTTGCCGATGGAATAGCCCATGAACGATGGCTCCGCATTCTCGGGCCAATCGCGTCCATCGGTATGAATTCGACGAAGCATGCTCAGATATTCGATCATGATGTGTGTGATATTTGGCTGGATGATGATTTCCATCGGAAAGATCACGTTCATCGCGCGCGGCATTCCGTCGGGGATGCAGGTATAGGTTGGATCGGTGCCCTGGCCGCCCGCGGCTTGATCCTTGAGGTTGGCCTCGTAGATGGCCTGATACTCCGGCGTCAGCGGAGCCTGTCCCTGACGCGGAGGCTTGCTTGTATCCCATTGATTGCCGACGCCGGGGGGCCTGCGCCATTGGCCCGACCAGTCGGGATACTTTGTTTCATCGAAGGCCTGGGCGCTGGTCGCTGCGCAGATCATCGCCGCTGCCAGCGCGATCGAACCAATCGGGCTTCGCACGACTGTCCTCCCATCATGACGCGGGGCCGCTCGGCCTCACCTCAGCGATTGCCTGAAATATCTCAGATCCGGTGGCGCCTGCCCTTTCTTTGCGGGCATCAGGTAGCCATCCGCGCTGAGAAAATAGTTTTCCTTGCCGATCGCGACGTGGTGGTTGTCCTCAGAGCAATCATTTTCGAGCCAGCTCGCGTTGCGCTCGCGGCGGAAATTCTTCGTCACCGTCCAGGGCCGGGTCAGGGCGTGATCGATCGTGGTGATTTCGTCGTGCAGAAGATCCGCGTTGGATTTATCGAGATAGAATTTCTCCTTGACCACCGTTTGATTGTCCTTGTGGAGCGGCAGTCCGGTGCCCTCGAAGGTGCGCGGACCTTTCATGTAACGTGTCTCGACTTCGAGAACGTCGAACCGGCTGTCTCCGTCCTCATCAATCCATTTGCCGATCGAATAGCCTGCAAAGGTCGGCTCGGGATCTTTGGGCCAGCTGCGGCCGTCGGTATAAATCCGACGCGGCATGTTGTTCTCGAACAAGACGTACGTGATCTTGGGCGAGAAAATGAATTCCATCGGAAAGATGACGCTCATGAGCCGTGGCATGCCGACCGGGAAGCAAGAGTACCTGGCGTCATTTCCGACTCCGCCCGCGGTTTGGTCGGCGAGGCTCGCTTCGAAGATCGCCTGATATTCCGGCGTCAGGGGAGCCTGCTGTCCGCGACCGATGGGCTTGCTCGGATCCCATTGAATGCCGCCAGTCCTTAGCCACTGGCCGGACCAGTCGGGATATTTCGTTTCGTCGTGCGCTCGCGCGCCGGCGACTGCCGTCACGAATACCGCGGCCAGCGCCACCACACCGATCGAGTTCCGGTACAGCATTTGGTTCTCCCGTTTGGCGATGTGGCCGAACCTGCGAGCGCCGGACGGATGTCTCTAGGGAGTGACTATGATCGGCCGCCCGTCCTTGAATTTAGTTCTGCCCACGGACCAGGAGCCGCCCGGAGCACCACTGCGCAATGGCTCGATCGTGAGCTGCAGTTCGTCACCTGGTTTCAAGGTCTTGCTCGACCATCCGTCGCGGACCAGCGCGCTCGGGGCGCCGCCCTCTAGACTCCAAAGCTGGGTGCCTCCGTCTTGCTGTCTGACCTGCAAGATGATGAAGGAGTGCGGGCTGGTGAACTTGAACTCCTGCACCACTCCTTCGAGCTCAATCGGATTTTCCTGATCGAACATTGCAAACGAGTGGTGCGCCGAAACGGCGCCACTCGTGGCGACGAAGGCACAGCTCGCCAATACAGCCAATTGCCGTCGCATGGCGTCTCCCCCTTGTTGATCGCTCCCACGGCTCGCACGACGCAGCCAGCAGCGCCGTCCGTATCAGTGGAATGCGAATGTTGTCGTTGGAGCCGGAAAAAAGCACCGGCCATTGAGGATGCGATGCCCGCCGATGGCACCATTGTTGCCGCCCATTGTCACGAACGGAGATACCGGCATATCCCGTTTTCAGGCAGCTGGCGGACGAACAAGCCAGGATCGTCCTGCGTCGTATTATATCAGGAGCTCAATGCGCCCAAAAGGTCGAGCCGTTAATTGGCGTCATTCACGCCAACGCCTATGCGCAAGAAGTCGACGCCACGACCGTCAGGTAATCGGATATGCGCTGCCAACCGCGAATTTTACGCGTTCTTTATCATGCAGAAATATTATGGCTTAGAAGGTTGACGCGGCCGCCATTTCGAATTGGTGACGTCGGTGGTAAGCGAGGCCCTGCGCTCGGCGCGTGGCAGCTTGCGGCGAGCCCGGGCAGAGAGGGTCGCGCAAGAATCTGGCAATGCCAATTCCGGACCTCGCCGTTGCTCGCAGCCACTAGTGCGGCGGATTTGAAGTTCCTATCATTGTGGCCGCGAGCTCGTTTAGGACTTCAAATCCAAATGCCGCACTAGAATCATAAAGTTGCTAGTGTCCCTTTGATTCCGAAGTTCGCGTCGGGGGGGCCGCGAGGGTGTGCGAACTTCGGAATCGGGACACTAGCGATCGACCTTGAGGTAGACAGCGTGGCACGAATCGCAGGCCACCCTCAGCTCCACAACGAATTTCTTGAAGTCGCCCTCCTGCTTCGCGCGGCTTGCGTTGTACGCCATCTTCGACGCGTGCGCGGCTTTGGCGTAGAAGTCCGCATAATTGCTGAAGGCATCGGGAGAGGCGTAAGTATCTCGCCCGGGATCGCGCTCGGCATTGGGCTTCCACTGATTGGTCTCAGCGGCAAAGAGATGTGGAAAAGCCATGAGCATCACTGAAATGATGTCGGCGTGCTCGCGTCCCTCGGTCAGGTTGACCCCTTTGCCCGAGGTCGTCATGGTCTCAAGCTCGTCCATATTGTTGCTGATCGTATCCATCAGGATCTTGCGCGCGAAGATCGCGTCCTTTGCGACCGTCGCACTCTGCTCTTGACCCCACGCCGACGGGCTCACGGCGAGAGCAACGAATACGGCACAGCCCATGATGAGGGCGTTCCGAGGTAGCGAGAGTGCGCGCTGCAGGTCGGTCATCATGCGCCTCCGTCGTTGCCGTGGGCGGCCATCAGAATTGCATTCACGCCGGCATTGTCGTGAAGCCGATCCGCCGGCCGAAAAATACGATTGCGATCCAGAATACGAGCGAAAGCGTCGCGGCGATCCTCCCCGCGAGCGGGGCGGCAGCATCGCGGTCCCATTTGGCGGCGTCGCGGCTGGTGATCAACTGAAAAACCAGCATGTTGACGCCGGCCACAAACATCAAAGCGAACTTGATCCGAAATGCGAGGTTGTCGAGATAGGTCTGCGGCTGGCTGATGAACATCAAGGTGCCGCTGATCGCTGCAAGTCCGAAAGCGCCCCACGTCCACGGCAGCACCTGTCTGGCCAATTCCGAATAGACACGATTGGTCGATGCCAGCCCAAGCAGGCGCAGGTCCACGATCGAGATCGTTCCAATCACAAGCGCGAGCGCAATGACGTGGACCGACTCCACGGCGGGGAACGCCCATTCCGATTCGCGGATGAATTCCGCCAGCCGCGTCGCTTCCAGCCAGCTCAAGAGCTCAGTGACAGACTGCACGTTCAGCTCCGAATTCGGTGCCTTATTGCAACTGACCGATCAGGTGTTGTGCACATAGGCGATCCACCGGCCGGCGACCGCGATCGCACACCACAGGAAGAAGACGATGACAGCGACCCCGCCCGTCAGCTTTCGTCCGAGCGAATGTCCCTCCCAGAAGGCGAGGTTCCTTCGCAGCGATGTTTGAAAGGCGAGCGCCACTGCGAGGGTGACCGCGAGCATGAGCATCTTGATCTGGAACGCAGGGTTGGGCAACGCGCGCTTGGGCTCGCCGACGATCAACCCCAGGCCGGTCGCGGCGAGCAACACGAGGCCTGTCCAAAGCCACGGCGCGTAGCGGGCGGACGTTTGCGTCATGCTGAGCGACTTGCCAACTCCCAGGATGCGCAGCTCGATCATGAGGACTGACGACAGCACCATCGCGATTGCGATGATGTGAATCGTCTGCAGCAGGGGTATGAGCCAGAGCGCCTTCTGGATCTCTTGGCTGACCGAGGTGTGCTCGAGCCACTGCGCGAGTGCCGGCATCTCGATTCCCCGAGCGGGTCTGCGGTGACCCGCAAGAGCGCGCCTGGCGCCGCAGCTGCGGCGCCGGGCCGATGTCTATCGGGCCTTCCCGCGGCCGGCCGTCACCGCGCCAGCGGATCGGGCCGCAACTGGAAGCGCACGACCTTGGGCAGCGTGCCCTTGCCGCCCTCGACGTGGAACGGCGTGCGGTTGCCGAACGTCGACCACAGCCCGCGGCCCTTCCAGCCGCCGTTCGGGTCGTCGATGCGGCCGTCCATCCACTTGGCGTAGTAGCCCATCGGATAGGGGACGCGCAGATTGACCCATTGCCCGTTGACCAGCGCGAGCAGCGACTCGTTGGCGTTGCCGGTCGCCATCGGCACGTTCTCGCCCAGCCCGAAGGTGTTGAACTGGTCGACCCAGGTGTAATAGCTCGCCTCGGCTGAGCCGGGCTCGTTCACGTTCTGCAATTGCGGACCGGGGAATGGATAGAGCGTCCATCCCTCGGGGCAATGCTTGCCGGTGGCGGCCGGGCCGTTGAGCGGTCCCGTGCACTTGCGCCGATCGAAGCTCGCCATATGCCCGCTCGACAGCGGCACCCAGGCAACGCCGTTGCGGTCGATGTCCATGCCGCGCGGCCCGTAGCCCGGCAGCGGTGGCTCGTAGACTTCGGCCAATGTCGTCGCCGGCGGGTTTGCGCCCGGATTCACGCGGATGACGTAGCCGGGAAAGGTCAGCACCGATCCCCACACCGTATTGTCGACCGGATTGATGCCGATGCCGTAGAGCGCGCCGGTGATGCGCTTGTCCTTGGCCGGATCGACCGGCTGGTTCGGCTCGACATAGTCTTCGTCGCGTTTGCCGTTGCCGTTGGTGTCGAGAACGATGGCCGACCAGCCCTGCGACTTGGCTTCGTCGCCGGTCTCCTCGAACATTTTGCGGTTGAGCCACCCGATGACACCGCTCTGCGGACCGCCGGCGCTGGTCCACAGCGTGTTGTCGGCATCCTCCGCGAATACCAGATGGTGCGTGGGGAAGCAGGTGCGGATCAGCGTGATCTTGCCGGTCTTGGGATCGTACATCGAGAGGTGGCGGGTGGACTGCTCGATCGGCGTGAGCTTCGCCGAAGGATGATCGGAGCCCTTGCGACAGAAGTCCGGATTGGCAAATTGCCCGACGCGCGACGTGAACCAGACTTGGCCTTTCTCATCCATCATCGGATTGTGCATGCTGGCCTGGCTGTCCCAGATCACCTCCTCGCCCCAATAGGGCGAGGGCGCCATGCCGTTGTTCTTGGATGTCGGCGTCTTGGGATCGCGCACCGGCATTTTGACCGCGGTCGCCGCGTGCGCCTTGGGGTCGAGCACGGGGAAAAAGTCGGTGCTGTCCTCGGTCGACCCGTAGATCTTTCCGTAGGCGTTGACCGTGGGCTTGCGCTTGTCGGTCGAGATCTCGTCGTGCAGATACGCCTTGGGATCGGACCAGTCCCACACCGAAATGACGATGTTGCGCTCGGCCCCTTGCGGGCGCGTCGGTTTCGCGGCCGGCAATTCGCCGGCGGCGATGCGGTCGGTCCAGTCCGCGAACAGCTTGAGCGCGCGCGGGACGTCGAGGCGGCCCATGGCGTTGGCCATCTGCACCTGCGCCTGCCCGGACATGATGCGCCGCGCCCAGGCCTCCTCCGGTTTCATGTCGGCGAATTCCTTCGGGATCGTGCGCGTCGCCTTGTTGCCGAGCTGATGGCAGGTGTAGCAGCCGTTGGTCTTGACCACGTCGAGCCACTGCGCCTGGCTCCTGATGTTGGTCGGCATGCCGTTGCCTTGCGGCCCGGTGCCGGGGAACTCGCTTTTGTCCGGCACCTTCAGCATCGAATACCAGTAGATCGCCGGATAATATTCCGCCGCCGCGGCGGCGCTCGGCGCCGGCACCGCGGTGAGGTTGAGGATCTTGCCGGGCGCGGTCGCAACCTTGGGCGAGTCGACAAGACCGTAGCCGCGTACCCAGACACTGTAGTTGGCCTTGGGCAATTCCGGCAGCACGTAGCGGCCCTGGTCGTCGGTCACCACGATCTTGGCAAACTTGGTCGGAAGATCGGTGGTCTCGGCAATCACCCAGACGCCGGCCTCCGGCCCGCTCGGGCCGCTGACCACGCCGCCAAGATCGCTGTCCCCGATGCTGACACCGGCCGGTGCGCCCTGCTGCGCGCGCAACTGCATCGACGGGGCGCCCAACAGCACTGCGCCCCCGATCGCGGCCACGGACAAATAAAGACTGGCTTTGAGTCTCATGGTGCGCTCCTCGCGTCGTTCAAGCCTTGGTGTCACAGCGCCCATGGGCGATCTGCGATCCGGCTCACGAGCTGACGAGTCGAACGCCGCCGAGCGCTTCGCCACATATCCATGCACAGTCCATCGCCGCCCGCAACGGCATCCGCGCGGCCGGCGCCCCCGCTTTGTGCGGGAACAGATATCGGATTTTGCTGGGCGACGTAGCTCATCGATCACACGCGGATGTGAACATCGCAGTGCGCAGGCGTGCCACGGAACACGGAACGGGACGGGCCGTGCGCGGTTGGCCAACAGCGTCACACCGCTACGGTGTGGTCAGCCAACGGAATATGGAGAACGCGTAATGAATATCCCTTGCAAACTTCTCGCCGCTGCCGTGGTGGCCGCGGGCGCGGCGTCGTTTGCCGCTCCGGCCGGCGCGGCGCCGATCGCGGCGCCGTCATCGTTGCACAACGCTGCCGCACCCGCGCTCGAAAACGTGCAGTGGCGGCGTGGCTGGCGCCGCGGCGGTTGGGCACCGGCGGCGGTTGCCGGCGCAATCGTCGGCGGCGCGATCGCTGCGGCGCAGCCGTGGAACTACGGCTACTACGACAATTACGCCTATGCTCCGGGTTACGACTATGCCCCTGGCTACGCCTACGGGCCCGCAGGCTATAACGATTACGCTTATGCGCCCGGTCCCGCCTACGCGCCTGGTCCCGGATATGCGCCTGGTCCCGGCTATGCGACCGGCTACAGCAGCGGCGGCGACGACTCGGCCTACTGCTCGCAGCGCTTCCGCTCCTACGATCCGTCGTCGGGCACCTATATGGGCTTCGACGGCCGGCGCCACTCCTGTCCGTGACGCGAATCTGCTGGCGCGTCACTGCGGCCGTGAATTGACGGCCGTTCGTCTGCGAAGGACCGCGGTTGCGGTCCTTCGTTTATTTGCTGCCAGCGACACCTAGAAATGCGAAGGACCGCGCGGTGCGGTCCTTCGGTCGTTCCTTATGATGTGGTCGCTTACTTCGCCAGCGGGTCGGGGCGAACCTGGAAGTGCACCGCCATCGGCTTTCTGCCCTTGCCGCCTTCGATCAGCCACGGCGTGCGGTCGCCGCTCGATGACCACAGCCCGCGGCCCTTCCAGCCGCCGTTGGGATCGTCGATGCGGCCATCGAGTCCCTTGGCGTAGAAGCCGAGCGGGTAGGGCACGCGCAGCAGCACCATCTTGCCGTCCTTGAGCGCGGCAAAGCCGTCCTGCAGGTTGGCGGTCGAGATCGGCACATCCTTGCCGAGCCCCAACGTGTCGTGCTGGTCGACCCAGCTGTAGTAGCTCGCTTCGGCGCTGTTCTCGCCGATGCCCTGGAAGCCGGGTCCCGGATACTGATAGAACGCCCAGCCTTCCGGACAATGGTCGCCGGTCGCCTTCGGGCCGTTGAGCGGGGCCTTGCACTTGCTGCGGTCGAAGCTGCCGATGTGGCCGCTCGCGAGCGACACCCACACGACGCCCTTGCTGTCGATGTCGCCGCCGCGCGGGCCGAAGCCCGGCATCGGGACGTTGAACACCTCGGACAGCTGCGTGTCGGGATCGTAACGCATCACGCCGCCGCGTCCCGCAAACACCCCGACGGTATACCAGATCGAGCCATCGGCCGGATTCGGCATGACCGCATAGGTGCCGGAGCCGCCGGTGACGCGCATATCCTTGGCGGCATCCATCGGCTGATTGGGCTCGGTGTACTCGTCGCGCTTGCCGTTGCCGTTGATGTCGAGGATGAACGGCGACCAGCCCTGCGCCTTGGCGGCGTCGCCGGTCTCGTCGAAGATCTTCATGTCGACCCACCCGGCCAACGGACCGGCGCCGCTGGTCCAGACCCGGTCCTTGGCATCGAACTGCAGGTGATGCGATCCGAAACAGGTGTCGACGAAGGTGTACTTCATCGTCTGCGGATCGAGGATCGCGAGCTGCCGCACGTTCGTGTCGATCGGGACGACCTTGGCGGAGGGATGGTCGGAGCCCTTCTTGCAGAAGTCCGGATTGTCCGGTCCGCGGATCGCCGCGGCGAGCCAGACCCGTCCTTTGCCGTCGAACATCGAGTTGTGGTTGTTGACCCGGGTGTCCCAGATCTTCTCCTCGCCCCAGTAGGCCGACGGAGCGACCGGCTTTTCGACCGCCGCATGACCCGGCCCGAGCGATTCCGGCATCTCCGGATCACGCACCGGCGCCTTGAAGTTGGTGACCGTGTGGTCTTGGGATCGAGGATCGGAAGCACGTCGGTCGCGTATTCGGGCGAGCCGAAGAGCTTGCCGTTGGCGTTGACGGTCGGATTGCGCCGGTCCGATCGAGATCAGGTCGTGGAGATATTGCTTCTCGTTGCCCCAGTCCCAGGTCGTGACGACGATGTTGCGCTCGACCCCTTGCGGCCGCGGCGGCTTGCTGTGCGGCAGCTCGCCCTTGGCGACGCGGTCGGTCCAGTCGCCGAAATATTTATACGGCGCACCGCCGAGGTAGCCGGCCAGCGGATTGATCATCAGCGGCGCGGCCTGGCCCGACATGGTGCGGCGGCGCCAGGCGTCCTCGCCCGACTTGAACTCGCCGAACGCCGCCGGGATCGTGCGGGTGGACAGCTGGCCAAGCTGATGGCAGCCGACGCAGGCCCGGTTCTTGATCACCGTGAGCCACTCGGCCTGGGTGATCTTCTCGGGAATGTCGCTTTTGCCGCCGAACTGGCTGGCCTCCGGGATCTTGAGCATCGAGTACCAGTAGATCGCCGGATAGTACTGCGCCGCCGCCGCCTCGTTCGGCGCCGCCACCGCCTTGAGATCGAGCTGCTTGCCCGGCTCGCCGTCGACCTT
Source organism: uncultured Alphaproteobacteria bacterium (assembly GCA_963835165.1). Lineage (GTDB taxonomy): Bacteria > Pseudomonadota > Alphaproteobacteria > Rhizobiales > Xanthobacteraceae > VAZQ01. Next base: position 120,446 of record CAWIGD010000048.1, read on the forward strand.
CGGCGAGTCGATGAGACCGTAGCCGCGCACCCACACCTTGTATTTGGCCTTGGGAAGGTCGGGCACGACGTAGCGGCCCTGGTCGTCGGTCACCACCATCTTGGCGTAGCGGGTCGGCAGATCGGTGGTCTCCGCGATCACCCACACGCCGGCTTCCGGTCCGCTCGCGCCGGTAACCGTGCCGCCGATGTCGTCATTGTCGATGGCGACGGCGGTCTGCGCCCGCAGTTCCGCCGGCGCGGCGGCGAGCACCCCGGCGATCGCCGCGACGCTCAAATACAGCCTGTTCTTGCATCTCATTCGTGCGCTCCTCGTGCTTTTGATTGGTGGCATTATGCGTGGGCGGTTTGCGCGCGGCCCACGCCTGCGCGTTGGGCGCGATTGTGCATAGGTCGATGCCGCTCCGCAACAATGCCTGCGGTTGAAATGGCGCCGCCCGGCCGGAACCCCGCTGTGCCGGCGTCGGCCAGCCCCGTCGTCCTTTTGCGCGTTGGCGTGAACCGCGGGGCATCCTATATCAGCCCTTCGCAGCTCTCTGGAGGTTCAAGTGTCCCAGCCGGTCATCGTCTCCATTCCCCACCACCTCGGTCGCGAGGAGGCGGTACGCCGCATCAAATCCGGGCTCGCGGCGGCGCGCTCGAACTATTCCGCGCTGCTCAACATCCGTGAAGAGACGTGGGACGGCGACAGCCTCGTTTTCAACATGAGCGCGCTCGGCCAGAGCGCGGCGGGCCGCATCGACATCGCCGAGGATCACGTGCGCCTCGAAGTGACGTTGCCCTGGCTGCTGGCGAAGTTCGCGGAGAAGCTCACGCCCGCGATCCGCAAGGAAGCCACGCTGATGCTGGAGAAGAAGTGAGCCGGCGAACCCGGCGCGACACAGAGACGTAGCGCACGTCGGCATCGCGTGCCTGCTGCCTCGGGCAACGTGATCTGCTAAAGCGGCATCAGCGTTTCCCATCCTCGTTCGCAGCGCGCCTCATCGTGACCTCTCCGACCACCCCGCGCGCCGGTCTGGCGCAGATCGGCCCGGCTTTGCTCGGCGCCTCCTCGTTCGCCTGCGCGGACGTTCTGGCCAAGGTCGTGCTCAATGCCGGCGCCGATGTGCTGACGCTCTCGGCCATCCGCGGCGTGCTCGGCCTTGCGATCCTGTATGCCTGGCTGCGGCTCAACCCGCGTCCCGACTTCCCGCTGCGCGCAAGATGGATTTCGCTCGGCCTCGGCGTCCTGTTCGCCGGCAATGTCTTCCTCCTGTTCAAGGCGTTCGAGACCGTTCCGGTCCCGATCGCGATCCTCACCTATTTCGTCTATCCGCTGCTGACCGGACTGGCGGCGGCCGCGACCGGGCTGGAGAAGATCACGTGGCGGGGCGCGCTCGCGGCGGTCGCCGCGTTTCTCGGCCTCATGCTGATGATCGGCGCGCATCCGACCTCGCTCGCGCTGGTCGGCATCCTCGGCGCGCTGGCGGCCGCCTGCTGCCGGGTGGTGATGCTGCTGGTGACGCGCGCGACCCTGCAGGGGACCGACGCGCTTCAGATCACCTGGTACTCGATGATCTCCTCGAGCGCGTTGTTCGTGGCGGCGGCGCTCGCGGCCTGGCACTGGCAGCCGCCCGCGACGGCATTGGGCTGGGTCGGCCTCATCGTGCTGAGCGTGGCGGTCATGACCGGAATTCTCGGCGTGTTCAGTTCGACCGGGCGCATCGGTCCGTTTCGCACGGCGCTGTTCATGAATCTCGAACCGCTGCTCGCCACCATCGGCAGCGCGCTCTTCCTCGGCGAGTTCATCACGCCGCTGCAGGCGTTCGGCGGCGCGGTCATGATCGCGGCGCTGGTTGCCTTCCAGCTGCGCAGGTAGAGCAGGGCAGGGGATGACCCCGCCCTGCGGAGCCGACCGTCTTTGCGCTCAGAGCAGGCGTTGCGCTTCGTCCTCGTTCGGCACGCGCCCGTCGGGCGTGAGCTGATCGACGAGGCGGGGGAGATACTGCCGCAACCCTTCCAGCAGGTCGTCGCGTCCCATCCCGGTCTGCTGCGACAGCGTGTTGAGCGTGTCGCCCCCGAGCGCGCTCGCGAGGTCGCCATCGGAGATCGTCTTGTTCGGCCCGGTGCCGATCCACGAATGCGCCACGTCGCCCTGGCCGTTCTCCTGGAACTGCTTGAGCAGCCCGCCGAGCCCGCCATTGAGCACCGTGCCGGCCGCCGCGCCGCCGAGCACGCCGCCGAGCGTGCCGCGCAGCAGATCGCCGAGATTGCCCGATCCGCCGCCGTCGGCCGGTCCGGCCCCGGCGCTGCCCGAGCGCGGCGCCGGCTGTGGCGCCGGACGTGGCGTCGGCGCGTCGGCGCGTTGCATATGTTTCTGCGCGTAGATCGCGAGCAGGGCCAGCATCGCCTTCGCCATCGGCGACATGCCCTGGCTACCCGCCTGGCTCGTTGCCGGACCCGCCGGTGCCGGACGTGCACGCGGATCACTAGCGGCGCTTCCAATGCTGTTGAGAATGTCGAGCAAGCCCATATCGACCTCCTGACTGGTCCCAACCCCGCAGCAGCATCTGCCGTCGGGATGACTGTTGCAAGACAGTTGGGATGTGCGCCGCGCTGCGTCCTGGTCAATGCCAGTGCCCCGATACCGAAGCTCGCATCATGGCGGGGCGCCCTTGTTTGCGAACTGCAAAATCGGCCTTCGAAATCGTCACCCTAATGCCGTTTGAAGTACTGGACCGCGCGCTCGTGCTTCTCGGCGGCGGCGCGGGTCTTGAAGGTGCCGAGATTGCGGCGCCGGCCGGTCTTCGGATCGACCTTGCGCGAATAGAGGCGGTAGCCGCCCGACGCTAGCTTGCGGATCATGTCATTCTCCTGAGATCCTGCTCGCTGTGATCCTGAACGCTGTTCCGCCGCCGGAACATGTCCCGTCCGCGGCCATGGCAGGGCACCGCCTCGTCATCCACCCATGCCCGTTCATTCCGGGCGTGCAGTGGGAAAACCGCGCAGGGCGCACCAGAGGAAGACAACATGAGCATCTTCGGCAAACTCGTCTCCGCGATCTTCGGTTCCTCCCACGCCACGGAACCGGCACCCACGCCGGCACCCACGTCTTGGAGCCCGTCGGCCCCCAAGCCGGCATCCCCGGCTGTGCCGGCCTCCCCGGCCACGCCGACAAGCTCACCGACGGCGAGGCGCACCGGCGGCGACCGGCAAGCCGATGTCGCGTCCCGAGCTCGAAGAGCTGATCAAGAAGACCGCGTCGGCGCAGCAGGAAGAGTTGAACTGGCGGGAGTTGATCGTCGATCTGATGAAGCTGTTCAAGCTGGACAGCAGCCTCGGCGCCCGCAAGGAGCTGGCCAAGGAGCTGGGCTACACCGGCGCGCTCGATGGCTCGTCGGAAATGAACGTCTGGCTGCACCGCCAGGTCATGACCAAGCTCGCCGAGAGCGGCGGCAAGGTGCCGGAGAAGCTCAAGGCGTAAGGCCGTCGATCGGCTTTGCTCGTATATCTACGGGCGTGCTCCGGCGCGCCCCATGCGTTGCGATCTTGCAACGTGGTTCGTTGAGGTGACCGGACACATGCTCTCGTGTCCCGGCCGAGTGCAGAGAGGCGAAGCCGAGCGGAACGAGAGCCGGGACCCAGCGCAACAACGCGCGAAGTGCAACATGGTTGCCGGCTGCGATCTGTCGTGTCGCCCCTAGGTCCACGCAAGTCGGGTTTACCCGACTTGCGTCGTCTAACTGCCGATCTCGGGCAAGCCCGAGATCGGTGTCTCGCTGCGCTCGCCCGGGACAAGAGAGCGAGGGCACGCGCGATTCGCACGGGCGGCGCGCATGTCGCCTAACGATCTGGCGGCTCGGAACGCTGACAGGCGCACTTGTTCTGTTGTCGCGCGAATAGTCTCACACCCGCTCCACGAAGCTGTCCACCACCCGTTTCTCGCCGGCCTTGTCGAACGCGATGGTGAGCTTGTTGCCGTCGATGGCGGTGACGTTGCCGTTGCCGAACTTCTGATGAAACACGCGCTCGCCGATCGCAAAGTCGGAGACGGCGCCGGTGGACTTGGCGACGAGTTCGCCTTCGATGGTGAGCGGGAGGCGCGTGCGCGGGCGGCCGCGCCTGCCTCCACCCCGACCTTCCCCTGCAAGCGGGGACGGGGACCGCAGCGCGTCGTCCGTGCCGTCATCGCGCGCCGCGTATTCGTCGCCGTCTTCGGAAAAGCCGCCCTTGTCGCCGAAGCCGCCGCCGAAGCCGCCGCGGCCGCGCGCCTGCGCGCGCTGCCATCCCGGCGTGCTGTAGCTCGAGCCGAAATGCGTCATCTCGTCGAAGCGCGACGCGCCGGTGTTGCCGTAGGCGGAGAAGCTGCCCTTGGATTCCGTGATTTCGACGTCGGCTTCCGGCAGTTCGTCGAGGAAGCGCGACGGAATGTTCGACGACCACAGCCCGTGCATGCGCCGGTTGGCGGCGAAATAGATCTTCGCGCGCCGGCGCGCACGGGTGAGCCCCACATGCGCCAGGCGCCGCTCCTCCTCGAGGCCGGCGCGGCCCTGGTCGTCCAGAGCGCGTTGATGCGGGAACAGGCCTTCCTCCCAGCCCGGAAGGAAGACGGTATCGAATTCGAGCCCCTTGGCGGAATGCAGGGTCATGATCGAGACCGCCTCGCCCTCGCTCTTGTCGGTGTCCATCACCAGCGAGATGTGCTCGAGGAAGCCGGCGAGGTTCTCGAATTCCTCCATGGAGCGGATCAGCTCCTTGAGGTTTTCGAGCCGGCCGGCGGCGTCGGCGGAGCGGTCCTTCTGCCACATCTCGGTGTAGCCGGACTCGTCGAGCACGATCTCCGCCAGCCGGGTGTGGGGGAGGGCGTCCTTCTGCGCGCGCCAGCGCTCGAACGCGGCGAGGAGATCGCGCAGGGCGCCGCGTGGTTTGGGCTTGAGCTCGTCGGTCTCGATCAGCGCGCGCGCGGCTTCGGTGAGCGGCACCCGCTTCCTGCGGGCGTGGTCGTGCAGGAGCTGCACGGTGGCGTCGCCCAGCCCGCGCTTGGGCACGTTGATGATGCGCTCGAACGCGAGGTCGTCGGCGCCCGAATGCACGACACGCAGATAGGCGAGCGCGTCGCGGATTTCCTGGCGCTCGTAGAAGCGCGGGCCGCCGATCACGCGATAGGGCAGGCCGAGCGTGACGAAACGGTCCTCGAACTCGCGCATCTGGAACGAGGCGCGCACCAGGATGGCGATCTCGTCGAGCGGGTGCGGGCGCCCGCTGCCGTCATTGCGCTGGAGCTGCTCGATCTCCTCGCCGACGGCGCGCGCCTCTTCCTCCGAATCCCAGCACGAGGTGACCTGCACCTTTTCGCCCGGCACGTCCTCGGTGCGCAGCGTCTTGCCGAGCCGGCCTTCGTTGTGGGCGATGAGGTGCGAGGCGGCGGCGAGGATGTGGCCGGTGGAGCGGTAATTGCGCTCGAGCCGGATGACCTTGGCGCCGGGGAAGTCGTGCTCGAAGCGCAGGATGTTGTCGACCTCGGCGCCGCGCCAGCCGTAGATCGACTGGTCGTCGTCGCCGACGCAGCAGATGTTCTTGAGCTGCGGGTTCGAGCGGGTCGTGCCGCGACTCCGCTCGGCTCCTCTCCGGGCCGCGGCGAAGGCGCGGGAGCTCGGTAACCCCACATTGTCTCCCTCACCGGATCGCTTTGCGATCCGACTCTCCCCGTCCGAACTCGGGTTTACCCGAGTTCGGCATTCAAGCTGGTCGAAGTCGGATAAATCCGACTTCGATCGGGGAGAGGTGGAAGCCGCGAGGTTCGCACTATTGAACTCGCGGCGCGCGCCGTGTTCTGTCCCAGCAGGCGCAGCCACAGATACTGCGCCACGTTCGTGTCCTGATACTCGTCCACCAGGATGTAGCGGAAGCGGCCCTGATACTGGCGCAGCACTTCGGGCTGCTCGCGGAACAGCCGGATGCATTCGAGCAGGAGGTCGCCGAAATCGGCGGCGTTGAGCACCTTCAGCCGCTCCTGAAACGCGACATAGAGCTTCTTGCCCTTGCCGCCGGCGAAGCTCGCGGCTTCTCCGGCTGGAACCTGGTCGGGGGTGAGGCCGCGGTTCTTCCAGCTGTCGATCAGGCCGGCGAGCACACGGGCAGGCCAGCGCTTCTCGTCGATGCCCTCCGCCGCCAGCAGCTGCTTGAGCAGACGGATCTGGTCGTCGACGTCGAGAATGGTGAAGTCGGGTTTCAGGCCCACCAGCTCGGCGTGGCGGCGGATGATTTTCACGCCGATGGAATGGAAGGTGCCGAGCCACGGCATGCCCTCGACGATCTGCCCGACCATGGTGCCGACGCGCAGCTTCATCTCCCGCGCGGCCTTGTTGGTGAAGGTGACCGCCAGGATCTCGTTCGGCCGCGCGCGTCCGGTCGCAAGGATGTGCGCAATGCGCGTGGTCAGCACGCGGGTCTTGCCGGTTCCGGCGCCGGCGAGCACCAGCACCGGCCCGTCGAGCGTCTCCACCGCCAGCCGCTGCTCCGGGTTGAGGTCGTTGAGATAAGGCGCGCCCGCCGCCGCGCGCGCCCGTGCCGCGATCCCGCCGGGTTGCGGCATCGGCGGCACAGCACTGTCATCGCGCGGCGATTTGCCCGGTTCGGCCATTCAGGTTCCGTGATGGGACCGGCGCACAGGCCGGCGCGCCGCGTGTCGCGGCGAATCTCGGGCTAAGATGGCACTCGCAGGGGCAAATGGGGAGGGGTTCGGCGTCGCCATCCATGGGACGACGCCGGAACGACGCGCCCCGGGCGCAATGTTCGGCGTGCTTTCGCACACGAGGTTCTCTACCGCATCGCGATCCTGCGGCCGGCGGCCTCCGGACGGGGCAGATGGCCGTGCGCGGCTTTCATGCGGGCGAGGCAACTTGCCACTTCATCGGGGAAGGGCGCGCTCTTGCCGGCCGCCATGTCGACATGCAGCGACATGTTCTCCGAGGTGGCCGAAACCCAGCCCTCGGAGGCATGAAAGAGCTGCTCGAAATAGTGCATGCGCTTGGCGTCGTAATCGAGCAGCTGGAACGTCACCCGCACCGGATCGCCGGCGTGGAGCTCGCGCAGATAGCGCACATGCACCTCGGCGGTGAAGCAGGAATGCTTGCGGGTCTTGACGTAGTCGAGGCCGCAGCCGAGGAGTTCGAAGGCTTCGTCCACCGCGCGGTCGAACAGCACGTTGTAATAGGCCATGTTGAGGTGGCCGTTGTAGTCGATCCAGGCCGGCTCGACCGCCATCACCGAGGAGACGAAGGGAGCGAAGAACACGGGTTCGAGATCGAGGCGGTCGAGCATGAGACGATATTATGATCCCCGCCCGGCCCGCGTCCACGTTGACGGCCACTTGCGGGCGCCCGACTTTGGGGCCACTTGCATCGCATGGGCGGGATGCCATCCATGATGAATTTCAGCTGGCTGCCGCCGATCGTCGCGCAGGCATCCGAGCGGCTGGTCGGCAACCTCAGCGAGTTTGCCGGAAGCGCCACGGTCTTGCTCGCGGTGACCGGGCTGAGCCGCTCCGGCAAGACCGTGTTCATCACCAGCCTGATCCACAATCTGCTCAGCTCGGTGCACAATCCCAACCGGATGCCGCTCCTCAACGTGGTGGGCGAGCGCCGCCTGCTCGCGGCTCATCTCGAGGGGCCGAGGGCAAACCGGCTGCCGCAGTTTCCCTACCTCGGCAATATCGAGAAGATGGCCGTTCCGGACTGGCCGGAGCGCACCTCCGATCTCAGCGAGATCGGGATCGAAGTCCGCTTCGCGCCCGCCAACACGGCGGGGCGGCTGCTGAGCGAGATCACCGGAAACCCCGCCAGCCTGACGATCCGGATCGTCGATTATCCGGGCGAATGGCTGCTCGATCTGCCCCTGCTGGGGCAGAGCTATGCCGAGTGGTCGCGCGCCACGCTGCACCTGTTGCGCAAAGGCGTCCGCGCCGAAATCAGCGGTGAGTTTCTCGCGTTCGTCGAGCAGCACAGGGCGGAGGAGGTCGCCAGCGAACAGGTGGCGAAGCAGGCGCATGACCTTTACCGCGCCTATCTCGTCAACGCCCGCGACCGCCACGGCCTGAGCTTCCTGCAGCCCGGCCGTTTCCTCTGCCGGGGGTCGCTCGGCGATCTGTCCTATCTGTGGTTCGCGCCGCTCGATGTGGGAGAGGGCGGCATGTTTGCGCCGCATACCCTCGGCGCGCTGATGGCGGAGCGCTTCGAGACCTACAAGAGCGAAACGGTGGCCCCGTTCTACCACGACCACTTTCGGCATTACTCGCGCCAGATCGTGCTGGTCGACGTGCTGCGCGCGCTGTTGGCAGGCCGCGACGCCTTCGAGGACACGCGGCTCGCGCTCGACGCCATTCTGGAAAGCTTCCGCTACGGTCACGGTGGCATTCTCTCCAAGCTGCTGCGCGGACCGCATATCGACAAGGTCCTGTTCGCCGCCACCAAGGCGGACCATGTCCCCGACATTCAGCGCGACCATCTCGCGGCGCTGTTGCGGAACATGGCGGCCTTCCCTGCGCTCGAGGTCAAGAGCAGCAACGCACAGTTCGAGGTGGAGGCGCTTGCGTCGGTCATCTCGACCGCGGAAGACACCCAGGAGATCGACGGCCAGCGCCTGCAGGTGGTGGTCGGCCGGCCGGTGGGCAGCACGAAGCAGGCGAAATTCTTCGTCGGCAATGTTCCGATCCGTCCCCCGCGCCCCGACGCCTGGGGCTCGCCGTTCCTGAACGTGCCGGTGTTCGAGCCGCCGGCGATCGATCCCGCGCCGATCGAAGGGATCGCGCACATCAATCTCGACCTGGCGCTCGAATTCCTGCTGGGAGACCGGCTGCGATGACAGATCAATCCGACCGCAAGGCGCCGATTACCGCGCGCGTGATCGAGATCGACGCGGCAGACGAGCTCGCGCGCCCGCGCCCGATCGGGCCGCAGGTGATCGCGACGGAGCGAACCGAACCCGTGACGCCCAGCGAGCGCTCGGTGGTCGTGGTCGCGCCCCCGCCGGCGCGCCGCCGCGACGGCGTGATCACGTTCGGGCTCGCAGGCCTCGCGGTGTTCTTTGTCGGCTGGCTCGTGGTCGATGCCGCGGCCTGGATTTCGACCGCCTTCGAGCGCAGCGCCGGCTTGGGGGTACTGGCCGCGGCCGCGATCAGCGCCGGTGTCGCCGGCGCCGGCCTGGTGATCGCGCGTGAGCTCGCAAGCCTGTTCCGGCTCAAGAACGTCGAGACCATCCATCGCAGCCTCGCCGACCAGCATGTGCCGCCGGCCGACGCGCGCCGCGCGATCGCGGACGTGCTCGCCGTCGTCCCACGCGAGCGTGAGACCGCCGCCGGCATCGAGGCCTTCCAGCGGCAGGTCCAGCTTCATCATTCCACCGCGCAGCAAATCGAAATTCTCTCGCGCACCGTGATGAAGCCCCTCGACCGCCGCGCCGAGGCGCATGTGCGCACGGCGGTGCTGCGCGCGTTCGGCATTACTGCGATCAGCCCCACCGCCTTGACCGACGCCGTGTTCTTTCTCGCCTGCGGCGTGCGCATGGTGCGGGGGATCGCGGCCTCGTACGGCCACCGTCCGACCGCCGCCACCACGATCCACCTGCTGCGCCGGCTCGTGCTCGAAGCCGGGAAGCTCGGCGCCGTGGATATCGCGAGTGCGTCGTTGGTGCAGCATCTCGGCGGCGCGGTCACCGAGCGGGTCGCCACCAGCGCGGCCGACGCGCTGTACGCCTCCTATCGCATGGCCCGGCTCGGCATCATCGTCATGGATCTGTGCCGGCCGATTCCGTTCCAGGAGAACGATGTTCCGAGCGTGGGTTCGCTGGTTGGCAACGTGGTGCGACGGCGTTCCGAAGCCCAGTCTGATTGAGGGGCCGGCGGCCATCCGCCGCGCCGCTCGCAATTAACAAAACAGGCGCGGAATTTAACTGTTGCGGCGGGAACACGGCGACTTCTCACAGTCGCTTGATCGCAGAACAGGATGCAACCTTTCCCCTGGGACCGAGTTGGTTGGGTGGGACGTGAATACAGGGGACTACCATGACATTGGCCTGCACCCGTACGGGATCGGCCGCCCCGCCTGCACCGGCAGCGGCTCGCGAAACCTCCTCCGACGAAATGCTGATCGAGCGCATCGCCAAGGGCGACCAGCTTGCCATGCGAACCCTGTTCGGGCGCCACCGGGTCGCCCTCTATCGCTGGCTGCTGCGCCTGGTGCGCGACGAAGCGCTGGCCGAGGATCTCCTCAGCGACGTGTTTCTCGACGTCTGGCGCCAAGCCGCCACGTTCGAAGCGCGCTCCTCGGTTTCGACCTGGCTGCTGGCGATCGCCCGCTACAAGGCGCTTTCGGCGCGCCGCCGCAGGACCGACGCGGAACTCGACGACAAGGTTGCCGGGACCGTCGCGGATCCCGCGGACAACCCCGAGGTCGTGCTGCAGAAGAAGCACCGGGCCGTACAGCTGCGCCAGTCGTTGGCCAGCCTGTCGCCGGAGCACGGCGAGGTGATCGACCTCGTCTACTACCACGACAAGTCGGTGAGGGAGGTCGCGGAGATCGTCGGGGTCGCCGAGGCCACCGTGAAGACGCGCATGTTCTACGCGCGCAGGAAATTGGCCGAACTGGTCGCGGCATAAACCGCAGACATAAGTCGGATCACGAGCGAAGGCCCGCCAGCGCAACGCGTTGGCGGGCTTTCGCTTGCCTTGGGGCGCGCGCGTTAACCAAGGGACGTCGGCGCCCGAACGTGGGCTGGCCGGCAACCTGTCGCAGGTTGGTTATCCACCGACACGCTTGCCTATCGGATTGGCGCGGATCAAAATTCCTCGCGCCCTAGTGCGGTGGATTTGAAGTTTCGATCATTGTCGCCGCGCACCCCTCAGGAACTCAACCAAAGACCGCACTAAAATCATAAAGTTCAAGTGTCCCTTTGATTCCGAAGTTCGCGTCAGGGGGTGCCGCGAGAGTTTGCGAACTTCGGAATCGGTACGCTCGTGAGCGCCCTCCATCGCCAGAATCGCCAGAATCGATGCGGCGCTGCCGCTCGAATGGTTGCCGCTGTGTCCAGCCACCCTCGCCCACATTTCGGAGCATCCGCATGCGTGGACTAACTGTCGTCGTCGCACTATCCGCCTCGGTCCTGTTGACCGGGTGTTTCGAGGGCTCGCAGGGTCCAGCAGGTCCGGCCGGTCCGCAGGGCGTTGCGGGTCTGCCGGGGCCGACCGGCGGCCAGGGCCCCGGCGGACCGCCCGGGCCCGCCGGCCCGCAAGGCGAAGCGGGACAGCAGGGTCCCGCGGGCGCGCAAGGCGTGCGCGGGGAGCCTGGCGCGCCTGGCGCGCCTGGGGCGCCCGGTGCCAAAGGCGAGGCGGGGCCTCCCGGACCGGCGGGACCGGCGGGGCCGGCGGGACCACCCGGACCTCCGGGGCCGGCAAGCGGGCTTCGTTACGTCGAGGCCGCCGGCGATGCCGTCGCCTGTAACGACGGGGAAGTCCTGGTTTCGGCGATTTGCAAGGAGGGCTCCGCAACCCTGCAGGGCACCGGAGCCAAATGCAGCGCCCCGGCCGGCGCGGTCGGGCTCTGCTTGCGAAAATAGCGCGCTCGCCGCGGGGCGAATTCGCAACAGGCGGCGCGCGATCAACAGGTCGATGCGCGCCGTCGCGCGTCGCCGGGCAGTGACCGGCTTCCCGGTTGCACGCCGGCAAAGCGGGTCTTTATGCGCCGCGCAGTTGCCGCGCGCGTGCGGCGACCTTAAGTCTCCCGGCAATGACCCTCGACCCTCTCGCCGGGAGATCCTCCATGCCTACCTTCCACCGCTGGTGCCGCACGCTCGCGCTCCATGGCGCCCTGTTGGCGTCGATCGCTTTGGGGTGCCCGGCCTTTGCCGCCGACGAGCCCGATCTCATCTTCAAGCGCTCCACGGTCTTCAAATGGCTCACTCCAAACGACAAGTTGGCGACCTATGGCCTCGACGATCCCGAGGTCGAAGGCGTGGCATGCCACTTCACGGTGCCGGAGCGCGGCGGACTGAAGGGATGGATCGGCGTGGCCGAGGAGGTCTCGGACATCTCGCTCGCCTGCCGCCAGATCGGGCCGATTCATTTCAAGCAGAAATTTTCACAGGGCGAGGACATGTTTCGTCAACGGCGCTCGCTGTTCTTCAAGAAGATGCAAATCGTCCGCGGCTGCGACGTGAAGCGCAATGTCCTGGTCTACATGGTCTATTCCGACAAGATCATCGAGGGTTCACCGAAGAATTCGACCTCGTCGGTGCCGATCATGCCCTGGGGCGCGAGCGGCGAGGTGCAGAAGTGCGGGGATTGGATCGAAGGCTAGTGGTCGATTCCGAAGTTCGCCAGGGTTCGCATCATTGTGCGGTACCCTCGTTTGCGAATTTCGGAATCGAAGCGGTTCCCGTTCGCATTGACTCAGCGCTTACCCATTCTCTGGCGTCCTGTGTCCGTTCGCGCGGGAACCGCTTTTAGAAGCGCGCCGGGCTCCGTTGGAGTAGGGTGATCCGCGCTCTCGCGTGCTGCTCTCCCGTTCGGAGGCGAGCGGCACCAGGCGCCGCGCCGTCGCGCGCGCAAGATCCAGAGATGGACGGAGGGGTTACGATGCCAAAGCTCGGATTGAAGACGCTGGGCGCGATGGTCGTCCTGGTCGCCGGTTTGATCGCCGGCTCGGGCCAGACCGCGGTCGCGCAGGACAAGGTGAAGGTCGGCGTGTTCCCGACCGCGTCCTCGCTGCCGTATTTCGTGGCGATCGAGCGCGGGTTCTTCAAGGAGCAGAACATCGAACCGGAGACCATCCGGCTGATCGGCGGCCCGCCCAATATCGCGGCGATGATCAGCAATCAGATCGAGGCGGCGATCGTCCTGGTCACCATCGAGGCGATGAACGCCAATCTCAAGAAGCCCGGCGTCGCCATGTATATCGGCGTGCACAGCCAGAACAAAACCTACCAGATGGAGCAGTTCGTGGTCCGCAAAGGCTATCCCGCGGAGTCGCTCAAGGACCTCAAGGGCGCCCGCATCATGTCGGCGCCGGGGCCGGCCAACGTCGTCGCCGCCAAGGCGGTGCTCGCCAAGGTCGGGCTCAAGGACGGCGATTACACCATCGACCAGCTCGACATGAGCCAGCACGTCAACGTGATGACCGGCGGCACGTTCGATGCCGGCTACACGCTCGAGCCGCAGGCCTCGACCATGCGCAAGCTGGGCGTGGCGCGCACGCTCGAAGCCGGCGTGATCACCAAGTACATCCTGGGCGACGAGAACGGCAACGCATTCGCGGCCGGCTGCGCGCTCACCAGCGACTTCATCAAGGCCCGCCCCGACGTCGCCAGGCGCTTTGCCGCCGTCTGGAAGAAGGCCATCACGTTCGTCAACGAGAACCCGCAGGAGGCGCGCAAATATCTCGCCAAGAATACGCTCACGCCCGAGGACGTCGTCGATACGGTGCCGATGGTGCGATACTTCATGGCGGGCGACCTGACCGACAAGCACAAGGCCGAGTTCCAGAAATTCATCGACTTCTCGACCGAGGTCGGCACGGTGCCGGAGAAGGTCGACATCACCAAATATCTGCAGGCGTATTGATCGATCGGCAGGCGATGACATTGGTGCAGGAAAAATCTGCTCGGATCGCGCGCGATCCCGCTGCGATCAAGGCGGTCATCGCCGCGCTGGCGGCGCAACTCGGCAACCGGCTCGTCACCTCGCAGGCCGTGCGCGAGCAGCACGCCAATACGACGACCTGGATCGAGAACCAGGCGCCCGACGCGGTGGTGTTTCCGCAGGCGACCGAGGACGTCCAGGCGATCGTGCGCATCTGCGCCGCGCATCGCGTGCCGGTCATTCCGTTCGGCACCGGCACCTCGCTCGAGGGCCACATCAACGCACCCCTGGGCGGGGTGTCGGTGGATTTCCGCGACATGAACCGGGTGCTGGCGGTGAACGCGCAGGACCTCGATTGCGTGGTCGAGCCGGGGATCACGCGCAAGCAGCTCAACGAGCACCTGCGCGACCAGGGCCTGTTCTTTCCGCTCGATCCCGGTGCCGACGCGTCGCTCGGCGGCATGGCGGCGACGCGCTGCTCCGGCACCAATGCGGTGCGCTACGGCACCATGAAGGACAATGTCCTCGGGCTGAAGGTCGTGCTCGCGAACGGCGAGCTCATGACGACCGCGCGCCGTGCCAAGAAGTCCTCGGCCGGCTACGATCTCACGCGGCTGATGGTGGGCTCCGAGGGCACGCTGGGCGTGATCACCGAGCTCACGCTGAAGCTGAGCGGCATTCCGGAGGCGATCTCCGGCGGCGTATGCCCGTTTCCATCGGTCGAGGCGGCGTGCAACGCCGCGATCGCGACCATCCAATCCGGCATTCCGGTGGCGCGCATCGAACTGCTCGACGAACTGCAGGTCAAAGCGACCAATCTCTATTCCAAGCTGACGCTGCCGGAAGTGCCGATGCTGTTCGTCGAGTTCCACGGCTCGCCGTCCGGGGTCGCCGAACAGTCCGAGCGGTTCGGCGAGATCGCGGGCGAACTCGGCGGCGGTCCGTTCGAATGGACGACCAAGCCCGAGGACCGCACGCGGCTGTGGCAGGCGCGCCATGACGCCTATTGGGCGGGGCGGGGCCTGCGCCCCGGCGCGCAGGCAGTCGCCACCGACGTGTGCGTGCCGCTCTCCCGGCTGGCCGAATGCGTCACCGAAACGCAGCGCGAGATCGCGGCGCACGGGCTTGTCGCGCCGATCCTCGGTCACGTCGGGGACGGAAATTTCCACCTCACCCTGCTGGTCGACATGGCCGATCCGGCGGAGGTCAAGGCGGCGAAAATTCTGTGCGAGCGGCTGGTCGAGCGCGCACTCGCCATGGACGGCACCTGCACCGGCGAGCACGGGGTCGGACAGGGCAAGATGAAATATCTCGCCGGCGAGCTGGGCGCGCCGGCGCTCGCCGCCATGGCTGCGATCAAGCGGGCGCTCGATCCCGACGGCATCATGAATCCGGGAAAGATCGTGGCGGTGGAATGAACCATCGCCGGGGTCGTGGGGCCTCCGCCGCTTGCCCGCTGCACTCGCAGACTTGAAGAAGATTTCGAACTAAGCCCTTGTCCGCGGACATAGAATTGCCGTCAATCCGCCGGATATTGTGGCGGTAAGGGGCGCCTGAGCAATTTACGAAGGGGATCGTGAGCACGTGCGGCCGTTCCGGCCGGTAGACATGATCGTGCTCGACTCCTTGGCGATCAGGCTTTTCCGAGGCCTGCGCACCACCGCCCAGTGCGAGGACTTCGGCAGGCCTGCTGCGGTGGAGAGGGCGTGCAGACGACGCTGCTCGGTTTCGCGTTTGCAATCATCCTGGCGCTGGTGACGGCGCTGGTAGGGCCCCTCTTTGTCGATTGGAGCAGCTATCGCGGGGAGTTCGAGGCCAGGGCCAGCCGCCTGACCGGGCTCGATTTCCGGGTCACCGGCGCGATCGATGCCCGCCTGCTTCCGACCCCGTCCATCATGCTGCACGGCGTCGAGTTCGGCCGCCCGAACGAGGGCAGCAAGGTCAGCGCGCGCGCCTTGCGGATCGAGTTTGCGCTGGGCGCCTTGATGCGTGGCGAATGGCGCATCGCCGAGGCCCGGCTGGAGGGGCCCGAACTCGGGGCTGGGCTCGACGGCTCCGGTCGGATCGCCTGGCCGCTCCCCAAGCTCGGTTTCGATCTCGAAGGGGTGGCGATCGAACGCCTGCAGATCGAGGACGGCCGCGCCGTGCTCACTGACGCCGCGAACGACACGCGTCTCGTGCTGGAGAAGCTGGAATTCAGGGGCGAGCTGCGCTCACTGGCGGGGCCGGTCAAAGGCGACGGCTCCTTCGTCGTCGCCGGCCAGCGCTATCCGTA
This sequence comes from uncultured Alphaproteobacteria bacterium, assembly GCA_963835165.1. GTDB lineage: Bacteria > Pseudomonadota > Alphaproteobacteria > Rhizobiales > Xanthobacteraceae > VAZQ01. The sequence continues at coordinate 136,329 of CAWIGD010000048.1, forward strand.
TCGCGTCTCCACCGGCCGCATCGCCGAGGACGGCGGGGTCAAGGTGCGGCTCGCGGTGGAGTCGCCGCAGCTTCCGCTGACCACCGACGCGGACCTCACGATCTGGACCGAGCAGGGCACCCCGCGTTTCGAGGGCAGCGTTCAATTGGTGCGGCCGGTGGGCCGCGCTCCCGTCGGCGCCCAGGCGCTCATCATCGACTCCTGGCGCGTCACCAGCCGCATCAAGGGCGACAGCACGGCGGCCCTGCTGGATCAGATCGAATTCCAGTACGGGCCCGACGACAGGGCGATCAAGCTTCGGGGCAACGCCAATCTCACGTTCGGCGCGCGGCCGGAAATCAACGGCACCCTGTCGTCGCCGCAGATCGACCTCGACCGCGTGCTGGCGCTTCCCGATGCAACGCGCCGCCGACCGCTGTCCGCCGCGAAGACGCTGGCCGAAACCTTGATCCCGATGTTGCGGCTGCCGATCCCGACGACGCTGAGCATTGCGGTCGAGAGCGTGACGCTCGCGGGCACGATGCTGGCGCGCGTGAACGCCGATGTGAAATCCGACGCGGATGGCCTGGAGATCAAGGGGCTGGAATTGCGCGCGCCGGGCGCGACGCAACTGCGTCTCAGCGGGCGCGTCGGCACGACCTCGGCCGGAACGCGGTTTGAGGGATCGACCCAGGTCGAGGCCAACGATCCGCGCGCGCTCGTTGCCTGGCTGACCGAACGCAGCGACGAGCAGATCGTGGCCGCGGGTCCGTGGCGTCTTGGCGGCGATATCACGCTGGGCAGCGATGCGATCGCGATCGAACGACTGAAGCTCGAACTCGATCGCATGACCGTCGCCGGCCGTTTCGCCTATGCCTGGGCGGACGAGGATCGGCCGGCGCGGCTCGACGCGGCTCTCACCGCGCCCGACATCGATCTCGACCGCGTCCTTGTCGTTGCAAATGCGATGCTCGGCGGCGCGGCGCTCGACTGGCCGCGGGAAGGCGCGCTGTCGCTCAAGATCGGCCGCGCGCTCATCGCCGGCGTGGAGACGAAGCAGATCGACGTGAACCTGCGCCTCGGCGCCAGCGGGCTCGCGATCGAGCAATTCGCCGTCGCCGATTTCGGCGGCGCGGCGCTCGCGGTCAAAGGCCGCATCGGCACCAAGGCGCAATCGCCGCGCGGCGCATTGACGCTCGACCTCGATGCGCGCGCGCTCGACGGCGTGACGGCGGCGTTGGAAAAATTCGCTCCGCAGGCGGCGGACCAGCTTCGCCGCTCGGCCGGGCGTCTCACTCCGCTCGTATTGCGGGCCTCGCTCGCGGTCGATCCGGGCGCGCCCGGCGCCACCGCCGCGACCGGCAAATTCAAGATCGTCGGCCGCGCCGGCGCCTTCCGCCTTACGCTGGAAGGCGATGCGGCCGCCGCCGGCGATGCCCTCAAGCTCGACGACCTCGCGGCGCTCGCGGCGGCGAAGATGAATGTCAGCGCCCGCCTCGAGGGCGAGGACGGCGCCGCCCTGGTCGAACTCACCGGGCTCGATCGTTTCGTGGTCGCGGAGAAGCGGCCGGGCCGCCTCACGCTGACGGCCAAGGGGCCGCTCGACGGCGAGCTTGCGATCGATGGCCAGCTTGCTGCCGGGGCGCTCGGCATCTCGACCAGCGGCACGATGCGTCTTGCCGGGCGGACAAGCCCAAGCGCGGCACTCAGTCTCAAAGTCGCCAACGCCAACCTCCGCTCGCCGCGGCCGGCAGGGGCCGGGCGTCCGGCCGAGCTTCTGCCCGCATCCGCGAACGCGCGGCTCACTTTGACCGACGGCATCCTCGCATTCTCCGACCTGACCGGAACGATGGCGGGAACGACGGTCGGCGGGCGCCTTGCCGTCGGACTGCAACAGCAACCGATCACGATCGATGGCGACATCGATGTGGGCGCGGTGGATCTTCCGGCCGCGATTGCCGTCGCGCTTGGAATACCCGCACAGAGCGCCGGCGCGAGCGTCGGGACCGGCGCAGCCGCGAACGCAAGCGTGCTCGGGCCGTGGCCGTCGGAGCCGTTCGAGCAGGGACTGCCGCGCTTGAGCGGGCAGGTCGCGGTCAAATCGGCGCGCCTCAAGCTCACGCCCAAGCTCGCTGCGCGCGATGTCCGCGCCGTGGTCCGTTTCGGTGAATCGGAGCTTGCGTTACAGGCGGTAGACGGAAGCATCGCGGGCGGCCGCTTGGGCGCAGAGCTGACGTTGTCGCGCCGTCCCGAGGGGCTCACCGCGCGCGCGAGTGTGCAGCTCGCGGGGGTCAACGCGGCCGAACTGCTTCCCGGCGACGGTTTGGTGACCGGAAAGCTGACGCTCGACGCCGCGGCCGAAGGCAGCGGAATGAGCGCGGTTGCGCTCATGGGTTCGCTGGCCGGAAGCGGCACCTTCAAGCTCGAAAACGGGCGTGTGGTGCGACTTGATCCCGCCGCCTTCGATACCGTGATGCGGGCGGTGGATCAGGGTCTGCCGATCGACGTCACCAGAGTCAGGGACCGAATGGATGCCGCGCTCGCGAGCGGCGTGCTTTCCGTGGCGCTGGCCGAAGGCGCCATCACCATCAATGCCGGGCAGGCACGGCTGAGCGACGTCACGGTGCGCGCGCAACGCGCGGATCTGGCCGTGAGCGGGAGCGTCAACCTCGCCGACGCCGCGCTCGAAGGGCGGCTGACCTTGTTCGGCATGGGCGGAGCGAGCGTACTGCCGGACACCCGGCCGGAAATCACCATTGCACTGAAGGGGCCGGTCGATGCGCCCAAGCGCAGCATCGACGTCGCCGCACTCGCGAGCTGGCTCGCGCTGCGCGCGGTCGAGCAGCAGTCGAAGAAGCTCGAGGCGCTCGAAGGCCGTCCGCCCGCCGCGCCATCCTATACGCCCGCGGCTGCGGCCACGGCCAACGCCAATCCGCGAACGACTCCGGTGCAGACTGCGCCGGCGCTCGACGCCACTGTGCCGGCTGCCGCGCACACCGAGCCGGATGCGCCCGGAGCGCGCCCCGCGGCGCGAACCCAGCCGGCGACGCCGAGCGTGCAGAAGCCAAAACCAGCGGCGCCGACGGCCGAGCGCGCTCCGGCCCTGCCGCCGCCGATCGACATCCGTCCCGCACCGGCGCCGCGAGCGGCCGGAACGCACGGCACGGCGCAATCGCAGCCGCAGAAGCCGGTGGCTGCACCCGCACCCGCACCCGCGCGTCAGCGCTCGTTGTCGGAAATCTTGTTCGGTAACTGACGAGAGCGAAATCCGCTCAGATCGAATCGCGATATCGCTGTGTATTGTCCGGTCGCATGATCTGATCCGAAAAGTCTGCAAACCTTTCGGATCATGCTCTAGGCCGTCGGTGGCGCGCGCACAGTTATCGCGTCGCGCGCTCCGTCCCGTCCGTCCTTACCGCTTGCCAGCCGGTCGCGATAGAAGTCGAGCACGAACAGACGAATGGCCGACGACAGGTTGCCGTATTGACGGTCGGTGTCGATCGAGGCGACCAGATCGGACAATGTCATGTGCCGCTCGCCCGCGATCTCCTTGAGGCTCTTCCAAAATCCATCCTCGAGACTGACGCTGGTCTTGTGACCCGCGATGACGATGGAACGTTTCACGACCCGCGATTTCATCGCTCGTCTCCCGTTTCGATCCGGTGGCGCTCGAGGTCGCGGCTGGCCTTGGCGTCGCGTTCGGAGTCCAGGTCGCGTTGGGCCTTGCTGCGCCCATGCAGTAGTCGCTTGGCGGATGCTTCGCGTTCAGCGAGCTCGCGCTGGGCCTTTTTCCGCGCTCTGCGAAGGTTGACGACGTCGCCCATCCCGCACTCGTTTCGGTCCCAGGTGATGCAGGTCCCTGGTCGTGGCTTCGGTGCCAAATGCGCCCACAGCGTGGCGACCAGATCGTGGGCAGGATCCGCAGGACGCCCGCGCGCGACCGGACCACCGACCCAATCCACGGTGCCTTGCGTACTTGCAGCAATAATTACAGTATTTTTATGTTATTCCCGTCGCGCGCAGGCTGGAAAAATTCTAAACAATTGAAATTGTAAAGAATTCTCTGATGAATAACGACATCTATTCGGGCGAGCCCGTGATGTCATCTTGGGTTTCGCGCGCGAACATTTCGCGCCGGGAAGGCGGGCCGGGGGAAAGTCCGCTCGGCAGGTCCGGCCCGACCGAACGCTGCCTTTCACAAAAGTTTTACCGCCGCGCCGGGCGGCTACCCCGGGGTCACGCGCGGGCCGCCGCCCCCGCGCCCGGCCATCAACCCGGACGGATCATCTTCTCCGGTCGCACCAGACGATCGAATTCCTCGGCCGAGACGTCGCCAAGCCGGATCGCCTCCTCGCGCAGCGTCGTGCCCTTGGCATGGGCAGCCTTCGCGATCGCCGCCGCGCGGTCGTATCCGATCTTGGGCGCGAGCGCGGTGACCAGCATCAGCGAGTTCTTCAGCAGTTCGGCGATGCGCGCCTCGTTGGCGCGAATGCCGCTGATGCAATTGTCGGTGAACGACACCGCCGCGTCGGCAAGGAGGCGGATCGACTGCAGCATGGCATGCGCGATCACCGGCTTGTAGACGTTGAGCTCGAAGTGGCCCTGGCTCGCCGCAACCGTGATCGTGGTCTCATTGCCGAAGACCTGGCAGCACACCATCGTGACCGCCTCGGATTGGGTCGGGTTCACCTTGCCCGGCATGATCGAGGAGCCGGGCTCGTTTTCCGGCAGGATCAATTCACCCAGGCCGGAGCGCGGACCGGAGCCCAGCAGCCGAATATCGTTTGCGATCTTGAACAGGCCGGTGGCGACCGAGGCCAGCGCACCATGCGCGAACACGACCGCGTCATGGGAGGCGAGCGCTTCGAACTTGTTCGGCGCGCTGACGAACGGGAGGCCGGTGAGCGCCGCGATCTTCGCGGCGACCAGCTTGGCGAATTGCGGCTTGGCGTTGAGGCCGGTGCCGACAGCGGTGCCGCCCTGCGCCAATGGATAAAGCTCCTTGAGCGCCGCGTTCAGCCGTCGGCGCGCCAGCTTCACCTGCGCCGCGTAGCCGGAGAATTCCTGCCCGAGGGTCAGCGGCGTTGCGTCCTGCGTGTGGGTGCGTCCGATCTTGACGATGCGCGCGAACTCGCCGGTCTTTTGCTCCAGCGCCGCCTGCAGATGCGCCAGCGCCGGCATCAGCCGGTGCGTGATCTCCTCCGCCGCGGCGACGTGCATCGCGGTCGGAAAGCTGTCGTTGGATGACTGGCTCATGTTGACGTGATCGTTGGGATGCACCGGCGATTTTGCGCCGGGCTCGGCGCCGAGCATCTCGTTCGCGCGCGCCGCGATCACCTCGTTGACGTTCATGTTGGTCTGGGTCCCGGAGCCGGTCTGCCACACCAGCAGCGGAAAGTGATCGTCGAGCGTTCCGTCGATCACCGCCTGCGCCGCGCGCGCAATCGTTTGCGCGCGCCGCGCATCGAGCGAGCCGAGCCGCTGGTTTACCTCGGCCGCGGCGCGCTTGATGGTCCCGAGCGCGCGAATGATCGGGCGCGGCATGCGCTCCTCGCCGATGCGGAAATTGCGCCGCGAGCGCTCGGTCTGCGCGCCCCAATAGCGATCGGCCGGCACCTCGATGGGCCCGAACGTGTCGCTCTCCACGCGTGTCCTGGTCGATTTGGCGGCCGGCTTGATCTTCGTCCTGTTGTTCGGCTTGGCCATGGCTTCCCGGACGACGGGCGACAGACGACACAGGCGCGAAGCCTTCCGTTTCTGTCCGCGGTCGTGCGCCTCTATTTTTTGCGGAAGCGGTCGAGCCGCACGACCTCACCGCCCCCGGAGGGCTTGTCGGTGTCGTCGGCCGACGCCTTGGCGGGGTCGGGATTGGCAGGCGCAGGCACCGCATTGGCAGGCGCGGGCACCGCCGCCATGCTCGGCGTCACGCCCTTGTGCTCCGCCGGGGGGCGCGCGGCGCCACGGTCCTTGCGCGCGGGAGCATTGGCGTCCTCGCCCGCAGCCGCAGCGTCCCCGATCTCCTCGAACTGCAGACCGAACTGCACCGACGGATCGAAGAAGCCCTTCACCGCGGCAAAGGGCACGTTCAGCCGTTCGGGAATGCCGCCGAAGGACATGCCGACTTCGAAACCTTCCTCGGTCACCACCAGGTCCCAGAACTGGTGCTGCAGGACGACGGTGATTTCCTCGGGATACTGCGCGAGCATGCGCGGCGACAGGCGCACGCCGTCGGCGCGGGTGTCGAAGGAAATATAGAAATGATGCTCTCCGGGCAGGCCGTTCTTGGCGACGTCGACGAGCACCTTCTGAACGACCCCGCGCAGGGCTTCCTGGGCCAGGATATCGTAGCGGATATGATCGACGGCCATGGGTGATCCGTTTGCCTCGAGAGGGCGCAAGTTCCGGGGTGGTCTACCGGTCCACTCCGCAAGCACGCCTGGACTCACCGGACGAATGCCAGCAGGCGCAACCGTAAGCCCGATTCCGAAGTTCGCAAACCCTCGCGGCGCCCTGAGATGCGAACTTCGGAATCAAAGCGACGCCGGCAACTTGCGATTCTCGTGCGGCTGGATTGGAAGTTCCCAAGCAAGCTTGCGGCCACAATGGCAGGAACGTCAAACCACCGCACAGCTGCAATCTCACTCACTATAATATGGAAAGTGGAGGCTTCTGTTGCCAGGTGCCTCCGAACCCCGCCTGCCGGAGCTTAACCCGTCAGGACTTTAAGATCGGTATTCCAAACCGCGTTACGCGGCCTGGGCAACCGGAGCATAGTTGTCGTTTGCAACTATGGATAGGCCCGATAACGGTGGAACCATGCCGAGCAAAAGCACGCCCTTTACGCCCTCGTCGATCCTGTTTCGCCCCCGTATCAGGGATCAGTAATCAGCGGCCAGCCATCAGAAGCACTCGTACAATCACCAGCTTCTGACCACTGACCCCCTGATGGTGGAGGCGCCGGGTACTGCCCCCGGGTCCGATAGGTTTATTACGACGGCCATTTATCGCCATATCCGGCTTGCGCCGGCACCGTGAATATAAGCGTGGAAGGTTGACGAAAAAAGAGGCTTGGCCGGGCCCCCACACAAACCTCCAGCCGGCCCCCCGCGCAGCCCACGCGTCCGCCGGGCCGTCGGCGCATCCGGCGTGCCCGGCCAAAGACCTGTGGTCCAGGAGCGCCGTCCCAGCGGGCGGCCCGAGGCAATAGCCACCATGCCGGAATATCATTTGGTTCCGGCCAGGCCGCCGGCTTAAGACTTTGCCATGTCCGAGACGGTCTCCACGGCTTCGGCCCCACCTCCGCCGGTTTCCTCCCCACCGCCCACGCTGCTCGAACTTGGTGTCGCCTTCGCCCTCATCGCGCTGTGCGGGTTCGGCGGTGTCCTGGCGTGGTCGCGGCGCATGCTGGTCGAGGAGCGCGGGTGGATGACCCCCGAGGAGTTCAACGACGCCTACGCGTTGTGCCAGTTCCTGCCCGGCCCCAACGTGGTGAACCTTTCAGTCGTATTCGGCCGGCGCATCCGCGGCGCGGTCGGGTCGGCCGTGGCGCTGCTGGGATTGATGGGGCCTCCATTCCTGATCGTGTCGTTCATCGGCCTGCTCTATGCGCAGTTTGGCGAGATCGCGGCGTTGCAGCGCATGCTGATGGGGGTGGCGGCGGCGGCGGTCGGATTGGTGATGGGAACCTGCGCAAAAATGGCGCTCCCGCTGTTCAAGGATCCACTCGGGCTCGCCCCGCTGCTGGCGCTGGCGACCCTGGTTTCGGTCGGCGTCCTGCGCTGGCCGCTGTACTGGGCGCTGGCCGGGCTCATTCCGCTGAGCATCGCGATCGCCTGGGTGCGGCGATGAAGGACGACGCCGGCACGCTGCTGACGCTTGCCGGCTATTTTGCCGTCATGTCGCTGTTTGCGATCGGCGGCGCCAATTCCGCCGTCCCGGAAATGCAGCGCGTGGCGGTCGAGGTCGAACGCTGGATGACGGCGCGGCAGTTCAGCGAGATATTCGCGATCGCCCAAGTGACGCCGGGGCCGAACGTCATCATCGTCACCCTCATCGGCTACCACGTGGCGGGCTTGCTCGGCGCCCTGGTCGCAACGTTGGCGATGTGCGGGCCCACGTCCCTGTTCGCGTTTTATGTCGGGCGCGTCTGGGAGCGCTTCAAGGACGCGCCGTGGCGCGGTGCGATCCAGGCCGGCTTGCTTCCGATTTCGATCGGGCTCATCGCGGCGAGCGCCATCGTGGTGGCATCGGCGACGGCGCACAATTTTGTGGCAGTGGCTACGACACTGGCGACGGCGGTCGTGACCTACACGACGCGGTTGAACCCCCTGTGGATTTTTGCCGCGGCCGCGCTGCTCGGACTCGGCGGGCTAATCTGAACTTAAATTAGGCGCAGTTGCTTCCCGTCGGCCACAGGAATGTGCTACGAACTGGCGTAGCGCGGGATGGGAGGTTCCGTGCGACAGTGCGGGGCCGACGGAGGGAGCATGTCAGAAAGCGTCAGTCCGTCCCCGAAGGGACGGGGCTTTATTTTTTCAATCCGCAGTCCACGTGATTTCTGGGGTGGTTTGGTTCTGATCGCGGTGGGGATCCTCGCCATCTGGGCCTCGCGCGATCTTCCAGGTCAGCGCGGATTTGCATTCGGTCCAGGCACTGCACCGCGGCTTTTCAGCGGTCTCCTCGTTATACTTGGTGCGCTCGTCGCGCTGGTCGGCCTTATCACCGACGGTCCCCGCATCGAGAAATACAAAGTCCGCGGGCCGGTTCTGGTCATTGCGTCGATTCTTGGATTCGCGGCGATGATCCGGCCTGTGGGGTTGGTGATCGCGAGCTACGTGACGTTCATGGTCGCGATTTTGGGGTCCAGGGAGATGCGGGTGTTGGAGAGTTTCATCGCGGCCGCCGTCATGACGGCCTTTTGCGTCTTCCTGTTTACCTATCTGCTCAATCTGCCCTTCCAACTCTGGCCGCGATTCTGACGCGGGGGGTGTAAATCATGTCTGACCTTCTCGCGAACCTGGCGTTGGGCTTTGGGGTCGCGGCCCAGCCCTACAACATCCTGTTCTGTCTTCTCGGCGCACTGGTCGGCACCCTCGTGGGCGTGCTGCCGGGCATCGGCACGGTCGCGACCATCGCGATGCTGCTGCCGATCACCTTCGGGCTGCCCCCGGTGGGCGCCCTGATCATGCTCGCCGGCATCTACTACGGCGCGCAGTACGGCGGCTCGACCACCTCGATCCTGGTCAACATTCCGGGCGAGGCCACCTCCGTGGTCACCGCTCTCGACGGTCACCAGATGGCGCGGCAGGGACGCGCGGGCGCCGCGCTTTCGATCGCCGCGATCGGCTCGTTCTTTGCCGGTTGCGTGGCGACGGTGCTGGTGGCGGCACTCGGTGCGCCGCTGACCGGCCTCGCGCTGCTGTTCGGGCCGGCCGAATACTTCTCGCTCATGGTTCTCGGCCTGATCTTCGCGGTCGTGCTGGCGAAGGGCTCGGTGCTCAAGGCGGTCGCCGTGATCGTGCTCGGCCTGCTCCTCTCGATGGTCGGCTCCGATCTCGAAACCGGCGCCGGTCGCATGACCTTCGATCTCGCGGAACTCGCCGACGGCATCGGGTTCGCCAACATCGCCATGGGCGTGTTCGGGTTCGCGGAGATCGTCCGCAATCTCGAACTGCCGGAGGAGAGTCGCGACGTCCTGCACGCCAAGGTCAGCGGACTGATGCCGACCCGAAAGGATCTGATCGACTCGTCCGGCGCCATCGCCCGCGGCACCATCGTCGGCTCGCTCCTCGGTATTCTGCCGGGTGGCGGCGCGGTGATCGCGTCGTTCGCCGCCTACACCTTCGAGAAGAAAATGTCGAAGACGCCGCAGCGCTTCGGCAACGGCGCCATCGAGGGCGTCGCGGCGCCCGAGAGCGCCAACAACGCGGCCGCGCAGACCTCGTTCATCCCGCTGCTCACGCTGGGCATCCCGCCCAACGCGGTGATGGCGCTGATGGTCGGCGCCATGACCATCCACGGCATCGTGCCGGGCCCGCAGGTCATGACCAAGCAGCCGGAGCTGTTCTGGGGCATGATCGCGTCGATGTGGCTCGGCAATCTGATGCTGGTCGTCATCAATCTGCCGCTGGTCGGCGTGTGGGTCACTCTCCTGCGCGTTCCCTACCGGCTGCTCTATCCCTCGATCATCGTGTTCTGCTGCATCGGCGTCTATTCGATCAACAACTCTCCGTTCGACGTCACCATTGCAGCGATATTCGGTGTGATCGGGTATTGGCTGCTCAAGCACGACTTCGAGCCGGCGCCCATGCTGCTCGGCTTCGTGCTGGGGCCGCTGATGGAGGAAAATCTCCGCCGCGCCATGCTGATCGCGCGCGGCGATTGGACGGTGTTTTTCACCCGCCCGATCTCGGGGGTCCTGCTCGGCATCGCCATCTTCCTGCTGATCGTCGCCGCGATGCCCAAGATCCGCAAGCGCCGCGACGAAGTCTTCGTCGAGTAGGACGCGCCGGAACCATTGCGGCTGCGACAAGTTACCACCGCGCGGCGGCCGCAACGGCCGCCGTGCGGTGCTAGCATGCGCTCATATCGCCCTTAGTATGATGGCGTTGGCGCCAGATAGGCATACATAAAAGAACAAGAAGCATGCCGAAGCATGCGGAGCGAGAGGAAACGACCATGGTTAGCATCCTGTCTCGTGTGCTAGTTGCCGCCCTCGCGATCGGCTTTGCCGCTTTGCCGGCTGCGGCACAGACCGACTATCCGCGTCGCCCGGTCACCTTGATCGTGCCATTCGCGGCTGGCGGGCCGACCGACGTCATCGCCCGCATCGCGGCCGACCACATGACGCGCACGCTCGGGCAGCCGATCATCATCGAGAACATCGTCGGAGCCGGCGGCACCACCGCCTCGACCCGTGCCGCGCGGGCGGCTCCGGACGGCTATACGATCGAGATGGGGCACATGGGGACCCATGCCGCTTCGGTCGCGCTCTACCCCAACCTGGCCTACAAGCCGGATGTGGACTTCGCGCCGATCGGCCTGGTGGCCGGAACGCCGGTCCTGATCCTGGCGAAGAAGGACTTTCCCCCGAAGGACCTCAAGGAGTTCGTCGCTCACGTGAAGGCGAACGTCGACAAGCTGAACATGGCGCATGCCGGCGTCGGCTCGGTGTCGTTCACCACCTGCCTGCTGCTCAATTCGATCCTCAACATCAAGCCGACCTCGATCCCGTTCAATGGAACCGGGCCCGCGCTGACGGCGCTGATTTCCGGCCAGGTCGATTTCATGTGCGACCAGATCGTCAACGTGGTCCAGCAGGTGCAGGCGGGGCAGATCAAGGCCTATGCGATCGGCACGGCCGAGCGCAATCCGGCCCTGCCCAACGTTCCGACCAGCAAGGAAGCGGGCCTGCCGGAATTCCAGGCACAGGCCTGGAATGCGCTGTTCGCCCCGAAGGGCACGCCGCAGCCCATTCTCGACAAGCTGACCGACGCGCTCGACAAGGCGCTCGACGACGAGCAGACCCGCAAGCGCCTGCTCGAGCTCGGGAGCGTGCTGCCGGATAAGACGGGCCGTGGTCAGCAGGCGCTCGCCGCCTTGGTGAAGAGCGAGATCGATCGCTGGACGCCCGTGATCAAGGCCGCCGGGCCGCTGAACTGAGCCTTGCGTTTAAGTCTGGTTCTGCACATTTGCCGACAGCCGGGACGGCGGTAAACTCCGCCTCCCGAGTCGGCTTTCGCCGCATGAGGGATCGAGCCCATGCGCCAGTACCATGACCTGTTGGAACGGATCCTTGCCGACGGTGCGGAGAAGCACGACCGCACCGGCACCGGCACGCTCTCGGTTTTCGGCCACCAGCTGCGCTTCGACCTCGCTGACGGCTTCCCGATCACCACCACCAAGAAGCTGCATCTGAAATCGATCGTCCACGAGCTGCTCTGGTTTCTCGCCGGCGACACCAATGTCAGCTATCTCAACGAGCATGGCGTCACCATCTGGGACGAGTGGGCCGACGAGACCGGCGAGCTCGGGCCGGTCTATGGCCGGCAATGGCGCTCCTGGCCGACGCCCGACGGCGGCAGCATCGATCAGATCGCCAATGTCGTGTCCGCCATCCGCCGCAATCCGGATTCGCGCCGCCTGATCGTCACCGCCTGGAATCCCGCCGACGTCGACCGGATGGCGCTGCCGCCCTGTCATTGCCTGTTTCAGTTCTACGTCGCCAAGGGCCGGCTCTCCTGCCAGCTCTACCAGCGCTCGGCCGACGTCTTCCTCGGCGTGCCGTTCAACATCGCCTCGTACGCGCTGCTGACCTTGATGGTGGCGCAGGTGACCGGGCTGAAAGCCGGCGAGTTCGTGCATACGCTCGGGGATGCGCATCTCTATCTCAATCATCTGGAGCAGGCGCGGCTGCAGCTCGCGCGGCCGCCGCGGCCGCTGCCGAGGATGGTGCTCAATCCGGCCGCGACCGACCTGTTTGCCTTCCGCTACGAAGATTTCTCGCTCGAAGGCTACGACCCGCATCCGCATATCAAGGCCAAGGTGGCGGTGTGAATGCAAAGACCGGGAGGGCCGGTAGCCGACCCGCCGACGGCTCGCAACGCATCGCGCTCGTCCTCGTCGTCGCCGTGGCCGAAAATGGCGTGATCGGGCAAGGCGGCCGCCTGCCGTGGCGACTGAAATCGGAACTGGCACATTTTCGCAAAGTGACGATGGGCAAGCCGATCGTGATGGGGCGCAAGACCTATCTCTCGATCGGCAGGCCGCTTCCCGGCCGCACCAATATCGTGGTCAGCCGTGACCGGACGTTTGCCGCGCCGGGCATTGTGGTGGCGCCCAGCCTGGAGACCGCGCTGACGGCCGCGCGCGGGGACGCGCTCCGGCGCGGCGCGGCTGAAATTGCCATCGTCGGAGGAGCCGGCATCTTTGCGGACACGATGGCAATGGCCGACCGGCTGCTGATCACGCGCGTGCACCTGCGTCCGGCAGGCGACATCCGATTTCCTTCCGTCGATGGCGAGGTCTGGAGGGAAACCGAGCGGACCGAGCACCAGGCGGGCCCCGGTGATGAAGCAAGCTTCACGGTGATCGCCTACGAACGCGCTGCAGCGCAGACCGGATCGGCTGGTGGTAGCCGCTGACCGGAATTCAAGCCCGTGCGCCGCCGCGCCGCACGCGCGCGAGCCGCGTTGTAACGCACTGACACCTCCCCTATAACCCCCTCAAACTGAAGCAGGCGCGGCGGCCTCGGGGCCGCTGCAGCAAGGAGATACTGGATGCCGTGGAGCAATCAGGGCGGCGGACCCTGGGGATCAGGCGGCGGCGGCAAGGGGCCCTGGGGCTCCGGCCAGCAGCCGTCCGGTCCCACACCGCCCGATCTCGAGGAATTTCTGCGCCGCAGCCAGGACCGGTTGCGCACGGTCCTGCCGGGCGGACTCGGCGGCAAGGGGGTGATGCTGATCGTGCTCGCCGCGGTCGCCATCTGGGGATTCTCCGGCTTCTTCCGTGTCGACCCCGACGAACTCGGCGTGGTGCTGCGCTTCGGCAAATATGTGCGCGAGGTGCAGCCCGGACTGAACTATCACCTGCCGTATCCGATCGAGACGGTGCTCACGCCCAAGGCCCTGCGCGTCAACAAGATCGACATCGGCATGCGCATCGTGGAGGATCTCCGCCGCGGCACCACCACACGCGACGTGCCGGAAGAGAGCCTCATGCTCACCGGTGACGAGAACATCGTCGACGTCGATTTCTCCGTGCTGTGGAAGATCAAGCCGAACGGCGTGGGGGATTATCTGTTCAACATCCAGCAGCCGGAAGGCACGGTGAAGGCCGTCGCCGAAAGCGCCATGCGCGAGGTGGTCGGGCGCTCCAACATTCAGCCGATCCTGACCGGCGCGCGGCAGAACATCGAAACCGGCGTGCAGGATCTGATGCAATCCGTTCTCGACAAATACGGCGCCGGCATTCAGATCACGCAGGTGCAGCTCCAGAAGGTCGATCCGCCCTCGCAGGTGATCGACGCCTTCCGCGATGTGCAGGCTGCCCGCGCCGACCTCGAACGGGCGCAGAACGAGGCGCAAACCTACGCCAACAAGGTGGTCCCGGAAGCGCGCGGACGCGCCTCCCAGATCACCCAGAACGCCGAGGCCTATCGCGAGCAGACGGTGGCCGAGGCCAAGGGCGCGACGTCGCGCTTCCTGCAGGTCTACGACGAATACAAGAAGGCGCCGGACGTCACCCGCCAGCGCATGTATCTCGAAACCATGGAACGGCTGTTCGGAGGCACCGACAAGATCATCATGGATTCCGGAGGGGGAGTCGTTCCGTATCTGCCGCTCGACCAGCTCTCGCGACGCCCGCAACCGCCGGCGCCACCGCAGCCGGGAGCCGCCCGATGAGACTCAATCTCGTTGGCGGCATTGTCGCCGCCGTCATCATCGTGGCGCTGATCATCGCCTATGGGGCGCTGTTCACGGTCTACCAGACCCGCCAGGCGCTGGTCGTACGCCTGGGGCAGCCGGTGCGCGTGGTGACGCAGCCGGGATTGCATTCCAAGATCCCGCTGATCGACAGCGTGATCAGTATCGACAAGCGCATTCTCGATCTCGAGAACCCGGCGCAGGAGGTCATCGCCTCCGACCAGAAGCGCCTGGTGGTCGACGCCTTTGCGCGCTACAGCATCAAGGAACCGCTGAAGTTCTATCAGACCGTGGGTACCGTCGACGGCGCGAACCTGCAGCTTTCGATCCTGCTCAACTCGGCGCTGCGACGCGTGCTCGGCGAGGCCACGTTGACCCAGGTCGTGCGCGATCAACGCGATCACCTGATGGCGCGGGTGCGGGAGCAGCTCAACAACGAGGCGCAGGCCTACGGGATCGACGTCGTCGACGTGCGCATTCGACGCGCCGACCTGCCCGAGCAGAACAGCCAGGCGGTCTACCAGCGCATGCAGACCGAGCGTCAGCAGGAAGCCGCCCAGTTCCGCGCCCAGGGCGCCCAGCGCGCCCAGGAGATCCGTGCGCGCGCGGATCGCGACGTGACCGTGCTTATTGCCGACGCGCAGTCGAAGGGCGAGCAGACCCGCGGCGAGGGCGATGCCGAACGCAATCGCATTTTCGCCGAGGCCTATGGACGCGATCCGGCGTTCTTCTCGTTCTACCGCTCGATGCAGGCCTACGAAACCGGGCTCAAGGCCAATGATACGCGCATGCTGCTCAAGCCCGATTCGGAGTTCTTCCGCTTCTTCGTCGATCCGTCGGGCAAGCCGCGCGAAGGGGGCGCTCCGCCCGGCGCCGCGCCGCCCGACAGTGCGCCGCCTGCGAGCACGCCGGCGAAGTAACAGGCGGACAACACCATCACGGTACCGGTCAGGCAAAGATGGCCCAGTTCATCGTTGCGATCGGTCTCGTGCTTGTGATCGAAGGGCTTTTGTTCGCCGCCTTTCCCCGCGCCGCGAAGCGGCTGGCGGCGAGTGCGCTGGAAAGCCCGGAAACGTCGCTCCGGATCGCCGGCATCGTCTCGGCCGTCCTCGGGCTTGTATTGATTTGGATCGTGCGCGGATGAACGGACGCGGTCGGCGAGGCTGCAAACACCCTTCCGGTCCCAATTCCGCCCCAATCCCCAGCCTAATTCGTCGAGTCGAGGCCGCCCTTGCGTCCATTCCGGGACGGGAGCAGTGTCTCGCATCCGCCAATCCAGGAGCTTTGACGTCCATGCTCGGCACTCTCGCCCAATTTGCGCGGCAGGTCCGTGGGCCTGCTTTGGCCACGGTTGCGGCGGCAGCGATGGTCTTGCCAACGCTCTCGACCTCATCCTTTGCGCGCGGTCCCGATGGCATCTCCGACGTTGCCGAACGGGTGATCGACGCGGTCGTCAACATCTCCACCTCGCAGAAGGTGGAAGCGCGCAACACGCCGATGCCGCAGTTGCCGAACGATCCGCAGCTGGACGAGTTGTTCAGGGACTTCTTCAACCGGCGCGGCCAGAACGATCCGCAGAACCGCGAGCGCGGGCCGCGGCGGGTCAATTCGCTCGGCTCCGGGTTCGTGATCGACGCGGCCGGCATCGTGGTGACCAACAACCACGTCATTGCGGAGGCCGACGAGATCACCGTCATTCTCAATGACGGCACGCGGTTGAAGGCCGAACTCATCGGCAAGGATCAAAAGACCGATCTCGCGCTGCTCAGGGTCAAACCCGACAAGCCGCTCAAGGCGGTCAAGTTCGGCGATTCGGAAAAGCTGCGGCTGGGCGAATGGGTCATCGCCATCGGCAACCCGTTCAGTCTGGGCGGAACGGTAACCGCCGGCATCGTCTCGGCGCGCAACCGTGACATCAATTCCGGCCCGTACGACAATTACATTCAGACCGACGCCTCCATCAATCGGGGCAATTCGGGCGGGCCGCTGTTCAATCTCGAAGGCGAGGTGGTGGGGGTCAATACCGCGATCATCTCTCCGTCCGGCGGATCGATCGGTATCGGCTTTGCGGTGCCCTCGAAGACCGCCCTGCCGGTGATCGATCAATTGAAGCAGTTCGGCGAGACGCGGCGCGGCTGGCTCGGCGTGCGCATCCAGCAGGTGACCGACGAGATCGCCGAGAGCCTGAAGATCAGCCCGCCGCGCGGCGCGCTGGTTGCCGGCATCGACGACAAGGGACCGGCCAAACCCGCCGGCATCGAGCCGGGCGACGTGATCATCAAGTTCGACGGCAAGGACATCAAGGAGATGCGTGACCTTCCGCGCGTCGTTGCCGATACGCCGATCGGCAAGCAGACGCCGGTGATCATCATCCGCAAGGGCAAGGAAGAGACCAAGACCGTCACGCTCGGCCGGCTCGAAGACGGCGAGAAGGTGGCGGCGGCCGATCCGAAGGGCGACGCTGCGCCCGACAAGGGCGTGGTGAAGAAGACGCTGGGCATCGAGCTCGCCAACATGTCCGACGATCTGCGCAAGCGCTACAAGATCAAGGACAGCGTGAAGGGCGTGGTCATCACCGGCATCGACGCGAACTCGCCGGCGGCCGACAAGCGCCTCTCGGCCGGCGACGTCATCGTGGAGATCGCGCAGGAGGCGGTCGCCAACGCCGACGACCTCCAGTCCAAGATCGACAAGCTCAAGAAGGATGGCCGCAAATCGGCGCTGATGCTGGTGGCGGGCGCCGACGGCGAACTGCGCTTCGTAGCTTTGAGCCTGCAGTAATCGAGCCGACCGAACGCCGGGCGTGGGCGCGACGGAAGCTGATCCTTCCGTCGCATTGCCTGTCTCCGCCGCCGTGCGTCAGCCCTGGTCCGACACGAACTCGTCGCGCCGATAGCCTTGGGCGTAGAGCAGCGCGGTGAGGTCGCCGTGGTCGATGCGCGCCGCCGCGGCCTGCGCGACCTTGGGCTTGGCATGATATGCGACGCCCAGCCCCGCCGCCTGAATCATGGCGATGTCGTTGGCGCCGTCGCCGGCGACGAGGGTGTTTTCCGGCGCCAGGTTGAACCTCCGGGTGAGCTCGATCAGGGTTGCGAGCTTGGCTTCGCGCCCGAAGATCGGTTCGGCCACCTCGCCGGTCAGGCGGCGGTCGGCATCGACAACGAGCGTGTTGGCGCGGTTCTCGTCGAAGCCGATGAGGGCCGCGATGCGCTGCGTGAACAGCGTGAAGCCGCCGGTCACGAGGCAGGTGTAAGCGCCGTTCTTCCGCAGCGTCGCAATCAAGGTGCGTGCCCCCGGCGTCAGGCGAATGCGCTGGTCGATGACCTCGTCGACGGCCGAAGCGCGCAAGCCCTTGAGCAGGGCCACCCGTTCGCGCAGCGCCGGCGCGAACTCGATCTCTCCGCGCATGGCACGCTCGGTGATGGCGGCGACATGGCCCTTGACCCCGACATGATCCGCGAGCTCGTCGATGCATTCCTGGCCGATCATGGTGGAATCCATGTCGGCCAGGAACAGCGCTTTGCGGCGGCCGGCGGCGCGCTGCACCACGACGTCGATGGGGGCGCCCGCGAGTGCCGCGCGCACCCGGTCGGCAAGCGCGCGGCTGTCGATTGCTCGGGAGTTGTCGATTGCTCGGGAGTTGTCGATAACCTGGGAGTCGTTTTGGGTCGCGTTAAACGGAATGTCGGCGGCGATGCCGGGGTCGAGCCAGGTCGGTGCCTGCGGCGAGGGCAGCGCGGCGCGCGCGCGTTCGATCGCGGCGGCATCGAGCGCGGGCGCAGCGGGATTTGAAATCAGGGTAGCGACGAAGGTCATGGGATGACCGGCCGGGCACCATCAAAACGGGCGGTGCTTATCGCAGGGGCGACCGCGAGCGGCAAGTCGGCGCTGGCGCTGGCCTTGGCCGAGGAGCTGGGCGGCAGCATCATCAATGCCAATTCCATGCAGGTCTACCGCGATCTGCGCATCATCACGGCGCGTCCGGCGGCGGCGGAGGAGGCGCGCATCCCCCATCTGCTGTACGGCCATGTCGACGCGGCGGAGAATTACTCCGTCGGCCGCTGGTGCGTCGATGCGCGCGCGGCGCTGGCGGCGGTGGAGCGGGCAGGGCGCCTGCCCATCGTGGTCGGCGGCACCGGGCTCTATTTCAAGGCCCTGACGCAGGGGCTTGCCGCCGTCCCGCCGATCCCCGCCGGCATCCGCTCAGCCGTCAGGGACCGGCTCAAAACCGAGGGCATCGCGCCGCTCTATGCCGAACTCTGCGATCGCGATCCGGCGACGGCGCAGCGTCTCGGGCCCGGTGATCGCGCCCGCGTCACCCGCGCGCTCGAGGTGGTCTTGGCGACCGGGCGCTCCATCACCGACTGGCACAGCGAAGGCATGGAACCCGCAGTCACCCCCGACAGCGCGGTCAAGATCTTTCTCGACGCCGACCGGGCGGAGCTCTACCGCCGCATCGATGCTCGTTTCGATGCGATGCTCGAGGCCGGCGCGCTGGAGGAGGTGCGCGCGCTCAGCCAGCGCGCTCTCGACGCTGCACTGCCCGCCATGAAGGCGCACGGCGTGCCGTGGTTGATCCGCTCGCTCAAAGGCGAGATCGATCTGGCGCAAGCCGCCGAGGAGGGAAAGCGCGACACCCGTCGCTACACCAAGCGCCAGGCCACCTGGTTCCGCCATCAGCTGCCGGATTGGACCTGGGTCGCCCCCGACATGGCGCTGGGGGAGATCCGGCGGCGGCTCGCGCGCTGACGTGCGGGCTTCTGCCGCCCGACGGCGAGCGCGGCGACTGCAAGGCCGGCGGCAAGCACCCACCAGGCCGGCCGCACCTCCGCGTCGAGGTCGAAATGGGCCAGCAGCACGCGCCGCGAGTCGACGCCGCTCGTGAACATGTAGATGAGCGCTTCGCCGACCGCGGTCACTGCGGCCGCCGCAACGGCGAGAAGGAGAAGCGCAAGCGGGGTCACCTCGCCGTAGCGCCGGAACAAGCCGCGATATGCCAGCAGCCAGACCAGAAACCCGGCCATCAACACCGGCTGGTAGATGTTGAGCTTGGACTGGATGAAGAAATGCACGGCCCCGAGCACGGCGATGCCGTACACGAGGCGGTGCAGCAAGTTCCAGCGTGCCGAGCCCAACCGGCTGATGGCGGCGTCGGTCGAGGTGGAGGCCAGCGCGATCAGCCCCGTCAGCGCGAGCGCGCCGATCAGCAGATAGATGCGCAGGACGATCTCGCTTGCCACTTTGAACAGATCGAAATGCTGGTCGAGGATGTAAAGCGAAAGATGCAGGAGGGCGTAGCTCGCCGATGCGACGCCCAACGTGCGCCTCGCCAGAATGATGCGGGGATAGTGGAGGATGCGCTGTGCCGGCGTGATCGCCAGCGTGATGAACAGAAATCGCAGGGCCCAGTCGCCGGCCTGGTGGATGGCCTCGGTGACCGGCCGGGCACCGAGATCGCCGGTCGCGGCTTGGTACGCGATCCAGAGCGCCGGCGCGATCGACAGCCGCGAAGGCAACGACCTTCACCGGCGACCAGCGCCCGGACCGCTCGCGAAGAAATGGCATTCAGGCCCGCTCCACCGAAGGCGCCGAACATACCGGCAGGTTGGGTAACACCCAATCAAATGACACGCGCGGCAGGTTCATCGCCGATCACGATTTCAAGAGCCCGGTTGCGCGGGGCTGGGCGTCGAGTGCATCGGCGGCGAGCTTTCTCGCGTGATGGCGAACATCCTTGGGCCAGGGCGCAATCAATTGGTCGAAACGGTCGCGGTGACCCGCAAACAAGGCGCGCGTTGCCTCCTCGAAACCCGGCCGGTTGCCAGCCATGACGGACATGAACCGGTAGGCGGCCTCTTGCGATTGGCGCACACGGTCCTTGCCCCCGTTCGCGCGTCTTGCCTCCTCCACCAGCTTGCGCAGTGCGACCGATGCCCCTCCCGGCTGGGCACTGAGCCAATCCCAATGCCGCGGCAGCAACGTGATTTCGCGCGCGACGACGCCAAGTTTCGGGCGGCCGGGGCCGCGCGGCCCCTCGGTGACCGCCTGGTTGCCGTCCGGTTGCGCGAGCCGCTGCAACACGTCCTCGGCGGAGCCGCGGAAATCCACCTCGATGGATTCGCTGGTGGCGTCGTCGAAGATCATCACCTGCGCGCCTTTGTCGACCGCGGCCTTGGCTTTCAGCGCGACATCGCCGAGCTCTCCGGCTGCAATGCAGCGCGCGCCCTTGAACGCCGTGCAGTGGGTTTGACGTCCGGCAGCCATGACGACTTTCCTTGTTCGAGGTGGTTATATCCGGGTAAAATCAGAAATCAATATTACCCGGATGAAAAATCCCCCGCCGTCAGGTTGCTTCGCCGGACAGACCGTGCGCGACCTACGCGGGCGCCTGCCTTGTCTTGACTGGGGAAGCGGCAGCCCATATAAGTTGCCGCAACGAAATGATGCAAAGGACGGCCCTGTGCGCAATTTTATTGCTCAAGCGCTGGTAATCGTAGGAGTGCGCACCGCCGGGGATGGCTAGGCCATCCCGGAACTGGCGGTGTGCAACGGGGCCCTTGCGGCCCTTTTTCTTTGCAGGAACGGTCTGGGTATCCCTGGAGCAGGCAAATGAGCAGAGAAATGAGCGGCGCCGAGATGGTGATCGAGGCGCTCGCGGACCAAGGCGCCGAACATCTCTTCGGCTATCCGGGCGGCGCCGTGCTGCCGATCTACGACGCGCTGTTCCAGCAGGACAAGGTCAGGCACATCCTGGTGCGGCACGAGCAGGGCGCGGTGCACGCGGCGGAAGGCTATGCCCGCTCGACCGGCAAGGTCGGATGCGTGCTGGTGACATCCGGCCCCGGCGCGACCAATGCGGTCACCGGGCTGACCGATGCGCTCATGGATTCCATCCCGGTCGTGTGCCTCACCGGCCAGGTGCCGACCCATCTCATCGGCAACGATGCGTTCCAGGAATGCGACACCGTCGGCATCACCCGGCCCTGCACCAAGCACAATTATCTGGTGAAGAGCGTCGCCGACCTTCCGCGCGTGCTGCACGAGGCGTTCCATATCGCCAAGAGCGGCCGGCCGGGGCCGGTGGTCGTCGACATCCCGAAGGACATCCAGTTCGCCAAGGGCCTCTATTCCCGCCCCAAGGAATTCCAGCACAAGGGGTACCGGCCGAAGCTCAAAGGCGACCTCGAGCGCATCAAGGCTGCGATCGAGCTGATGCGGCATGCCAAGCGTCCACTGTTCTACACCGGCGGCGGCATCATCAATTCCGGCCCGGAGGCGAGTCATTTCCTGCGCGAGTTGGTGAAGCTCACCGGCTTTCCCATCACCTCGACGCTGATGGGACTCGGCGCCTACCCCGCCGCCGATCCGCAATGGCTCGGCATGCTCGGCATGCACGGCACCTACGAGGCCAACCTGTCGATGCACGATTGCGACGTGATGATCTGCATTGGCGCGCGCTTCGACGATCGCATCACCGGCCGGCTCGATGCCTTTTCCCCCGGCTCGAGGAAGATCCATGTCGACATCGACCCCTCCTCGATCAACAAGAACGTCAAGGTCGACGTCCCGATCATCGGCGACTGCGCGCACGTGCTCGAGGACATGGTGCGGCTGTGGCGTGCCGGCGCGATGCACGCGGACAAGAAGGCGCTCGACGTCTGGTGGAAGCAGATCGACACCTGGCGCGCGCGCAAATCGCTCGCCTACAAGAACTCGAACGAGATCATCAAGCCGCAATACGCCATTCAGCGCCTCTACGAGCTGACCAAGGGTCGCGACACCTACATCACCACCGAAGTGGGCCAACATCAGATGTGGGCGGCCCAGTTCTACCGCTTCGAGGAGCCGAACCGCTGGATGACCTCCGGCGGTCTCGGCACCATGGGCTACGGTCTGCCGGCCGCGGTCGGCGTGCAGCTTGCGCACCCGGACTCGCTGGTCATCGATATTGCCGGTGAAGCCTCGGTGCTGATGACAATGCAGGAAATGTCGACGGCAGTGCAGCACGAACTTCCGATCAAGATTTTCATCATCAACAACCAGTACATGGGAATGGTGCGCCAGTGGCAGGAGCTGCTGCACGGCGGGCGCTACGCGCATTCCTATACCGAAGCGTTGCCCGACTTCGTGAAGCTGGCCGAGGCCTATCACGCCGTGGGTATCCGCTGCGAGCGTCCGGGTGACCTCGACGGTGCGATCCGCGAGATGATCGGCGTGAAGAAGCCGGTGATCTTCGACTGCGTGGTCGATCCCAACGAGAACTGCTTCCCGATGATCCCGTCCGGCCGCGCCCACAACGAGATGCTGCTGGGAGACGCCGCCGTGAGCATCGAGGACGCCATCACCGAGGAAGGCAAGGTGATGGTGTGATTTCGCAGCCACCACGCGGCGGCTTCTCCGGCCTCATGCTGAGCCGGCGGCGAATCCGCCGTCGCGAAGACGTGAGGCCGCCCCTGTCCTTCGAGTCGCCGCGCCTTGCGCGGCCGCTCGGCGTACCGGCGGAGCGCGAGCCTGCAGCTGGCGTTAGTCTTGTGTCTTGGGGGCATTCGCCGTGAACACCACCTCTCACTATCCCGCGGCGCCCGTGGCGCAGCAGGCTGAGACCCATACCTTGTCGGTGCTGGTCGACAACGAGCCAGGCGTGCTGGCGCGGGTCATCGGCCTGTTTTCCGGCCGTGGCTACAATATCGAGTCGCTCACGGTCTCCGAGACCGAGCACGAGAAGCATCTGTCGCGCATCACCATCGTCACGCGCGGCACGCCGATGGTGATCGAGCAGATCAAGAACCAGCTCGATCGGCTGGTGCCGATACATCGCGTGGTCGACATGACCGTCGCCGGGCCCCACATCGAGCGCGAGCTCGCCATGGTCAAGGTGCGCGGCAAGGGCGAGCACCGCATGGAAGCCCTGCGGCTCGCTGACGCGTTTCGCGCCCGGGTGATCGACGCCTCGACCGAGAGCTTCGTGTTCGAGATCACCGGCGCGAGCGAAAAGATCGAGAGCTTCGTCGCGCTCATGTTGCCGCTCGGCCTGGTCGAGGTTTCGCGCACCGGTATCGTCGCCATCGCGCGCGGGCCGGAGGGGATGTGAGCACTTTTGCGCGCCGCGGGCTTGTCCCGGCGATGCATTGAACCTAGAAGCAGCACGGCAAAACAGCGGCCAGCCCGCCGGAGTAGAGGTAAAGACCATGCGCGTTTACTACGATCGCGACGCCGATATCAATCTGATCAAGGGCAAGAAGGTGGCCATCATCGGCTATGGCAGCCAGGGCCACGCTCATGCGCTCAACCTGCGCGATTCGGGCGTCAAGGACGTCGCGGTCGCGCTGCGCAAGGACTCGCAGGGCGTGAAGAAGGCCGAGGGCGAGAAGCTCAAGGTCATGGACGTGGCCGCCGCCGCCAAATGGGCGGACGTGATGATGATGCTCACTCCCGACGAACTTCAGGCGGACATCTATCGCGATCATCTCGTCGGCAACATGAAGAACGGCGCGGCGCTGATGTTTGCCCACGGCCTCAACATCCATTTCAACCTGATCGAGCCGCGTGCCGATCTCGACGTCATGATGATCGCGCCCAAGGGGCCGGGTCACACCGTGCGCGCGGAGTACCAACGCGGCGCCGGCGTGCCGGTGTTGATGGCGGTGCACAAGGACGTGTCGGGCAATGCGCACGATCTCACGCTTTCGTACGGGGCCGCCATCGGCGGCGGACGGGCCGGCATCATCGAGACCACGTTTCGCGAAGAGTGCGAGACCGACCTGTTCGGCGAGCAATCGGTGCTCTGCGGCGGCCTGGTCGAATTGATGAAGGCCGGCTACGAGACCCTGGTGGACGCCGGCTATGCGCCCGAAATGGCCTATTTCGAGTGCGTGCACGAGGTGAAGCTGATCGTCGACCTCATCTACGAAGGCGGCATCGCCACCATGAACTACTCCGTCTCCAACACCGCCGAGTACGGCGAGTACGTCTCCGGCCCGCGCGTCGTCACCGACGAGACGCGCGCGGAGATGAAGCGCATTCTCGCCGACATCCAGTCCGGCACCTTTACCCGCAACTGGATGCTGGAGAACCGCGTCAACCAGACCTCGTTCAAGGCCATGCGCGCCAAGATGGCCGCGCATCCGATCGAAGAGATCGGCGCCAAGCTGCGCGCCATGATGCCGTGGATCAAGCAGCGCGCCCTGGTGGACAGAAGCCGGAACTGATGCACGGCTTCCTCTGGCACTGTGGTTCCGGCATGATGGCGGCAAAATGCCGGCGGGACATCAGGGGAGGAGACCATGAGCAGCCGCGAGGACATCGAGCGAACCCTTCGTGACGCCTATGCCGCGCGTCAGCGCGGCGATCTCGACGCACTCGGCGGGCTGTTTGCGCCTCACGCCAGGTTCCAGATGGCCGGCTCCAGTGCGAGTCCCATTGCCGCACTGGTCGAAGGGGCGGAGCAATACCGCCCGCTGCTTGCCGGCATGATCAAGACCTTCGAGGTGCTCGACCATAAGATCGTGTCCATGCTGATCGACGGATCGAAGGCGGCGGTGCAATGGCGCGCCAAGATGCGCTCCGCCGTCACCGGAGAGACCGTCGAGACCGATCTTTTCGATCTGATCGAGATGGAAGACGGCCGCATCAAGTCGTTTTTTGAATTCTGCGACACCGCGCTCGCCGCGCGCATGATGAAGCAGTAGCGGCGGCGCCGCGCCGCCATGCCGTCCGCCGTTGCGCTTGCCCAGGTGACGGTGAGTTTCCGCCTTGCCGACGGAGGCTCATATCAAGCGGTGGAGCGCGCCTCGCTCACAGTGGCCGATGGCGAGTTCGTGTCCATCGTCGGCCCGACCGGGTGCGGCAAATCGACCTTGCTCAATGTCGCCGCCGGGCTGGTCGCGCCTTCATCGGGCGCCATCGAGATCTTCGGTGCGCCGTTGACGGGGCTCAACCGCCAGGCCGGCTACCTGTTTCAGGCGGACGCGCTGTTCCCCTGGAAAACGGCGCTCGAAAACGTGGCGATCGGGCTGGAGACCGGTGGCGTCGCGCGCCCGCAAGCGCGCGAGCGCGCGCAGGCCTGGCTCGACCGCGTCGGTCTCGCCGGTTTCGGCGCGCGCTACCCGCACATGCTCTCGGGCGGCCAGCGGAAGCGGGTCGGTCTGGTCCAGGTGCTCATCCGCGATCCCAAGATCCTGCTGATGGACGAGCCGTTTGGGCCGCTCGACGCGCAGACCCGGCAGATCATGGGCAACCTCCTGCTCGATCTGTGGAACGCCGACCGCAAGGCGGTGCTGTTCGTCACCCATGATCTCGAGGAGGCGATCGCGCTCTCCGACCGGGTGGTGATCATGTCGGCCGGGCCGGCCGCGCGCATCATCGGCGACTGGAAGGTGGCGCTGCCGCGGCCGCGCGATATCGCCGAGGTCAAGGTCGAGCGCGAGTTCCAGGATCTCCACCGCGAGATCTGGGCAACGCTCAAGGCCGAAGTGCTCAAGGGCTACGCCCAGACCGGCGGCGGGTGACACCGCCTTGTATTGTTGCCTTGATATTGCAGTGACAGGTACACTCGTCGCGATGGGCGAATGACCCATATGGAGGAAGCATAATGTCGGTAAAGCGAACACTTCTGCTGGCTGGCGGCGTGGCCTTGGCCATTGCCTGGAACGGCCAGACTGCCAATGCGCAGAACGCATTCACGATCACCTCATCGTCGTTCAAGGACGGCGAGCGATTGGCCACCAAGATGGCCGGCAACAACAAGCAGAATCCGAATTGCGTCGGCGAAAACATCTCTCCTGCGCTGTCCTGGGCGAACCCCCCGGAAGGCACCAAGAGCTACGCGTTGATGATGTTCGATCCGGAAGGCCGGCCGCCGGGCGGTGTGAGCCACTGGGTCGCCTATGGCATCCCGGTATCGGTGACTGGCTTTGCGGAAGGGGAGGTCTCCAAGCAGACCGATAAATATGTCGGCGGCAAGAGCCTGATGGGGCTGCCGCATTATTTCGGCCCGTGCACGCCGCCCGGCGCTCCGCATCACTACACTTTCACGTTGATTGCGACCGATCTGGAGCCGACAGCGCTGCAGCCCGGCATGACGCGAGACGAACTCATCAAGGCGTTGGAAGGGCACGCCAAGGGAGCAACCGGCATCATCGGAACGTTCTCGAAGCCGTAAGGTGGGGCGACCCGGATATTCATCCGTCACCCCCGGGCTTGACCCGGGGGGCCATCATTTTCGCAAGAGGATGGATGGCCGGGTCGAGCCCGGCCATGACACCTGAGAACGGACTCCCAGCGTGTCCCGTCTCACCCTTTTCACGCTCCAACTTCTCGTCGCCGTCGTCGCGGTGCTGCTGTGGCAGGTGCTCACCACCGTGCCGATCGGCGGCGTCAAGCTGCTGCCGCCGTTCTTCTTCTCGACGCCGTCCGACGTCGCCGCCCGCATCGTCAAATGGTTCGTCGAGGGCACGATCTGGAAGCATCTGTGGATCACCCTGGTCGAGTCCGTACTCGCCTTCGTCATCGGCTCGGTCGCCGGCGTCCTGACCGGCTTCTGGTTCGCGCAGCAGCCGCGCGTGGCTTCGGTGTTCGATCCTTACGTGAAGATGATCAACGCGCTGCCGCGCGTGGTGTTGGCACCGATCTTCGCGCTCTGGCTGGGACTTGGCATCTGGTCGAAGGTCGCGCTCGGCGTCACCCTCGTCTTCTTCATCGTGTTCTTCAACGTGTATCAAGGCGTGAAGGAGGTGAGCCCGACCGTGCTCGCCAATGCCCGCATGCTCGGCATGGGCGAGCGGGCGCTGATGCGTCACGTGTATTGGCCTTCGGCGCTCTCGTGGATGTTTTCGTCGCTTCATACGGCCGTCGGCTTTGCCGTCGTCGGTGCCGTGGTCGGCGAATATCTCGGCTCGGCGGCCGGGCTTGGTTACCTGATCCAGCAGGCCGAGGGCGTGTTCGACGTGGCCGGCGTGTTCGCCGGGATGTTCGTGCTTGCCGCCTTCGTGCTTGTCATCGACTACCTGGTCACGCTGGTCGAACGGCGGCTCCTGGTCTGGCGGCCGGTTGCGGCCGAAACACGCACATAGGCGATGCCCGGCGCTGCGCTGGACGGCTTTTCGTCGCGCGGCCATCACCCTATAAGAAAGTCCGACAACAACAATGGCTCGCCGCCCCGGGAGGACCGCATGAAATCGCTGAAAGCTGTGCTGGTGACGTTCGCGCTCGTGTCTTCACTTGCCGGTGCCGCGCATGGCCAAGCGCCCGGTCAGGCGGTCGAGAAGAAGCAGCTCACGCTCGCGGTCGGCGGCAAGACGGCGCTGTACTATCTGCCGCTGACGATCTGCGAGCGTCTCGGCTACTTCAAGGAGCAGGGACTCGACGTCACCATCAACGATTTCCGCGGCGGCGCGCAATCGCTGCAGGCGCTAGTCGGGGGGTCGGTCGACATCGTCACCGGGGCCTATGAGCACACCATCCGCATGCAGGCCAAAGGCCAGGCCATCAGGGCGGTGATCGAGCTCGGCCGCTTCCCCGGCATCGTCGTGGGGCTGCGCAAGGAGAGGGCGGCGAGCTACAAATCGGCCGCCGACCTCAAGGGCACGAAGATCGGCGTAAGCGCGCCGGGCTCCTCCACCAACTTCTTCGTGATGTATCTGATGTCCAAGGCAGGCCTCAAGCCGTCCGACGCGTCCTATATCGGCGTCGGTATCGGGCCCTCCGCGGTCGCCGCCATGAAGAAGGGCGAGATCGACGCCATCTCCAACCTCGATCCCATGATGACGAAGCTCGAGCAGGAGGGCGACATCAAGGTGGTTGCCGACAGTCGGACGGAGGAGGGCACCCGCGCGATTTTCGGCGGCTCGAACCCGGCGGCGGTCCTCTACGCCAGGCAGGACTTCATCGACAAGAACCCGAACACGATGCAGGCGCTCGTCAACGCCTTCTACAAGACGCTCCAGTGGCTCGAGAAGGCAACGCCCGAGCAGATCGCGGCGACGGTGCCGGAAGAATATTTCCTCGGCGACAAGGCGCTTTACGTCGCTGCCGTCAAGGCCAACAAGCCGGTCTATTCGCTCACCGGCGTGATCCCCGCCGCCGGCATGAAATCGGCCGCCGACATGCTGCTTGCCTTCGACGAAGAGCTCAAAGGAGCCAACATCGACCTCGCAAAGACCTTTGACGACCGCTTCGTGAAAAGGGCCGCGGCGGGGCAATGAATTTCGGCTCCGGGGCGGATTGGCGGACCTGAAAGCCGCCACCGCGCGCACGGTCGCCTCGCCCCTGGGTTTTCACAGGAAGCATCGATCGCGGGGTCAGCTAAGAGGCCGCCCAGGCCCTTGCCATGACGGCTTTATTACAGAAAGATGACAGCCTCCGCGCCGGGGATGTCGCCAGGGCGCGGCCCTGGCACCCATCATGCCGCCGGCCGTCATCTATCTGAAGCAGCACCTCGCGACCGCCGATCGCCGGCGTCTCGGCGCCGTCGCGATGCTTGCCGCGATGCAGCTGGCCGCCGCAGGCCTGTTGATCTGGTCCGAGGCCGACCTGGCGGCACGGACGGCTTTCGTTCTCACCTGGGGCCTGCTCAATTTCTTCTGGCTCGTCCTGCTGCGGCGGCCGATGACGGCGGCAGCGCTGTCGCTGTCGCTGATCGTCATCCTGATCGCGCTGTCGCAGTTCAAGCACGATGTCCTCATGATGACGGCGACGTTCGTCGACGTCATGATCATCGACCTCGCCACGTTCTCCTTCCTGATGGTCATCATCCCCGGGCTCGCCTGGAAGGTGGGACTCGCGGTCGTGCTGGCGATCCCCGTGCTGCTGATGATGTGGCGGGCCGATCCGTTCCGGGTCCCGCGCGGGATGGCTGTGCTCGGCTGCCTCGGCTGCATGGGCGCGCTGACTGCGCTGTCGTTCGCCTCGCCGATGGACCGGGAAGACGAGTTCTATCCCCATCAATACGTTTCCAAGTTCGCGCGCTCGGCGTCCATTGCGACGGTCGATCTCATCGCGCACGGTGTCCTCGAGGCCGACGCCGCAGGTCCGGGCCGGCTGATCCTGGGCAATGGCGGGGGGTGCGAAGCCGGCCGCAAGCTGCCGCATATCGTCATGATCTTCGACGAATCGAGCTTCGACGCCACCATGCTGCCGGACGTCCAGGTCCCGGTGAACTATCGGGCCCGGTTCCGCTCGTCCGACCACAAGGCGCGCTCGTTCGTGGTCGAGGGCGCCGGCGGCCCGAGCTGGTACACCGAATACAACGTGCTCACCGGACTGTCCGTGCGCTCCTATGGGCGCTTCGCGGAGTCCGTCACCCGGCTGGCCACCGGACGGGTCAAGCGCGGCTTGCCCCAGGCCTTGCGCGAGTGCGGCTACAAGACCTACAGCCTCTATTCGTGGTTCGGCGGGTTTGTCGGCGCCCGCGGCTTCCACACCACTACGGGGATCGAGCATTTCCTCGACGCCAAGCAGCTGGGCAGCGGACCGGCGGATACCGATCGCTTCTACTACGACCACGCTGCCCGCATCATCGCGGAGCAGCGCGACAACGGCCCGGTTTTTGTGTTCGTCTATCTCGCCGTCAATCACTTCCCCTGGAATTACCGTTATCGTCCGGATCTTCTGCCGGGCTGGGTAAATCCCGGAAACCCATTCGAAATCGATGAGTATCTGCGCCGGCAGGAGTTGAGCGCGCACGACTACAGCCAGTTCAAGGAGCACCTCGGCCGCGAGCTTCCGCACGAGCAGTTCCTGCTCGTGCGCTTCGGCGATCATCAGCCGCTATTCGCCAAGCGCTTCCTGGAGCCGGCGCTCGAGCGGGCCGAGGTGGCTCAGCGCATCCTGTCGCGCGATCCGCGCTATTTCACCACTTACTATGCGCTCGAAGGGCTGAACTTCCAGCCCTTCGATCTTTCGTCCGCGCTCGATACGCTCGATGCGCCCTACCTGCCCCTGGTGGTGCTGGAAGGGGCGGGTGTGCCGCTCGATGCGACCTTCGTGGAGCAGAAGCGAATCCTCAATCGCTGCCGAGGTCTGTTCTATCTCTGCGCCGGCGGCGCTGAAGCGCGGCGTTTCAATCGGCTGCTGATCGATGCCGGCCTGATCCAGGGCTTTTGAAAGTATCGGCGCTCGTTGCAATGAACGCGCGTTAATCCGCGGCCACCACCATCGACAAAAAAGTGACAGTCATTCCGCTATCGCGTTATTTGACCTTGAAATGACAAGATTAATGCACTTTTATGACAGCGTCCGTGTGCCGGGCGTAAGGGTGGTCATTGCCGGGCACGGGCTGCCGCCATGCCGCCGTCCCTTGCATTTCTGACCAACCGTCCAGCGGCGCCGGATGCGGTGACGCCGCGCGGCACGTTGCCGATGGCGCTGATCGCGGCGCTGCACCTGGCGGCACTGTCCCTCATGTTCTGGAGCGAAGTGGGCTTCGTGCCGAAGCTCATCTTCTGCCTGACGTGGGGCGTGCTCAATTTTTTCTGGCTCGCCTTGCTGCGCCGGCCCGTCATCGCGGGAGCGCTCTCGTTGGCGATGATCGTCGTCCTGATCCTGGTGTCGCGGCTCAAATACGACATCATCTGGATGACCGCCAATTTCCTCGATCTGATGATCATCAACGTCGACACGATCAGCTTCCTGCTGGCGGTGAAGCCGGACCTCCATCGCCAGATTCTGCTTGCGCTCGCATTGATCATTCCTGCGCTGGCGCTGCTTTGGTGGATCGACAGTCTTCGGGTGCGGCCGCGAACCGCGGTCATGGGATTTCTTGCGTGCCTCACCGCGCTCATCGGCACCGGGCTGGCGGTCGAACAGGAAGACTGGGAAACGTTCACCGGCAACAGCTATGTGTCGAAATTCTCGCACTCGGGCGTCGCCGCCACCTTCGACCTGATGACCCGCGGATACATGGATTCCGGGGCCGCCCTCACCGAGCGCCTGAAGACACTGCCGGAGGCAAGCTGCACGCCGAGCGCAAAGCCCCCGCATATCATTCTGGTGCACGACGAATCGAGCTTCGACATCCGGGTCGCGCCCGGTGTGAGGGTGCCGGCGGATTACGGCAGCCATTTTCAGTCGTCCGACGGGAGGCGGCGCCACTTGATCGCCGAGGGTGCCGGCGGGCCGAGTTGGTACACCGAGTACAACGTGCTCGCCGGCCTGTCGGCACGCTCGTTCGGGCGCTTTGCCTATTATGTGACGCAGATCGCCGCCGGCCGGGTGTCGCGCGGACTGCCCACCGCGTTGCGCCGATGCGGCTATCGCACATTTTCGATCTATCCGGCGCTCGGCGCCTTCATGAGCGCCAGGAACTTTCAGACCACGACCGGGATGCAGAAATTTCTGGACCAGGATGCGCTCGGCACCCATCGCATCGAGGCGGACCGCTTCTACTACGATGCCGCGCTGCGGATGATCGAGCGCGAGCGCGGGCAGGGGCCGATGTTCCTGTTCGTCTATCTGGCGGCGAACCATTATCCCTGGAGCTATCGCTGGCGCCCCGAATTGGCGCCGGACTGGATGAATTTGGGCAACGCGCCCGAAGTCGAGGAGTATTTGCGGCGCCAGAGTATGAGTTTCCGCGACTATGCCGGGTTGCTCGATCGCCTCAAGCGCGACTACCCCGACAAGTCGTTCCTCTTGGTGCGGTATGGCGACCACCAGCCCGAGTTCGCCTCCTTCATCCTCGAGCCCTCGCTGGACGAAGAGGCTATCAACCGGCGCCTCATGGTCTACGACCCGCGGTATTTCACGACCTATTACGCGATTGACGCGGTCAATTTCAAACCCGCCAATCTCTCGTCCGCGCTCGATACGCTCGAGGGACCTTATCTGCCGCTGGTCATTCAGGAGGCTGCGGGGCTGCCGCTCGACCCGTCGTTTGCCGAGCAAAAGCTGATTCTCGAGCGCTGCAAGGGGCTTTTCTACGCCTGCGCCGGCGGCGCGGAAGCGCGACGCTTCAATCGGCTGCTGATCGATGCCGGCCTGATCAAGGGCCTTTGATGGCTCGCTCCCGGTCTTGTTCCTCCCGCGTCGCGTCCATGCCGCGACGGTGCTTCAGGCGGGCATGTCGCACTTGTGCTGTTCGCGCTGGCGTGCAACCGAACCTTCGTGCATAAGCGGCGCTCGTTTCATCCGGCTTGGCATGAACATTCTCTCCATCCAATCCCATGTTGCCTATGGCCACGTCGGCAACTCGGCTGCCGTGTTCCCGTTGCAGCGCATCGGCGTCGAGGTCTGGCCGGTGCAGACGGTGCAATTCTCCAATCACCCCGGCTACGGCGCCTGGCGCGGACGCGTCTTCAGCGCCGCAGCGATCCGCCTGGTGGTGCAGGGGATCGAGGAGCGCGGCGTGCTCGGCGAATGCGATGGAGTGATCTCCGGCTATCTCGGCTCGCCCGACGCCGGCGAAGCCGTGGTCGAATCCGTGGTGCGGGTGAAGGGCGCGAATCCGGCCGCGCGCTATTGCTGCGACCCGGTGATCGGTGATGTCAGCCAAGGGGTGTTCGTGCGCCGCGGCATTCCGGAATTCATCAAGGAGCGCATGCTTCCGATCGCCGACGTGGTCACGCCAAATCAATTCGAACTCGATTACCTGGTGGGACGGCCGAGCGTGAGCACAGCCGATCTGGTCGCGGCCATCGATGCGATCCACGTCCGCGGACCGCGGGTGGTCCTGGTGACCTCGGTGCGCACCGAAGACACGCCCGAGGAGTGTCTCGATCTGATCGTGTCCGACGGGATAGACCGTTGCCGCCTGCGCACGCCGTTGCTGCCTGTCGTCGTGAATGGTGCGGGCGACGCCATCGCCGCTCTGTTCTTTGCGCACCACCTCAGCACCGGCGCGGTGGCTGAAGCGATGGCGCTGGCCGGTTCGTCGATTTTCGGTGTCCTCAATCGTACGGCCGAAGCGGGCGCCAGCGAGATGCTGCTGATCGAGGCCCAGGAGGAACTGGTGACGCCCAGTCAGCTCTTCGTCGCCCATCGGATATGATGTCGGCGCGTAATTTCGCGGCGAAGCGGATGGCACTTCGCGGCAAGGGACGATGAGGAACTTCATGCGCCGGCGTTTCGTCACCCTTGATGTGTTCACCGCCCGTCGCTTCGCCGGCAATCCGCTGGCGGTCGTGCTCGACGCCGAGCATCTCGAAACGACCGACATGCAGGCGATTGCGCACGAGTTCAACCACCCGGAAACGGTTTTCGTCTTTGCATCGGGCGATCCCGCTCACCGCGCGCGCATCCGCATTTTTACGCCGCAACGGGAACTGCCGTTCGCGGGTCATCCGACCGTCGGCACCGCGGTGCTGCTCGGCCTGCGTGACGGCGGCGGCGTCGGCCGCGAGATCGTGCTGGAGGAGCCGATCGGTGCGGTGCACTGCACGCTGGAGACCAGCGCGAATGGGGGAGGTCGCGCCCGCTTCACTATCCCGCAACTGCCGGCCGAGGTCGGGCCGGTCGCGGAGGACGCCATCATCGCGGCGGCGCTGGGGCTGGCGCCGGCCGAGATCGGGGACTTGCGCCCGGCGCGCTGGTCGGCCGGGATGCCCTTCACATTCGTCCCGGTCAGCTCGCGGGCAGGGGTCGAGCGTTGCCATCCCGATCTCGCCAGATTCGACAGCGCGTTCGGCGCGGGTGGCGCGGCCTATGTGTTCTGCCGCCAGACCGTCGAGCCCGGCCATGGTTTTCACGCCCGCATGTTCGCGCCCGGGATGGGCATCCCGGAAGATCCGGCCACCGGCTCCGCGGCTGCGGCCTTTGCCGGCTTGCTCGCTTCGCACCTGCCCGACGGGACGCACGCCGTCACCATCGAGCAAGGCTATGAGATGGGACGGCCGAGCCTGATCCGCGTGGTCGCCGTGGTCGAGGCCGGGCGGGTTCTCTCTGCTTCGATCGGCGGCGACGCCGTGGTCGTGACCGAAGGAACGATCGAGGCATGATCCCCGTTCACTCCAGTCGCTGCCGCCGCGCCGCGGCGCCTCCGGAACGCGCCGGGAACCGCGTATGACCGAGATCACCATCGTGCCCGTCGAGCGGCTGGAGCTGGCGCTGGCGCCGCGGCCGTGGCCGTTCGCGGACGAGCGGCGGGCGGAGATCGTGGCGCACTTCGACGCGCTGCAGCGGTCCAACCCGGCGCTTTGGAACGGCCGTGTGCTGATGCTGCACCAGCATGCCATCAAGGGAGCGGTTTTCCATGGCGCCTATTTCGAGACCGATTTCGCCAGCATGCTGGCATGGCGCCAGTGGGATGCGCCGGATCCAGGCGTGAAGAACTGTTTTGCCATGGGGGCGCTGCGCGGCAGCGACGGCGGCTTCGTCCTCGGCGTCATGAGCGCGCATACCTCGAATCCGGGGCGCGTCTATTTTCCCGCCGGACTGCCGGACTTGAACGATGTCGATGGCGCCCGTGTCGACCTCGCGCGGAACGTCATGCGCGAGATTGGCGAGGAGACGGGGCTTACGCCCGCCGACTTCGAAGCGCAGCCGGGCTGGATCACGGTGCTGGCGGGACCGCGCATCGCGCAGGTGAAGACACTGCACGCGCGCGAGACCGCCGCTGTCTTGCGGGCGCGTATCCTCGCGCATCTCGCGCGCCAGGCGCAGCCGGAGCTCGCCGATATCCGCGTCGTGCGCGGTCCCGCCGACTTCGACCCGATGATGCCGCCGTTCGTCACGGCGTTTCTCACCCATGTCTGGAGCCAGGCTTCGGAGGAGGCGTCATGACCCCGTCGAAACTGATCAAGCGGCTACGTATCGACGATCCCGACCATTTCCGCCTCGCTGCGTGCTCGAGATCGACGTGACCGCGGTGGTGGGCAGGTAGACTTCGATCCGGGATTTTACGCGACCGAGAGCGCCGAACTGTCGGTCGGGACGTAAAGGTCAGCGTTGCTGTCCCGAACCTGCCGGAACGACTGCCGGCGAACAGGATCGCCCGCTACCGCACGTGAAGCCGTTTCGCTTGTCTCGGCAGGATTTGATCTTGCGAAGCGAACCGCTCTTCCGCTAGAAAGGCGGCGGTCCCACATAGGAAACGCGGCCGCGATCGTGCCGCGCCTTGCGTGGCCATGCCGAGGGCGAAGTTGATGCCGACGCGCCGTGATTTCCGCGCGATGACCCGGGGGGCTCAGCCCCGGCCCGGCGCTGCCCTGATTCTCGGCGGGCTGCTGCTCCTTACCCTCCCCTGAGGGCCGGCTGGGCGTTTCGCCTGGGCGCTCAGGGGTACCGAAGGACGGAACCAGAGCGCGCTCTGCAAAAAGTGGGAACCGGTCTGCGCGCTCCACCTCTCCAAGTGGCGTGCTTTCCGGATGGCTAACCGGCAGCCCGAAAGCGCGCCAGCCGCCCCGACAGAGTGGGGCGCAAACGACCAGAAGGACCACGTGATGAACACCCCAGCGAAGTCCGAGAAGGACCGCGTCGTCATCTTCGACACCACCTTGCGCGACGGTGAGCAGTGTCCAGGCGCCACCATGACCCACGAGGAGAAGCTCGAAGTCGCCGAGCTGCTCGACCAGATGGGCGTCGACGTCATCGAGGCCGGTTTTCCGGTCGCATCGGAAGGCGACTTCGCCGCGGTGAATGAAATCGCCAAGCGCACGAAGAACGCGGTCGTGTGCGGGCTGTCGCGCGCCGCCTTCAAGGACATCGACCGTTGCGCCGAGGCGATCAAGCCGGCCAAACGCAGCCGTATCCACACCTTCCTGTCCACCTCGCCGGTGCACATGAAATACAAGCTCCAGAAGGAGC
The DNA here is from genome assembly GCA_963835165.1 of uncultured Alphaproteobacteria bacterium. GTDB lineage: Bacteria > Pseudomonadota > Alphaproteobacteria > Rhizobiales > Xanthobacteraceae > VAZQ01. The sequence goes on from CAWIGD010000048.1 coordinate 172,466, forward strand.
CGCAGGAGGTCTACGAGATGGTGATCGCGCAGGTCACGCGCGCGCGCAATTTCACCGACGACGTGGAGTGGTCGAGCGAGGACGGTACCCGCACCGAGCACGACTTCCTCTGCCGCTGCGTCGAAGCCGCGATCAATGCCGGCGCCACGACCATCAACATCCCCGACACGGTCGGCTACACCGTGCCGGAAGAGTATTTCGCGCTCATCAAGATGTTGCGCGAGCGCGTGCCGAACGCCGACAAGGCGCGGTTCTCCGCGCATTGCCACGACGATCTCGGCATGGCGGTGGCGAACTCGCTCGCCGGCGTACGCGCCGGCATCCGTCAGATCGAATGTACCATCAACGGCATCGGCGAGCGCGCCGGCAACGCTGCGCTCGAGGAGGTCGTGATGGCGATGAAGGTACGCAACGACGTGATGCCGTACTGGACCAATGTCGACAGCACGTTGCTCACCCGCGCATCGAAACTGGTGGCAGCCGCGACCTCGTTCCCCGTGCAGTACAACAAGGCGATCGTCGGCCGCAACGCGTTCGCGCACGAGTCCGGCATCCATCAGGACGGCATGCTCAAGCACACCCAGACCTACGAAATCATGACTCCCGAGAGCGTGGGCGTGAAGCAGACGTCGCTGGTCATGGGCAAGCATTCCGGCCGCCATGCCTTCGTGCACAAGCTCGAAGAGATGGGCTATCGCCTTTCGGGCAACCAGCTCGAGGACGCCTTTGTCCGCTTCAAGGCGCTCGCCGACAAGAAAAAGCACATCTACGACGAGGATCTCGAAGCGCTGGTCGATGAGGAAATCGCGCACGCGCAGAACCGCGTGAAACTGGTCAGCCTCACCGTGATCGCCGGCACCATGGGGCCGCAATCGGCTACCGCGACGCTCGACATCGACGGCCGCCACCACACGGTGCAGTCGACCGGCAATGGGCCGGTCGATGCGACCTTCAACTGCATCAAGGCGCTGATTCCGCACGAGGCGGTGCTCGAGCTCTACCAGGTGCACGCCGTCACCCAGGGCACCGATGCCCAGGCCGAGGTGTCGGTGCGGCTGGCCGAGAGCGGCAGGTCGGTCACCGCCAAGGGCGCCGACCCGGACACGCTGGTCGCCTCCGCGAAGGCCTATCTCGGCGCCCTCAACAAGCTCCTGTCCCGGCGCCAGAAGGGCACGGCCGAGCCGCTGTTGCCGGCGCGGCGTCTGCATTCGACCGAGGTCGGCTGAACGAACATAACGGGGCGGGCGCGTCGGTCACCGGGCGCGCCCGCGCTCCGCGCAAGGTGAGCGGTTCGCGGCCATAGAAGAAGCGATCCGACTACATGACATCGCTGTAATGTTGCTCGCGAAATCGTTATCTAGTCTTGCGTCCTGGGCTCGTTACCTAACCGAACTTTAACTTGATACCCCGGTCCTTTCCCTCTGTACTCGCGTCCATCGCAAGGTGATTGAAGGGGAACGCCCATGTGGAAAGCCATCGTCGCCGGAACAGCAACGCTCGCGATCGCCGGCACCTCCCTTGTTTATGCGCAGCAGCGCAGCGACCGTGACGGCGCCCAGCGCTGGCGGCCCAACACCGAGGATCTGCGGGCATTCGGCGAGGCGCGGCTCGCGGCGCTCAAGGCGGGCCTGACCTTGACGCCCGATCAGGAGAAGAACTGGCCGGCCTTCGAGCAGGCGGCGCGTGATTTCGGCAAGGTGCGGATGGACCGCAGGATGGCGATGCGCAACGCTCCGCCCAGCGACGATCCGGTGGAACGTCTGCGTCAGCGCGCCACATCCCTGACGGACACCGGGGCGGCCTTGAAGAAATTGGCCGACGCCACAGATCCGTTGTACAAGAGCTTGGACGAGAATCAGAAGCGGCGCTTTGCGATTCTCAACCGCCTGGGCGGAACCGATCGGGATGGGTTCCGTGGACGTGATGGCGGTGGACGTGACGGCGACGGTATGCGCCATCACTGGGGTCCGCGCCGCACCAACACTGGCCCAACGGATATGGAACACTCTGGCGGACAGCGCCTGTAGTTCCCACATCAATAGCCTAGCGCCGGCGGTCGCACTCCCAGCCCCCCGACACGATCGCCGACGTACGGGAGCCGCCGGGTCCCCACCCGGCGGCTTTCCTTTTTTGAAGGTCGCTTTCTTTCCGTGACGGCGGGCGCGTGGGGCACCTGGCTCGGTCGATCGCCGCCCGTTTCAGAACAGACTCGTATCTTCCTCGGGCAGCGCAAAGTTCACCGGCACCGCGTGCCTTGGCGCTTTTCTCTTCTGCGAAACCGAAGGGGAGGGAACGACGCTCTCGCGACGTCACAGGCTGCTACGTGAGCGGACACGGCAGGGGGACGCTAGGCGTCCTGGCGTTTGCCTTCATCCAATTCCCGCGCGGCCTGTGCCCATGACGACCCGAGCTTTATCAGATACGCCCTCAGCTCCGGGTCACGTTCAGCTTCAGCCAATCGGACGCATTCGCCGGCACGCTTCAGGCATTCCTGCGGTTCTCTGCTCATGGCAACCTCATGCGGCGACCCAGCCACAGTAAGTAACAACCCCCGGGATACCTAAGGAATTCGCGTTGGTTGCAAAGGCAACTTGTTTGCGGGCGGAGGGAACCGGTTGGCGCTTGTCGAGCTGGCGCGCTTCGCTCGCACGCGTGGCGTGATCCATCGTTGTGGGTTCCGCGCGACGGCAGCCGGCTGCAACGACGCAGCGGGACCAGGCGAAGATCCGGCGGCTGAAAGCGACTGGGCGCAACCGCGCCAACTTGCGGGACGCGGGCGTGACGCCTCAGCGTGCAGCCCGCTCGTGCCCATACTTGTCGACCTTGCAGCCGCATTTTGGGCACGTCCATCCGCCCCACATCGCTTCCGCGATTGATGCGGGCCGGCGGATCGCGGGCATGGACGTGCCGCAGCGTGGACAAGCCGGGCTCAGCGACCCGATGCCCCATCGGCCCTTCGTCTTCGACTGCCGGACGACGAAGAAGCCGACAAGCACCGCGGCGATCGCCAGCGCTATGAACCCGATGCCTTCCATGACGCGTTGCGCCTTTCTACCCGAAGATTGCTACGCCCCGCCCAGGGAACCAGGCTGCTTGCTGCGATTGACAGCACGGCAGGAGTTCCTCATCTGTGCCGGGCGCGGCCCGCTGCTGAGGGCTTGATCGGCTCTCGGACGGCGGCCCGGGCCGGCACGCATGTTACAACTAACGACCTGTGCATCTGGCCGAATCTGCAGGATTTTGGTGTGGACGTCGGGGCGGTATTTCCGATCGTCGCGCTTGGAAAGCCCGCGCCGATGCCCTATGTGTGGCACCCGCGCCGCGAGACTGAGCGGCGATGACGTTCGGAGCACCGGCGGTGCCCGCAAAAATGGTGGAAGTGCCTAACCCCCTGAAATTCCTCGGTTAGGGCGCATAGCTCAGTTGGTAGAGCAGCTGACTCTTAATCAGCGGGTCCCAGGTTCGAGCCCTGGTGCGCCCACCAATCTTTTCAATGACTTGCAGCATTCTTCGCTGGACCCGTTCCGACCAGTTTGAGGTCCGGTTTGAAAAATCCATTGCCAAAGCGTTCTTCATTTTCGCTGTTCCAGCTTCGCGATCGCCGCAGTCGCCGAGCGCCGGATCTCGGGCGAGATAGTGCGCATCGAGGATCGAGCGCACGTCGCGTAGCGAGTGCCCGGTGATGGTCGCGATCTCGGCCTCGGTGCATCCAGCGATCGCGAGCCGGGTGACCGCCGTGCCGCGTAAATCGTTGAAGGTCACTCCGCTGATGCCCGCCCGCTTGCACGCCTTGCCCCACGAGGTGCGGAAGCCGTCCGAGGTCCACGGCTTGCCCTCGCTATTGGTGAGGACGATGGTCGACCGCTTGGGCGCGGCGTCGAGCGCGACCTTCAACGGCGCACCGACTCGGATTTGAACGCGCCGGCCGGTCTTGGATTGCCGCAGCCGAATATACGTGCCGTCGTAGGCCGACCATGGCAGGCGCAGCAGATCGCCTTGCCGCTGGCCTGTCCACAGCCCCAGCTGCAGCGGCAAATGCAGATGCGCGGGTGCACGTTCGAGGAATGTTGCTTCGTCGGCGGCGGTCCATATCTTCTCTGCCCGTGAGCCGCTGTAGAGACGACCGCCGTGGGTGCAGGGATTGGCGGCGACCAGGCCACGGTTGAGCGCCCACGATAGAACGCGGGCCAGCACCGACCATGCATAGTCGGCTTGGCGGCGGCCGGAACTGGCGGCGATCTTGTCGCGCCATGCCATGAACAGCCCGCGCGTGCGCCGATCGGTCAGCGCCGCAAGCGGGAAGTCGCCGTAGTCGCGTTCTATGCGCTTAATCAGCGGAACGTAGCTGCGCCGCGTGCTGTCGGCGAGGGAACGAAAATCCTCGCTCGCTTGGAAGCCTTGCAAGATAAACAAGATCACGCCTTGCGGTGTCGCGACCTTGCTGTCGACCGCCGCATTGTAGGACGCCTGAAATTCCGGCGTGCCCGGCTGGCCGCGCAACAGCGGACCTCCGCGCCAGGGGTACCAATAGGTTCGCAGCGTGCCGTCGGCGAGCCGCTTGGTGGACCAGTTGAGTCCTTTGAGCCTAATTCGCATCGCCGCCCCGCTTCGCCATCCATTCATCGTAGGGGCTCGGGGTCGACTCCTCGCCGCTTGCCGAGCTGTCGGCGCGCACCGTCACGCCGCCGTCGGGCTCCAGCGTCAGGGCGATGCCGAGCGCCTTGGCCTTGGCGGCCAGGCGGGTGAGGGACGGCCTGCGCGGTTTACGGGGCTGGGGTAGGCGCCGTTTGCGCATCATCGCGGGGGTCCAATCCCAGGGCTCCCAAGCGTACTCGCGCGGGTCATCCCACCCGAGGGAGAGGAAATAATCCCACGGGTCGCGCGACGTCTCGGCCGCGGACGTGCCGGCGGCGGATGACAAGGCGGGTGCTGAGCGGGTATGGTCGCGGTTGGTCACGGCGGCATCCGTGGTCAAAAATTGGGGCCGGTGAGCGCTTCGAACCGCTCCCGGCTCCTTTCATTTATAACGCCCCGGCCGAGCCGGTCCATTTTAATTTACCCTTGCCAACTCAGTAGCCCATGGCTCAGCCTTCCGCCGCCTGCTTGGAGATCGGCTCATAGCACGGCGTGTTGCGCGCCCACCGCGGCACGGTGCGGGGCTCGATCGTCGGCGGCACCCACAGCCCGACCAGCGCTGCGCGGATGGCGCGATCGACGTCGCCAGGTCCTAGCTCGCAGAACGGCGAATAGGCGTCCAAGGTGTTCGCAACCCGCTCCGCGAAGATCGCACGCCGATCGGGCTCGAGCTGCATCATGGCAGCGAAGTGTCGCCGTCTGTTCAATCGCCCGTGACGACGGCGACATGCCGCTCCCCGTACGGACCGATTCGATTCCGGGCAGGGCAGGCGATATATAGCCTCACTATGTCTACCGTTCTGCGTTTCATCGAGCCGTGCCTGCCGTCACCTGCCGACCACCCACCGACTGGCTCCGGCTGGCTGCACGAAATCAAGCACGACGGCTACCGGCTCATGGCCCGGCGCGATCCCGTCGGCACCGCCTGATCACCCGCAGGGGCAACGACTGGACGCACCGCTTTCCGCTCGTCGTCCAGGCCGTGAACCAGCTCGATGTGAGGTCCTGCCTGATCGACGGGGAGGTGGTGTGCTGCGACGAGCGCGGGCTCGCCCGGTTCGATGTCCTGCGTCGGCGCCGCAACGAGGCGGCTGCCTTCCTCTACGCCTTCGACCTGCTGGAGCTGGACGGTTCGGACCTTCGGCGGGAGCCGATCGAAGTGCGCAAAGCGACCTTGGCGAGCGTCCTGCGCAAGAGCCGATCAGGCCTGCGGCTGAACGAACACCTTGCGTGGTCGTGTTCCAGCACGCCTGCAAGATGGGGCTGGAGGGGATCGTCTCTAAGCGCCTGGGATCGCGTTACAGGTCGGGACGCTCGCCAGACTGGCTCAAGCTCAAGAATCCGGAGGCACCTGCTGTGAAGCGAGAGGCGGAGGAGGACTGGGCGAAATGACCCATTTGGAACATTCGGTGCAGACGAAAGGTTAGGCGCCCATGCGCAGCCCTAGGCCAAGATCGTTTAAGGAAGTCGTCGCGACACAAGACCCGACCGAGATGGCGTGCCGAGAACGCGGCGATTGCTTCGTCGATCCATCCGTCAATTCCTTCCACGGGGAAGTGTCGATCAACGAGGATCGCCATGGCACGGGTGATTGGCGTGTCGAGTACTTCGACGATGACGGTGGCTGTTACGTCACGATCTTCGCCGGTCCTGCGGCGGAGAGGCGAGCACGCGACTATTTTACCTTACTCAAGTCTGGTCGTCTCAGTATTCAAAGAGAAGCTCTCCCCCGGTAGTCGTTCTTGGCCGACCTATCATGATCGCTCCGAGCGCATAATCATCCCTAGCGTCCGTTGCGGCTGGTTTTGCAGCAGCGGGAACCTCCCCGTCGCCCCAAGTTCTGCCTTCGTTCCAGCAATGAGGCCTGCCTCGCATGCCGCAATCGGTTAGTTGTTTGCCCCCTCCTCGACAGCTAGGCTCAGTTCGCGCGACTTGGGGCCCTCTGACCGCCCTAGAGAGCGGTTGGCATCCCATTTAAGTAGAAGCGATGGAATCTGGCTCAATGAAAGCGACCGTTCAAAGGCTTGACGTCTTGCATGAGCTTTCTTTCCAACCAGCGTTTGTGTTGGCTCGCAATGCGTCGGAAACTCTGCAGAATTTCTATACGATAATTGCACCGCGCTACGCGATCCCTGTCGAGCATGTGGCGGTTAACGCCGCCACCATTCTATCAGAATGGTTCATTCGAATTGGCCTATTTGAAAATCTTGCTGCGCTGGAGCTTCGTATAAACAAGATGACGCTTAGAATTCCCCCAATCGCAAGCTGCGGAAGGGGTAAAGGCCGTAAAAGACGTGACAATGCTGGCTCACGATGCTCTGCGTAAGGCGGTTCCGGATGTTCGCTCTGCACAGACCGCGTTTTCTTTGAGCTCGTGGATGGCTCTGGAAGGTGGCACCGACGCGGCGCAGGCCTTCCTTCGCAAGCGTGCAATGCCTCAATCCTGCATCGACCCAAAGCAGCTTGGCGGTGAAAATGCGACTTACGTACTTCGTGTGAATGTCCCCAACCCGACGGAAATGTGGACCGTTCAGATCACAGCAGAGCCGTCCGCTCTTCCGCAAGCCGACCTATTTCTTCTCATTCAATTGTCATTCGGACACGGCACACAATACCAGGGCGTAGATGAGCAAATATTATTTACAGAGCGTCTTGTACGGAAAGTCCTTGCGTCATTAGAAATCGATCTGATGCAGACGGGGTCATAAATGAACCGCTCTCCGTTAGAAAGCGCCGACGCCCTAGGCCAATCGTTCACCGGGCACTATGCATCAGGCAATTCTTTCGCCGTCTTTGGATCATCTGGGAACACTCCATTTTCCCGGCCTGGGTATGGACACAACAAGGGGTCTAACGATCCGATTGCAAGTTCTCACTTTTCTTTGGCTCGTTATGGATACTTCTCAATCCCTGCCTTGGGGCACTACGATACAACTCATGGCTACGATCCAGGACACACTGAGGTTCTCCGCGAGCAAATAGCCCTAATCGTGGGCTTCAGGCGCCCGCAAGGAGAAATTGCAATACCGTTAACTAAGGTAGACGCGAAGAGGTACGTAAGGCTGGTTTCCGCATCGGCCCAAATGGCTGCTGCGTCGTCGGTCGCCGCAGACGCACACGTCGAGCCGATGAAGGGCCGTCGAACCGGACCCGTGAAAGTCTTGAGCAAAATCGCCAAGGACTGGCGGCTGTCTGACTCTGAGCTGGCAAGCCTTCTGGCATATCCAAACTCGCAAAGCGCAGCGGACTTGCTGGACGGTAGTCTCAGTCTACGTGGTCCCGATCGCGAGGATCGAGTTCGCCTGCTGTATGGAATCTATCGAATTCTTTCGTCCCTTTTTCCACCAGAGCGCCAACAAGCGTGGCTGAGAGGTCCCAATCAATATCTGAGCGACAAATCACCTTTAGATTTCATGATGGAGCGCCGAATTCCGGGGATGGTTTCCGTGCGGACCTTGGTTGAACGTCTTGCCGGCCGTTAATGTTCTCCCCCAGGCAGTGACGCGCGGTTTTAATGATCGCACGTACAGAGTCGCTCTGACCGTAAATGAAATTGAGACATTTAAGCAATGCATTCAGGACGACGACCCCCTCGCGCTTCAGGAGGCGATTGATTTTTTCCCTTTCGAGGAATCCGATCTCCAAGCACTGTTAAATCGCCCCTTCACGCCACCGTTTCGGGAAGGTCGTTTTTCAGATGGCAGTCACGCGGTTTTCTATTCGGCTTGGGAGCGGGAAACAGCCGGCGACGAATATGCCCATACCGCACCGAGTTACTTTCCGGCGACGATGAGGACATGGATCTTTCGGCTGCATTTAATCGACTGCCATGTGTTGGGAACCCTGGCTGACCTCCGGCCGCTGGTGGCGACATTTCCTGGTCTCATTACCAATGACCACGGGTTCTGTCGCGAAGTCGGCGCAGACGCTTTTGCTAAAAATTCCGATGGTCTCTTAGCTGTTTCAGTTAGACGAGCAGCTGGAACAAACGCTGCGATCTTTAAGCGCGATTGTCTTTCCGACCCCAAGCAAATCGGCTCGGTGCTGTGTACGGTTGACGCCGTTGCAAAGACGGCAACTTATGAGTTTAGCTAGTCAATAGATATATTATCATTTGGATGCCGTGCTTGTGACATGCCGGTCACTGCCTCCCGTTGGCCGGCAAGCCCGGCGAGTCAACGGCGCGGCTGGCGGTTGGTTCGACGCCAGGGGCGTCAAGCGTACGGTACTAAACCCCGAAAACCCGCGAATTCGAGGCGCGCTCACACCGCCTGCTTGGAGATCTTTTCATATCGCGGCTCGTCGCGGGCCCAGCGTCCGCCATTGCTGCGGTCCAAATCCGGCGGATCAAAAAACTGCCGCTGCAGGTGCGTGATCATTCTCGACTAGTCGAGTACTTACCCGCCGAGGTCTGCGAGAGGATGAGATAGGAGCCGACATGATCCTGCCCGCCTTTGAAAGTGTTCCGAGTTGGTCGGTCGACTGGGGTCTCCTCGCTATCATAGGCAACAAGATGCCGCCGCGAGATCCCAACGACAAGGATGACGAGGACGAAGAAGACGACGAGGACGAAGACCTCGAGCCGCCGGTTGTGAGAGAACCCGAACTGGATGAATAGCGTGAGCGACACGCGCTACGGTGGCCTAGAATCACGCCGTCCGGCCTATTCGGTTTTCGCGAGGCCCGCGCGCTGAATCAGGCTGCCCCAGCGGTCGATCTCCGACGCCAGGAATTTCTGCAACTCGGTCGGCGGCGGGCTGTCGACCGGGATGGTGCCAATCCGAACGATTACGTCGCGAACCTCCGGCGTCGCGGCCACCGCCTCGAGTTCGGCGTGCAGCCGATCGATCACCGGTTTGGGCGTTGCCGACGGCGCGCAGATCATCGTCCATCCGACGGCATCGAAGCCCGGCACTCCGGACTCCGCAATCGTCGGCACGTTGGGTAATGCCGGGACGCGTGCGGTAGAACTCACGCCGAGCGCGCGCACCCTACCGGCGTTGATGTGGCCGACTACGCTGCCCGCGTCTGCAAACATTAGCGCAACGTGACCCGCCATCACGTCGTTGAGCGCGGGAGGCGCGCCGCGATAGGCGACGCCGTTCATCTTGGTTCCGGTCATGCTCTGGAACAGTTCGGCGGCGAGAAAGATTGCAGCGCCTGCGCCACTGTGGCCAAAAGTGATCTCGCCGGGCTTCTGCTTGAGCAATACGACCAATTCCGAAACCGATTTGGCTGGCACGCTGGGATGGACCACCAGCGCAAGCGGCGTCCGGAACAGGAGCGCAATCGCCTGTAGGTCCTTAAGTGTGTCGAACGGCATGTTCTTGACCAGCGTGGGATTGGCGGCGAGCGAGCTTGCCGGTGCCAGCAGGGTGTGACCGTCCGGCGGCGCGTTGGCAACGGCGGCGGCCGCAATGTTGCCGCCGGCGCCGGCGCGGTTCTCGATTACGACCGGCTTGCCGAGCCGCTTCTGAAGTTTGGGAGCCATTGCGCGCATCACGACGTCGATGCTGCCGCCGGGCGGGAAAGAGACGACGAAGGTGATCGGTCCGGTCGGGAACTCTTGTCCGAAGCCACGGCCACCGAGCGCAAAAAGGCCTGCCAGCGCGGGCGCAATCAGAACGGCACGACGTGCGATCATTGTTCGTTTCCTGCCGATGCCAGGAAGACTATACGCACAATCCGCGGGCGCGTACGTCGCAGCGTCGCATGGCCGTGGCCGGGGAAGGCATGTTGCGGATCGTCCACGACCGCCGAGTAATCGTTAAGCCCGCGCGTGCAGCGACCGACAACGACGGGCCCGCTGCAAATCTGTTCAAGAAATCTGTTCGCTGACTACTTCCTCGACCACCGGTGCGATCAGATCGTGGTATCGTCGTGCCATTGGCTGAGATTTTATAGCCGGCTATCGACGTTACGGCTCGCGGGTGGCTTCGGGGGTGGGGAACGATCCGCCGCGTATAATGCAATGATATCAACAAAGGTAGGCGGACGACCGCTCCGCCCAATGCGCCTCCGGAAGGAAGCCTTCAAACTCCCTCAGGATTGTTCTTTCCTTAGCAATTATTTTCGTATATTATTGCTATGGAAATGAAGGCTTCCATGCCGCCAACCAAGCCCCGACAGGTATCCGCGGCCGACCAAGCCGCCGTCGTCACCAAAGCCACGCTCAGGGCCGCGTCCCAACTACGACTGACCAACAAGGCGCTCGCGAACGTGATCGGCGTGTCGGAGGCGACCGTCTCCCGCATGCGCAGCGAGGATTACACGCTCCAGCTCGGGCAAAAGCCATTCGAACTCGCCGTCCTGTTCGTGCGTCTCTACCGTTCGCTCGACGCCATCGTCGGCGGCGACGACGCTGTCGCTAGTACATGGCTCAAGAACCGCAACGCGGTGCTCGATGCCGAGCCGATTGCGCTAATCCAGACCGTGCCCGGGCTGATGAATGTCATCCAGTACCTCGACGCCCGCCGCGCTGTCGTCTGATGCACGCGCGCTCGCCAGCATCTGCTGGCGGCTGGTCGAGGCGCAATACCATGTCTCGACGCTAAAGCTCGTGGATTCCGTTGCCGAGCAGGAACTGATCGAAGACCTCATTGAGATGACCAAGCCGCCGTTGCCGCTCGAGTGCCGCGACCTGCATTACCTGTTGTCGACACCGTTTCGGTATGGCGCAGTCTACCCCAAAGGATCGCGATTTCGGCGAGCCGGAATAACCGAGGGCGTGTTCTACGCTTCGGAAACGCCGCAGACGGCCGTCGCCGAGATGGCGTTCTATCGCCTGCTGTTCTTCGCCGAGTCGCCCAATACGCCGTGGCCCGCGAACCCAGCCGAATACACGGCCTTCTCAGCCGAATACGGCACCAAGAAAGCAATCGACCTGACCAAGGGCAAATACGGCGCCGACAGAACAAAGTGGATGCACGTTACCGACTACAGCCACTGCCAGGCGCTCGCCGAAACCGCGCGAGCAGCCAAGATCGAAGTCATTCGCTACGCATCGGTTCGTGATCCGGGCCAAGGAATGAATTTCGCGCTGCTCACTTGTCGGGCCTTCGCGCGCCCCAAGCCGATCGATCAGCAGACATGGCATATTCGCCTCAGCGATGCCGGAGCCCAGGCGATCTGCGAAGCCCCGAAATCCGGCATTACCTTCGACCGCAAGAGCTTTGCGGCCGATCCACGAATCGCCAAGCTGCGCTGGGTTCGCGCCTAGAAATTGGCATTGAGACGCACTCGACCGGTCGTTTCTCCGGCACCGCTGGAGCCCAGCAGGCTGACTGCGGTTAACGTAGCGCTTTCCGCGGTTAGGACCTTTCAAGGACGCACCAAGGCGGACGCAGCGTCCGCCCACAATTTATGATTGCCACGAAAATCCAGAGCTTTAGATTTTGCCAATCCTGTACCCATAGACGTGCCCCCAACAGCGACCCTCAGGGGCGTCCGCCCACTGTAGACACGGTTGGTGCGTAAGACCGAAGTCACCAGGCCGTCTCGTGATAAGCGAATGGCAAATTATTGTGTTCGATTAAATCTTGCTGGAGGGAGAGGAACTGGGATCCAACATTCTCCAAGTAGGCCCGCGTAATCGTGCGAATTCGCATGCCATGCAGCGCAGAGCTCTGCTTCTCCGCGGACTCTCCAGACTCCTTCTCGCCCCATGCCATTACGGAAATGCGCGCTTTCGTCGCCAGCATTATCGATCGCCGGCGGCGAGGCCAATGGAAGGATTCCCACCCGCGGTAGCCTCCTGATGGAGCTCCCCGCCGCGCATGAGCCGCCGGGCAATATCGGCGGTCTGCAACCCGGCACGCTCGGTAGGCGAATGGGCGGCAAGATAGCGGGCGACGGCGATCAGGATGTGCCGGCCCTCGTCGGCGTTGCCCCATTCCCCAAACTGGCGCGCGCCGGCCTCCAGCATCTGATAGGCGTGAAAGCCCGCGTCCTCGCGCAACAGCGCCCGGCCCAGCGTGGCGATAAGTGCGCGCGGCGGGTGGCCGAGTGTGAGATGGCGTGCCACGAGACGTGCCGCGAAGTCGACCTGCCGCTGCCGGTCGAAGGCGTCGAGTAGAGCGGCCCGAAGGGCCTCGACATCGGTGGGCAGATCGTCGAGGAGGTCGCCGCTGTCGCCAGGAATGCGGGCTGGCGGCACGTTCAGATAGCGGGCGAGATAGAGCGCCATCGCGCCGTGCAGGATGCCGCATGCAGCCTCGGCGTGGCGGTCCGAGTCGGCGATCCCGATCCGTTTTACCATCTGATGAATGGCGTTGGCATAGGAGAAGACGTGGTGGGCCGTTTCCCAGTCGGAGTGCTCGTTGGCGCTGCCGAAGCGAGCCACCCTGAGCGCCGCCGCGTAGGCAAGGGAGCGGCCAAGGTCGCTGGGAGCGGCCCCGGCTCGGACTGCCCCCTTGAGAGCCTCCATGATCGCAACCGGGTCGTCGCCGAGGAGCGTGCGGGCGAGCGCCGCATGATTCGACCAGCGGTTCCTGCCTCGACCGGCCGCGAACAGGTCCGGGAGCTCCGTTGCCACCGCATGGCACAGGGCGATGAGATCCGCCGGCTGACGCCAAGCAGTCGATTCTTCGGCGCCGCGCGCGGCAACCATCTGACCGACCACGGTCGGCAGCACCGTTGCAGCGTGCTCCCAGCCGATCAGGTCGAGGCACTCGAACGCCTTATTGATGAAGTCGAGTGAGTGTCCGCTGTCGGCGAAGGCGCGATCTGTCTCAGCCGTAAGCAGGAGATCGGCGAGCTCGGCCGGCGCAGCGCCGCTCGCGATGGCCGTGAGCACGGTACGCTCGGCCGCCTCGCGATGGCGTACGGCCGTCCAACGCCGCAGCCACCGGTTGACGGTAGCAAGATCGGGCCGGCTCGCGAGCGGCGCACGCTCCTGGCGCGGCGCTTGTCCATCGCAGTCAGCGGCGACGCGGCGCGCGCCGTGGAACAGCGCGAGATAGGTCTCTTCCTCCGGTAGCACGGGTAGCAAATTAGCGAGCGCGGTAAGAATGGTTAGGCCCACGCCCCAGCCGTCACGGTTGCGTGCGCCGAACAACACGATCTGCCGGACGGCGTCCGCGGCTGGCACGCCGGCGGCAAGTTGGCCGTGTACCGCCTTGGCAATGACAAGGCCGAGGTCGTGGGCAAGGCCGTCGTTGAGCCGTCGGCGCCAATGCGCTGCCGTGTCAGCATAGCCGAATGTGGGCTTCACCCACACTTCCAAGTCACGCACTTCGACGGGACAGGTCGGCACGTCGTCGGCCCACAGATCGAAGGTGCAGCCGCTTGCGAGATCGAAGCGAGCGTGGTGCCAGTGGCAGGTCAGGATGCCATCCTCGAGGCTGCCGCGGTCGAGCGGAAACCCCATGTGTGGACAGCGGCTGTCAAGCGCGAAGACGCGCCCGCGGTCGTGAATCACGAGGATCGGACGATGCGCCCCGCGCACGACGAGCCGCCCCTTGGCCTTCAGCTCCTCGAGGCTGCCCGCGCAGACGAAGTTCGTGATCGGAATATTCATGGGCGATCCTGTCCGGCAATCGTCCCTTACGGCGGCCGTGAAAGGGCACTGCGCTTCAACGACGTTCCCGGATGAACTGCCTTCCGGGCGTCAGGATGGCCCTTTTCCGCAGCGCCGCCAAGACCGATCGGATGCGACAGCGCTGCAAAAGGGAGTGGGAATTGGCCTCATGCTCGTCGGCGGTTACTTGATCAGCAGATAAGATCAGATGATCCCGCCCAATGTCTAACCGAGTTAAAGAAGCCACCAGGTAAACGAACTCGATGAGAAGCAAGGTCGCCGGAGTTTTTCAGACGCGATCGATTGAAGGCTTGTGCTTGGCTTCGACAAACCGCAAGCACAATTCCATTGAGGCAGGTTGGTCCCATTGTTATCCCTAAATCGCGAGTCGCGAGAGTGATGGAAGTCTCGTATGGCAACCCCCTTCTACACCATCGGGCACTCGACGCGGCCTATCAACGACTTCGTAGACCTATTACGCGCTAGTGGGGTAACGCTCGTCGCCGACGTTCGTACCGTTCCTCGCTCTCGCACGAACCCGCAATACAATACTGACGTGCTACCCGAAGCACTGGCGGCATACCATATCGGATACAGCCACATTGCAGAGCTCGGCGGTTTGCGTGGCAAGCAACACGATGTTCCGCTGAGCGTGAACGCGTTCTGGAAGAATAAAAGTTTTCACAACTATGCCGACTACGCAATGGGCGACAGCTTCCACGGCGGTCTCACCCGGCTGCGCGACCTTGGCAAAGTGCAGCGCTGCGCCATCATGTGCGCAGAGGTGCTGTGGTGGCGGTGCCATCGCCGAATTATCGCAGATTATCTTATGGCCGCAGGTGAAACGGTGCTTCACATTCTTGGCCCGGGAAAAATCGAGCCGGCACGCCTGACGGCCGGAGTGCGAGAGCGAACCCCTGCAGTCCTGACCTATCCAGCATAGCACCCGACCAAGTTGTATCGCCTTGAGCAGAATGTCGGTGGGCGTCGACTTCACCGCGGACCATCTTCATGAGATCGGCGACGTTTGTAGACTAGTGTCCCGATTCCGAAGTTCGCATCATTGTGGGCGTGTACTCATAAAACGCGCGGGCAATGTCGGTTTTCGGGGTAATGACCCATCTCGGACTTTAGCTGCCATATTTCGCTGCAATGTGAGGCGGTGATGCAAGGCCGCACGGCCAGACCACGCCGTTTCCGGCAGTCCAGTCGGCTTCAGAGCGACACCTTCTTGATCGTCCTGATCGCTTTCGCGGGTCCACGCCATCCCAGGAATTGCAATGTCTTAGGTTCGAGCGCGTTCGTCGCCTCGAAGAATTTCTCCAGTTCCCTGATCGCCCTCGATGGCAGCCGCCGGATGTCCTGCAGGTCGCCCTCGAAGGGCGAGCGATCCGGCACGACAAACACGCGGTCGTTGCGTTCCTTCTTTCCCTTCGATGATTGAAGGACTTCGAGCACGCCGATCGGCTTGCATGTCAGGACGAGCCCGGGATAGGTCGCGGCGTCATGAATTATGAGAACGTCGAGCGGGTCGCCGTCCTCCGCTTTGGTGGACGGGATGAAACCCCAATCATAGGGATAGGTCAGGCCGGCAAGCAACGGCTTCGCGAGCGTGAACGCGCCGAGCTTTGGATCGAACTCCAGCTTGGCGCGGTAGCCAGCAAGCG
>CAWIGD010000049.1:0-58305 GCA_963835165.1 uncultured Alphaproteobacteria bacterium
GATCGGGTGAAAGTGTCGCCCGATGCGCCAGAATCTCCCTTAGATTAGGATGCCTCCTGTCTAAAAATCTCTGACGACGGACAAAGACCAACGACATCGTAGCCGTCCAAACTCCTTTGGTCCGACGAATTGTTCAAGACATGCCGGAGACAGAAGGCCGGTCATCGCCTTCGCTCTTTGCCGCATAGGCGCCTCCGGGTTCTTCATCTTGAGCCAGTCGCGCGAGCGGCCGGAGCGATAAGGCGTTGAGCGAGGGACTTGTCCAATAAGTTAAAGTAGCTTCGCACTTGGCGGGTGCTATTCGATCACTTCTTCCCTGCCTTGGCGGCGGGGCAGACTGCGATGCCAACGAGCCGACAAGCTGACCGGTACCCCTTGCTTCCCTCGGTCGTAATTTCAGGTTGTCAGGAGAGGCGCAAGAATTAAACTTTGTAAGGCGAGTCGCCGTTGCGCAGAATCCGCCCGACTAAGTCCTTCTCCATTACTTGCCTCACAATTTTCCCGATAATATCGGCGATCGTCCAACCACGGACCGAAGCCTCTAACGCAAGTTGCTCGATCGCGCACTGATTTAGAGGCAGATCAAACTGTGCCACCCTGTTTTGTTTTTGGATCAACATCGTGACCTTTGCTCGGGCGGGATCGTCGCCTTGCTGAATATGTTCAATGGAGCGTTGAGCCGTCCGGAGCGACTGGATCGCGCCATTGCGTTCGGCGCGCCGACCTTTCCGCAAGCTGATCCCTAATCTCGAGCACGTGACCTGTAGAGAACCAACGGTCACCTCAAGCCGGTTAGCGATGTCGTCCCGGCCGAGTCCTTGTGCCACCCAGTCTTTAATTCTCGCGATATTTTCGAGCGTGAATTTTCTTGGCTGTCTGCCCTTCATCAAGGGGGTGTCATTCTTCCGAACAGGCGCACTAACCACAGACGACATAATTTGCCCTCCCGCATGGAAGCCGCGCGCTCAAGGTAACCTCAGCCGCTGACCGTCGAGAGCATCACGTCTCGCGGTTAGCGGGACCTCCATTCATACTTTGCAAGTTCTCTTCCCAGGACCATTTATCATACCGTATCAGTACCGCGCCTAGTAGGCAATATACATTGACCGATCAGGGAATCTGCTGTTGGAGTGTGGGGAAAATCTGATGGGTGGAAAAATGGGCCAGCGGGAAAAGCTGTCGCTTGTCTATGATGCCGACGGCTCCATTGGCGTCGTGATGGAGTTTTCCGAGAGCGATTTCGAGGCTTACTCCATGCCCGACTTAGCTCTAGTAGGCGCCTTTCAGACAAAGGCGCAGGCCGCCCAGGCTCTCGGCGATTTGCTGTTGAACTCGTCGCAGCGCCGGCGGTCCAGCACGGGGGCACGAGCGGGCGCTGTTTGTGACCTGTGTTGATAAGTGGAGCGTCTGCCGGGGTTAGGCTGCCAAGCGTCAGGCAAAAAACGGACCGACATTCCAGCTAATGCCAGCCCCGTTTACACCGACTCTGGCTGGGTTGGTTGGGGCGATTGGCTCGGGACTGGCAGGGTCGCCGTTCATGCTCGAAGTCGTTGATATTCTTCTTTAGTGTGTTTGTGAGGTTATGCTTCCCGGCGACCGCTAAGCAGCATCGTTCTTGCCTTCGAACGTTATTTACGATCTGCCGTCGACACGAGATTCGTAGCCAGTAGCGGATGGTGAGCCCTTTTCCGCACCGAAACGGCATATTGACCACGTTTCCTTTCGGGATCGACGTTCGGTACGACGACAGTGCGATGGAAGGCTTCCCAGTTTTCCCGTGATAGCTGATCCAAATCTTTTACAGCGAAGTTCTGCAGGAATTTCTCAGCATAAACGTCCTTGTGCACCGGTTGGACTTGCAGGAAAGGGATGTCACTTCGAAACTCGATCGGCATGTCGGTTTTGATAATCCGAACGTTGTTGAATAAGGGCCCGAACCAATTATCCGTCTCGATGATGCCTTCGAACATCTGGTACGAAGCGCCTGAGAAAAGATTCGCTACGCCGCGAACAAGCAGACTCCAGCCAGGCGCGGATTTAGCGATGCAACCGGTCCACACTTGCAACCCACCAGGTTGAATGGAGGGCGTGAGAAACGGCGGCGAGAATCCGCGCAGGCGTGCCGGCGCAATCTCGTTGAACTGTTCGCTGAATTGGGGGTATTGCACGGCATCCCGGGTTAGCGGCAGCCACTCCTCGACCCCATCGTACGTCCATAGCATGTCGTGCCCATCCCATACCACCTTGAAGCTGATCGGCAGGAAGACGTACCAGCCGAACGCCGAGGCGCTGGTAATGGCTTCGCAATAGCGGAGAGCGCGTGCCGGAATGACGCCGCCGACCGCGCGGTCCGCCCTCTGCGGCGGTCGTCGGTTCGGCACCATTTGAAAGAATTCGACAAGCGGGCCGTCGATCGGCGCTGCGATCATCGTGGGTTCCTCTCTAGGCGACGTGCCGGCAATAAATGACAAATAATGCGCCGGCATTAAATGACAATAATCGCCTGGGGGGAGCGCATCGCGTTCCCCCTACACACAGCCAGCTTGATACGTGGTGTTAGCGGCGCGAACACCGGGGCGGCGTCTCCCAGCCGCACCTTGCCCTGGTTGCAGGTAGCCGCGTCACGCTCGACCTTGTCGCCCACAACGGGCCGGCGCGGCGCGAACACCGGGGCGGCGTCTCCCAGCCGCACCTTGCCCTGGTTGCAGGTAGCCGCGTCACGCTCGACCTTGTCGCCCACAACGGGCCGGCGCGGCGCGAACACCGGGGCGGCGTCTCCCAGCCGCACCTTGCCCTGGTTGCAGGTAGCCGCGTCACGCTCGACCTTGTCGCCCCAACGGGCCGGCGCGGCGCGAACACCGGGGCGGCGTCTCCCAGCCGCACCTTGCCCTGGTTGCAGGTAGCCGCGTCACGCTCGACCTTGTCGCCCACAACGGGCCGGCGCGGCGCGAACACCGGGGCGGCGTCTCCCAGCCGCACCTTGCCCTGGTTGCAGGTAGCCGCGTCACGCTCGACCTTGTCGCCCACAACGGGCCGGCGCGGCGCGAACACCGGGGCGGCGTCTCCCAGCCGCACCTTGCCCTGGTTGCAGGTAGCCGCGTCACGCTCGACCTTGTCGCCCACAACGGGCCGGCGCGGCGCGAACACCGGGGCGGCGTCTCCCAGCCGCACCTTGCCCTGGTTGCAGGTAGCCGCGTCACGCTCGACCTTGTCGCCCACAACGGGCCGGCGCGGCGCGAACACCGGGGCGGCGTCTCCCAGCCGCACCTTGCCCTGGTTGCAGGTAGCCGCGTCACGCTCGACCTTGTCGCCCATAACGGGCCGGCGCGGCGCGAACACCGGGGCGGCGTCTCCCAGCCGCACCTTGCCCTGGTTGCAGGTAGCCGCGTCACGCTCGACCTTGTCGCCCACAACGGGCCGGCGCGGCGCGAACACCGGGGCGGCGTCTCCCAGCCGCACCTTGCCCTGGTTGCAGGTAGCCGCGTCACGCTCGACCTTGTCGCCCGTAACGGGCCGGCGCGGCGCGAACACCGGGGCGGCGTCTCCCAGCCGCACCTTGCCCTGGTTGCAGGTAGCCGCGTCACGCTCGACCTTGTCGCCCGTAACGGGCCGGCGCGGCGCGAACACCGGGGCGGCGTCTCCCAGCCGCACCTTGCCCTGGTTGCAGGTAGCCGCGTCACGCTCGACCTTGTCGCCCACAACGGGCCGGCGGGCATTCACGATCTCATGCATGGAATATCTCCTGTTTATGTCCTGGTACCCGCACAGCGTAAAAGTATTGGGACCGAACACCTACGAGATTTCGGTCTTGGGGCCACCGGCGCGAGGTATTGGGACTGGCCTGGTTAGAGCACTGGAACGAAGGTTAAAAAGTGTTATCGCAGGATACTTTCGGCTGTCCTTTGGGGCTTGAGCACACCAATATGGACTCCGGAATTTTTCACCAGATACCGCGCATGGAGGCCGCCCGCGCTGCATGCGTTGCTAAGCCCGTCCATGCCCCCGGCTGTACACACCGACCAAAATGGTAAGGCCACTCGAAATAACACTGCTTGTGCTGCTCGGGTTGCTATGGGGAATGCCCTACGCCCTGACGAAGATCGCGCTTACGACCATCCCGCCGATTACCTTGGTTGCGTCGCGCGTCGCATTGGCGGCGATCGTACTGTGGATCATCGTGTTATTGAGACAGCGTAGGATGCCGGCGCAGTGGAATTTCGTTGGCTGCCTGTTCATCCAAGGTTGCGTTGCCTGTGCGATTCCGTACACGCTCATCGCCTTCGGCCAGCAATCGGTTGAGAGCGCGCTGACCGCTATCCTGAACTCAACCGCACCGCTATTTGTTTGTCTGATTAGCTTGCTGTGGACACGGCATGAGCCGCTGACGGTTGGTCGGCTGTTGGGCGTGCTCATTGGAGTGGGCGGCGTTGTACTGATTGCCGGCGCAAGCGCGCTCGCCGGACTTGGCAGGGGAACGCTCGGGCAAGCGGCCATCATCCTGGCTACGCTGTCATCAGCCGTAAGCGCCATTTATGGTCGCCGGTTCGCCACGGTGGCGCCGGAGATCGCGGCGGCGGGAACGTTAACGGCCGCCGCCGTTGTGCTCGTGCCGCTCTGTTTTTTCGTGGAAGCGCCGCTGAATTCGGCGCCCTCTGCGGCCTCGCTTGCCGCTTTGCTCGTAAATGCCCTGGTGGCAACCGCGCTCGGATTCGTGGTGTACTTTCGCCTGATCCGAACGATCGGCAGCATGGGTGTCGCCAGCGTTGGCTATCTCAAGCCAGCGGTCGGCGTGCTGATCGGCTGCGCGTTGATGGGCGAGGCGCTGACCTGGACGATGGGAGCCGGGCTGATTGCGATTCTGATCGGAGTAGCCGCGATCAATCAGACAGATTCGCAGGAAGCCTTATCGCGCTTGGGCCGATTGCAACCAATAAAGAACGACGGGTCGAACGGGCCGCTTCTGCCACAAGACACGTCTAATCGGGTCTTGCGCTTCGATCGGTAGGCTTGAGTTCGCGGCATCATGGCTGTTCATTCGATGGTCGCATCAGCCCCGGCAAGCAGGATTCTCGGGAATGACCAGGCCGAGCGCCCTGGCCGTCTTGAGATTAATCACGAGTTCGGATTTCGTCGGCGCCTGAACGGGAAGATCCGCCGGCTTCGCACCGCGAAGGATGCGACTGACATATTCCGCGGCACGCCTGAACAGGTTCGAGGTGTCCACCCCATAGGATAAAAGGCCACCCTCATCGGCAAAATACCGATAGGGGTAAATTGTGGGAATACGGAACTGCGCTGCCAGCGAGATAATCAGCTTCCGATGCACCGAGGTGAAATTGTCCGGCATGACAATTAGGCCGCTTCTAGGCTGGCTGCCCAGTTTCGCTATGGTGCTTTCAATCTCGGCGGGGTTGCGCACTTGAGCTGTGATCGGCTGGACCTTGAATTCCCTGGCGGCGCCAACGAATGGAGTCAAAAAGAATGTGCCCGCGGCTGGTGCGGAATCCGGATTGTAGAGGATGGCTACACGGGCGAGCTGCGGCACCATTTCTTTCAGAATCGATAGGTATTTGCCGGTAATGGTGGCCGGAAGGATCGTGAACCCAGTCATGTTTCCGTCAGGCCGTGCCATGCTCGCAACGAATCCGCTGCCGATTGGATCGGATACGGACACGAACACGATCGGAATGGTCCGGGTAGCTTGCATCAGCGCCGTGACGACTGGGGTGCTGTGGCCAAGAATGCAGTCGGGCTTAAGCTCGGCGAAGTCTTTCGCGAATGCCCGCATAGCGTTGGCGTCGCCACCTGCAAAGCGATACTCGATCCATAGGCTCTTGCCGACCGACCAGCCCTCTGCTTCCAACCCTCGTTCGAAAGCCGTGATGCGGGTCTGGGTCTCCACATCATTCGCGAGTCCCAACAGCACACCGACCGTGTACCTGCGAACTGCCTGTTGTGCATAGGCCGGGATCGCCCGGCCGACCAATGCGCCACTGAGCACAGCTATAAATTTGCGTCGTCGAACATCAATTGCCATCCATTCCCCCGAGGCTCAGCCAAATGGATAAGCTTTTTGCGGCTAGAAATGCACAATTAGAGCGGATTCGATCACGTTCGAACGTAGCCTGCATGCTGGAAGAAGTTCTTGCATTCTTGTGGAAACTACGGACAGCGCAACCGCGCGTTGAATCGATTCCCAAGGGCTTGTCCATGAGTGAGTCTGTCGCCACTGATTCGATTCTGAGGGGGCAATCGAAGCGGAGGGCCGTATTCCAACGACTTGGGTGCCCGAGTAATCGAAGCGATCGACGCCGGTACGCGCGTCGAGAGGCGGCGGACCGGTCGTGACTGAGATCGCGCCCTGCCGGTAACCATACAAGTCCTTCTCGGAAAAAGCATCTGCCGCAGTTTGTCGCGTTCGTCGGCATCGAGTAAAACTGAGCCGGATGAAATTCTCCCCCGGTGCGGGCGCCGCCCAGCATGCTATGGTCAGACATCTTAATATTGGCGCCCGGCCTTCTCGTCCGGGCCGAGGAATTGATCGAATGACGTCGTTTGCGGGCCAACCCGGAGCCGGAACGGGCGGGACTCCTCCGCATGCGCGCTCCGGGCGCCTGTTCCGCAAGTATGCCGCGATATTCGTTGGCGCCGTCTGCTTGGCGTTGGTGACCAATGGCGCGTTCGACATGTGGTTTTCTTATCAAGAGCAGAGGGCCTTACTCGTTCAGATTCAACGCGGGCAGGCCGAATCCGCCGCATCGAAGATCAGCCAATTCGTGGATGAAATCGAAGCCCAGATGGCCTGGGTCACCCCGTTTCCTTGGAACGCGATCACGTTCGAGGAATGGCGCTTCGATGTCGTACGCATGTTGCGCCAAGCACCGGCGGTAACGGAGGTCGCTCAGCTTGACGCGGCGGGACGCGAGCAATTCCGGATTTCGCGCCACGCGAAAGATGTAATCGAGAGCCACGCTGATTATTCGCACGATCCTGTTTTCGTCCAGACGATGGCCAACAAAGTCTATTACGGGCCCGTTTATTTGGTTGAGGGGTCCGAGCCGTACATGACGATCGCTGTGGCCGGTAGCGGCCACGATCATGGCGTGATCGTTGGGCAAGTGAACCTTAAATTTATTTGGGAAGTCGTGTCGCAAATTAAGCCCGGCACCCCCGGATACGCGTACGTCGTCGACGCGGGCGGGCGCCTTATTGCGGATCCCGACATCAGTCTGGTATTGCGCAATATAGACATGTCGAGTCTGCCCCAGGTCCGGGCCGCCCGAGCACCGGCGGCGGGCGCGGACGAGCCACTTGCAGCGGTCGACCGCCAGGGCAAGCCTGTATTAAGCGCGCATGCCACGGTTACTCCTCTCAAGTGGCTGGTCTTTGTCGAATTGCCGATCGATGAGGCCTATGCGCCGCTTTACAATTCGATGAGGCGCTCGGCAGTTTTGCTCCTTGTGGCTCTTGCGCTGGCGCTCCTTGCGGGCTTGCTGTCCGCGCGTCGGATGGTCGTGCCGATTCGGGCGCTGCAAGAGGGGGCCATGCGTATCGGCCGCGGTAATCTTACCCAACGCATTGCCATCAAAACTAACGACGAGCTCGAGGCGTTGGGCGATGAATTCAATAAAATGGCAACCCGATTGCAGGAGTCATATGCCACGCTAGAGCACAAAGTCGAGGAGCGTACGCGTCAGCTCGAGCTTGCCAATCTTGCGAAGTCCCGTTTTTTGGCTGCAGCGAGCCATGATTTGCGACAACCGTTACACGCATTGGGGCTATTCGTGGCGCAATTGCACGGTCGGGTCCGCGCCAATGAGCGCAGGCGGATTGTCGCTCGCATCGATGCGGCACTTTCCGCAATGAACGAGTTGTTCAACGCCCTCTTGGATATTTCCAAGCTCGATGCGGGGGTGCTAAGTCCGAGCATCACTGAATTTCCTGTTGCGAAACTGCTCGACCGAGTCGATACGACCTTCACAGAAGCCGCGCAGGAAAAAGGGCTATCGTTGCGGTTCATTTCCAGCAGCGCCTGGGTACGCAGCGACTTCATCCTGCTGGAGCGCATCGTTTTTAATTTGGTTTCGAATGCAGTACGCTACACCAGCAGTGGCGGCGTGGTCGTCGGTTGCCGCAAGCGGGGTGTCAACCTGCGTATCGAGGTTTGGGATACCGGACCTGGGGTTCCGCAGGATCAGCAGCAGAACATCTTCGGCGAGTTCTATCGCCTTGGCGCACCGGGTGGCGACGGGCGCTCCGGTCTTGGTCTTGGGCTTGCCATTGTTGACCGGCTGTGCCGGCTGCTCGACCATTCGGTGCTTCTTACGTCGATATTGGGGAAGGGATCCTGCTTTTCCGTCGCGTTGCCGCGCGTTGCCGCGCGGCCGGAAATTGATGAAACGCCCGCCCCCGCTCATCCGCTTATGGATGACATCCGATCGCAAGCTGGTCGTGGTGATCGATGACGATCCGCTCGTGTTGGAGGGGATGGGCGGACTGTTTCGAAGCTGGGGCTATCAGCTAGTCGCCGGAACCGATGACGAAGCGCTCGCCGGAGTTGCCGACCTCGATCGTCCGCCAGACCTGATTGTCTCCGACTATCATCTGTCCGGCGGAAAAACCGGCATTGAAGTCATCGAGGGATTACGCAGGACACTTTCCGCCGACATTCCTGCCTTCCTGGTCAGCGGCGACACCAGTCCAGAGCTGCTGCGTCAAGCCCGCGCCAGCGGCTACCATCTGCTGCACAAGCCGGTGGACCCGATGACGTTGCGCGCCATGGTTAGTCATGTGATGAGGGAAGGAGCAGCTCGCGCGCGTGAAGAAATCTCCTGATCCCGAATCGCAACGTGTACAGATCAGAATCGGTCGGTGAATCCCTGCCCTTTATGTTCATGCGTTCGCAAGCGGGAACCCAGATCGCGAACGGCACAAGCCCTTGAAACCGCCTCCCCGAAACTAAGCCGACAAGGGGCGTCACAAGCGATCACGCCGCTCAGGCCGAGCATCTCACAGCGTGGGAGTGACAGGTAATCTCCAGCCCAGTTCGTTTACGGCGATTACCGCCTCGGCTCGATTGGCGACCTTAAGCGCTTTGAAAATTGCAGTGACATGATTTTTCACCGTAGGCTCGGCCAAATTGAGCATCTGACAGATCGATTTGTTATTCTTGCCTTGCACGATGAGCGCGAGCACTTCGAGCTGACGATCGGTCAAGCCAAGATCCGTTGGCGACACTCCACGTGGCCTTGGTGCAGACTGTGATAAGTGCTCGCGCGCCAGAATCTCCGGAGGAATATAAATGCCCCCCGCAAACACGAGCTGAAGAGCGCTGAGCATGACCTCATTCCGAGCCGATTTCGGGATAAAGCCCATCGCGCCGAGGTCGAGCGCTTTCATGACATTGGCGCGGTCCTGGACAGCGGACAGAACCACTACTGACATTGCTGGGTTGCGTTGCCGTAATTCAGCGAGCATCGAGAAGCCGTCTCGATCCGGCAGCATCAGATCAAGCAGAATGAGGCTAATATCCGGATTGCTCGCGATGGCCTCCATCGTCTGAGCAAAATTTGAAGCCTCCAATACGACCGGATCCCGGGTTAGTTTCTTTAGAACGCCGTGTAAAGCCTCGCGAATCAGGGCGTGATCATCGACCACGAGAATTTTCATTAGATTCCCCTAGCTTCGGCAGACAATACAGCATCTTAAACGGCAAAGCACCTGCCGGACACTCAACAACTGCCGGTGGCGTCGGCCTCGTCGGAATGTGGGTGCCTCGGCCAACGGCGTTGTTTTTAAAAAGACGGCCCGGTCTATGGCTGCCAGCCCGACGACCTGTGTGAGGCGGATGATCGGGAACGTGCCGATATTATATTGGCGCAGGTGCTCGTTGCCGCCGATGGCAGCCAACTTCACGGCGTACGCGATCAAGAGACAAAGCGCGATGACGACCGACCAGACCGGCACCACGGATTCTCCACGGGTCGAGCGCGCGTGTTTACGTGATGTTCTGCCGGCTACTGCCGGCAACTGCCGATAAGTCGTTGAAAAAAATGGTGGGCGCTGCAGGGATTGAACCTGCGACCTCTCCCGTGTGAAGGGAACGCTCTCCCGCTGAGCTAAGCGCCCGCACCGAGGCCAGCATTTAAGGCAGCTACGGACAGTGTCAAGCGAAGTGAGCCTCGTTGAAACGTCCCATGAGGCCGCGGACCGCGCGCGCGGAGCTACAGATGGAGGCCGGCGATGGATCGCGGGCTCCTAGCCCCGACCGGCTGAACGCGCGCTTTCCCGCTCTCCGGCGCATCGCGCCGCGAGCGATCGCATACGGATTGCGAGACTTATCGGCGCGCGTTGCGGGCGGGACCGCGGGTTGGTTCGGACAGCGGGAGCCAGCGCGCGACGCTCCGCCTTGCAAAGTGCGAATCCGATCCGCAAGCGTGTCCTTTGATTCTCCCGCCCGCGGCATCCGGGCCGGGGGTGCTCCATTCGCCCCGCTCGCCGCCGGACGGCCGACGTCGCCATCGAGGATCGCAGCAATGGGCGAGTCCGGCCCTTCCAGGGTGGCGGTGAGGCGCGCGACCTCGGCCGCAACGTCGTTGATGCTCTCGCGCAACACCGCATTTTCCTTGCGCACGTTCGCGCCGCCATTCTCCGCGTCACGTCTCATCGCCGCAATGTCGCGCTGCAGCTTGGCGCGTTCGTCATGCGACCGCTTGAGCTCGCTTTCGATCAGCGACTTCTCGGTGGTCACGGTATCGATCGCAAGGCGGTAGCGCCCTTCCAACTCGGCCAGTTCGGCGCGAAGCGTGGACTCGCTCTCCTGCGCGCTCACCGCTTCGTTGCGCAAGCGGCCGGACGCATTCTCGTAGTCGGTCAGGAAGCGCCCCTGCTCTTCGAGCTGGGTGCCGAGCTCCTGGACGCGGCGCGCCAGAACTTCCGCTTCCGTGGTCTGCGCGACGAGCTGACGCTCGAGTTCGCCGACGCGGGCGCCCAGCTGGTCAGCCCGGCCGCGCTCCCCGGCGAGCTGTTGCCGCGCCGCCTCGGCCTCGGCGGTCTTGTTGCTCAGGCGATCCCGCAGCTCCTTGTTCTCTTTGTCGTAGCCACCGACGTGATCCTGCAGGAGCGCGGCCTGTGCCTGCACAGCCGCCAGCTCGACGCGCTGGGTGTCGGACGACAGCGTGTTTTGTTGGAAGTGGGCGCTGATCCGGGTGAGTTCGGCCTGCGCATTCGCGAGCGCGCCTTCGGCCTCCTGCAATGCGCCCGTTCTCGCCGCGAGCTCGCTCTCGAGCGCTCGGACATCGTCGGCCAGCTGCTTTTCCTTGGCTTCGAGCGCGAACAGCGCCGCGGTTTTTTCGCCGAGCTCGAACTTGAGCCGGCCGATCGCCTCGCTTTTCCTGCCGATCTCGGCGGCCTGGCTGGTGGTTTTCGCCTTCATCTGCTCGACGTTCATTTCGAGCCGGCTCATGGACATGGCGAATTCGGCGCGCAGCTGATCCTTGTCGGCCTGAATTTCCGCCCTCGACAGCGGGGTCAGCGCTTCCAGCCGACGCATGGTGAGACGCACCGCGCGGGCATGCACCAACGGGATGACGCCGATGACGAGCAACCCCGCGACCAGAAACCCGATCCCGATATACATGATCGGTTCGATCATCACCCCTCCTGGACCATCTCAGCCGTACTTTGACAGAATGGCACGCCCGGCCGGGCGCTTCCAGCATCGGCGGCCACTAATCTAAACCAGCGCGAGCACTCCGGGAGAGCCGCACGTCATGGGCGATCGACCCCGCCCCGTCAACCGCGCGGCCAAGAACGGGAAGCCTGCCTGGGCCGGATGATCTGGCTCAGAACGGGTTCCATGTCGCCGTGGGCGTGAATTTGACATAGCCGACATTGGCGCCCAGGCGCAGCCCGACGCCGGTGCGGATCGGGACGACCACGATATTGCTGGCGGTCAATGCCGTCATTCCCAAGCCGCCGACGAAATAAGCCGAACCGTCGATACCGGCGAAACGCTGGTACACGGCTTCGGTGGCCGGCAGGTTGTAGATGAGCATCATGGTCCGTGCGCCTTCGCCGCCGAAATCCCAACCGAGCGAAGGACCTTGCCAGAAAACCCTGAGGTCGCCGGCATTCTTGGTGTAGAGGACCCCTTCGCCGTAGCGCAGCCCCGCGACCACCGCGCCGCCGGCTTCCTGGCCGAGCACGTAGCCGTTGGGCAGCCCCCATTGGCTCCCGGCCTTTTCGACGAGTTGGGCCAGGCCGCGCGAGACGGTGCCGAAGAACCGGTGGCCCGCGTCGATGACTTCATTCGAGGAGAAGTGCTGGCCCTGGGGGCTGGGTCTGGCCTGGGGCGGCGGATTGTTCGGCGGCGGATTGCCCTGCGGCGGAGGATAATTCGGGGGCGGCGGGCCGCCCTGAGGATTGTCTTGAAGCTGGGGATTGGACTGGGCCGCTGACTGTCCAGTTCCGGCGCCGACAAGGAGAAGGAAAAGAGCGATGGTCCGCATCACGGGGCGCATCGAGTGCTCCTAAAATCGAGAGGTAACTCCGCTGAACCCGTTATGGACGGGATACCGCAGCTTTGCGGCCAAACCGCAACCGACTCGCCGCATCATCGGCAACACTATGACCGCAGCGGGGCTAACGAAGTCTTGCCACCTTACGGCGGCGCTCGCGGATGGGGGCCTGGAGCGGCGGTGGCGGCGCCGGATATCCCGTCTCGGGCTAACAAGGGAACGCCGGGTCGAAGCGGTCAGGTGGCCGCGATGGCGTACCGCGAGGCGAGCCGGCCCGGTCGGGTCCGCCTGGCGTTAGACCCCGAGCGCGCTCGGCAATGACGGGTCGCCCCAGGCCACGAAGGCCGGGACACGGAAGTTCTCGGCCTTTCGGCCGTAGGGTAACGGCTTTCCCTCCGGCGTGATCACGGCGCCGCCCGCGGCCGCCAGCACCGCGTGGCCGGCGGCCACATCCCACTCGCAGGTGGTCGAAAGGCGCGGATAGACGTCGGCGCCCCCTTCGGCGATGCGACAGAATTTGAACGCCGAGCCGCATACGCGGCGATCAGTGATCGGCAGCCGCGCGAGGAATGACTCGGTTTGAGGGTCGAGATGCGAGCGGCTCACCATCGCGACGAATCCCGCGCGCTGCGCGGTTCGGGTGTGAATCGCGGTGCGCTCCTGCGCGGCACTTGCCGGCGCGCCCGGGGACAGGCGCAGCCGCTCGGCGCCTTGGCCCTCGATCCCGCGCCACAGCAAGCCCCTGGCCGGCGCGGCGACGATGCCGAGACGCGGGCGTCCTCCGGTCACGATTGCAACGTTGACGGTGAATTCGTCCCGGCCGGCCAACAATTCACGGGTTCCGTCGAGCGGGTCGACCAGGACGAAGCTCGCCGGAATGCTGGCCGGCGGCGCACAGCCCGCGGCTTCTTCCGACACCACGCACACACCGGGAAGCAGGCGGGCAAGGCCTTCGAGGATCACGGCTTCGCCGGCGTGGTCGGCGGCGGTCACCGGAGAAAGGTCAGCCTTGGTCCGCGCGTCAAGCGAGTGCGCGCGGGCGGCAAGGATGGCGGCGGCAGCCATCGAGACGATGGTGGTGAGCTCGTCGAGCAGCCGGCTGTCCACTTGTGTGATATCGCGGTCGTGCGGCAAGGCTGGCCGCTCCCGTTGTCCTGCGAGTTGAAGTCGTGTCAGGTCGAGTCTTGTGAGGTCGAGTATTGGCAGGTCGAGCAGCAGCGGTGTATCACACCGGCCCACCGCTGCCATGTCTGAATCGTCCTCGAGTACCCACGGTTCGCCTTGTCAGACGCCCGCCCACCGGAGACGTCCTCATGTCCGTAGCCGTCGTTCTCGACGCTCTCGACCTTGCCGCGCTCCTGTGCTCGCGCGTCTGCCACGATCTGATCAGCCCGGCGGGCGCCATCGTCAATGGGCTCGAAGTGCTGGAGGAAAAAGACAGCGACGAGGAGACCAAGACCTTCGCGCTCGACCTCATCAAGCGGAGCGCGCGGACGGCCTCGGCGCGCCTGCAATTCTGCCGGCTCGCCTTCGGGGCGGCCGGCTCGGCCAACGCCCAGATCGATCTCGGCAACGCGCAAGCGATGGCGCGCGGCTTCATCGAGGATGACAAGACCAAGCTCACCTGGAATCTGCCCCACGCGCTGTTGCCGAAAAATCGGGTGAAGCTGCTGCTGAACATGCTCATCATCGCGGGGCAGACGATCCCGCGCGGCGGCACCCTCACGGTCGACCCGGTCGGTGAGGGTGAAACCATGGGCTTCCGCATCTCAGCGTCCGGCCTCAACGCCCGCGTCCCGCATGCCGTGCCGGCTCTGCTCGAGGGCGTTTCCGAGAACGGATCGATCGACGCGCACGCGGTCCAGCCGTTCTATGCCGGCCTGCTGGCGCGCGCTTGCGGGCTCAAGGTCAACCTCACCACCGAGGGCGACGCCATCATCGTCGCGACCTCCTGACGCTGCTGCGACCAGACTGAAAACTGTTTCCGCTGAAGTCGGACCTCCCCGCGTCATTGCGGCCTCTTCGCTGCCGCCGGGCCCCGGAATGGCGGGCGCGGGTGCCGGCGGACCTTGATCGAATCTGATCTCGGGGGCGCTAGCTCGAGCTACGCACGAACGAGCTTGTCCTCGAACCAATCCCACATGGTGGCGCAGCCAAGGGTCAGGTAGTCGCGCTGGCAGTGTTGCGCGCCGCCCTCTTCGCCGGTGAAGACGCGCAGGGTCTTGTCTTGCGAGCCGCAGGCGTCATAGAGGGCCTGTGCATCCGCCAGCGGAATCTGCTCATCGTCCGCGCCGTGCACGACCAGGAACGGGCAGCGCATCTTTTGTACCACGCCGTCGAGCTTGAACGGCTCGAGCCGTTTCAAGGCGTCCTCGAGGGTTGCGGCGCCCACGATCCACATGATGTGGTGGCCCGGCACGGAGAGCGACGCCTTGAACTGCGCCTCGACGCGCCGCTTCCACACGGCGTGATAGTCCCAGATCGCGCCCCAGGCGATGCAGGCGGCAAATCGCGGTTCGAGCGCGGCGCAACGCGGCGCGTAGTACCCACCGAGACTGATCGCGACGATCCCGATCTTGTTGGGGTCGACGTCGGCGCGCCGTTCCAGGAAATCGATGCAGGCGCTTCCGGCCTTCTCATAGTCATGGCGCAGAACGAGACCACGGAAACGGATCGCCTCGCCGGTGCCTGGCCCATCCATCACCAGCACCGAAATGCCGCGCTTGATCAGGTCCGGCACCCCGGCGACGTATTGGATCTCCTTGGTGACGTCGAGACCGTCGAAGAAGACGACGCACGGCGCGCGCGCCGATTTTGCATTGCGGGCATGAACGAAATATCCCGGCAGGTGCTTGCCTTCGAACGGCACCTCGACGATCTCGATCTTGACGTCGGTGAGCCCGGCGAATTGGTGAAAGCAATCGACCGCGGTGCGATAGACGTCGAGCGCCTTCTGGTCCTTCGGCGTCCGGAAGCGCTCACCCATCTGATAATAGTGACAGGCGCGCAAGTAGAAGCCCGCCGCCGAGACCGGATGGTCCGACGCGCGGAAGCGCTGCGCGTGTGCGCGCACCTCGTCGGCGATCGTGACGCAGGCGTCGAACCAGGCCTCGTCATCCTCGGCGTCCTTGCCCTCCAGCAGGCGCCCGATCTTGTGCAACTCGCTGATGTCGGCGCCGCCATAGCTTCCACGCCCCAGCATGTTGACGAAGGCCGCCGACCACCGATAGTTGCCGGGAAAGTACATGAAGTATTTCGGCGTCTTGGACATGGTCCTCACCTGCATTGGGAATCGTTTTCTTGGGCGGGCATGCGAGCGGTCTTGCGCAAGCCGTAAAGCGCCAGAATCATCAATCCCACGCCGGCGCGCGGCCGGCGGGGTCGGCAATCCTGCCGTCCGGCCGCCTGCGTGCGGCGATCCGCTTCATTTCGTCCTCGGTCAGCGAAAAGCCGAACACGTCGAGATTTTCGGCCATGCGCTTGGGGTTCGATGAGCGCGGGATCGGGATGACGTTGCCCTGCTGGATCAGCCAGCGCAGCGCGATTTGCGCCAGCGTCCATCCTTTGTGGGCCGCGATGTCGGCGAGCACCGGGTCACGCAACAGGCGTCCGCGGCCGAGCGGGCAATAGGCGGTAAAGATCAGACCGCGTTGCCGGCACGCCGCCACCAGCTTGGTCTGGTCGAGATGGGCGTGATACTCGGCCTGCAGGTTGACCAGCGGCTCCGGACAGAGCCGGATCGCTTCATCGAGCAGCGCGATATTGAAATTCGCGACGCCGATATGGCGCGCGAGACCTTGCCGCTTTGCCTTGGCCAGCGCGGCGATCGGCTCATGGAGCGCAATCTCCGGGTTCGGCCAATGCACAAGCAGGAGATCGACGTAATCGACGCCCAGATTCTCGAGGCTTTCGTCGACCGAGCGGGCGAAATCGTCGGTGCGCAGATATTCGTGCGACACCTTGGTGGTCAGGAAAATCTCGTCGCGCGGCACGCCGGACGCGCGGATGCCCTCGCCGACGCCGCGCTCGGTGCCGTATTTCCAGGCCGTATCGAGATGGCGATAGCCGAGCTTGAGCGCGGTTGCGACAATCTCGCCGCAGTCGCCCAGCGAGGAGGTGCCAAACCCGATCGCCGGTATCTCGGCGCCATGCGCGGTCAATGTGGGAACGGAGCGGGAGGCCATCGATGGGACCGGGGAGCGCGGGATGGGAAGGGCAGGGGCCTGCACTTTACGATCCACGCGTCGAGGGTCAATCGGCTCCGTGCCGGGAAACCGTGCCGGTCGAATGATCCGGGTCGCGAAGAAAGCAAAAACCCCGCCATCGCTGGCGGGGTTTGGGTTGTCTCGGCGAGGATGGAGCCGGCCGAACGGCTCTCGCCGTATCGTCAGGCCGGGATCCTGGCCTCTTCCTCCGACGGCTCGCGCAGCACGTAACCGCGGCCCCACACCGTCTCGATGTAGTTTTTGCCGTTCGAGGCATTGGCAAGCTTCTTGCGGAGCTTGCAGATGAACACGTCGATGATCTTGAGCTCCGGCTCGTCCATGCCGCCGTAGAGATGATTGAGGAACATTTCCTTGGTCAGCGTCGTGCCCTTGCGCAGGCTCAGGAGCTCCAGCATCTGGTACTCCTTGCCCGTGAGGTGTACGCGCGCGCCGTTCACTTCCACGGTCTTGGTGTCGAGGTTGACCACGAGGTCGCCGGTCTGGATCACCGACTGGGCGTGACCCTTGGAGCGGCGCACGATGGCGTGGATGCGCGCGACCAATTCGTCCTTGTGGAAGGGCTTGGTCATATAGTCGTCGGCGCCGAAGCCGAGACCCCTGACCTTGTCCTCGATCCCGGCGAGGCCGGTGAGGATGAGGATGGGTGTCTTCACCTTGGAAACCCGCAGCGACCGCAGCACCTCGAATCCGGACAT
Organism: uncultured Alphaproteobacteria bacterium; assembly: GCA_963835165.1. Lineage (GTDB taxonomy): Bacteria > Pseudomonadota > Alphaproteobacteria > Rhizobiales > Xanthobacteraceae > VAZQ01. Next base: position 17,440 of record CAWIGD010000049.1, read on the forward strand.
GTCCGGCAGGTTCAGGTCGAGCATGATGATGTCGTAGTCGTAGAGTTTGCCGAGATCGACACCCTCTTCCCCGAGATCGGTGGTGTAGACGTTGAAGTTCTCGGACTTCAGCATCAGCTCAATGGATTGAGCGGTGGCGCTGTCGTCCTCAATCAGCAATACGCGCATGCCAGTCCCCTTCCTCGCCGCCTCGGGCTCAGGTCGGCACGCCGCAGCGGCGGCCCTCGAAAACGCTTTGGGACAAACCGGATCGAAACACTAACGACGCGTGGTTAGCAAACCCGCTTCCAACACGCGCGCATACTTTCGGGAAATTCGGACGAATCGCCCTAAGATATTGCACGGGAGCGGTTTTCTTTCCAAGCGCCATCTCATGTTCGACTTTAAGAGTTGGCTGTAATCACTCAGAGGACTCTGCCCCACCGCCCCAGCCGGACGACGGGCCCCCTGCAGTCCCGCAACGGTGACCTAATGATTAACGATGCGGGTAAACACGAAGTTAAGAACCGCACCGCGGTCGCAGCGACGAAGCCCGTCACACGCACCTCCTAAGCGGCCAAGTCGGCGTTTCCGGGATCGCGTGTTGCGCCCCGGTCCGGCCAGGCGATGCAGCTGCGTCGGGACGGCCGCCGGCTCCCCCGCGCGGTAAGGAAGCCGCAACCAGTATTGAACAGGATGTCGCCGACAAGGATTGTCTTGGACAAGGATATCAACGCCTTGAACAGGACTGCTGATGTGGAAACCGAAAACTAAACATTGTTCCGGCACACTGCGCAGCGGCTTGGGCCATTCCGCCCAAGGGGACTGTCTGCGTCTTGACCGGCGCAGCGTCTGGTGCCGGGGGCGTCGGGGGAGCACGGGTCGATGAAGTCACGCGAGACACTCATTCGCCTGAAGAAGTTTCAGGTCGACGAGAAGCGCCGCAAGGTCGCTCAGATCGAAGCCATGATCGCCGAGTTCGATCGCATCGGCGGCGATCTCGATCGCGACATCAAGACGGAGCAGGACCGGACCGGGATCCACGACCCCAGCCATTTCGCGTATCCGACCTATGCCAAGGCGGCGATGCAGCGACGCGAGAACCTCAAGCGCTCGGTCGACGACCTGAAAGTGCAGCTCGAGGACGCCAAGGCTGCGCTCGGCGAGGCCTTCGAAGAGATGAAGAAGGCCGAAATGCTCGATGAGCGCGACCAGATGCGCGAGCGCCTCGAGGAAGACGTGCCGGTAGCGGCCGAACTCGAAGCCGTCGGCGCGATGGGCAACCGCGCCCGGGCCTAGAAGCATGATCTCGAAAAGTCGCAGACTTTTCGGATACGATCGTGCCACCGCATAAATACCTGGAGCGCAAATCGAGATTCGATCTGAAGCGATTTCGCTCCAGGGCGCCATCCAATCAATCCGGCAGATGGAACCGCCGCCCTGCGCGTTGCGGATGATCGCAGCCGGTTCGACCGGACAGACCCGAACGTGCGGTCCAAGTCTGCGCGATTCTTGCCTCGACGACAGGCCGGCTTGGCGGCCATAATCGCCGCCCGCGGTTTCCCAGCGGGTCGCAGGACCGCCGCAGGTTGTTGCCGAACGCGTTTTCCAGGGGCTGATGTCGACGCCGGTTGAAATCACATGGTTGCTCGCCGCTGTCACCAAGGGTGACCCGGTCGCGTTCGAGCGCCTTTATGGGGCCACCTGCGCCAAGCTCTATGGCGTGGTGCTGCGCATCGTGCGCCGCGACGACCTTGCGGCCGATGTCATGGAGGACGCCTATCTGCAGATCTGGAGCAGGGCCGGAGAGTTCGATCCGGGGCAGTCGGCCCCGCTGGCCTGGATGGTGGCGATCGCGCGCCGGCTGGCGATCGACGTCGCGCGGCGGCCGCAGCCGCCGACAGGCGATGGCGAGCCGGAGGTGATCGACGACAATGAAGGCCCCGGCACCGTTCCCCGCCACGAGCTGACCGAAGACCTCAAACGTCTTCTGACCTGCATCGGGCGGCTCGAACCGGATCGCCAGCGCATGCTGTTGCTCGCCTATTTCGGCGCGTTCAGCCGGGAACAGCTTTCGATGAAGCTCGACATGCCGGTCCATCTGCTGCGGGCGTCGCTGCGCCGCAGTCTGGCCGAGGTCGAGCAGTGTCTGGGCTCATGAGCGACGTCGACCATACGAATGCGCTCGCCGCCGAGTACGTCCTCGGCACGCTCGATTCCGAGGAGCGTGAGCAGGCGCGTGCCTTGTTGGGCGCCGATACGGCATTCGCCGGCAAGGTTGTGCAGTGGGAACGTCGGCTCGGCGAATTGCACCTGATGGTGGAACCGGTCGAGCCCGACGCCCAGATCTGGACGCGCATCAAATCCAAGATGCCCGAAACCCAGTCCAGATCGAATGCCCGGCTTCCGGAGGCGCATATCCCGGAGCCCGCGCCTGTTGCCATACCGGCCGCGGCGCCGAGTCTGGATGCCATCCAAGCCGCCATATCGGAGACCGCCGCAGTCCTGACGTCGGAGGCGGCCGCGGCGCCTACATCGGAGGCGGCATCGCCGGCATGGGAGACGGGATCGCCCGCATCGGAGGCGGGATCGCCCGCATCGGAGATAACCGAAGCGCCCGTGTCGGAGGTGATCGAAGCGTTCGGATCGGAGCCGAGCAGCGTGCCGGCATCCGAGCACAGCGTGAAGGCAATGTCGGGAGCGGCCACGGAGGCTCCAACGCCGATGCCGGACGCGGCTTCAGCGCCGGATGTGGACGCAGCTCCCGCGCCAGCCGCGCTTGAGAGCGCGCCGCCCATGACCGATGCGACCCCGACGGCGACGCCGGATGCCGCCGCCGTGCCGGCCTGGCACGCGACTCCAACTCCGGCGGCCAGCGTCGAGCCGGAGTCCGCCCCGCCGGCCGTGCCGCCAGCATTGGCCACGGCGATCGCTCCGACGCCCGAAGCGCCGCGCAGGATCGACGAGGCAACGCGACAGGCCGCCGCCGCACGCCGGGGGCTGCGACGCTGGCGGGCATTTGCAATCCTGATGACGCTCGTTGTGCTGGCCGTGGCCGCGCTTCTCGCCGCGTGGAAGTTTGCCCCCGAGCGCGTGCCCCCGATGCTGCAACCGATCGAGGTGTTGCGCCAGGTGGGCGTTGAGCTTCCGTCGGCCGGTCGGGCGCGCCGCCCGGTGCCGCCGCCGTCACAGCTTGAAGAGTGACGTCACGTCGCCTCGATGGCCGGCGGATGTAATTTTTTGCGAGTGTGACCGGATGGCAACACCGGGGGCGGACGCCCGGCGGGGCCGCTGCTGCGCAAGCCAAAAGAAAAGCGCGCCCGAAGGCGCGCGAAGTACGGGGGTTGAGAAGACGTAAAAAGGTCAGCGGATGGTGCGGTCCTCGCTCTTGGACGCGGTCATCGGCTTGCTGGCCTTGATGACGGTGGCCTCGATCCGTCCATCGCCGGCGGCGTCGGTGACGCGGGCGGCAACGCCGATGCCGGCGACCAGCGTGGCGCAGACGAGCGCCATCGCGACCACTTTCAGGTGGGTCATGCGGTCGGCGCTGAGCATCGAGAAATTGTTCATATCACCCTCCCCAGAGGTCCCTTGCCTCATTGGTCGCGCCGGCCGGGGGAAAGGTTCATGGCGTCGGCCGGAAAAAGATGGGAAGTCAGTCATGGCTCTTGGAGCGGCGAATCCCCAGTGATTCCAGCCTGTTATTTGACTCTCGGCGGGAAGCGGTGTGGGGCGCGCCGCCGCTCCCGGGGCAGCCGGCGGCGGACGAAAAAATAAATAGAAACAGTCTGTTAGGTGGATCGACGGTGGTGATGCGGACATAGCGGCCGCAGCTTGCCCGCACGCTTCAACCGGTTATGGATGGCGACGCGGTTAACCGCGCCTTAACGGCGGGGCGGCGGCTTTGGCTTCCGGGGCTGCGCCCGGCCAGCAATGGCCGGAGGAGCAACTGGCGCGAGTTTGCCGGCGTTCGTCGCTAGCTCACCACCGCCTCGGGGATGCGCGCGGCGAGATATTTCTCCGCCGTCATCGGTTCGCCTTCGACCGGAGGGCGCCTGATCTCGACGCCGGCGAAGTTCGTCGCCTCGTCGACCCAGGTCCGCGGCGCCGGCAGCCCCCAGAGGTTTGAATTCGCCTTTGGGCTGACCACGCAGCGCACCGGCTCGTCGTCGATGTCGATGACCTGGATTCCCGGGAGCAGCAATTCGGTGCGGTGTCCGTCCGGATCACGCACATAGAGATAATAAGAATGCTGATGCCCGTGGCGGCCGGGGCCATGTTCGATGCGATCGGCAAAGCCCAGATTTCCGGCGACGTCGCAGGCGCGGATCATGTCCTCGAGCGCCTCGATCACGTAGCCGCCGTGATGGAAGCGCGGCCCCGAGCGCGTCAGCAGCACGATGTCCCAGGGATTGTTCTTGCGGTGCAGGAAGGTTCCCACCACGTGCTCGCTGCCGTCGATGCAGATGTAGTCGGAAATGCGGAAGCCGAGGTCCATGTAGAACCTTGCGGTACTCAGCACGTCCGGCACGAGCACCTGATAGTGGTCCATCCGCAGCGCCCCGGCGCCCCGATGGGTGTAAATCTTGGTGTGCATGCGCGGGCGTGTCGGCATGGTGGCGCACAGTTCGACCGGCGTTCCGGCCGGGTCGGAAAAATGCAGCGTACGGCCTTGGTGGGAAACCTCGACGAAAGCCGCGGGAACGCCGATGCGCGCGAAGTGCGATTTCGCCTTGTCGAGGTCTTCGTCGGTGAACACCCGAAAGCCGACGCGCTCGCACTGCGGCTGGCCGGTCGTCCGCTTGAGCGTGAGGCTGTGGTGACAACGCTCCTCCACTCCGCGCAGCCAGATCGTGTCCGCATCCTCGTCGCTCACGATCAGGCCCAGCACCTCGGCATAGAAGTCGCGGCTGGCGGCGAGATCGCGCGCCGTGAACACGAGATGGCTGGCGCGCGTGATGTTGAACGGCGGGTTGAAATTGGTTTGCGGAATGGTCACTGCGGCATCCTCTTTCGCGACATGCTGATCAGGCCTTCACGCGCACGCCGGTTTCCTGCACCACATCGCCCCATAGCTTGAGCTCGCGATCGATCATGGCGCCGTACTCCTCCGGCGACATCGTGCCCGGCTCATAGGACGCCTGCAGCAGTTTCTCGCGGATCGGCCCGCTCGCGTTCATGCGCACCATTTCGCGGTTGAGCGCCTTGATCACGGCCGGCGAGGTGCCGGTGGGCGCCAACAGCCCGTTGGCCACGAACAGGTCGTCGAACCCGTCGTAGCCGAGCTCCTTGAGCGTGGGCACGTCGGGCGCGGCGCTGGCGCGCTGCGCCCCGGTCACGGCGAGCGGGATCACCTTGCCGGCCTCCACCAGTCCCCGGGCATTGCCGACGGTATCGAAGGTGAATTGCAGGGTTCCCGCGGCCGCCGCCAGCAATTGCTGGGTCGTCCCTTGGTAGGGCACGTGCACGGCCTCGATCCCGGTGCGCTTCACCAGCAGTTCGGTCACGAGATGCCCGCCGGTTCCCACGCCCGGCGAGCCGTAGTTGAGCTCCCCCCGCCGTGCCTTGGCGTAGGCGACGAGTTCCTTGAGCGTGCGCACCGGAAGATCCGGATTGACGACCAGGAGGAACGGGAACGTGAACATGAGCGCGATCGCGGCGTAATCCCGTTTCACATTGACCGGCGAGTTCGTCAGTACCAGCGGCGCCAGCACGATGTGACTGTTGGACGCGAGCAGCAAGGTGAGGCCGTCCGGCGCCGCGCGCGCCACCGTCATGCTTCCGATCGCGCCGGAGCCGCCCGGCATGTTCTCGAGCACGAAGCTCTGCCCGAAGGTGTCCTTGAGCTGCTCGGCGTAGAGCCGAAAGTTCTGGCCCGGCCCGCCGGTGCCGGTCGGCGAGATCACGCGCACGCTGCGCGCGGGCCAGCCGTCCAGTCCTGCTTGCGCGGCGCCGGGCGCTTGCGCCCGCGCCGGTGCGGCCAAGCCTGCGAGCCCGGCGGCGACCGCGCCGATGAATTGACGTCGCGTGGACATCAGGGCCTCCCTGTCGCGCGGAGGACGAATGGCCGACGAAGCTCTTGATCGTCGTGCGGACGCCGCGCCGCCGTTTCCTGTCGCTCGTTGTCCGTCGATGTGATCCCGACGTTGACGTCCGCTATCCAGCCGATTGCGCTCAGTGTTAGCGTGGATTCCGAAGTTCGCACCGCACTAGCGCGCGGCCGCAAGAACATGCTTGATGCTCCGCGTGGAGTCAAAGACCGATCATTACCGTCCGGAGAACGTTTGCATGACCCAGCATCTGCTGCCGACCACGGTCGTGGGCAGCTACCCACAGCCCGACTGGCTTATCGACCGCGCCATGCTCGCCACCATGGTGCCGCGCGTGCGCCTGCAGGAGCTGTGGCGGATCCCCGAACCTTACCTCGCGCAGGCGCAGGACGACGCGACACTGCTGGCGATCCGCGACATGGAGCGCGCCGGCATCGACATCATTACCGATGGCGAGATGCGCCGCGAGAGCTACTCCAATCGCTTCGCTACCGCGCTCGATGGCATCGATAACGAAACGCCGGCGACGATCACGAACCGGGCGGGACGCTCGGTCAAGGTGCCGCGCGTCATCGGTAAAATCCGGCGCCGGCACGCGGTCGAGGTCGGCGACATGGCGTTCCTGCGGCGCAACACCGAGCGCAAGGCGAAGATCACGCTACCCGGCCCGTTCACCATGGCCCAGCAGGCCAAGAACGAGTTCTACGACGACGACGACGAGATGGTGATGGACCTCGCCGCCGCGGTCAACGCGGAGGCGCACGACCTGCAGGCCGCCGGCGCCGACGTCATCCAGCTCGACGAGCCCTGGGTGCGCAACGATCCCGAGGCGGCGCAGCGGATCGCGGTCAAGGCGATCGACCGCGCGCTCCTGGGTCTGTCGGTGCCGACGATCGTGCACGTCTGCTTCGGTTACGCCGCGGTGGTGCACGGGCACAAGCCGAGTGGTTATTCGTTCCTGCCGCAGCTCGCGGACAGCACGGCCGCGCAAATCTCGATCGAGGCCGCGCAGCCGAAGCTCGACCTCGGCATTCTCGCCGACCTTGCCGGCAAGACCATCGTGCTCGGTGTCATCGACCTCGGCGACCAGGCGGTCGAATTGCCCGAGCAGGTGGCGCAACGGATCCGCAACGCGCTGAAATACGTTCCCGCCGAGCGGCTCGTTCCGGCGCCCGACTGCGGGATGAAATATCTCACGCGCGAGATTGCGTTCGGCAAGCTGCAGGCGCTGAGCACGGGGGCTGCGCTCGCGCGCCGAGAGCTGAGTTAGACCAAGGCGGGTGTTGGTCCGACCAGACCTTCCGCAAGCTTGCGGGGGTGCTGTCAGGCTTCGTATTTGAACGAGAGCGACACGCGCGTGCGAAACGCGGCGACCTTGCCGTCTTCCACCTTCATGTCCATTTTCATCACTTCGGCCACGCGCAGGTCACGCAAGGAACTGGCGGCCGTCTCCACCGCGCGCCGCCCCGCTTCCTCCCACGACTTTTCGCTCACGCCGACAACCTCGACGATCTTGTAGACCGTTTCGGCCTGCTTCTTCGCCATGTCATCCTCCGACGCTGAATTGTGCGCGCTCTCGACCGGGCGCGTGGCGATGTTAACAGCATCCCCGCCTGGAACCTACCGTCCCCTGTCTCCTGCTGCTGCCCGCGAAGCGGGAGCAACGGCGCCGCAATTCCCGCATTGCGCAGAATTCATGAAGGGTTCCTTGACCCTGCGCATCAATCCCGCTTATGCCACCCGACGACCAATCAACCTATTCGTCCGCTGCGGATGCGGGCCGACCAACTTATCCCCCCGACGGGAAGAGGATCATGGCGCAATCAAACGCTTTCGCGGGCAAGTCTGGCATGGAGCTTCTTTTGGAGCCCGAGCTCACCAAATCGACCGCCTTTGTGAACGCCGAACGCGAAGCGCTGAAGTTGACCGGGCTGCTGCCCGACGCCGTCGAAACGGAGGACATGCAGCTCAAGCGCGTATTGCAGCAGCTCGGGCACAAGACCAGCGACATCGATCGCTACGTCTATCTGGTCGGGCTCCTCGATCACAACGAGACGCTGTTCTATCGCACCTTGATGTCCGATCCCGCGCGCTTCCTGCCGATCGTCTACGACCCCACCGTCGGCGAGGCCTGCCTGAAATTCGGCCACATCTTTCGTCGGCCGCGCGGCATGTACATCTCGATCAAGCACAAGGGTCGGGTAAAGGAGATCCTGCGCAACTGGCCGGAGAAAGACGTGCGCTTCATCTGCGCCACCAGCGGCGAGCGCATTCTCGGCCTGGGCGATCTCGGCGCCAACGGCATGGGCATTCCGATCGGCAAGCTGCAGCTCTACACCGCTTGCGCCGGCGTGCCGCCGCAAGTGCTGCTGCCGATGGTACTCGATTTCGGCACCAACAACGAAAGCCTGCTCAACGATCCGCTCTATCTCGGCATCCGTGAGACACGGCCCTCCGTTGCGGAACGCGACGCATTCGTGGACGAGTTCGTGCAGGCCGTGCAGGAGGTCTTTCCGCGCTGCTGCATCCATTTCGAGGATTGGGCCGGCGTCGACGCGGTGCGGCTGCTCGCGCGCTATCGCGACAAGGTGTGCTGCTACAACGACGACATCCAGGGTACGGCCGGCGCGGGGCTGGTGGGAATCTTCAGCGCGCTGCGGGTCACCGGTGCGAAGCTGAAGGATCAGCGCGTGCTGTTCCTGGGCGCAGGCTCGGCCGGCACCGGCATCGCCGGCATGATCGTGGAAGGCATGATGCTGGAAGGGTTGAGCGCGACCGATGCGCAGGCGCGCATCTCGATGTTCGACATCAACGGCCTGCTCGAGTCGAGCCGGAAGGACATCCTCGATTTTCAGAAGCCCTACGCCCACAAGGGGACGCCGACGAAGGATTTCGTCACCGCGATTGAGGCGATCAAGCCGACCGCGATCATCGGCGTGAGCACCTCGGCCAAGGCGTTCGACCAGCGCGTAGTCTCGACTATGGCCAAGCTCAACGAGCGGCCGATCATCTTTGCGCTCTCGAACCCGACCGATCATGCCGAGTGCACCGCCGAGGAAGCCTACAAGTGGTCGCAGGGCCGCGCGCTGTTCGCTGCCGGCGTTCCGTTCCCCCCGGTCACGTATCAAGGCAAGGTGTTCGTGCCCGGGCAGGGCAACAACCTCTACGTCTTCCCGGCGGTGGCGCTTGCGGTCTATGCCACGCAGGCCAAGCGGGTGCCGGACGAGCTGTTCATCGCCGCGGCCCGCGGCGTGGCGGAGCTGGTCACGCCCGCGGAACTCGAGTCGGGACTGCTCTATCCGCCGCAGAGCAGCATTCTCGACACCGAGATCAAGGCGGCGGTGCGGGTGGCCGAGACGATCTTCGAGCGCAAGCTCGCGGGCGTCGCCAAGCCCGTCGACATGGCCGCGTTCATCGCCTCGCACGTGTACAACGCCGAATATCAGAAGGCCGTTTAGCCAGCGCCGTCGGTGAGGCGCTCACCATGGTCGCCCTGCAGGTGTTCGGCAACGATCACGCGGTCGCGTTCGCGGGCTCGCAGGGCAGTTTCCAGCTCAATGCTTACAAGCCGGTCATGCTCCACAACGTTCTGGAATCCGCGCAGCTTCTGGCCGAGGGCATGCGCTCGTTCAACGCGCGTTGCGCGTCCGGCATCGAGCCCAATGCCAAGCGCATCAAGGAGCACCTCGACAATTCGCTGATGCTGGTGGCCGCGCTCAATCCGCGTATCGGCTACAAGACGGCCGCGCAGATTTCGCTCCTCGCCTACCGCGAGGACCTCAGCCTCAAGGACGCCGTGCTCAAGCTGGGTTTTCTGACGGCCGAGCAATTCGATAAATGGGTGCGGCCCGCGGACATGACCCATCCTCTGGCGTCATAGTCACTACGGGCCGCAAAATCGCTTTCGTCTTTCAAACGTAAGCAGCGCGATTGCGCGCCGCCTGATCAGCGCCTCTTACGCGCGCCTCCGGCGAACGCCGCCCGGCAGGCCGGGCTGAGGTAGCGGCGGTAGTGCGACATGCAGGCCGACACCCGCTGAACGTCCGGAACATATTGGTTGCAGAGCCGCATCGCGTCCGGTTCGCAGGCTGCCCGTTGCTCCGGGGTCCACTGCTGCGCGGCCGCGGGCGACGACGCGAATGCGAGCGCGAGCCCGAGGAGCGCTGCGAGCCCGATGACCGGTCGCAGAGTGCGTTGTGCGGTGCGAAGTCCCATTATCAAGCCTCCTTTGGGTGTTCGTGGTGTTTGTGGCGGTACTTCTAGTCAATTCAACAGCCATGGCAATAGCAGCGGCACCAGCAGGGCCGTCAGCAAGCCGTTGAGGCCAAGGGCGATGCCGGCGAAGGTTCCCGCCAGCGGATCGACCTGGAAGGCGCGCGCGGTGCCGATCCCATGCGAGGTCAGGCCGGCGGCGAAGCCGCGCGCGGCATAGTTCCGCAGCCGCAGCGCATTCATCAGGGGCGTTACGATGATCGCGCCGGTGATCCCGGTCAGAATCGTCAAGACCGCGGTCAGCGCCGGATCGCCGCCCATCTTTTCCGCGATGCCCATGGCGATGGCCGCGGTGGCCGATTTCGGCGCCAGTGCCAGAACGGCGGCGCGATCGAGCCCGAATGCCTCGGCGAGCCACACGGCGCCAACGATGGCGGTCACCGATCCGGCGACAAGCGCCACCAGCATCGGCATCAGCGCTCGGCGCACCTGTGGCAGGTAACGCACGAGCGGAACCGCGAGGGCGACCGTCGCCGGGCCGAGCAGGAAATGCACGAACTGGGCGCCGGCGAAATAGCCGGAAAAGGGCGTGCCGGTTGCGACCACGATGATCGAGACGAATGTCACCGCGATCAGAACCGGATTGGCGAGCGGATGGCGGCCGCAGGCGGCGGAGATGGCATCCGCCGCGAGATAAGCGATCAGCGTGGTGGTGAGCCACAGCAGCGGCGAGCCGGAGAGATAGACCCAGAGATCGACGAAGTTGGTCATGACCGCTCTTCGGTCTCGGGTTTCCCGGGCGCAAGATCATCGACGTGCAGCAAGCGCGCGAGCGCCGCGAACACGAGCGCGGTCACCGCCAAGGTGATCAAGGTGGTGAGCACCACCACGGCCACGAGCCGCAGCCCGGCGCCGCTGAGCAGTTCGAGATGCTGCACCACGCCGACCCCGGCCGGCACGAACAGCAATGACAGGTGCTGAAGTAGCCCGTCGGCAGTATTGCCGAGCGCTCCCGGCAGCGGCGCACGCGCCAGCATCAGGATGAACAGCAGGATCATGCCGACCACCGGCCCGGGGAAGGGCAGGCCCGCGGCGCGCACCACCGCTTCGCCGGTAAGCTGGCACACGAGCAGGGCGGCGATCGCGGCCAGCATGCGGCACCTCGTATGTGCAGGAACTTCCGGGGCGCAGGGTGCAGTTGCCCTTGCTTTTTCGCAAGCTGCAACCCAGTTCCCATGCACAATCCTTATCGCCACGAGGCAGCATGATCATCGATCTGAGCGGCAAGCGAGCGATCGTGACGGGTTCGACCTCCGGTATCGGCTTCGCGATCGCGCGCGGGCTCGCGGACTGCGGCGCGGCGGTCGTCATCAATGGGCGCAGCGCCGACAGCGTGAAGGCCGCACAGCAGCGGCTCTTGGAGCAGGTTCCCGGTTGCAGCGTCGACGGAATCGCCGCCGATCTCGCCGGCGCCGATGGCGTGGCGGACTTTCTGCGGCGCGCCGGCGAGGCCGACATCCTGGTGAACAATCTCGGAATTTTCGAACCGGCGCCGTTCGAGGCGATCACTGACGCGGATTGGCATCGCTATTTCGATACCAATGTCATGAGCGGTATCCGCCTGTCGCGTCACTACCTGCCGAAGATGCGGGAGCGCGGGTGGGGGCGGATCGTTTTCATCTCCAGCGAGTCGGCGCTGAACATTCCGGTCGAGATGATCCATTACGGGGTGACCAAGACCGCGCAGCTTGCGGTCTCGCGCGGGCTCGCCGAATCCCTCGCTGGGACCGGCGTCACCGTGAACTCGGTTCTGCCCGGCCCGACGCGGTCGGAGGGCGTCGCGGAGTTCTTCGGCAAGCTGGCCAAGGACCAGGGCTTGTCCGAGCAGGAGATGGAGGCGCAGTTCATCGCCAAGAACCGGCCGACCTCGCTGCTACGCCGGCTCGCGACGTCCGAGGAAGTCGCCAACATGGTCGTCTATGTCTGCTCGCCGCAGGCCTCGGCCACGACCGGCGCCGCGCTGCGGGTCGATGGCGGGGTGGTGCGCTCGATTGCGTAACGCGTCTGCGCGCCGCTGCCGTGGCTCGGATGAATGTCGCCGAGCAGCGCCTGCTGGGCGCACAGCTTTGCAACGGCTATGGTTTCAAGGATAACAATAGGTCAGGCTTTGTCCGCGACAACGATGGGATGGGATCGGGATGCAGCTGCCGTTGACGGGTGGATGTCAGTGCGGAAGCGTGCGCTACCAGATCACGGCGAACCCGCTCGCCGTGTACGTCTGCCACTGCACGGAATGCCAGCGCCAGTCGGGCAGCGCTTTTGCGCTTTCACTCGCGGTTGCGCGCGAAGCCCTCGTGGTCGTCGAAGGCGCGCCCGCCGTCTGGCGTCGTGAGCTCGAGGGCGGCCGCATCATCGACTGCCTGTTCTGCGGCGCCTGCGGTGTCCGGCTGTTTCACAACCCGGAGCGCAATCCCCGCGCCTCGATCGTCAAACCGGGCACGCTCGATGACACCACATGGCTCAAGCCGGTGGGACACATCTGGACCCGCAGCGCGCAATCCTGGGTCCCTATTCCGCAAACCACGGTGAACTACGAGGGCCAGCCCCCCGACCTTTCGCGCCTGATCGAGGCGTGGAAGGCGCAGGAGGCGGCGGAATAGGTCTGACGCGCCGCGGCAGTCTGGGCGTATCCCTTAGGGCTCGATGCGCGGTTGCCGCGGCCTTGGTGTGCTGCCCCGCCTTCCCCCGTCAATACCTGTTCGCGATCGGCAGCTCTTCCGCCGGGAACAGCGTGATCACGCGGCAGCCCTTGTCCGTGACCACGACCTCCTCCTCGATGCGGGCGGCGGAGTAACCGTCGGTCGCGGGACAATAGGTCTCGAGCGCGAACACCATGCCCTCCTTGATCTCGGTCGGATGGTCGAGCGAGACCACGCGCGAAATGATCGGCCGCTCGTGCAGTGCAAGCCCGAGCCCGTGCCCGAACTGCAGGCCGAAGGCCGACATCTCGTCGGGGAAGCCGAAGTCCTGCGCCTTCGGGAACACCTGGCAGACCTTGTCGGTGGTGATGCCCGGCTTGATCAATGCGATCGCCTTGTCGAGCCATTCGCGCGCCTTCTTGTAGGCGTCGTGCTGCACCGGGGTCGCGCGCCCGACATTGAACGTGCGGTAATAGCAGGTGCGGTAGCCCATGAACGATTGCAGGATGTCGAAGAACGCCTGGTCCCCCGGCCGCAGCATGCGGTCGGTGAAATTGTGCGGGTGTGGATTGCAGCGCTCGCCCGAGATCGCGTTGATCGCCTCGACGTCGTCGGACCCGTGGCGATAGAGGAACTCGTTGACCTTGGCGACGATGTCGTTCTCGCGCACGCCCGGCTTGAGCTCCTCGTGGATGAGGTGGTAGGCGCCGTCGACCATGGCGGCGGAACGGTTGAGCAGCGCGATCTCGTCGATGTTCTTGAGCTCGCGCGCCTCCAGCATCACCTGCTGGCCGTCCTTGATCTTGAGCCCCGCCTTTTCCAATTCGAACATCATCGGCGGCTCGATGATGTCGACGCCCACGGCCATCTTGTCGACGCCCGCCTCCTTGATCAGCGAGGCGATTTCCTTGGCGTGGCGCTCCATCAGCCCGAACGCCGGATTGACCGTGCCGCGCAGGCCGATGAGCCCGGCCTTGCAGTTCTCCGGCTTGAGCCAGGGCGTGTAGAGCTTGTGGTGCACGGCGGCTGAGCCGAAATCCCACAGGATGGGCTCGCCGTCGCGGGTGAGCAGCGCCCAGCGGCACAGCTTGTCGCGCTCCCACTCGCCGATCTTGGTCGAAGTGATGTAGCGGATGTTGTTGACGTCGAACACCAGCAGCGCGCCGAGCTCGGATTTCTCCAGTGCCTGCCTGACGCGGCTCAGCCGGTAACGGTGGAGGCGGCGGTAATCGACCCGTTCCTCGAAATCGACCCCCATGGTGCCGAGCGCCGGCAGCGCCCGGCCCCAGTTGTAGCGTGGATTGATGTCGTCGGCGCTGATCTTGCGGACCGTATCGTCCATGGGATTCTCCTGCGATCGTTCTTGTCTTGTGGCGGCGCCCGCGGGCGGCCGGGGATGATGGTCGTGAGTATAGCGAGCTTTTCATTGCGATAGTGATCGGCGGCTTGCATAATTCGCGGCAAGATAAGTGCCGGTTGCCGGCCAGGAACTTCCGAGGACACGTCCGATGGCTCTGGCCGACGCCGCCGTCAAGTCCGCCTGCGCGCTCGATCCGCGCGCGGCCGTCGAGGCGATCCCGCGCAGCTACAACTTCGCCGCCGACATCCTCGAGCGCAACCTCGCGGCCGGGCGCGCCGGGAAGCCGGTCTACATCGATCCGCGCGGAAGCTGGACCTATGGCCAGCTCGCGGAGCGCGTCGATCGCTTCGGCAATGTGCTGCGCGCCCTGGGGATCCGGTGCGAGGAGCGCATTCTGCTGGCGCTGCTCGATACCATCGACTGGCCCACCGCCTTCCTCGGAGCCATCAAGGCCGGCGTCGTCCCCATTCCCGTCAATACGCTGATGACCGAGGACGATTACCGCTTCATGCTGGCCGACAGCCGCGCCAAGGTTCTCGTGGTGTCGGAGGCGCTGTTTCCAAAATTTGCCAATCTGATCGCATCAAGCCCCGATCTCATGCACGTCATCGTCGCGGGGAAGAATGCATGCGGGCATCGGCTGTTCGAAGATTTGCTCGCGCATGCCGACGCGCGCGCCACGACCGCGCCGACCACGCGCGACGACATCTGTTTTTGGCTCTACACCTCGGGCTCGACCGGTCGGCCCAAGGGCGCGGTGCATGTGCATTCCAATCTGCGGCTCACCGCCGATCTCTACGGCGGCGGAGTGCTGGGCCTGAAGGAATCAGACGTGTGCTTTTCCGTGGCGAAGCTGTTTTTCGCCTATGGGCTTGGCAACGCGCTGACCTTCCCGATGGCGGTCGGCGCTACCACCATTCTCTCGCCCGACCGTCCGACCCCCGAAGGCGTCGCCGCAATTCTGCGCCGGCATCCGGTGACGGTGTTCTATGCGGTGCCGACCTTCTATGCCGCCATGCTCGCGAGCCCGGACGCGCCCCAACGCTCGGACCTGAAGCTGCGCTATTGCATCTCGGCCGGGGAAGCCCTGCCGCCCGACGTCGGGCGTCGTTGGAAGGAGCGCTACGGCGTCGACGTCCTCGACGGCATCGGCTCGACCGAGATGCTTCATATCTTCATCTCGAACTATCCGGGCGCAGTGAAATACGGCACGACCGGCAAGCCGGTGCCGGGCTACGACATCCGCCTCGTGGACGACGACGGCCATGTGATCACGACCCAGGGCGAGATGGGTGAGCTGCAGGTCCGCGGGCCGACCGGTGCGATCATGTACTGGAACAACCGCGAGAAGACGCGCGAGACGTTTTTGGGGGAATGGACCCGCTCCGGCGACAAGTATGTGCAGGACGAAGACGGTTACTTCGTTTATTGCGGCCGGCGCGACGACATGCTCAAGGTCGGCGGCATCTATGTGTCGCCGTTCGAGGTCGAGGGCGCGCTCTGCACCCATTCCGATGTGTTGGAGGCGGCGGTGGTGGCGTGGCCGGATGAGGACGAGCTGATCAAGCCCAAGGCCTTCGTGGTGCTCAAGTCGACCGGAAATGCCTGCGAGGAGCTTGCGCGCGCACTGCAGGAGCACGTGAAGACGGCGCTTGCGCCCTACAAGTATCCGCGCTGGATCGAGTTTCGTGCTGAGCTTCCCAAGACCGCGACTGGCAAGATCCAGCGCTTCAAGCTCCGGGCCGAGAGCATGCGCTGACGTCGCTCTCTTCCGGCCACAGGTTGAAATCATCCACTGCACGTAGGCGGAGGCAATGCGGAAATCCTTTCTCGGCCGCACCGGGCTTGCCATTTCCGAGCTCGCGTTCGGCGGTGGTGTCACCGGCGGGATTCTTATCAATCCCGACGAGGCGATCAGGCACGACGCGCTGCAGCGCGCGGTGGCGGCCGGCATCAACTGGATCGACACCGCGGCCATCTACGGCGATGGCGCATCGGAGGAGACGATCGGCCGTCATTTGCGGGCGCTGACCCCGCGGCCCCATGTCTCCACCAAGGTCCGGCTTGAGGCAGACGACATGCACGACGTCGCCGGCACGATCGAGCGCGGCCTCGAACGCAGTCTGCGGCGCCTGCAGTCCGAGTCGCTGACACTGTTTCAGCTCCACAATCATCTCGGCCACGGCGTGGGCGAACGCCTCGCGCTGCCGCCGGAGCAGGTGCTCAGGCGCGGCGGGGTCGCCGACACCTTCGACCGGCTCAAGGAGCAGGGGCTCATCCGCGCCAGCGGCATGACAGCCGCCGGCGACACCGCCGCCTGCCTCGAGGTGATCAACAGCGGCCGCTTCGACGCCGCGCAGATCTATTACAACGCCATCAATCCCAGCGCCGCCTGGGCGCGCGTGCCGCCGGGCTGGCGTGGCGGACAGGACTTCTGCGGGCTGGTGGCGGCCTGCATCGATCACGACATGGGCATTCTCAATATCCGGGTGTGGGCGGGCGGGGTATTGGCCAATCCGGAGCCGCCGCAACGGTTGTTCGTGATGACCTCGGGCACCGACATGGCCAACGAGATCCGTTGTGCCGCGGCGGTGCGATCCGCGCTGGGCGCCGGCTACGGGTCGCCGGCGCAAGCGGCGTTGCGCTTCGTGCTCGCAAACCGGGACTTCGCGACGCGGGTGATCGGCATCACCGAAATCGCCCAGCTCGACGCCGCGCTCGCGGCCGTGGCGCAGGGTCCACTGCCCACGGCTGCTGTGTCCAAGCTCGAAGCCCTCTGGGCCAACGGGTTTGAATAGGGCCGCGGCTGCTGTTTTTCTCCCCGTGGTCGAAGGGATCACGATCGGGCATATTGCCCGGCCAGGAGAGGTCCACCCCATGCCGATTCAGCATCCCAACGCCAAGCGCGCGTATATCACGCATGAGGGCCGGTTCTTCGCGCACCCGTTTCGCATGGTCCTGGTCATCGAGACCGACCTGCACACCAACCCGCAGCATCCCGATTTCGACGCGCAGAAGCTCAACGACCTCATCAATGCCGGCCAGGCCTACGTGGCGGCGCAGAGCCGGCAGATCGACGGCTTTCACATCATTCCGACCAACGATCCGATCTAAAGGCCAGCAGCGCGGACGCGGCCGGAAGGCCGTGGCGACGGTCGGAGACGGCCGCGCCGCGCTTGACGCTGTCGGGCTGTATGCACTATAGTGCATGAAATATAGTGCCGACAATGGATGGTCCCCGGCGTGCCCGACCTGAAGGCGACATCAAAACGGAGCTGACGCGCGCAGGCCGGACGCGGAGCGCCCGGAGCACGCCGTCTTCGTCACCGGCATCGGCCGGCTGGTGCGGCTCGCGCGCGCGAAACGCGGCATGACGCGGCGTCAATTGGCGCAGGAGTCAGGCGCGTCCGAACGCTACCTCGCGCAGATCGAAGGCGGGCAGGGCAATCCGTCGGTACTCATCCTCAAGTCGATCGCGCAGGCGCTCGACGTTCCGATCATCGAGCTGCTGCCGCGCGCCAACGGCCGTCCCGCGGCGATGACTCACGTGCTCGACGTACTCGCCCGCACCCCGGCGGCGGAGCTTCCCGCGCTGGCCGAGCTGATCGAAAGTCACGCCACCCGGCACGTCGCCGCCGACCGTGGGCGGCGCATCGCCCTGGTCGGATTGCGCGGCGCCGGCAAGTCGACGTTGGGGCGACGCCTGGCCGCGGAGCTCGCTTGCCCCTTCATCGAACTCGACCGTCTGGTCGAGCAGGATTACGGCGCGCGCATTCCCGATCTGATCGAGATGGCGGGGCTGGCGACCTTCCGCCGCTACGAGCGCGCCTGCCTCGAACGCGTCATCGACGCTCACGACGCGGCGGTGATCGCCACCGCCGGCGGCATCGTGTCGAATGCGGAGACCTATGCGCTGCTTCTGCACCGTACCCACACGGTCTGGATCAAGGCGCGCCCGGACGAGCATATGAACCGGGTGATGGAGCAGGGCGACTTCCGCCCCATGGCGCAGAACCGCGAGGCCATGGCCGACCTCGTCGCCATCCTGGACGCGCGTCGTGCCGACTATGCGCGCGCGCAGGCCGAGCTCGATACGTCGGGCGACACCGTCGAGGGTAGTTTCGAGAAACTGCGGGACCTGGTGAAGCGTTGGTTGGACGACAAGCGGGACGTCGCGCGCCTATCGGGACGGCAGATCGAAACCGGAGCAGGCGGACATTGACGCAATGACGGAGCTTGCCGACCAAGGCTTCCTCCAGCTCGGGCAGACGCGGCTCGAATACCGCATGATCGGCCCGCGCCCGGATGCGGCGCCGACGATCGTGTTGCTGCACGAGGGGCTCGGTTCCGCCGCCATCTGGGGCAGTTTCGCGCCGGAGCTTGCCGCCGCCACCGGAACCGGGGTTTTCGCCTATTCGCGCGCAGGCTACGGCCAGTCGTCGCCCTCAAAGCTGCCCCGTCCGGTCTCGTTCATGCACGACGAGGCGCGCGACGTGCTTCCCCATGTGCTCGACGCCATCGGCTTCCGGCGCGGGCTGCTGGTCGGCCACAGCGACGGGGCATCGATTGCTGCGATCTATGCCGGCAGCATCCAGGACCATCGCGTGCGCGGGCTCGCGTTGATGGCGCCGCACTTCTTCACCGAGGACATGGGCATCGCCGAGATCGCGCGCGCCAAGGTCGCCTTTGAAACCGGAACGTTGCGGGCGAAGCTCGCGCGACTGCATGCCGATCCCGACAACGCATTCCACAACTGGTCCGGTCCCTGGCTCGATCCCGACTTCCGCAACTGGGAGCTCAGCGATGCGCTGGCCCATATCCGCGTGCCGATCCTGATCGTGCAGGGAGAGAACGACCAGTACGGCACCCTGCGCCAGATCGAGGTGGCGCAGCAGGAGTGCTATTGCCCGGTCGAGGTCGCGCTGTTGCCGGATACGCGGCATGCGCCATACCGCGAGGCGCCGGAGGCGACGCTGCGCGCGATCGCGGACTTTGCAAATCGCCTGCTCCGCGATCACCACGAAGGCGACATGGTCGCCGAAACCGAACTCGGGGCTGCCCGCGTTCGGTCGCTATAAGCCGCTGAAGTCGGAAACATCCGACGTTCGAGGAAACACCATGGCTGATGCTGAGCGCAAGTTGAACAACGGCAAGAGCCGGATCGATTTCCAGACCGATCCCTCCAAGTATCGCCATTGGAAGCTCGAGGTCGACGGCGACGTGGCCACGCTGCTGATGGACGTCGATGAGAAGGGCGCCTTGTTCGAGGGCTACGAGCTCAAGCTGAATTCCTACGACCTCGGCGTCGATATCGAGCTCGCCGACGCCATCGAGCGGCTGCGCTTCGAGCATCCGCAGGTGAAGGTCATCCTGCTGCGCTCGGGCAAGCCGCGGGTGTTCTGCGCCGGCGCCAATATCCGCATGCTCGCCGGCGCGACCCACGCCCACAAGGTCAATTTCTGCAAGTTCACCAACGAAACGCGCAACGGCCTCGAGGACGCGAGCGAGGCCTCCGGTCTCTCGACCATCTGCGTGATCAACGGCACCGCGGCGGGCGGCGGCTACGAGCTTGCGCTCGCGGCCGACCACATCATGCTGATCGACGACGGCTCGTCGGCGGTCTCGCTGCCGGAATTGCCGCTCCTGGCCGTGCTGCCCGGCACCGGCGGGCTCACCCGCGTCACCGACAAGCGCAAGGTGCGGCGCGATCGGGCCGACGTGTTCTGCACCACCGAAGAGGGCATCAAGGGCAAGCGTGCGGTGGAATGGCGGCTGGTCGACGAGGTGATCCCCGGCTCCAAGCTCGAAGCGGCGGTGGCGCAACGCGCCAAGGACTTCGCCGCCAAGTCGTTCCGCGCGGCCGGCGCCAAGGGCGCCGCGCTCAAGGGCATCACGCTCGTGCCGCTCGAGCGTAAGCGCTCCGCGGATGGGGTCGAGTACGGCGCGGTATCGGTCGAGTTCCAGCGCGGCGCGCGGCTCGCGACCATCACGCTGCGCGGCCCCGATGCTCCACCGCCGGCGTCCGCGGACGCCATGGTCGAGCAAGGCGCCGCGTTCTGGCCGCTCCGGCTCGCGCGCGAGCTCGACGATGCGATTCTCGACATCCGAGCCAATGAATTCGACGTCGCGGTCATCCTGTTCAAATCATCCGGCGACCCGGCGCAGGTGCTCGCCTACGACCGGTTCCTCGACGCCAACAAGGAGCACTGGCTCGCGAGCGAGATCAGGAACTTGTGGAAACGCACGCTCAAGCGCGTCGATCTCACCTCGCGCTCGCTGGTGGCCCTGGTCGAGCCCGGCTCGTGCTTCGCCGGCACCCTGGCCGAGCTCGTGTTCGCGAGCGACCGCTCGTACATGCTGATCGGCAAGCTGGCCGGCGACAACAAGCCGCCCGCGACCTTGGCGCTTGCCGACGTCAATTTCGGCGCCTTTCCCATGTGCAACGGGCTGTCGCGGCTCGCCAGCCGCTTCCTCGCGGATCCCGCCGATGTCGACAAGGCGAAGGCCGAGACCGGCAAGATGCTCGACGCCGAAGCGGCTCAGGATCTCGGCCTCGTCACGTTCGCACTCGATGATATCGATTGGGAGGACGAGATCCGCGTGTTCCTGGAGGAACGCGCCAGCTTTTCTCCCGACGGTCTCACCGGGCTCGAAGCCAATCTGCGCTTCGGCGGCCCCGAGACCATGGAATCGAAAATCTTCGCCCGCCTTACCGCCTGGCAGAACTGGATCTTCCAGCGTCCCAATGCGGTCGGCGAGGAGGGCGCCCTCAAGCGCTACGGCACCGGCCAGAAGCCCACATTCGATACGCGGAGAGTGTGATGGGGTTCTTGCCGCTGCTGCGACATCGATCTTTCACCGTCACCCTGAGGTGCCCGAGCGAAGCGAGGGCCTCGAAGGGCGACGGCCCGGTTAGTGCCCGCCATCCTTCGAGGCCCGCGAAGGCGCGGGCACCTCAGGATGACGGCGCCAGATCAGAGACGGGGATATAGGAGTCAGCCATGAGTGACATCGTCAACGTCGATTACTCGACCAAGATCCCGAACAACGTCAATCTCACCGAGGACCGGCAGGTGCTGCGCGCGCTCGAGGGCTGGCATCCCGGATATATCGACTGGTGGAAGACCATGGGGCCGGACGGCTTCCAGGAGGCGCTGGTCTATCTGCGCACCGCGGTATCGGTCGATCCCAAAGGCTGGGCCAAGTTCGACTATGTGAAGATGCCGGAATACCGCTGGGGCATTCTTCTTGCCCCGCAGGAAGAGAGCCGCAAGATTCCGTTTGGCCAGCATCTCGGCGAGCCCGCCTGGCAGGAGGTGCCCGGCGAATACCGCGCCATGCTGCGCCGGCTGGTCGTCATCCAGGGCGACACCGAGCCCGCCTCGGTCGAGCAGCAGCGCCATCTCGGCAAGACCGCGCCGTCGCTCTATGACCTGCGCAACGTGTTCCAGGTCAATGTCGAGGAAGGCCGGCATCTCTGGGCCATGGTCTATATCCTGCAGAAATATTTCGGCCGCGACGGCCGCGAGGAGGCCGAGCAGCTGCTGCAGCGGCGCTCCGGCGATGCCGACAAGCCGCGCATGCTCGGCGCCTTCAACGAGGCGACGCCGGACTGGCTCTCCTTTCACATGTTCACGTTCTTCACCGACCGCGACGGCAAGATGCAGCTCGAGAGCCTCGCGCAGTCGGGCTTCGACCCGCTCTCGCGCACCTGCCGGTTCATGCTCACCGAGGAAGCGCACCACATGTTCGTCGGCGAGACCGGCATCGGGCGCACCATCCAGCGCACCTGCGAGGCGATGAAGGCGGCCGGCGTCGAGGACCCGAACGACATCGGCAAGGTGCGCGAGCTCGGCGTGATCGATCTCCCCACCATGAAGAAGAAGCTCAATCTGCATTACACGCTGTCGCTCGACCTGTTCGGCTCGGAGGTCTCGACCAACGCCGCGAATGCGTTCAACGCCAGCATCAAGGGCCGCTTCCAGGAGACCAAGATCGACGACGACCACCGGCTCGAGCACTCGACCTATCCGGTGCTCAAGTTCGTCGACGGCGAGATCAAGCGCGTGGACGAGCCGGCGCTCACCGCCATCAATATGCGGCTGCGCGACGACTACACCGCCGACTGCCAGCGCGGGCTCGACCGCTGGAACAAGATCATCGAGCGGATCGGCGTCAACTTCCGGTTCGAGCTGCCGCACGTCGCCTTCCATCGCCAGATCGGCGAGTTCAAGGACATCAAGGCATCGCCGACCGGCGAACTGGTCGACGACGCAACCTGGAACAAGGAGAAGGACAAGTGGCTGCCGTCGAAGGATGACGGCGACTTCATCCAGAGCCTGATGCGCCCGGTCACCGAGCCCGGCAAGTTCGCCAGCTGGATCGCGCCGCCCCGCGTCGGCATCGACAACAAGCCCGGTGACTTCGAATACGTGAAGATTGCCGCCTGAGGCGCACGTTTGGCCTCATGCTGACGAGCGCACCTGATCGCGGCTTTACCCGGGATCGGATGCCTGCAAGCGGCGCAAATTAGGTAGACCCGACTTGCGCGGGCGCGTCTCGAAGCGCTGCGCAGGCGCGTACTTGCCTGCGCTGCGCTTGCGCCTCAGGATGAGGAAACGAGCATCGGGATTTGACTCAGTCGCCGGACTTGGGCGCCCAGCGGCGGATGATCGTGCTCAGCTTGGGCTCCTGCACCGTTTCGGCGGCTTCCTTGACGGACACCCACTTGACCCGGCGCTCTGCGCTTTCCGGCCACTGCTTGCTTTGCCGCAGCACCCTGAGGGCGTAAACCTCCACCTCGCAGTCGACGACGCCGCCGTTCTTGAGGCGCTTCTGATAGGGAAACGATCCGACCGAGCGGCGGTGGACCACGCCCTCGACGCCGGCCTCTTCGAACGCTTCGCGCGCGGCCGAATGATGCGGCGCCCGGCCTTTCTGCGGCCAGCCCTTGGGAATGATCCAGCGTCGCGTTCCCAGCGAGGTGATCAGCATCACTTCGGTGCGGGATTTGCCCATCAATCGATAGGGTAGCGCGGCGTACTGGACTCGCTTCGCGACGGCGGCCGAACAACTCATGGACTCTCTAAACTCCCCCAGCCCGATTCCTTTTACCCGACAAAGAAGAAGAAAATGCGGCGCCGAGGTGGCGGTGGGGGAAGCAGGTTTGGCTGGGGCGGCGCTCATGGTTGGAGACGCACCTGACGGCGCGCCTCAGCATGCGGGCGAAAAACGGTCCCCGCGGGCGAACGGCGCGGCCGTCGCGATCACTCCGCCGCTTCGCCCCGCATCACGCCGTCCCACCACGGGCACACGCCGGGCGCGAGCTTGTAGTTGCCCTCGATCACGTTAACCGGCTTGCGCAGGCCGCTGGCGGCAGCCTCGATGCGGATCGCGCGCGCCTCGGCGCGCTTCTCCGGCGTCATCCACAGCCGGTCGTGGCCCCACATGCTCGGGCCGAAGGTGACCTCTTCGGTCTGCCAGGTGTCGACGTCGATGACCCGCCCACCCCAGCCGTACTCCACCATGAAGCCCGACGGGGAGTTCGAGTAGAACGAGGTGACCTCGTCGTTGATATGGCGGCCGAGCGTGACGCCGATGCGGTCCGGCTCGCCCAGCGCCAGGTCGTAGCACTGCCCGACGTCGTCGAGGTTGAACAATTCCACCATCAGATGGTGGGTGGCGTTGCGGCCGGTCTCGATGAAGGCGATGGAGTGGTGGCGCGGATTGGCGTGGAAGAAATAGGCGTTGAACGGCCGCAGCATGTAGTCGGACAGCCGGAAGCCGAGCACGTCGCGATAGAACGGCACCGCGTCGTTGATGTCCTTGACGTGCAGCACGGCGTGACCCATGCCGAGCGGTCCGGTGCGGAAGCCCGAGATCGAGCGTCCCGGCTTGAACGCATCGGTGGTGGTCTCGGCGCCGTGGAAGATCTCGACCCGGTTGCCGAGCGGATCGGCGAGCACGATCAGGTCCTTGACCCGGCGCTCGTCGGCGAGCGCGCGCGCCCCCCGCACCACCTGCACGCCGGCCTTCTCCAGTCGCGCCGCGAAATCCTGCAAGGCGGCGGCGTCCGCCACCTCCCAGCCATAGAAGCCGACGCCCTCGCCGCCGTCCTCGCTCACCACCACGCGCTGCTTGCGGTCGTCCATGCGCAGCGCCAGGCTCTTGGTGCTGCGGTCGGTCAGCTGCATGCCGAGAAACTTGGTGCCGAAGCTCGTCCAGTCCTCGAGCGACTTGGCGCGAACGCCGATATATCCGAGACCTTGAATGTCCATGGGCGGCCTCCGTCATGGCGCGATGTTGCGCGGAATATGGGCTTTCGGCGCGCGCTTGGCAAATTCCGGCGAGGCGAGAAAACCGGCAAGAAAACCGGCAAGAAAACCGGAGCATCGACGCCGTTCGCGAGACCATGCGGTCGGCGCGTTCTATCGCACCGGCTGGATCCCCAAGGCCTTGGCGGTATGACGCGGCACGACAATTCCGCCCCGCCAATCTTTCGCACGTTCCCGCCCGCTGATAGCGTTCCCGTCGCATCGCCGGCTCAACAGGCGAATGGAGACTCGACAGGGAGGCAGCCATGAAGGCAGCTGTGTTGGCAGCTTTATTGTTCACGTCGACACTGACCGCGGGCTCCGCGGTCGCGCAACCGGCCCCATACAACGAGCTCGGCGTGACCATGGGTCACTGGCACCTCATCTCGAAGGATGTGGAAGCGAACAAGAAGATCTTCCTCGGCATGGGCGGCAAATTGTTCCTGCCCGGCGGAAACCCGCTGATGATGTTCCCCGGCATCTATATCAATTTGAACCTGGGGACCGAGAAAGGCGATGGCGGCACCCAGGGTTCGGTGGTGAATCATGTCGGCTTCATCGTCAACAATGTCCCGGAGAGTGTCGCCCGGTGGAAGGCCGCGGGGGTGCCGGTGCTGCCGGGCAATAACAACCGGCTGGACCAGGCGTTCGTCGAGACACCGGACGGCGTGCGCATCGAAATCCTGGAAGATAAGACGCAATCGATGCCGATCCGGCACGAGCATGTCCACCTCTTCCTGCCGGAAGCCGAGATCCCCAAGGCGCAGGCCTGGTACGCGAAGACCTTTGGCGGCAAGGCCGGCACGCGCAATAACGCGCCGGTCGTCGACGTTCCGGGCGGTCAAATCCGGTTCGCCAAGGCCGACACCAAGCAGGCGCCGACGCGCGGGCGCGTGCTCGACCACTTCGGTTTCGACGTGAAGGACCACCAGGCCTTTGTGAAGAAGATCGAGGCGGAAGGCATCAGCCTTGACGAGCCCGCTCGCAAGAGCCCCACGACCGGCAACATCGTCACCTACATCACCGATCCTTGGGGCGCCCGCATCGAGATCATTGAACGGGCGCCATTGGGGGCGTTGGTGCAATAGCCGTCACCGGTGGCGGGGCGTGCGCCGCCGCGCGCCTCGCTTGGCCGGTGCCCGCCTCGGCCCATCCCGTGGATAGGGAGGGGATGCCATAGAACTTCCCCGCAGACACTTTCTGCATCTGGCAGCGGGTGCTGCCGCGCTTCCGGCGGTGTCGCTCACTGCGGGGGCGCAAACCTATCCCGCGCGGCCAGTGCGCATCGTGGTCGGCTTCGCGGCCGGCGGCACCGGTGACGTGCTCACGCGCCTGATCGGCCAGTGGCTCTCGGAGCGGCTCGGTCAGCCCATCATCATCGACAACCGGCCCGGCGGCGCCGGCAACATCGGCACCGAAGCGGTCGTGCGGGCGCCGCCCGACGGCTACACGCTGCTCCAGGTCGGCACATCGCATGCGGTCAATGCGACGCTGTTCAACCTCGACTTCGATGTGATCCGGGACATCGCGCCGGTCGCGGGGATTGCGCGCGCGCATCTGGTCATGCTGGTCCACCCCTCGTTTCCCGCCAAGACCGTTCCCGAATTCATCGCCTATGCCAGAGCCAATCCGGGCAGGATCAATATGGCATCGGCGGGCAGCGGAAGCTCGCCGCGGCTTGCCGGCGAGTTGTTCAAGCTCATGACCGGCATCGACATGGTGCACGTTCCCTATCGCGGCGGCGCGCCCGCGATGAGCGACCTCATTGCGGGCCAGGTGCAGGTGATGTTCAGCAACCTTCCCGCGGTCGAGTACATCAAGGCGGGCAAGCTGCTCGCGCTCGCGGTGACCACGGCCGCCCGCCTTGACGAGCTTCCGGATGTGCCGGCCGTCGGCGAGTTCGTGCCAGGCTATGAGGCAAGCGCGTGGTATGGGCTCGGCGCGCCCAGGGGCACGCCCGCCGCCATCGTCGACCGGCTCAACAGGGAAACGAACGCCGCGCTGGCCGATCCGACGATCAAGGCGCGGCTTGCCGACTTCGGCGGCACGATCCTTGCGGGCTCGCCCGCCGACTTCGGGCGGTTCATCGCCGCGGAAACCGAGAAGTGGGGCAAGGTGGTGACGTTCGCGGGCCTCAAGCCGGACTGATCCGACCTCGGCTAACCGCGCGGCGGCCGGCGCCGCTCGTGGAACCAGGCGCGGTACTCCGTCATCTTCGCGCGCTGCGCCCGCCGACGCACGCCGCTTGCACGTCGCCGCCTCGTCGCTCTTGTCCGCCGCGCCCCAGCGCAGCTCGACGCAGTCGTTCACGTTGTACGCCATCTCGAGCGCCGCCGTGCGGTCCACCACGTCCTTGAGCGCGAGCGTCCAGGCGGAGCCGTCGCTGCGGGTATACGAGAACTTGCGCGCCGAAAGCTCCGACGCGAGCACGCTCTCCAGCTCGGCCTTCACGTCCGCGACGCTCTTCTCCTCCGGCATGGCGTAGCGATCGGGCCGCCGCGCGACGCGATCCGGGAACGTGCGCACCACGTCGATCGCGATCAGCAGCCGCAGGTCGCGCGACGGCGTCGCGAAATCTTCCCACGCACCGGTGGTCTCGAAGATCGCCGCGCCGTCCGGCATGTCCGCGTCGCCGCGCCCGCTGCTCTGGAACTTGCGCCCGTTCTCGACCGAGGTCACCCGCGTCTTCACCTGCTCGTCGAGCGAGGTGATCACCTCCTTGATCGCGCGCACGGGATCGAGCGGCGCCGGCGACATCACGTCATCCATGCGATCGTAGAAGTCTTCGATCCCGAGCCGCGCCTGATCGAGCGAAAAATCGCCGTACTGCGGATCCTTCGCGATTTCGGCGTTGGTCAGCCGACGCAGGGCGCCGTTCTTCTCGCGCACGATCGGCCGGAAGCGCTTGAACCCGGGGCCGCCGAGCGCGGGATCCTGCGCGAACAGGAAATTGCCGCGCCAGAAACGCTTGCGCGCGACCGTCCCGTCGGGCTGCCCGTCGACGGCGAGGAAGACGCCGGCCGCGCCGCCGGACTGCGGCACGCGCCGCACCAGCACCAGCAGGTGCCCGTAGGGATCGGCGTATACCGTCCCCGGGCGCAGCGTCTCCTGGTTCAGCGGCACCGGATAGTAATCGGTGTTGTCGTCGCTCGCCGCCGTTCGCCCGGATCCGGAATGGACGCCGTCGGCGACGGTCTGGCGCAGATACTGGCCGAACGCCGGCGCGAGCCCCATCTGCTTGGCCGCCGCCAGGCTCAGCATCCTTGGCGGCGCCGGCGGCTTCGGCGCGACCGCGATCGCCGGCTGCGCGGCCGGCCGGCCGAACACATCCAGCAGCGGACGCGGTACGGCGATCTGTTCAGGCGGGGCGGCCGGCGCGAGGCGTGCCTCCTCGAGATTCTGGATGTTCCACCACTCGTAGCACTTCGGCCCCTCGCCGGCGCCGCCGCGCGTGCACTTCGCGTATCCGAACGGCAGTCCCATCTTGAACGCGAAATAGGCGCGCAGGAAGTACGGAAGGTCGGCGCAGTCGGGGCGAATGATCAGCCCCATCTGGTCCTCGCGCAGGCCGAGATGGTTGAACAGGACATTGCGCGACCGGTCGCGCAGCACCTCGTGCAGCGCCGGCCACGACGGCGCCGCGTCGAGCGGCGCGTCGAACAGCTTCTCGATCCAGGCGGAATACAGGTTTTCCGTCTCGCGATTCCAGGTATTGCGCAACGGCCAGAGGCTGCCATCCGTCGCGCGCGGTCGCGGCGGCTCGACCGCGCGCACGGCGATCTCGCGCGTGATCGTGCTGCACTCGGCCGGCGCGCGGTCGCGCGCAAGCGTCGCGTGCCACGTCCCCGCGGCCGGCGACGCGACCTCGGCGAACCAGAAATACGGCGGCCCGCCGTGCCGCTCACGCGATTTGGCCGCTACGCTGCCATCGGGCGCGATCAGCGAAAGCTCGCCCTCGATCGGCTTCTCCGCGGCGAAGATGACGCGCAGAGGCGCGCCCTTCCACGGCGCCACCGGCGAGGGCAGGACCGCGAGCTCGGCCGCCTCTTCGCAGGTGCCGATCGGGCCTTGCGCCTGTGAGTCCACTGCCGAGAACAGGCAGACGAAAAATGCTCCCGCGATCAGCAACGATGCTGTCGCAGCAGCGGCAAGCTGGCGTGCTGGAAACAATCGAGCCCCCGTCCCTGGCCCCAATCGAGCACTATTGCCAAAAGCTTTGGCTGAATCATGGCAGGATCCGCGCAAGATCCATGCAAAATCCGTCGCCTCGCAAGTTCGACGGTGGTCCGCTCCCGTCGTCCTCGGCGCCGGCCCCTCCCTTGGTCCCGGGATAAGGGAGGTCGGTGGCGTGCGGCCACCGTCGACGGCGAGGCTCCACGCCCCGTGACGCAGGATACGTCGTCGCAGGCGAGGCGCGCGATCCTCGCTCACCTCCGGGCATAGGCCGTGAAAATGTAATCTTTCGCCTTTACCGCCGTATGGCACGCGTACCCGCATGCGGCGTCGCTACCGGACGGCGTGAAGGTGTCGGAGGCCGCATCATAAAGAAACTGGGCATATCCCCATCCGCCCGAGTCCCGGAATCGCTTGGAATCTTTCTCGATGAACGAAACCGATTTCAGAGTGTCCGGCACCATCACGAAATAGGGGGACTCAGGGTTCTTTTTTGGGGACCACTCGATCTTCACAATCTTGGAGCCATCGGGAAAAAGCCGGCCATTGCCGGGGGTGCCTTGCCTATATGCGTTGATCATCGCGGTATTCGCCGCGATCACCTTCAGCCCATTTTCGGTCTGACTCACGGCGACGTCCTGCCATGTCTCATATCCTTTGAACTCGGAGAACGCGAGCCCGTTCGGCACCTTCAGCGTGAACCTGTCCTGCGCCCCAAGGGCCATGCCGCCCAGGACAGCGAGCGATGCCGCAATGATCGCAATCGCGGAGAATGGAGTTCTCTTCATGGCTCGCTCCTGCGCTGCTGGTGCAAGTCGAATTCAGTGGCGTCCGCTGAAACGCCGCCGGCGCAGTGCGAGATATGGTTTCTCTCTAAAGGTCACTCGCACGCGAAGGCCAGACATCATCCGGCGGGCGCGAACGGTGGCCATTATCGGACCCCACCCGGTCACAATCCAGAGGAGGGCGGCGGAAAAGTTTTGGCGAAGTTGCACGAAGCTGAATATCGGCGCGCCACTGTTCGCTTCCGGTCCCAGGAACCGGCATTCCGACCAGTTCGATTGCTGATCGGTGACGCCCATCCGACCAGGCCGTCTGGTTCCACCGGCGCATGAGTGCTAAAAGGATCGTGGCCCTGCTTTTGACGCGGCCGCGACTGATCCAAATGCATTCAACGAACTGGGAGGTTCTTCATGACGCCCGCAGTCAGGCTTCCGCTCTTGGCTGCCGTTGCGTTGACGGGACTCGGCTTGACGGCCCCCGTGCAGGCGCAACAGGCCAGCGTTTCGTTCTTTGTCACCAGCGTAGGCAAGGGCAATGGTGCCGACCTCGGCGGCATTGCCGGCGCTGACGCCCACTGCCAGGCGCTTGCCAGCGCCGCCGGCTCGACCAACACCAACTGGCGCGCCTATCTGAGCACGACCGAACCGGGGGGCACCGCCGGCGTCAACGCGCGCGAACGCGTCGGCAAGGGTCCGTGGCAGAATGCCAAGGGCGTGGTGGTGGCAAAGAGCGTCGAGGATCTTCACTCCGATTCGAACAACATCACTAAGCAGACGGCTTTGACCGAGAAGGGCGAGACGGTCAGCGGCCGCGGCGACGCGGTCAACGTGCACGATATTCTGACCGGCTCGGACCCGCAGGGCATGTTCTCCACGGCCGGCGGCGACACCACCTGCGGAAACTGGACGAAGAGCGGCGAGGGCTCGGCCATCGTGGGTCACCATGACCGTGCCGGACTCAAGGACACCAGGCACATGAACTCCTGGAACTCCTCGCACGGCTCGCGCGGTTGCAGCCAGGACGCCTTGAAGAGTTCGGGCGGTGCCGGCCTGATCTACTGCTTCGCAGCCAACTGAGTCCGGCTCGCGCCGGTCTGCTCAGCGCGCTGTCCGATGCGTCGGCGTCAGCTCTGGGTCAGACTCGGTTCTTCGGCGAGGTCCGCTCAATGTCCGGAATTCCGCGGCGAGCGGACCTCGATACGTCATCACGCCAAGTCTCAATCACGGTAAGTCTCGATCACGACGCCAAGTCTCAAAAGTGCCGGAGGAGCGAACAACGTCACGCAAGCGTGAAGGCGCGCCTCGGATTCCGTGCATAAGTTCAATGCGGGTGTTCGAGACTGCGCCGGTCCAGTCAAGCGTGCCAGGCTGGTGGCGGTGATCGCACCGCCGACATATATTCGGACCGTCGGGTTGCCTTAACGATCTCGGTCTGCTCAGGATTCCATCTCACGGGTCAAGGCCCGGCGCGGTCATACGGAAAGCACGATGGAGACACTCGCCATTGCGGTTGCGCTTGCAACGCTTGCCATCCCGGCGTTGACCGAAGCGGCAACCGCGTCACAGACCTGGCACCTCCCCGCGAGCAAGTGGATGGCGGCGGCGCGATGTGCGGCGTTGGCCGGCCTCGTCGGCATGATCGTTGCGCTCACCGGAGCGATTGTTGGCGAGTCAGCCAATGCCGCCGGCTACTCCCGCAGGGATACCGACGCGCCCACAGCCTACAATACCCAGGCGAACCCGCATTATGGATTCGGTCCGCGCGTTCGCGTGCAGCCGACCGATGTGATCTCGGGCGACCGGATGATCGGTCGCGATCCCGACCCGTTCATTCGTGGCCAGATTCTTCGTAACTACAGATAGCGTCGGCCCGGCGAGAGCGTTTTCAATACTTGCTGCCGTCCTTGTGCGTGAACTGCCATTTGCCGTCAGGCCCGAGCATGGCCTTGATATCGTCGGCAGGGTAGCTGCCTTCGTCACCCGGCGTTCGGTCCCCGATTTCGAGATAGGTGACCTTGCCGCTCGTCCGGTTGACGAGCTGATGGGCGAGCCCCTGCGCCGGAAAGCCTGCGCACATCCCTGGCGCGAGCGTGACCTCGCCCCGGTCCGTCACCAATGTGGGGTTGCCTTGAAGGACGTAGATGAATTCATCCTGCTTGCTATGCCGGTGAAGCAGCGCCAACTCTCCGCCGGGATGCAGGGTGGTCAGGTTTACACCGAAGTTCTTGAGACCGAACAGATCGCCAAGCGGGCGTTTTTCGCGCCCGGACATTCGGCTGAAGAATGGCTCCGGATAGTTTGACGGTTTTGCTCGTGTTGGCGCAGCGGCCGCTTCGATTGCAATGCTTTTGACACCGGGCTCAGGACGCATCGAGGTCTCCCGATTGACGCGCAAAACGCTATCACAGAATCGCACGGCGTCGTCAGGCCACCGATTGCATGGCGTCGCGCGGGCGCGCATGGTCCCCGTCTCCATCGATCTCCCGCAAACCTGCTTGACGACCAGGAATACGGCGGAAGACTAATCCGCGGGTCGATTGACGGATCCAACGACCGATCACCAGGTGTATCCGCTGGGAGGCAAGCCAATGCGAGCTCATCTGCTCCTGAAGACGCTGGTCTATGCGACGCTGACATCGTTCGTGCTGGCGGGTCTCGGCGCGAGCGCAAAGGCGCAGGATCTGCCGTCCTACATGGCGCCGATTTCCGGTCGCACCGTTTCCAGCCCGGCCGAGACCGCGACGAAAAACGTTCTGGCGCTCAATACCGCCATGTTCGAGCTCTACGACAACGCCGCCAGAATTTTCGAGCGGAACATTCTGAGCAAGCATCCCATCATTCTCGGACTGTTCTCGGGGGCGGGCGGCAGGTTTATTCTTTATCGGCCCGGCATGGCGCCACTCGAGGCGCCATCGGTGCCGATCGTCTATCAACTGCTCAAATCCGTTGACCACAGCACCATGGCGCTCGCCCAGGTGGTGGGGCCGTATCTCGATAATCCCGCCGATCAGTCATGGCGCGGCCCGATGCTCGCCTATCGCACCCGGATGCAGTCCGCCCTGGATGGCCTGGACCAGACGCCGATGCCGCCGGACTGGCGCGACAACGATCGCATTGTTCTGCAGAACAACCTTGCGTTCATGGACGATTGTCTGGCGAAGGGCGCGGTCTCCTTCGCCGCGTTGCAGGCATTCGCCAGGAAGCAGGCGCCGCATCTGAAGCTGGACGTCGAGTGGGCGGCGCAGACCCAGGTCGCCCATTGGATGAAAGTGCTCGCGGATTGGAAGAAGCTGCTCGGCGGTGATTGGGACAAGACCTACGCAGCCAGCAATACGATTTATGCCACGCGTCAGAACAACGTCCTGTTCAGCGTGCTGGCCCAGTTTTTCGAGCCGGAAGCCATCAACGACCGGCTGATCCTGATCGAGACCCTCTCCTTCACCTCCTCGCCCAATGACATGATGGAGGCTCTGACCCGGATCATCGCCGACCGCTCGGATGGCGCGCTGTTCTTCGGCAATTACTACATGATGGACTACGAGCTGATGGGCGGCGACGCGCGCGCCGCGATCGCCGCCGAAAGCGCCAAGCTCGGAACGACGCCGTTCCTGCCTCCAGTGGTGCCCTTCGGCTCGAGACAGTGGCCGATGCGGACCACGCCGGGGCCGGGGCCCGCGTCCCTCGCCGACCTTCCATAACCGGTCGGACACCCGCGATCTCGCGTCACCGGCGCGCGCTGTTTCGCGTTTTGTGCAGACCGGGAGCGCGAAGTTCTGCGGCGGCTCGGCCCGCCAAACCGCCGCAGCCGGCGCCGTCGCGCCGCGTCGCCGCCGGTGATAGGTTTTGGCCGTTGATCGGCCGGGAAGTGTCATCATGGCGCGATGGATCCTGTTCGCGGCTGCCGCGCTGTTCGCCGTCTCGCACGGCGTCGCGCCGGTCTGCGCGCAGGGCTATCCGCAGCGTGCGGTGCGCTTCATCCTGCCGTTCGGTCCCGGCGCCGGCGTCGATATCACCGCCCGGATGCTCGCCGAACGTCTTGCCACGCGCTGGGGCAAGCCGGTGGTGGTGGAGAATCGTCCCGGCGGCGACGGCATCGTCGCGATCAACGTCTTCGCCGGCGCCAGCGACGACCACACGCTGTTGTTCGTCCCGACCTCCACCTTTACCGCCCACCCCTATACGCACGACAAGCTGCCTTATGATCCGGAGCGCGACCTGCTGCCGATCGCGACCGTCACGGTCATCGTGGTCGCGCTGGCGTGCGCCTGAATCCCTCAAGCTCGGATCGCTTGCGGACTTCGTGGCGATGGCGCGGGCCCATCCGGGAACGCTCAACGCGGCGGCCGCTCCCGGCAATTCCGATTTCGTGCTGGCGGGATTTCTGAAGAACATGAACCTGCAGGTGGCCAAGGTGCCGTATCGCGACATCATGCAGGCGCCCAACGACCTGGCCGAAGGACGGATCCAGCTCCTGATGTCGTCCTATGCCAGCATGCGCGGGCTGATCGAGGCCGGCAGGCTCAAGGTGCTCGCGGTGACCAGCCGCAAGCGGGTCGGGATCGCGCCCGCAATTCCGACCGTCGCCGAGGCTGGCTTCCCGTTTCTCGGGCTCGACGGTTTGATCGGCTTGTTCGGTCCGCGCGGAATGCCGGATGCGCTGCGCGAGGGCATCGCCGCCGATATCCGGGCCGTGGTCGCGGCCGATCCCTCCATCGCGGCGCGACTGGCAGCGACCGGACAGGTCGTCGATGTGCGCGGACCCGCCGAATTCGCCGCCAGCATCAAGGAGCAGCACGACAAGCTCGCGGACATCGCCCAGGCGCTGGGGATCAAGGCCGCGCAGTAGACGTTGCGGTCACAACTCCCTCGACAGGGCTGACATGACGGTGTCAGACATCGGGCGGGCCCTTGCGAGCGCGCGATTCCCGCCGGCGAAGCGGACAAAAGAAGAGCAAATGCCGCTGAGGCATGTACCTTGTCGACAAAAGTCGGCTGCGCGCGTCGTGCGCGTCGTTTATCATCCGATCAGCGCCGCTCGTGAAAAATGAGGCATTTCAACCGCCATGAGGATGACAAGTCATGTCGCCGCACCGTCCAGCAAATCTGAAGCCGCTCGAGGTTTGATTGCTGCCCCTGGCGCCAGCGCCGGTGCGCGCATCGCTGGTGCGGTAGCGCCCGCAGCGCCTGCGGCGACGCGTGCGGCCGCTCTTGCGCTGGCGCTCTTGTTCTCGCCGCCGGTTTCCGGCGCCATCGATGCGATCGCCGGCGCGGTTGCGGCGTTCGTCCCGGCCGACATCGGCCATCTCGGCTTCGTCTCCCCCGCACGGGCTCAGCCGGCCGCACTCACGAAATCGCAGTCGGATGCGCTCGATGCGTACAACAATGCGGTCAGGAGCTTCAGGTCGATCCTGAGCCAGAGGCGCGCGCAGATCGATGCGAATCAGCAGCTGCCGAACCTGCCGGGACAGGCGCTCTATCTTGCACGCAACAGCATGATGAGCGCGTACAAGGATCTCACCGACGCGCTGCCGTCCAGGATCGGAAGGTCGAACAAGTTTGGAATTCCTCCGGCGTATTTCGATGCCGCCAATGAGCCGCTGATCGATGAGTACACCAATCTCTTCGGCATCATGCAGGCGCCGCCCGCCAACGCGCAGAAATCGGACACGCCGTTCAAGGACGTGGTCGACCTGGGAACCGCTATTGCACGCGCCAAGGGCCTCGATGCGGCGCATGCCGAGGCGGCAGGCCGTATCAGCCTGGGCCTGTTCTTTGCCGAGACCAACGGCAATCAGAACATGGGGAATGCGCGCTCGAACACCTACAAGGGAAGTCTGCAGACGGGCGCATCCGAGGATCAGAATGGCCAGAGGAAATGGGCGGGAATCAAAAGGTCGATCGCGGCCCTCGATCCCGCGCTGGGCGCCCGCGACGACAAGGAAGAGGCGCGGATCGGCAATCTGGATCATCGCCTCAATCACTGGACCGCGGTGCGCGACGCCCTGATGAACGCGCACGCCGACCTTTTCCCGCAGATACCGGCGATCGTGAAGGCGTTGCCGAATCCGATTGACCAGATGAAGCTGTTCGAGCTCATCCAGATCATTCCCAGTCCGACCAGGTCCGCGCTCAATTCAGGCAACTTCGCCGGCTACAGGATTTCCGATCCGACGATCATGGGCTACCTGCGCAACAACAGCGTCTTCACCTTCGGGCAGGCCGACAGGGCAAAGACCTCCGCAACCTTCCGCGAAATTCTCGATGCGATGTGGCTGTTCAACGACAAGTTCGAACGCGCGCAGTCCAAATTCAACGAGATCAAGGCGCAGCGAAAAGGGTGAGGATCGGCAGTTGCCCAGCCGGAGCCCGGCGCGGAGTGGCGTCACGCACTAAGGCCCGGCTCGGACGTCTCCCGCTGTGCATGAACTCGGCTGCGGTAGTACTCCAGCACGAACAGCCGGACGGCTGACGATAGATTTCCTTGCTGGCGCTGCCTGTCGATCTCGTGAACGAGTCCGGCAATCGTCACACGGCGCCCGGCGGCGATTTTCTTCACTCCCTGCCAGAAGTCATCCTCGAGACTCATGCTGGTCTTGTGGCCATCGATGATGACCGAGCGCTTGACGACCAGTGATTTCATGACGGCGCGGCTCACGGCTGTGGCGCCTGCGCCATGACATCCGGGAGCGCACGCCTTGCGGGGCCTGGTCGGACGATCCGGCCGTCGCGCGAATGATCGACCGTCTGATCCATGCCCATCTCCCTGTGCCCTTCAGTGGAAGGACCATCCCTCCCGGTCGATGGCCAGACGACATGGAAAACGCGGTGCAGGGCTGTGACGCGGATCACAAAAATGATGATTTTCCGGCACACCCGGCCCGCTTCGGCGGCGTTTTGTGGGCCTGCAGGCGTTGCTCGCGCGGAATATCGCAGCGCCTTCAGCTTCCGCGGCTGTTTGGACGGCGATCTCATTGCGGACCGACACGGATCGCGGTCGGCAGGCTGGCCGGCAATTGTCCCAGCATGTGAAGCGCCGCCTGCAGGGCGACGATGTAGCCATAGGGTCCGAGACCGCAGATCACCGCCTTGACGGCGGATGAAAGCTTCGAGTGGCGATGCAGTTCGTCTCGGGCATGGATGTTCGAGATATGCAGCTCGATGATCGGCCCTTCGAAGATCTTGAGCGCGTCGAACATCGCAACGGACGTGAATGAGTAACCGGCCGGGTTGATGATGATCGCGTCGGCCTCCTCGCGCGCGGCCTGAATGAGATCGACCAGCGCCCCTTCATGGTTCGATTGATGAAACGACAGCTGGGCGCCTGCGGACTTCGCAAACTCCTCGCAGCTCGCTTTGATTGCGGCAAGCGTGGTCGACCCGTAGATATGCGGTTCACGCACGCCGAGAAGGTTGAGGTTCGGGCCATTCAGGATCATCAGCCGCGCCGTCATTATCTGCTCCGTTTGAATGTGCGATGGTTGCTGGTTGTTGCGGCGTGCCTGCCGGTCGACTCCTTCGTGTGGAAAGGCAGGCTTGCTTCGGTGCTCAACTCAACCTCCAAACCACCTGGCGGGAACCGTGACGAGGGCGGGAAACAGCACCATGAGAAACAGGACGACCAGCTCGGCCCACATGAAGGGCCACACGGCGCGGATCAGGTCTGCCATCGGAATGCGGGCGACGCCGGCGACGACGTTGAGCACGACGCCGACCGGAGGCGTGATCAGCCCGATCGAATTGTTGACGATGAACAGGACGCCGAAATAGACCGGATCAATGCCGGCCTGCTTGATGATCGGCATCAGGATCGGGGTCAGGATCAGAATGGTGGGCGTCATGTCGAGCGCCGTTCCGACGATCACCACAACGACCATGATGGCTGCGAGCAGCAGCACCTGATTGCCCATGAAGGGCTTGAGCAGATCGACGACCTGATTGGCGATCTCCGAGACCGTTATCAGCCAGGATGACACCAGCGCGGCGGCGACCAGGAACAGGATGACGCTGGTCGTCATGGCGGCGGTGACGAATACCGAATAGAGCTGCGATACTTTCAGCTCGCGATAGATGCACGTCGCGACGAACAGGGAATAGACGGCGGCGACGACCGCGGCTTCGGTCGGCGTGAAGAAGCCGAATTTCAGGCCGAACACGATGATGAAAGGCAGGCCCAATGCCCAGGCGCCGTCGACGACGGCGCGCCCGGATTCGCGCCAGGTCTGTCGCGGTGGCGATGCGATTTGCTCTTTGCGCACCTGCCACCACCACGCACAGGACAACGAAATCGCGATCAGGAGTCCCGGAACGATGCCGGCAAGGAACAGCTTCGTGATCGAGACGCCGCCGACCACGCCGAAGATCACGAAGCCGATGCTCGGGGGAATGACCGGCCCGATGATGCCGGCCGCGGCGATGAGACCGCCCGACCTGGCCTTGTTGTGCCCTGCCTTGGTCATCATCGGGATGAGGAGGGCGGAGAGCGCGGCGGCGTCCGCGACCGCCGAGCCTGACAGCGCGGACAGGATGCATGCGGCCATGATGGCGACATAGCCGAGGCCGCCTCTGACATGTCCGACAAAGGCAAGCGCCACGTTGACGATGCGGCGCGACAAGCCGCCCGTGTTCATGATCTCGCCGGCGAGCATGAAGAACGGCACCGCCATGAGCGGAAAGCTGTCGGCCCCGTTGATGATGTTCTGCGCGACGATCTGTGAGTCGAAGATGTCGAGCTGATACATCAGCGCGACTCCGCAGACGATCAGCGCGAACGCGATCGGCATGCCGAGCGCCATGGCACCCAGCAGCGACAGCGTGAACACCGCGATTGTCATGCAACGCCTTACAGTTCTTCGGACTCCCGCACTGCGACGAGATCCTCTTCGCTGGCGGCGCCGGTCAGCACGCGAACTAGGTCGTAGATCAAGATGACGCCGGCTGAGACGCCGAACACGATGCCGGCGCCGTAGAACAGTCCGACCGACAGGTTGGTCGCCGGCGCCCTGTCGCCGGCGGTGATGATGGTCTGCCGCCAGCTTCCGGCGAGCAGCAGCCAATCGGCGTAAAGCATCAAGCCGTAGCTCAGGAGGAAGCAGATGCGCTTGCCGGCTGGCGGCAATGCACGAACCAGGGTGTCGACGCCGAGGTGCGCATGTTCGCGCAGCGCAACGATGGCGCCCAGAAATGTGAGCCAGACCATCAGCCAGCGCGACAGCTCTTCCGACATGGTGATGCCGGAATTGAAGGCGTAGCGGAGTACGACGTTGCCGAATACCAGCACGACCATGACGGCGAGACAGATGGCGATGGTGCATTTCAAAAGTCGACAGTAGAGGTCGATGAGCCTGCCCATCGCGGTCTCGCGCGCTGCTGCCTGGTTGCCGGGGACGGCACGCCTAGTTCGCCTTGCGGATGCGCTCCAGCTCGGCGTTGAACAGCTTGACCTTGCCCTGGTCGAAATCGGCGGCAGAACCGCTCCGTGACCGGCTTCGTCGCCTGCTGCATGCGCGCATATTCGGCCGGAGCGATCTCGTTGAAGGTCATCCCCTTGGCCTTGAGCTCGGCCAGCGCCTTGTCCGCCTGAATGCGCGTCTGCTCGCGCTGATAGTTGCGGGTCTCGGCCACGGCTTCGCGCATCATCTTTTGCTCTTCCGGCGAGAGCCGGTCCCAGAACTTCTTGCTGACAAGCAGGATGTTCTGCGCGAACGCGTGGTTGGTCGCCGAGACGTATTTCTGCACCTCGTAGAATTTGTTCGACAAGATGACGGTGTAGGGATTTTCCTGCCCGTCGACGGTCTTGTTTTCGAGCGCCGTGTAGAGCTCACCGAAATTCATCGGCACCGGGTTGGCTTTGAGCGCCTTGAAGGTCTCCAGAAAGACCGGATTGGGAATGACGCGCAGCTTCAGTCCTGCGAAGTCCTCCACCTTGGCGATCGACCGGCTGCTGTTCGTGGCGTTGCGGAATCCCAGGCCCCAGTAGTCCAGCCCGATCAAATCCTTCTCGGGCAGAACCGCGATCATGGCTTGCCCGAACGGTCCGGTGACCAGCGCGTCCGCCTGGTCCGCGGTGCTGACGATGAAAGGGAAGTCCAGGAGCCCGAATTCCTTGACGACGCCTGCGAGCGATGTGGTCGCCGCCGACATCATGTCCTGCGTGCCGCCGCGCAGCGCGGATTGCATCTGCATCTCGTTGCCGAGTTGCGACGCCGGAAACTCCCGCACCTTGAGCTTGCCGCCGCTCTTGGCAGCAAGGATCTCGGCAAACTTCTGCACCCCGAGGCTGACCGGATGGTCGGTGTTGTTGAGGTGACCCCAGCGGATGGTGCGCTCCTGCACCTGGGCGCCGGCCGGGAACGCAGACAGCGTGACCGCAATGGCGGCGATGGCGACGGCGCTGGTCTTCATGGCGTTTCCTCCCGTGAATCATTTTTCGGGGCTTCACATGGCCCCGTTGGCCCGAGCCTCATCATATGACAAAAGACATATCAAAATACAAATTGAATTTTATATGAGACTATAGTGTTTATATGATATCTGGCGCGAGCGGCTGGGCTCGGTTGCGACACGAGCGAAAATGCCCCATGGGATCGATATGACGCTGATCGAGCGAGTCGAAGAGAGCGAGGCCATTGGCGACGATGGTTATCGGCGTATTCGTGCCGATATCGTTTTCGGGCGGCTGCGGCCGGGACAGAAGCTCAAGCTTGACGGGCTCAAGGAGAGCTACGGCGTCAGCGTCAGCACACTGCGTGAGATCCTGAGCCGCCTGACCTCGGAGGGCCTTGTCCTCGCCGAGGGACGGCGCGGCTTCGAGGTGGCGCCTGTTTCAATCGACAATCTGAAGGAATTGGCTGAACTGCGCCTGCTGCTGGAAGGGCACGCGATGGAGGCGTCCTTCGCGCGCGCCGACATGGAGTGGGAAGGCCGCATCGTCGCCGCGCACCACAAGCTCGCTGCCACGGAACGTCTGATGAGTTCGAAGATCGGCGAGCCGGACCAGTGGAAGCGCTACGACAGCGAATTCCACCAGGAGCTGATTTCCAACTGTGGCTCGCGGACGCTGATGGAGGCGCACGCCGCCGTGTTCGACAAATATTTTCGCTATCAGATGATTGCGTTGAACTATCGCGGCGACGAGCCGGCGCGCCAACATCAGGCACTGCTCGAATGCGCGTTGGCACGCGATGCCGTGCGTGCGAAGTCGGTCCTCGTGGACCATGTCACCGGATGCGTGGCGCACGCGCTCGCCACCGGCACGCTGCGCTAGAGCGCATTCCCCGGCGATTTATTCGCGCCCTGCCA
>CAWIGD010000050.1:0-106507 GCA_963835165.1 uncultured Alphaproteobacteria bacterium
AACTGAGACACTATCCCAGCTTGCGCGACCGATGTGAGCTTTTGCCGGCGCGGGCCCTGCGTTTAAGACGCGAAATCAAGCCCTGGCAAAGCAGCTCGCCACTCCCCAATTTCAGCCGTATCACCGGCACCGATTTTGGCTCGCCGACGACTGAGAGACACCAGCGCTCCCGCCCCGGAAGGAGGAGCGCCATGCCCGAGTTAGAATACTCCCGCAAACATGCCGTGATGTGCCTGCGTCTGGGCGGCAGAGTGCAGAGACCTGGCCGCAGGTGTTGCCACGCTGGAGCTGCGGGCGCGAGTGCTGCGCATGGCCGACATGTGGGAGGATTTGGCGGATCAGCCGCCCAGCGAGAGCACGCCCGACGACGCGCAAGCCGACCCGGATCAGGATTAGACGCGGGCGCGGAAGAATGGCGGTCGGGATCATGATCTTGTCCGAAAAGTCTGCAACTTTTCGAGATCACGCTTCGGTATTGAACGGTCGCATGATGTTGTCCGAAAAAAGTCTGCAACTTTTCGGGATCATGCTCCGGTATTGATGCGGTCGCATGATCTGATCCGAAAAGTCTGCAACTTTTCGGGATCATGCTTTCAAGGAAACCCCGCCGAGAGGCCACTCTCAGGCGGGGTTGGGACGATCACGGGCCCTTTAGTAACGGCACCCCGGATGTCTAATCTCCCATCATGGCACCCCAAGCCACGCCGTCTGCCCAATATTGCACACCGCCTCACCGCGCCGAACGCGCGCGCATGGAATCGCGCGATCA
This sequence comes from uncultured Alphaproteobacteria bacterium, assembly GCA_963835165.1. GTDB lineage: Bacteria > Pseudomonadota > Alphaproteobacteria > Rhizobiales > Xanthobacteraceae > VAZQ01. The sequence continues at coordinate 770 of CAWIGD010000050.1, forward strand.
GGGGTTCACGGGCGGCTCACGCATGCATTCATGTCAGCGTCAGGGCGGTTGGTTCGCGTCACCCGCAACCGCGAGTGCTCGCAGAAATCAGGCGGAAATCACGCAGGCATTCATAAAATGCAGCCGGGTGAGCAATTTTGAACAGAGTTCGCGCCTGCTAGGGGCAGAGGCTGCATCGCCAAGGGGGCGTTGTCACGGAGGGTGGTGGCAATGTCGGAGTTCGATCAGGTCCTGAAATACGCCGAAGAGGCTCTGTTCGGGGTCTCCCAATCCAAGACCGAGCGAGAGAAACAGCTTCTGCTCGAGCTTGCATGCACGTGGACCCGGGCCGCGGTCGCGAGCGAGCGCACCATGGCCGTCAACGGCAGTCCCGCGCAGGCCAGGCTGGTAAGCCGGCTGGGATGTCCGCCACCGCGTCGTCCGGGAAGATTGGGAGGCCTTGTGAGGAAACGACGCAAGACCGACGTTTGATCCCAAAACATTTCTCGCCAAGGCGGGCGAGGGAAAGACGATATCCAGATATCGGAAGGACGAGATCGTTTTCGCGCAGGGAGGGGTCGCAGACGCGGTCTTCTACATCCAGGAGGGCAAGGTCAAGCTCACCGTCGTTTCCAAGCAGGGTAAGGACGCGGTGATTGCAATCGTCGGACCGGGCGACTTTTTTGGCGAAGGATGCCTGAACGGCCATGCGCTGCGCATCGCAACGACGAGGGCGGTCGACGAATGCGTGATTACGCGGTTAGAGAAGGAGGCCATGATCGCCGCCATTCACGACGAGCCGGAATTCTCCGAACTGTTCATGTCGCATCTGCTGACGCGGAACGGTCGGATTGAAGAGGACTTGATCGATCAATTGTTCAATTCGAGCGAAAAGCGACTGGCCCGGCTTCTTCTTCTCCTGGCAAATTTCGGCAAGGAAGGCAGTCCGCAGCCGATCGTTGGAAAGTTCAGTCAGGAAATGCTGGCGGAGATGATCGGCACAACGCGATCACGGGTAAGTTTTTTCATGAACCGATTCCGGACATGGGATTTATCGATTACAACGGCCGCATCGAGGTCCGCAGCTCATTGCTGACCGTGATCCTCCAGGATCAACCGCAGCCGCAACCTAGCTCTTCCACGCCGATCTGAAGTTCGCTGAGTAGGTGGGGCGCCGTCGAACGCCGAGCGTTACGCATTCATGCGCGCTTGCTCGCTCTGCCGCTGGTGGTCCCGGGCCCGAAACGTGAGATCAGATGAGGATGCTCGCGGCCGCCAGCACGATCCCCCGTGACCAAGGCGGCCAAGCAGGAAAACAGCAACAGCTCGCTCAGGATTGTTGTCATATACCCCTGCGTCTGACCGGGCGGCGCCGATAGGCTGGCGGCACGCTAGGTCCCCGGCCGGGGTCGCGTCTGTCTCATATTGCTCACACCGCCGACGAAGGGCGCGGGGCGTCCCTTCGTCACGCGCTTGCGCCGCACCACGATTGGATGTGGAGGTCGCAGTCTCGCCGGACCGGCCGTTCGATCGCCCGCCTAGCCGCCAAGACTGTCCGGCTCCTTTATCTCGCGCGGATTGCCCAATGGGTCCGACGTGCGTGAATGCCGGTCATGCAAAAAGACCGCAAGTTGCGATCTGATCGCCTCGCCCTGACACGCCACCGCCTGCTTGAAGAGATGGTCCTGCACCTCTTGCGGCAAGGTGCTCCATGTCCGGATAACAGCCTCACCCAAGGCACGCGTAAGCTGCTCCACGGTCACGCTGGGGCTGGTATCGTTGGATGGCATCCGAGCTACTCCCGCAATCGCAACCGATTCCCGGGACCAACCTTGTCATGGGCGTCGCATTCGAATGATGTCGCCCCAAGGGCTAGTGCCGTCCTTCAACATAATCGAGCGGGTGAGCGTCGCGGACCCTACCCTGCCACTGGTCCTGGCGACCAGCTGAAACCCCCGCGGCCAGGCCCATCCCCGCCTTGATCGCGCCGACCACTTGCAGCGCGCCGGCGAGCGCCACCACGCCCAGGAAAGCCAACAAGCTCACGAGCGCCAAGCAGCCAAAAGGTACCGCAAGCGGCAGCAGCAGCACGAGGTTCATGGCACGTCTCCGGCAACCACAGCCCCGCTAAATCCTACTCCGATCCGACGGCCGGACAATCGGGTTGTCAGCGCCACAGGGAAATATAAATCAACAGCGGGAACCCACGCCCGCCGCCCTGGCGGCCAGCCGATCGAGCCAATGGAAAGCTTCTCGGCGCGGCGTCATCGGATTTGCAAGCTGTTCCGTTTGAACGTCTGTTTGCAGATGAAGCCGTGCGGCGCGCGGCAACATTGGCTTCTCGGCATTAGCGACTTCGCAAGGCGCTGCACGGGCGCACTTTGCATTCAGGACTGCCCTGCCGGGCTTGGCTGTTGTCTGGTTTCCGCGCGATTGCAGCGCGTGCAATGGAAGACGAACAAGCCCGGGGTGCGCTCCCATCCGCGGAATTGTGCGGACGAGCTGCACCGGCCCACTGCACTGCCCGCAAGATGGAGTGTCGTCGTCATCGGCCGACAGGCCTGAGAATGGACCGGATTGTTTTTGCTTTGCGGTTGCGCGAGGCCGTGGAGGAACTCGCCGAGCGCCTTTTCGCCCGCAAGTTTGGCCGCAAACTCCGTCTTGAAACCGCCGCCGTAGAGTTCGACTCCAAGCGGTCTTGACCGGCGCTGGATCTCCCACGTCCATACGGGCGGACGCCCGTTGGCTGTTGGTGACTACGAAGTAATCGTTTGGACGAGCAGGCGACAAGATCTGGGCCTACACAGGCTCGATGTCTCCGCCAATAAGAAAGGCCCCGGGAGGTCAAGAGCCCGGGGCCTAGCGAGCCTCTCTGCCGGGAAATCAAGGCCTGCTGCGATCGATGATAATGCGATGCAGCAGATGTGCCCAAGCCTATAGAATGAGCTTCCGAGCCTATTGAATCAGCTTGGAGCCTATCGCGGCGCCATTGATGGGGGGTTAGACCGTCATCACCTTGCCGGTCGCGATGTCGTAGACCGCACCGACGACCTTCAGCTTTCCGCCGGCGACGAGATCGGAAAGGATCGGCTTCGCGTTCAGGAGCGACTTGACGTTGAGCCGTACGTTCTCCGCGGTCGCCTCGGCGAGGAGATCGGCGGGATTTTTTGCCTGCGCCGCAACGACAGCGGGCCGGATCGCATTGATCAGGCTCGGCAGGTGACCGGGAAGAGTTGATCCATCCTTCACCACCTTGATGGTCGCGTCGACGGCGCCGCAGCTGCTGTGGCCCAACACCATGATCAGCGGAACGCCGAGCACCATCGCGCCGTATTCGAGACTGGCGAGGCCATCCTCATTGACGAAGTTGCCCGCGACGCGCACCACGAACAACTCGCCCGGGCCCTGATCGAAGGCAAGCTCGGGCGCAAGGCGGGAATCCGCGCAGCTCACGATGCCGGCGAACGGATACTGCGCCTGCGCGCGGGCGACGCGTCCGACCGAGTAGTCCCGGCTGGTCGACGCATTGCCGGCGTAGCGGGCGTTGCCTTGCTGCAGGTGCGCGAGCGCCTCATCGGGGCTGATGGCGTTGGGCGCCGGCGCGGCCGATTGCGCCCAGGCCGGCAGCGACGGAAGCGCCGCAGCGGTGGCGGTGACCAATCCCGCCGTCAAGAGGCGACGCCGCGAAAGGCTTGCGAGATCGCATTGCGTGCACATGAATGCATCGTCTCCTTGCTGCAAAGAACTCCTCGCCGCCCGCGCGCCGTACCGGGACGCAATAGCCAATCGGAATCCCCGGTGTCAATTCGCAGAACAGGGGTGCGCGACACCCAGATCGAAGGCGCCGCGCAGGACGATCCCGATCGCCTGTACCCGTTCAGCTAGATCGAACAGATCGATTGCAGGCCGTGGCGGGAAAGGAGCGCGAAGCCGTCTTCTGCCCGCTGCAGTTCGCGCCAACTATTGGCTTGGCGCATGAGCTGTTTTGAAAAGCCGCAAGCTTCGGGATCAGGCTTTGGCGCGTGTCATCCGGCTTGGCGCGAACCGCGGGTCACGCGGCGAGTGGGAGGCTCCCGCCACTTGCAGCCGTACGGCCAAGGTTCCTTTGGACAGGCGAAGCCCTGCGAACGCCCGGCATTGCTGCCCGTCTCCGGCCGCTCGGCCTTGGTCTCGAGCCTGCTGGCCTTCGTCGCGGGTTGGTCAGCCTTGGCGGCAGCCGCGGGCCGATCGGCTTTCTCTTCGGGCGTGGCGCGGGCGAGCCCCGTCACCACGGCCGCGCCGAGCGCCAATGCCACCGCGCCAGCCAATATCCTGGAAACAGACATTTTCACCCACCCACCCTCTCCCGGTTCCCTGCCAGGAGGCTGCTGGGTCATTAGTCGTCGCGGCGCAGCAAAAGGTTCACACTGGCAACGACACCCCTATGCAGTTGAAAACACTATGTTATTTCGCCCATACCCGGAGACCTTCGTGGCGTTTACAGGGCAGCCGCGCGGGGCCGCGGGCGCCGGGTTAGCGATGGGTGGGCATGGCCGGGCGACCTCGCCACCAGAGTGAGCAGGAGCGACGGGATGGCCGCGCAGGAACCGGCAGCGTCGGGTTCGGGTTATGTCCGTGCGTCCCGACGCCGGTCCAAAGGGAGGCTGCGATGGCCCGATGTGAAACGTGCGGAAACGATTACGACAAGGCGTTCCAGGTGAGCATGAACGGCGCCACCCACACCTTCGACAGTTTCGAATGCGCGATCCACGCGCTGGCGCCGACGTGCGAGAACTGCGGCATCCGCATCGTCGGTCACGGGCTGGAAAAGGACGGCACATTCTTCTGCTGCGAGCATTGCGCCGAAGTGGCCGGCGTCACCGGATTACGCGATCGCGTCGGCGCGGCGGCGTAACGCTCCGGTTCCTGCGGAACTATTATCGTTCACGCCAGGTTCAGTATGGCAGGCGCTGAATTGCGCCATGCCAACACATGATCACCTCATCGCTCTCCGGGAGAGAAATTTATGCTGAAGAAAGCTTCGATCGCCGCCGCCGTCGCGGCGACACTTATGATGCTCGCGCCCGTCTATGCTCAAGCGCCCATTGGCGGCGGTGGCGCCCCCGCGGCGGCGCCCGGTGGCGGTGGCGCTCCCGGTGGTGGCGGTGCTCCCGGTGGTGGCGGTGGTGGCGGCATGCGCGGCGGTGGTGGGGGCGGTGCTCCCATCAGTGGTGGTGGCGGCATGCGCAGCGGTGGTGGCGGCGGAAACAGGAATGTCATCATCAACCGCAACGTCAATCGCAATTTCCAGGGCGGCGGTGGCGGACCGGTCGTCGGCCGGCGCTATCACGGCGGCACCTGGTACGGGACGGGACGGCGCTTCTGGCGCGGGCAATGGTACGCCTACGGCGTCGGTCCGTGCTGGCTGTTGTCCCCGATCGGCTATGTCTGGATTTGCTGAGCGGCGTTACGCTGGCCAGATCACGCGGAAGGGGCCGGGATCACCGGCCCCTTCCATTTACGCATCCCAGATTGCGCGCTGCGCCCGTTTCTGCACGCGCCGCGTGGTTCGCGCGCAGCGAGACCCATGCGGCTTGGCGTGTTCAATCCGTGCGTACGCGACCAATAAGCGCCTGGATCTGCTCATGTAGGTCGGACACCAACGGCAGTCCGCCGACCGCATCCGCCTGTCGCAGGATGGCCTTGCGCACATCATCGGGCAGACTCGACCATTGCAGCACGACCGCCGCGCCAAGATATTGCAACGCGGTTTTGTCGCCCTCGTGCAGAGTGATGGTTTGCGCCTTCAAATCCGGCATGGGCTGCTCCTGCTTCGCGGCCAATCATATAGGGGACGCACGGACAAGCGAATGCGTTTCGCCGGGTTGAAACTCGGTACGCGCCGAGAGCAGGTGAGAAAGGTCTTGAGCGCGGAGGTCGAGCGCCTGCAAGATCAAGCAGCGTCGGCGTATCGCAACCGCTCGGATCAGCTTGCGGCAAACGACCGCGCCTCGAGCAAGCTCGCATCGATCCGCGTCCGGCCAGGCGTTAGCCCGAGCCGTGCTTTTCATCGCTGCGTGACGCGTGCGGATGCCTCTGTCTCGGCGTCCACCGCGTCGGCCTTGGCCTTGTAGTCGTGGTGGATCGCCAACAGCCGCCCCGACGCCTCCTCATCCGATGCGATCAGGGCGAGGCGCAGGCAGATGTCGGCTTGGCGGCGCAGATACCCGGCACTCGGCATGCAAGAGCAACCCCAATGTCCCACAACGCCAAATCCTCGCGAGAGTTCCGCACAAAAACGGCCACGTGACGTTTTTTTGACTGCCTCGGGCGGCGGAACCAAAGTTCCATCGCAGGGTTTTATTCGGCGACGGAGGCAACGATGTCCCAAATAGACCCCTGGGAAAAGGCGGCGGATTGCGAGCGGGCAGTTCAAACCGCGGCAGACCCGCAGCAAAAAAAAATCCTAAAAAACCTGCGCTATCTCTGGATCGCGCTGGCAAACGAAAGCGACTGCATGAGCGCTGACGAGTTCGCGCGCGAGATCGAGGTGATCGGCCGCCTGCACGTCGAGTTGGCGCTTGCGGAAAGCCCCTCACTCCACTAGCGGCGGGTCAACACGCGCTCGCGGCGTCGTCGAGAGGCCGGCTCACCGCGCGATTTCGTCAAACTGTTCAATTCTATACAGCCAGCATTTCGGCGGCGTCATAGGATCCACGCGCTCGCGTACCCGCATGTCGGGCCGGGCTGTGATCGATCAACTGGCTCCGCCCCGGCGGGGCTTTCTTTTTGCGCGGCAGGCTCCGCGGCCGCTGAAACTTGACGGGGCAGGACGCGCCTGAATTTTGAGGTGCACAATTCCGCTTCGAAGACCTGAATGAGCAATTGGATACAGACCGCGGGCGTCCATGAGCGGAGGGTCCGCAGCCAGGGGGGTTGTCACGGAGGGTGGCAATGTCTGAGTCCGATCAGTTCCTTCGATACGCCGAAGAGACCCTGCTTTGGGTTGCTCAAGCCACGACCGATGCGGAGAAGCGCCTTCTGCTCGAGCTGGCGCACACATGGACCCAAGCGGTGGCAAGCGCGGAAGTTGGCAGCCGCACTCCGCCGGAGCGCAGGGCACCGTAGGGCCGTCGCAGGTGGCGGCCTCGTTGCCCGGTCATCCCATCGGTCATAGCTCCCGGTCTTTACGGATGATCTCGAAAATACTTGCCGCAGTGGCAAACCACACCTTGCGCCGCGCCGAAAATGGCACGCGTGGCCTTGCGACTTCCGATCGAACCGACCTTACCAACGAAACCACCGCCCGCAGGATCATCGAGCTTGCGAAAGCCGGCAGCACGATCCGAGCCGGTTGTGCGGTGGCACGCTGCGGAGTTTCGGGAGCAGCGAGGATCAGGCGACGACCCCCGTTCCCGTCGTTGCCGGGAAGCGCTTGACGCGTTACGTTTCGAGTACAAAGAGCGGTCCGTATGGAAGACCCACCATGAACATCGTTCATGCCGCCGCGACCATGCTCGCACTGCTCTTGCTGTGCGCGATCGGCCCATCGGCCCGCCGCCGCCGAAATCCACCGTCCCTGGTGCGTCGGCTACACCGCGACGATCTCGCTGAGCTGCACCTTCGTCTCGTTCGAGCAATGCATGGAGACCGCGCGGGGCGGCGGCGGCTCGTGCATGCAGAATCCCTGGTATTTGCAGTATGGCGAACGCGGGCAGACGACCGACGCCAAGCAGAGCAGCGGGCGAGGCAAGCGGCGCTAGGTTTCGGCGCAAAGCGGGACTAACAACGCGCGTAGCTACGCCTAAACACAGCGGTGTCAGTCCGCCAGCGAACGCTCGCGCTTCGACCCCGCCGGCCCCTGGCTGGACCGTTTCGCACTTTTCGCCGGCGAGCGGGCACCGTGCGCGGTCGCCTGAATGAGATGATCAACGACGTCTACAGGATCCTGCGCGGGGACGTCCCGGTTCAGGCCTGCGATTTTTTCCCACCACTCCGCAGAATACTTGCCACCCATCACCCACTCCCCGATTACCCATGACAGAGGCTGTCATTAAGAATAACCGAGGCGAGATTATGGACGGTGTTCTTCCGCCCCAGCCGAACTGCCGGGAACTCGGAGTGCGTCAGCGGGCGAGAGCACCGATCGGTGCGCTTGATTTCCCAACCACATACGCGAAGTTCGTACGCCGGGCCTCGCGTTGCGCCGTCATGGGAATGACACCCCCGACGCAGTCCCCACCCGCCCCCCAGCGTTGCGGCCTCGCCCCCTCCTCGCCGCGTGGAACCTAAGTTCCCAGCGCGAGTTTATGTGGGCAAACCCAAGAGGAGAACACAATGGGTAGAGGTCTTTTGCTCTGGCTGATCGGGATCCCGATCCCCATCATCTTGCTGATCTGGCTGTTCGGTGGGCTCCACTAAGTGGCGCTCACGCAGTTCATCGTGCTCAAGCGCAAGGGGAACTGGGCGGTCAAGTTCAACGACCAGGAGCAATCCTTCTCCGCCCCTTTGGAAGCTATGCAGGCGGCCATCCGGCTCGCCAACGAGTGCGGAAAGAACGGCAAGCCTTCGGTCGTGCTGCTTGAGGGGACAAAAGGGTTCGACACGATCTGGACCTACGGCGAGAGCCCTTTTCCCCCCTCCAAGTCCGATCTGCCCTCCCTGCCGAAGGCGTCATAGTGCCCCCGCGGCGGCGGCTGAAAAGAAAAGAGGCGCCGCTTGCGGGCGCCTCTTAACGTTTGCGAGCCGTGACGAGTGAGCTGGCAGTCTCACGATCTCAAACGGCGCATCTCTGCCAAGGTCGTATCCGTTTGACGCGGCTCGCTCAGGCCATCGCATCTCCTGCGACTCAACGGCATGACCGAATCACGTTTGTGGCGCGCGCGCAATTACAACAGGGCCAATCCCCAACAAAAACGGGACCCAGGTTCGCGGTGTGCCTCGGGCTATAGCGGCAGCTTGACGTCGCTCGGAGTTCATGGTCGTGCCCAATTCAGGCCTGGTAACCGACGCCGTCGAACCCGGAGTGGTCGATGTCGCTTTCATGCCCGTCGACGACGAGCACGTGGGTCACACGAAATGGCCCCCTACAGGGGGCCATTCAACTTGGTTCGGGATCGTACGTGCAGAACCTAGCGGCACTCCCGCTCCCGCTCCGTAACCGTCACACCATTACGGGTCTCGCTCTCCGAGCGGGTGACGCAATCACGACGGCGGCCGTCCGTTCCCTCGATCACCACACCCGGACCCGGTCGGCGACGCTCCTCGATCACCACGCCCGGACGGCGCTCTTCCTCGATCCTTACGGCCGGAGGGCCGACCCGAATATCGACCTGCGCCAATTGAAGGGAGGCGGCGCCCGCAGTCCCGCTTAGCAAGGGGGCAGACGTCAGCAAGGCGGCCGCCGTCGACACCGAAAACAAGATCGTTCTCATGTTGGTTCCTCTGTTGCCTCTGCCAATCCAACTGGAAACGCTTCAACTTGTTCCGAGCGCGAATGCCAATGGTGCGCCGGCAAAATCGACTTAGCGAAGCGCCTACCGGCGGGGGCGGTATCTCGCGGATGTGGAAGCGCTTCCCGTCGGGCGGGGTTCATCGCGCGGGGACGTGCAGGTCGCCGATTCCGATGAAGCGAGCGGCTAGGACTTGACGCCACCCACCGATTAAGGTGGCGCGTCATGCTCGCCCGCCTTGTCCCTCAGCGCCTCATAAAGCTGAGCAGGCCCTAGGAGCACATCGTTGAGCCCTTCGCGCGACGGCGCTGAAGCCAACGCGACGAGAATTGCAGGCGTCAGCCGAAGGGTTCACCGAAGGGCATGCCGCTGCGCAGTTTACGGAACGGTGGTGTTCTGCGACTTTCCGCGCAATCCCTTCAACGTTGGAGCGGATCGATACCGCCCCGCATATATCTCTCCACCAGCCGCTAGCAGCTACTACTTACCACCTATCAGTTTCGCGTCATCTTACAACTACCGTTAGCCGCGCGCTCGAATAGTTGAGGACCAAGGACGCTACGTCGCGCCACCGTTTCGGGTAGAAGGCCGAAAGTTCGGCAACGCGCGCAAGACGAGCAGGGAAGCCCAAGCGAACTAGATGCCTCCCTTAGGTCGCACAAAGCAAACAATTTGATGGTCATACGATCTCCCGTGCGGGTCATACAGTGCGAGCATGAACAGATAAGCCTGACCGTCCGGTGCGTAGTCGGGCACGATAATGTTCCGGGTGGAATCTTCGTCCACTTGCCTTTGAGCCACGCATACCAAACATCGTCTGGATGTTTGCCGTTACCGACTTCCACCTTGAACTTCGTCTTGACCACATCACCAGCGCCACAACAGGAGCGAGAAGGCCCGTCAGGAGTGTTGGGGCGGTTGTAGTTGTCCGGTCGCTGTAGCTTCTCAAAATAGTCTCTAAGCGGACCAGCAGGCCATTGCTTTGGCGTGTCGAGCGGATCGACACCTTGGGCGTGCGCGGTGGTGAGCATCATAGACAGCATGAAAATAGTACGCACGTCAAAATACCTTTTGCGCGGCCCCTTGGCACGACAAGACCTAAAGCATTCGGTAGAACCCCGTTGGGGGACATCGTAGGCCGAATTCACTCGTTAGTCGGTCTGAGCCGGTTCCGGAGATTTGTTCGATCACGCCAAAAATTTGTTGGTTGGAGCCAAAGCACGGGAAATCGCGTCAGGAAAATATTTATTTTGGTTCGCAACTTTTACTTCAACTGCTTGATGGTAAGGGAGCCTTTGTAGTACGTGAATTCTTGTCTCTCTCTCCAAATCTCGTCTACACCTTCACCTATGCAACGCGCCACGGTGCGAATGATCGGGATGTAATCTTTCGGCCTAGCTTGCGTCGAAGCTGCGGCTTTTCTGCCGGTGTGCTTGATGGACACAAACTTGCATAGGATGCCATCGGTTGCATCGGCATTGGTCCATTCATAGCCCTTGAGATTGATCTTCAACGTGCGGATCGCCCTCGTGTTGAAGATGCCGGAACAGGTTTTATCCCCTGGTGTACCTGATTGATTCTGGGAGTTGTCATTCACGAAACACCAAAGACCAACATATGGACCCGGTAAGGGATCAGCATGGGTACGGCACAGCGGCAAAAAGTGCCGCCCCGGCAACCGCAATCAGAAGAAACTTGTTCATGACTTAAGCCGCAGCCTGTAGCCTGCCGATGGTGGTGGCGCCGACGTTGTAGGATCGGGCCACATATCGGCCTGTGTTTCGCCTCTGGCGAGCCGGGTAAGAGCTTCCTCCGGCTGGTGGCTGGTCATCTTTGGGGTCTACCGAACCTCACACCCCGGTCTTTGGCTCTCTTTCGACCCTCTCCCGTCCTGGACCTCACGCGGGGCAGGAGGCAATAAATCGGTCCACGCGGTTCATGAGGTCGCTAGGAAGTCAGTAAAAGACGCCATCTATTCCGCTCAATCCCTCCAACGAAGTGCCTTGAATCTTTCCGTCCTGAACAACTGATTTTATTTCTTTTTCGCCCGACGTTTCCTTGCGAGTCTTTTCAACTGCAAAGTCTTCCAACTTCTTCCCTTCTTTAATTGCCGCGACAAGCCATCGCGGTTTTGCCCCTCGACCCGCCCACGTGTTGCCTGCACTGTCACGATATTTGGGCGGAACTTTCTTGCCCTTCAGGGAGCTTCCACGTCCCCTACTTGACGCAACCTCCCCACCCAACCTCGCAAGCTGACTGCGGAGTTCAGTGCTTTTGCGATTGAGTTCCTTCCCAACGTCATCGCGAAGCTGCAAAAGCTGCTCGACCGACATTGAACCAAGATTCGTTTTAGCCATTGGGTACTCTCCCGACAAAGAAAACACCATACAACATTTCTGGACTCAGCGGGCGCGAACGTGGTTGGCTTGTTCAACGCACGCTTATGTCGAAATGAAGTTTCCGAGCGAATCCCCCGGGGTAGAGAATGAGCAGGTCAAACTCATCTTTGCCGGTGTATTTCTCCGCCGTCTTGTAATTGACCAGCGTGCCCTTAACTTTTTGCAGATTGCACTTAGAGCGGATATTTTCTTTTGGAAAACGGACGTAATCGGTCGCAGCTACAGTTTCCACCGTGCCGTGTTCTGGTTGTTTGGTGACACGGACGTTGATATCACCAACGGCAGAGCAATCGGGGTTGAGGTCAACGTAGAAGCCGATTCGGTGCTTTGCTCCAGAAGCGAAGACGACACGGGTGAGCGTTTGGCTCTCTAGCCCTTCGATGCCAGAGCGTTCCTCTAGTAATTGCTCAGGTGATTTCTCCTCGGCGGATGCAGACGACAAAAGTAGCCCGAATACAAATACTGTAAGCAGAAACTTGGGCACGTTGACCCTCCCAGCCCTTATTGATTGTGAGCTTACGCTCAAAGGTGATTACGGCATTTTTACGTGAGAACGTCTACCCATTTGGGAGGTTAATTGTTAACTTCACCACATGCGCCCGCCAGCAACTACCCCCCCAATGGAGGGAGCAAGAGAGAGGCTGTTGACGGAAAGAGGCCCCATCCTCAGGCTGGGGGGCGAGTGAGGATGGGGCCTAAGTAGCAGAGCGGGATCGAACTCAGCCTCTTCACTCTGCGGTGGTGGGAGTTGCTTCTCCCTTCAGGGCCCGCGTGCCTGATGTCATCGAGGGTATTTCGCCAGGACAGACAGGTGTCCAGCCTTTGGTTTCAGTCTCACAATCACGAAAGGCGCGATCGAACCGATCGCAAAAATGCAAGCGTTCGTACCAACGCAAGTGGTCGGGCCCTTCTTCGTCGGGTTCACCAAACAAGATGGCGCCGCATTCCGAGATCGGCTTGCATTCACATTCGCGAGGATCGGTTTCAGCGTCGATCTGAACGACGATATCGGCCAAGCGACGTACATAGAATAGGCCGACCATCGCTTTGTCCTCGATGTAACGCACTGCATACAGTTTCATTGTCATGTTTCCTTTTTGCCCGGTGCGCTGTCGGACTTGGGCTCTGCCGACAGACGGCGCTCAGCGCGCCGTTTCGCTAACGACGAGGTCGTAGTAGGTGGTCGCGCTCCTGTTCAGCGGCGCGGACGGCACCTAGTGGGGGTGCCGCCTCTTAGTCGCTCAGAGCCTGTCCGCGGACTTGTTCGTTCACGCCAGAGATTTGTTCTTGGAAGCCATTGGCGACGGATGGCCATGGGGTCGATGGTTACAGTGGTTTCAGCGCATGACGATGAGCAAAGGCGCAGGCCCCAGCAATGAAGAGCGCCATTGCGCCGATGCCGATGGCGATCATCGCTTTAGTTATGACGAAGGCCCACAGAGCCGACAAAAACACGAAGATGCAGCCCATGATGAAGATTGCCGCTGGGGCCGGGAGGAGATGTTCAGGTGTTGGGCGCATTGTTCCCTCCAAATGGACGCTACGCCCTCTTAGTCGCTCTACTGGCCTCCCCGGATTTGTTCATCTGCGCCAATGATTTGTTCGTGTGAGCCAATGGCTCTGCGGTGCTTCGCTGCCAAGGCGGCAATTGTCCTGGCAGGGGCTCAAGGACGAGCAATGAAAGCGTGTTGAACAGATTTCCCTTGGACTGCTGATGCAGGGCCCTTCGGGATGGGGGCTGGCAGCGGTCCACCTCAGCGGGGGGCTAATCACGGCCCTCGGGCTTTGGGAGCCGCCGAGAGGGAGGTCGAATGGGCGACCTTTTCTTCTGGTTAGGCGTCGGAGCGGCGCGCAAGGTGCTGCGTCGAAGCCCATTGAGCTTGGGTAGCTTCGTTGATCGTCGGTATTCTGGGTGCTCTGTTGATTGCTGGCGGAATGTTTTTCCTTTGGGTCAGCCATCAATGAAAGCTTATGCGAACCCTCAGCCCTGGATTTCCCACAGAAGAGTTGTGATCACCGACCCCTTCCTGGCTTCTTGGGATGCGAGGCTGGGTGTTGAGCCTGTGTGACTCCTACAATTCAACAGCAGGCTGACCCCGTCGATGGCCTGATGGCCTGACAGCAGGTCTTTCCTGGCTGCGCATTTACCGCGCCCCGGAGGCTTGGCCTCAACGAACAAATTTTTGGCGTGAACGAACAAATCCCAGGACGGAGTGAGAGCGACTGACTAATGAGCGGCCAAATCTGGGAACCAGGCTTGATCGGCCACGGGGCGCGAATCGTGCGCCGTAACCCAAAAGCAACCTCTCGGATGCGTCAGTTAACACGAACTCTAGGCGGGCTCACCAATGACTTTCGGTAAATTATCTAAGGAGACGCTGGCGAAGCTGAGCCCGCAAGTGATGACAAGCCGTGGTAGGCCGACAAAGTTTACGCCGGAGAGACTTCAGCAGATTAGAAATCTCGTGGAGCGGGGAGAGAACCGAGAACAGATCGCTGAGATACTCGACGTGACCGTTGGTTCTCTGCAAGTCACGTGCTCTAGGCTGAGTATCAGTCTGAGACGACCTAAAGTAGACAATGGGGTCCGCTTGCTGCGGCAGCACAACTCTATTTCTAGAATGAAAACGATCACTATGCATGACCCGATTGACCACAATGGAAGTGCACTGTCGCAACCGACAGAACAACAATCTCATCAAAACTCACAGTCGGGAGCGGCGGAGCCAGCCCCAGCCGCGAAGCCACAGCAAGACCGGTTGCAAACGCTTGAGGCCGGCTCCCCGAGCGTCGCGATCAGATTTCAGTACAAGGGCACGGAGCGGACAACTGAGTTGCCGCTCAATCTGGATATGATCGGGCGACTGGCGTGGGAGGCAGAGTTTCGGAACATGAGCACTGCTGAACTCATCTGTGAACTCATTATGGGCATGGTGAAAAAGGACCTTTTCCCAGAGGTGCTCGGGAAGCCTTGATCCGTGGGGGCCTGAGCTATGGCGCAAGCGAGAGCGAAGCCACGGCACAACACGAGCGTCGTAGACCACCGGCAGTCGGGCGATCCCCAAAAGGAGCGTCAGCGTGCGCGCGATTATCGAAAAAGAAAAGCCCGCGAGCGGGAGCGCGAGCGATGACCGTGACGCCGAAGGTTTGGCCAAAATGGCCAATCTTTCCCGTCTAGTTTAACTTTTTGTACCTCATTTGGGGGATTGTTTAACCAATTAATCTCTCCGACTCTCCTAACAGAGGGTCAAAAAGAATGAGCATCTACGAATATGGAAATGATGCGATTTTTCGCCATAGCGAATTGAGACGGTGAATTCGAGCACGCAGGCGCGGCGGTCAGCGCGCGGGGCGAAAGATACTCCCGCCAACAAGGCTGAGATTGGCGACGTTGATTGTCCCCCGACAATGCGTGGTCTGAAATCCGGCAAGGCCGTTATTAAACAGAAACCAAAGAGGGCAATATGAGAATGACAAAATTGATGCTGACCGCAGCAATGGTGCTCGCGGCAACTGCGACCGCTTCGGCGGAAATCATGTGTACCGAGAGGGGTGGCTGTTGGGACACGGGCAAGCAAATCCGTCTGCTGGCCGGTCCGCGTGGAACGGAACCATCGGTGCCAAGCCGGGACGGCAAAGGGCGGACGAAGATTATAGGCATCGCCAACGACATGCCGCATCAAAACTTTTCGCAACCGCAGCGTCAGAAAGGAAGGTGATGCCAAATTAAAGAGGAACCGACAATCGTTCGTGTCCAAGTCGAGGACATAAAACTTAGGCCGGCAACGATTCGGGCGCGGCTTAGACAACGGGCAGAATTTCTACACCGACCAAGCGAACGCCAAGGGGCGCGAGGCGTGGAAGGTGGTCAAGCAGTACGCCAAGGACAGATATCAAACCGACGAGGATTAGTCAGGGAGGTAACGGCGACTAGCTGTGGAGCCTCAACAGGTTGTTCCGGGTTAGACCGAGTCTGCTGATTGGCGGTTTGGCACCGATACTGCCATGGGGACGATGCCAATTGTAGCGGTGCAGCCAGAGCGGAAGTTCTGCGCCGCGGTGATCTGAGCGCTGGTAGGCCTTGGCGTAAGCCCAAGGCAGCACGGCGGATGCCGGGAGGAGTTCAGCGAAGCAGGCGGTCACTTCGCATTACCTGCCTTGTGCGTCCAAACATTCTCCCATGACGCACGTGCCTGCCCATTCGACAGGTGGCGGTTCCTTCGTCCTTCGTATCGGCCCACCACGGCATACGGTGCTTCATGATCATGCTGATGAAAAAATTTCTTTGGCTCGCGGTTCTACTACTCACAAGCACCATCGCACATGCCGAGCTTTCTTTGGATCAAGAACAAGCTTTCGGCAAGGAGCTTAAAAGATTGTTCGCTTCCGAGGCTTTGGTTCCACTCTACACGCGCATTGGTGACCACGAGATTTGGATGTATGAAAGCGTGGACCATTTGCGCTCTGCCGGTCCTACGATGGATTTTAGCTCCCAGAGTGTCACGCCCAAAATATGCGGGTTTTATGTACCATACAGCAGGTATAAACCATTCTTCGCCTTTGTTCATGACAACATGCAGCTTCAGTCGGCAGAAAGCAAACAGCGTATCGTCGCGCATGAAATGATGCATGCCCTGGACTATGAAGTCTTGAAAGTGTCCATGAGCCAAGAGTTTAAAGCGGAATTCGATAAAGACATGAACAACATCAAAAAGATTCAAGGTAAAGCTACGGGCGAACAACACAAAACCAATGCGAAAGTTCTACAAGTTTTTGCATACTATTTAGCAAAACCTGAAGAAGCTTGGGCGGAAGCAGCGGCGCGCGCAATCTTCCCGCCAAGCAATACCAAGGATCGCGAGAACTTCGAAAAAATCTTGAAGAACGTCGTTGCCTATGCACGTGCCAAGCTGATCGCGGAAAAACTCGTCATCACCCGACCCGCGTCCGCCCGGAAATAGATTCATCAGACCTTGTCCTGCTGGCACGCAATGACCGGCTTGAGCACACCAGGACGCAGATCGAACTGTTTCGAATACGATAACAAGTGAAACAGGCATTGGCACCTAAAGGCCCCCATCCGAAAAAGGCCGCCCTCCATTCGGCGACCGCCCCATGTCCCCCGAAACGCAAACCGCCGTCGCCGCATCCTCGATAAATCCTGAAACCGAAAAACTAGCCGCTTACGGGGATGGGGCCTTGAGTAATTGTTGAAAATTCGCCGCCCTCCCCACCCGGGGGTCGATGCCCTGCCCCTCGCGTGCTCGGTGGGGGGAAGCGTCAGCCCACACGCCTCTTACTTCACCTAAGCTCGTTTGCGATGCGCTGGACCGTGCCAGTCCCGATGCCGAGCAATCTGGCCACCTTCAAGATACCAACACCCTTCGCAAGCTGCTTTCGCACCTTGCGTTCAGTCGTGCTGTCTAGCTTTGGCCGACCGAGCTTCACGCCCTGGGCAACGGCGCGCTTGAGGCCTGCTCTGATGCGTTGACGAATCATCGTCCGCTCAAATTCAGCGAACGCCCCAGTTACCTGGAAAACGAGCTTGCCCATCGGGGTCGTCGTGTCGATGGCCTGCTGGTCTAGATACAAATCCACACCGCATGCTTCGAGGTGTTGGATTGTGTCAAGCAAGTCGATCAGCGAGCGGCCCAAGCGGTCAATCGCCCATGCCATGACGATATCGAATTTGCGTCGGCTGGCGTCCTTGAGCATGGAATCGAGTCCAGGCCGTCCGTTCCTACTCTTGGCTCCTGAGATGCCCGCGTCGCTGTAGACCTCGATCACTTCCCAGCCCCGCCGCTCCGCGACTTGCCGAAGCTCACGGATTTGGTTTTCGACCGTCTGTGCATCCGTGCTCACTCGCACGTATAGCGCCGCGCGCTTGTTAGACATAGGCATCTCTGTCGGACATTTGAGCACCCAACATACCGCACCGACCATACGTTTATCAACTGATTTTCGTATGGCGAAACAGTGATAATCTGATCGTTGTATTTGCTGGCTGTTTTGACTGCGTCGCGGGTGGGGATTTCCGTATGCCCATCATCATGCGGTCATGCATTTCCCCCTGCGCTGTGTGCAACCAACGGGGCGGCTGGGCGTTGGGGTTGTGGGCTTGCTGACATTCCTCCCGCCCGGAGAGACGGCAAGCCCAATGGACGACTTAGCCCCGCTACCTGGCGGGGCTTTTTCATGCGGGTCCTCCGCGCGTTGTGCAACCAACTTCGCGGCTCGGCGTTGAGTTTGGCAGGCTTGCTGTGTGTCAATGTCGTCCGACTAGC
Source organism: uncultured Alphaproteobacteria bacterium (assembly GCA_963835165.1). Taxonomy (GTDB): domain Bacteria; phylum Pseudomonadota; class Alphaproteobacteria; order Rhizobiales; family Xanthobacteraceae; genus VAZQ01. The sequence goes on from CAWIGD010000050.1 coordinate 18,863, forward strand.
CCCGCTCCGACGCGGGGCTTTTGTTTGGCGACCCCCTCCGTAGGATGCCCCGCCGTTGGTTCAGCGCAGCCCGCTGGTCCGTACCCCGACTGCCTCACTGCATCGAGGCTGAGCTGATTTCCGCGCTGGGCAGGGGGACCAATTTGGACGTCGCGGCAGCCGACCAGAGCAGGCCAAGCGCGACCAGGACGGCGAGGCCGATCCATCCTATGCGATGCATTTTCATCCCCCATCTTGGCAAGATAGGGCTGGCATATTTTTCACCGTTCGAATGTGAAGTAGCTCACACAATCGGATTATCGGCCTGCGGATGCGGGCAATGCGCTTGCCGACGCGCTGAGGGCGTTTGCGGACGTGGTGGGGGACGAGGGCTAGGCCCTGCCCCGCTCCTCCCGGCTTGCGAGCCGGTGCTCGCTTTGCGCTCGCCAGCTGCTCGCGGGTCGGCGATTTCCGCCATTTTGTGACACCGATCACAGGCGGGGGGTGGGTTCTGTGTGAGGTTAAGGCGCTTTCACACGGGACGAAGGGGCAATCCAATGGGTATCATCGGTTTGGCTATTATCGCCGCGACCGCATTCGGCGTCTGGTCGGCCTCTACGGTTGTGCAGTCGAGGGTTGGGAAGGCGGATGTGCATGCGGCGTCGGCCCCGATCTCACCGCATGTGATTATGTGGCAGTAGCCTCCCGTCGGAATACTGGTCGCATCCTTACTGAGCGATATCGCGGCTTCCGAGCCAACTTGTAATTCGCCCCGCGCCGCCCGGTTTGCGAACGGCGCTGTGATGGCGATCACATCGCCCGGGACACCTTCGTGCCAACGTCCCCCTAGCGGTGGTCTCAATCTGAGGGAGTTTGGCCAATGCTTGCTCTTGGAAAGACTGCAGTCCTCGCCTCAATGATCCTCGGCTCATGCCTCAATCCGTTGGCGGCGCAAGAAGCGTCCTCGGACGTCGCATTTGTGGAGACCGTGACCGGACAGGCAGTCGCACTCGTTTCTGGCAGACCAACCCTGCTCGGCTCGTTGGATGTGATCACAAATCGGACCAGGGTTGATGTGCTGGCGAACAGCGAGCTTCGGCTCTGCCACTATCAAGCTTCTCGTTTTTTGACGGTCAAAGGACCCGCTCGGATCATCGTTTCCGTCGACGGAGTAAGCGTCGAAGCGGGCAAGGCGGTTGTCTCCAGCGACACTTGCGGCTTGGTCGAAGCATCAGCGCATCAGGGTGGCCTAGTTGCGCGGGGTTACAAGAAGTAGCCGCTCCCGCCCTACCCTGCCCGTGCTCCGGTCGGGCAGGATGGTCCCACGCGGGACCACCCCCACACCATTGACCGCTGGGATGATGCGACCGGCGAGAACCTAATCGAGCAGATTGCCGCCGTCGGCGACTATCTGGTGGCGCTGGAGACGTACCGCGCGGCGGTGAAGCGATGGCCAAAGGACAAGATCACGCTGCGCAACCGGGCGCGGGTCATCGAGCAAAGCTGGGAGGACTAGCCGCCTGGCTTCAGTGTGTGCCGCTCAAGGGCGGCGGCGGCATCATCAGGTCGGTAAGATCGGGCACGACTTGGTAAGTAAGAAGCACGATGGCTGCCGCCAGGACGACTGCTACCGCTACTGCGACAAAGTCAATGCCGTAAGATGGGTTGGCCATTCGCTTAGGTTGCAACCTCCTTCAAGTGGGTGGTGGGCGCGCCTGGCCGAGGTTGCTAGGCCCTTCCTCGGCCAGGCCGCTCTGTCCCCTACGCTTCACCCCGTCGACCTCAGCCAGCGCCAAGCGCGAGGCCCGCCCTTGCTCACGCAATGAATTCTTCGATGAGCTTGCTGACAATCTGGAAGCCCGCTCCGACTGCTACACACACCAGTCCGGCCCTGGCATCATTGCTCTGTTTTAAAAGCGCGTTTTTTATTGGCTCGTTGTCCCATCTTCCTACAGCAATCCCGGCCGCTTGCTCTGGGGCGAGCAATACTGCACGGGCTGTCCAGTAAGCACCGAACAGGGTGAGGAAATCTCCGACGATGGATATGATCCATGCGTGTTCGCCTATCTCGTCCATGGTAGCCCTCACCCAGTCGAGCGCAGCCAATGCCACGTCCGCAACAGCCGGTTGCCTGTCGTTGCAGGCTCGGTTGCGGGTGCGGTTTCCGAGGTTGCCGCTTGTTGCGGAGCCGGTTGCGGCGGCGGCAGTAGGTTCTGCGCCTGGCGCTTCCAGTCCGCAGCCTCGATCTGCCAGTGGTCACGTTGCTGCCGCATGTCGGCAAGCTGTTCGCGCAAGAGCGCAACCATGGCATCAGCGGTAGCGTCTTGTTGCCTGGGCGGTTGCTCTGCGCTGGCCGTGAGGAGAGGCGGAAAGGTCCGGTGAAACTCGGCAGGGTCAATCTGCCATCCGCCGTTCTGGTCGCGCGTGGCGGAAACCTTGCCCGCTTTGATGTGCCGCAACACGGTGCTCTTGTTGATGCCAGCGGCGGCGGCTGCGGTTGCCAGATTGTACACGGCGGTTGCTCGCTGTTGCTGAGAGGCTAGCAGCGAGGTTGCACCTGTACGGTTAAGAGATCGTTTGCGCGGTTGCGATTTCGGCGCGACGGCAACGCGGGGCAACCGTGATTGTGGTGTGCCTTTGGCGCGCCACGATGGTTTCGCGGGCGGTTGCAGCTGGTTTTCGCGGTTGCGCGACGTTGCAAGCACGGTTGTGACGGCAACCGCGCTAACCCTTGTTTAAGTTTTGCGGGACAGGATGATCGGGCCTGGCGTGTGTTGGCGCACGTCGCCAGGCCCTTGCCATCAGCAGGCCGTAGGAGGGCCTAGTCATGACGACCAAGCGTTCAGCGTACAATTCGAGGCTTTACCGCGACGTAAACGACGCACTCGCACTCGCCGTGCTGGTCGCGTGCTCAACGCTGATCATGCTGCTGGCGTAGCCGTACATAATCTTCGTGTTTGACGGTGGCGATGCCCTGTGGTCCGGAGGGTTCACCGCCCATTAACCTTCTTCGCAAATAATGACAATTCGGCGATGAAGGGATCATCTTATGAAACTTGAGATGACGAACTTCCAGGCTGTAGCCGCGAACTTGGTGGCTGAAGGCGACGTTTGCGATCTTGCTTGCGCAAAGCCTGCTACGCAGCCAGAGACTGACACGGAGATCGCGCCCATCATTCAGAAGCTCGGAGCCACCTCGATTGCAGACATCGACAATCTGGTGAGCGAGCTGCAAGAGGCGCGAGACTATCTGCAATCAGAAGGGGAGCGCATCCGAGCAGAGACAGTCCGTTACATTAGCCTTACAGGGGCGGCTTCGGCGTCGGTAAAGATCATCTTTGACGCTTTACGGGCTTGGCGGACAGCAGACCACTCTGCTCACAACCAATCACAAGCGAGCGCCTTTGAGATTATGGACGCTGTGATTGAGGACGCCAGCGATTGGGGTGATGGACCTTCACGGTCATTCGGATAGCACCGAGCACTCTTGGGGGCGAACTCTCAAGTAGCGCCACCGTCTCTGTACTGGCTCAGGTCCCGAAGCGACGGGCTTAGGTGCTGCCTCGTCCGGGCAGTGACCATACCAGACGCGGTCGAACTCACTGTCAGACATTCTCACAGGGAGTCCCGTGTGTAGGCTGCGCAGCTTCTCAACCGTCCTTGCCAATGCCTCGGCTCTCGCTGCCACTGCTTGCTGTTTGAGGCGGACGCTGAGCTTCTCGACCACCGAACCCCACTCGGTGGTTGCTGCCGCTCGCTGTCTTAGCTCGGCCTGTTTATTGTTCACCTTCTCGATTGATTTTGCCCACGCGCTTTGCGCAGCAGGCCGCCCGTTGTGCGGGTCGATGACCGGCGCTTTGGGCGGGATGACGACCGGCAAGTTCGTGATGGGCACCCTCGGGCGGTTGAGCATCAGACGCTGGGCCGTGTGAGTGCAGGCCGAACATCGGAAGGTGTGCCGCTCAATGCCGCATACCGTCGTCCTATCGGGGCGAACGTCTATCAGGCGCATCTCAGCGCCGCATGCCAAACACTTCATAGCTGCCCCCGGCACTCATTGCTGACGGAGCCTCCTGGTGGACAAAAGTGTGCCCACAGCAGCATGGGGTGTACCTGCGCGGTCGCGGTGGAAAACTGCGCTGACGAGGCGCGTAATCAGTCGGTACGCATATAATTCAAGACGGGGCGGCTCGTGCAGGGAGTCGTGATTACGGAAGTTGGACAAAATTCATCGCCCATTTCAACAGCTATTCGCAGCCTTCGACAAAACTCCTCGTCTTGTTTGCGTAGACGCTCCACAGCTTCAACGCTGCCTTCATCAAAGATAAAGTTTCGCTTTGTCATGTGTGCCGCCCCCGATGTGCGTCCGGCGAGCTGCGATGCAGCTTCGTGTCCGGCAACTCGCGAAAGAGCGCGCGTTTCGTGATTTTGCGTGTTGAGGCTCCCCCGTGTACGCCACGAGCCCACTAAGAAATGCGGGCGTTTTCGAGGCTCTGCTACGGCTTTCGTGCATGACGTGTCCCCTCGGAGTGCATGGCGGCCGCAGTACCTGGAAGACGGCGGACCGCAGTCGAAAGTCAAACAACAACGCGGCTCTTTACCCGAGTTTTTGAAGTCGGGGGCCAGGGGTCTTTCCTGCAATTTCTGAGGGAAAGGGCAATAGAGCGCCGGGACACCTTATGTCGAAGGGATCGCGTGTGGCGTCAGCCACTCGAAATGATCTAACGATGACTGTGGCAGTGCTCAAAGTTGCCTGCGAGCAGTGGTGGTCCGGCGAGGCCATCACGTGATCGGTTCTCGCTCGATCAAGTCCTCCAGCTTGTCGTAGAGCGCGTCGCCAATCTTCCACTGTCGGAGCGCGCGGGTATACCTCATCCCCACCGGGGTTCCCATCCTGCCCTCAATGAAACCGCCAACGTGAACGAGGCAGATCGAAAGGGCGTCAGTGCGAGCTATTCGCTCTCGCCCTGCTCGTCGGGAAGCAGGGGGAGAAGCCTTGGCCTCCGGATGCTCCGGGGAAGATGGAAAGCCCTTCTGACGGCACAGGCAGCGCCGGTCACCTCAACCGATCCCCACCCAAGAAAATCTTTCTGAGCTGCTGATGGTCATCGATGCGAAACTCAGTCTTCAGAACCGTCGCCATGATGCGATGGGTGGTCGTTTTGGCCTGCTCGTGCGAGGACTGCGCAGCGGCGATACCGATTGCGCTGGCCCCGACGACCGCCACCCCAATCGCAACCGCCACCATGACGAACTTGCTGATGCTGCGTGGCATGATCGCCTCCACCTATCGAACCATAGTCGCACTCTATCGCCGGTTTGATCTTCGCCGATGTGACCTGCATCACAGTTTCACGTTTCCTGGCGGCTCGCGTCCTGCGACTTCCCACCCCAAAACCGGATTAGCAGCAGGACCAATGGGTTAAGGGCCAAAAACAAAAAAATACGCGGCGTACCTCGCTTTCCCCGTGCATCCCATCCCGGTCGGGCTTGGCGCGGACGCGACGGTGCCCTACCTGGGGGCTACATGCTCTCCCCTTAGATGCTGGCGCGCTACGCTTACCCGAGAATATAGAGGTAGTGACGGAATCCGCACCATTGCTAGTGATGCGGATTCCGTCACTGGGGTTTTGGATTTTCGGTGTCGGTTTGCCTCCCCTGGTTTTTGGCGCAAACCGTCACTGGTCTTCTGTTTTTTTGTGGTGCGCTTTCCGTCACTGCGGTGCGCTGGGGCGCGGGCGTTACGGGCGGTAAGCTCTGCGTCCTGTTCGGTTTTGATGCGCCTCCATTCGTCGGTCGGCTTGGCGTTGCCGACTGGTCGATAGGTTAGCCGAAACCGGTTTGGTCGCCGCCACTCTCCGTTGCCTGCTTGGCCATGTTCTGTGACTTCGATGTAGCCGAGGGCGCATAGTTCTCGCAAGGCGGGGCCGATGGAGTGACGATGCACCCCGAATTCGACGAAATGGTCGAAGGTAACGGGCAGTCTGCCATTGTCATTCCCGCCGTGGTGGGCATGTTCGATTTCAATTCGGTCAAGGACGAGACGAGCGGCTCGGCTGAGCACCGACCAGCCTGGTTCTTCCATCATCTCGATGGTACGCGCTGAGAATTGCCCACTGATGCGGTTCCTACGGAGAGGTCGATAATTCGTCATGCCGACCGCCTAACGCCGGGTTTTTTTCATTCGATGCGCGGTGCCGGTGTTACCTCGGACGGCTTGTCATTAGGCAACGCGTCGCCTTTCAAACGGGTTTTGGGCAGCGCGGCGAGCCAAGCCGCCACCTCACTAGAAACCCATTTGCTTTGGCCGCCGACCTTGCGCGAGCGCGGGAAGGTGTTCGCACGCATCATTGACCAGAGGGTCGGGTACGAGACGCCGACGATGGCGAGCACGTCGCGCTTTGAAAGCAGCCAGACATGTAATCGCGCGGGAGGCGGACGCGCAGCGCGAACGCTGCGTTCCTCGTGGTCTCGGCAAGGCTGCTTCGCGGCGGTGAGGACTTTCTCAGCCAGCTCCTGCTCGTTCCCCTCGATCAGGGCGAGCGCGAGCGCGCTGCTGGTGGCCTTTAAAGCGTTGGCGTCAGCGGCTTTCTTCGTGGAGGCGACCTGCGCAGCCGGTCGCACGGAGCGGGAGGTCTTCGGCATGGGCTCGACGCCCTTCAATTCGAATGGCCGAGCGCATAAAAAAGTCTGACCTGCGGGCCGCGCTCGAAATGCGCCCGCCAGTGTCAAACTCCTTGTGTTGGCTTTATAGAATTTAAACCGTCGCCTGACAAGCTCAACGGAGTGGCACCACCTTGCCGCCAGCCGACCGGCCCTCCGCCAGCGCCATGATCTTGGCTGCGACCGCCTCCATTACGCGCTTCGTCTCCTCGGCGTAGCCGTGCCTGTCGTAAACGCTTGCGATGCCGCCCTCCTTGTGGTTCTGGATGCGGTTCATGGCGTCGCGGCCGAAGCCCAGCGCCGTGATGGTGCTGCCGTGGGTGCGTCGCAAATCGTGCGGCGTCGCACGCTCGACGCGAAGCTTGGCGCAGATGTAACGCATCGCACGCGTCGAGGCCGTGGACGGGACCGCCGCGCGGACCGGCAAACACGAAGCCGCTGGTCACGCCATCGTCGGTCAGGTCGGCGATGACCGCCTGCGCCGCCTTGGGCAACCACACCCGATTGCTCTCGCCGTTCTTGGTCCCAGGCCAGCCGAGCGCAGGCGCAGGCTCTCCCGGCATCTCCCACCAGCCATCGACGATGTGCTCGCGCCGCATGTGGCTTACCTCGCCGGGGCGCTGACCGGTGAGCAGCATCATTTTCAAAGCCGTGCCGGCGACAAGCCCAGCGTTGTCGAAGGCGGACCAGAATCGCGGTAGCTCCGAATCGGACAACACGCGCTCGCGGCTGCGGGTCGCGTTGCGGTCAACCCCACGGCACGGGTTGGTCCCGACGACCTCCTGCTTGACCGCCCACGAGAAGACCGCGCTCACGGCCGCCAGGACTTGGTTGGCCAGCACCGGGGCCTCGATGCGGCTCATCATCGCCCTCACGTCGGCGCGGCTGATGCTCGCGGCCTGCAGCTTTCCCCAGCGCGGCAGCACGTGGCGACGGATCAGCTTGTCGGCCTGCGCCCAGCTTTTATTCCGACGCTTGGCGTAGTGCTCGACGTAGCGTTCGGCTAGCTCGGCGAAAGTGCCCGCGCCACGCTCGGCTCGTTTCTCGCCCGCCGGGTCCTTGCCGCGCGCGACTGCCAGCATCGCCTCCGCCGCGAGCGTGCGAGCGTCGGCGAGCCCGATGGCACCAGCGTCGCCGAGGTGCAGCCAGCGCGGGCGGCCGTGGTGGGAGTAGATGCACTTCCACGCCCGCGCTCCGCTCGGCTGCACTCGGATGGCGAGGCCGCGCTGAAGGGTGTCCCAAACAAGGAATGGCTGGGCCTTAGGCTTGAGCTTACGGACGTACAGCTCGGTCAGCCTGCGCTTGAGCGCGGCGCGCTTTGGGCGGGTCATTTCCGGCTAAGCCTCGGCTAATGATGCATGCTTAATTTATCTTAACGACTTGTTAACAGAATTAGGGCCGAAAATGCAGGTACCCAAGCGGTTCGAGCCCATTAGCTAATGGGTCTTAACGAGACCAAAAACGCCGGTTCGTTAACCGCACTTTAACCCTACCGGCGCATGAACAAGGGGCCAAAGGTGCCTTCGAGGGGGAATTCGCTTTCGCAGGCGCGCCTAGAGGGGAGCATTGCCATGGACGGAAAGACCTCCGCGCTTCTGAAGGACTCGCAGCGCGAAACCCCCAGTCGAGTCGGGACCCCTCGCCTGCTTAATGCCGCCGCCTGGTTGGAAACGCTGGCGGCGTTGGAGGAGGAGTTCAAATCAATCCTCGCCGAAAAGACGGCGTCAACCCGTCAGGCCGCGGACAAGCGCCGCGATTCATGACATTCCGATCGCGTTTTCCTTGCTTCGGCGGCCGCCGGCGGCGGTCCGGCCGCTAAGAGGCACGACCGCCGAAGAAGAAGCTCCGCGCTATCGCTCGCCGGCTGGAAATGCGATGATCATCCGGCAGCCCGGCTCTGCGGATTCGATCTTCACATGGCCTCTCAGTTGCTGCGCGAGTAGCCGCACGATGCGGGAGCCCAAGCCCTCCTTGGCGCCTTCCGGACAGCCCTTGCCATCGTCCTCGACGATCAGTTCCAACTCCCGCGCACCCTTATTTCGGAAGCGCACGGTGATTGTGCCCGCCCGGTCGTCGGGAAATGCATACTTGAACGCATTGGTCGCAAGCTCGTTCACCATCAGCCCAACTGACACCGCCTTGTCGCTCGGCAGATAGACGGGATCGGCTTCGACGTTAACCGCGATCGGCCGCACGTCGCGCAGCGCGTCGGCGAGGTGCCGGCAGCAGTCGGTGAGATACTCCTTCATGTCGATCGACGATTGGTCGTCGCGAGGAAGCAGATGATCGTGGGCATTTGCGATGACGTGAATGCGCCCAACCGCCGAACGAAATGCCGCCTTGGCCGCGGGATCGGTTTGAGCGCGCAGCTGCAGTTCCAGCACCGACGCCATCATGGCAAGATCGTTGCGGATGCGATGATTGAGTTCGTACAGCGCCAAATCCTTGGCACGCTCCGCCCGAACAGCTTTTTCGAGCGCGTTGCGTAGGGCTTCACTTACGGTGGCAACGCCGAGACCGATGAGGACAAACAGGACCAGCGGCACGAGATGCTGCGAGAGCGGGCCGAATCCGCCGCCTGGCCGCATAAGAATGAGGACCGAGAGCGCGACGCTGAGGATCGTGGCGTAAAACCCGGAGCCCCGGTCGAAGACAAGGGAGGCGATGAATATGCCGGGTAGCAGCAGGAACAAGCCGAAGAAGCCCGATTGCAGCTCTACGCCGAGCTGGAGCAGGAAGCAGATGCCCACGATCAGCGTCGTGAGCGCGTATCTCAGGACGATGGATGCCGGCCGATCGGGAAGAAGCAGGAGAAGGTTTTCCATTAGCTTCAACCCTCAATCCTGAGCCGAGGTTCCCCGGGGTTAGTTTCACCGATAGCCGGCTGGTCACGAAACGGAAGAGAGCCGGCCGCCCGTACGGCGGCCGCAGCGCCGATCTTGCGTTGCAGCACGACAGTTGGAGCCATATCCTCACGAAAAGACAGAAAAAGACGGTGAGGGAGGTCGTCTCTATGCGATCAATCATCGGGGTCGGCGCTATTTGGCTGGCGCTCTGCGCTGCTGCGCCCGCCCAGGATTACCCTACGCGGACCATTCGCGTGATCATCCCGCTTGGCGCTGGAGGCGGCGGCGACGTCTTCACCCGTGCGCTTGCGGACGAACTGCAGAAGGCGTTGCGCCAGCCGGTCGTGGTGGAGAACAGGACGGGCGGCGCCCTGAACATCGGCGCGCGGGCCTGCGCGGAGGCCGCGCCGGACGGCTACACCATCTGCGTCCTTTCGAGTGAGCCGGTTGTCTATAACCAATTCGTGTTCAAGAGCCTTCCGTTCGATCCGGAGAAGGACTTCGAGCCGATCAGCAATCTATTCTTCAATACGCTGGCGCTTGTCGCCAATAGTTCACTCAAAGTGAAGACGATTGCCGATCTCGTTGCGCTCGCCAAAGCCCGGCCCGGCACGCTGAGCTACGGCACGTTCTCATTCCCGCTCGCGCATTTTATGGAAAAGCTCAAGACCGAGACCGGCGCCGATATTGTGCGGGTACCGTTCAGGAGCGGCAGCGAGGTGGTCAATGCGGTCTTGTCGGGATCGACTCCCGTCGCGGTTCTCGCGCTGTCCAACATGGTCCCGCAACTGCAGAGCGGTCACATCACCGGCCTCGTGGTGACGGGGAAAACGCGCTCCCCGCTTTTCCCAACTATCCCCACTCTGGCGGAAGTCCGCAGCGGAGAGAATTACCCCGCAACTTGGTTCGGACTGTTCGCGCCCGCCGGCACGCCCAGGCCGATTGTCTTGAAACTCGCGAGCGAGGTGACGCGCATCGTGAACGATCGTGACTTCCGGCAGCGCATGTTCATCGATCGCGCGGTCGAGCCGGCCGGGACAGGTCTGGAGGAGTTCGCGCGCTTCATTCGGGACGAACGCAAACTCGCGGAACGGATCGTCAAGGACTCCGGTATGCAGCCCGAATGAGCTTTCACGTTGCCCAGGCCAGTTTCGATCTGCGCGCAAGCTCACGAGGCTTCGCGGACGTCCGGTCAGCGCACCAGCCCCCACAACCTACAGAGCTCATCCAAGGCGGTCTTCATCCGCTCCACCGCGGCGGCATACGCCTGCGGACGGCTGCCCCAGCCCAGCGTGTAGCCCACCTGCTCAAGGGGAGTTTCGCGGCACACTACCCAGTCCAAGACATGCGAGCCGATCTTGCCCACCGCCTGCGTCGCCTCCCGGTACCGTTGCCGATGAAAGACCTGGACTTCGGTTTTCGCCATCCCTGAGAAATTGCTGCGATCGGCCGCAAAGATCCGGTTGACGTCGACGGATTGAAGTTGGTCCGCAAGACCGGCGTGATACCAATGATGGCGATACTTCTGTCCAGCCGAATATTGGTGGTGGGTGATGAGTTCGCGCGCGTGAGCGCGTTCCAGCGGGCTATCCCGCATGGTGATTTGGCCAGTGTCGCCGCGTTCGAAGTCCGCGCCTGCCCGCCTGATGCGTTCCACCGTTGGCTGCGCGCGCTGCTCGGCCCCCGGCGCGTCTCTTCCATTTGTCGCTTGCACGCCACGTGGATCGGATTGGCTGTCATCCTCGGTCATCTGCGCTCCTCGTTTCTTTCCCATCCATTGGCGCCTTTGCCCCCAAATTTGGGGGCCCCCTCGAGGCTACGAGTCCTGCGTATCGTTCGACGCCGGCTTCCGCTCCTCATGCCTCGCAATCAGCCGACCGACGGGCCCGCTCGTCATGCGCCTTGCAGTACGGTTTGCCTTGCAGCACCTCTGCGCCGCAGAAGAAGAAGTCAGCAGTGGCGGGATCCCCGACCGGCCAGCGGCAGTCATGGCTGGCCAATTCGAGGAGCGTGCGACGTTGCGCGAGCGAGATGTCTGCATCCTTGCCGGGATCGTCGACGTAGGGCTTGGCTTCGATCACCCAGACCGGACGCCGCCATTGTTGGCCTGGACGAATCCCGCTGAAGGGGCGTTCAACCGTCCGGTGGAAGGTGTGACGCCCGTTTTTGGCCCGTCGTCGCCAGCGGCGCGGCCATGCATTCGGGGAAAGTTGAGCAATCTCGAGTCGATGAATTTTCCCAAGCACTGCGCTTTTAGTGACGCCGCCGCCCAATTCCCGAGCGATCTGTCGCGCGGTGGCGCCCCGTGACCATCGCGCTTTCACGTATTCGATACGCTCATTTGTCCACGGCGACGGGCCACATTGGCGCGAGTCCCGCCGGGGTTGGGCCAATCTATCCATGTCGGGCCTCCTATCAATGCGTAGGGGAACCGAGCTATTAACTACATTTCGTATCAATATGTCAACTACCAAATGTAGCCGTGCAGCTGGTATTGTGGTCACATGACGACCACAAGGGGAGAGCGGTTACGGATCGCGCGGGAAAAGCGCTTCAAATCGGCGCGCTCCGCCGGCAAGGCACTCGGGATCGCGGTTTCCACTTACGGTGCCCATGAGCGCGCGGAAGCTCCCGGCGGCCGCGACTACGGCCCGAACGAGGCCCAGCGCTATGGGCGGTTCTTCGGGGTCACGCCGGAATGGTTGTTGACGGGCCGCAAACCGTTTCCCTCCGATGAGCCGGAGGAGCCGCTGGCGCCGAAGATAAGGGTGGTGGGCTATGTCGGCGCCGGCGCCGAGGCGCATCTTTATGCGGTGGCTCAGGGCGATCTCGACGAAGTCGATCCGCCTCGGGGCTCGACCGAAGACACTGTGGCGGTCGAAATCCGCGGCGACAGTCTGGGCTCATTTTTTAATCGTTGGCTCGTCTTCTACGACGATGTCCGTCGACCCGTGACGCCAGACCTGATCGGCGAATTATGCATCGTGGGGCTCGAGGACGGCCGTATCCTGATCAAGCAAGTACAGCGCAGCCGCACCGAGGGGCTGTTCAACTTACTTTCCTCGACCGAGAAGCCCATTTTCGATGTCGCGGTCGAATGGGCAGCCCGGGTCAACAGCATCGCGCGGCGTAGCCGAACCTGATTCGCCTTTGTCTATTTTTACTACAAATTGTAGTTGACTTTGATAACCACATATTGTAGTCGATCTTCCGGCGACCTCGGCGCGCCGGAAGCACACGATGCCATCATACCAGCAAGGACAGTTCGAGCAGGAGACGCCGCATCTCCGGCATCACGCCATCAGGCATGTCGCGCGCACTGGTGGCGACACCGCAAAGCAGCCGGACCGCGCCATGCGTTTTCTCGCCCGGCTAGATCGCCATCTGCCCACGCTCGCGGATCAGGCGGCGCGGCGTGCCTTTCTCGATCGGCAGCTTGAAGGATGGCAACAGCGCTATGCTCGTTTCATCGCCACCGACGGCGAATCCGAGCCCGTCATCATTCCAGCCGATCCCCCACAGGCGGCCGATTTCCTATTGACCATTACCGGGCTCATGGCGCGCCGCAGCGCGCTGGACCAGCAGATGAGGGCTCATGCCTGAAATAAACGCGGACAAGCCTCTCCCCGATTCGATCCTTTCGCTTCTGGTCGCCGCCGACCAGTGCTGTCCCGCCATCATCGGGCAAGCCCACCTCCTCTACTATTCAGGGGTGGGCATCAATCGGGACCAGGCAGCAAAGGCACTCACCCAGTTGAAAAAGGATGCTGACGACTTGTTCAAAGCCATCGCCAGTGTTGAGGCCGCCATCAACCGAGGTCGCTTGTGAATTCACATGCGATGCGGCGGAACGTGATAGTTCAGAAAAAAGGAAAACGAACACGATGACGTTCGCGTGCTTCCTGCTAGATCATCAGATCCTTATTCTCGAGGCCGAACATCACGCCGCCCCAGCTGCTGCCGACAAACTCGTATTGATTTGAAATATGCTGCCGCCCCGCCATCAGATCCGCGAGAATTCCACCAAATGGCAGGTCCTCGGAAAGGCCGGCTGCTCCCGTCGCCTTGAAGATGCGCGCGGCAAGCAACGTGCAGCGCTCGGTGACCGCAGTCGATTGAAACTTGTACTGCAGGCGCTCCTCGAGCGGCGGAGTCTCGCCACGCTTGGCATAGGCGTGCAGGTTGCCGAAGTTCCGATGCAAGACACTCTTCATCTCGTCGATCGCCGCCGCCGTTTCGGCGCAAAGCAGCTGGACGAAGGGGTTTTCCGCCGATCGCCCGCCCGCCCGCGTCACGCGGGTCTTGCTGTAATCCACCAGCGCGTTGAGCATGCCCTGCAACGCCCCCAGCGCCGCGGTCGAGATCCCGCGGACGAATATCTGACCGAACGGCAATCGATAGAGGCTGGCCGTGTTCAGCAACTGGCCGGGACCCGTGAGCAGGAAATTGTCGAGCATGCTCTGGGTCCGATAGGCCGGCACGAACACGTCTTCGACGATCACATCCCAGCTTCCGGTGCCCTGCAGGCCCGAAACCTGCCAGGTGTCGACGCTCTCGTAATCACTCCGCGGGACGAGAAAGACGCGCCCTTCGGGTGGGCCGCCGTCGCCTTTGACGACCAGGGCGCCAAGGAGCGCCCAGTCGCAATGGCCGCAGCAACTCGCATATCGCCAGTGTCCGCTGAGTCGAAAGCCTCCCTCGGCGCCCGTGGCCTTGCCCGCGGGCATAAGGGACGAGCAGATCAGCGTGGAGGTGTCGGTGCCCCAGACCTCATGTGCCGCCTGATCGTGCAGCAGCGCCATGAACCAGGGGTGCACACCCGACACGCCATAGATCCACGCGGTCGACATGTCGCCTTCAGCAAGCGCCAGTTGAACCTCGTAGAAGGTATGAAGATCCATCTCATAGCCGCCCCAGCGCTTGGGCTGCAACACCCGGAAAAAACCGGCACGCTGCATGTCGGCGATGGTCTCTTCCGGAACGCGGCGCTGGCGTCTGCCTTCGAGCGAGCGTTTTGCCAGGGTCGGAATCAGCGCACGCGCGCGCGCAATGATTTCGGCCGGGGCGGGCGCGCCGGATGCGACTTGTCGTGCAGCGTCCAGGGACGTATCGGCTACTGCCATAACTAAAGGTCGGCCTATTCCGCCGCCGATAAATTCCGACCTGCATTGCGCTCGAGGCACGTCACGAGCATATCGGTAGGCATGACATCCCCGAAGGTGAGATAGAACGCGCAAAGCGAGGCGTTGTGGTCCTCGTCGGTCACGGCCGCATTGCCGTCGGTGACCATGATGGTCTTGAAATTGAGCATCATGGCGTCGCGCGCCGTCGACTCGCAGCACACGTTGGTGACCGTGCCCGTGATGAGAACGGTATCCAGGCCACGCTCGCGCAGGACTTCGGCAAGATTTGACGACCCCTGGATGAAGGCGCTGAAGCGATTCTTCTCGACGATCAAATCGTCGGCGCGCACGTCGAGCGCGGCCCAAAGCTCATGTCCCTTGCTGCCAGCGGTGAGCGCGGCCACGCGCCTAGCGCCCTGTTCCGGCTTCACCATTTCGAAATAGGTTGACCAGTTCTTGAGCGCGTCATCTTTGAACGTGGTTTTGATCCAGATCACGGTGCCGCCGGTCATGCGCACGGCCTGGGCGAGCCGATTGATGTTGGGCACGATCTTCTCGGCCATCGGGCAAAGCGCGTGGGCGACCCCCGGCAGCATGAAGGCATTCTGCATGTCGACTACGACCAGCGCGGTCCTGGCCGGATCGAGCACCTCATGGACGTGCTCCCGTCCGCGCCGGGCGACGACACGGTCGACGACCGATTGCGGGATGGACAGCGTATGCATCAGAGCCTCCCTGCGTTATCCGCGTCGATTATGGTGCCGGGTGTAGGCGCGGGCAACCTCACAGCTTCCCGGCGAACGCGTCCGCAATGTAGGCGTGCGCAAGCGCGTAGCCGTGGCGGGTGGCGGGCTCATTGTACATCCCTACGCCGGGATGGTTGGCTTGGGGGTCGGTAAAGGCATGCACGACATCGCCAAATGTCAGCAACGCCCAGCGCGCGCCGGCCGAAGTCATTTCCGCCTCGAAGGCATCGCGCTCGGCCTTCGGCGCGATCGGGTCGGCGGCGCCGTGCACCGCGAGAACGGCGGCTTTGATATCGCCCTTGTTGGCGGGCTGCGGCGTCGTCAGGGTCCCGTGCATGGACACGACCGCTTGCACGTCGGCGCCGGTGCGTGCGAGGTCCAGGACATTGAGTCCGCCAAAGCAGAATCCCATGGCGGCACGCCGGGTGATGTCACCGATGGCGCGCCTATCGGCTTCCCGCGTCAACGTGTCGAGTGCGGCTGCAATGCGCCGGCGCATTCCCGGGACGTCCGACATGAACGGCCGCAGAAACTCCATGGGATTCTCAGTCCCCACCGGCCCGTTGCCTTCACCGAACATGTCGGCGACGAAGACGACGTAGCCCTCCCCCGCTAGCGTCTGACCGGCTTCGATGGCCGGCTTGATGACGCCCCGCCAGTTGGGCGCCATGAGCAGGAGCGGACGCGAAGCCTTAACGCCCTCCTCCCAGATCAGCGCTCCACGACAGCTGATGCCGGACACCGAATAGAAGATGCTCTCAACGGCCATCGGTTTCTCCCCTGTGATCTGCAATGATCCAATGAGCAAGCAGAGCATGTGCAACGGGCCCTGAAGCGCTACTTACGCGATGCGATGGCGCGGGTATAGAGGCGTTGCCATCTATCCCTGCTCGCCAGTGCTTTGGCAGGACGCCGGCGGTAACGTATGGAGCTCGTCCCGAATGTCGCTCGACCACAGCGGCCTATTCCATCATTTTGGGGCTGCGCCCGGCCGCAAGAAAGCGAAGTCGCAGCCGTCGTCAGCGCCGAGGATTTCCTGCGCATATAGCTTGGCATAGCCACGCTCGGGTTTTTCCCGTGCGTACTTCGCGACGGCTGCGCGCTTTTTCAGTTCGGCATCCTCGACCAGTAGATCGATTCGCCGTTCCCTTACCGACAGACGGACGCGATCGCCGTTGCGCACGAGGGCGAGAGGCCCGCCGGATGCTGAATCGGGCGTCACATGCAGTACGATCGTGCCGAACGCCGTGCCGCTCATGCGCGCATCGGAGACGCGGACCATGTCCTTCACGCCGGATTGAGCGAGCTTTCTTGGAATCGGAAGATAGCCAGCCTCGGGCATACATTCGGGCGCGTGCGGGCCAGCGTTTTGCAGAACGAGCACATCCTGCGGATCGACATCGAGAGCCGGGTCGTCGATGCGAGCGGCAAGATCAGCGAGTGACGAGAAGACCACCGCCCTTCCTTCGTGCTCGAACAGCCTTGCGTCGGCTGCGGAGCGCTTGAGGATAGCGCCCTTGGGAGCGAGATTGCCAAAGAGCGCGACCAGCCCGCCCTGCGGTTCGAACGGCTCGTCGCTCGCAGCGATGATCGAGCGATCGATGTAAGGAGCGGCATCGTGCGCAAGCCGCTCGCCCAGCGTTTCGCCAGTTACCGTCATACAATCAAGATGGAGCAGGGGTTTGAGTTCGCGCAACAACGCTCCCATTCCGCCGCTCGAAAAAAAATCCTCCATATAGCCGTTGCCGACCGGCTTCAGATTGACGAGCACCGGCGTGGAGTCCGAGAGTTTATTGAGCTGCTCGAGGCCAACCCTCACACCGGCGCGGCCGGCGATTGCGGTGAGGTGGATCACGGCATTAGTCGAACCGCCGAGCGCGAGGAGGACACGCAAGGCGTTGTCCACCGACTTCGCATTGACAATGCGGTCAGGGGTGCGGCCCGAGCCAATCAGCTTCACCGCCTCGGTGCCGGTGGCCTCCGCCGCGCGCAGCCGATCGGCGTGAACTGCCGGAATCGCCGCGGTGCCGGGAAGAATGAGACCGAGTGCCTCGGCAATGCACGCCATGGTGGAGGCGGTCCCCATCACCGCACAGGTGCCGGCGGTCACCGCGAGCTGGCCCTCAACCTCCGAGATTTGCTCGTTGCTCACTTCGCCTGCGCGATAGCGCGCCCAAAAGCGTCGACAATCCGTGCAGGCACCCAGCCGCTCGCCGCGGTAACGGCCCGTCATCATGGGCCCCGCCACCAACATGACTGCCGGGCGTCCGGCGGAGACCGCCCCCATCAGCTGCGCCGGCACGGTCTTGTCACAGCCGCCCATCAGCACCACCGCGTCCATCGGTTGGGCGCGAACCATTTCCTCGGTGTCGATCGACATCAGATTGCGGTATTTGAGGCTGGTGGGACTGAGAAAGACCTCGCCGAGGGAGATCGTCGGAAACTCGATCGGCAGCCCTCCGGCCGCGAGCACTCCGCGTTTGACTGCGTCCAACAGTTCGGGGAAATGTCGGTGACAGTTGTTGAAACCCGACGGCGTATAAGCAATGCCGACCACGGGCCTTGCCAGCATTGCCCGTGAATAACCCATGGATTGCGCAAAGGATCTGCGCAGGTAGAGCGAAAAGTCACGGTCGCCGTAATTGGTGAGACCATGCTCCAGGCCATGCGTGCGTTCAGTCATCGTCCTCGTGCCCTTGGCAACGCCCGCACCCCCTGTAACCCGGCGGGATCGCCAGCGTGCTGCCGTCAGCCATTTGGATGTTAGTTTAGTCACCAGCCCGGCGCTACTTTTGGAACGGCCGGCCAAATCCGCGTCCTCTTGGCCATCCAGGATCCCTCGCGAGATGGAAGGGAATGGCATTGTCCCCTACCCGGGACCGGCATATCCTTCAGCGCATCAGAAGCGCATCATTGAAACGGGGGAGGACCATGCGAGTCCTGAGCAAACTATCCGTTCACTTCCTCACTTTATGTCTTACGAGCGTCGCATTGGCGACCGCCGCCAGCGCGCAAGACAAGAGGCTCTTCTTCGAAGGCGACATGGTCCGCAGCAACCAGCCCGGCCAGGCTGGGCCGTTTTGCGTGCTCGCCAACCAGTTCAAACGAAAAGAAGCGGTCGCTTGGCGCATTCGCGTACTCGACTCGACCGGCCAGCAGATGGACGACAAGGAGCTCAAGAGCGTCATCGTCGAATTGTCCGATGGCCAGAAATTGACAACAAAATTTGGGCCGCACCCCCCGCGCGGCCCCGCAACCGACCACTTCTGGTCCGTGCAGTGGGTTGTCCCAGCCGATTATCCGACCGGGTCACTGGTCTACAAGGTGGTTGCAACCGACACGCAGGGTCGGTCCCAGACTTGGGAGCCCTTCAAGCGGGCGCCGACGCAACTCACCGTCATCGCTGGCGATCCGGAACCGGCGAAACAATAGAACGATCGTCGTGGCTGTATCGTGCACGAGAGGACGGCTCATCATGTTGGCCCGCACGCTGTTGGCGTTGTCGCTCCTATTCACCTCAGGCGCTGTTGCAGCACCGCTCGCGTCCGCGTTCGGTCCGCAAGTGCCATGGGCGGAGCCGTCCGCCGGTTACGTCGGACGGCTGAAGGTCACACCGGAGCACGCTCCGAGCGGCACGCTATTGACGGTAACCGCAGAGGGACTACCCGCTGAGCAGGAATTCGATCTCGTCTGGCGCACGGTGACAGGCACTTGGAAGGTCGCTAACGCCGAATATCATGGCCGCGAGTACACGGCGATCGCCTACCGCATTGGCAAGGTGAAGGCCGACGCCGCCGGCCGTGCGACGACAACCTTTACCGCGCCCGAGGACTACGGCTTCAACCACGACATCGTCTTGCAGCAGGGCGCACGCCTCTTCACCCAAGTCGGGTTCAATCTGGACATGACGGTGAAGCTCTCGCCCGAGAGCGGCCCGCCGGGCACGCCGATCACGGTCGAGGTCAAAGGCATCGGTTGGCGGCATCTGCAGAACAGCTATGTGCTGCTTTACGACAATAATTTCACCGGCTGGATGTCGACGGTGACAACCGGCGGATCAGCGACCTTCACCATTCCAGCCACCGGCAAGCCCGGCGTGCATGTGCTTGAATTGCTGCATGCCGATTTTACGTTTGCGTACCGCAACATGCAGCAGTCGCCCGAGCCTGATCGCCCGCGTTTTGCTCTGCAGTTCAGGATCACGCCGGATGCGGCAGCGCTACCCCCTCCACCCGAACGGCAGGTGCAGGAGAATGTGCGTGGGCTTCCCGAACCGGGCGACCTCGTCGTGTTACCGCGATTCTCCACCGTCGATCAGCCGGTGGTCGTGAGCGGTGCCGGCTTCGAGGCGGGCAAGAGTTATCAACTCCACTGGACTACGGTGACCGGCAACCGCGTGGCGGCCGGCGGTGGCGGCTGGGAGGAATCATCGAAGGTCATCGCGGAGGGCAAAGCTGACCCTTCCGGACGGTTGGAGTTCCGCTTCAACACGCCAGACGATCTTGGCGGGCTGCACGGGCTCTGGGTAGACGCAGCCGCCGGCAAAAAAACAGCGGTCCATTGGATCGCACCGAGCGCACTGCCGCTCGACGTGAGTCGGGGGCCGGCAGGCACTCCATTCAAGATTCACTTGAAGGGCGTCGGCTGGACTGAGACCGCCAACATCTACACGGTGGTCTATGACAACAACTACATCGGCTACGCCTGCGCCTTTAACAGCCAGGGCGACGTGGAAATCCTGCTCAACGCAACCGGCGAGCCCGGCTGGCACTTCATCGACCTCTATCCCGCGATCTATAAGGGCAAGGAAACGCGGCCACTGAATTTTCGCATTCCACAGCTGACCTATGCGGACGATCATCCCGGCGAAGACCTGCCCCGTTTCCGCTTCGCCTTCGAGGTGACCGGGCCCAATCCGGTTGGCCAATAGCGCGTCTCCAGGGCGGGGCGGCAGTACTGTCGTGTGGCCTCGGCAACTGCCAGGCTCCTCCGCTCAGTCCCAAGATAACCCCGGCAAAGGAAGGCACGTTCTCAGGGCGCGAACTCCTGAGCAAAACCTGGGAAGCCGGCGGGCAGAAAAACACGCGCCGGGCCACATTTACCATTTCAGCGCGATCCAGTTCATACCTCGGCGTTGAACCGCCCCATTATCGCCTCGACAAAGGCCCTGGAACCACTCTAAAAAAGAGCTTGGGAGCGTTCCAAAAAAGGCCCCTCTTTGCCGGGGGGAGCAAGCCATGAATTACGACGCGTATTTTACAGACGCCCTTGCCCAACTCAGGGATGAGCGCCGCTACCGAGTATTCGCCGATCTCGAGCGGCTTGCCGGCCGCTTCCCGCGCGCAATCTGGCATTCCCCTCAGGGGCCGCGGGACGTCATCGTCTGGTGCTCCAATGATTACCTCGGGATGGGTCAGCACCCGAAAGTGATCGGGGCAATGGTCGAAACCGCAACACGTATGGGTACGGGCGCAGGCGGTACTCGCAATATCGCTGGCACCAATCATCCGCTGGTCGACCTCGAGCGCGAACTTGCGGACCTCCACTGCAAGGAGGCCGCCCTCGTCTTCACCTCGGGTTATGTGTCCAACGAAACCGGCATCTCGACGATCGCCAAGCTGCTCCCGAACTGCCTGATCCTATCGGACGAACTGAATCACAACTCAATGATCGAGGGCGTGCGCCAATCGAAGTGCGAGAAGCAGATCTTCCGTCACAACGACATGGCGCATCTGGAAGACCTGCTGCGCACGGCTGACCCGAGCCGGCCGAAGCTCATCGTGTTCGAGACGCTCTATTCCATGGACGGCGACATAGCGCCGACCGATCGCATCTGTGATCTCGCCGACCGCTATCGCGCCATGACTTATGCTGACGAGGTCCACGCCGTCGGCATGTACGGGCCACGCGGCGGCGGTCAAGCTGAACAGCAAGGGACGATGACGCGGATCGACGTGATCGAAGGCACGCTTGCCAAGGCCTTCGGCTGTCTCGGAGGCTATATCACGGCGAACGCGGCACTCTGCGACGCGGTGCGCAGCTACGCCCCCGGCTTCATCTTCACCACCGCACTGCCGCCCCCGATCTGCGCCGCGGCAACGGCGGCGATCCGGCACCTGAAGGCCTCGAGCTTCGAGCGCGAACGCCACCAGGAGCGTGCCGCACGCGTCAAGGCCGTGCTCAACGCCGCCGGGTTGCCAGTGATGCCGAACGACACCCACATCGTCCCCGTGTTCGTTGGTGAACCTGAGAAATGCAAGGAGGCGACCGACCTCCTGCTCGCCGAGTACGGCATCTACATTCAGCCGATCAACTATCCGACCGTGCCAAAGGGATCCGAGCGTCTGCGGATCACGCCGACGCCCTACCACGAGGACGCCGTGATCAATGCGCTTGCGGAGGCGCTGGTCGACGTCTGGGAGCGGCTCGAGCTGCCCCTCGGGGATCGCGCGCTCGCTGCGGAGTGATTTTGCTTGCCTTCATGGCTTGATCGGGCAATCGCTCCCAATGGCTAGACATGGTCGCCGTAGGCCATAAGGGTCAGGGCACACCGCGAACCGTCAATCATCAAATGTCCCCTGTCCTGGCCGTTTCCAATTCTGCCGCGGCTGTGCGGGCAGCTTGCGCACGAGGCGCCGGGCCGCGATAGCCACTGAAAAGCTCACGGCCAGGAAGCGGGCTAAATGATGCGCCCCGACGTAGACAGGGTCGAGGTGTAGAGCAAGGGCGAGCACCATCATCGTGTCCTGCGCGCCCGGTGCGAAAGCGACAATGACGTCGGCAATCCGAAATGGAAGGAAGGCCACCACAATCAGCGCGAATGCCGCAGCCACGGCGACCGCCACTGCGAACGAGCCAAAGGCCGCCCCGAGATAGCTCAACAGCATTCGGGGACTCGTATTCGCGAATCGTGCCCCGGCGACCGCCCCGAGCGTGAGGACTGCGGCGGCGCCGGCCCACCAAGGCAGCGAAACACGGACCAAATCCATCCCGTGAAGAAATGCCGAACCGGCCATGGCGCCGAACAGCAGACCGCCGGGAAATCGGACGCGCAGCATGGCGAGCGCGACAAGCGTCGATACCGTCACCAGGGTAACAAGCTCGAGCAATGACGATTCCGACACTCCGCGAGTCGATACCACGGGCTCGACCGTTGAGCCGAACAGCGCCAGTCCCGCGGGCAAGCCGAGCACGATCAAGAGTACGCGCATCACGTGCACGATCGCGATTCCGCGCACATCGGCGTTAAACTCTGCCGAGAGCGCCATCACTTGCGCCATCGAACCCGGACTCGCGCCAAGCAATGCCGATAGAGGATCCCAGCCGTGCACCAAGCGCAAATAGCAGGCGGTGGCGGTCATCATGCAGATGGCCGCTACCACCAGAAGCGCGACACTCAGCGGCCAAGCCGCTATTCCCTTCAGCGTTTCCGGGGTGACCACCGCTCCCAGCAGGATCCCGACCAGTATGAAGCACAGCCGCGCCATAGGCACCGGTATCTTCATGGGACGCCCAGCCAGCGCGGCAACCGCCACCGCCAACATCGAGCCCGAGACTAATCCGCCGGGGAAGCCGATCAGATAGAAGCCCACGCCGCCCACCGTCGCAATGAGCGCCGTCTCTGCAATCTGGGCGAGTTGTGGGGGAAACGAAGACAGCATCGATCGATCCCGGACGTTTGGACCCGCATGAGCAATCGCGTCCTGCTGTCCGCCCTCCGCCGTGATCAATGCCGCGCGCGGCGCACGAGGTCAAATGACGGAGCCGCGCAGACCGAGCGACGGCTCGGCGCGGCCGACGCCTTCTTTTATATAGACGGCGCCCTCGACAGGCGTATGGAATGCCCGCTGCGGCGCTCAATCGGCAGGGCGCCTCTGGGCAGGCGACTGGACACGTGAGCGGCAATGGCGCCGATATTCTCCCGCGCACCTTCCTGCGATAGAATGAACGGTTAGGTGTCGCGCTCCGAAGGGCTACGGACTCATCATGCTGCAAGGCTGGATCGTTATCGCCTGTGCGCTCGGCTATATCGGACTCTTGTTCGTGGTCGCGAGCTACGGTGACCGGAGCCGTCGGCTCGGTCGCGTGGGCCGTTCACGGCTCTTCATCTATCCACTCTCGCTCGCAATCTACTGCACCTCCTGGACGTTCTTCGGCTCGGTCGGTCTCGCCTCGCGCACGGGTTACGACTTTTTGACGATCTATGTGGGCCCGATCCTCGTTATCGGATTCTGCTCACCGGTCATCATGCGGATCGTGCGGCTCGCGAAGACGCAGAACATCACATCGATCGCCGACTTCATCGCCGCACGCTATGGCAAGGCCCAGACGGTTGCTGCCGCCGTGGCTCTGATCGCGATCATCGGGACCATTCCGTATATCGCACTTCAGCTCAAAGCAGTCTCGTCCTCACTCACGACGATCCTCGTGCATATCGGTCCCGCGAGTGGCGCGATGCAGCCGGTATTGGGCGACATCGCGCTGTACGTGGCGGTGGCGATGGCGATCTTCGCCGTGCTGTTTGGCACCCGCCACATCGACGCAACCGAGCACCAAGACGGGTTGATGCTCGCGATCGCAACCGAGTCGATTGTCAAGCTCGTTGCTTTCGTCGGTGTCGGCATATTTGTCACGTTCTGGATGTTCGATGGGCCGCTTGCCCTTTTTGCTCAAGCTCTGGAGCGGCCCGACACCGCCGCGGTACTCACACGCGAGCCCGTGATCGGCACCATCCTCGCGATGACGCTGCTATCGCTGTTCGCCATCGTATTGCTGCCGCGTCAGTTCCACGTCACCGTCGTCGAGAACAATAGCGAGGCTGAGATCAGACGGGCCTCCTGGCTGTTCCCGCTCTATCTCGTCGTGATCAACCTGTTCGTCATACCGATCGCATTGGCCGGCCTGCTCACGTTCGCACCCGGGCAGGTCGATAGCGACATGTTCGTTTTGGCGTTGCCGCTTGCCGCGCATTCCGACCTGTTCACTATTGCCGCTTTTGTCGGCGGGCTTTCGGCGGCTACCGCCATGGTGATTGTCGAATCGGTCGCGCTCGCCATTATGGTGTCCAATGACATTATCATTCCGCTCGTGCTGCAGCGACGCGAAGCCCTGATCACGGGGCGCGACGATGTCGGGGGCCTGCTGCTCATCGTGCGGCGAATGGCGATCTTCGTCATCCTCTTCCTTGCTTATGTGTACTACCGCCTGGCTGGCGATGCGCAGCTCGCCTCGATCGGTCTTCTGTCGTTTGCTGCCATTGCGCAGCTCGCACCCGCCTTCTTCGGCGGTTTGATCTGGCGGCGGGGGACCGCACGCGGCGCACTGGCGGGGATGACGGTCGGTATCCTGACCTGGGCCTATACGTTGCTGCTGCCCAGTCTGGCGGACGCCGGCATCGTCGGCCGGAGTCTGCTCGCCCAGGGGCCGTGGGGCCTGGCGCTGTTGCGGCCGGAGGCGCTCATCGGATTCGATCTGCCGCCGCTCGCCCACGGTGTGATCTGGAGCCTTTTGCTCAATGTGTCGGCGTATGTGGTGTTCTCGCTCGGACGGGTACCCGCCTCGATCGAACGGGTGCAAGCCGACTTGTTCGTTCCTTCTCAGCTGACTCCGATCCCCCCGAGTTTCCGGCTGTGGCGTTCCTCCGTGACGATCGAGGAGTTGGTCACCACTGTCGCGCGCTATCTCGGGGAGGAGCGAACACGCACCTCTCTCGACAGTTATGCCCTGACGCGGGGTATCAGCATTGATCCAAAGGCCGAGGCCGACTTCGAGCTCCTGCGATATGCCGAGCATTTGCTTGCTTCGGCAATTGGCGCGGCCTCATCACGTCTCGTGCTCTCGCTGCTGCTGCGCAAGCGTACAGTCTCGACCAAGGCAGCTCTCAAGCTCCTGGACGATGCCAACGCTGCGATCCACTACAATCGCGAGATCTTGCAGACCGCGCTCGACCATGTGCGACAGGGCATTGCCGTATTCGACAAGAACCTGCACCTCGTGTGCTGGAATCGCCAATTCGGCGAGATCCTCGCATTGCCTCCGCAGCTTACCCGCGTTGGCACCCCGCTGGATCACCTTCTGCGCTTCCACGCCGAACACAGCGCCTCCGACAGCGACGCAGCCGATGTGCTCGTGCGCGAACGGCTTGCGCGTTACGTCGCCAGCAGCGAGCCGTTTCTGGAGCGTTTCGCCGAACGCGATCTGGTCATGGAGGTACGCGCGAACCCGATGCCGGACGGAGGCATCGTCACGACCTTCACCGACATCACGCCGAGCGTCAAAGCGGCGGAGGAGCTCGAACGCGCCAACGAGTCCCTGGAGCGGCGGGTACGGGAGCGCACGGAAGAACTGACGCGCCTTAACACCGAGCTCGGCCGTGCCAAGGGCGAGGCCGAACAAGCCAACATCTCCAAGACCCGTTTCCTCGCCGCGGCGAGCCACGACATCCTACAGCCGCTCAACGCCGCGCGCCTTTACGTCACTAGCCTGGTCGAACGGCAAGGCGGCGGCAACGATGCCCAACTGGTCGGCAATATCGATGCTTCCCTTGATGCAGTCGAAGAAATATTCGGGGCGCTGCTCGACATTTCGCGACTCGATACCGGCGCCATGAAGCCGGAAATCGCGAACTTTCGGATGGATGAGTTGCTGCGCCAGCTCGAAGTCGAGTTCACGCCGCTCGCGCAAGAGCGGGGACTGAAGCTGCAATTCGTGCCCTGCTCGCTCGCCGTGGAATCCGATCGACGTTTGTTGCGCCGGTTGCTCCAGAATCTGATCTCCAACGCGATCAAATACACCCCTCGCGGGCGCGTGCTCGTTGGCTGTCGGCGCCGCAGGCGCCGACTGCGCATCGACGTTTACGACACCGGCCTCGGCATTCCTTCATCGAAGAAACGGGCAATTTTCCAAGAATTTCACCGCCTCGACCAGGGTGCCAAGGTCGCGCGGGGGTTGGGGCTTGGCCTTTCGATCGTAGAGCGTATCGCGCGCGTTCTCGACTACAAGATCGGCGTCGTGTCGACGGTCGGCCGCGGATCGCATTTCTCGGTCGAGGCGCCGCTTTCAGCGGCCGTTCCCGTTAGGCAGCATCAGCGCGTGACTCGTGAGGTCGACCGCGTGCAACTTTCGGGCATCACGGTTCTGTGCATCGACAATGACTTGACGATACTCGATGGCATGGAAACGTTGCTCGGGGGCTGGGGCTGCCGGGTCTTCAAGGCGCCGGATCTCGCGACCGCCATAGCGGTCGTCGCAGAAGCCCAGATATCGCCTGACGGTCTCCTGGTAGATTACCACCTCGACGACGGCAACGGTATAACTGCCATCAATGAGCTGCGTCGCCGCTTCGGTGCCAATCTCACAGCCATCCTGATTACAGCCGATCGGAGCCCGCATGTGCGCGAAGAGGCGCGTGCGAACGGCACCCAGCTGCTCAACAAGCCGGTTAAACCGGCCGCATTGCGCGCACTGCTGACACAATGGCGCATGCAACGGGTCGCCGCGGCGGAGTAGCTGATCTTCGTTCACGCCGGCCCGCAAGCGCCGAAGGGTCGTGCCGTCGATAAATCAATGCCCGACGCTTGCGGTCTGCGGCCATTGCCCGAGCTCGATTTTCGAGGCGGCGATCACCGCTTGCGTGCGGCTCTCGACACCGAGCTTTTGCAGGATCGCCGAGACGTGCGCCTTGACGGTCGCCTCGGACACACCGAGTTCGTAGGCAATTTGCTTGTTGAGCAGCCCCTCCGACAGCATCATCAGGACCCGCACTTGCTGCGGCGTCAACGACGCGAGCCGTGCCATCAATTCGGCGGTCTCGGCATCCGAGCCAGCACCCAGATCTATGTCGGCCGGCGTCCAAATGCCGCCCTCGAACACCCGAGCGATCGCTCCGCGCATCGCCTCGATGCCGAGCGTCTTGGGGATGAAACCCAGCGCTCCGAAATCCATGCAGCGACGGATCACCCCGGGATCGTCGTTGGCGGAGACCACGACGATCGGTACGCTTGGATATTGCGCACGCAGATACATGAGCCCGGAGAATCCACGCACGCCGGGCATGGTCAGGTCGAGCAAAATGAGATCGACGTCACCACCGCGCTCGAGCAGCTTCGCCACATCGTCGAAAGACCCCGCCTCGGCAATCTCGACGTTCTCGAACAGACCCGAGATCGCTTCGCGCAAAGCCCCGCGAAACAACGGGTGGTCGTCCGCAATGACTAAGCGTGCCGATTCGCCCACCCCCTTCACCTCCGCTCAGGATCGTTCTTGGACCGCATATGGCCATTCCCCACCAGCATACCACAGTTTCAATATGGTCGATCCCGCTCTCGCCTCAGCGCGTCGGAAACCCGCCGGACAAATGGCGGCGTGCACTTTTCGATTTTGCGGCTCGCCCGTCGGATAGCGAAGCCTGCTAGGGCAGGCATTATGACGCAGTGGAGTCTTTGCCCACGGCATGGACTTCACTGCCTGAGGACGATCCGTTGGACGCGACAGGATCGGGGATCACCGCTTGCTACCGATGAACTGCAGCATGATTTCGCGCCGGTGTGGGCGGGCGCGATGCTCGGCGACATAGATACCCTGCCAGGTGCCGAGAGCAAGCGCACCGCCGATCACGGGAACATGCATCGATACGTCGGTGAGCATGGTCTTGATATGCGCCGGCATGTCATCGGGCCCTTCGACGTCGTGGATCCAGCCGGCATCGGCAGGGGCGAGGCGATCGAGCGCGATCGTGAGATCGGCACGCACATCGGGATCGGCATTTTCCTGGATGACCGAGAGACGCCGATGTATGGCGCATGAAAAGGAATAGCGCGCCATCCTTCGCCTTGGCCTCGGCAATGAACCGTGCCACTTCGTGCGTAATCTCGGTGAAACCTTGACCACGGGTATCAATCACGACCTTCGTCGTCGCAATGATCTCGGGCGAGACGGTGACGATGGGAGACGAGTGAGCACTCACTGCCGGCTCGCCGCAGGCCAGATCAGGTCTTATTCTGCATGTCCTTTTGCAGCGTCACGATCACTTCGACGAAGCGGCGCCACAACTTCTCAAAGAAGTTGACGACCTTATCGAGATCGGCATCGTTGGGCAGTTGCAGCCGCGGCGGCGCCTCCCTGACGGCCGGAGCCTCCGGCTTGACGGCGCCGGGAAGCGGCAGATTGCGTGCGATGAGCTCTTTCTTGAGCGCGGCGCTCTCGCCCTGAAGACGCGCGATTTCCGCCTCCAGGGCAGCCCGCTCGTCCGGTATCGCCTGACACGCCCACCCTACCGAACGCTGGGCGCACATCGATACCTGGCCGGTGCGCCCGTCAAGCCGCACATATCCGTCATCGACGCGGTGGAAGGTGTACCGCGAGTCGGCCCCCTCCGGGGGCGGGCTTTGCGCCCAAGCCGTGGGCCCTACGAGAGCAATTCCGGCAAGGGTAAACAGAGCCATGCGGATCATGAGGTCTCTCCTGCGTCGCTGTCCATGGACGATGGTTCTGCGCGGTGGCCAAAGGGCGCGCCGCCGTGCGAGCCGAAGCGGTCCTTTGGGGCGAGATTACCATCAGCGTGGTCGACGAAGAAATCGCAACATGCGGTTGCGGGCGGAGCGCCACAACGCGCCCCCGGACGCCCCTTGGAAGCAACCAAAACGGGCCTGCCGTGTCCTTCGCGAGGGGAGGATTTGTTTTGATTCATATGGGCTTACCGCAGGCGCTCGGATTCTTGACTCGTATGGACCCAGTCAGTATGGTCCGCGCGGCCTTGGGGCGGCGGAAGTATCGCGATCTTGCCTGAACCGTCGCGGGTGTCGAAGCATGGCCGACGACGCACGCGAAAGAGGCGATCGCAAACAACCTCCGCTTGACGAGGCGGCGCTCTCCGCAAGGTTCAAGCGTCTCGGCGAACGGCTCGGCCACGTCCATTCCGACCGTCCTTCCGAAAGTAGCGTGGGTCAACGCCCGACCGCCGACCCGTCGGCGATCGCGCGTGGCTTTCGGCTCTCGACCGAGCTCGTGGCCGGGGTCCTGGTCGGTGCGGCGGTCGGCTGGGTGATCGATCGCTGGCTGGGAATCTCGCCTTGGGGAATGATTGTGTTCTTGCTGCTCGGATTCGCCGCAGGTGTTCTCAACGTGATGCGGGCAGCGGGGGTGGTTCCAACTAAGACTTTGGACCCACCCGATTCGAATTGATGAAGAAAACCGCGCTTGCCTAACTAAGCGCTCGGCGAAGGCTGGTCATGGATCCGATCCACCAGTTTGAGATCAAGAAGCTGTTTCCAATCGCTCATATTGGCGGGATGGAAATCGCCTTTACGAATTCGGCGCTGTTCATGCTGATCGGGCTCCTCCTGATCCTGCTGCTCATGCTCGGTGCCACCAGTCCGCGCGCCCTGGTCCCTGGACGGCTGCAGTCGGTCGCGGAAATATCCTACGAATTCGTCGCAACGACGTTGCGAAGCACCGCCGGCACCGAGGGCATGAAATTCTTCCCCCTGGTGTTCTCGCTCTTCATGTTCATCCTCGTGCTGAACGTAATCGGCATCATTCCCTATACGTTCACGGTCACCAGTCACATCATCATTACGGTGTCGCTTGCGCTACTCGTCTTTTTCACGGTCATAATCTATGGCTTCTGGAAAAACGGCCTTCGCTTCTTCAAGCTGTTCGTGCCAAGCGGAATCCCGATTTACATTCTCCCGCTGGTGACGTTCATCGAAGTGCTGTCGTTTCTTTCCCGGCCGGTTTCCCATAGCGTTCGGCTGTTCGCGAACATGCTTGCCGGCCACATTACGCTGAAAGTGTTCGGCGGCTTCGTGACCATGCTGGGTGCGCTCGGCTTCCTCGGTTGGCTTGGAGCGGTCCTGCCGCTCGGCCTCACCGTCGCGCTCACCGCGCTCGAGCTGCTGGTTGCATTCCTGCAGGCTTACGTCTTCGCAATTCTCACTTGCATCTATCTCAACGATGCAATCCACCCGGGCCACTAACCCGCACTCTCGTCAAACCTCGAAAAGGAGATCTCTCATGGATCCTCAAGCCGCAAAGATGATCGGCGCTGGTATAGCCTGCATCGGCATGGGCGGTGCCGGCGTGGGCGTCGGCACCATCTTTGGCCACTATCTCGCCGCCGCCTTGCGCAATCCCTCCGCGGCGCAGGGCCAGTTCGGCAACCTGATTTTCGGGTTTGCTGTCACCGAGGCGCTCGGCATCTTCTCGTTGCTGATCGCGCTGTTGCTGCTGTTCGCCCTCTAACATCCGACGATGATCCCAACGCCGGCGGCCTCGTGCCGCCGCGTAAGGTCCGGAGTTGTCGATGGCTCAGAAGAGCGCGCAGCCGGCTGGAACTGTCGAGCATATTCCGTCAAGCGAGCATGGTCGCGGGTTCCCGCCGTTCGACGCGCAGACCTTCGCTTCTCAGCTGTTCTGGTTCGCGCTGGCCTTCATTGCCCTTTACCTGCTGATGTCCCGGGTGGCGTTGCCGCGCGTCGGCTCGATCCTGGAGGCGCGCCGCCAGCGTATCGAGAGCGATCTTGCGGAGGCGCAACGCCTTAAGGGCGAATCTGACGCCGCGATTGCGGCCAACGAGAAAGCATTGGCGGAGGCGCGCGGGCGCGCACAAACCCTTGCCAATGAGACCCGCGAAAAGGCGGCGAAAGCAGCCGAGGCTCGTCGCAAAGAGGTGGATGCAAAGCTCCAGTCCCGCATCGCCGAAGCAGAGAAGACAATTGCCGCGACCCGATCAGCCGCGATGGCGAACGTGCACGGCATTGCGAGCGACACCGCCCCCGCCATCGTCCAACGGCTGGCCGGCATCACCCCGGCGACCGAAGAAGTCGCTGAAGCTGTCACGAACGTGCTCAAGCACTGAGAACGCCGATGTTCGAAGCTGAATTTTGGGTCGCCGTAGCCTTCGTCATCTTCGTTGGCGTTCTCGGCTACTTTCAGGTGCATAAGCGTTTGCTCAAGAGCATCGATGACCGCCGCGATCGTATCAAGCTGGAACTAGACGAGGCGCGCCGCCTCAAAGCGGAGGCGCAAGCCTTGTTCGCCACCTACCAGCGCAAGCTGCAGGAAGCCGAACACGAGGCGCAAGCCATCATTGCCGGCGCCAAGGCCGAAGCCGAGCGGCTTGCCTCCGAGGCAGAAACGAAGATCCAAGAGTTCGTCGAGCGGCACACGAAGATGGCCGAAAGCAAGATTTCGCAGGCCGAAGCGCAGGCGCTCGCCGACGTGCGCTCGGCCGCCGCAGAGGCTGCCGTTGCCGCCGCCGAACGGATTTTGACCCACGCCGTCAAGGGCAAGGTCGCCGACGATCTCATCGTCAAAGGCATCGCGGACCTCAAGGGCAAGCTTAATTAAGCTCTTTCCGCGCTTCCCTTCCCACGCAAGAAACTGTGCAAAAGAATCCTGCGGTGGCGTGGCGCCCGAGTTTCGCCACTTGCGCGCAATTCTTATTACAGATGTCTTGATTCGTCGGACAGCCGGATTTGGGCGACGTCGGAGGGCGCGGTGGGGCGATTTCCGTGATCATTTTCGATTGCAACGGCGTGCTGGTCGACAGTGAACAAGTCGCTGCAACAGCAGCCGCGCACGAATTCAAGCGGGTCGGAATTCCGATCACATCCGAACTCGTGATGCGCTATTTCCTCGGACGCCGGCCGGCGGATATGTTTGCCGCTGTGGAAGCGGCGACCCGCCGGGAGTTGCCCGCGCATTTCGCCGATACCGTCGCGGCGGCGACCTTGGACCGCTTGCGCGTGGAGTTGCGCGCCATGCCGCACGCCGCGCACGCGCTGACTTGGTTACGGGGACCGAAATGCGTGGCTTCGTCCTCGAGCCGCGATCGCATCCGGGTGAGCCTAGAAATCACCGGCCTGGCGCGGTTTTTCGATTTTCAGTTTTCCGCCAGCGAGGTGGCGAATGGCAAGCCCGCGCCCGACCTGTTCCTGCATGCAGCGGTGCGGATGGGGGCTAAAGCCTGCGATTGTATTGTGGTCGAGGATTCGCCGGCTGGTGTGACAGCCGCCACCACGGCGGGCATGGCAGCTATTGGGTTTGTCGGCGGCAGCCATGCGGCTGCCCCGCTCGGCGAGCAGTTGATCCAAGCAGGCGCGCGCGCCGTCGTTGCCGATCTGCGACATCTGAAGAGCACCGTGGTCAGCCTGCGAGGGTGGTAGCTTACGCTAGCAACGCTTATTGCTGACGGGGCGTCAGCTTTTTCGCGCTTTTCGCGGGCTTCTTCTCATTCTTATCGCCAATTTCGTCAAACCCGACATAGATGACATAAGCATCGATCTCCGAGCGCGGCGGCACCGGAAAGGTCAGGCCTTCTTCTACATCGACGAATTGCACGTGGGTTTGATCCGGCCCCACGGTCACCGGAAGCCGCTTGAACTTGGTCGCAATCGTCTTGGGCTGCGCACCCTCGCGAACCACTGCGTAGCGCAGCGGGACATCGACTTGGCCCGCACTTCCCATTGGTCCGAGGATGACGCGTCCTTGGACGCCCACCTTGATCGTCATGACCCCGCCTTGGACGAGACACTCACGCGCGGTCTGGCCGAAGGAGAGTTGGTAGCGCAAATCGGCCGCAGTCGCTTGGCCAGTCTTCGCGGCGACCTCCAAGGTGGACGCCCCGGTGCGAATGTCGACTCCGGGACATTCGATGTCCGGCGACGAGGGCGTTGGCGATGCCGGCTGGGTGACACCAGGCTTGGCGCTGGAGAACAAACCGGCGAACCGGTTGCTGATTGAGGACACCGTATCGGACGAGCCGATGCTGGACGCCAATGAGCAGCCAGACAGTAGCGTGGCACCCATCAGCAACATCAACGCACGGCCCCCGCCGCGCATCCGCCTGTCGTCACGCCCCGGACGCATTGAAATAACTCGAGTTTTCCCGAAGAAAGCTCCCTCTCCGCGCCTTATACCAATCAAACCATGGCGACCCCAAGGCAATCGGGGGGTCAGGGTGACGGGTCGTCCTTGATCCGGGCGTACAGCAGGTGGTCCTGCCAGGCCCCATCGATGCAAAGATATTGCCGTGCAAAGCCCTCGCGGTTGAAACCGGTTTTCTCCAGGAGCCGGACCGACGCGACGTTGGCCGGGATGCACGCGGCTTCGATGCGGTGCAGCTTCAAACTACCGAAAGCGAAGGGAATGATGGCGGTGACGGCAGCGGTCATATGACCTTGCCGCGCAAAAGCGGCTCCCATCCAGTAGCCGAGACTGCCCGCCTGCGCGCAACCTCGGCGAATATTGGCGAGCGTCAGCCCACCAACAAGAACTTCGTCGTGCTTGCGAAAAACGAAGAATGCATACGCAAGGTCGCTGCGCTGGTCTTCTGAATAACGCTTGATGCGACGCCGAAAGGACGAGCGCGTGAGGTCGTCGGCCGGCCAAGTGGGCTCCCAGGGGGTGAGAAAATCCCGACTTGCTTCGCGCAGGGCCGCCCATTCGGCATAATCCGACGTTTGTGGCGCCCGCAGCACCACCCCCTCGCCCGTGATCGCGGGCATGAGGTCGGACAAGCTTACGGTGCGGAAGAAGGCCATAGTGATCAGTCAGGTGACGACGGATGGCGGACGACTAGGAACGGAATGCTCCTTCTGTACCCCGCCGCGCAACGCCGGTCATCCGGCTTCAGGCAGCCCGGCGAACGAGACTGTCGGCAATCGTAGCAGCGCTTTCAAGCCCGCCGCCTGGACCGAGCGCGGCGACAGCAGGTCGTCCACGCGCGATCAGGGCACGGCCGGCGGCGCGGGCGCTCTCAACGGTCACGGCTTCGATTTTTCCCACCAGCTCGTCGAGCGGAATGGGGCGGCCCCAATGGAGCAGCTGGCGCGCGAGCTGCTCGGCGCGCGCACTGGAGCTCTCAAGCGCCATCAGCAATCCGGCTTTCATCTGCGCCTTTGCCCGCGCGACTTCCGCTTCATTGATGGTTTCGGCCGCGCCATTGATCTCGTCCACGACAACACGCATCAGTTCCGCCACATCGGCCGCATCGGTCCCCGCATAGAGGCCGAACATTCCGGTATCCGAATATGGTGCATGGAAGGCGTAGATCGCATAGCAGAGGCCGCGCTGCTCGCGCACTTCTTGAAAGAGGCGGGAGGACATGCCTCCGCCGAGTACGCTCGTGAACACTTGCAGGCTGAACAGGTTCGGATCGCGCTGCGGTACTCCGTCCATGGCGAGCGCAATGTGTACCTGCTCCAGATCGCGCCTCTCGATACGCGAACCGCCGACGAAGCGCGCGGGCTCCGGCATCGGCGCGCGAGGGCCGGTGAAGTTCGCGAACAATCGCTCCACTTCCTCCACCACCGCGTGATGCTCGACCGCGCCCGCGGCCGCGATCACCATGTCAGGTCCCCGATAATTACGCGTGAGATAAGCGGCAAGCCGCGTACTATCGAACGATCGTACGGTCGCCGGCGTGCCAAGAATTGAGCGGCCGATCGGCTGACCGGTAAAGGCGGTCTCTTGCAGCCGGTCCCAGATCAGGTCATCGGGTGTATCCTCGGAGGCGCCGATCTCCTGCACGATGACGTTCTGTTCCCGCCGGAGTTCATCGGGATCGAACGTGGGATCGGCAAGGATGTCGGACAGCACGTCGAGCGCGAGCGGCACGTCGGCTCGCAGAACGCGGGCGTAATAGGCGGTCGTCTCGATCGAAGTTGCGGCGTTGAGGTCGCCGCCGACCGCCTCTATCTCCTCAGCGATTTGACGCGCAGAACGCCGTGAAGTGCCCTTGAAGGCCATGTGCTCGAGCAGGTGCGATATCCCGTGCTCATCCGGGCGCTCGTCGCGACTGCCGGCACCAACCCAGACACCAAGGGAGGCTGTTTCCAAATGCGGCATCGCGTCGGTTACGATCGAAAGCCCAGTAGAAAGACGCGTGACTTCGACGCTCATGCGGCGGCTCCTTCGTGTGCGGCGCGACTGACAGAGAGGATATGACGTTCGACCGCTATCGGATCGACCGGCAAGATGGTGACTCGCTCTGGCCGTTGATCGAGCTCGGCCAGCCATTGAGGCAATGCCGGCCGGACTCCGCAGGCGGCCTCCACGGCGTCGGGAAACTTAGCTGGGTGGGCAGTCCCCAGCACCACCATCGGAATCGAGGGATCGCGAGTATCCTTCTCGGCGACCGCGACGCCTACGGCGGTATGCGGATCGATGAAATGTCCCGTTTCTCGAAGCACGGTGCGGATGGTCGCCGCAGTTTCCTCTTCGTCGGCACGGTCGGCGGAAAACACGGCGCGGATGCCCGAGAGCGCGCGTTCCGATAACGCGAACCGGCGCGCTTGGTCGAGCGAGGCCATGAGCTGGCGCACGGGGGCGCCATCGCGGCCGTAAGCGTCGAACAACAGGCGCTCGAAATTCGATGCCACCTGGATATCCATGGAAGGTGAGGAAGTGGCTACCACCCCGCGCAGATCGTAGGTGCCGGTCGCAAGCGTACGGGCAAGGATGTCGTTGACGTTGGTGGCGATCACCAGACGATCGATGGGCAAGCCCATGCGAAGCGCGACATAGCCGGCATAGACGTCGCCGAAATTGCCCGTCGGCACCGTGAAGGCGACTTTGCGACGCGGCGCGCCAAGCGCGACCGCGGCGGTGAAGTAATAAACAACCTGCGCCACGATACGCGCCCAATTGATGGAATTCACACCCGAGAGGCGCGCCCGATCGCGGAATGCATGGTGATTGAACATACTCTTCACAATCGCCTGACAGTCGTCGAATGTGCCCTCGATCGCCAGCGCGTGGACATTGTCGTCCTCTGCCGTCGTCATCATGCGCCGTTGCACGTCGGAAATGCGCCCCTGCGGAAACAGCACGAACAGGTCCGCACGCGCGCGACCGCGGAACGCCTCGATCGCAGCGCCACCGGTGTCGCCCGAGGTCGCAACCACGATGGTGGTGCGCTCCCCTCGGCTTGTGAGCATCTGGTCCATGAGCCTGCCAAGGAGCTGCATCGCCAGATCCTTGAACGCGAGCGTCGGGCCATGAAACAATTCGAGGATGAAATCGCTCACCCCGAACTGGATCAACGGGGCAACCGCCGGATGGCGGAATTGGCCATAGGCCTCGCGCGTCATGCGGGCAAGGTCGTGTTCGGCAATGGCGTCACCGACGAAAGGACGGATAACCTCGACTGCGACTTCCGCATAGGGCCGGCCGGCAAAGCCCGCAATCGTGTCGGTATCGAGTTGCGGCCAGGCCGCGGGAACGTAGAGGCCACCGTCGCGCGCAAGCCCCGCCAAGGTCGCCTCGACGAAGCCGAGCGGCGGGGCCTCACCCCTGGTGGAGATATAGCGCACGGGCCTGGGCTCCGTTCGAGGCTACGCCGCCGGTGCGCTGGGCATCTCCTGCCCAACGGATAGACCACATAACCCGTTGAATTTGCTTCGCTTCCCGGCAGATCGCGAGGGAGGTAACGGCGTGAACATAGTGGGAAGGGTTGCCTTTCACAAGAACACGCTTGCCACGCAACTCATGCCTGCCGCGCAGATTGGTTACGGCTGCGAAGCCAGAACGCGAACATCACAACGACCACCACGGCAAGTCCGTACCATGTGATCGCGTATTGCAGATGTTCGTTGCGCAAGCTCACGTCGAGGGTGCCGGCGCGCGGAAGGCCGCTGGGCGGCTGTGGACTTTCCAATTCGACAAAGAACGGCGCAACCTCGCCCCAGCCCTTTGCGGATGCGATCGCCACTGGATCGCGCACGAACCAAAGATTGCGCTTAGGTTCGTCGTTCGGCGAGAAGGCACCGCGGGGTTGCGGCCACCGCATCACGCCGACCATGTCGACAATACCAGTGACCTGGTCGCCGGAGCGGGTCACCGGTTCTTGCCGCCCCTCCGGGACAAAGCCCCGATTGACAACAACCAGTCCGCCGTCGGCAAGTCGGGCGGGCGCCAAAACCCAATAGCCAGGTCCCGACACATCGCTGCGCAAGGCGGACCCGCCGGCATAGACGAGCGCTTCCTGCTCGGAGAGGAACGCGGCGGAGAATTTCACATGACGGAACTCGTCGGAGGTGGGATCAAGCCTCGCCCACCATTCGCGCGGCGGCAGATCAGTTGGAGGTGCAGAAAGGCGCTGCTGGAGGGTGTAGATCAGGGCTTCCTTCCAGGCCTTGCGCTGAATTTGCCAGGTACCGAGCGCGAGGAAGGTCAGGAACGCCACGAGCGCAAACGCGGCCGGGATTGCAAGGCCGGCGCGCAGGCGCCGGGCCGGCGTAATCTTCACGGTGCTTCGCCGCCGGTGAAGCGGCTCTCCTCAGCCTTGTTCTGATACTGCAACGCGATCAGAAGCCCTTTGACGGGACGCAACGGCAATATCGCCGTGATCAGGATCAACGGCCCCCACAGTAGCGCATGCACCCAGTACGGCGGCGCATAGAGGATTTCTACCGCCAAGGCTGAGCCCGCCACAATGAACCCGGAAAAGAACATGACGAAAAAGGCCGGTCCGTCGGCGGAATCGACAAAGGAAAAGTCGAGACCACAGGACTCGCAACGGGGACGCAGGGTGAGAAAGCCCTGAAACAGCCGGCCCTTCCCGCAGCGCGGACAGCGTCCCAGGAGTCCGGCCACGATGGGCGATGGAGCGGTGGCGAGGGGCTCAGTCACGTTTCAAACCTGTCTGTAACGTCGTCACCGCGAAATGGCGTGTTGCGCCCCGATTCTCAAGGCCCGAGCGCGCAATATCGGCCCGTGCCGTGCCGGCCCCGTCACTGCAATGGCACAAGGTCATCCAGCATGGTTGGAACGAATTCAGAAACCGTGGGGTGGATGTGCATCGCCCGTTGCAGGACGGTGGAAGGCGCCTTGGCATACATGGTGTCGAGAATGCAATGAATAACCTCGTCACCTGACAGTCCCAGGAGCGATGCGCCGAGAATCTCTTTGGTTTCCCGATCGACGAGAATCTTCATGAATCCCTTCGTCTCGCTCTTCTCGTATGCCCGGCTCACATTTTCCATGGGCATGGTCGCGATCAGGGCCGGCCGGCCGGACTTGCGGACCTCCGCCTCCGTCATGCCGGCGCGTCCGAGTGGTGGATCGATGTAGAGCGCATAGGCAGTGATGCGGTCGGTCACGCGCCGCTGATCATTATCCAGAAGATTCGCGGCGACGATCTCAAAATCATTGTAGGAGGTGTGGGTGAAGGCGCCGCGACCATTGCAGTCGCCCAAGGCCCAAATGCCGGGCACGCTGGTGCGCAACTGGTCGTCGACCTCGATGTAGCCACGCGCATCCGTAACGACACCGGCATGTTCGAGCCCAAGGTCGTCGGTGTTGGGTCTCCGGCCTACCGCCAACAGCAGATGAGAGCCGTCGACTTGAGACCGCGTCCCCGCACTCTCAATCGTCACCGCAATGCCAGCACCCTGCTTTTTCACGCCGACAGCCTTGCTGTTGACGCGGATGTCGATGTCTTCCGCCTGGAGAATATCGGCTATGGCACGCGAGATATCCTCATCCTCGCGTGAGATGAGACGCGGCGCGGGCTCGATCACTGTTACGTCGCTTCCGAAGCGGCGGTAGAGCTGGGCAAATTCGAGGCCGACATAACTGCCGCCGAGCACGATCAGGTGCGCGGGCAGAAAATCGACGTTCATCATCGAGCTGTTGGTCAGATAGGGAACTTGGTCGAGCCCAGGGATCGATGGAATTACGGCCCGCCCGCCGACATTGATGAAGATCTTATCGGCCCTGAGCACCTCATCGGCGATCTTGATCTGCTTCGGTCCGATAAACATGGCGTGGGCCTCGTAGACCGTGCACCCCTGCAGCCCCTTCAGGGATCGCTCGACGGCAGCGCGCGACGCGACAGTGACGGCATCCTTGCGCGCCTTCACCGCCTTCATGTCGACGCTCGGTGTCCCGCTGAGGGTCACGCCAAATTCGGCGGCACGGCGTGTAAGATGCGCCGCATAGCCGCTTGCGATCAGCGTCTTGGTTGGCGTGCAGCCAGTATTGATGCAGGTACCGCCGAAAAATTTGCGCTCGATGATCGCGACTTGCCAGCCCGCAGCCACCAGCCGTCGCGCCAAGGCGGGCCCCGCCTGTCCGGTGCCGATGATGACCGCATCATAATCCGCCATGACCGATCTCCATCTCGCCCGGCGCAACACAAGCAGGCTCGACAGCGCGAGGGACTCAGACGCACGGCCGGCAGGAATGCTCGGCCGGGCGATGATAACGGGAATCGCTCGCTCGTCAGTCCTTGTGAGCTCGTGCACGTCCAAACCGTCCGCCTCGGCCCAAGTTCTTGCCGGAGGCGAGTGGTTCGCGACATTCGTGGATCGGCCCCCCCGATACGTTGTCGCGATTTTGCGGCGTCCAATCAAACAAGCTGCCGATCAGCCGTTGTGGCGCGTCCTGGTTTGCAATCCGGCTATCAAGACGTTACCGAAGACGCGCCTAGTGACCGGCCGCGTGCGCTGCGACTTCACCGCCCGAACCCCACACATAAATGCAGGCGAACAGGAAGATCCAGACAACGTCCACGAAATGCCAGTACCAGGCGGCGAATTCGAAGCCGAGATGTTGCGTCGGGGTGAAATGGCCGAGATACGCGCGGATCAGGCACACGATCAGAAACGTCGTGCCGATGATGACATGGAAACCATGGAAGCCGGTCGCCATGAAGAAGGTAGCGCCGTAAACGTTGCCGCTGAACTTGAACGCTGCATGGCTGTATTCGAAGGCCTGCACGCAGGTGAAGGTCAGACCAAGCACAATGGTCAGTATCAGGCCCCATTTGAGCCCCTGACGGTCGTTCTCCAGCAGCGCGTGGTGCGCCCAGGTCACGGTCGTCCCGGAGGTGAGCAGGATCAGCGTATTCAGCAGCGGCAGGTGCCACGGATCGAAGGTTTCGATCCCCTTCGGCGGCCATACTCCACCGAACAGCTGCTCGCGGGTGATCTGGTGCATGTCGGCTGGAAATAGCGCGCTGTTGAAGTAGGCCCAGAACCAGGCCACGAAGAACATGACTTCGGACGCTATGAACAGGATCATCCCGTAGCGATGGG
The DNA here is from genome assembly GCA_963835165.1 of uncultured Alphaproteobacteria bacterium. Classification (GTDB taxonomy): domain Bacteria; phylum Pseudomonadota; class Alphaproteobacteria; order Rhizobiales; family Xanthobacteraceae; genus VAZQ01. The sequence continues at coordinate 59,260 of CAWIGD010000050.1, forward strand.
AGATCTGTACGACCTGGGTGTGGAAACCTTCATGGGTCGCCTCACGGGCGACATCGGTCCACCAGCCGAGCATCGTATACAGGATGCCGATCACGCCGACGCCGAAAATATACGGCGCGGCCGGGAACATGTGGTGCATCCACGTGATGCCTCCGACTGCCGCCACGAACGCGGAAATCGCGCCGAGCGCCGGCCACGGGCTCGGCTCGACCAAGTGATAATCGTGATGCGGCTTGGCGTGAGCGTCGGCCATATTAGACTTCTCCGTCTCTCCGTGGGCCACGAGCGCCCCTAGCGGTCATTCCCTTACTTACGTCATTACGTCAGCTTCGTCCGGGCGCAAGCGCCGCCCCGCCCCCAACCCGCGGCGCCTCAGGCCGGCGCGCCGGATACATGGTGTAGGACAGCGTGATGGTGTCGAGACCGTCCTGCTCCCAATCCTTCGCCAATTCGGGATCCACGAAGAACACGACCGTCATGTCGCGCTTCTCACCACCCTTGAGCCGCTGATCGGTGAAGCAAAAACAGTTGATTTTTGCGAAATAGACGCCCGCGGTCGGAGGCGAGACATTGTAGGAGGCAACGCCGACGGTCTCGCGCGCGGATTCGTTAACGACGCTGTAGCTGACGGTCACGACCTCGCCGATCTTGACCTCGATGGAGCTCTGCTCGGCCTCGAAACGCCAAGGCAGACCACCGGCGACATTGGCGTCGAACCGGATCTTGAGCTTGCGATCGAGAATGTGAGAAGGGGCGGCGGTGGCGACCTGGGTGGTGCCGCCGAAGCCGGTCGTACGACAGAACCAGTTATAGAGGGGCACGGCCGCATAGGCTGCTCCCACCATGGCTGCGACGAACACACCGCACGCCGTCGCGACCATGATGTGGTTGCGCCGTTGCGAGGAGGTGTTCGGGGCTTTCATCGCAATCACAGCGGACGGTTCAGCACGCCCGGTCCCTTCACCAGCGTGACGACGTAGAACAGGATGACGAGCGCCCCGAGCGCCAGCGCAATGGCGATCGATCGCGCGCGACGGCTGCGCTTCTGCTGTTCGCTAAGGACGATTCTCTGTGGCTTTTCGTCCATGTCATTACCAGCCGCCGAGCCCACCCTCGACCAGCAGCACCGCAAAGAGCACGAACAGATAAAGGATCGAGAATGCGAAAAGATGGTGCGCCGCGCGGTCGGCGCGGGCGCCTTCACGCTCGTTGCGCACGCGCCAAGCGAACGCGACCATGAGAAATCCGCCCACCAGCGCGGTCATTCCATAGATCGCGTCGGCATAACCGAACAGCCAGGGCGCGGCGCCGACCGGCACCAGCGCGACGGAATAAAGCAGAATCTGGCGCCGCGTCTCCTGCGCTCCTGCAACGACCGGAAGCATCGGGATGCGTGCGCGGGCATAGTCGTCAGTGCGCGTGAGCGACAGCGCCCAGAAATGGGGCGGTGTCCAGAGGAAGATGATGAGAAACAGCAGCCACGGCTCGAGCGAAATGCCACCGGTGGCCGCGGCCCAGCCGATCATGGGGGGAAATGCGCCCGCCGCCCCGCCGATGACTATGTTCTGCGGCGTGGACCGCTTGAGCCATGCCGTGTAGACGACGATGTAAAAGAAGACGGTGAATGCAAGCAGGCCGGCCGCCAGCCAACTCACCAACAGGCCGAGCGTGCCCACCGAGAAGGCAGCGAGCACGATGCCGAAGGCCAGCGCCTCCCCGGGCGCGATGCGGCGCTGTGGAATGGGACGGTTCGACGTGCGCGTCATCACGGCATCGATGTCGGCGTCGTACCACATGTTGAGCGCGCCCGCCGCGCCCGCCCCGACCGCGATGCACAGCAGCGCCGTGAAGGCGATCACCGGATGCATATGCCCCGGCGCGATCACGAGACCGACCAGCGCCGTGAAGACGACAAGCGACATGACTCGGGGCTTCATCAGCGCCACATAGTCACCGACGCTCGCGATGCTCGGCTCATGGCGAGCCGAAATCACGCCGCTGGCCGAGAATTCTGCGCCTTCACTCACCAATAGTGACATCGATCCTACGCTCACTGTCGGATGACTACCCAATGACGCAACATCCGCCAATGGGACGCTGCCGGTCTTACTTGATCAGCGGCAGCTCGTTGTATTGATGGAACGGCGGCGGCGACGGCAGCGTCCATTCGAGCGTGGTCGCACCTGCGCCCCATGGATTGTCCGCCGCTCTTTCCTTGCGCATGAATGCCTGGGCGACGCCGAAGAAGAACACCAGCGCGCCAAATCCTGAAAGGTAGGACCCGAGCGAGGAGACCATGTTCCAGCCGGCGAACGCATCGGGATAGTCGGCGACGCGTCGCGGCATGCCGGCGAGCCCAAGGAAGTGCTGCGGGAAGAAAACAATGTTGACACCGATAAAGGTGAGCCAGAAGTGCAGCTTTCCGATCGTCTCCGAGTACATGTACCCGCTCATCTTCGGGAACCAGTAGTACCAACCGGCGAAGATGGTGAAGACGGCCCCAAGCGAGAGCACGTAGTGAAAATGCGCCACCACGTAGTAGGTGTCCTGCAGCGAGCGGTCGACTCCGGCATTGGCAAGCACGACGCCGGTGACGCCCCCGACCGTAAACAGGAAGATGAAGCCGATCGCCCAAAGCAACGGCGTCTTGAACTCGAGCGAACCGCCCCACATGGTGGCGATCCAGGAGAAGATCTTCACTCCGGTAGGCACCGCGATCACCATCGTGGCAACCACGAAATAAGCCTGCGTGGCGGTGGACATTCCGACCGTGTACATGTGGTGCGCCCACACCACGAAGCCGATGCCGCCGATCGCCACCATGGCGTAAGCCATGCCGAGATAGCCGAACACCGGCTTTTTCGCGAAGGTCGCGACAACTTGGCTGATAATGCCGAAGCCCGGCACGATCAGGATGTAGACCTCGGGGTGCCCGAAGAACCAGAACAGATGCTGAAACAGGATCGGGTCGCCGCCGCCGCCCGGCGTGAAAAACGTTGTGCCGAAATTGCGGTCGGTCAACAGCATGGTGATGGCTCCGGCGAGGACCGGCAGCGCGAGCAGCAGCAGGAACACCGTTACCAGCTGCGACCAGACGAACAGCGGCATCTTGTGCAGCGTCATGCCCGGTGCGCGCATGTTGAAGATGGTCGTGATGAAATTGATCGCGCCGAGGATCGAGGAGGCGCCCGCCAGGTGCAGCGCGAGGATGGCGAAATCGACGGCGGGCCCCGGGTGTCCCGTCGTCGACAACGGCGCGTAGATCGTCCATCCCGCGGCGACGCCCGGTGCGCCGGGCTCGCCCTCCACAAACAGCGAGATGATCAGGAGCGTAAAGGACGCCGGCAACAGCCAGAAGGAGATATTGTTCATGCGGGGAAACGCCATGTCCGGCGCCCCGATCATCAACGGCACCATCCAATTGCCGAATCCACCGATCATCGCGGGCATGACCATAAAGAAGATCATGATCAGGCCATGCGCGGTCGTGAACACGTTGAACATGTGCGCGTCATGAAAGAACTGTAGGCCCGGGTGCATCAGTTCCAGACGCATCCCGATCGACAGCACGCCGCCGACCAGTCCGCCCGACGAGCGCAAACACGAGGTACATCGTGCCGATGTCCTTGTGGTTGGTCGAGTAGACATAGCGCCGCCAACCGTGCGGGTGGTCGTGGTGGTCCTCGCCGTGAACTTTCACCGTCGTAGCCATGACTCAAGTCCTTCGCGTTATCGCCCGCTCACCATCCCACGCGCCGATCGGCATCATCGGGCGATCTATTGCGCCGTCGCGACATTGGTCGGCGGCACCACTCCATCCCGGGCATATTTCTTCTTCGCCTCTTCGAGCCATGCGGCGAATGCCTGCTCGCTCACCACGTGAACGGCGATCGGCATGTAGGCGTGATCCTTGCCGCAAAGTTCGGAGCACTGGCCATAGTAGATGCCTTCCCGCGTCGCCTTGAACCAGGTCTCATTGATCCGGCCGGGAACGGCGTCGATCTTGATGCCGAATGACGGCACCGCGAACGAATGGATGACGTCGGCGCCCGTCGTGATCACGCGCACGGTCTTGTTCACCGGCACCACCATCTCGTTATCGACCGCGAGGAGCCGCGGCTGGCCCTCCTTGCGCTCGCCCTCCTTGAGCATCAACGAGTCGAACTCGATCTGGCCGTTGTCCGGATAGTTGTAGCTCCAGTACCACTGCTTGCCCGTCGCCTTCACGGTCACGTCGGCAGCTGGGATATTGAGCTGGAAGAACAGAAGCTTGAACGAGGGCACCGCAATGACCATCAGGATGACGATCGGGATAATCGTCCAGGCGATCTCGATCAACGTGTTGTGCGTGGTCCGGGATGGAATGGGATTGGCGCGGGCATTGAAGCGCACAATCACGATCACCAGCAACACCAGCACGAAAACGGTAATGGCGGTGATGATGTAGAGCAGAAAGTCATGAAACCAGACGATGTTCTCCATGACGGGCGAGGCTGATTGCTGCAGCCCGATCTGCCATGGCGAGGGCTGTCCGAGCCCGGCCAGAGCCGCTCCCTCGCTCGCCACGATCGCGAGCATCGTCACTGCCACTACGGCCAACCGCTTGAGCACCAGCATCGTCGGTATTGCTCCTTCGAATGAGGCTCTCGGGCGTCCGTCGCACCGCGCCGCCAACCCGAGCCGCTGCCGCCGCCCGATTGAGCGCAGCATCCGCCAAGGACGCTCTATCCTCGACGGGCTTCCTCGGCGCGCGTGCGGCGGGACCTGAGGGGAATCCCGGCTTCTCAAACCATAATTCTGTGGCCGTCGCAATGCACCCCTTCATATCTCCCATGCGACCAAAGGCCAGCAAATCGATCGCTTCTCCGGGGCCGCCTTTTTGTCCCTTTCTCGGCCACAATGCCCTGTTTTACTAATCCTTGACACGTAAGTCCGACCATGGTCCGAGGGACTTGATTCGACCGAGTCGGCCGTAACAGGGCGCGACGCAGGAATCGGGACACGGCCACGATGGGTTCATTCTGCCCGGGAATGCTGTTTCACGCGACCAGACGGCTGCTGGCAGTCACCGCCATGGCCTGGGTGGTCGGCGCCGGATTCGCGGAGCCTGTTTGGGCCCAGGGGGCAGTCAAGTCGGTCCACAACGACTGGCAGGTCCGCTGCGACACGCCACCAGGCGCCCAGGGCGAGCAGTGCGCCCTGATCCAGAGCGTAACCGCCGAGGATCGCGCCAATGTCGGCCTCACCGTGATCGTGCTCAAGACCGCCGATCAGAAGAGCCGACTCATGCGTGTGGTCGCACCTGTCGGGGTGCTGCTGCCGTCAGGCCTTGGCCTGAAGATCGATCAGGTCGACGTTGGCCGCGCCGGCTTCGTCCGCTGCCTGCCCAACGGTTGCGTGGCCGAGGTGGTCATGGATGACAACCTGGTCAAGCAGCTGCGCACGGGCCAGACCGCGACCTTCATCATCTTTCAGACCCCCGAAGAGGGGATCGGCTTCCCGATGAGCCTCAAGGGCTTCGGGGAAGGTTACGACAAGCTCCCATAACGATCCTCGGCGCCCCTGACGCCTTTGGCTGGTTCGGCTCGCCGGGCCGCCCTCGCAACCGGGCGCGAGGGCGCTTATCTTTAGGCCGGCCGCCCAAACCCCGGATTGGAACCATGACCTCACAAACCACGTCGCTCCTCGATCGTGCCGGCCTCGATCGCCAGGCAGCGCGTCGACACTTGGCCCGCGGCCTTGAAGGCGCCGATGACGGCGAACTCTATCTCGAATATGCCCAGTCCGAGATGCTCGTCTTCGACAATGGGCGGCTCAAGCAGGCGACCTACAATACCGACCAAGGGTTCGGCTTCCGCGCCGTCAAGGACGAGGCGGTGGGTTATGCCCATTCCTCCGACCTCTCCGAGGCCTCGCTGGCACGCGCCGCGGAGGCCGTGCGCGCCGTCAAGGGTGGCTATTCCGGCCGCTATGCCGAACCGCCCGGCCGCACCAACGTCATTCTCTATGGCGACGATAATCCGCTGGGGGAACCGTCGTTCGAGACCAAGGCGCGGCTCCTGGAAACCATCGACGCCTACGCCCGGGCGAAGGATCCACGGGTACGCCAGGTTTCGATCTCGTTCGGCGCGAGTTGGCAGGTCATCGAGATCTTGCGCGGAGACGGCGAAACCTACCGCGACATACGCCCGCTGGTGCGGGTCAACGTTTCGGTCGTCGTCGGCGACGGCGACCGCCAGGAAGCTGGCAGTCACGGCTATGGGGGGCGCGAGGGCTTCGCTCGTTTTTTGGAGACACAGGCTTGGCGCGGCGCGACCGACGATGCCGTACGCCAGGCGCTTGTCAATCTCGAGGCGATCCCGGCGCCCGCCGGTGAGATGGACGTTGTGCTCGGGCCCGGCTGGCCCGGCGTCATGCTGCACGAGGCGGTGGGCCACGGGCTTGAAGGTGACTTCAACCGCAAGAAGACCTCGGCCTTCGCCGGTCTGATGGGACAGCGGGTGGCATCGAAAGGGGTCACCGTGGTCGACGACGGGACGCTCGCACAGCGGCGCGGTTCGCTCTCGATCGACGACGAAGGCACGCCGACCAACCGCACCGTGCTGATCGAGGATGGGATTCTCGTCGGGTATATGCAGGATCGGCAGAACGCCCGGCTCATGAGCATGAAGCCCACCGGCAATGGCCGTCGGCAAAGCTATGCACACGTACCAATGCCGCGCATGACCAATACCTACATGCTCGCAGGCAATCGCGATCCCGGCGAGATCATCGCCTCGGTCAAGAACGGAATCTATGCCGTCAATTTCGGCGGCGGGCAGGTCGACATCACCTCCGGCAAGTACGTGTTCCAAGTCACCGAGGCTTACAAGATCGAGGACGGCAAGCTCGCGCAGCCCTTGAAGGGCGCCATGCTGATCGGCAATGGCCCGACCGACCTCAACCGCATCGGCATGGTCGGGAACGATCTGGAACTCGATACTGGCATCGGCACCTGTGGCAAGAACGGCCAGGGTGTGCCCGTCGGAGTCGGCCAACCGACCCTGCGCATGGACCGCATTACCGTCGGCGGGACGGGGTGAAAACATACCGCCCGCGGCATGCTGTGCCGGTATCGCATCAGGCTCCGCTGAGCGCAGTTGGGCCTGAGCGTCGTAATGGCAGGCGCGCGCGTCGCCTTTACAGCGCCAGACGTGGCATGCGCTATCTCACCACTCCCGAAATGCAGCACGGCTTACGAACCGGACGCGTGATGTGGTTCTTGAGATAGCAAACCGCCGAAGAACCGACATAGCCCGGCCGCACATACGTCCAGGCCCGGCAGCCTTCCTCCCCTTCACAGGCCGCTCCGCAGCTCTTGCCGCTGGCGTCGGATGGCAATTCGAAGTGCCGATAGTCGCCGCCATTGCGATCGACCCCAAACTCCGTCGGCCCGCTCCGCGGCTCGATGACCCCGGTGCCGCGCACGCCGGAAACGCAGCATGTCGATGCGAGTCGTGGCATGACCCTGGATTTGAGCCAACAGACGGCATTGGCATTTTCCGTCACCGGATAGGAAAACGCCCACGCGCGGCAGCGCGCATCGCGCTCACAGCGAGCGGCGCATTGGGCAGGATCACCGGACCGCATGGGAAAGCTTGCATAGTCTCCCCCTGGGCGGTCGAAGTTGACCTGAGCGCAGGCAGGCGCGCTGAACACGACAAGCGCGATCAGCAAGCCGACACTCATTCCGAGCCACTCGCGCATCATGCCGGCCTCTCGTTCGCGCCGCCCTGGCCACCGGATCCATGTTAGAGAAGCGCGCAGGCGCAGGCGAGTGCCGTGTGAGTGATATGGGCCCCCACGCAGTATGCCGAGGCGCGCGCCCGGCTCCATCATGGAATTTCCAATGCAGCATGGCGAACTCGACTTTCTGACCTTTGGCTTGGTGCTTCTTACCGCCGCTGTTTTGAGCGTTCCGATCGCACGCCGACTTGGGCTATCCGCCATCGTTGCCTATCTCATCGCCGGCATCGTGATCGGGCCGCATGGGCTAGCGGCATTTGGTACGCCCGAGAGCATTATCCCAGTTTCCGAGCTGGGCGTGGTCATGCTGCTATTCTTGATCGGGCTCGAGCTGGAGCTTGGCCGGTTGGTGGCGCTGCGTCGCGCCATATTCGGCCTCGGCGCGGCTCAATTGGCGTTGACCGCGCTTGCAATCGGGACGCTCGCCTACCTTGTCGGGCTGGTCGATTGGCGCGGGGCGGTGGTCGCCGGGGTCGCATTGGCGATGTCGGCGACCGCAATTGCGTTGGAAATCCTAGAGGAGCGCGGACAGCTCCAGCAGGACTACGGTCAGCGCGCCTTTGCCATTCTGCTGTTCCAGGACATGGCGGTTGTGCCACTGTTGGCGGCACTGCCGCTGCTCGCACAAGCGGGCGGGAGCACGCACACCAATATCGGTGACGGACTGCGCGCGGTGGCCCTCATCGTCGGCGCTATCCTGCTGATCGTCGTTGCCGGCCGCTATTTGCTCAATCCGTTCTTCCGGCTGCTGGCGCAGACCGGATCGCGCGAGGTGATGACCGCGGCGGCCCTCCTCGTCGTGCTCGGTGCTGCGCTGATCATGCAAAAGGCTGGCATGTCGATGGCCCTTGGCGCGTTCCTAGCCGGCGTCCTGCTCGCCGAATCCAACTACCGACACGAGCTGGAAGCCGACATCGAGCCGTTCCGCGGGCTGTTGCTGGCCCTGTTCTTCATGGGCATCGGAATGAGCATCGATCTGGCTATCGTGCGTGCCAATGTCTGGCTCATTCTGGTCGCGGCCGTCGTCATCACGGCGCTCAAGGCGGCGATCGTTTGGCTGCTGTTCAGAGCCACCTGCGTGCGTGAGGCGGATGCACTGCGCGCCGGATCGGTGCTCACGGCCGCCGGCGAATTCGCATTCGTCCTCATACCGCTCGGCGGCTCGCTCGGCGTACTGGACCCGCGCCAAGCCAGCATCCTGACGGCCGTCGCTGCAATCACCATGCTGCTGGGTCCACTGGTCGCCACGCTCACCGAAGCGCTACTGCGACGCTTTAAGCCGTTGGACGCCCGTGAAGCCGATGACTTCTCCGATGCGCGCGGATCCGTGCTGGTGATCGGCTTTGGCCGCTTTGGCCAGATCGTCTCCCAATGTCTGCTCGCCGAAGCCATCGACGTCACTACCATCGACAACGATCCCGGGATGATTCAGGACGCCGCGGGGTTCGGCTTCAAAGTTTATTACGGCGACGGCACTCGGCTCGACGTCCTACGGGCCGCTGGCGCGGGTGACGCTAGGCTGATCGCCGTGTGCATCGACAACCGGGAGGCTGCCAGCCGCGTTGTCGACCTCGTGCACGCCGAATTTCCGGGGACGAAGCTTTACGTGCGCTCCTTCGATCGGCGCCATACATTGCAACTCATCGCCAAGGGCGTCGATTTCGAATTACGCGAAACCTATGAATCCGCACTCGTATTCGGCCGCAGCACGCTCGAAGCACTGGGGATCGATTCCGAGCGGGCGGCGGCGACTGAGCAATTCGTCCGGTCCCGCGACCTCGATCTTCTCGCCCTGCAACAGGCCGAAGGGCTGTCCGCCGGGGCAGATTTGTTGCGGACGCGCATGGTGCACGAACCGCTGAGCACGCCGGCGCGCGAGGTCAAACCGCTCAATCCTGAAGCCGAAGAAATCATCAGCCGAGCGCCGGTCGCAGAGTGACACCCATCGCTGGAACGCACCCGGTTCGAGCGGGTGTTTGCAATCCGAGCGCAGGGGCTCTCAATCCGGCGACGGCAGCCGCCGTTGGCGAGGGCTCCCGCGCAGCGACATCAGTGACCGCATTGCGTCACTGATCAGTCGAACATGGTCATCCAATCGGCGGGTAAATGGTGGATATCATGAATTCTTCGCCGACTTGGCGACAACTCAATCAATACGCGTATTCCCTGAACACCGGTTCCACGCTGCCGCCCCAGGGGCCGTGGAATTTATCGAGGAGCTCCTGGGCTGGGGTAATGCCGCGCGCGACGTATTCCTCGATCGGCTGTAGGTAGCGGCTTTCGTCGTAGCCGTTGGCGTCCAGTCGCCGGCGTCGCGCAAGTCCCTCTTGCGCGAGCGCGAGCGTGGCCTTCGCCAATTGCAGGACGTCACGGCCCGCAATGGTCGCGGCGAAACCAAGTTTCGGCACATCGTCGCGAAGTTTCTGGCGCTCCCTGGCTGTCCACGACTTGACCAGGTCCCAGGCGGCATCGAGCGCGTCATCGTCGTAGAGGATGCCGGCCCAATAGGCCGGCAGCGCCGGAAGCCTGCGCCAGGGACCGCCGTCCGCACCGCGCATTTCGAGATAGCGTTTGAGCCGTACTTCCGGAAAGATAGTGGAGATGTGGTTCGCCCAGTCCGAGATCGTGGCCCGCTCGCCGGGCACGGCCGAAAGTCGCCCCTCCATCAGGTCGCGGAATGATTGGCCGGCGACATCGATATACTGATCACCCCGCTTGACGAAATACATCGGCACCGAGAGCGCGTAGTCGACGTAACGCTCAAAACCCATCCCTGGTTCGAACGCCCACGGCAGCATGCCGGAACGATCGGGATCGGTGTCCCGCCAGATCTCGGAACGGAACGACAGAAAGCCGTTGGGTTTGCCCTCCGTGAAGGGCGAATTGGCGAACATTGCCGTTGCGACCGGCTGCAGCGCGAGCGAGACCCGCAGCTTCTTCACCATGTCGGCTTCCGATGAGTAGTCGAGATTCGTCTGCACCGTGCACGTTCGGTACATCATGTCGAGGCCATACTTGCCCACCTTCGGCATATAGGCAGTCATGATGCGGTAACGCCCCTTTGGCATGGTGGGGATCTCGGCGCGGCTCCAATTCGGCGTCATGCCGAGCCCGAGGAATCCAATACCGAGCGGTCGCGCGACTTCCTTGACCTGCGCAAGATGCGCCATCAGCTCCGAGGAGGTCTGGTGCACGCTCTCGACCGGCGCTCCTGAGAGCTCGAACTGACCGCCCGGCTCGAGCGAGATCGCGCCGCCGCCCGTTACGTCGAACAGACCGATGACATTGCCGTCTTCGACGATCGGCTCCCAGCCGAGCAGATACTGCATGCCTTCGAGCAACGCCTGGATGCTGGGGCGGCCCTGGTAGGAGACCGGGCGATGCCCCTCGACCGTGAACACGAACTTCTCGTGCTCGGTACCGATGCGAAACTGTGACTTGGGCTTGCTCCCCGCCTCGAACCACGCCACGAGTTCCTTGCGCGTCTCGATCGGCGTCATGTCGACTTGGTCGCGAGCCATGCGGGGGGTTCCGACGGAAAGGGCCGCGACCTTACACGGCGCCTGTAAGGGAGAGCAATTGGGTCACGCGGCGCGCGCATGATCGCCCAAGGTGTCGCGAGACCGGAACCCGCGAGTCGGCGGACAATTCGACCATGGGTCCCGCCGAGGATCGGGATGCCCGCGACGAAACGATGCCCGGCTATGTTTTGCTCGCCAATAAATATGGCTGGAAGCCAAATCAACAAGCACCGAGCCGCTCGAGGTCTGTGATTTTTCGCAGGTTGAGGCCGCCGATTGCGGGCGAGCCTTCCGTCGGGACCAATTTGGCGTTTGCGGTGCGGACGACCTTGGCCGGCCGAAAGCCGCGCCTCGTCTCCCATCATCTGCCGGTCGTCGCCGACATCAAATAAGCCGATGCGTGTGGGATCGGCTTCAGCTCTCGATCGGCTCACCTGACTTGCGGAAATAGCGGCGGCCGGTTGTGTCGCGCTCCATCAAGAAATCGACGTCGGGATAGTGCACGCGCTCACTCTTTGCGCGCGTGCCGACCTCGAGGTAGACCGCATCGCGTTGGGTCCGGTTGATGAGGCAATGCGCTATGCCGCTGCCCGCCTTGAAGCCGGCGGCGTCTCCAGGCTTGAGCACAGTCTCGCCGTCGTCCTCCTGAAGTATTAGTTCGCCCTCGATCACGTAGACGAACTCGTCCTCCTGCTCGTGCCAATGGCGCAACGCCGAAGCCGAGCCCGCCTTGATGCGGGTGACATTGACGCCGAACTGGGTCAAACCCGCCGCATCGCCGATCCTCTGTTTTTCCCGCCCAGAGATTACGGCGGCAAACTCTTTCGGGTAGGATGCAATTCGCTGCGCTGGAATTTTTGCGATATCGATTCTAGGCATCACCTCTCCCTGCGCTACAGACTGCGCGCGATCACAATTTTCATGATTTCGTTTGTGCCCGCGTAGATCCGCATGACTCGAGCGTCGCGGTACATGCGCGAAATCGGGAACTCCTCCATATAGCCGTAGCCGCCAAACAGCTGCAGGCAGCGATCGATGATCTTACCCTGCAGGTCCGTGAGCCAATACTTGGCCATTGAAGCGGTAACCGTATCGAGTTCATCGTCGAGATAGCGCTCGATACAGTGGTCGTGAAACACGCGTCCGATCGTCGCTTCGGACTTGCATTCGGCGAGCACGAATTGGGTATTCTGGAATTCGATGATCTTCTTGCCGAAGGCCTGCCGCTGCTTGACGTATTCGATGGTGAGCGCAAGCGCCCGTTCGATCATGGCCTGGGCATGGACCGCGACGATGAGGCGCTCGCGCGGAAGGTCGTCCATGAGCTGAGCGAAACCTCGACCCTCCTCCGTGCCGAGCAAGTTCTCCGGCGGCAGTTTGACGTCCTCAAAGAACAGTTCGGAGGTGTCCGCGGAATCGAGGCCGAGCTTCTTGAGCCTGCGGCCACGGCGAAAACCAGGTGCATTGTCGGCTTCGACCACCATCAGCGATACGCCTTTGGCGCCCGCACCCGCGTCGGTCTTGGCGACGACGATGATCAGATTGGCGTGCTGACCATTGGTGATGAAGGTCTTCGAACCGTTGAGGACGTAGCCGTTGCCCGATTTATTGGCCGTGGTGCGCACCGCCTGCAGGTCGGAGCCGGTCCCGGGCTCACTCATGGCGATCGCGCCGACGAGTTCGCCGGTCACCAGTTTGGGCAGCCACCGCCGCTTCTGCTCGTCGGTGCCGTAGTGCAGGATGTAGGGCGCTACGATGCCGGAATGGAGCGGCGCGCCAAAGGAATCGAAGCCCGCGAGGCTCAATTGCCGGGCGATCACCGCTTCATGCGCGAAAGTGCCGCCGACGCCACCATATTCTTCAGGGATGACCGGGCAAAGGAGGCCGGCCGCGCCGGCCTTGGTCCAGACTTCGCGATCATACATGCCCTCCTCAGCCCATCTATCGAGGTGCGGCACGTATTCGGCTGTGATGAAGCGTCGTGCCTGCTCTTCAAGCAGCACAAGGTCCTCGGTCATCCAAGCAGGACGAGGAAGGTTGACGGCGTCCATCACAAATCCTGTTGATCGCACAACCTTACATGGCGCCGCCTCACAATGCGAGAGCGGCAGGCGTTGACAAGCGACCAGCACTTTTTCACAACATCTTTGCCGGGGGAATCGAGATGGTCCTCATGCCCTTGATGAATTTGCGACCGCGCGCCATCCGACCGATCGATCCCGGCTGCCGTACCGTGCGGCGTGGCCCCGGCGCATGGCCTAGCCCCCGCGATGCGACCGGGCTTTGAGCTCGAGGAGCGCTTCCCGATGGCGAACGAACTGCGGGTCCGGCGCGCGATGGTGAGCAGGGGCGTCCGCTGTCCCCGGACGCCCTCGGCTTTCGCACCCGGCGCGACGATTCGCCATTGACTGTCTCCGAGACCTGGACGGCGCGCAGCTTCGCGAATCTCCGTCGCGTCGCGCCGGGCTTGCTGTTGTCGTCGTTCGTTGCAGTCACCGCGGTGCTGGCGGCTCCCGCTCCTTGCAGGCGTCGCGCCGATTCCGGCCATGGTGATCGCGCTTGTGGTCGGTATCGCGCTCAATCCGGTGGCGCGAAGGTCATCGTTCCAGCCCGGAATCGTATTCTGCTTGAAGACCCTCTTGCGCTGGGCGGTGGCATTGCTCGGCCTGCGGGTTGCCCTGGGGGAGATTGCGGCTCTGGGCACGATGACAGCCGTCCTGGTCATCGTTTCCATGGGCTTGACCTTGACGGCCGGTTTCCTGCTCGCGCGCGTGTTCGGGCTGGATCAGGCTTACGGGGCATTGGCCGGCGCGGGAACCGCGGTGTGTGGGGCCTCCGCCACCCTCGCCACTTCGATCGTCTTGCCGGACTACAAAGGCAAAGCGACCGACGTCGCCTTCGTTGTCGTGGCCGTCAATGCATTGTCGACGTTGGCGATGGTGCTTTATCCAGTCGTCTGCGTTCTGTTTGGTTTCGATCCACAGACCACGGGCATCATGCTCGGGGCGACGATCCACGATGTGGCGCAGGTTGTCGGCGCGGGATACGCGGTCTCGGAGACAGCTGGAAATACTGCCGTCATCGTCAAGCTGTTCCGGGTGTTCCTGATGTTGCCCCTCGTGCTCGTGGTCGGGTGGTTGTTCGCGCGCCGAGCCGTGGCGACGGCTGGTAAAATTCCGATCCCAATGTTCGCCCTCGTCTTTGTGGCTCTTTGCGTGCTGAACAGCGTTGCGTCCGCATTTCCCAGCACTGCCTCGATATTCGCGCAAGTCAAAGGTCCTTTGATAGAGATATCGAGCTGGGGTTTGCTGATCGCGATCTCGGCGCTCGGACTTGGCACGTCCCTGACTGCCATTGCCGGGCTCGGCTGGCGTCATGTCGCGACGGTGATCGGCACGACACTTATCATCCTGCTCGTTGTGACCGGCGGCCTGATGCTGCTGCGGTGAGCGACCGGCTCGCGCGCGAATGGCGCGTGGACTCAGGTGCCGTGGTCTGGGCGCTGGTAGCCGACGAAAACGTGCAGCGAGATCGGGAGTAGTAAATTGTTCGGTGCGTTTTCCCGACAGCCCTGATCGGCGGGAAGCACGTCAACGTGCGCTCGATGTTACATTGCAGCGGGGCGCGTGGCCTGGGGATCACCGAGGGTTCCGATGGCGGCGCTTATGTCCGGACGCAATAGGCCTGCTTGAACGTTTGTCTGGCCCCTTCCGGACCCCCATCGCGGGGGCCCTTATGCCGCTGACCGCTGCCAGTCCGCAGGTCTTAACCGCATCTTTACCCGGAGGACAAAAACTGCCCCGGGGATCAGAGCCGCCATCCACTGCCTATCGACGCTTGCCGGCTTCACAAGGGACGTTCGGGCTTCGCTGCACCCTGTCCAACACGCGGATGCGGCAATGAAATCTGGGATTCCGTGGGAAGTAGCAGAGGTCGGACGGTCGGGGCAGCGTGACCCGGCCAGTCTTGGCCACGGCGACGTTTCGGTGGCCAAAGGCCCAGATCGTCGGGACGACGGTGGCTACCGGCGTCTCCAAAGCCCGGAAAACGACCGCTCCGCGGGCGACAGGGATGATCGTGCGGTCCCAACGGCCGCGCCTTCCGCCTTTCGCGCCGTCACCCCGGGCGCGGGCGCCACTCCGACGCAGCAGCCAGGCCGCGTCGAAAAGCGCGTCGATACGTTGCGCAATGATCTCGCCGAGATCCATTTGATGCTGCAAGAGGCCAGGCCACGGAGCGTGATCGAGGCGCTTCAACGCGAAATAAACCGGCTTGGCGAGCGCGCGGATAATTACCGCCGCGCCGGCATCGATGCAGCCGCGGTTGCAGCGATCGAATCCCGGATCCCCGAAATCCGCGATGCGTTACGCACCCTGAGGCCGGCTGAAAGCCTTCTCGGCATGGCGCGCGTGGTGCAGCAACTCTCCCACAAGATCGACATCATCGCTGGCGCTTGGGACGCAGCGGTCCTCGAGCAGCTTGAAGGTGCCCTGGCCGCGATGCGCAGCGTCGTCTCCCATGCGGCATCGCACGAGGCACTGGCAAAGCTGTCGGAAGAGGTATGTGCTCTCGGTGCCAAGCTCGATCACGCGCGGAGCTGTGCTGACAGCAGGACTTTGTCCACGCTCGAAACCAGGATCGCCATGCTTGCCGAGCAACTCCAAGCGCGCGATCGAAACGACCCAAATGTGTCCGACGAGTTGAAAGTGCTGATCGAGCGTCTGATCGAGCGGATCGATCGAATGGAGCTCACATCCGCAACTTCCGCCGCGCCCGCCCGCCTTGAGAACCTGGTCCAGAAACTGGTCGAGAAACTCGACGCCTGCGATGCCCGTCTCGATCAACTCGCAACGATCGAAAGCGCACTGGCGGAGTTGCTCATCCATATCGGACGCAGACCGGTGCCGATTCTCGGCCAAGATCCCGCGCCCCCACCCGCAGTGGAGGCGCTCTCGCGCGATGTTGCCGACCTCAGGCAAACGGAGAAGCAGACCCAGGATTCGCTCGAAGTCGCTTACGGCACGCTGGCACACCTCGTGGATCGGCTAGCCATGATCGAGACGGATATGCGTGGCAAGCCACCGCACTTGATGGAGGCCCCGGCTCCGGCATGTGCGGCGCCTCCCTTGGCCACGCGAGCGGCGCCCGACGCGCCCTTGCCGCGCGAAGAGCCCGCCACGCCCCCACCGCAGCCCGCGACCGACCCCTATCCAACGGACAGTCTTGTCCTCTCCGATCGTCCGTCAGAATCCGGTCCCGGGGCGGCCTCCGACCCCAATCCGGATTGGCTCAGGGAGCGAGGCATCCCCCCGGAAACCGCCCTCAGTGGCGGTACATCGACCTTCATCGCGGCTGCGCGCCGCGCCGCGCAGGTGGCAAGTCGAAGTGTTCCCGCGGAGAACGAGCCTAGCTCAATTGAAGTCGGGCCCGACGATCGGTCTGCAGGGCAACGCGGCAAGCTGGGCGCCTTGATCGGCGGCACGATCGTCATAATGGTGCTTGGCGTCCTGCAGATCATGGAGTTCCTACCGTACGCTTCCGAGACGGAAGTGGGTGCGCTGCCCCAGGCTGTCGCCACCACAAGCGAAAATATTGTCCTAGCGCCGATGCGGGGGGGCCAAGCCGCGGGTCCAGTGCTTGCCGGCGAGGATCGCCAAGCCTTTCCCGTGCTATCGCCCGCGCGCGGTCAGTTGGACATTTTCCGGCACATCGCCGGCACCATCATTACGACCCCGCCAGGCCCCGTCTTGCCGGGCTGGACGCTTGAGCAACTGCTGGAGGCACAGATGTCCTCCTCCGAGCACTGGAATGACGCAACGAGCGGGGTCGCCGCCGTGGTCTCCGCGCCTGCCCGAAATAAACTCCCCGCGGTCGGACCTGCGCTCGCGCCTAGTCCCCCGCGTCAGGCACAATAAAGGTGAGCGAAGGCGTGGCACTCTCGATGAACATGGCTAGAATGCGCTCACCTGCCTGCTGAGTCCCGAACCCATTTCGCGGGGCGTCCTGCCGGCTACGCCCGCTTGCCACGATCAGCGCAAGTGGCCCCCGGCTTCTGCCTCCGGCGATTTCGTCAGACGGCCATTTGGGGGTTGCGCCGCGAATTCGGTTGAGACTCACTCGACTTTTCGCAGCACCGGTGGCACCGGTTCTGCGAATATTTGAGCCTCGAGCCTAGGACCGCGCGCTTGCAGATCTATCTTCCGATCGCGGACCTGCCGGTCAATGTGTTTGTCATTCTCGCGATGGGGCTGGCCGTCGGATTCATCTCCGGCATGTTCGGCATTGGCGGCGGCTTTCTGATGACGCCGCTCCTGATCTTCCTCGGCATCTCGCCCGCGGTCGCAGTGGCGACGGTGAGCAGCCACATAGCCGCTTCATCGATGTCCGGCGCGATTAGCTACTGGCGCCGCCGAACGATCGATCTCGCCCTCGCCTTCATGTTGCTCGCAGGGGGAATAATCGGCACTGCCTTCGGTGTCTGGCTATTCACCACGCTGCGCGCCATCGGCCAACTCGACATCACCATCGGTGTTTCCTACGTGCTTCTCCTCGGCATCGTGGGCGCATTGATGATCATCGAAAGTGTGCGTGCGATCCTGCGAGCGCGGCAAGGCAAACCGGTCGAGCTTCGGCGGCCCGGCAGCCACACCTGGATCCATGGGTTGCCGTTCAAGCTGCGCTTCAAACGCTCGCGCATCTATGTCTCCACGATCCCGGTGTGGGGGATCGGCTTCTCGATGGGATTCATCGGCGCGGTTATGGGGATTGGTGGCGGGTTTCTGCTGGTACCGTTGCTGATCTATGTGCTGCGCGTGCCGACGGCGACCGTGATCGGAACATCGATGGTGCTTACGCTCATCACCATGGCATCGGCAACGGTCATGCACGCAGCCACCAATCACCTCGTCGATGCACTGCTGGCCCTGCTGCTCATGGTGGGCGGCGTGACTGGCGCACAATTCGGTGCGCGTGCCGGGCAGAAAATGCGCGGCGAACGGCTGCGTCTTCTGCTGGGCTTGCTCGTACTCGCGGTCGGAATTCGCTTTGCGCTCGATCTCATATTGCCGCCGGACAATCTCTATTCCATCCGTGTGCTGGACACCGATCCATGACGAGGCGCCCCCTATTCGCGGCGGTTGCGGCGATCGGAGCCCTCGCGGGGTCCATTGCTCCGGCCGCGGCCGAGCGGCTGGTCGCATCGCTTTCCAACCACCGGGTGATGGTGACGTCGAATTTCACCGGCGAGGAACTCGTGCTGTTCGGCGGAATCGAGCAGGATGGAGCGGGCCGGCCACGGCGCGGCGGCTATGACATCATCGTCACCGTCACCGGGCCGCGGCAGACCGTGGTAACTTTCCGCAAAGCGAGGGCGCTCGGGATCTGGGTCAATACCGATTCGCGCGTACTCGAGAATGCACCCGCCTATCTCGCCGTGCTCTCGAACCGACCCCTCGACGCCATCACCAACGCCGAAACGTTACGTCGTCTGCAACTCGGCCTCGACAACATCCCGTTGCCGCAACGCGCCAGTGTGAACATTGCCGATGCCGCAAGCGATGATCCGTTTCGTCTGGCATTCATCAAGATCAAGAGCGATCAGGGACTTTATCGCGAGGCATCGAATGACGTAACCTTCCTCACGCCGGCGCTGTTCCGGGCCTCGATACCGTTGCCGGCCGAGGTGCCAGTCGGCACCTACGAGGTGGACGTCAGGCTTTTCGCGGATGGTGCGCAGATCGCCCGCGCACCGTCTCCGTTCGAGGTCTACAAGTCTGGTTTCGAACAGGTGGTGACCAACGCGGCGCGCGAGCATGGTCTGCTCTATGGCCTTGCAACGGCACTGATGGCAGTCGCGACCGGCTGGTTCGCCTCGGTCGTGTTCAGGCGGGATTGAGGGAGCCGACACCGTTCCAGCGCCGTGGATGATGACCGGTCCAGCCCCAGCAACCATCTCTGACGACCTAGTACACGCTACTGGCGCGGCTGGGATCGATTTCCTTCCGTCGGCGATACCAAGCTGGCGCGGGTCGCGGCCCCGGACGCGAGGCCGGCGACCCGGCGCCTCGCCGATCTTCTCGCCGAGCTCTGCGTTGCCGCCAGTCCGCGAGCGGTAGCGTGAAGGGCTTGCTCAATCCGCCGCGCAGCGGGCGGCGGCGATCGCATAGAGCCGCCCCTCGCCCAACAAATGTGCGGTGAATGCAAACGTACCGAAGACGTCCGCAAAGGCGCGATGGCGCACATTGAGCCCGCCTGTAAAGGCTCCGAAGGCCGGCATGACCAGCCGTGCGCCGTCGCTTGCGAAGCACCGCCGGCTCACAGTACGACCACGCCCAGCCACGCGGGCTACAGGATGGAGGTGACCGGCGATCTCGCCCTTGGCGCCGGTCGGTTCGTGGCGGAAAACCAATGCGCCGATCGCGAGCGCGCCGCCAAAGCTGCCGCCCACGCCCTCGGCCGGGTCGGGGTCGTGATTCCCGGCGATCCAGATCCAATCGCGCCCGCGCTGCAGCCCCGCCAGTGCCGCCCGGTCGGCAGGCGCGATGCGAGCCGGACCTTTGCGGTCATGAAAGCTGTCGCCGAGCGCGATCACCGCGTGCGGCGCAAAGCGTGCAATCAAGGCCGCTATTCGCTCCAAGGTCGCTGCGGTATCATAAGGCGGCAGCAGCACGCCGCGCGTGGCGAAGCTCGAGCCTTTCTCCAGATGCAGATCGGCAATGACCAGGACGCGTTCCTCCGGCCAATACAGCGCGCCGTCGCAATCCATGGCGACCGTCACATCAGCGATGGTGATTTCCGCTATCGCCGCTTGTGCGAAAGCAGACTGTGCAAGAGGAGCGGAATTTCCGTTCAGTGCGCCACCCCCATTGTCATCGCATCGCCTCTTTCACGAGTTCCGCCTCGGCTTCTGCCAATAGCGCCTCGGACGCGGCGCCGGAAACGGACTCCCGGCCGATTTCCAGCATCACCGGCACCGCCAGGGGCGAGACGTGATCGAGCGCCCTATGAATGATTCGGCCCTTGATCCGTGAAAGCATATCCCCCAGGCGCCGAATGTCGAGGAGACCGGTCGCGGCGTCGGCGCGCGCGGCGCGCAGCAGGATGTGATCGGGCTGGTGGCGGCGGAGCACGTCGTATACGAGGTCGGTCGAGATCGTGACCTCCCGGCGAGACTTCTCTTTGCCGGGAAAGCGGCGTTCGATCAGCCCCGCGATGATTGCACAAGTGCGGAAGGTGCGTTTCATAAGCGCCAACTCCGCCAGCCAGGCTTCGAGATCGTCGCCGAGCATGTCCTCATCGAACAAGGCCGCCAGCGACAACTCACCGCGCTCGATTTCTTGCGCGACATCGCCGAGTGCCCACACCGCCAGCGCATATTCGTTGGCCACAAATCCTAGCGGACGAAGGCGCGCCCGCTCGAGCCGCCGCGTGAGCAGCATGCCAAGTGTCTGGTGCGCGAGCCGCCCCTCGAACGGATAGCAGAGAAGGTAGTGCCTGTTGCCACGCGGGAAGGTTTCGATCAGCAACTGCTGCGGGCCCGGGACCAGGGAACGCCATTCCTGAATTTCCAACCACTCCCGGACTTGGTCCGGTAGCGGCCGCCATTCATCACGATCGGAAACGATCTTCCGCACGCGATCGGCGAGATATGTCGAGAGCGGGAATTTTCCGCCCTCATAGGACGGCACCTTGGGATCTTCCGAAGAAGTACGCGAGACATAGACTTCGTCCTCGACCAGCGCCTCGTATTTCAAGATCTCACCGGCAAAGACAAATGTGTCGCCGGCCACCAGCGTCTCGATGAAATATTCCTCGACTTCTCCCAAAATCCGCCCACCGCGTCGGATCATCTTCGAGGCGCGCGATCGAGCGAGGCGCACTTTGAGCATATCGGCCTCCACGATGGTGCCGACATTCATGCGGTAGCGCTGCGCGATCATCGGGTGGCTGATGCGCCACCGCCCCTGCGGATCCTGTTTGATCTTGGCGAAGCGCTCGTAGGCTTTCAACGCATAGCCACCGGTCGCGACGAAATCGAGGACGGCATCGAAATCCAGGCGCGCGAGGCCGGAATAGGGCGCGGCGCTTCTCACCTCGGCATAGAGTTCATCGGCGAGGAATGGCTGTCCGCAGGCCGAACCGAGGACGTGCTGCGCGAGCACGTCCAGGGCCCCGGTACGTGCCGGGGGTGTGTCCTGTGCGTTCTCGGTGAGGGCGCCGAGCGCCGCGGTGCATTCGAGCACTTCGAAGCGGTTCGCCGGGATGAGCACGCCTTTCGAGGGCTCATCCATGCGGTGATTGGCGCGGCCAATGCGTTGCAGGAGACGAGAGGCGCCTTTGGGCGCGCCGACATTGACAACGAGATCGATGTCGCCCCAGTCGACACCAAGATCGAGCGAGGAGGTGGCAACGACCGCGCGCAGACGGCCTGCCGCCATCGCCGCCTCGACCTTACGACGCTGCGTCACATCGAGGGAGCCGTGATGAAGCGCAATCGCGAACCCATCGTCGTTGATGCGCCAAAGTTCCTGGAAAATGCGCTCGGCTTGACTGCGCGTGTTGACGAAAATGAGTGCGGTATTGTGCCGTTTGATCAGTTGGTAAATCTCGCTGATCGCGTATTGGGCGGAATGCCCGGCCCAGGGCAGGTGCTCGGCCGTGTCGAGCATGCTGACACGAGGGGCCGCCCCCCCGTGCGCCACCACCAGATCGGCCAAAGCCGCGCCGCTCTCGGGCTGCGGAACGAGAAAGCGGCGCAGGTCGTCCTGCTCTGCGACGGTCGCAGACAGTCCGACGCTGGTGAGATCGGGAGCGAGCATGAACAGCCGCGCCAGCCCGAGGGAGAGCAGGTCCCCCCGTTTCGACGTAACCAGTGCATGCAGTTCGTCGAGCACGATCCGCTTCAGCGATCCAAAAAGATAGGGCGCATCGGGCGAGGCCAGGACCAGGGCAAGCTGCTCGGGCGTCGTGAGCAGAATTTGCGGCGGGTCGCGGCGTTGGCGCTGGCGCTTCGACGACGGCGTGTCGCCGGTACGTGTCTCGATACGGATCGGCAGTCCCATCTCGGCAACCGGCCGCTCCAGGTTGCGCGCGATGTCGACCGCGAGCGCCTTGAGTGGAGAGATGTAGAGAGTGTGGAGTCCGCCGTCTCGGCGGATGCCGCGACCGGTGGAGATAAGCTTCGCCGCTGGAGTCGCCCCACCCGGTCCCTTGGCGTGCCTCCCTCCGATCTTCGCGGCTACGTTCTCCCCCGCCCCTGGCCGAAGGGGAGCCGCTGGAGCGTGGGGCAAAGAAGACTTTTCAGCCGCGCGCGGTCCAGCGCTCAGTTCCACCAAGCTCGGCAGGAATCCCGCGAGCGTCTTGCCGGCGCCGGTGGGTGCAATCAGTAGCACCGAGCGGCCCGCTCGCGCTTTCGCCAGGAGTTCCAGTTGATGTTCGCGCGGCGCCCAACCGCGGCTGGCGAACCAGCGCAGGAATGTCCCGGGAAGGAAGGAGGCCGCGTCAGGCGCTCCCTGGACGTTCATGACAGTCGACCGATCCGCGCGCTGAGTGGTTGCAAGCTCCCGGGACACAAAGCGCTGCCACCGGCGGTGGCGCCCCGCCCGATTTGCATCATCGTCTTCTCACTTCACCGTTAGAGCTGATCGTTCGGGCCCCGAACCCGACGCCACCACGACCAGACTCGGAACCGGAACACCCTTCTCCTTGCGCGTCACGGCATGGTTCAGGCCCGCAAGGTGGAGGCCCGCATCCGCGATCGCCGTGCGGACATGTGTCACGCCGTGCGCGTAGCGCAAGCTCTGTTGCAGCACGACGCCGTCGCTGGACTGGGTCTCGACCGTGAAGGCAAAGAGGCCGCCCGGTGCGAGCACACGGGCGGCGGCGGCCGTGATCGGAACAAGATCGCTGACATAGACGAAAACATCAGCCGCGACGACAAGGTCATACTGCACGCCAGATTGTGCCTCGGCATGCAGGAAGTGCTGCAAATCGAGCACGGCCAGTCGGTCGTAAAGGCCCTTCACACGCGCCTTCGCGACCATAGCCGGCGATATGTCCACGCCCACAATACGATCTACATAAGGACGAAAGGCCGCCCCGCCTAGACCGGTGCCGCAGCCGAGATCGAGCATGCAGCCAATGCGCAGCTCCCTGCCGGCCACGCTCCGAACGGCGTCCAGCAGAACTGCCGGTCCGCGGTAGTCCAATCGTTGCAGCAGCGTTTCATCGAAGCTCGCGGCCTGCTGGTCGAACAGGCGGCGGACATATGCGGCCGTCATCGCCGGCGTCGTCTCGCCCGCGCCCAGGCGCGCCAGTTGCAACCGCGCGCCATGGTAGTCGTCGGGATCGGCATCGCGTGCCTCCTGCCACGCGGCAATCGCCCCTGCGCGGTCGCCCAGACTGTCGCGGATGGCACCGAGCGCAAACCATGCGGTGGCAAAAGCCGGCGCAAGTTGCACCGTCTGCGCCAAGACGTCGGCCGCGGCCACAAGGTCGCCCCGCGCGACACGTTGGAGCGCCCAACCGTAGTGCTGATCGGCGGCCGGGTCGCCGGAAGAGACGAAAAGGGGTCCACCTGTCATTGTGCCATTTACACCATATCTCAGGCTCGATGCGCCCCGAAGACATTCTCCTCCCGACGCCTGCCGGCGTGTGCTGCAAGAGCGGCGGCTTTCATATCGATCCCACCCGTCCAGTGGACAGGGCCGTGATCACCCACGGTCATTCCGATCATGCGCGTGCCGGCCATGGCGCGGTACTGGCCACGCAGGAAACTCTCGACCTGATGCGGCTTCGCTATGGCGACAATTTCGCCGGTGCGACCCAGGCGATCGGTTACGGTGAGACGGTTACGCTGGGCGGCGTCAGGGTGACCCTCCATCCCGCCGGCCACGTGCTCGGTTCCGCGCAGGTCGCGGTCGAGCTAGCGGGGCTGCGCGTCGTGGCCTCCGGCGATTACAAGAATGTCGGTGATCCCACGTGTGCTCCCTTTGAGCTTGTTCAATGCGACGTGTTCATTACCGAGGCAACTTTTGGCCTGCCGGTGTTTCGCCACGGTAACGCGGACGGCGAGATCGCGAAGCTTCTGCAATCGCTCACACTGTTTCCCGAGCGCGCACATCTGGTCGGGGCTTATTCGCTGGGCAAGGCGCAGCGCGTGATCGCATTGATCCGCAAGAGCGGATATGACAAGCCGATCTATCTTCACGGGGCGATGGAGAAGATCACGCGCTATTATCAAGGCCGTGGGATCGATCTCGGCCGCACCGAGCTGGTGCGCGAGGCAAAGAAAAGCGTGCTTGCCGGCACGATCACGCTCTGCCCCCCGTCGACCCTGAAGGACGTGTGGTCGCGACGCTTCCCCGATCCAGTCACGTGCTTTGCCTCAGGCTGGATGCGTGTGCGGGCGCGCGCCCGCCAGCACCTGGTCGAATTGCCGCTGGTGATTTCGGATCACGCCGACTGGGATGGCCTCACTGCGACGATCGCTGCGACCGGCGCGTCGGAAATCTGGGTCACGCACGGGCAGGAAGACGCGCTCGTGCATTGGAGCCTGGCCCAAGGCCTGCGGGCACGACCGCTGGATATCATCGGCTATGGCGATGAAGACGAGACAGATGGCATGACCGAAACGGGCAGTTCCGGGGCGCCATGAACCGCTTCGCAGAATTGCTCGACCGCCTTGCTTACGAGCCCGGCCGCAACAACAAGCTGCGGCTCATCACGGACTATTTCCGCCGCACGCCCGACCCCGAACGCGGCTGGGCACTCGCGGCGCTGACTGGCGCGCTTAACTTTCAGCACGCAAAACCCGGCGTGATCCGCGCGCTGATCGCCGAACGCACGGATCCCGTATTGTTCGAATTATCGTATGATTATGTGGGTGACCTTTCCGAGACCATTGCCCTGATGTGGAAGGGTCGCGATCAAGTCGACGCCTCCCCTTGTCATCAGGAACATGACGACCTGCAGCTATCCGCGGTCGTCAAGGCGCTCTCCTCGCTCGGCAAATCCGACCTGCCGGCACAACTCGCACGCTGGCTCGACCAGCTCGACGAGACCGGCCGTTGGGCGTTGCTCAAGCTCGTGACTGGTGGGCTTAGGATCGGCGTTTCCGCCCGGCTCGCGAAGACGGCGGCCGCCGGTGTCGGCGACAAAGATCCGCACGAAATCGAGTTGATCTGGCCCGGCTTGCGGCCCCCCTACGTCGAATTGTTCGCCTGGTTGGAAGGTCGCGGCGAGAAACCGGCGAACCGCGATCCCGCGCCGTTCCGGCCGGCGATGCTCGCCCATGCCATCGAGGACGGAGGGCTGAGTGCGCTCGATCCCAACGAATTCTTGGGCGAGTGGAAATGGGACGGCATTCGCGTCCAGGCCGTGGCGGGCCTCGACGAGCAAGGCAACATGATCCCGCGGCTTTATTCCCGCACCGGCGAGGACATTTCGGGAAGCTTCCCCGACTTGATTGAAGCCTTGCGATTGCCGGCTGCCATCGACGGCGAACTGTTGATCGTGCGCGACGGCCGCGTGCAAAGTTTCAACGTCCTGCAGCAACGGCTCAACCGCAAAAGCGTCAACGCCAAGCTGCTGGCTGACTTTCCCGCCCATCTGCGGGCCTACGACCTCCTGGTAGACGGCGAGGAAGACTTGCGGGAGCGCCCCTTCGCGGAGCGCCGAGCCCGGCTGGAGACGTTCATCGCGCGCCTGCATCAGCCGCGGGTCGATCTCTCGCCGCTGGTGTCGTTCGGCACCTGGGACGAGCTCGCCGCCGCCCGCAAAGACCCGGCCGCCGCCGGCGCAGGTGCGGACGCCGAGGCGGTCGAAGGCATCATGCTCAAGCGCCGCGACGCGCCCTATCTGCCGGGCCGTCCCAAGGGCCCCTGGTGGAAGTGGAAGCGCGATCCGTTCATCGTCGATGCCGTGCTGATGTACGCACAGCGCGGTCACGGCAAACGCTCATCCTATTACTCCGACTACACGTTCGGAGTCTGGACCAAGGGCGACGATGGCGACGTATTGGTACCGGTAGGCAAGGCATATTTCGGCTTCACCGACGAAGAACTCATTCAGATCGATCGTTTCGTCCGCCGCAATACCGTCGAGCGGTTCGGCCCGGTACGTGAGGTGGTGCATGCGGCCGAACAGGGTCTCGTGTTCGAAGTTGCATTCGAGGGATTGCAACGCTCGACACGGCACAAATCGGGCCTCGCCATGCGCTTCCCGCGCATCAACCGGTTGCGTTGGGACAAACCGCCCGGCGAGGCTGATCGCCTGGAAACGCTCGAACGGATGCTGGAGAAGATCGAAGTCGGACGCGGTACCGCCGCCGCCAGTCCCGCAATGTGATAAAAGGATCGGACGATGAGCATGTCGCCGGAAACGCCAACGACCAACAACTACGTTACCCGCTTCTTCGGCGGGCCGCCGTTGTCCGTGATCTTCCGGCTGGTGCTTCTATCGATCCTGATCGGCGTGATTTTGGAAGTACTCGGGCTCGACCCCTGGAATGTCATCGACAGCCTCAGAAGGCTGATACTGCGCATCTGGGACATGGGCTTCGACGCGGTGCGCTGGCTCTGGCGTTATCTCCTCTTGGGTGCGGCGTTGGTGGTGCCGATCTGGCTGATCATGCGACTCATGGGCGTCGCCAGAGGGCGATGACTCATCAACACCGATCTGCCGTAGAGCAATTCCAGACTGCGCGGCGGCGCTGCGACTGGTGGAAAGCATTCGACCATCCTAAATATCTCTGATCAAAGTGTCCCCGTTCGTGAGGAACGTCCATGCCTTCATCGCAAGCGCGCGTATCCACTGCCTCCGCCAGTCGTTATCTGCAACAGGTGTGCAAGCATTGGAGCCATAAATTCGCAGTGGAGTTCACGCCCGAAAAAGGACACATCCCCTTCAGCGATGGGCGGATATGCAATCTGGAGGCAACCCCCGGCATACTCACGCTGCGAGCCGAAGCGCCCGACGTGGAGGCGCTGGAACGGCTGCAGCGCGTCGTCGTGGAGCACATCAAACGATTTGCCTTCCGCGAGGATCTCGGCGAGGTTCAATGGACGCCGACGAATTGAGGTGCCGCCTGACCGCGCCCCCTCACGGCGGCCAAGGCTCTGCGGTCATGGCGGCGGCGTCCGCGCCAACAAGCTCATTGATCGTTGGCTGGTTTTCGCGACGCAGCGCGTTCGACAACTCGGACTTGATCGTCGCAACGATCCGCAGACCATGGAATACGAGCGCGCTGTAGAGTTGGATCAAGCACGCGCCGGCCCTGATCTTGGCAATGGCGGCCTCACCGGAGTCGATTCCGCCGACGCCGATGAGCGGGAATGCGCCCTCGACGCGCACATAGCTCTCCGCCAGCATCCGCGTTGCGAGTGCGAAGAGCGGGCGGCCTGACAGCCCGCCAGCCTCCCGTGCCGTTGATACGTCCCGCAACGTCGGCGAGCGCGTCACGGTGGTGTTACCGATGATCATGCCGTCAACGCGGTGCCGGCGGGCGGCCCCGACGATGTCGTCGAGCTCGCTGAGCGTGAGATCCGGCGCGATCTTGATCAGCACCGGTGTCGTTCCGGCCTCCCTGCTCATCCGGGCCCGGGCATCCATCACCCGCTCCAGGAGATTGTCGAGCATCTTTCCCTGCTGCAGCTCGCGCAGACCTGGAGTATTGGGCGAGGAGATATTGACGGAGAAGTAGCTCACGACCGGCGCAAAAGTTTCAATAAGCCGCACATAATCCGCGATGCGGTCGGGACTCTCCTTGTTGGCACCGATATTGATCCCGACGATGCCGCCTTCACTTGCGCGACCGGCGAGGCGACGCAGCACCGCGTCGGCGCCCTCACTGTTGAAACCCAGCCGATTGATCACACCCTGGTCGCGGTCGAGCCGAAAGAGCCGGGGCCGCGGATTACCGGACTGCGCCAAGGGAGTGACCGTTCCGACCTCAACAAAGCCAAAACCGAGCTTAAGGAGCGCGTCGGGCACCTCGGCGTGCTTATCGAAGCCAGCTGCCATGCCAATCGGATTGGGAAAATTGAGTCCGAACGCCCGCACAGCTAGCCGCGGATCGTCGGCAGCGAGCTTGACGAATGGAGGAAATTTCAGCGCTTGGATGGCAAGGCGGTGAGCGTCCTCGGGGTCCAGCATGCGCAGCAGGGGCCGCGCAACCGATTCCAACAGGCCGATCACGGTGCAAGCTCCGGAAAAACATGCCGTTGGTCGCTGCCGAGGGGCAGCGGTTTTGCCCACAGCACCGCCGCGAGCGGCAATGTGCCATAGAGGTGCGGGAATAGATCGCCGCCGCGCGAAACCTCCCATTTCAGCGCCCCGCCGAGCGCATCGGCGTCGACCGCGACCAGCGTCAAATCCGATGCGCCGGTGAAATGCTTGGCCGCGGTCTCCGGTGCTTGATCAGCTGTCGAAAAATGAATGAAGCCGTCCCTGGCATCGACGGGTGCGCCAGCAAACACACCAGCTCGTTCGGCCTCAAGCCAGAGCACGTTCTCGCAAATCTTGTAGATGGTGGTCGGCACGGTGCCCCGAATTCGGCCGTGAGTTGTGACGGCTCTCTCACCAGCCCAAAGTGCGATGTGCAGTAAACCCCGACTACACGCTTTAGCTCAAGGGCGGCATTCCCTTCGCCCAATTGTCACGTGTCCGCGGCGAGATCGACACTTTTAGATTGCCCCGGCGTGCTCTTTCAAGAAATGGCTGGACCGTACAGGCTATAATTCCTATGATTGGATAGAATTCCGTAGGGTGATTTGCAATCCTTTAGGCTGCGAAATGCTCACTCATGCTCAGATCTGGACCGCATTGGACCGCCTCGCTGCCGTCGCCGGGCTCTCGCCCTCCGGCCTTGCCAAGAAGTCGGGGCTCGATCCGACCACTTTCAACAAGTCGAAGCGCGTAACCCCTGACGGTCGCGCACGCTGGCCGTCGACTGAGTCGGTGGCCAAGGCATTGACCGCGACCGGCACGCCCATCGACACATTCGTGCAGTTGATCGAGGAGACGGGCCGCTCCACGGTTAACAAGACCGTGCCGCTCATTGCGTTGGCGCAAGCCGGCGAAGACGGTTACTTCGACGCCTCCGGCTTTCCAACCGGGCTGGGCTGGGAGGAAATCCGATTTCCTGCCATCAACGACGAGCACGCTTATGCACTGGAGATTTCCGGGGACTCGATGGCGCCGATATACAAAGAAGGCACCCTGGTCATCGTGTCTCCCGCCGCCTCCATTCGGCGCGGCGACCGCGTCGTGGTCAAGACCACCGACGCGGAGGTGTTGGTAAACGAGCTTAAGCGGCGCACGGCGAGAACGATCGAGCTGCGTTCGATCGATCCCGGACACAGCGAACGCACGCTGCCCGTGCGCGAGGTGTCGTGGATCGCGCGCATCGTCTGGGCGAGCCAGTAAGCGGGCCAGGCCCGGATGCGTGGCGTCAACCGTGCCAGAGCAGCCATCCGCCGCGGGCAAGATAGACGACACTGATGGCGAAGATGATCGCCCGCGTCCACTGTCGAAAGCCGTGATCGGTCATCCGCTCGATGACAAAGGGCGCCAGCGAGGTGCCCGTGATCGCGAGAAGAATCGCCGGCCCCGTGGCCCAGACGGGCAGATCGCCCACGCCCGATAGCGAGCCGAAATAAAGCGCGCGGACGATGTGACTGAACGACTGCGTGACCGCCTTGGTGGCGTTGGTGGTCTTGCGATCAAGCATGCTCTTCTGGAAGAAGATATCGAGAAAGAGCCCCCCGACGCCGGCCAGGATCTGGATGATCGTCGTCACCACGCCGGTGAAGAAGGGTACGCCGCGCCATTCGATGTTCGGGCGCAGGGCGGCAGGCAAAGCCTCCACCACGAACGGCATCACACCGAGGGACAGATACACCATCGCCTTGTCCGGAACGAAGGCGGTCATCCACATGCACCCGAATGCGATCACGGCGCCGAGCACATACCAGCCGAAAATCGGCCACAGCACGTAGCGCCGCCATTGCACCACGCGCCAACCATTGGCGAATAGCTGGATGATGGAAAAAAAGATCATCCCGGTCGCGACGTCGAAATAGTTCAGCAGAACGCCGAGCAGCACCATCCCGCCGGCCATGCCGAAGACGCCGGAGAGAAACGAGGAAAAGACGATGGTGGCTCCGATCAGAGCCAGGGTGGTGAGGGTCATTTCGGGATGAGGTTACGACCAGGCGGCAATGTCCCTCACCGTGCTGCCCAGCGCAACCCGCAGCATCCGGCAATCCTCGTATGGCGATCACCGTCCTGGCGATGGTGCGAAGGATCCGGCTTGGCGGACCGCCGCCGGGGTCCAGGCTCGCTGTCGGATGATGACGGGATCTTTACGCCGATCTCGCAAGCGCACCGTCGATCATGTCGACGGTGTTCTTGAGCCCGTACACCGCCGCGAAAGAACCGAAGCGCGGTCCCTTTTCCTGGCCCAAGAGCACTTGGTAAAGCATGTTGAACCACTCAAGCGTCACGCCAGGCTTGCCATCCCTTGTCTTGCCCTTGCCGGTCTTGTCCAGGAACGGCTCGCGCCTGCCGATTTCGTAGACCACGTCCTGGATTTGCTCCGCAGTCGCATCGGCAGGAAGCTGCGAGAGCGCATCGCGCAGATCGAGGAGCGCCGCGCGCTCGCGCGCATCCGGCTCGCGAAACCGCTTATGCGGCAGCACGAAGTCGCGGAAATAGTGGATCGCATAGCCGACCAGTGCATCGAGCTTCGGATGCGTCTGCGCGGTCACGCCTGCACGATAGCGGCCGATGAAGCCCCACAGCGTCTCCGCGTTCTCGGCGTTCGACGACGCGACCAGCGTCAGCAGCATCGAGAACGAGATCGGCATGTCGGGTTGCGGCGGATTGCCAGAATGGATATGCCACACCGGGTTGGAAAGCTGCTGCTTGACGTCTTGACGCTGGTAGGCTTCCAGGAACTGCTGATATTCGTCGACGTGGCGCGGGATAACATCAAAGTAGAGACGCTTCGCCGACTTGGGCTCGCGATACATGAACACCGCGAGCGACTCCGGAGACGCGTAACGCAACCATTCTTCGATCGTCAGCCCGTTGCCCTTTGACTTGGAGATCTTCTGGCCCTTCTCGTCGAGAAAGAGCTCGTAGTTGAAGCCTTCCGGCGGACTGGCGCCGAGGGCGCGGCAGATCTCGCCGGAAAGCTTGACCGAGTCGATCAAGTCTTTTCCCGCCATCTCGTAGTCGATCCCGAGCGCGACCCAGCGCATCGCCCAATCGGGCTTCCACTGCAGCTTGGTGCGTCCGCCGGTGACGAGGGTCGTCACCGGCTCCTTGGTGTCCGGGTCTTCGTAGGTGATCGTGCCGGCCTTGGCATCGTGCGCCAGGATCGGCACCTGCAGCACGATGCCGGTGCGCGGCGAGATCGGCAGGAACGGCGAATAGGTCTGCGCCCGCTCCTCGCGCAAAGAGGGCAGCATGATCTCCATGATCGCGTCGAAACGTTCAAGCACCCGCAACAGCGCGGCGTCGAACCGGCCCGACATGTAGCAGTCGGTCGAGGACAGGAACTCGTATTCGAACCCGAACCGGTCGAGGAAGGCGCGCAGACGCGCATTGTTGGCCGCACCGAACGAGGGATATTCGTTCGAGAACGGATCCGGCACGCGCGAGAGCGGCTTGCCCAGATGCTGCGCCATCATGTCCCGGTTCGGGACGTTGTCGGGCACCTTGCGCAGGCCGTCCATATCGTCGGAGAACGCGATCAGCCGCGTCTTGATCTTGTCGTCGGTGAGCACGCGAAAGGCATGGCGCACCATCGTGGTGCGCGCGACCTCACCGAATGTCCCGATATGCGGCAGGCCGGACGGGCCATAGCCGGTCTCGAAGATCACCTCGTCCTTGGGACGCTTTTTTAAGCGCGCGACGATCTTGCGCGCCTCCTCGAAGGGCCAGGCGTTCGAATGCTCTGCGATCTCGCGCAGGGCTGGAACTGGGGCTGCAACCATCGACATCGATATCTCCGGCCGCGGACACTAAAAACCACACCCCCTGTCGTCAATCAAAACGCCCGGCGAAACAGCCGCTCGCTGCGAAATTACCCTCCGGTTGCGGCGGATTTGGCCATAACCGGGGGAACGGATGAACGGCGCGCCGGATGCCCTCACTTGAGGCCTATTGGCGCCGAAGCGAAGGTCGTCGCCAGCTTCGAGCCGAGACCCAGGATCATGGTGATAATTGCGGCGGACATGGCGGCCGCGATCAGCCCGTATTCGACGGCCGTGGCGCCGCTTTCGTCGCAGGCAAATCGCGCAAGCAGCACTTTCATGATCCGTAACTCCGCCCGCCCTCGATACGGGTAGGAGTTAATCATCGGCCCGCTTCGATATGGTTGCGCAGTTCGCTAAAATTGAATGCAATCCGAATTTTTCTCGCGCCGACCGCAAACTTTCGACGTGCGCGGCGGTATAGGGCGGTACCAACTCAAAACGGACTGATCGGGAAATAGCGCAGCCACAGGTCGGTGAAGCGGCCCTGCTCCCAGACCCGGAACAGCGCCCAATTCAGCGCCAGCCGGATCACCTCATTGCCCTTTCGGACCGCGATGCCGATGCCTTCGCCGAAATAGCGGTTGTCGGTGTAGGGGCCGCCGCGAAAGGCGCAGCAATTCTCGGAATCCGTACCGTTGAGCCAGAACGCGAGCGAGATTGCGTCACCGAACAGGAGATCGACCTCGCCTCGCCGTAGAGCGGCGCGCGAGGCGTCCGCGTTCGGATAGGGCCGAACCTCGACCTCGGTAAACAGAGCCTTAAGATAGGCCTCGTGCGCGGTGCCGGCGACCACGGCGACCTTCTTGCCCTCGAGCCGCTCGGGCAGCGGGTCCTGGATCGGAGAATCGCGCTTCGCGACGAAGCGCGCGGGCGTGCGGTAATAGGAATCGGTGAAATCGACCTTTGCGCGCAGGTCCGGCGTCGCCGCAATCGAGGCGATCGCCGCATCCCCCTGGTTGGCATTGAGCGCCGGAATCAACGTCTCGAACCGGCGCATCTGGATGGTGCAGGGGAGCTTGAGCTCCTCGCACAGCAGGCGCGCCAGATCGATATTGAAGCCCTGCGGATTGCCGTCCTGTCCCGCATAGTTGAATGGCGGGTAGTCGACTTCGGTGAGGAACCGGATCACGCTGATGCGAGACAGATCCGGCTTTTCCGGCCGTCGCCGCGGATCCCAGAATCCCGGCACACGCACGCCCGGTTCCGCGCCCGCCGGTTGCCCCCCTGCCGGTCCGGGGCCCAAGAACGGGACGATGGCAAGGAGGCAGATGACGAACACGAAGGCCCGCCGAACGGGCGCCAAGCCGCCTCCCAGGGAATGAGCGAACACCGCCATTTGTGATGCTACCACGCTTCGGGGCCTGCAATTCCGGTGTAGCCGCTTACCGACGAGTTACGGCAGATCAGTGGCGCGGGTCCGTTCGAGGCCGGCGCTCGCCCAGCGCTCTCTGCCGGCCGACGCGGACCGCAGGTCATGACGTTTTTTGCACCCAGAATTGGTACATGCCGGAAAACGTGCCCGGGTGGGCGCGCTCGAACATCTCCCAGGACGCAAGGTCGCTCATGGCCGAGTCGTGCGGGAATTTCGTGATGTATCGCTGCAGCGTGAGCGAATCGAGATCGAAGCCGACAAAGGCGAGACCGTTCTGTGCGATGAAGCTCGCGATCTCGGGGATGCTGAAGCGGTGCTCCTGCACGTGAAACAGAAGGTCGCGGCAGCCGCTTGTGCTGAAGAAGTCTCCCGAGGCCACGACGTTGCTGAATTCCGCGCCGCCGGCGATGAGAGCCTGCCGGCACTGCCGGATGTCTCCGGCGGTTGCGCCGTAGCCTTGTTCGGCGATAAAGGCGCGGGCCTTTACGATCTCCGCGCGTGCGATCTCGCTGTAGAGGCCGATCATCATGAATCCTCCCGGCCGCAGCAGCGAGAGGAGCACGCGCCATCCGGCGAGGGGATCGGCGAGGTGATGCAGAACACCGGACGATTCGATGAGGTCGAAGCTACGTCCGAGCGAGCCGAGCCGGAGGATATCGGCCTGGCCATATTCGATATTGGAGCGACCAAGCTCAACCGTCTTGCGCTTGGCATAGGCAAGGCTGGCGAGGCTCAAGTCGACGGCAAGCACGCTGGCGCCGACGAACCGCTGCGCCGTCTCGATCGCGTGTTGGCCGGTCCCGCACCCGGCGATCAGAACGTCGATTTTCGGCTTGCCGAGATTCTGAAAGACGGCGGCGGGCAATCGCCTGCGCAGATATTGCTCGAACAGCAGCGGCTGTCCCGCCGGGTCCGCCTGTGCCCAGCGCGGATAGGGGTTTTCTTCGTACTGTTGCTGCACTTTCCGCGATACGTCGTTTTCCACCGCCGTCAGCGCGGGTATCGACCCACGCAAGGTCCGCTCTTCGGCCGGCTCGCGCACCTGCTGGACGAGGACAGCCTCGATCGCACGGGACCACGTCCGGTCGAGGAGCGACGCGGCGCCCGGGAGCGAATGGAGCGCAAAATACGCTGCGACCACTGCCAGTTGGAGTTCCGCAATCGCGGTGCCGGATGCCAGCGCCGCGACCACACGGTCCCGCAGCCGCCGGGCCTCCTCCAACTCTTCGTCGGCACAAGCGAAAACCTGCTCGTTGAGAAAACACTGCCGCGCCAGCGCACAGCAGAAATGCAAGGTTTCCTCGCCGGCGAGCCTTTCGTCCACGACCGACGCGTCGCCGGAGGCCGACGCCATCTCGAGCAGTGCAAGTCGAATGGCGGTCAGCAGTCGTTCGAGTTCGATATCGGCGATGGCCGCCGATTGCATGACGCTGAGCAGAAGGCGATCGCCTGAAATCGCGGCCAGAGCAACCGGCTCCAGCAGTTCATCCGCCGGCAGGCGCCGAGGCCACGCGTCCATGACCCGCGTCACGCTCGGCATGATCGCGGCGTCGTGCTTGACCATGCGCGCGGCGGCCGCCGCCAGATCGTTGGCGCGTCCCCAGGACTCCGACAACGCCCGTATCAGTAACGACCTGAGGTCGTCGACATCCGGCGGAGCGGGAAGGACGCGCAGGCATTGAACGAAAAGCGACTTGCTTTGCGCCGTCTCGCCGATGGCCAGCGCGCGCCGCAATGCGCCCAAGGCGTTCCCCGCCTGTCCGATGGACAGGAACACGCGGGCAAGATTGTTATGGGCGTCGATGAAGTCCGGCTTGCGAGCCAGGGCCAGTTGGAAGCGCCGACCGGCCTCCTCGAAATCGCCACGTGCCGCGAGCACGAGGCCGAGGTTGTTGTCCGCCTCGGCAACCTCTGGCTTGAGCGCCAGCGCGCGCCGATAGCATTGCTCGGCCTCCTCCAAGCGGCCTTGCGCCAGCCGCACGTTGCCGAGATTGGAATGGGCATCGGCAGAATTCGCATCAATGCTCAGCGCGCACTCCAGCCGGGCTGTGGCCGCGTCCAACTTTCCCTGCTGCAGCAGGATCGCGCCGAGGTTGACATGAGCCTCGACCAGGTTCGGATCGAGTTCGAGCGCGCGCTGAAAATGGATCAGCGCCTCGTCTGATCGCCCGTCCGCAACGAGCGCGTTGGCAAGATTGTTGTGCGCGCCGACGAGGTCCGGCTTGAGCGCGAGCGCACGCTGATAAGAGGTGACCGCTTCGCTCAATTGGCCGAGCTGGGACAGCGCGTTGGCAAGATTGTAGTGCGCCTCGGCGCTTGGCTTGAGGACAATGACATGCTCGTAGCATGCCGCCGCTTCGCGGTGGCTGCCGAGCTCCTTGAGCACGTTCCCGAGATTGGTATGCGCCTCGACATAGTCGGGCTTGAGCTTTATCGCCTGCCGATAGTAGCCGGACGCCTCGCTTGATCGCCCGAGTGCCTGCAAGGCGAAAGCCATGTTGTAGTGACAGTCCGGGACGCGATTGTTGGCCGCGAGCGCCCGGCCGATCACGTCGATGGCCGCCTGCGCCTGCCCCTTTTGCAGGGCGATGATGCCAAGATGATGCAGGCTGCCGAAATGCTCGCTGTCGCTTTCCAGCACTTGCCGGTAGGCATTCTCGGCGTCAAACAGCCGACCGGCCTGGTGATGGCGCACGGCGAGGGCGAACAGCGCCGAAACATGAGCCGGCGGCGAGCCGGAATGTTTGCCGGTCGCACGCCGGTCCCGCGGATTCATGGGTCAGCCGTCTGGCTCACATGTAACGGCGCAGATCGGCGGCTGCGGCGTCGGTGGTGCGCTTGAGGCTGAAGGGCGAGACGAAGCGCCCGCTCTTGTCCATCAGATAGAGGATTGCCGTGTGGTCCATGGTGTAGCCGCCCTGATCGAGTGGCACCTTCTTGGAATAGACGCGGTAGGCCTTTGCGACCGCCGCGATGGCGGCGGGATCGCCGGTGAGACCCACGAGATGCGGGTCGAAGCTCGACAGATAGTCCTTGATCACGGCCGGCGTATCCCGTTCGGGATCGATGGTGATGAACAGCGCATGCATGCGCTCTGCGTCCGGCCCGAGCGCGCGCAAGATCTCCGATACCTCGAACAGGGCCGTCGGACAGACGTCGGGGCAATTGGTGAAGCCGAAAAACACCAGGAACGGGTGGCCCTTCAAATCCTGGTCGGTGACAACCTTCCCATTCTGATCCGTGAGCTTGAACGGGCCGCCGATGGCGGCGACCTGCTGCGCCACCGGCGTCGACAGGCGTCCGGTCACGATCAGTACGATGCCGAAGCAAAGCACGAGCCCGGCGGCGAATGCCGCCGTTACCAGGAGAACGCGGATGTGGCGCGCGGTCATGTTGGTTCCCTCTGCCCTGCCCCCGCGAGCATTCACAGGCAGGCAGCAATTCCTGCAACGATCATCTCGTAGAACACCGCCGTGCCGTAATGGAGCCAGAGCGCCACGGTTCCTGCCATCAGAATCCCGAGCACCGCCGCGATGAGCAGGAGCGGACGCGAAAGCGAAGGCGCTGCGGCCGAAACCGTCTCGGGCATCGGGATTCCTCGGCTGCGCCAGCCAGGTTCCAACCGGCCGGCTTGCCTACCAAATAGGCCCGATCGCCCCGGCGGACAATAGGCCGGCGAAGTCCCCTAATGGGAGACGATGCCGACCCGCATGGAAAGCGCCGTTACCACCGTGGCAAGGCGTCGCAACATGCTTTCGAACAGATGGAAGGCCTCGGTCCGGTACTCGACGAGCGGCTGACGGCGGGCGTAGCCGCGCCAGCCGATCGCCCGACGCAGATTAGTGAGCGTGAGCAGATGCTCGCGCCAGAGCTGGTCGAGCGCATGCAGCAGGATCATCCTTTGCATGTGACGGATGCCTTCAGCGCCGAATTTTTCGTCCTTGCCCGCCATCCACCGGTCCGCCGCCTGCGTGATGCGTTCGCATATCTCCCCCGTGCTGATGCCATCTTCCTTTGCCCAGGCGTGGAGCGGCAGCGCCAGGGTGAGACTGTCGCGCACGTCGCGGTCGAGGGCTTTGACATTCCATTGTTCGGGGTAGGCATTTTCGGGAACGTGCTTGGAGACGAGGTCCTCGATGGCGGCGTGGCGCATGTCGGCCACGATTTCGTTGACCGCCTCGTCCTTCATCCATTCCACCCGCTGGTCGAAGATCACCTTGCGCTGGTCGTTCATCACGTTGTCGAACTTCAGCAGGTTCTTGCGGATGTCGAAGTTGCGCGCCTCCACCTTCTGCTGCGCCTTCTCCAGCGCCTTGTTGATCCAGGAATGAACGATCGCCTCGTTCTCCTTGAGCCCCAGCCGCTGCAGCATGGTGTCGAGCTTGTCGGTCCCGAAGATGCGCATCAGGTCGTCTTCGAGCGAGAGGAAGAACTTGGAGTGCCCGGGGTCGCCCTGCCGCCCGGAACGCCCGCGAAGCTGGTTGTCGATGCGACGGCTCTCGTGCCGCTCGGTCCCCAGCACGAACAGCCCGCCCGCCGCCAGCGCCTTCTCCTTGAGCCGCGCCACCTGGGCGCGGATATCGTTCGCACGCGGGTCGTGCTCGCGCGCGCGCGCGTCCTCGATGTCGGCCAGTTCCTGCCGGATGCGCATATCCGCATTGCCGCCAAGCTGAATGTCGGTGCCGCGACCGGCCATGTTGGTGGCGATCGTCACCGCCCCGGGCACCCCCGCCTGCCCGATGATGTAGGCCTCCTGCTCGTGGTAGCGGGCATTGAGGATGGCGAACACCTTGGCCTTGGAGGCCCCGTCGTCGCCGGAATACAGCGCCGCAAAGGCATTGGGGTCGGCGAAGTCGTGCTGCTCCCAGCCCTGCTGGCGCAGCATCTCGGCCAACTGCTCCGACTTCTCGATCGAGGTGGTGCCCACAAGCACCGGCTGCGCCCGCTCCTTGCACTCGTCGATCAAGGTCAGGATCGCGCGGTACTTCTCCGCCGCCGTGCGATAGACCTCGTCGTCGTCGTCGATGCGAACCATCGCCTGGTTGGTCGGCACTTCCAGCACTTCAAGATTGTAGATGTCGAGGAACTCGTCCGCCTCGGTCAGCGCCGTCCCGGTCATGCCCGCCAGCTTCTCGTACATCCGGAAGTAGTTCTGGAAGGTGATCGACGCGAGCGTCTGGTTCTCCGGCTGAATCGGCTGGCGCTCCTTGGCCTCCAGCGCCTGGTGCAGCCCCTCCGAATACCGCCGCCCAGGCATCATCCGGCCGGTGAACTCGTCGATGATCACCACCTCCCCGTTGCGGACGATGTAGTCCTTGTCGCGCTGGAACAGCTTGTGCGCACGCAGCGCCTGGTTGACGTGGTGCACGGTCGACACGTTCTCAACGTCGTAGAGCGATTCCCCCTTGAGCAGGTCGTTGGCGCGCAGCGTCTGCTCCATCTTCTCCATGCCGGCTTCGGTCAGCGTCACCGTGCGCTGCTTCTCGTCGACCTCGTAGTCCCCCTTCTCCAGCCGCGGGATATACGCGTCGATCGTGTTGTAGAACTCCGAGCGGTCGTAGGGAGCGCCGCCAGCAAAAGTGGGCACCGGTTTTGCGTCCGGAGGCGCGCTCGCGTTAAGCCCTGGCGCGCAATCCGGGCGGCTGACCGGTTCCCACTCAGCCTGATTGCGCGCCGGTGGCCCCGAAATGATCAGCGGGGTTCTGGCTTCGTCGATCAGGATCGAGTCGACCTCGTCCACGATGGCGAAGATATGCCCGCGCTGGACCATGTCCTCGAGCCGGTACTTCATGTTGTCGCGCAGATAGTCGAAGCCGAGCTCGTTATTGGTGCCGTAGGTCACGTCGGCGTCGTAGGCGGCCTTGCGCTGCTCGTCGTCGAGCCCGTGCACGATCACCCCGACCTTGAGCCCGAGGAAGTTGTAGATCTGCCCCATCCATTCGGCGTCGCGCTTGGCCAGGTAGTCGTTCACCGTCACCACATGCACCCCGCGGCCGCCGAGCGCATTGAGATAGACCGCAAGCGTCGCCACCAGCGTCTTGCCTTCGCCGGTCTTCATCTCCGCGATGCGGCCCTCGTGCAGGATCATGCCGCCGATGAGCTGAACGTCGAAGTGCCGCTGCCCCAGGGTCCGCTTCGCCGCCTCGCGGCAGGTGGCAAAGGCCGGCACCAGGATATCGTCGAGGCTCGCACCCTCCGCGACCTGCCGCTTGAACGCCTCCGTGCGCGCCCGCAACGCCTCGTCCGACAGACCCTCGAGGTCCTTCTCCAGCGCGTTGATCTGCGCAACGCGCGGCAGATATCCCTTGATCCGCCGCTCGTTCGAAGAACCAAACAGCTTGCGGGCAAGCGCGATGGTCATCGCTCAGGTCAGGAAAAAATCACTTGAGATTGAAGCGGATCGGAACGGTCAGATCGATATGCTCACCCGCCAGTTCGCGCGGCGGCGGCGGGAAAGGCTGCGCGCGGCGCAACAGCGCCAGCGCTTCTTCATCGAGCGCGTTCGCACCCGATGAGCGCACCACCCGACTTTCGAGCACGCGTCCTTGCCGGTCGAGGCTGAAGAAAACCTGGGCCACCCCTTGTTCGCGACGGGATTGCGACGTCTCCGGATAGCGCTTGTTGCGCTCCAGCAATGCCACGATCTGCGTCTTCCACGTCGGCACCACGTTCGAGTTCTGGTCGGAACGATCCGGCCCTGCGTGGGCGCCGCCGGGATCGCCGCCATCTGCTCGGGAATCGCCTGCGGAGCGGACGTCGTGGGCGCCGGCGGGCGCGGCTCCTGCCGTTTCGGGGTTTCCTGCTTGACCTCCTGCGGCTGCGGCGGCTGGACCGCGACCTCCGGATCGGGCGCCGGCGCAACTTCCGGCGGCGGCTCTTCGACCGGCTTCGAGTCGACCTTCTCCTCGACCTTCTGCTCGAGCTTCGCCTCGACCTTCTGCTCGATCTTCTCCTCGATCTTTTCTTCCAGGCTCTCGGTCGGCTTGTTGGGCGAAGCGTCGGACATCACCTGCTCGGGCCCGGGCGGAATCTCCATCTGGGGCATGGCGGGCGCGACCGGCACCGGCGCGAATTCGATCACGATGGCGGCGGCGGGCTCGGCCGCTTCGTCCGAATCGCGCCAGCCGACCATGGCCGCCGCGATGCCACCATGGGTCAGGACGACGATGGCGCCGCAGATCGCCCAGCGGCGCAGGTCGACGAGGTCTTCGGCCGTAAAGCCGATCATGGCCCGGGCACCTTTTCCAGCCCGACGAGCGCGATCTTCAGGTACCCCGCCGTGCGCAAGAGGTTCATCACCTCCATCAGTTCGCCATAGGGGACCGTCTTGTCCGCGCGCAAAAAGATGAGCGTGCTCCTGTCACCCTTTGCCGCCGCGTCGAGCGTGCTGCGCAGGAGCTCTCGCTGCACGGCATCATTGCCGAGTGCGAGCGTGAGGTCGGGTTTCACGCTCAGGAACAGCGGCCTGTCCGGCCGCTGCGTGGGATCGGCGGTCGATGCCGGCAGGTTGACCTGAATGTCCACGGTGGCCAGCGGCGCCGCCACCATGAAGATGATGAGAAGCACCAGCATCACGTCGATGAACGGCGTGACGTTGATCTCATGGACCTCGGTGAGGCTGTCTTCGCCGTGGTCGAGACGTACGCTCATGCCGACACTCTCGAATGTACCCTTGCAAACGCACTTCGCTTACTCAGCCGCAGTCGGCAACGGCGCCCCTCTGCGCGTGGTCGCAGCGGCGGGTCGCTCGAGGTCACGGCTCACGAGCCGCAACACCTCCGCCGAGGCATCGCCGAGCAGCGCGCGATAGCCCGAGATCGACCGCGCGAACACGTTATAGATCACCACGGCCGGAATGGCGGCCGCAAGCCCGAAAGCGGTCGCCAACAGCGCCTCGGCGATACCCGGCGCGACCACCGCGAGGTTGGTGGTCTGCGACTTCGAAATGCCGATGAAGCTGTTCATGATCCCCCAGACGGTGCCGAACAAGCCCACGAACGGAGCGGTTGAACCGATGGTCGCGAGCACCCCGGTACCGCGCAGAAGGCGGCGGCCATAGGCCGCTTCAATGCGTTCGAGCCGGGACGCGATCCGTTCCTTGATCCCGTCCCGTTCGATGGAACCGGCCGAGAGCTTCAACTCGGTGACGGCGGCGTCGAGGAACTGGCGGACTTCTCCCTCGGCGCCGGCGAGCCGTTCCACACCTTCCGACGTCGAGCGCACGCTTGCCAGGATGTTCAAGGCGGCGCGCACCCGGCGCTTGCAGATCACGATCTCGATCGTCTTGGCGAGCCACACCGTCCAGGTGACGAGCGAGGCAAAGGCAAGGCCGATCAAGACCGCCTTCACCACCGGGTCGGCGTTGAGATACATGCCCCACGGGCTGAGATCGCGCGGCAGCGTTGCCGTTGCCACAATATTGTCCTGCGCAAGCGCCGACACCGGCACCGCGATCAACGCGGTGCTGCCGGCCGTCGCCGTCATCAACGCAAGACGGCGCAAGGAGTGCCACCGAGTACGAATCCATCCGCCGGTAATTTCCCGAAACTGCATTTCCACTGGCCTCTTCTCACACCGGTACCGCTACGCGCCCCGCGCCCTCATGTAACAGTATAACATTGTTGCGTGCCGCGGACGATCTTCAGCGGCACGGAATTGAGCGGGATCGGCTTTTGTCCGCGCCGGCGCCGGACCCCTTTACTCCGCTGCTTGCAGCTCGCCTTGGGTGGAGGTGCGGCCGGCAACTTCCTTGCGGGTCCGCCTGCCCCGCCACCACATGATCACGCCCGTCACGGCAAATACCAGGGGGAAGATCCCGGTCAGGAACACTGCGAATTGCCAGATCGGGCCGCTGTGGCTGCCCTCGTGGATCCACCGGATCCATTGCGCCGCGCGGTCTCCCGCGAGCGGGCCTGGCAGACGTTCCACGTTGCCGCTGCGGTCATCCACCATGACGGTGGCAGTCTCGCCGCTCAACGCATTGCGCAGCTGCACGCGCCAGGCCGGGCCCGCGGCGCTCCCGCCTTCGACTCCACCTTGGCGTCTGCCCTCGCGCTCTGCGCCCTGCGCGCGAGCGCGGTCGCCCGTGTTCGCACGCGCCATCGGCAGGAATATGACCGCCGGGCGTGCATCCGGCTGCGATGCAACGGCTGCCGAAAGCGCGCCGTCTGGCGTAAGCCGCGCATCACGCGCAATCGTGCCGATGCCCGGCCGCTGGCCCTGCGGGTTCATGGGCGCGATCGACGACATCACTTGCCGCATCGTCTGCGGGAAGCCGAGATAGATGCCGGTGAACGACACCACCGCGAGCGGGATCGATATCCAGAACCCGAGCAGATGGTGAAGGTTGGTCGTTGTGTGCGGCGCGCGCCGCCAGCGCAGTCCCGGCAGGAACGCGCCGTTACGCGGCCACCACAGCCAAATGCCAGTCAGCGACAGGATCAGCATGCCGACGCCCGCCCAACCGACGATGGCGCGGCCGGAATATTCGGGAATCGTCAGGTTCTCATGGAAGCGATGCAGCCAGCCGATGAGCGAAGAACGAAAATCCACCACGTCGAGCGCCCGCGCGGTCGGTGGATCGAGATAGACGTTGACGAACCGGGTTGGGCCGCCCTCGACCGGCGGCGCCCCGCGCGCCATCACGATCACTGGCCAGCCCTCGTCCGCTGGAAACCGGACCGCAACCGGCTGCGCGCTGCCCGCAAGTGCTGCGGTGGCGCTCGCCAGGTAAGCCGAAGGTTGGACGAGCTGCGTCCCCGTCACGGCGTAACGGGCGGGATGAAGCAGCGCATCGAGGGGGTCGTGCCAGACCAGTAACGCGCCCGAAACCGCGATCGGCACCAGCAGGACCATGAGGGCGAGACCGATCCAGCGGTGAAGGGTCCACCAAAAAGCTCGCAGGCGCGCCGGCTTGGTCATCGTGAGATCCCCGCCACGGCCGGCATCGTGAACTATTGGGCGTCAACGAAGGCAACCGCGATATTCTTGCTCGATACAGGTAATTACAGTGTCGATCAATACTTGCAGCCGGTCTTTTCTAGTTTTGAATTGTTATAATAAAAAGGAAAAGTCCTTGTGATGAATGATAATCGCTGTTGCATATTTACCATTGCTGGCCGGTTAGCCAACGTGTAGCAAGTAATACGAAGATCAACTGTAGTATTTAAGACTTCTAAAGTAAAGCAGGGGATGAGGTGGTGTTATGTCAAGTGCGGGGGCACGAGCAACTCAGAACGCGGTACGGTCGAAAACCGGTGTGATGACGGCGGCCGCGCTGTTCTATCTCAGCGGCGCGATGGAGACCGAGGCGGAACCGGCCGCCAGCGATCAGACCACCACCGAGCAAGCGCCGACACCGGCGCCGCAACAAACGTCACCGGCGCAAAGCCCGTCCACGCAGACCGAGCAAAAGTCCGACACCCTGCCCACCGTCTCGGTCCAAGCGAGCCGGCCGCGTGCGCCCGCCGCGGTGCGAGCGGCGCCATCACGGCCGGTGGCCGCTCCCCCGCCGCCCGCCCAGCCGGTGGCGACGGACCAGGCCGGATCGGGCGGCTCCAATCCGCCTCTCGGCCCGACCCCTTATCAAGTCACCAATACCGGCATCACGCGCCTGCCGGTGCCGATCCT
The DNA here is from genome assembly GCA_963835165.1 of uncultured Alphaproteobacteria bacterium. GTDB lineage: Bacteria > Pseudomonadota > Alphaproteobacteria > Rhizobiales > Xanthobacteraceae > VAZQ01. The sequence goes on from CAWIGD010000050.1 coordinate 103,608, forward strand.
CAACATGCCGCAGACCGTTAACGTGATCCCGCAGGCGATCATCCAGGAGCAGAACGTCACGACGGTCGAACAGGCCCTGCAATACATTCCCGGCATCACCTTCAGCGCCGGGGAAGGCGGCCAGCAAGGCGACGGCCCGATCATCCGCGGCTTCGTCGCGCGCGGCGACCTGTTCCGCGACGGCATCCGCGACCCCGGCTGGTATACCCGCGATGCGTTCTCGATCGACCGCATCGAAGTCTACAAGGGCCCGTCGGCATTCGCGTTCGGCCGCGGCGCGACCGGCGGCGCCATCAACTATGTGACCAGGCTGCCGACCGGTGCGAACTATCTCGAGTCGACCTCGTCGGTGATGACGGGCAACGGCTATCGCGAGGTGGTCGACGCCAGCGGCAAGAGCGGCAACGTGTCCGGCCGCATCCAGGGGCTCTGGCAGGACGTCAGCACACCGACCCGCGACCAGATCTGGACCAAGCGCTGGGGCGTCGCGCCGTCCATGGTCTACGACTTTCAGCAGGGCACCAAGGCGACGCTGTACTACATCTATCAGGGCGAGGAGGGCGTATCGGACTACGGCTTCACCTATCTGCCGCAACCGAGCTTCGATCCCAAGACCGGCGCTCAGATCAGTCCCGGCTACTACGGCGGCGGCAGGCCTACGCCTCCGCTCCCGGTTCCCTCGCACCAACTTCTTCGGGCTTGCGGGCGGGCCGCTCGGCGATATCACGACGACCGACACCCACATCATCACGGAAAAGATCGAGCATGAATTCGACAAGGATCTGAAGCTCTCCAATGCCACGCGCTACATCGACAATGAGCGCTTCGCGCGGGTGACCGCGCCGCGCAACGTCGGCCTCGCCAACAACAACTTCCCTGGCAAGCCGGGATCGCCCACGACCTGGGACGGAACGACGTTTCCGTTCAACTATCCGGTGGACCAGTTGACCTACGGTCGCGAGCGGCGCGAGCGCGAGACCGACAACACCTATCTCATCAACCAGACCGACCTCGTCGGCAAGTTCATCACCGGCATCGCGGAACACCAGATGTCGGCGGGGCTCGAGGCCGCGTACGAGACGCGCCACCAGGACCGGCGCGATCTCTGCGACTCGACCAACAATGCCTGCCGCACCTTTGCGTTCAATCCCGATCCCAACGGCTCTCCGGTCGGCGGCGCCATCATCAACTACCTGCCGATCGACACCAAGGCGACCGACTACGCCGCCTATGTGTCCGACCAGGTCAAGATCACCAAGTACTTCGAGCTGCTCGCGTCGTTGCGCTACGACCGCTTCGCCACCGACTATAGCGACCCGAACCAGGTGCTGGTCATCAACCGCAATCTGCAGCGCACCGACAATCTGTTCAGCTATCGCTTCGGCGGGGTCATACACCCGACCGAGAAGTCCACCATCTACGCCGCCTACGGCAACTCCTACAACCCGTCGGCCGAGCAAGGGACGTTGACGAATGCGAGCGTGGCGGCGCTCGCTCCGGAGCAGACCCGCTCGATCGAGATCGGCGCCAAGGCCGACGTGCGCAATGGCCTGATCAGCCTTGCGGGCGCGGTGTTCCGCATCGAGAAGACCAACCTGCGCATCACCGATCCGGCCAACACCACGGTCTCGGTTCTCGACGGCATCGCGCGCGTCGACGGCGTCGAGGTCGGCGCCACCGGCAAGGTCACCGACAAGTGGAGCGTGTTCACCGGCTACAGCTATCTCGAGTTGTCGATCCTCGACACCCGCGACCAGGCCCAGCTCGGCAGGCATCTGCCGAACACGCCGCGGCACAATTTCACGATGTGGACGACCTACGATGTCACCCAGAAATGGACGGTCGGCGGCGGCGCCATCTATCAATCGCTTGGCTGGGCGAACGTCGGCAACACCGCCTATGTGCCGGAGTTCTGGAAGTTCGATGCCATGGTCAGCTACAAGGTCGACGAGAAGTCGACCGTGCAGCTCAACGTCTACAACCTCACCAACCAGCTCTATTACGCGCAGTATTTCGGCGGCAACGTGGTGCCGGCGTCCGGCCGCTGGGCAGCGCTGACCTACCGGGCCCGCTGGTGAGACCCGCCACGTCCCGCAGCTTCGGGGTCGCCTGCGACAGGGCGGCGTCCCCGGGCGGTGCCGCAGGCAGGTGCTCGCGATGATGGTGCACATCCCCAACGTGCTCACCGCCGAGCAGGTCGCGCGCTGCCGGGCGGTGATGGAGCACGCGGCCTGGGTCGATGGCCGCATCACCGCCGGGCATCAATCGGCGAAGGTGAAACACAACCTTCAGCTTCCCGAGACCGCGCCCGAAGCGCGCGAGCTCGGCGACATGGTGGTCCAGGCGCTCGGCCGCAATCCCCTGTTCGTGTCCGCCGTGCTGCCGAAGCAGGTCTTCCCCCCGCTGTTCAACCGCTACGACGCCGGCATGACCTTCGGCGCGCATGTCGACAACGCCATCCGCGGCTATCTCGACACCTCGCTGCAGATCCGCACCGATGTCTCGGCCACGCTTTTCATCTCTGCGCCGGAGGATTACGACGGCGGCGAGCTCACAGTCGAGGACACCTACGGGAAGCATTCGGTGAAGCTGCCCGCCGGCGACATGATCGTCTATCCCGGCACCAGCCTGCACAATGTCACGCCGATCACGCGCGGCTCGCGCATCGCCTCGTTCTTCTGGACACAGAGCCTGATCCGCGACGACACCAGGCGCGGGATGCTGTTCGATCTCGATATGGCGATCCGGCGGCTTGCCGGCGATCACCCCGAGCATCCGAGCGTGGTTTCGCTCACCTCGATCTACCACAACCTGCTGCGGCAGTGGGCCGAGGTGTGACAGGCGCCACAAAGAAGTGGAGCGGGCGAAGGGAATCGAACCCTCGTATGCAGCTTGGGAAG
>CAWIGD010000051.1:0-35914 GCA_963835165.1 uncultured Alphaproteobacteria bacterium
AGGCGCGATCCTTTTCGTTCACCCGGAACACCGCCGCCGAGACCGGCTTCATTGCGGTTTCGCCCTTTTCCACCAAACCCGCGATCGCTTCGCGCACGGGCTGCGAGGCCTTGGTCGCGAGGCTGTCGCCGCTCGCCGGCAGGAACGCGTCGAGAAACACGATCGAGCCGATCGCCTCGCGCATCTGCTCGGCGACGCCCGAGATCACCACGCCGCCATAGGAGTGCCCGACCAGCACGACGTCGCTGAGGTTTTCCCATCTGATCACGTTGACGATATCGGTGACGTGGGTCGCGAGATCGATCTTGCCGCCGATCAGATGCGAGCGTTCGCCCAGTCCGGTCATCGTCGGGGCGAACACCTTGTGCCCTTTCTTCTCCAGGAGGTCCGATACCCGCCGCCAGCACCAGCCGCCGTGCCAGGCCCCGTGTACGAGCACGAACGTCTTCCCGCCGGTCTGCGCCTGCGCATTCGTCTGATCCACCATGCCAATGAGTCCCACGCCTGCCGCCATGCCGCCCAACACGGTGCGGCGCGTTTGTCCGTTTGTCATTTGTTTCCTCCGCTTTCAGGATACTTGCAGCAGCGTATCCACCAGCCATTGCGGCGCGTCGACCATCACGTCGTGGCCGCAATCGGTGGCCTCGAAGGTGCGCCATGACTTGTCGGCCTTGCACTCCGCCAACGCCTTGTCGAACGCCGGCTGCGGATATCTCGCGGCGCGGATATAGGTCTTCTTCGCCACTTTCTCGCGCGCGCCGGTGAGCTTGATCGGCTGCAGCGCCACGCCGTTGGGCTGCAGCGTCGTCTTCGAGTCCACCCAGGCGCGATCCTTCTCGTTGACGTGGAACGCCTCCGCCTTGGGCGACGGCCGTCCGGGGTCGCCCTTCTCGACCGCCGCGAGCAGCGCCTTGCGGCTGAACTCGTTGGCGGTGTCGAAGCCGCGTTGGCCGTCTTCCGGCTTGAAAGCGTCGAGCCATACGATCGACGAGACGCGGTCTCCGATCTGCTCGAGCGCGCCCGAGCCCGGCCAGCCGCCGTAGGAGTGCACGACCAGGCAGACGTCCCTGAGGTCCTCCCATTTGAACACGTTGACGAGATCGGTGATGTGGGTGTCGAGATTGATATCCTTGCTCAAGAGGTGCGAGCGTTCGCCGACGCCGGTGAGCGTCGGCGTGAACACCTTGTGCCCCTGCTTTTCCAAGAGGTCCGCGACGCGCCGCCAGCACCAGCCGCCGTGCCAGGCGCCGTGCACGAGCACGAAGGTCTTGGGCTGGCCCGTCTGCGCCAGCGCGGGCTTAGCGCCCAGCGCCGCCGCGCCCGCGCCGGCACCGGCGCTTGCGAGCACGGTGCGGCGGGTAAAGGACGCGTCATTGGATGCAGTCATGATTTCCTCCCTCGATTTTCTGTTGGCTCATCTTAGCGCTCACGCGCGAGTTCGTCCCGAGCCGCGCGATACAGTCGTTGTCGGCGACCGCCCGATCAGATCATTGGTTCGCGCCCGTGCCGGGTAGGATGGGCGAACGGCGGAAAGGTCAGCGGTCATTCGCCGGGGCGATGCTGTGCTGTGCCCACGCGCCGTGGGCGCGAAGCGGCACGGGTGGGCACGCCAGGCTGGCCGACCGTGCTGCGCGCCCTGTGGATAACCGGGACAATCCTCCCGGGCGCCGCGGCCGCGCCTCATCGTCCTATACTGACAGGCCCAGCGAATCAGCAGGCCCCGGCCGTATGCGCTTTCCGCCCCAATTCCTCGACGAACTGCGCGAGCGCCTTCTGGTTTCGGAGGTCGTGGGCCGGCGCGTGCGGCTCAAGAAGGCGGGCCGGGAGTGGAGGGGACTCTCGCCCTTTAACCAGGAAAAGACGCCCTCGTTTTTCGTCAATGACCAGAAGTCGATGTGGTTCGACTTCTCGTCGGGCAAGAACGGCAACATTTTCGATTTCGTGATGATGACCGAGGGGCTCACCTTTCCCGAGGCGGTCGAGCGGCTCGCGGGCGAGGCCGGCCTCGCGCTGCCCACGATTTCACGCGAGGAGGAAGCCCGCGACGAGCGGCGCAAGACGCTCAACGACGTCATGGAACTGGCGGCGAAATTCTTCGAAGCGACGCTCGCCTCACGCGCCGGCGCCAAGGCGCGCGGCTATCTCGCCGACCGTGGGCTCGACCCGGCCACGCAGGTCAAGTTTCGCCTGGGTTATGGGCCGGCCGAGCGCTTCGCGCTCAAGGAGCATCTCGGCAAGGAAGGGATATCGACCGCCGACATGGTCGAAGCGGGACTGCTGGTCGCGGGCGAGGACATCCCGGTGCCCTATGACCGCTTCCGCGATCGCGTGATGTTTCCGATCACCGATCTGCGCGGACGCGTCATCGCCTTCGGCGGCCGCGCGCTCGAGAAAGACGCGCAGGCGAAATACCTGAACTCCCCGGAGACCCCGCTCTTCCACAAAGGTGCGACGCTCTACAACATCGCCGCCGCGCGCGCCGCCGCGCACAAGGGTGCGCCGGTGATCGCGGTCGAAGGCTATGTCGACGTGATCGCGATGGTGACTGCCGGCTTCGAAGCGACGGTCGCGCCGCTCGGCACCGCGCTCACCGCCGACCAGCTCGTTCTGCTCTGGAAGATGGCGGACGAGCCGACACTGTGCTTCGACGGTGATGGCGCCGGGCGGCGCGCGGCCTATCGCGCCGTCGATCTGGCGTTGCCGCTGATCAAGGCCGGCAAGAGCTTGAAGTTCGCCAGCCTGCCGGAAGGCCACGATCCCGATGATCTCGTGCGCGCGGGCGGCCGCGAGGCGATCAGCGAGGTCATCGGGGCGGCGCGACCGCTCGCCCATGTCCTGTGGATGCGCGAGACCGAGGCCGGCGGGTTCGATACCCCGGAACGGCGTGCGGCATTCGAGGCACGGATCGCCGAGGTTACGGCGGCCATCGGCGACGATTCGGTGCGCAAATATTATCGCCGCGAATTCGGCGATCGGCTGCGGCAGATGTTCGATGCCGGCGACCACCGCCCGCAGACGCGGCAGAAGCCCGGCCGCAGGGCGAATAGCGATTGGCGAATGGCGAACAGGAAAGAAAGCAACTTTCGTCACGTCCCTTCTCGCTATTCGCCAGTCGCTATTCGCCCCCTTTCCCATGGCGAACCCTATGTGGTGGCGAGCGCGCAACTGGCCGCGAGCCCGGTTCATCGCGGCCACCGGGCGGCTATTCCGCTGCGCGAAGCGTTGATCCTGCAGGCCGTGATCAACCACCCCTGGCTTCTGCACGACCATCTGGAGGAACTCGCCGGCGTCGAATTTCGGCACGCTGGGGCCGCCCGGGTGAAGAGCGAGTTGATCGACATCTTTGCCCATGGCGCCGCGAGCGATGGCGAGGCTATGATCGCGGAACTTGGTCGCCGCGGGCTGAGCGAAGTTGCCGCCCGCATGGGCAAAGCCATCACCACGCCTTCGGTCTGGGGCGCGCAGTCCGAGGCGGCGCCCGACGACGTTCTTATGACGTGGAAACAGCTTGTCGCCTTGCATCGGCAATGGCATTCCCTAATTAAGGAACTCAGAGAAGCCGAACAGGCCTTGGGACAGGAGACGACCGAGGCTAACTATTCCTGGTTGCAGGACGTCAAGGCGCGACTCGCGGTCCTCGATGGTACCGAGGCGCTGATCGAGGGCTTTGGAGCCTCCTCCGGCCGGCCGGTTCGGTCACTGTGAAATGCGGGCCGTCGGAAGCCAAGGAGAGGGACCGGGAACCGCCCGGAACCGGAAAAGCGTTTGGCTTCCGTTGCCTGGAGGGTTAATTGGAGCTTAAGGGGCCCCGATGACACTCCGGCGGTTCGAATCAGGGCGGTGCCGAGGGTCGCGACCAGGGTCGGCGCGGCCCCTTCGGCCGTTCGATTCCCCCCGCATAGGGTAGGGACGTTGTTTTGAGCGATGCCCTCGGCCGGGTGTCGTCTTCAGGAGAGATGCATGGTGAGCAAGACCAAGGCGGCACAAAAAGAGAAAGAAAAGGAAGAGGCGCCGGAAAAAGAGGGCTCCGAGGCCCCCGACACGCCGCTGCCGCTGCTCGATCTCTCCGATGCGGCCGTCAAAAAGCTCATTCGCACCGCCAAGAAGCGCGGCTACGTCACTCATGACCAGATCAATTCGGTCCTGCCCTCCGAGGAGGTCAATTCCGAACAGATCGAGGACATTCTCGCCATGTTCAGCGAGATGGGCGTCAACGTGGTCGAAACCGAGGAAGCGACCGAGGAAGGCGAGGAGCAGCGCGAGGAGGCCGACGAGGAACCCGAGAGCGAAGGCGGCGAACTGGTCGAAGTCCAGCAGAAGGTGCCGGCCAAGTCCGAGGCCAAGGAGCCGACCGAGCGCACCGACGATCCCGTCCGCATGTATCTGCGTGAGATGGGCTCGGTGGAACTGCTGTCGCGCGAGGGCGAAATCGCCATCGCCAAGCGCATCGAGGCCGGCCGCGAGGCGATGATCGCGGGCCTGTGCGAGAGCCCGCTCACGTTCCAGGCCATCATCATCTGGCGCGATGAGCTCAACGAGGGAAAGGTGTTCCTGCGCGACATCATCGACCTCGAAGCGACCTATGCCGGCCCCGACGCCAAGGCCATGCCGGCCCCGGTCGGGCCCGACGGCCAGCCGATCCCGCAGCCGGTCGGCGCGGCACCTGTTCCCGGCGCCCTGGCGCAGACCCAGGCGCCGCCGGCGGCGCCTGCCAGCGCCACCCCGTTCAAGCCGGCGTCCGAGCGCGCCAACGGCGAGGAAGCCGAGGGGGGTGAGACGCCGCCGAACGAAGGCGATTTCGACGACGACGACATGGAAAATTCGCTGTCGCTCGCCGCCATCGAGGCCGAGCTCAAGCCCAAGGTGGTGGAGACCTTCGACAACATCGCTGATGCCTACAAGCGTCTGCGCCGCCTGCAGGACCAGGACATCCAGAACAAGCTGCGCAACGATTCGCTCTCGCCCGCGCAGGAACGCCGCTACAAGAAGCTCAAGGACGACATCATCGCCGAGGTGAAGTCGCTGCGGCTCAACCAGGCGCGCATCGATGCGCTGGTCGAGCAGCTCTACGACATCAACAAGCGCCTCGTCGGCTACGAGGGCCGCCTGATGCGGCTCTCGGAGAGCCACGGCGTCTCGCGCGAGGATTTTCTGCGCAACTACCAGGGCTCCGAGCTCGATCCGCGCTGGCTCAACCGGGTGTCGAAACTCTCAGCCAAGGGTTGGAAGAGCCTCGTCGCCAAGGACAAGGACAAGGTCAAGCAGCACCGCCACGAGATCCAGGTGCTCGCCGGCGAGACCGGGCTCGAGATCGGCGAGTTCCGCAAGATCGTGCACATGGTGCAGAAGGGCGAGCGCGAGGCCCGCCAGGCGAAGAAGGAGATGGTGGAAGCGAACCTGCGCCTCGTGATCTCCATCGCCAAGAAATACACCAACCGCGGCCTGCAGTTCCTCGACCTGATCCAGGAAGGCAATATCGGCCTGATGAAGGCGGTCGATAAGTTCGAGTATCGCCGCGGTTACAAGTTCTCCACCTATGCCACCTGGTGGATCCGGCAGGCGATCACGCGCAGCATTGCGGATCAGGCCCGAACCATTCGCATCCCCGTGCACATGATCGAGACGATCAACAAGATCGTGCGCACGTCGCGCCAGATGCTCAACGAGATCGGTCGCGAGCCCACTCCCGAGGAGCTGGCCGAGAAGCTCGGCATGCCGCTCGAGAAGGTGCGCAAGGTGCTCAAGATCGCCAAGGAGCCGTTGTCGCTCGAAACGCCAATCGGCGACGAGGAGGACAGCCACCTCGGCGATTTCATCGAGGACAAGAACGCGATCCTGCCGATCGACGCCGCCATCCAGTCCAACCTGCGCGAAACCACGACCCGCGTTCTGGCGTCATTGACGCCACGCGAGGAGCGCGTGCTGCGCATGCGGTTCGGCATCGGCATGAACACGGACCACACGCTGGAAGAGGTCGGCCAGCAATTCTCGGTGACGCGCGAGCGTATCCGCCAGATCGAGGCCAAGGCGCTGCGCAAGCTCAAGCATCCGAGCCGAAGCCGCAAGCTGCGAAGCTTTCTGGACAATTGAAGTTCTGGTTCCCCGGCGCTGTCGGGGATTGGGCACCGCGGTTGGCAGACCGCGGAGCGCGGATGTCTTCCAGGTCGGTTCCAACCTATGCTGCGTCGGCCCGGTTGGCTGCGCTCGAACCCGCCGCTCAACCAAATTTACCCCGCATTAATCTTGCTCCCCGATGATTGCGAGCCAAGCATTCGCCCCGCCCCCTCTGGATGCAGCAATGAATGCCATGGAACCTGAACAGTTCACGCTAGCCAACGCGGCGATGACCGAGGTCGCGGAGGGAAATTGCGACCTGGTCCCCGCCGACGCGTCGTCGATCCCGCCCGCCGAAACCGAGCTGGAGGCGGGCGGCGACAAGTTCTCGTCGTTGATCAAGACGATGGGCGCGCCGTCGATTGTCGAATTGGAAAAGATTATCGGCGAGCTTCAGCAGGCCAGAACCTACCTGCAAGCGGAGAGCGAGCGGATCGAACGCGAGACGGTCGGCTATGCCGAACTGAGCCAGACCGCCATGGAGTCCGTGCGCATCATTGCGGAAACCGTGGGCCAATGGCGCAAGGCAGGCCACCCCGTGCGCAACACCGGCGGCACTTGATCGGTCCGGTATTTCCGGAATGCCGTCAGTCGGTCGTGTGCCGTCGCTTGGGCTTTTTCTTGGCGGGAAACTTGTGAACCTCTGCGCTCACCCCGGCACTCTGCCGCAACGCGGCCTTGAGGTCGGTCGGGCGATTGTGTTTGTGCAGAAGGTCGCGGAAAGCCTCGTCCGCGAGTTCCTGAAAATCCATCATGCGGTCGCGTGCGAGCAGGTCGAGGGCCTGCCAGGTCGCCTCGTCGAATTGAACCCGCTTGCCCGGCATCACATCACCAGCGCTCGTCTATCGCTCTTGTCGCCTTGACCCGCCGCGCGACGGTCTTGCCTGGGAACAACCGTGGTGCTGGTACGGGGTTCCGCCTCAGTCGGCCGGCGCGTGCTGCTCACGGATAAGCGGGTGCGGTTTGCACGAACGATCATTCGCGGTGTGCGAGCAGAGCCACGCAATCAGTTCTGCGTCGAGATCAGGCCTTTGCTGGTCGCGACGATCCAGCGACTGCCCCAGCGGACGACCAACTCGATGCGTCCGACGCCCGGCACGGTGTCTCCCTGCGCCGCTCTCCAAACGCCGCCCGGCCCCTCCAGTACGACAGTTCCACCAACGACCTCGCGGATGCTCCAACCTTCGATCGTGCTCGGCCTCGTCTCCGGTACCGGCGCGGGTCTGGGCAGGACCTTTGCCCGTTCTTGGGTCGATCCCGCCGCGATGGAGTTCGTCGTCGACACATCCTTGTTGGTGGCCGCGCTGGCTTGTTGCGTGCCTCGCGACGGTTCGCGTGCACGATTGGTTCCGGCTCCGGGAGTCGCGAGCTTGGCGGGCGCCGGCGCGCTCGGCGTGGCGTCGCGGTCGGTCTTGATGCTGTCGCAGGCCGTATCCTTGCCGGGTTCGCGCGCGCACCCCGAAGAATTGGCTTGCTGGACGGGAGCGGCGGTGGGCGCAAAGAAGAAGGAGGGGCTCGCTCCACCCAGCCATCCGACGCCGACCGCCACCACGAGCGCACCGGTCACGAGCGCAGGGTGAAACCAGCTAGCCACCGACGGCGTCGAGGCCATGAGCTCGTCCCGAACAGGGGGCGTGATCCCGTGATCGATCGAAGAGTCCGCCTGGGGCGCGCCGAGCGGATCGATCAGCAGGGGCCTGGGTTCTGTACCCTGCCCAGGGGCTCGGGTTGGCTGGGTCTTGCTGATGAAGGCACGGGGATGCTGGTCGGCGGCCGCTTCGAACGTGTCGTACCTCGGTTGCAGCGCCGACCATAAGTCCAGCTGCATCGGGTCGGCCCCGATCTTGTGCCCGGCGTCCGCGCAGATCGCCCCGATTGCACCACGAGGTCTCTGCTGCCCGTCGTCCATGGTCCACCCTCTGGTGACCCAGTTCCCCCTGGATCGCCCCCGGGATGATCGACCCCATAGCTAAAGGGAATCTTAACGGAGCCCGCGGTGACCAATCCTGCTCGGGTTTCCCCAATCGGGGGGGAGAGCGGTTTGCGGTCTGGCACGGCGGCCGTCGCAATTTCGGAACCCGCACGCATCGGTCATGACGGGAGGCTGGTGAAACCCATCGGGCCAACCCATGTCAGCTCAGACATTTGCGTTTCTTGATCTTGGCGCGTTGGCGGGTGGAACGGGGCTGGGAACTCGTCGTTGTCTTACCAAGGAGATATCCATGCTCAAGACCTCCAAATTCATCCTCCCTTACGAGCCCGGATATACGGGACATTGGGAGGCCGAAAAGCGCCGCAAGGAGACCCGCGAGTGGTTGCGGCAGCGTGAGCGCGACATTGCTGCGCCGTCGATCGTGCCGGAAACGCCGGAAAAAGACGCGGCGCTGACGTCCAAGCGCAGCTGAGCAACCGGGTATGGCTCGCTGCGGAATTTCGTTTTTGGGCGCGTTGCTGCTTGTTCTGATCGCGCAGCCTGCAACGGCGCAGATCGGCGCGTTTTCCCAAAGTCCGGACCGGGAGGTGGGAAACAATTCCCGCGCGCGCGGGGCGCAGGTGGAATGTGGCCCCATCGGCTGCCGGCCGCTTCCTCCGGGCTGTAAGCAGGTCCGCCTGGGCGGCCGCTGGCTCGATAACAACGGTCTGCGCGTGGTCTGCGACCCCAAGCGGAACTAGCGTTTGCTTCGGGCTACATTGAGAGCGCCGGTTATTATCGTCCGCTACGCGTCAGGGACACGGATGATTTCGTCGCGCCGCGTCCGTCGCTTGCGGAATCCCGAGGGCAGCGTTGAGAGCGGGATCGTCGAGGATCGTCCACAATACCGACAGGGTCTTGTCCGGCCACGCGGACGCATCGGCGAGCGCAATACGGCTTTGACGCAGGGCGAATGCCGGGCAGTTGTCGCTGGAAATGGCGAGCGCTCGAGTCATCTTGGCTGACCACAAGAGGTCCCTCAGCTTGACGACTGCGGCTGCTCGCGCGCTGCCGGGCGAAAGCGCGCCCCACATGATGTCTTGTGCCTTGCGTACGGCGTCGTCGAGGCTGGTTGCGGCGTCCATCGGAGGGCTCCGGGTCGATCCGGAACTTAACGCCGTTTTGGCCGCGACGTTCCGCCCGGCATTGCCGGCGTTTGGCTATTCTTGCCGTATTGCTGCGATCCGGCACCCCCAGCTGGGACGCTGCCGAGCGCCGCAACACCGGCGATGATGCAGGCGCGGCGATCGCCCGCGCAACGGCGGTCAGGGATCGTGGGAGCGCCATCTGCTTCCCAGGCTCGCGCCCGCGGCCCAGTGCACAAACGCGCTGCTCGCGGGCTCGCCTTCCTCGGGAGCCCACGGAGCAAACTCGTTCGGTCGGTAGGGACCGGGCTTTACCTCCAGGACCAGCGTTTCCGGCGCGAGCGCCACGCCGCTGTGCCAGGTGCCACGAGGGATTTGCGCAACCGGGGAAGCCACGCTCATCGCCAGGCGCTGCACCAGCTCCGCCTGCGGATTGAAGATCAGAAAATCGAACCTGCCGCGCAGCAACACGATCATTTCCCACTGCTCGCTGTGCACGTGCGCGCGGACGTAGCTCTCCGGTTCGAGCCCGATCAGCAGCCGCTGAACCGGGTCGTGGTGGTCTGCGTGCAGGAGCAGGTGCGATCGCTTTCGCGCACTTGCCGCCGCGGTCTCCAGCAGCCGAGCCAGTTGCTCGCTCCCAACCAGCTGCGGTTCGCGGTTTCGTGTCATCGATGCATCTCCAGCTGGCGGTGTGTCGACCGCCGGTTCTGCCAAGAACCACGCTGACGTCGCGTTTAAGCAGTCTGCATTCGCGCCGACGGAATTTTGTCTACCCATCGATCGTAGCATTGTGGGCTGCGTGCGCGGTGATCGGGCCGTGGTCGTCGCTGCGTCACTATCGTGAAAAAAACGGGGTGAGCTGCACGCTTGCATTTTTGTTCTTGTTATGTTCTAATAGGCATGTTGCAGTCACGGTGCCGCAGGCGGGCGTTTCAATCCGTCATGCCGATGCGCGCCGATTGGTTGAAAAACGGTTGGGGGAGTGGCATGCGGCCCCTGTTGGGAGTGCTGTTTGGTATCGTGGCGTTTTGCGGGGCGCTTTGCGCCGAGATGCTCACGCCGCCGGCCTTCACCGAGGAGTTTGCGCGCGCCCTGACGCGCGCGCTGCCGTCGTCGAACGTATCCGTCGCGGGCGAGTTGAGATTGACGATCAAGGAAACGGACGGATTGGTCCGCAACATCCAGCTCAACAATGCATATAACGAATACAAGCTCGATCCCCAGCGGTTCGGCGATATCGTCCAGACCTTCACGGCGATGTTCTCGCAGCCGGCGAGCAAGGAGACCGGGCTTGACCGCAAGCGCATCGTTCCGGTGATCAAGGACCGGCAATGGCTCGACGAGCTCCACAATACGCTCAAGGCGAAAGGCGTTGCACAGCAGCATCTCGCGGACCGTTTCAACAACGAGCTGGTCATCGTCTACGCGCAGGACGATCCTGAGCGGATGCGTTATCTCACGACCCAGGAGGATTTCGGTCTCAGCCGCGAGGCGTTGAGGACGCTGGCCATAGAGAACCTCAAGCGCCTCCTGCCGAAGATCGAGATGCGGCGCATCGGTGGTGTCGGGCTCATGTCGGCCGGCGGCAACTACGAAGCCAGCCTGCTGTTGATCGACGACATCTGGTCGGGCGGGCAGGTCAAGGTCGACGGCGATATCGTCGTCGCCATACCGACACGCGATGCGCTGCTGGTGACCGGCTCGCGCGATCGGAACGGCCTGAAGCTGGTGCGCGAGATGACTGCCAAATTCATGGCCCAGGGACCGTACGAGTTGACCGACACGCTGTTCCGCTATCGCGACGGGCGCTTCACCAAATTCGGCTCCAAGTGAGCGCGACGTTTGACGCCATTCAATCCGCTCGCTCGGGCGCGAACCCGAACGCCTGCTCAAACCGCTTGGCGTAAGCCGGCCACACCTGCGGATTGACGATGCGAGGCGGGCGCTTGCCGTCGAGCGTCATGATCAACTGCTCGGCGGCAATCCGGCCCATATTGGCGCGCGCCTCACGCGTGACCCCCGCGGTGTGCGGGCTCGCGATCACGTTGTCGAATTGCAGCAGCGGATGGTCGGGCGGCGGCGGCTCCTTGTCCCACACGTCGATGCCGGCGCCGGCGATCTGCCTGCTCCGCAGCGCCTCGGCGAGCGCACGCTCGTCATGGATGAAGCCGCGCGCCGTGGTGATGAAATAGGCGTGCGGGCGCATCAGCGCGAACTCCCGCGCGCCGATCATGCCGCGCGTTCCTTCGTCGAGCGGACAGTTGATGGACACGAAGTCGGCGCCCTGCAGCAGCTCGTCGAGCGTTACCTTGACGGCCCCGCGCGCGGCGATGGTCTCGGCATCGAGATAGGGGTCGCAGGCGATCACCTGCATGGCGAAAAGCCCGCGGCAGAGCTCGGCCACGCGGCGGCCGACATTGCCGAGGCCGACGATGCCGATGGTGCGGCCCTGCACGTCATTGCCGATGAAGGCGGCGCGGTCGTGCATGGTGCCGCGCCGCAAGGCGTGATTGGTCTGGATGATCTGCTTCGAGAGCGTAAGCATCATGGCCACCACATGCGCCGCCACCGCCTCGGCGTTGCCGCCGGTCTGGTTGACGACGAGCACGCCGGCCTCGGTGCAGTCCTTGACGTCGACGGTGTCGTAGCCGGCGCCGCTGGTGGATACGACGAGCAGGTTCGGCATACGGGCCAGCAGGTTGCGCTGGGCGTGAAAGCGTGGACGCAGCTCATCGCGCGCCGACCCGATCTGATAGGCATGCGCGGCGGCGATGATCGGCTGGGCGGCCTCGTCGGGCGTCTCGTTCTCGAGCTTGTCGATCCGGATTTCCGGCCGTTGCGCGATGATGTCGAGATAACAGGGGTGGGCGACCTGGCGCACGTAGAACACGCGCTTCACGTTTTCCTTCATGTCGCTGCAGTCCTTGATTCCGATCTCATGCCCGCTTGAACGCCGGCATTACATCCTTGGCAAACCAGGCGAGCTGCTCCTTGAACAGCGGAGGACTTCGCGCGGGCGCGCCGGGCGTACCCGACGTGCGCCCTTGCTCGTCGGCGTGGCGCACGAACCCGAACGGGGCGACCATTTGCAGCGTTCGTCGTGGGCGGGCTCGAGCTTGCGGATGGACTCATCCCGGCGGGTGCCTGCGGAAGTATTCGGCGTCCCTCGGTTTTTGCGTCCACTGCGTGTTGCCGCGCCACTCGAAATGGCGGCTCGACATGTCCGCGCCGTAGCGCACCCGGAAGAGGAGGGTGCGCTGCGGTCCGTTGATGTATTCGTGCAGCTCGCCCGCGGGATGCACCACGAACGCGCCCGGCACGATGTCGACCGTCTCCGTCGGCGTGCGCATCTTGCCGCCGCCCTGGAAGCAAAAATAAATCTCGGTCGCGTCCGGATGACAATGGTTGGGGCTGATCTGGCCCGGCTCCCAGCACGCGACCGTGACGTCGCCCTCGCCAATCTCGCCGAGGACCTTCTCGACGTGGCGCCTGGGATTCCACTCTTGCTCCTTGAGCAGATTGAAGACATGCATCGCGCTCACCCTCAGAACGGCGGTCTGCGCGCTACGCCAGCCCCTCGACGATTCGCAAATCGCGATCGGCGGCCTTGTTGAACACCTTCAATGCAGCCTGATAGCCCTCGCTGTCATGGGCGGCGACCGCGCGCTCGACGCTGTCGAACTCGATCACCACCACGCGCTCGGTCAGGCCCTGCCTCGTACGCTTTCGCCGCGTTGCCGCGCGCGAGAAAACGTCCGCCCGCAGCAGCGATCGCGGGCCCCGCGAGCTTGGCGTAAGCCGCCAATGCTTCCGGATTCGAGACCGAACGATAGCACGCGATCCAATACGCCTTCGCCATTGTGATTTCTCTCCCTGAATGTGCCCGCCTTGCGCGGGGAGGACGACAGCCTAGCGGATTGCGGATCGGAAGACATCTGCTCTCTCTGCGGGGCCGTGCCCACGGAATCGCTTCACGTCCCGTTGGGGGAGTTCGAGGCCGGAGCGGCCCTTCCGCCGAACGTGGGCCGGCCAGAGCGCCATTACTTTTTGCGCTCGGCGCGCTACGATACTGCGACCGGCTTCACCCGGGAGGTGTGTCCATGAAAACTTTGAAGACGCTGGCTATCATCGGCCTCCTCGCAATCCTGGTCGGGATCGCGTCCACGGTCTACTTCTTCGGCGGCTATTACAGCGTGGCCGGAACTGCCGAGGAGCCCGCCATCGTGAAATGGGCCCTCGTCAAAGTCCGCCAAGCCTCGGTGGCGCAGCATGCCAAGGACAAGCCCCCGACGACGCTCGACGATCCCGCCACCGTGCAGGCGGGGGCGCGCGCCTTTTCCGAGCGGGGCTGCGTCAATTGCCACGGCGGACCCGGCGTGAACTGGGCCAAATTCTCCGAAGGCTTGCGCCCGGACCCGCCCGACCTCAAGGAGCTCGCCGACAAGATCCCGCCCGAGCAGCTGTTCTGGGTGATCAAGCATGGCATCAACATGACCGGCATGCCGAGCTTCGGCCTTATCGAGGTGCCCGACCAGGAAATCTGGACCATCGTCGCCTTCGTCAAGAAGCTGCCGAGCGTGTCGGATGCGGACTTCAAGGCTTGGACCACGAAGCCTTGACGCCGATGATGTGACCACCATCAGCCGAAGCGGCGCGATCCGACTTCGGCTGGTGACGCCTGGCGTCGAGTCGATGGCTTCGCGTTGATCAGGCGGTCATTTCCCGCCGGAACGCCGCACGCTCTTGATCGGGATGACCGGAAGACCCGACTTCTCCGCGATCGCGCGGTCTTGCTCTTCGATGATCGCGCGCGCGGGAGCGTCGCCGTCGAGCCCGCCCAATACGGTACTCGGCACTTTGCGGTTGGATCGCTGCGAGCCGTCCTCGTAGAACACGTCGAACAGCACGAATTCAGTGCGGGTCCCGGGTTTCTTGGCCATCTTCATCACCTATCGATGTCGGACGCCCTCTCGCATGTCCGACGATCGCAAATAAAAAGCCCGGCGCATGTCGCGCCGGGCTCGATCCTCAAGTCGTCGATCAGACTGCCTGGAGATTGGCCGCCGCCGACTTGCCGCTCCGCTGGTCCGCTTCGATCTCGAAGCTGAGCTTCTGACCCTCGACCAGACCGCGCATGCCGGCGCGCTCCACGGCCGAGACGTGAACGAACACGTCTGGGCCGCCATTCTCCTGTTGAATGAAGCCGAAGCCCTTTTGGGAGTTGAAAAACTTCACAGTACCTGTTGCCATATTGGCCTCCTTGAAAACGCACAAATGCGTCTGGACCGCATAACCATTCATGCGAGCCGATATCCGGATTTGGCGTGTTCTTGGGAAAGGCCCGTCGCGGGCAGAGCAAGGCAGGCAAAATCTCGAATGACGCACATATAGGGATGCATCGCTCGGTTTGCAACGGCGATCTGGTGGCGAGCATCTCGAGCACTCTCGACTCAAGCAATCTCGACTCAAGCGATCTCGACGATTTCCGCGCTGGTCTGTCCTGCCTGGATGGTGTCGCCGATCTCTTTGCCGAACAAGGCGCGCGCCACCGGCGAAACATGCGAGAGCGTGCCGCGCGCGGGATCGGCCTCATCCTCGCCGACAATCCGGAAAGTCTGACGGCGCCCGTCGTCGCGCACGATGGTCACGGTCGAACCGAAATGCACACGCATCGTATCCTGGCAAGGAGGGGCGAGCTGAGCGCTCGCGCGCCGCGCACTCCAATAGCGCAGGTCGCGTGCCGCTCGCGCGATCGTGCCGCGGTCGCTCGCCGCTTGGGCGGCGGCGTGCTCTTGCTGCAGGCGCGCGAGCTCACGCTCGATCTGCGCGAGGCCCTCCGCCGTCACCAGGTTGGGATGCGTCGAGATCGGACGCTCCGGCAACTCCGCGACCGCATCTTCGCCGTCCGGCTCTTTGATGAATGCCCTGCTCATGATGACGCGAGCCGATCCTTCCGCTCCGTTACCCCCGGTCGGCCGGATGGCAACTTCCCGCATATAGGTGGACGTTGCGGCAGAACCAGATGGGGCGCACGGGCCGCCCTTCCATGGAACCTTTCTGCTAGGAAAAAGTTCTCTCTAATTGAGCGCAGGTGTCAAGCGTGCTGGTCCTGGACGTCGTTGATCTCACCGCACCCATTCAGGAGGAATAGATGCAGAAGGCGCCGTTTATCATTGCCCTCGGGTTGATGCTGCCGGGCATCGCTACGATCGCCCATGCCCAAACGCCGCCGGCAACCCCGCCTCAGCAACAACTCGCGCCGACGAACCCCAAGCTCAATCTCACGCTGGAACAACGCTACACCATCAAGGAGATCATCAAGGACGTGAAGGCTGCCGCAACGCCCGCGGACGTGCAGGCGGCGGTGGGCGAACCGATCCCGCCGGGCGTCAGCCCGCAGCCCATGCCGAGCGACGTGGCCCAGAAAGTCCCGCAGGTGAAGGCGCACCGGTACTTTCTGACCGCGGAGCAGGTGGTGATCGTGGATCCGAAGGACAACAAAGTGGTTGAGGTGATCAAGCTGCAGGGCGAGTGATCGCGGACTTATCCTAAGCAGCTCAAACACTGATCATTGCGGGAAGATCAGCTAAGCGGCAAGGCGGAACAGGCCGGCTGGCGATTCTGGCGGCTGCCGAATTGTGCGGCCGTCAATCAGTCCACGCGCACGCCGGTCTTGGCGATGACCCGCTGCCACTTGGCGGCTTCTTCCTCCACGAAAGCCTTTGCTTGCGCCGGTGTGCCGGCCACGGGCTCCGCGCCCAGTTCTGCAATGCGCGCACGAAAATCCGGCGCATCGGCGATCCGCCTGATGGCAACAGCAAGCGATTGCGTGACGTTCTGCGGCGTGCCTGCAGGCGCCGCGACCATGATCCACGATGAGGCTTCGTATCCCGGCACGCCGCCTTCGCTGATGGTGGGGAGCTCGGGGAGAAGCGGCGACCGGACCGCCGTGCTCATGCCGAGCGCCCGAACCCGCCCGTCGCGGATGACCGGCAGGAACGATATCAAATTGTCGATCACCAACTGGATCCGGCCGGTGATGAGGTCGGTCAGCGACAGTGTGGTCGCGCTGTAGGACACGAACTGGATGTCCACGCCGGCCATCGATTTGAACAACTCGGCGGAAAGAAACGAGGTTGCGCCCGCGCCGATGGCGCCGTAGTTGAGCTTGTTCGGATTGGCCTTGGCGTAAGCGACCAGCTCGGCGACGTTCCGCGCCGGCACGTCAGGATTGACCACCAATACATTCGGCAGACGGGCGAAGAGCGAGACCGGCTCGAGCTCGCGGTCCGGATCGAAACGCATCTCGCGATAAAGCGCTTTGTTGTACGACAATACGCCGGGCGCGCCCATCAGGAACGTGTAGCCGTCGTTCGGCGCGCCGGCGACGGCCGCGCCGCCGACATTGCCGCCGGCGCCGCCCCGGTTCTCCACGATAAACGGCACATTGAGCTCGGTCGAAAGCCGCTGGCACAGCAGGCGCGTCAGAACGTCGGTGGCTCCGCCCGCAGTGAAGGGCACGACGAACCGCACCAGACGCGTGGGCCATTCGGCGGCATGGCCGGGTGTTGCTATGGCAATTGCGGCAACGATTGCGAGACCAGCCGAGCGGATGCTCATCATCGATCCGTATCCCTCACGCGATTTTAGTTGCAACCGCAGCGCCGATGGCGTGCGTGCGGGCCGCGGTTCACGTCGGCATCAACGCGCGCGTGTGAGATAGCGCTTGTCCAGCATTACGTGGATTCCCTTGTTGCCGTTGACCACCTGCGTCACCCGCAGATCGGCGGTGAGGCTCGCGAGCGAATAGGCCTGGTAGCGGTCGAGCCCGGCGCGCGCGCAGATGAGATCGAGCATCTGGCGCAGCGCAATCACCACGCAGTCGTCGAGATCGGGATCGAACGCCATGGTGATCATGTGGGTGGGCGTCTCCGCCATCGGCCATTCCAGGCGCATGTCGTCGCGCACGGTGAGCCGGAAGGTTCCGGTGAGCCCGGTCTCGACCGCGGTGATGCAGACCTCGCCGTCGCCTTGCACGCCATGACCGTCGCCGACGGAGAACAGCGCGTCCTCGACGAAGATCGGCAGATAGAGCGTGGTGCCGGCGACGAGCTCTTTGTTGTCGAGATTGCCGCCGTTCCGGCGTGGCGGAGCGGTCGAGATCATGCCCCACGCCGGCGGCGGCGCAGTGCCCATGACACCGAAGAACGGCGCCAGCGGAACCTCCTGGCCCCACGGCAGCCGCCAGCATTTGCGCGCACGATCGAGAACGATGTGGATGTGCCGGTTCTCGGCGAAGTCGTCCGGCAACGCGCCGGCGAGCGGGCGCACCGAGTTGTAGCCCCAGTCGTACAGCACATCGATGGCTTCGATGTCGACCTGGAGTACCTGCCCGGGCTTGGCGCCTTTGACGGCCACGGGACCGGTGAGGATGTGCGGCCCCAACTGCCGCACCACCTTTGCATGAATGGCGGGGAGGGCCGGCGGAATGACGAGCGGCGGGCCGGGCATCAGTTCGGGACCGCCCGATACGCTCGAGATCGTCACGCGCTCGCCGCTGTCGATGGCGACCCGGGGAGAAAGGCGGGCGTCGAAATAGCCCCAATGGACGTTGTCGGGGCCGGGCTCGAGGTGAATGGGCATGGGTTTATTCCAGTGACCGGCGAAGACAACACAGCATGTTTTTGCGGTCGATCCAACGGGCGTTGCAGCCGTGTCCCAGGACGACGGATCGAAGATTGGCCGCGCGCGAGGCCTACAACGCCGCGACGGTGTGCACTTCGATCAGGAACGGCTCTTGTACCAGTCGGTCCACGATCAGAAGGGTGTTGGGGGGATACACGCCACCGGGAAAGATGCGTGGAAATTCACGCAGCCGGAACGTCATGAATTTGGGAATGTCTTGCGAATGCACGAGATAGGTCGTGAACTCGACCACGTTGGCGAAGCCGGCGCTCTGCGATTTCAGCGCCGCTTCGATATTGGCAAAGACCTGCCGGCATTGCGCGTCGAAGTCGTCCTTGCCTACGCACGCGCCGCTCTTCTCCGCCGCCACCTGGCCGGCGATGAACAGGAATTCGGAGGCCTTGACGCGCGTGATCTGCGAGTATTGCCCGAGCGGCTTGCCGAGCGTCTCGGGGTTGTGAAACGTGATCTCGGGCATGCTGGATCCTCGTCGGGTGAAAGAGCGAAGCGCATTGCACCGCAGATGGCCGACAGGCGCAATATGCCGGAGCCATCGCGCCCCACTCACCAAGGCGAGATACGCCTCACGCCTCCGGGATCACCGGCAGCAGCAGGTGCGAGGGATGACTGGGGTCGTGATAGACCTGATGCAGCACGGTCTTGCTGCTGCAGATATGGTAGGGGATGTATTCGACATTGGTGGCGCTGCCGACGCCGGTCGCGACGTCGAGGCTCGTAATCTCGACACAGATGCGGTGTCCACGCTTGAACTGGTTCGCGGTCGCCATGATCTCGATGGCGTATTCGTTGATCTCGCCGGGAACGACCGGCTGGCGCGCCGCGCGCGTGAGCGGATGCCAGGGCCGGCCGGGCAGGGATCTTGTCGGATCGACCGCACGCTGGGACGCCTTGAGCCAGCCGCGGGTGAGCTCGCGTTCGTGCAGGCCGGTCGTGACATCGCGTTCGCCTTCGCGAGCGGTCTGCACGCCCACGTCCGGCCCCACGTCCTTCAGGATCACGATCCAGTTGGTATCGTCCTGGTCGATCGAAGCGAAGAGATTGAGCACGCTCGGCCCCGCAATGGTGACGTCCTCGGCCAGCGGCTCGCTTAGATAACGCAGCTTCTGGATACGATTGGTCTGGCTCGCCGGCATTTGCGCAAAAGCATCGGGCGCCTGGTAGTCGTCGGCGCTCCCGGCGACGAACGGCTCGGTGGTCAATCGCTCCCAGCCCCTGAGATAGAACTTGACCCATTGCGTCTCCGGCAACGGCCAGTCGCTGCCGCTGCGCCATTCATTGGCGCCCATCACCCAGAATCGCACCGGCGGATCGCGGAGGATTCCCGTGTCGATGCCTTTGAGCCATTGGTCGTACCACCGCAGCATTTCGTTGTGGAACGCCTTGACCGGGCGGTCGAGATGGGCGGGGCCGGCGAGCAGAAGCTTCTTATGGGGCGCGTCGATGTTGCGAAACCAGTTCTGCGCTCCCAGGAGATGCGTCTTGTAGGTGTAGCCGTACCAACCCGAGCCGGTATAGGTCGGGACCTTGATCTTCGAAAACTCGGCTTCGCTTTTCTTGACCGCTTCTTCCTTGTCGTAGGGGTCCACGAGAATGTCGAAATAGGCCGGGAAATGTTGGCCCTTGAGCGCAAGCACGTTGTAGACATGCGGATACATCCTGAAGTCGGGATTGGCGATCGCCTCCTGCCACAGCTTTTCCCGCTCGGGCGGCAGCGCCTTCGGCTGTCCCTTTTGCTGATGGGCCGACGCATAGACCTGCAGCAGAAATCGAAAGAGGTGGATGACGCCGCCGGGATATTCGTCGCGAAACCCGCCGGCATCGCCGTATGCGCCGCGCGGATCGAATGGAAAGATTGCCTTGAGGTGGGGCGGCTGCTGCTTCGCCGCCATGAGCTGCTCGGCGCCGAAGCCGGATATGCCGACCATGCCGACATTGCCGTCGCACCAGGGCTGGGCCGCGATCCATTCGATCAGATCGTAACTGTCGAACGCGCGCGAACCGCCGGCTTCCGATTTGCCGACGCCGCGCGGATTGCCGATCACATGGACGTAGCCGCGCCCGACGAAGAAGCGCGTATCGCCCGCCTCCGCCGGACCGGTCCACAGCATCGACCAGGCCGGATGGGTGAGCGACGCCTGGGCCAGCTCGGGACCCTGCAGATCCTTGTTGTGAATCGAGAAGGCCAGCAGGGCGGGGAGCTTTTCCTTCGTCTCCGGGCGGTAGACGTCGACTGCGATCTTGACGCCGTCGCGCATGGGCACGAGGACGTCCTTTTCTGCGATCATGCCGGCGTAGGTTGGCGCTCTGTCATAGTCGACCGGCGCCCGGTGGCCGGACAGCGAGAGTTGAAAGGCGCGATCGGTCGTCGTCTTCTTCGTCATCATGTCCTCGATGGCCGCGTGGATCGTCCTCGAAAGCAGGTCCGCCGATCGCGTCAAATGTCCTTGGCGTCGATGAGGATGAAGGCGATGCGGCAAGGCTCCTTGCCGCGATTGACCCAGGCGTGGATGGTGCCCTGCTGCACCAGCACGTCGCCGGCTTTGAGATGGACGTCGGAATCGTCCAGCAGCATGTCGATCTCGCCTGCAAGCACGATGGCGTAGTCGATGCTCCGGGTGCGATGCATGCCGGGGTGTCGCGCCGGCTTGGCGCCCGGATTGCCCCCTGCTTTGGCATCCTGGCCGGCGATCTTGGCGAGGAAATTCGGATCGAGGTCGTCCGCTTTCGGGGTCGGATGGAATTCCACGATGCGGAAGATCGAGCCGTTGGGGGGCGGCGGAATGCCGACCTTGCGGGTGGCGGCGTCGGCCTTGCCGGAGATGTCGGCGGGCGTCGAGTCCGTGACCCAGAGGTTGAACACCTTGACGCCGAGTTCGGCCTCGCCGCCGGTCTGGGGCGCAACATTGTCGTATCCGACGATCGCCTTGCCGCTCGCGTCATGGGTCGTGACCACGCGTCGGATATCGTTCGCTGCAGGCATCTGTGCTGTTCCCCCTGTTCGTTGTCACGATGGACGTTACGCCCGATCGGGCGCGCTCATGCGGGCGCGCGCGGGGAACGTATCACGGGACAGCCACGTTCCGACAAGCCCCCGCGCAACCGCGGCCGCAAGCGCACCAGCCATGCGGGCGCCGGCGGACTTTCGGCCCCGATTGCTGTTGCGTGCGCTGCGCGCCCTTGGCAAGGAAGGCCCGGTTGCACGCCGAACAAGAAGCCGCGAATTAACCCCTAGGAAACGCCCAAGCACAGATGCTCAGGTCCGGGACTGTTCACGCCGGGGTCGAGTCGCCCTTCGCCTGGTGGCGGCTTGCTGCCGCCGTCGTGCTCGGCGCCGTCGGAAGCGTCGGCATGTGGTCGGTGCCGGTGGTGCTGCCGGCGGTACAGGCCGAGTTCGGTGTTGCGCGAGCCGACGCTTCGCTGCCGTTTACCCTGGCCATGATGGGCTTTGCGTTCGGTGGCGTGGCGATGGGACGATTGTCCGATCGACTGGGCATCGTGGCGCCTGTCGTGTGCGGCGAGCTTGCGCTGAGCGTCGGTTACATCGGGGCGGGTTTTGCCCCCAATCTGTTCTCGTTCGCACTCCTTCACATTGTGATCGGTATCGGCGCGTCCGCGACGTTCGGACCGTTGATCGCGGACACGTCGCAATGGTTCAGCCGCCGGCGCGGCATTGCCGTCGCCATCGTCGCCTGCGGCAACTATCTTGGCGGCGCCATCTGGCCGCCGATCCTGCATCACTTCATCGCCAGCGAGGGCTGGCGGGCAACTCATATCGGCGTCGGCGTGTTCTGCGGCCTCGCCACGCTGCCGCTCTTGCTGGCGCTGCGCCGCCGCGCGCCGATGCACGATACCGAGTCGATGGGGGCGTTGAGCGCCAGCGCCCAACGTGGCCTGGGCTTTTCTCCCAACGCGCTGCAGGCGGTGTTGTGCCTCGCCGGTCTGTCCTGCTGCGTGGCGATGGCGATGCCGCAGGTGCACATCGTCGCCTATTGCGGCGATCTTGGCTATGGCGTGGCGCGCGGCGCCGAGATGCTGTCCCTGATGCTGGGCTTTGGCATGGTCAGCCGCATCGCCTCGGGTTTCGTCGCTGACCGCATCGGCGGCGTGGCGACGCTGCTGTTGAGTTCGGCGCTGCAGGGCGTGGCGCTGTTTCTCTATCTGCTGTTCGACGGCCTGGCGTCATTGTACGTGATCTCGGCGCTGTTCGGCCTGTTCCAGGGCGGCATCGTGCCGATGTACGCCATTATCGTGCGCGAATATTTTTCCCCGCAGGAGGCCGGCACGCGGCTCGGTCTCGTGCTGATGGCGACGCTGTTCGGCATGGCATTCGGCGGCTGGATGTCGGGCGTGATTTTCGATCTCACCGGCTCCTACCAGGCGGCGTTTGCCAACGGCCTGATGTGGAACCTGGTGAACGTGCTGATTGCGCTCTGGCTGCTGATGCGACCGGGCCGGCGGGTCGCCCACGCGTGAGAGCGAGCTATTGCTTGCTTGCAACGGCGGAGAGCGGTGCGGCCGACTGGATCGTCACTTGCTGGCTCAGGGCGAGTTGCCAGCGACCGTCGCGAAGCACCCAGATGCGCACGTTGCTGTAGGGCTTGCCGCCGCGATAGGGCGTGTGCTGGGAGGTCATGAGCGCCGCGTTGGGCCCGAAACCGTAGATCCGCATGGAGGTGACTGGATCGCCCGGCGTGCCCGCGCCGGCGTCCTGCTGGCGCGCGGCGATGCCTACGCGCTCTTCCTTGTTGCGGACCGTGGTGTTGTTGATGATCATGAATTCGTCCGCGATGAACCGCGCCCATTGCGCCGCATCCGGCTTCCATTCGAGCATCTTGGTCTTCTGCCACGCCGCGAGGATATCGTTGTCCATCTGGGTCTTCGGCGTGTAGGGCACGGTACGGCAGGGATTGTCGCAGTCGCCGGCGCCCGCAGCCTGCTCGACCGAGGCCGGCGCTCCGCCGCCAGCGGTCGGCGTCTCCATCAGGGCGAACGCTTTCCAGCCATGGCGCCGCTTCACGAATACCCGCAGGACGCGCGCATGGTCGCGGGCCGCCCGCACGGTCAACATCCGTCCGTAGAAGTGCGTCTGGACGTCGCTGTCGCCCGCATTGGCGGCTGCGAGTGCGGGCAGCTCCTTAAGAGTCTCACGCCGCGTCAGCGCCCGTCCCTCGGCGTCGGTCCAGGTGAAGCGCCGGTCGAGCACCGCGCCGATCGCCTTCTGGTCGCCCTTGCCGAGATTCGCGACAAAAGCACGATGCGCCGCTTTCGCCGCTTGCTCGTCGTTGACCGGAGCCGTGCGCGCGATCACGAGCGTGCCCGCGGCCAGGACGACGATGGCGAGGGCCGCGATCACGAAGCGGCGCATGGTATGCCTCCGACCGGGCGAGCGTGCGGCGATTCAGCCCTCACGTTCATTGCTCCGCCTTATAGTCCTCGCGCGGCTGGTTCGCGATGTTGATCAAGAGCTCGGCGTCCTGGCGGTCCTTCTTCAGGAATGCTGCGAATTCCGCGGGCGTTCCGGGCGCCGGCAGCACCGCCTGCTTCTCGAGATAGTCGACGAATTTCGGCTCGCGATAAAGCTTCACGAATTCGGCGTTGAGCCGGTCCACGATCGCCTGCGGCACGCCCTTGGGAGCGGCAAGGCCCCACCAGCCAAACGGCGGGAAATCGATGCCGGCTTCGGCAAGCGTCGGCACGTCAGGCGCAAGCGGCGACCGCCGTACGGCGGCGACCGCGAGCGGCTTGATCTTGCCGGTTCCCAACAGGCCGAGAAAGTTCCCGAGCCCCATCTTTGCGATCTGGAGTTCGCCGGCGACCAGTGCTTGCGCGATCGGCCCACCACCGCGGTACGGGATGCCGACGATGTTCACATTCCATTTCTGGTTCATCCATTTCAAGAACATTTCCGGATTGGAGCCGGGTCCGAGCGTGCCGTAGTTGAGGGCGCTCGGATGCGCCTGGGCATAGGCCTTGAGCTCGGCCGCGGTGCCGACGTTGAGCGCGCTGTTAACGAACAGGGCCTCGACCAGAAGATAGAGGTTGGTGATGAGCGTGAAGTCCTTTTCGGCGTCATAGGGCAGCTTGTTGAACATCAGCGGGTTGATGGAAAGCGTGTTGTGATAGACGAGGCAGAGCGTGTAGCCGTCGGGCGTGGCCTGCGCGCAGGCCTGGGCGCCGGGAATACCGCTCGCGCCGCCCTTGTTCTCGATCAC
Organism: uncultured Alphaproteobacteria bacterium; assembly: GCA_963835165.1. Taxonomy (GTDB): domain Bacteria; phylum Pseudomonadota; class Alphaproteobacteria; order Rhizobiales; family Xanthobacteraceae; genus VAZQ01. The sequence continues at coordinate 24,093 of CAWIGD010000051.1, forward strand.
GAACGACTGGCCGAGCCGCGGCGTGAGTTCGTTAGCCGTGGCGCGCATGATGACGTCGGTCACGCTGCCGGCCGCGATCGGCACGATCACGCGGATCGGCCGGTCGGGATAGGTCTGGGCGTTCACCGGGAACGCCCAGACCATGAGCAGAGCAACCATCGGAGCAGCCACCGCAAAGCCAAGCAGCACGCGAGCAATCCGCCCGCGAGAAAGTCTCGTCATGATGCGTCCTTGTGGTGCAGGCACGGATGGCGCGCGGCCGTCTGGTTACTTGAGCTGGTCGGCGACCTTGTCGATCCCGGCCTTGACGCAGGCTTCGTCCTTCTCGCCGCCGGGAGCACCGGAGACGCCGGCCGCGCCGATCACGTCCTCGCCGACCATGATCGGCAACGCGCCGCGCGCGGTGGTGAAGCCGGTGAGATACTGCGCGCCCATCTGGGGATTCTTCTTCAGCCGCTCTTCCATCTCGCCCGACGGAATGCGGAAGGTGCGCGCCGTGAAGGCCTTCTTGAAGCTGTTCTCCATAGTGTGCGGCCCGGTCCCGTCGCCGCGCACCTGCACGAGAACCTCGCCGTTGCGTCCGACGATCGTGGCCGACACGCGATAGCCGTTCGCGGTGCAGGTGGCGATGGCGGTTTGCGCGATGGTGAGGGCCGTGGCGGCCGACAGGTCCTTACGGGCGAGGAGTTGCGCGCTCGCGGGCGCCACCAAGGCGCAAGCGAGGCCGATGCCGGCCAGGCGATACAACACCAAAGACATAGTGAAATCCTCCCTTCGTGATCGAGACCGCTCTCATCAAAGGCGGCGGTCAGCGGGCGAGCCTAGCTTATTTCGGGCGATTTGTATGGGTCCATGCCAGGAGTTTCCCGTCCGCGCTTTCGGTGTGGTATCTGCGAGCGGCATAACGGGGACGAGAGGGCAATGAAAGGCATCGGGATGCAGCCGACCCCGGCACCTCGCCTGGAAGTCGTTCTGGCGCCGCCACAAGCGGAGGGGTCGCGGTGATCGGCGTCGGCATCGTCGGCAGCAACTATGGGCGAACCGTGCTGCTGCCCGCATTCCGCACCGATCCGCGCTGCGAGGTCGTGGCGCTGGCGGGAAGCGATGGCGCGCGCACGGCCGAACTGGCCCGGGCGGCGAATGTCGCGCGCGGGTTCGGCGATTGGAGGGCGCTGATCGAGGATCGCGCCGTCGCCGCCGTCGCTGTCGCGGTGCCGCCCGATCTCCAGCCCGAGGTCGCGCGCCGCGCGCTCGACCTCGGAAAGCCCGTCTTCGTCGAGAAACCGCTCGCCGCCGATCTCCCCGCCGCGCGGGCCATGCTCGAGGCGGCGCGGCGGAGCGGGCAGCCGACGATCATCGACTTCAACTTTCCCGAACTGCCGTCGTGGCGCCGCGCGAAGGAGATTTTGGATAGCGGGGCGCTCGGGCGTTTGCGTCATGTGGTCGTGACCTGGAACGTGGAGAACCAGGCGACGCGCCTGCGCCTCAAGAGCTGGAAGACGCGCGGCGGGGAGGGCGGTGGTGGGCTTCTCGGCAATTTCGTCTGCCATTGCTTTTACTATCTCGAATGGTTTTGCGGCCCGATCGCCGGACTCGGCGGCCGCGTGTTTCCCTTGCCCGATGGCGACGCCGAGAGCAGCATCGCGCTCGCGATCGCCTTCGCGTCCGGCGCCGGCGGCAGCCTGCAGATGAGCTGCGCATCGTTCCTCGGTTCCGGCCACCGCCTTGAGTTCTACGGCGACGACGGTACCCTCGTCCTGACGAACCCCACCGCCGATTACTTCCGCGGCTTTCAACTGATGCAGGCGCGCCGCCCAGACAGCAGCTTGCAGGCGGTCGCGACCGAGGACGTGAGCGCCGATCGATTCGCCGATTCCCGCGTCGCCCCCGTGGCGCGGCTGGTGCAGCGCTTCGTCGATGCGTGCGAGCGGGGCGGATCTCCGTCGCCCGGCTTCGCCGAAGGCTATCGCGTGCAGGGCCTGATCGATGCGGCGCGTCACGCGCACGCGTCGGAGCGCTGGATCGCCGTCGCGCCCTCGACCGGGGAGTGGCATTCGTGAGCGCCCGGCGTGTCCTGGTGACCGGCGGCAGCGGCTTCATCGGCTCCGCCCTGGTCAAGGCGCTCGTGCGCCACGGCGACGCGGTGCGCGTGTTCGACGACAATTCCCGCGGCGCCCTGCGCCGGCTGCGGGAGGTCGAGGCCGACGTCGAGTTCGTCGGCGGCGACATTCGCGACCCGGCCGCGGTCGACGCCGCCATGCGCGGCATCGACGAGGTGCATCATCTCGCCTTCGTCAACGGCACGGCGACGTTCTACAGCGCGCCCGAACTGGTGCTCGATGTCGGCGTCAAAGGCATCGTCAACGTCATCGACGGCTGCCGGCACTGGAATGTCGGGCGCCTGGTCCTCGCCTCGAGCTCGGAGGTCTATCAGTCGCCGCCGCAGGTGCCGACCGACGAGAGCGTTCCGCTCGTGGTTCCCGACCCGCTCAATCCGCGCCTTTCCTACGGCGCGGGCAAGATCATCAGCGAGATGATGGCGATCAACTTCGGCCGCAAGCACTTCGAACGCGTGCTGATCTTTCGACCGCACAATGTGTATGGTCCGGACATGGGCTTCGATCACGTCATTCCGCAATTCGCGCTGCGCCTGAAACGCACGGCCGACACCCATGCGAGCGGGGCGCTGCCATTTCCGATCCAGGGCAGCGGCGAGGAGACCCGCAGCTTCTGCCATGTCGATGATCTGGTGCAGGGCGTGATGATCATGCGGGAGAAGGGCGAGCACCTCAACATCTACCACATCGGCACCACCGAAGAGGTGAGCATCGCCGATCTCGCGCGCCGCATGGCCGCGATTGCCGGCCGTGAGATCGCGCTCCGCCCCTCGGCCGTGCTGGCGGGCAGCACGCCGCGCCGGTGCCCGGACGTTTCGAAGCTGGCCGCGCTCGGCTATGCCCCGCGCGTGCCGCTCGACGAGGGATTGCCGCCGACGCTCAAATGGTACTGGGATCACGAAAGCATGGCGCCGGCGGCATAGCCGGTCGTAAAGGAGATCGCATGTTTCCAGCAAAAGTCGCCCGCGCCGCCGGCAGCGGAGCAAGCGTTCCGGTGGAATGTTGTCAGGTCTGCGGACATGCGCCGCTGACCAGCGTGCTCAACCTCGGCTACATGCCGCCGGTGAACCAGATGGTTGCGATCGGCGCGGTCCCGCGGCAGCAGCCGTGGTTTCCCACCAACCTCCTGCACTGCGCCAAGTGCGATCTGGTGCAACTCGGCCTGGCGGTCGATCCCGTCATCATCTTTCCCCCCGAATATCCCTACACCAGCGGCACCACCAAGCTGTTGCGGGACAATTTTGCCGACCTCCATGCGGAAGCGTCGGCAATGCTCAAGCTCGGCCCGCAGGACCTCGTCATCGACATCGGCTCGAACGACGGGACGCTGCTCTCGAACTTCAAGAACCATCGCGTTCTCGGCATCGAACCGACCGAGGTCGGCAAGATCGCGGCCAGCCGCGGCATTCCCACGCTGCAACGCTATTTCACCCCGGAAACGGCGGCCGAGGTCAGGCGCGAGCACGGCCCCGCGCGGGTGGTGACGGCGGCGAACTGCTTCGCCCATATCGAGGACGTGCACGCGATCGTCGCGGGCATTCTCGATCTGCTCGGGCCCGACGGCGTGTTCATATCCGAATCGCACTACCTCGTCGGTTTGCTCGACAAGCTGCAGTACGACACCATCTATCACGAGCACCTGCGCTACTATTCGCTCAACAGCCTGGCCAACCTGCTGCAGATGCACGGGCTCGAAGTCTTTCACGCGCGGGCGATCCCGACCCATGGCGGATCGATCCGGGTCTATGCCGCGCGGCGGGGCGTGCAGCCCGTGAACGACAGCGTCGCCAAGATGCTCGCGAGCGAACCGCGCGGCGAGGCGATGCTGGCGCGGCTCAAGAGCTTCAGGGACGACGTGGTGCTGTCCAAGCTGCGGCTGTTCGCCATGATCCGCGACCTCAAGGAGACTGGGGCGCGCATCTGCGGGATCAGCGCGCCCTCGCGCGCCTCGACCCTCGTCAACTATCTCGGACTCGACGAGGGGATCATCGACTACGTCTGCGAGATCGCGGGTTCGCTCAAGATCGGCAAATGCATGCCGGGGACATCGATCCCGGTGGTCGAGGAAAGCCGCCTGTTCGCCGATCAGCCGGATTGCGCCATCATCTTCTCCTGGCACATCGCCGATGAGCTCGCCCCGAAACTGCGGGCCAAAGGCTTTCGGGGGAAGCTGATCACGCCCTTGCCGGTTCCGCACGAGCTGTGACGGCCATGGTACTGGGCCTTTGAATAATCCGGAAGGCTGCGCTATCAATCGGCGGGTGCCCGCGGGGGCTTCTTCGAGCGGCAATTTTGGAGCGCTTGCGTGAATTTTGCCGGTGCCAAGCCGACGCCAGCGATGCCTGCGCAGCTCGATACGGCCGACCTGACCATTGTCGGGGGTGGCGGGCACGTCGGCATTCCACTGGTCCTGGCCTTTGCCGAGGCGGGGTTCCGGGTCAACGTCCACGACACCAACCGGGACGTGCTCGAAACGTTGCGCTCGGGCCGGCTGCCGTTCATCGAATACGGCGGCGAGGCGCTGCTCGCCAAGGCACTCGGGCAGAACCGGCTCGTGTTCACGTCCTCGCCGGCGGATATTTCCCGCAGCGGACCCGTCATCATCACCATCGGCACGCCGATCGACGAGTTTCTCAATCCCGTCCGCAAGGTGGTTCAGGACTGCATCGATGCGCTGCTGCCCCATCTCAGCGACGGGCAGCTGCTGGTGCTGCGCTCGACCGTGTTTCCCGGTACCACCGATTGGCTCGACGGCTACCTCAAGCGCAACAACCGGAACCTCAAGGTCGCCTTCTGCCCGGAGCGGATGGTGCAGGGGCACGGCATCAAGGAGCTCAAGGAAACGCCGCAGATCATCAGCGCCACGACGGCTGCGGCCGAGGAGGAGGCGGCAAAGCTGTTCTCCGCCATCGCCCCCGAACTCGTCGTGGTGACGACGCGCGAAGCCGAACTGGCCAAGCTGTTCAACAATGCCTATCGCTACATCGAGTTCGCGACCGCGAACCAGTTCTACCTGATCGCGAAGGCAGCCGGCGTCGATTACCGGCGGGTCTCCGATGCGATGAAGCGCAACTATCCGCGCGCCCGCGGCATTCCCTCGCCCGGCCTTGCGGCCGGTCCTTGCCTGATGAAGGACACGGCGCAGCTTGCCGCGTTCGCGCAGAACCAGTTCAGCCTCGGCAACGCGGCCATGCTGGTCAACGAGGGCCTGGTGCTCCACCTCTGCGATGACCTGCGCCGGCGCTATGACCTCTCGCGCATGACGATCGGGTTGCTCGGCATGGCATTCAAGGCCGAGATCGACGACACCCGCGCGTCGCTCAGCTACAAGTTCAAGAAGGCGCTCGCCAGCCTGGCCGACGCGGTGCTGACCACCGATCCGTTCGTGACCACCGACCCGGAGCTGCTTGCGCTCGACGAGGTGGTCGCGCGCAGCGATCTACTCATTCTGTGCGCGCCGCATGCGGCCTACCGCGATCTCGACTTCGGCGGCAAGCCCGTGGTCGATGTATGGGGCTTTCTCAAGAATGCGAACGTGATTTCGTAGATCCGGCCGCCGCATGTCGGACCGCTCCGCGTTCACGATCGAGATATCCTAGGACTGCATGCCCCATCGGCGCACGGTCACCGCCTCGATGTTGCGGAAGATGAAGTTTTCCACGATCAGCCCGATGAGGATCACCGTCAGCAGGCCCGCGAACACGGCGGGAATGTCGAGCATGTTCTTGTTCTCATAGATGTACCAGCCAAGTCCGCCCTTGCCGGACGAGACTCCGAACACCAGCTCCGCCGCGATCAGGGTGCGCCAGGCAAAGGCCCAGCCGATCTTCAGTCCCGTGAGGATCGACGGGAACGCGGCGGGGATCAGGATCTTCGCGATGTAGCGCGGGCCTCGCAGGCCGTAGTTGCGCCCCACCATCCGCAGCGTGTTGGAGACCGACCTGAATCCCGAATGGGTGTTGAGCGCCACCGCCCACAGCACCGAGTGCACCAGCACGAAGATGATTGAGATTTCGCCCAGCCCGAACCAGATGAGGGCGAGCGGGAGCAGCGCGATGGCCGGCAACGGGTTGAACGCCGATGTCAGCGTCTCCAGCAGGTCGTTGCCGATCCGCGACATCATCGCGAGCGCGGTGAACAGCATGGCCAAAGCCAGCCCGATGGCATAGCCCTTCAGCAGCAGGAGCACCGAGTTCGCCACCTTCTGCGGGAGATCGCCGTTGATCATGGCGGTCGAGAACGCGTCGATCGTGGCCGTGAAGGTCGGCACCAGCAGCGGGTTGTTGAGCTCGCGGGCGTAGAGCTGCCAGGCGCCGGCGATGACCACGAGAATGAACGCCTTCCTGAGCCAGGCCTGATTCACGAGCCGCTGCCAAAGCGTGAGCGGCTTCTGCACCACGCCGATGTCGCCGCTGGCGACGACGTCGCGCAGATATTCCGGCCGCGATGGCGGAACCGCGGGCTGGAGCGCCACCGTCGTTTGGGTGTCAGCCATGGCGGACGACCTCCTGTTCCTCGATGCGATCCGCAAACAGCATCTCGTGAATGCGGTCGGACAGCTTGCGCCCGCTGGCGGGATCTGACGGATCGGAGCCGTCGCTGTTGAGCTCGCCCTTGACCTGCCCCGGGTGGGGCGAGAGCAGCAGGATGCGGTTGCCGATCAGTACGGCCTCCGGAATCGAGTGCGTCACGAACAGCATCGTAAAGCGCGTATCGGCCCACAATTGCAGCAACTCCCCCTGCATTTTCCGGCGGGTCAGGGCGTCGAGTGCGGCGAACGGTTCGTCCATCAGCAACACGTCCGGCTCCATTGCCAGCGCCCGCGCGATGGCGACGCGCTGCTTCATGCCGCCGGAGAGCGTGTGCGGGTAGGAGTCCGCAAACTTGGTGAGATTGACCTTCTCGATGTAGCGCATCGCCTGCGCGCTTGCGGCCTTGCCGCGCATCTTGCCCGACGATTCCAGCGCGAAGATCACGTTCTGCTTGACCGTCTTCCACGGCAGCAGCTGATCGAATTCCTGGAATACGAATACCCGGTCGGCGCCCGGCGCGCGGATCGGCAGCCCTTTCAACCGCATGCCGCCTTCGGTCGGCGCCATGTAGCCGCCGACCGCCTTGAGCAGGGTCGACTTGCCGCATCCGGACGGCCCGAGAAGCACGAACCGATCCGCACGGTGAACGTCGAAGCTGACGCGATAGGTGGCGGTGACGAGGTGCTTCTCGGTCCGGTACTGCAACGTGACCCCTTGCACCTGCAGGAGCGGCGCGGGGCTGGATGGAACGTTCATCGCGATGTCGGCCCTTCCGGTATCGGCGCTTGCGCGTCCCTCTGTTCGCCGTCCCTCAGCTGCCGGGCAGCCCATGGACCTCCGGGAAGAACAGGTCCTTCCAGCTCGCCGGCTTGATCTTGATCGAGCCGACCGCGTGCATGAACTCGGCGTATTTCATCGTGCTTTCCGGCACCATCGTCCATTTCACCTCCTTGCCGGAGGCGATCTCGGCGACCTTCTCGACGGTCAGTTTCGATTTGACGTCATCGATCCAGTATTGCGCGGCCGGTTTCACGTCCTTGTTGAGCATCTCGGTCGCTTCCTGGAAGGCGCCGACCAGCGCCTTGTAGAGCGCGGGATTCTTGTCGTGGAACTGGGTCGAGGTCCACGCCACGGTGAAGGTGTGCGGCCCGCCGAACACCTCGGTGGAGTTGAGCACGGTGCGGACGCCCGGCTTTTCAAGCTGCTGGTACTGGAACGGCGGCACGCTGAAGACGCTGGTGATCTCGGAGGCATTCGCTCAGCAGCGCGATGGTCGCGTCCGGCGGCGACATGCCGACGGTGAGCGGATCGAGCTTGGCGAAATTGCTCTGTCCCCACTGCTTGGCCGCCGCCATCTGCAGCATCATCGCCTGCACGGAAACCTTGACCGCCGGCAACGCGATCTTGTCCTTGTCGGTGAAGTCCGCGATGCTCTTGATATTGGGATTGCGGGTGTTGAGCAGGATCGGCTGCGACGAGAACGCGGTAATGCCCTTCACGGCGTTCGCGGTGCCGTGGGTGCGCGCCCAGATCGTGAGCAGGCCCGGCACGCCGCCGGAGACGATGTCGATGGAGCCGGACAGCAGCGCATCATTCATCGCCGCCGGGCTGTTGAAGGTCGCCCACACCACTTTCACCTCGGGAATGCCCGCGGCCTTGGCGTGCTTCTCGACCAGCTGATTTTTCTCCATGACGTTGAACTGCAGGTAGCCCATCGAGAACTGACGCGCGAAGCGTATTTCGGGCACCTGTGCGGCCGCGGTCGCGGCAAAGACCGTCAGCGCCATCCCGGCCAGCAGCGAAACGGCCGGCAGCCGAATGGCTCGCCCTTGAGCTATGCGCACCGCATTCCTCCCTGGTTCTTTTGGCCCGCTCAGGCGGCGAGGCGGGCGTAGTCCTTGGTCGCCATGACCTGCACCCGGCGCATGTAGCGTGGCTCGTCCGGGCGATAGTCGGGGACCGCGTTGTGCACGGTGCCGATGTTGTCCCACATCAGCACGTCGCCCTCCGCCCATTTGTGCGCGTGGAAATATTTCTCCTGCTCCTGGTGCTTGAAGAGATACCGGAGCAGCTCGTCGCTTTCGGCTTCCGGCAGCCCGTCGATGCGCGTGGCATAGCCCGGGTTGCAGTAGAGAATGGTGCGGCCGGTGATCGGGTGGGTGCGAAAGATCGGCTGCGACACCGGCGGCTTCTTGGCGCGCTGCTCCGCGGTGAGGGCTGCGCGCTGGGAGCCGGGTCGCGCGCGCATCATGTCCCAGAACTTGGCGAAGTCGTGCGTGGCCGTGCGCCCTTTGAGCCGCGTCTTGATGTCGGCCGGAAGGTCCGCGTAGGCCGCGTGCATGTTGCGGAACTGGGTATCTCCGAGCGGCACGCCGTCGCGCATCGGCACCTTGACGGCATGGAGGACGTTGGCGAGCGCGATCTCGCGGCTGTAGGACATGTCGGTGTGCCAACCCTGTCCGGCATCGCCGAGACCGACCGGCTTGCCCTCAGCCACCATGTTGGACAGCACCATCACTTCCGGAAATCCGGGCTCGTGGAACTGATTGGCGACGTTGATCTCGAGTTCGCCGAACATGCGCCCGAAGCGGACGAACTGCGCCGTCTCGAGCTGCTGCCCGGGGAAGCACAGCACGCCATGCTCGCCGAGCGCACGCAGGATCCGCTTGAACGCTTCGTCCGAGACCGGTTGGGCAAGGTCCACGCCCTCGATCCGTGCGCCCATTGCCTTGCCGGGATCAATCTTCATGTCCACGCTCAAGCTTGGACCTCCGTTGCCCGCGATGGTAGCACCCGCCGCGGGCGTTGCGGAAGCGCGCGCCGACCGGCGCCGGCGGCACATCGGCTGGTGCGGCGCACCGCCGCGGCGGTCCGATCCCGATTGTTTGTTGACGTGCGCGACTGGGCCTATCATGGGCCGGATCGAGCCCAGGACGGTGCTCCACCAAGAACCTGACAGACCGGGAGACGAGACGATGCCAGGGATGAAGATGATCGAGGCCGTAAGCCGGCGGCAGGCCTTCGCGACCGTGGCGGGCGGCATCAGCCTCATCGCGGCCCCGGCCATCGTCCGCGCGCAAGCGCCGCTCAAGGTGACCTTCGTGCAGCAGCGCGGACTGCTCTATCTCCCGGTCGACATCATGGTCAGCGGCGGCATCCTGCAGAAGGAAGCGGACAAGCTCGGCCTCGGAAAGATCGAAGCCACCGCGACCGCGCTGAGCGGGCCCGGCCCGGTTCTCGACGCCATCCTCTCGGGCGCGGCCGACTACGGCACCGCCGCGCTGCCGTCCCTGCTGACGCTGTGGGAAAGGACCCGCGGCTCGGCCAACGAGGTCAAGGCGGTCGGGACCGTGTCGAACGGCGCCATGACGCTCTACACCATCAATCCGAACGTCAAGACGATCGCCGACTTCAAGGACACCGACCGCATCGCCGTGCCGACCGTGCGGCTGTCGTTCAACGCCATGATGCTGCAGATGGCGGCGGAGGAACTGTGGAAGGACCCCCATCGTCTCGACCATCTGACCGTCGCGCTCGGCCACCCCGATGCGGTCACGGCGCTGTCGGCGGGCTACGGCAAGGCCTCCATCACCGCGCATATCGCCGTGCAGCCCTTCACCGACCGCGGCCTGAAGCTGCCCGGCGCGCACATCATCACCGATAGCCGCAAAGTCTTCGGCGGGCCGCTGACGCAGATCACGCTGCTGGCGACGAAGCCGACCAAGGAAAAGAACCCGACGCTGTTCAAGGCCGTCGCCAACGCGCTCGACGAATCGATCAAGGTCGCCAATGCGGACAAGCGCGCCGCCGCCTTGCTGTGGAAGGAGGCGCAGAAGGCGCCCGACAACGTCGACGATCTGGTGGCCCAGCTCAACGATCCGGGCTTCGAGTTCACCTCGCAGCCGCATCGCATCGCCTTCTTCGCGGACTTTCTCAACCGCATCGGCACCATGAAGGCGAAGCTCGGCGACTGGAAGGAGCTGTTCTGGGAGACCGCCCATCAGCAGCAGGGCGACTGATGGCGGCCGAGCGCGTCCCGACCTTCCATCCCAATCCGAGCACGCCGAAGCTGCGGTTGCCGCCGGGCTCATGGGACACGCACTGCCATGTGCTCGGCCCGACGGAGAAATATCCGTTCGCGTCCACCACGACGATCAATCCGGCCGATGCGCCGAAGGAGAAGCTGTTCGCGCTGCATGCGCTGCTCGGGATCGAGCGCTGCGTGATCGTGCAGACCGCCACGCACGGCATGGACAACCGCGTGACCGAGGACGCGCTCGCGGCCAAGGGCGGCGCCTATCTCGGCGTGGCGCTGTTGCCGACCACGGTGAGCGATGCCGAGCTGCGCCGTCTCGACGGGCGCGGCTTTCGCGGCGTGCGCTTCAATTTCATGCGGCATCTGCACCAGGCGCGCCACGCTCGATGAGGTGATGGCGCTGGCGCCGCGCCTGGCGGACATCGGCTGGCACCTGCAGGTCCACATGGACGGCGCCTTCATCGCCGACATGGCGCAAGCGCTCGAGCGCTCGCCGGTGCCCGTCGTCATCGATCACATCGGCCGCGTCGACGCCGGGCTGGGATTGGAGCAGGCGCCGTTTCAGCGCAGCTGCTGCGGCTGATGCAGAACGACAAGTTCTGGGTGAAGGTCAGCGGCTGCGATCGCATCAGCCGCACCGGGCCGCCTTACGCCGACGCGGTGCCGTTCGCGCGCAAGCTGGTGACGGAATTTCCGGACCGCGTGGTGTGGGGCACCGACTGGCCGCACCCGCATCACAAGGGGCCGGTCCCGGACGAAGGGGAACTGGTCGACATCATCGCCGAGATGGCGCCGACCGATGAATTGCGCCGCAAGCTGATGGTCGACAATCCGCGTCGCCTCTACGACCGGCGCGCGGCGTCCTGACGCGCGCGCCCCCTTGTGCGCGCGGAAACGAAGGCGTCCCGAAGGGTGCACTCCAGCGGGCCGCACCTGTAAATAACAGGAAAAATACAGGGCGCGGGGGTTGATGGATAGCCGCCGGCGCCGGCAAACGCGTGCCTCGGCCCGGCATTCGGCACGCACGCAACCACGCCGCCGCCGGCAGCCGGCGTCGGTTGGACACATTGGGGTGCGACCCCCGAAGCGGTGCACTCCTCGAATTCACGATGCCAAACAGCACAGCCCTCCTCGTTC
>CAWIGD010000052.1:0-188945 GCA_963835165.1 uncultured Alphaproteobacteria bacterium
GCGGCCCAGGAACTCCGGTCCCGGGATAGGCGTTTGCCCGTTTGCTTGAACTCGGAAGGAGAGTGGCCGTGATGAGCCGGTGGTGCGCAGGTTGTTTCGCCCCGGATCTCGTTTCGGGTGGAGCGCCCGCCACATGTTCGATCAACGGCGGAGGAACTGCTTCTGGACCTTCCAGGATATCGCGCTCGACCGTCGTCACCGGCTTGGCCGGTTCGCTTGCCCTCCTGCCGGTGGCATGGGCGCAAGGTTCGGCAACGCGTCGGCGGGTGCCGCAACTGCCTGCCGCGAATCTACCCCATGATGGAAAGGTGCCGGGCGCAGGCGAACCGATCCGGGTGGTTGGAATCGGCGAATTGTCGGTGTCGGGCGTCGGGCTCTCTCGTGGCGACGAAACGGTAACCGCTGTGACGGCCCGCGCTCTCGCCCGCCACACCGGGCGGCCGGCCGTCTGGCGCGCATGCGGACTTTCCGGGGCCACTGTCAGGGACGCGTTGCAGCGGTTGGTGCCAAGCCTCGCGCCTGAACCCGCGGATCTCATGATCGTTGCGTTTGGCGTCAACGATGCCACCAGCTACCGGTCCCCATCAGCCTTCGCCGATGATCTGACCGAACTCGTGACCGCTGCGCGCAATCGCGTAGGCGACGCGGCTGTGGTCGTTGGGGGCGTCGCCCCGCTCGCGTGCTTTCCGGCGCTGCCATGGCCGTTGCGAAGCATCTTGGGCTGGCGCTCTGTTGCGCTGCAGGCGGCGGCCGATCGGCTTGCGGGACGGCTGCCGAGGCTCGTTGTCGAGCGTTTTTCAGCGCCGTTGAAGCCCGACCTGTTTGCCCCCGACGGGTTTCACCCAAATTCCCAGGCGCACTCGCTCTGGGGGAAAAAATCGCCGCCTTGGCGTTGCCCCTGGTGACCTAGTCGAGATCCCGGTGCCGGCCAATGGGATCTGGTGGGAACCGGGGCGGCCCGTTCGCATTTTTCTGCTGTGACGAGGCGGTACTCCGTTGCGGCAACTGCAAGCCTAGGGACTGTCGCCTCGACATGGCGTGGCACGGGGTCAAGTTGCAGCGGGAGAACGGGCCGCGGGGGTATTGGAACTGGGCCTCAAACGAACTACTGTGTTGCTGCTAGAATTTATCAGGAGACCAGAATGGCTACGGGCACTGTGAAGTGGTTCAATCCGACCAAAGGTTACGGGTTCATTCAGCCACAAGGTGGTGGCGGTAAAGATGTGTTCGTACACATCAGTGCAGTCGAACGCGCCGGCCTTAGTTCACTCAACGAAGGGCAGGTCGTGGAATATGAAATTGAGAGCAGCCGCGGCAAGGAATTGGCGATAAATCTCAAGGTCAAATAGAGAGCAGGCTTGTCGCGGCCCGGCTCGTTCTGGGGGCCTTACGAGCACGGCATGAGCTGGACCGCGCACTATTTTGATCGTCGATTGAACAGCGATGGTGTTAGTCGCGCTTTTGCATCGAAAGAAGACGCCCTCGTCGCGGCCTGTGACCTGATGCGGCGCAACTGCGTTGTCAATTTTGTGCAAGGCCCCAACGACGAAAAAATCGATGCCACCACGATCACGGCGTGGTGCAAGCGGCGTCCGAAGCGCAAGGATGGGCCCGCAGCCTCCTCGGTAACCTGAATCTATCTTGACCGCGAATTCGCTCGCGCATCGCGGGGTGGCTGTCGTGCCGCCATTTATGCTCGCAATGAGCATATGCTGCGAGTCCAGGCGCGAGAGCCCATCCCCCTTGGCTCCGCCACCTACGACTCGTCGTTGCCGGTTGCTGAGAGAATCTTCGGTTGGGGCATGAGGGGCTGCACCAGTGCGAGACCTGTTGTGGCATCAGCCGGTGCGTGAGCGGCTCCGCTAGTCCCGTTGTTTGCCGCCAACCAGCGCAGGGCGAACTGGAAGATCGCAAACGGGTCAAGGGGAGCGCGGCGGTTTCACAGTTTCGCTATTAGCAGTTTCCCGCGTGCCAGAAGCCTTTCCCGGGTCAGAGGCATCGCGATGGATCGTTTGCCAACCCAGAACATTGACAGTAGTTGTTCCGGGGAATCCTCTCTCAGGACCGCCAGGATTAGCGGCGGAACCGGCGGCCCAAGGCTTGTCCCAAGACTTGTCCCAAGACTTGGGCCAGGGGAGAGGGCCGGACATAAGACGGGGCTTTAGCGCCGGTCTGCGCCAGAAAGGACCTCCATGGCGGATAGCACGGACTCGAATGATGAGCGGCCGTGTCTGCATTGTCTGATCGGTGATTTGATCGATGAGTTCTATGCGGAGTACGGCTCGTTGAGCGGCGAAAAAGATACTGTCGACGTGGACGAAATCATTACGGCGCTGGCCAAGACTGTCGCGGAGATGACATTCGGTTCCGATGCTGCAGTGCGCCAGCGTATCCTCGAAGACCTGGTGCGCGAAATTTCGCAATTCGAAGCTGAGTACGCGAGTGCCCCGGGTTCGGACATGCGTCACTGATATCGGATATATCCGACGGTTATCGGCTCTGCCCCCGCCATGCCCTGCCGAGCCTGACCCGAATCCACCTGTCCGAATAAATCGCTCGCTTCTGGCGGGCCTCAAGCCCGCCATGAGGCCCTCAAGCCCGGCATGAAGAAGAAGCGCGGTCCGCCCCTACAGGGCCGCTAGGGTGGTCACACAGCGCCGCAAATTCCGTGGGCGGGGTTTCATGCCACCGGGACATAGAAAGGCCCCGCCGGCGGTCGCCGACGAGGCAAATCTCTCGGGAGAATGTCCGGTCGCAGGTTAGATCGCGAGCTTCAAATCCTTGGCCGGCCGGAATGCCACCTTCTTGCTCGCTTTGATCTTGATGGCCTCTCCGGTCGCCGGATTTCGGCCCATGCGGGCCGCGCGCGCGCGAACCTGCAAGATGCCAAAGCCCGAAATCCGGACTCTCTCGCCTTTCTTCAGATGTTTGGTGATCAGGCTCACAAGATCGCCGAGGATGGCCTCCCCCGCGCGCTTCGTGAGTTGATGATCCTTAGCCAACCTTGCCGCCAGATGCTTGAGCGTAACGGGGCCAGCTTTGGCAGCAGCCGTTGGTGCTTTCGCTTTGCCTGGGCGCGAAACCGCCATGATGGATTGCCCTCCTCGGAGGCGCGAAAATGCGCGGGCTGTAAGAGATATGATTCGAGGCCTTAAGGAAAGCGGTGTTTCCGCGGCAACCCGCTCAAAATAGGCCCTGTCGCCATCGCGCGGAGCGTTGGAACGCAAGGTTCGGCGCGGCCTCCGCGGCACCGGCGTGATATCGTGGAGTCGATTCGGGAACGAAGCGGAATCGCAACGGGAACGTCGTTCTCCGCCGCAGACCGCTATCGGGCGAAAGGACTCAAAGCTCCCCGGGGTTGCCGATCACGCGTCTGGGCACGTCCGCCCGATCGAGCGCGCTGCTCAACGCGATGCAGGAGCGCGCGGTCGCGTCGTCGATCAGCTCCCTACAGGCACCGTACACGCCGTGCGCGCGTTCCGGCGCTGGCCCGAGGATGTTAACGGTGCATTTACCATGAGCCGACATGGTTTTCTTCGTGCCGACCCGCGGCATCAGCCAGACTTCACGCCGGTATCCATTCATGCTGCATCAGCCAGCCCCAGAGCCGATATCCAGCATTCGGGAAACGGCGCTCTACGGCCCAGTGAAACGCTTTCTCGAAGGCCTCGGATTCGAGGTGAAAGGCGAAATCTGCGGCTGCGATCTGGTCGCATTGCGCGCGGGCGAGCCGCCGCTCGTCGTCATCGGCGAGCTCAAGCTCGGCTTCAACCTCGAACTCGTCCTCCAGGGGATCAACCGCACATCTGCTTGCGACGAAATCTGGCTCGCGGTCCGCGCGTCGGCGCGAGCCGGCCGTGAGCGCGATCCGCGCGTGCGTAAGCTGTGCCGGTTCCTCGGTTTCGGCCTTCTCGGCGTGTCCGTGGCCGGCCGCGTCGAGGTGCTGGTCGAGCCGGGGCCTTGGCGTCCTCGCCGCGATCCCAAGCGTCGATCGCGCCTCGTCAATGAACATCGGCGGCGTCTCGGCGATCCGGTCCTCGGCGGAACGTCCAAGTCGCCGATCATGACCGCCTACCGCCAGCGGGCGCTGGCCTGCGCAGCTTCGCTTGCCGAGGGTCCGCGGCGAACATCGGAGGTCAAGACTGCCGTTCCGGATGCCCCAAAGATACTCCTGCACAACGTGTACGGTTGGTTCTTCCGCGTCGAACGCGGCGTATATGGCCTGACGCAGGCGGGGACGGCGGCGCTTTCGCGCTGGCCCGCCAGCTGAGATCGTTTGTCCAGTCGGAATGGCCCGACGTCCTGGTCGGGCAGGTCGCCACCCGAAGCGAACACGCCGCGGATGAGACAGGAGCAGCGTCACGTGCAACCACGCATGCGACTGCGCAACCGGCGAGGGTAAAACGGTGGCCCGCTCACCGTCGCTTCGATGACGGGCAAGCCGCGCGTGACGAGCGCGCCGTCCGCAAGCTTGCGTGCGCGCGCATCCGGGTCCATGACGTGCTCATGGTCCTTGCCGCACCGGCGCAAATGCGAAGTCCGCGCATCCGCCTGCCCAAACAACTTAGTCCCTCGAGCTCGGCTCTTCGCAAAGCGTGATGCCGACGAAAGAACGCGCTGTTCGAGCCGTCTCTCAACCGGAGAAGCGAATGTTCAAGACGTGGTTTGGCCTGACGCTGGATGCGGTGCTGCTGGGTTTCGAGACGCAGCGGGTGATGGGCCTGAGGCTGGCGAAAATAGCGGCGGGCGGACCTGCGGCGCAGGTTGAGGCGCAGCGCATGCTCATGGAGAAAACGGCGGCTCTGGCCGAAGCGGCGACGACACTGGCGACCGGCGGCTCGCCGCAGAAGGTCGTTCGCCGTTACCGCACCCACGTCAAGGCGAATGAGCGGCGCTTGCGGGTGAAACCCACACAGTGAGCGGACGTCCGGCGCCGAGCGAGGATACGCAGGCCATGTGCCAAGCGTGCGGAGCATGCTGCTCGTTCTCGCACGACTGGCCACGGTTCTCGCTCGAGGACGACGCCGCCCTCGACCGGATCCCGCGTGCATTCATCGATGACAGCTTGGGCCGGATGCGCTGCGAGGGTGATCGCTGCGCGGCTCTCGTGGGGGAAGTCGGCATAGCAACGTCGTGCGCGGTCTACGCGGCGCGGCCTGACGTCTGCAAGGCGTGCGTTCCAGGTGACGACGCCTGCGAAATGGCTCGGCGTCGCTTCAAGCTGTGATGATGCCGACGCTCGCGCGACAGGAAATTGCTGCCAGACGAGTTTTAGAAATTGATGCGCGAGGAAACACGACGCAGGTCAATTCTTCGGCACCTCGATGATCTTATTGATGCCTCCGATCGTGTCGTAGACAGCGACCTGAAGAATGGGTCGGCCCTGCTTGATCGCGAGTCCGGCTTTTTCGGCAGCCTCAAGGGTCCCGTACGACGCCTTTGTTTGCCGATCCACTTGCAGCCGAAACTGTCCCTTGTCGGGCCGCTTGCCCTGGCCAAGGACCTCCTGCGCGGGTTCGTCCGCGTCGGGTACCATGGTTATCGTCTTCTGACGTGGCGCCATTCATGCATCTCCTCGGGTTGGCGAACGATCCGCGCGCCTCTTGGCGAGCATGGATCGATTGGGTGCTGTCTGCGATGGTCAGCAACGGAAGGCAAAGGGGTGCGAACGCCTATGGCCTATCAGATGTCCTTAACGCCCCAGTACCGGATGAGCGACCATTGGCGCGCAGCGACATCGAGAACTGCGCTGGCCGTGTCAATCCCAACTAATTCCAAACATTAGCCTGAGCACTCATCCCCAAACGACAACATGGACATAAGATCAATTGGACCAGAAAACCAGCCTTTTCATGGAAATATTTCCCTTTGGCCCGTACTTTCTATCAAAATCTATCGACGGACGCGCCTGGTTGAAGTAGGCTAGCCGGGCCGTAAACCCGAGTTTGGAGGGCTGCGACAGCGGCGCCCCCCGGACCACCGCAAGGCGATTGCCAACGGTCATACCCCCCATCGTCTTGCCGGGGGACAGGAATTCATGTGGGGCATGCGGCAGTACGGCGTCTCGCGACCGGAGCGCGCCGATTGCCTATGACTGGCTCACGAAAGGAAATCTTCAATGCAAATCTACATGTTCGTATCGGAAGCGACCTCCAATTTGCATGCGTTTGCAGGTGATTCGACGGGAAGCAAATTGCCTCAGAACCACGGCCCCTGGGGGCCCGAGGGTTCGCTCAGGTCCGATCAACATCCGCCGCATCGGTTTTCTCGGGCAAGGATCGAAGAGGCCATCAAGCTGACCGGCTTTCAACTCTGGCGGATGAAGCAAGACGGCTGATGACGTTGGGGACACGTTCAGTCGGGTCTGATCCCAGGTGTGATGGGCGTGCAGAAATCGCGCTGGCGGTTTGCATCGGGGTTTGGTTGCCTGCCTGCAGAAGCTTGAGCGCGGCGCACCTTCGCATCTGTGTGGGGGCCTGCGAGCTTAATCAGAGGAATTCTTATGCATAAATTTCAGGTTGGACAGTCCGTCGATCTCATTCCGAGCATTGTTCGTCGCGCGGCCAAGGGCGCCTACGAGATCATTCGCCTCATTCCCGACAACGAGGATGATCCCCAGTACCGGGTCAAGAGTGCGGCCGAGCCGCATGAGCGGGTGGTGCCTGAAAGCCAACTGGAGCTGTCGACCAAGCCTGCGTCTGTATTCTCCTGAGTCCGGATTTCCTGAGCCAGCACGCGCGGCTCCTGCAGACGCCGCCGACAATGACTCAATGCAGTGGCGTTTCCGCCTCCGGCAACAGGCCTCTCGCGGCCAGTTCTCGTTTCAATTCTTCGATGGCGCTGTTGGCCGCTTCCGAACTGTTGGCCCTTTCCATCCGCCGCAGCAGCGCGCGGATGACACGGTCCTTGTCCCGGATCGCCCACCTGCGAACAAACACTTGTGCGTCGTAAAACGAGCTTATGCGCACTGCCCTGTTGAGATTGGGCAAGTTGGCATCGAACGCCGCTGCAATGCGAACATCGCTCATGCAATCTCCTTCGATGACCGGGCCGGCATGATGGACGCATCGGCGCTCCGCGGCAACTGGACGAAAGCAAATAAAACCATGCCGGCGTGACCACGCGTAAGGTGAGATCGCCTTATCCGCCCTCTATCTCCTCGCGGAGCATTTCGAGCTCCAGCCACCTCGCTTCCGAGGCAGCCAATTCCGTCTCGGCGGCGGCAAGCGCGGCGGATGTTTCTTCGAAGGACTTGCGATCGCGGGCATAAAGACCTGGATCATCCAACCGTCCGTGCAGCGCGCGGACTTTCGCGGCGAGCGTGAGAATCGTCTGCGGCAGCGTCTCGAGGGCGTGCTTCTCGTGAAAGCTCATCCGACGCTTTCCTGACTTGCGCTCGCGCTGCTGCGGCTCCTTGACCTCTTTCGGCTCCCTCGCTGCCGCCGGCTTCAGCGTCTCGCGCGTCAGGTCCTCGCCGCGCTGCGCCAGCATGTCGGTATAGCCCCCGGCGTATTCCACCCAGCGCCCGCCGCCCTCCGGAGCGATCACTGCGCCGACCACGCGATCCAGGAAATCTCGGTCGTGGCTGATGAGAATGATGGTGCCGTCGTAGTCGCCGAGCATCTCCTCGAGCACGTCGAGGGTTTCCAGGTCGAGGTCATTGGTCGGCTCGTCGAGCACGAGCACGTTCGATGGCCTTGCCAGTGCGCGCGCCAGCATGAGGCGGCCGCGCTCGCCCCCCGACAGCACGTTGAGCGGGGTGCGTGCCTGTTCGGGGGCGAACAAAAAGTCCTTCATGTAGCCGATCACATGCTTGGCCTGCTTGCCGACCATGATGGTATCGCCGCGTCCGTGACTTATCGCTTCAGCCACCGTTGCGTTCGGGTCGAGGCTCTCGCGATGCTGATCGAGCCTGGTCATGGCGAGATTGGCGCCCAGACGTACGCTGCCGGCATCCGGGGCCAGCGTGCCGGTCAGTAGATTGATCAGCGTCGTCTTGCCGCTGCCGTTCGGACCGATGATGCCGATGCGATCACCCCGCTGGATGATGGTGGAAAAGCCGGCCACGATCGGCCGTCCCTCATAGGCCTTGGCGATGCGGTCGGCCTCGACGACCAGCGTGCTCGATCGGTCCGCCGCGGCGGCAGCGAGCGTGGCCTTTCCGGCTGCCGCACGGTGGGTGCGGCGCGCCTCGCGCAGGGCCTGCAAGTTGCCGAGCCGGCGAATGTTGCGCTTGCGCCGCCCCGTAACGCCGTAGCGCAGCCAATGCTCCTCGGCCACGATTTCGCGGCCGAGCTTGTGCTGTTCGCGCTCTTCCTCGGCCAGCACCTCGTCGCGCCAGGCTTCGAACGAGGCGAAGCCGCGCTCGATGCGGCGCGTCTTTCCGCGGTCGAGCCATATGGTGCTCTGCGACAGGTTGGCCAGGAACCGGCGGTCGTGGCTGATCGTGACGAGCGCGGCGCGGCGCGCAAGGAGTTCGCGCTCGAGCCATTCGATGGTGGTGAGATCGAGATGATTGGTGGGCTCGTCGAGCAGCAGGATGTCGGGCGCCGGCGCAAGCACGCGCGCCAGCGCAGCCCGCCGCGCCTCGCCGCCGGAGAGGCGAGCCGGGTCTTCGCTGCCGTCGAGGCCGAGTTGCTCCAGGAGGTAACGCGCCTGATGGCCATCGTCGCCAGGGCCGAGACCCGCTTCCACATAGGCGAGGGTCGTTGCCGCGCCGGCGAGATCGGGCTCCTGCGGAAGATACCGAAGGGTGGCTCCGGGCTGCAGGAAGCGCGTTCCGTGGTCGGGCTCGATCAGTCCGGCGGCCATTCGGAGCAAGGTCGACTTGCCCGAGCCATTGCGACCGACCAGGCAGACGCGCTCGCCGACCGAGACGGTCAGCTCGGCCCCGGCGAGCAGCGGTGTGCCGCCGAAGTTCAGTGCGATATCTCTGAGCTGAATGAGGGGAGGCGCCATGCTCACCCGGTCACCGTGGCGGCGGCGTGGGCGCGCGCTGTGCGCGCCGGATCGCCGCATCGAGTGCGGAAAGAAAGCTGGAGCGATCCCGCGGCGAGAATGGCGGCGGACCGCGCGTCACCTCTCCCGCCGATCTCAAATCGTGCATCAGGTTGCGGACCGCGAGGGTCATTCCGATGGTTTCTTCGGTGAAGGCGCGCCCGTTGGGCGCGATGACTTCGGCACCCGCCTTCACGCACCGGCTCGCCAGCGGAATGTCGGCGGTGATCACGATGTCGCCCGGACCGGCGCGTTCGGCAATCCAATTGTCGGCGGCGTCCATGCCGGCGCCGGCGGCGATCCGGTCGATCAGCGGATCGGGCGGGACGCGGATGAACCCCGCCGCGACGACCGTCACGGCCAGCCGGTGACGCGCGGCGACGCGATAGACCTCGTCCTTCACTGGACAGGCATCGGCGTCGATGTAGATGCGCATCGAGGTCTCCGTCATCGGCGCGGTCGGCCGGGTTCGCGGGAGTCGAACCGTATTTAGGTATCGAATGGAAGCCGCGCGCGAGGACGCGAGGCTGCTGATGATCAAAAAAATAGCCCCGACAAGCGGGGCTTAGTGAAGGAGGAAACGCCCATGATTAGGCGATGGCAAGGTGACCTGTTTTGTTCGCTCTGCCAACCAGGAATCGGGCTGCGACCGGACATTTGCAGCGTGTGTGACCTTTTCGTCACAGCCGTAGGCGAGTGGGTGGCGCTGCAACCGATAGAAGTGGAGGCTACTCCGCCGCGTTGCTGCTAGTTTTCGCCGTCGCGAGGTCGCTCGCACGCCCATCCGCAGGGCGGACGGCAGCCATATGAGCATGGGTGACATGGACAATCCGAATCGTCGGCGCAATCTCGGCTTTTTCTTCGACCAGGCCATCGCGCGGGTGCCCGACAAGGTGGCGATCATCGACCTGTTCGGCGGCCGCGAGCGTTGCACCACCTACCGGCAGCTCGACGAGCGGATGGACAGCGTCGCGCGCATGCTGGCGCGACTCGGCGTGCGTGCCGGCGAGCGCGTGGCCATGCTGGTCGGAAACCGCACCGAGTTCATCGAATTCTTTTTCGGATCGATGCGCGCCGGCGCGATCCCGCTTCCCCTCAACACGCGGCTCGCGGCCGGCACGCTCGAGCACATCATCGCGGACGCCGCCTGCGTGCTGGCGATCGTGGACCCCGCGAGCCATCGCGAGGCCGCCGCGCTAGCCGCGCGTTTGCCGCTGCGGCACCGGCTCCTCCTCGACGAGCGCGCCGAAGGCTTTCTCGCGTACGAGGACGAGATGGCAAAGCCGGGCCCTCCGGTCGAGCCGCCTCCCATCGCGGACGATGCCCAGGCCTTCCAGCCCTACACGTCGGGGTCGACCGGCCGACCCAAGGGCGCCATCATGACGCATCACGGCATGCTCTGGTACGTGGCCTACAACCAGCGCTACTGGCCCTCCTCCGAGAGCGACCGCGGGCTCGTGGCGCTGCCGCTCTTTCACAAGAACGCGTTGCGCGGCACGGTGAAGCCGATGCTTCATGCCGGCGGCTCGTTCGTGCTGATGCCGGCCTATGAGCCGCGCGCCTATCTCGACGCCCTGGCCAAGTACAGGTGCACCTATTCGCGCGGCGTGGCGGCGGTGTTCACCATGTTTCTCCAGCACCGCGACTATCTGCGCACGCTCGATCTGAGCGCTTTGCGCGGCATGACCATCGGATCGGCGGTGGTGACCCCGGAGCTTCTCGATGCGGTCGAACGCGCGCTTCCGCACGTCAAGGTGTCGGAAAGCTACGGACTGACCGAAGGCGGCAGCCCCCTGCGCGCGCCGATCGACGGCCGTCCGGTCCCGCGCGGCAGCCCGGGTGTGCCTGCCCCGGACATCGAGCTCAGGCTGATCGACGCGCAGGGCTGCGACGCCGAGGAGGGAGAGCTGCTGATCCGATGCCCCTATGTCTGCCTCGGCTATTACAACGAACCGGAAATCACCCGCGCCAAGCTCACGGATGGATGGCTGCACACCGGCGACATCTTCTGCAAGGACAAGGACGGCTTCTTCTATTTCCGCAGCCGCGTCGACGACATGTTCAGCTGCGGCGGCGAGAACGTCTATCCCAAGGAGGTCGAGAACCTCCTTTTCGCCCATCCCGATGTGGTGAATGCCGTGGTGGCACCGGTGCCGCATCCGGTGAAGGGCTTCGTGCCGGCCGCGATGGTGATCGCGTGCGAGGGCTCAACCGTCACGGCGGAGCTTCTCAAAGCCTATTGCCTGGACAAGGGACCGGCCTATTCGCATCCGCGTTTTATCGACATCGTCGCGGCGCTGCCGCTGAACGGAGCCGGCAAGATCGACCGCAACATGGTGCAGGCGAAGCTCGGCGCGGCGTACCGAGCGACGAGCGAGGCACACGAGCAGTAGCGGGTTAGCAGCATCGAAGGCGGATGCGACTCCGTGCCCACGCGCGGAACGGGTTTCTCGGATGCACAAGCCCGCGCGGCCATGGCGCTGCCCCTTTCGCGTCGAGCAGTGAGATCTGCCCCGCGCCTTCGCCCACCCTGCATCGCCAGGAGTTCATCCGCTGCCCACGAGCGGCGCGTCCTGACGCCGGGTGGCCCAGCTCGTCAACCTCGCTTCGAGCACGGCGAAGACGACGTAAGTGGCAATTCCCATGATGGCGATCACGGCGAGACCGGCGAACATCAAGGGTACGCGGAATTGCGACGAGGCCTGCAGCATCAGGTAGCCGATGCCGTCGTTCGACGCCAAGGTCTCGGAAATGACCGTGCCCACGAATGCGAGCGTGATCGCGACCTTCAGCGAGGCAAAGAAGTAGGGCATCGACCGCGGCAGCCCGACCTTGCGCAGGATGTCGAGCTTGCTGGCGCCGAGCGAGCGCAGGACATCCTCGAGCTCGGGCTCGACGGTGGCGAGTCCGGTGGCCACGTTCACCGCGATGGGAAAGAAGCAGAGCAGGAACGCGGTGGCGATCGCCGGCGCCGTTCCGATGCCGAGCCACAAAACCAGGATCGGCACCACGGCGGCCTTGGGCACGGAATTGACGCCGATCAGCAGCGGGTAGAGGCCGCTGTAGACCAGGCGGAAGGAGCCGATGAGGACGCCGAGGATGACGCCCACCACGATCCCGAGGGCGAACCCGAACATGGTGTTCTTCAGCGTGAACATCGCGTTGTGCAGGATGGCGTCGCGATATTCCAGAAACGCCGCCCACACCGCCGTCGGAGCCGGCAGCACGAACGCGGCGATGCCGAAGAAATCGACCACGGCCTGCCACACGATGAGCAGGCCGATGATGACCAGCCATGGCATCGCAACATTGAGGCGGCGCCAATTGCGCGGCGTCATTTCAGACCGCCTTCATTTACACGGCCTGTGCCCGCGCGGCGAGGCCGGCTTCGTCGCGCACCCGGGAAATTTCGGTCCGAATGGCGTGCACGAGGTCGATGAAGGACTTCTCGAATGTGCTTTCCACCGTTCGCGGCCGCGGCAGCGCCACGCGGTGGGTGGCAACGATGCGGCCGGGCCGCGCGCTCATGACGAAGATGACGTCGGCCAGATAGGCGGCTTCGCGCAGGTCGTGGGTCACCAGCACGCAGGTGAATTTGCGGTCGAGCCACAGCTTCTGCAGCACGCCCCACAATTCCTCGCGCGTGAAGGCATCGAGCGCGCCGAACGGCTCATCCAGCATCAGCAGCTGTGGATCGTGGATGAGCGCACGACACAGGCTCGCGCGCTGCTGCATGCCGCCCGACAGCATCCACGGCTGCATGTCCTCGAACCCGGCGAGCCCGACCGCCGCCAGCAGCTCCTTGGCCTGCGCCACGTATTTGTCTTTGAACTGGCGCAGGCGATGGCGATGCGGCCGCACGATCTCCAGCGGCAGCATCGTGTTCAGCAACGTATTGCGCCATGGCAGCAGTGTCGGATTCTGGAACGCCATGCCCACGATCTTGAGCGGACCGTCGACCTCCGCGCCGGCAACGCGGATCGACCCGCCGGTGCACGGCAACAGGCCGGTGACGAGCTTCATCAGCGATGACTTGCCGCATCCCGACGGCCCGACCACGGCGGCAAATTCCCCGCGGGCGACGCCTAGCGTCGTGCCATCGAGCGCGAGCGTCCCTTCCCGACCACCATAACGCAACGCGACGGCATCCATTTCGACGAATTTGGCCGGGGCCTCCGCGCCGAAGCCGCCGGTGGTGCTTTGCATCGCCTTGCGACCGCTTATGCCAGTTTTCGATCGGCGGCGGGCGGCAGGAACCGGCCGTCGTAAATCTGCTCCATGGTGGGCGCGGTGGAGAGCGCGAAGCCTTCCTTGATCACGTTGATGCCGCGCTCCATGCGCTGCGCATCCATATTGCCGATCCCGTTCTGGCGCACGTTCGGCGTCAGCACGAGCTTATCGAGCACCCAGTCCATGCGGGCGCGCTCGGTCTCGGCCTTGAGCAGGCCGTCGCGCTTGGTCACCGCGCTGATCGCGGCGGCGCGGTCCTTCGCCGCCGCGGCCCAGGACCGCGCGACGGCGAGGGCGACGCGCCGCACCAGCTCGGGGTTCTTTTCGACCACGGCAGGGTTGGCAATCAGCGAGTTGCCCCAGAAATTGAAGCCGAAATCGGCGAAATAGAGCAGCGTAATGTCCTCGAGCTTCAGCCCGGCCTCGATCAGGTTGAAGATGATGGTGTAGTCGAAGCCGACGACGGCATCGACCTCGCCCTTGATCAGCATGGTGTCGCGCAACTTGACGTCGATCGTGGTCCGGTTGATCGACTTGAGATCGATATTGTTGAGGGCGAGCAAGGCGGGCAGGATCTTCGAGCCCGCGTCCACGCTGCCGGTGCCGATGCGGGCTCCGACCATCTCCTGCAGCGTCTTGATCGGCTTGCGCTTGAGGCTGAGCACGACGGCGGGAAACCGGTCGAACACCGTCATGATGAGCTTCGGCGCCTCCTTCGGGTTGCGCGAAGCGAACTCGACCAGGGTGCTGACATCCGCAAGGCCGAAGGGATGCGTGCCGGTGGCCACGCGCGTGACCAACTCGACCGAACCGCCCGAGCCATCCATGGTGACGTTGATGCCCTGGTCGCGGAAAATCCCGCTCTCGGCACCGAGAAAGAGCGGCGCGTTGCCGCCATAGATCCGGAATTCCAGGCTGAATCGCACCGGCTCCGCGCCTTGCCCGCGCGCCACATGCGGCGCCATGACGAGCAGGCTTGTTCCTCCGAGCAGGACGTCACGCCGCGTGGACCGGGGCAATTTGGACGACATGATGCTTCCTCTCGGTGCTATCGATCCTCGACGCCGGACGGCGATCGCTTGCGCCCACGTCCAGCCTGCATCAGCCTAACCGATCGCGCTCGCTCTTGCTGCCGCTTTTAGTCGCACGCCTGCAGGTTTCAGCGGCAAAGCACGAGGTGTGCGCCGACGAATGGCTGCGATCGGGAGGGCAACTGCTTGCCCCCTGGCGCAAGGAAATTGCAATGCCTTCCCGGACGTCTGCAGGTTGCGGTTGTCGGGCAAGTCATCGTCATCGCGTCCGACTTATATTGTTGATAATACACTGCGCCGGGCTTCGAATGCGGCAAACGCGGCCCATGTCGGCGCCTGCCGACGGTCGCAATGTGAAAGTAAGAGAGCGGCATGAAGCCTGCGGCGTTCGACTATGTCCGGCCAAAAAGCCTCGCCGAGGCGATTGCGATTTTGTCCGCAGCGGCGGGCGACGCCCAAATCTTGGCCGGCGGGCAATCTCTCGTCGCCATGATGAACCTGCGGGTGGCCGCGCCCGACCTCCTCGTCGACATCGCACGGCTCGACGAACTGCGTACCGTGTCCGAGACATCCGATCACGTGGTGCTGGGCGCCTGCGTCACCCACGCCGCGATCGAGGATTGCCTTGTCCCCGATCCATCGCGCGGCTTCATGCCGGACGTTGCGTCGAACCTCGCCTATCGCGCGGTGCGCACCCGCGGCACCCTGGGCGGAAGCCTTGCGCTGTCTGACCCCGCCGCCGACTGGCCGACGGTGATGTCGGCGCTCGCCGCGCAAGTGCTCCTGCGGGGGCCAGCGGGCGGGCGCTCGGTGGATGCGGTCGACTTCGCCACCGGCGTCTATGAGACGGTGCGGTCCGCGGACGAAATCATCGAAAGCATCCACATCCCGAAGCTGTCTCCCCGCGCGCGCTGGGGCTATGCAAAATTCTGCAGGAAGTCCGGCGAGTTCGCCAACTCCATCGCCGCGGCGGTGCGCGACCCGGATCGCGCCTACGCGCGCGTCGTGCTCGGCGCCGTCAATGGCCCGCCGATCGTTCTCGCGCGCACGTCGTCACTCCTCCTCGCCGGCGATGACGGCGACTGCCAGCAGTCCATCGTCGAGGATCTGCAGGGGCTGGACTTCGATGATTTTCAGGCGAGCCTGCATGCTGCGATGGCGTCGCGTGCGGTCCGGCAGGTGCTGACATGACCCGGATACGCTTGCGGGTGAACGGCAAGGCCGTGGTCGACGACGTGCCGCCACGGCTCTCGCTCGCCGATTTTCTGCGCGAGCGCCGAAATCTGACCGGCACGCATCTCGGCTGTGAACACGGCGTCTGCGGCGCGTGCACGATCCTGCTCGACGGTGAGCCGGTGCGCTCGTGCCTGGCATTCGCGGTCGCCTGCGACGAGCGCGACGTCACGACCATCGAAGGCTTCGCGGACGATCGGATGATGGCCGTGCTGCGCCAGGCCTTTCATCAGCACCATGGGCTGCAATGCGGGTTCTGCACGCCGGCGATGCTCATCACCGCGCGCGATCTCATCCGGCGGAACCGGGCGGGATCGGAGAAGGAGATTCGCAAGGAGCTCGCGGGCAACATCTGCCGTTGCACCGGCTATACCAATATCGTGACGGCCATCAGCGCGGCCGCGGCGATGCTGGCGAGCGGCGAGGACGCCGACGCCGGCGCCACGCACCGCAAGGCGAGCGCATGATGCATGCCCCTTCCAGCACCGGGTTTGGCGTCGGCGCCTCGCTGCTGCGCAAGGAAGACGCGCGCCACTTGCACGGCCGCGGACAGTTCGTGTCCGACGTCAGGCTGGCGAACACGCAGGACGTCGCTTTTGTCCGCAGCCCGCACGCGCATGCCCGCATCAAGAGCATCACCATCCCGCCCGACGCCGAGGGACGCGTCTTCACCGCGCGCGACCTGCCACGCCTTGCCGAGATGCGGGCGGTGCCGCAGGTGAACGGGTTCAAGGTATCGGGCTATCCCCCGCTGGCAACGCAAAAGGTCCGCTATGTCGGCGACGCCATCGCCGCATGCATGGCGCCGACCCGCGCCGAAGCGGAGGACCTCGCCAATTCGGTGAACGTCGATTTCGAGGTGCTGCCGGCAGTCATCGACGCGGCCGCCGCGCTGACCACGACGCCCAGCCTGGTGCACGAGAGCTGGGCGAACAACCTGTTCATCGAGCGGGTATTCCAGGAGGGCAACCTCGACGAGGTGGCCCGCACGGCCGACGTGGTGGTGCGCCGGACCTATCGCATGAACCGGCATGTCGCGGTGCCGCTCGAGGGGCGCGCGGTGCTGGCCTATCGCGACCATCGGCTGGACGAGCTCGTCGTCTACACCTCGACCCAGGTGCCGCACATCATCCGGCTGGGGTTGTCCGAGGTGCTCGGGCTCGAGGAGCGGAACATTCGCGTCATCGCGCCCGACGTGGGCGGTGGTTTCGGGTCGAAGGCGCGGTTGTCGCCGGAAGAGGCGGCGATCGCCGCGCTCGCGCTCGAGCTCGATCATCCCGTGCGCTGGGTCGAGGATCGCGGCGAGCATTTCCTGGCGTCGACTCACACCCGGGACCACCATTATCGCGTCACTGCCTATGCCGACGCGCGCGGACGGTTGCTGGGCATCGACGTGGAGCTGATCGTCGACGGCGGCGCCTATGCGATGTGGCCGAACGGACCGTTCCTGGAAACCGGGATGGCCGCGCGCAACCTTCCGGGGCCGTACAACATCCGCAACTACCGTGTGAAGACCTACACCGTCGCCACCAACAAGTCTCCGATCGGTCCTTATCGCGGCGTCGGACGCCCGGGCGCCTGCTTTGCGATCGAGCGCACCATCGACGAGGTGGCGCATGCGGTCGGACGCGACCCGCTCGAGGTGCGCATGGAGAACATGGTCACCTCCACGCAGATGCCCTACACCACGATCGCCAATCTCAAGTTCGACAACGGCGACTATCCCGCCGCGGTCAAGCTCTGCGCCGAGGCGATCGATCTCCCCGCCATTCGCGCGCGGCAGCAGCGGGGCGAGACCGATGGCCGGCTGATCGGCGTGGGGTTTGCCTGCTATTCGGAACAGACCGGCCACGGCTGCGGCGAATGGGTGAGCCGCGGCAGCCCGTTCATCCCGGGCTACGAGAGCTGCACCGCGCAACTGATGCCCGACGGCACGCTGGTGCTGCTGGTCGGTATCCAGTCGCATGGCCAGGGCCTCGAGACCACGCTTGCGCAGATCGCGCACCAAGAACTCGGCATTGATCCCGCCAAGATCTCGGTCCGTCATGGCGACACCGGGCTCTCGCCATTCGGCATGGGGACGATCGCCTCGCGCAGCATCGTCATGGCCGGCGGCGCTGTCGCTCATACCAGCAGGCTGCTGCGGGAGAAAATCCTGAAGATCGGCGCGCATCTGCTGCAATGCGACCCCGCCGATGTGCGGTGCGCCGGCGGCAAGATCGTCGGCCGCAGCGGCGCCGTCGGCATGGACGAGGTGGCCCGCGTCGCCCATCTGCGCATGGAGGCGCTGCCGCAGGGGGTCGAGCCGCTCTTGACCGTCACCTCGACTTATCAGCCCGGGATCGACACCGGGGTCTACTCATACGCCACCCATGCTGCGGTGGTGGCGGTCGATCCGGCGACCGGCCTGATCGAGCTTCTTGATTTCGCGGTGGCGGAAGATTGCGGCACCATGATCAATCCGATGATCGTCGAAGGCCAGGTGCGCGGCGGCGTCGTTCAGGGCATCGGCACCGCGCTTTACGAAGAAATCCCCTATGACGAGCAGGGCCAACCGCTCGCCGGTACGTTCGCCGATTACCTCGTTCCCGGTGCCGCGGAAATGCCGGCGATCAAGATCGTGCATCTGCATACGCCCACGCCGTACACCGAGTATGGCGTCAAGGGGATGGGCGAAGGCGGCGCCATCGCGCCCCCGGCGGCGATCGCCAATGCCGTTCGCGACGCGCTGGTGTCCCTGGGCGCGGAAGTGAACGAGACGCCGCTGACGCCGCGCCGCGTGCTCGCCGCGATCCGGCAGGCACAGGCGAAGACACGCAGTCGAACGAGCGAGCCGGGAGTGAATGCTGGTGCGGATCGCTCGTAACTGCTGCCACGACCTCGGTATGCTCCCACCCGCGCTCGCGGGGGAGGGGACGCAGGAGCCGGTCGGCCGGATCCCGCGGCAACAGCCAAAGTCAGCAGAGGTGTTCCCTACACTGGGAAATTCTCCAGCAGGTCGACCGGGTCGCCGTAGCGTTCCGCTGCTGCCACCACCTGCGGATCCCGCAGCGCCATGAGAAATCCCTTGTCGATCACGGTGCGGTTGCCGGCCGTGACCGTGGTATCGAAGGTGACCATGTCCATGTGGACGTGCGGCTCCTCCCAATACGGCATGACGCGCCGCAGGTACTCGGACTCCTTGAGTCCGTTGACGCCGAAATGCAGCGCCCCGGGCGAGTTCGGGCCGGCGGGATAGATGTCGAAGCGCGGTGCCTTGGGATTGTGGCCGCAGCCGAGCTCTTCGAGCGTGCCACCGACGATGAAGCGCAGCACTTCCGCCTCTTCGCTGCGGCCGTGAACGGCGCGCACCCGCCCGTTCTCGAACTCGACCCCGATCTTCTCCTCGAACGGCTTGTCGAATCCCACCGCCCATTGCGGATAGAGAATGCCGTTGACCGGCATATGCGCGGCGTGATCGCCGCCGACCATCTTGAGCTCGTAGAGGTTGGGCCCATGGGTGGGGAGGTAATGGATGTAGCAGCCGTCCTCGTCGGCGACGTTGTGCCCGCGCCAGCGGTTGTCCTTCTTCATGATGGCGCGCATCTCTTCGGTGAAGTTCACCACGATGTCGGTGCCGCGCTCGTCCGTGAACCGCAGGTCGAAATTGCCCTTGTCGGGATAGGCGCGCGAGGAGGCACGGATGATCTCGCCGAGGACGTCGAGCGGAAAGCGCGCCTGCGGCGTGTTCAGGAGATCGAGATTGCGGAAGAACGTGATCTTGACCCAGCGCTGCCCCTTCTTGCGCCGCAGATTGATGCAGAAGGGATCGATGACGGAAGCAAACCACGTGGAGACGACGAAGGTCGCGCGCTCGATCAGCGCCTTTGCTTCCTCCGGGACCTCCATGAGCCGCGTCGAGGCGCCCATATAGGACGTGAAGGTCGCGCCGCGCGCCTTGGCGACCCCATAGACCGCCTGCAGCACGCGCGGGTCGAGCAGCGGATCGGTGAGCATGACGACATGATCGCCGGGCTTGATCGCCATGACCTTGTGAAAGTTGTCGGCGCCCTGGACATAGCTCGACGTCTCGGCCTTGGGATATTCCACCGGATGCGGCAGGCCGCGGCGCGTTTTCGATTTGAGGATGTCGGAAACCGAGTTCGGAATCAGGGCCATATTCTCCTCCACGAGATCGGGCGCGAAATTGGTCGCGAGTTGGACTCGAGCGATCGCGCCGCTATTGCCAGCAGTCTAGGGCATTTTCCGAGGAGGGGTCGATAGGGTCGGTCGCTCGCGCGCACTTGTGCTCTTCATCCGCGCTGTAGCATGATCCGCGGACCGCTCGTGCGCGCCTGGGTTGCGAAATAGAAAGCGGATGATGACTGGGAGAGTAAAGCTCCGGAGCTTTGTTTCGGCTGCGCTCGGCGCGAGCTTGCTCGCCGTGCTGCCGGCGCCCGCGGTGGCTGAATCGGCGGCGGCATTCTTCCAAGGAAAGCAGGTGCGCTTCTACACGATGGGCAGCCCGGGCGGCGGCTACGACACCTATATGCGCGCCCTGATCCCGCATCTGGAGCGAAAGCTCGGGGCCAGGATGCTGCCGACCAACGAACCCGGCGCCGGCGGACTGATCGCGGTGAACCGCACCGTCAACGCCCCTCCCGACGGGCTGACCATCCTGCTCGTCGGCGGGGAGACGCTGGTGACGGCGCAACTCTATGATGCGCCGGGCGTCAACTACGACGTGCGCAAGCTCGCCTGGCTGGCGCGGGTGAGCAGCGAGGCCAAGGTCGCGCTGCTCGGGCCGAAATCTCCCTACGCTGGCGTCGCGGACCTCGTGAAGAGCGTTACCCCGGTGACCTGGGCGGGTTCGAGCAAGATCGATGGCAATACCGATTTCACCGCCATCATGGCCCACGCGCTCGGCATGAAGAGCAAGATGATCGTCGGCTACAAGGGCACCGGCGACATGAATCTCGCCATCCAGCGGGGCGAAGTGGACGGCCGGGTCGTGTCGGAGGAATCCGCCGCCTTGTACGGGCCGAGCAATGGCATGCGGGTGGTGGCCGTGCTCGCGCGAACGCGCGTCGAGCAGTTCCCTGACGCGCCGACCCTGTTCGAGAGCGCGAAGCTCGCGCCGGCGCAAGCACGCCTGATCGACTGGCGCGCCAGTATCGCCGGCCTCGGCCGCGTGATGGTGGTCACGCCGGGCACGCCGCCGGAGCGCGTCGATCTGCTGCAGAAGACCTTGGCGGAGATCATCCGCGATCCGGCATTCGTCGCCGAGGCGAAAAAGCTCAGCCTCTCGGCCAACCATGCCGGCGCCGACGAGGTCCGCGCGACGGTCGAGCAGGCCATGACCTTGCTCGACAAGGCGGGCCTCGCCGAGATTCGCCAGATCGCGCTTGAGCGCTACTATCAATAACCCCGGGGATCGCGAGGAGACGACAATGTTCGGGAAGCTCAACCATCTTGCCATAACGAGCGATCACTACACGCTGCTCGGCATGTTCTACCGCGCCGCGTTCGGTCTGAAGGCGTCGGGCGATACCGCGCGCGAGATCGGTGCGATTTCGGTCGGCGACGGCTATCTCGGGATGACGCTGATCCCCCGCCGCGGCGGTCGCAAGGCGGGCCTCGATCATTTCGGCATCGAGGTCGAGGACCTCGACAAGGTGCGCGCCAAGGTGGCGAAGAAGTATCCCGACATCGAGATCGTGAAGCGGCCGGGCAATCGGCCATTCGCCAGCTACAGCGCGCACGATCCCGCGGGCAACTATTTCGACCTGTCGCAGCCGGGACATGAAAACCGCGCCGAGGTCTATGCCAAGAACGAATGGAAGCAGGACACGACCTTCAGCCATTTCGCGTTGCGCGCGCGCGACGCGCAACGCGTGGCCGATTTCTACGTCGACGTGTTCGAGCTCGATGCCCGTAACGCACCGACGGAGGAAGGCGGCTATCACCTGACCGACGGCCGCGTCACGCTCGCCATCCTGCCGTGGAAGATTTCATCCTTCAACGGAGCGGGCATCGAGCAACCGGGCATGGACCATATCGGCTTTCGTGTGCCCAAGATCGATGCCTTCAAATCCCACATCGACAAGCTCGCCAAGACCAATATTGCGCTCGCGCCGAAGCCGATCGATTTCGATTCCGAGGGCGCGGCGCGGCTGGCCTTGCTGAAGAAATGCTCGCACGGCGGCTTCCAGCTCGCGGACCCCGACGGCACGCTGATCGACGTCGAGGAAGACCACTGATCCGAACGGCAGGCCGCGAGCGCAGGTTGGGGTTGCGCGGCCCGTGCGCCTGCGGCTCTCGCGGTGCCCTTGTCTCCGCGCGTAACCCGTCATTGCGGCGGCGCGCGCTCGCGACCCGCCGCGCGAACCCAGCCTGCGAGCCGCACCCCGATTTCAGCCCAGCAAATTCATCTGGAAGCCGGCGCGGCGCACGACCGCGTCGCGCGCCTCCTCGACCACGCGCAACACCCTCGCCGCATCGACGCCCACGAGGTTGCCCCGCCACTTCTTGACCTTGCCCGCGATGAATACGGTATCGACGTTGCTCGGGTTCATGACATTGACGACCGCACCGGGTGCGTTGTTGAGCGGCCACACGTTGAGGCGGTCGGCCGTGAGCAGGACGATATCGGCTTCCTTTCCCGGCGTGAGCGTGCCGACCTTGCTCTCGAGACCGGCGCAGCGGGCGCCTTCGATGGTGGCGAATTCGAGCACGTCGCGGCATGTGAGCAGCGGCGGCAGGTTCTGCTCGCCGCCGCGGGCGCGCTGCAGCAGCATCAGCCGCTGGAGCGTGAAGGCCGTGCGCATGATGGTAAAGGGATCCTGCGCCATGGTGGCATCGACGTCGGAGCTCAGGCTCGGACGGATGCCGTGGTCGAGCGCAGCCTGGATCGGCGGCAGGCCGTGGCCCATCGCCATCTCGATCGGAGCGGCGATGGAGATCTGGGCGCCGGTGTCCTTGAGCAGGCGCCATGCCGTGTCGCTCAAATGGGTGCAGTGGATGTATTCATCGCCCGGCCGCAGCAGCCCGGCGCGCCCAAGCTCGAGCAGCGTGCGCTCGGTGTTGTTGCTCACACCGTGGCAGACGGTGCGCACGCCGACCTCGCGCGCATAGGCGAAGACCTTGGCGTCGAGAACAGCACCCAGCGCCAGCGTCAGCAGCTGGTCCTGCGAGCTGAAATAGGTCCGCTGCAGCCGCACGATATCCTGCGGGTAGCGCATGTCGGGTCCGCTGCCGCGCCAGTAGGCGTAGACCGCGCGGATGCCGGATTCCTGCAGCGCCCGAATGCAGGCGTCGCTGTGCTCCGGCGTGTGCGAGACCTGCGACGTATCGACCGCCGTGGTGGTGCCCATGTCGATCATGCCGAGCGCGGTGACCAGCACGCCGGCATAGGCATCCGCGGGCGCATAGGCCGGCGTGAGCGTGTTGCCGATGTCGCGGCTGTAGTCGGGATTGAGCAGGCCGTTGGTGAGGATGCTGCGCAGCAGGCCCTGGTAGAAATGGTGGTGCGTGTCGATGAAGCCGGGGACCACAACGCGGTTGGTAGCGTCGATCACCGCCGCATCGTCGCCTGAAACGGAGATGTTCGGCCGGACCTCGCGGATCTTGCCGTTCTCGATCAGCACATCCGCCTGCGCGAAATCGCCAATCCCCCGGTCGAGGGTGAGCACGACACCGCCCCTGAGCAGGATGCGGCGCTGGCCTTGCACGCGGGCCAGCAGTCCGTCAGCGTCCGCCGGGCCGGCAGCCTGTGCCCGCGCGCCGCCCGAAAGGAACGGAGCTGCGGCCGCACCGGCCGCGAGTCCTGCGCTCGCAGCCAGCAGGGCGCGGCGGGACGGCGCCGGCGCGGATGATGCCTTCGGCGCGCAGCAGCAGGCAGCGGGCGTGGTTGGCTTTGTCGGGTGGTGATGACGCATTGCAGTTTTCCTCCTGGCGTCGCGTATCGGCTGGCTCCGTGCACGGGCCGTTGCCGGGGCGCTATGCAGTGCGCCGTTTCGCGCTAGACTACCATCCGCGAGGATAATCCATCACGCGCCGGGACAAACCGTCGCCCCAAGGAGACATCATGTTGTCCGATGCCGACCGCAAGAAAGCCGCCGACATTCTGATGAGTGCGGAAAAGGAGCGCAAACAGGCGGTCCAGCTTTCGAAGACCTGGCCGGACATCACCATCGAGGACTCCTATGCGATCTCCACCGAGGTGGCCAAGCGCAAGATCGCGGCCGGGGCGAAGCTGATCGGGCACAAGGTCGGGCTCACCTCGAAAGCCATGCAGCGCTCCTCGCAGATCGACGAGCCGGACTACGGGCATCTGCTCGACGACATGATGATCGCGGACGGCGCCAAGATCCCGCATGCGAATTATTGCCGGCCGCGGGTGGAGATCGAGCTTGCCTTCATCATGGGCAAGCCGCTGAAGGGACCGGGCGTGGGGCTGGCCGAGGTGCTGCGCGCCACCGAATACGTCGTTCCCGCGATCGAGATCGTCGATGCGCGCCTGCAGGATCCGCGCAAGATTTTCGACACGGTCGCGGACAACGGCGCGGCCGCGGGCATCGCCGTCGGCGGTCGGCCGGTCGGTCCGCTCGACGTCGATCTGCGCTGGGTCGGGGGCATCATGTACAAGAACTCCGAGATCGAGGAGACCGGCGTCGCCGCCGGTGTGCTCGGCCATCCCGCGCTCGGCGTCGCTTGGCTCGCCAACAAGCTCGGCAGCCACGGCGTCACGCTCGAGCCCGGACATCTCGTGCTGGCGGGCTCGTTCACGCGGGTGGTGTTCGCGCAGAAGGGCGATACGCTGCATGCCGACTTCGGCCCGCTCGGCGGCATCGCCGTGCAGTTCGTGTAACACCCAGAGGCATCGATGCTCCGAAGAATCCTGAGCTGCTTCGCCATCGCGGCATGGCTGCTGGGCGCCATGCCTGCCATCCGCGCCGCGGACTATCCCACGCGGCCGATCACGCTCGTGGTGGCCTTCACGCCGGGCGGGGCGAGCGACGTGCTCGCCCGCATCCTCGGAAGGAAGCTGGAACAGATCCTGGGGCAGCCGATCGTCATCGATAACCGGCCGGGCGCCGGCGGGAATGTCGCGGCCGAGGCGGTCGCGCATTCCGCTCCCGACGGCTACACGCTGTTCACCGGCAACAATGCCATCCTCGCCACCAACGCCGCGCTCTACAAGAAGATCAATTTCGACCCGGTCGCTGACTTCGCGCCGATCGGCCTGATCGGCTCGCAAGCCAATATCCTGGTGGTGAACCCGGCGCTGCCGGTCAAGTCCATGGACGAGCTGATCGCGCTCGCCAAGGCCAATCCCGGCAAGCTCAACTTCGCCTCGTCCGGCCATGGCCTGGCGGCACATCTCGCCGGCGAGTTGTTCAAGGCCGAGGCCCAGATCGACATCGTCCACGTGCCCTACAAGGGCGCAGCGCCGGCCCTGCAGGACGTGATCGCTGGCCACGTGCAGATGATGTTCGCCACGGCGTCGTCGGTGGTGCCCCACATCCAGGACGGAAAGCTGCGCGCGCTCGCGGTCGCCACGCTCAAGCGCACCGCGGTCTTCCCCGACATCCCGACCATCGACGAACTCGGCATCAAGAATTTCGATGCCACCAGCTGGCACGGGCTGGTGACGCGGGCGGGCACGCCGCAGGACGTCGTCGCCACGCTCAACCGCGCGCTGATCGCCACCCTGGAAGATCCCGCGGTCAAGAAATCGCTCGGCGATCTCGGCGTCGACATCATCGGCGGCACCCCGGAGGAGTTCGCGATCTACATCAAGTCCGAGATTCCCAAATGGACCGCGATCATCAAGGCGTCGGGCGCCAGGCTGGATTGATAGTCGAGCCATGACGCCGAAAGTGTACGATACTCTCTTCGTCATTGCCGGGCTTGACCCGGCAATCCATCCGCCTAGGAAAGCCGATCCGACGCCTTGCGAAAAAGATCGACCCGCGGGTCAAGCCCGCGGGTGACGGCAGGGGTCGGCGAAGGCCAAGCGCAGACACGATGCCTGGGATCGAAACCGCACATGAACAAGATTGATCGACAGACTTCGCTTGCTCACAACGTCCGCCGCCTCGGTCATCTCGATCTCGCCGGCGCCGGCCAGGTCACGGTCGTGGGCTCCCACGCCTATGTCGGGCACATTCCGAACCAGGATCAGCTCGGCACCTCGATCATCGACATTTCCGAACCGCGCCAGCCGCGCGTGGTCGCCACCATCACGCTCGACGATCACGAATCCCACAGCCACAAGGTGCGGGTCGCCGGCGACATCATGATCGTCAATCACGAGCGCAACATGAGCAAGATCGGGCGCCGTGCCGAGCAGCTGCCGGCGGCCCGGCGCATGCTCGCCGAGGAGCTCAAGCGCGAGCCCACACGGCCGGAAATCGCCGCGAGGATGAGCGTGACCGAGGACGATCTGCGCGCGCTCGAGGAATTCGAGCAGCGCGGCTATCACAACGGCGGCTTCAAGATCTACGACGTATCCAAACCGGCGCAGCCGAAGCTCATCTGCTACCAGAAGACCGGCGGGATCGGCGTGCACCGCTTCGACATGGACGAGCGCTACGCCTACATCTCGACCGAGATGAAAGGCTATGTCGGCAACATCCTCGTCATCTACGATCTGCGCGATCCGCGCCAGCCGCGGGAACTCTCCCGCTGGTGGATGACCGGGCAGCATATCGAGGGCGGCGAGACTCCGACCTGGTCCGGCCGGCGGCACCGGCTGCACCATGCGTTGCGATTCGGCAACGAGATGTGGGCGAGCTGCTGGCACGGCGGCTTCTGGGTCGTCGACGTGTCCGACCTCGGCCGGCCGAAAAGTGCCGGCGGCTACAATTACCATCCGCTGTTTCCGGAGCCGACCCACACGGTGATGCCGGTGCCGGATCGCATCCGCGGCCGGCGCATCGCGCTTGCGATCGACGAGGAAGACCAGGCGCAGAGCGCAAGCGAAGAAGCGGCGCGGCGCGGGCGCGCGCATGCGTGCCTGCTGACCTTCGACGTCAGCGATCTCGGCGCCATCAAGCCGCTGGCGCAGTTTCAGGTGAGCGAGCTCGATTCACCCTTCAGCCGCGTCGGAGGCGCGCGCTTCGGCGCCCATCAGTTCTGCGAGCGCATGTCCGGCACCATCGCCTATGCGGTCTGGTTCGGCGGCGGGTTGCGGATCATCGACGTTGCTGATCCGCTGAGCCCGCGCGAGGTCGGCCATTTCATTCCGGAGCCGGTGGCGGGCCGCGCCGCGCCGCAGAGCAACGACGTCGCGCTCGACCAGCGTGGTCTCATCTACATGGTCGACCGCCACGTCGGGTTCGACATCTTGGAGTTTCAGGGCTGATACGTCACTGCGTCGATTGATAGAACCGCTTGGCGTCCGCGCTGAAGGCTTTGCGCGACTCCGGGTCGATGTAGAACATATGCCCGCCGCGATAGAGGCTGAGCTGGGTGCGCGAGGGGTCGCCGATCGGCGGGAGATGGTCGAGCACGTAGCGGCTCACGGCGTAGGGCGTCACCATGTCGCTGTAGCCGTGCGCGACCAGCAGCCGAAACGACGGAATGAGCGAGAGCAGTTCCCGCACGTCGTCGGTGACGCTGGCCGTGCCGCGTCCGGAGCCCTCGCCCCAATCCCATTTTCCGGAGATGTCGGGTGACAGCAGGATGTACGTCATCTCGCTCTTGAAGCCGAGCTCGTCGCGCGCATAGTTGGCGAAGGCGCCGCCGTAGGCGCGCGTGAGACCGTCGAGCAGGGGATCGGGGCCGCGCGCGGTCTCCTGCTCCGGGAACGGATCGGCGACCGCGAAGGTGGCGTCATAGCGGCTGACGATCTTGCCCTCGGCCGAGCGCAGATGCTTGACATAGGCGTCGCGGATGAACCCGCGCGATTTCGTGACGATGTCCTCGGGCAGCCCGGTGATTTGCGCCACGCGCTGATAAAAATTGCGCGCCGCATCGCCGCTGGGGCGCGGACCGGCGAGCGCCGTGAGATATTCGGTGAATGCAAAGCGCTCCGCCTCCGCCTGCGCCTCCTTGCTGAAGGTGCCTTTGCGTTCGAGTTCGGCCGCCGCCAGCGACGGCAGCTGCAACGCCGCGCCCAAAGCGAACCGACTGCCGCCGAAGATCAACCCGCCCTCGATCAGCGGCGAGACCATCACGATCCCGGACACCATGATGCCCTGGTCGCGCTGCAGCGCCTGCGCCACCTTGGCGGCGCGAAACCCGCCATAGCTTTCACCGAGGAGGTACTTGGGCGAATTGCCGCGGCCGTTCTTGCCGAGGTAGAGCGCGATCGTCTTGGCCAGCGTCTGCGCGTCTTGGCGCACGCCATAGAACGCGCTGCCGTTATCGGCCTTGGCCGGCCGGCTCCAGCCGGTTCCAACCGGATCGATCAGCACCAGGTCGGTGAAACCGAGCCAGGTCTGCGGATTGTCCTGCAGGCGCGCGGTCGCGGCGTCGTTGCCGGGAAACTCGAGGATCCTCGGACCGACCAGGCCCAGGTTCAGATAGGCCGATGCCGCGCCCGGTCCGCCGTTGAAGGCGAAGGTGACGGGGCGGTTCGCCGCCTCGG
The DNA here is from genome assembly GCA_963835165.1 of uncultured Alphaproteobacteria bacterium. GTDB lineage: Bacteria > Pseudomonadota > Alphaproteobacteria > Rhizobiales > Xanthobacteraceae > VAZQ01. Next base: position 28,066 of record CAWIGD010000052.1, read on the forward strand.
CGTTGTTGGCGACATAGGCGGTGTAGTAGATCGCGGCCAACCGCTCGCCGGATTGATCGAACAACGACAGAGTTCCCGCGGTCGCGGTGTAGGCGAGCTTGCCGCCGGGGATGTCGATGGTGTGCTCGGTGACGGCATCCGCCGGCAGCAGCCGCAGCACGCTCTCGCGTGCTTCCGCCGGCCGTTGTTCGGCTTGCCGTGTTTCCGCATGTTGCTCCGTCTGCGGCGCCGGCGCCCGCCGCGGGCGTTCCTGCGCGCTCGCGAGCGTGGCCGTGCCGGCGAGCAGCAGCACCAGCAGCAGGCGCCAGGAACGAAGGCGGCTCAGCTTCGTCAGTTTGGGGAAGATGATTGCGGGCGTGGTCATGCGGCGTCCTGGGTCCATCGATCCTTCGGGCGCCCCCCGGCTCGGCCGCACCATATCGGTATCGCCCCCGCTGCTCAAACCCCGCTCCGCGGTGGACAACCGGCGGGAGATCAGGGAATGTCAGGCCTTCCCGGCGCTCTGCCGGGCCATGAGAATCACCTCATAGGTGCCGGAAAATGCCGTTTCCCAAGGCCTCGCGTGCGCTCGAACGGTTCACGGTGCTCGATCTGACCCGGGTGCGCGCCGGCCCGACCTGCGTGCGCCAGCTCGCCGATTGGGGGGCCAACGTCATCAAGATCGAGTTACCGCCCGAGCCCGGCGGCGGTGAACCGCTGGGCGGCCCGCGCGAAGGGGCGGATTTCCAGAATCTGCACCGCAACAAGCGCAGCATGACGCTCAACCTCAAGGCGCCCGAAGCGCTGGCCGCTTTCAAGCGCATGGTGAAAAAAGCCGACGTGGTGGTCGAGAATTTTCGTCCCGACGTGAAGCGTCGTCTCGGCATCGACTATCCGCAACTGCGCAAGATCAACCCGAAGCTCGTCTATGCCAGCATTTCCGGGTTCGGGCAGACCGGTCCCTATGCCTCGCGGCCGGGCTTCGACCAGATCGCGCAAGGCATGGGCGGACTGATGTCGATCACCGGCTTGCCCGGGCAGGGGCCGGTGCGCGTGGGCATCCCGATCGCCGACCTCACCGCGGGTTTGTTTTGCGCGCTTGGCATTCTGGTGGCGTTGCTGGAGCGCGACAAGTCGAAGCAGGGCCAGCATGTCACGACTTCGCTGCTGCAGGCGCAGATCTTCATGCTCGATTTCCAGGGCGCGCGCTGGCTGATCGAGGGCGAGGTGCCCAAGCAGGCCGGCAACAATCATCCGACCAGCATCCCGACCGGCGTGTTCAAGACCGCCGACGGCCATATCAATATCGCTTCGACCGGCTCGAAAATCTGGGCGCGGTTTTGCGCAGCCGCCGATGCGTCCGAGCTGTTGCAGCGGCCGGAATACCAGACCGCCGCGGAGCGCTCGAAAAACCGCGACGCTCTCAACGCCGACATCGAGACATACACGGTCAAGCGCACCAGTGCCGAATGGATCGAACGGCTCAACAAGGCCGGCGTCCCATGCGGGCCGATCTATTCGATCGACCAGGTCTACGCCGATCCGCAGGTCGAGCATCTCGGCATGGCGCAGGCGGTGAAGACCAAGGACAAGTCGAAGCTGCGCATGGCGGGACAGCCGATGTCGCTGTCGCGCACGCCGAGCAGGCTGGTGGCGCGGCCGCCCAAGCTCGGCGAGCATACCGACGCGGTGCTCAAGGAGTTCGGATTCAGCGCGAAGGACATCGCGGCGCTGCGCAAGGCGAATGCGGTTTGACGAATGCAGGCGGTTTGGCGCGCATGACCACGGCGCGCGGAGGACAGGTGATGGACGACGTGACCAAGACCGACAAGATGCTGTCGCGCAAGGATGGGCGCGTCGGCTACGTGATCTTCAACAACCCCGAGCGTCACAATGCGGTATCGCTCGACATGTGGGCGGCGACCAGCCGGATCCTGGAAGATTTCGCCAAGGACGACGAGGTGCGCGTCGTCGTGCTGACCGGCGCCGGCGGCAAGGCCTTCGTGTCCGGCGCCGACATCTCGAAGTTCGAGAGCGAGCGCGCCACCCTCGACGCGACCAGGCATTACAACGCCACGGTCGAAAAGGCCTATGCGGGGGTGCAGGAGTTTTCCAAGCCCACCATCGCCATGATCCGCGGCTATTGCATCGGCGGCGGGCTCGGGCTCGCCGTGTGCTGCGATCTGCGGATCTGTTCAGACAATTCGCGCTTCGCGGTGCCCGCCGCGAAACTTGGCCTCGGCTACTCCTATGCCGGCCTGCGCCGGCTCGTCGATGTGGTCGGGCCGGCCTTCGCCCGGGAAATCTTCTTCACCGCGCGCCAGTTCGACGCCGAGGAGGCGCGCGCGATGGGGTTGGTCAATCGCGTCGTGCCCGAGGCCGAGCTCGAAGCCTATGTGAAGAACTACGCCGAGACCATCGCCGGCAACGCGCCGCTCACGGTCAAGGCGGTGAAGTACATCGTCGGCGAAGTCACCAAGGATGAGACCAAGCGCAACATCGCGCGCTGCGGCGAGATGGTGGATCAATGCTTCGCCAGCAACGACTTCATCGAGGGCCGCCGGGCGTTCATGGAGAAGCGCAAACCGGCATTCACCGGGAAGTGATGGTTTCGTCTCCGATCTCTGTTCAGTTCCCGGGGGCGGGGAGCAAAAGAAAACAGCGAGGCGGCAAGCTGTCGCGGATGCCGGGCACCGGTTTGGTGTTTCAATGGTCACAAGACCAGGCGGGCGGGCAAACCGGCCGGATACCCAGGAGGGAAGCGCGTGGCGTCGGTTGAATTGCGGGGATTGACCAAGCGCTACGGCGATCTCGCGGTGGTCGACAATGTGTCGCTGACCATCGATCACGGCCGGCTCGTGTGCCTGCTCGGCCCCTCCGGCTGCGGCAAGACGACGACGCTGCGCCTGATTGCGGGCTTCGTCGAGCCGTCGGCCGGCGAGATTCGCGTCGGCGACAAGCTCATATCGTCCCCGGCGAGGACCACGCCGCCGGAACGGCGCAACATGTCGATGATCTTCCAGAGTTACGCGCTCTGGCCGCACATGACGGTTGCCGCGAACGTGGCCTATGGGCTCGAGCTGCGCAAGCTCGATCGCGATACGATCAAGCGCAAGCTGGCGGCGATCCTGGCGACCACCCATCTGGGCGCGCTCGCGGATCGCTATCCCGGGGAACTCTCGGGCGGCCAGCAACAGCGCGTTGCGCTCGCGCGCGCCCTGATCGTGGAACCCGAGACGCTGCTGCTGGACGAGCCCCTGTCGAATCTCGACGCGAATCTGCGGGAGGAGATGCGCTTCGAGGTGCGCCGCCTGCATGACGAGTACCGCTACACCACGGTCTACGTCACTCATGACCAATCGGAAGCGATGACAACCGCCGACGTCATCGCGGTGATGAATCTCGGCAAGATCGAACAGGCGGGATCGCCCGAGGACATCTACGAGCGGCCGCGCTCGGAGTTCGTCGCCCGCTTCATCGGCTCGAGCAATGTCATCAAGGGCCAGGCGCTCGACGAGTCCCACCTTTCGTATGCCGGGTCCACCCTGCGCTGCACCGGCGGCAGGTTCGCCGCGGGCAGCGCCGGTGCGGTGGCGGTCCGCCAGCACGTGGTCGGGCTGTTGGCCAAGAAGCCCGACACGACGGAGAACGTGGTGCCGGGAACGGTTGTGCGGCAGGTCTTTCTCGGATCGGGCCGCGACTACCTGGTGGAGATGCCGGACCGTACCCAATTGCGGGTGGTCGCATCTGCGGCCGAGAACATTCCGCAGGGAGCCGCGGTCTGGCTCCATCTGCCGCCGGAAAGCTGCCGTGTGCTGAGCGGATAGGAACGTCCCGGCAAGCGGATAACGAGATCAGTGAGGAGACGACAATGAAGAAGCCGATAATTTCCAGGCGGGACGTGCTCCAGGGTTCGACCGCCTTGGCGGCATCGAGTGTGTTCGCGTCGGTGGCCTCGGCGGCTCCGCCCGCGAGCCCCGTCACGCCGCAACTGATCGAGGCGGCGAAGAAGGAAGGCAAGGTCGTCTTCTACACCTCGATCGACCTGCCGGTGGCGGAGCGCCTCGCCAAGACGTTCGAGGCGAAATACCCGGGCATTGCGGTGCGGGTGGAGCGCACCGGCGCCGAGCGCGTGTTCCAGCGCATCGGTCAGGAATATGCAAGCCGGATCCATGCCGTCGACGTGGTCAATTCGTCCGATGCCGCGCATTTCATCGTGTGGAAGCGCGAAGGCATTCTCGAGCCCTACGTGCCCGAGGACGTGGCCAAGTATTATCCCGCCGAGCACAAGGATCCGGACGGCACGTTCGCGACCTTCCGCGCCTGGGTGTGCGTCATCGGCTACAACACCAACATGGTGAAGGCCGAGGATGCACCCAAGAGCTATGCCGACCTGCTCGATCCGAAATGGACCAGCAAGATCGTCAAGGCGCATCCGAGCTATAGCGGCACCATCATGACTGCGACCTATCAGATGTCGCGCGACCTCGGTTGGGAGTATTTCGAAAAGCTCGCCAAGCAGAAGGTGATGCAGGTGCAGTCGTCGGCCGACCCGCCGAAGAAGCTTGCGCTCGGCGAGCGGTCGGTGATGGCGGACGGCAACGAGTACAACATGTTCGTCGAGAAGGAGAAGGGGAGCCCGGTCGAGATCGTCTACGCGACCGAGGGCTCGCCCCTGATCGTCGGCCCCAACGCGCTGTTCAAGAACGCCCCCAATCCGAACGCCGCGCGGCTGTTCCAGAGCTTCTGCTTCTCGCCCGAGGCCCAGCAGCTGTCGATCGACGTCGGCGGCCTGCGTTCGCTGCATCCCGAGGTCAAGGAGAAGCCTGGGCGCAAGCCGTTCAGCGAGATCAAGAAGATGAAGGACGATCCGGCGGCGGTGGAAAAGATGAGCGAGCAGATCAAGGCGCGCTACAGCAAGCTGTTCGGAGTGTAATGCCCGCTGTCATCGCCCGCGTAGGCGGGCAATGCAGTAACCACCGATGAGGAATTTTTTGTCGTCGTTGCCTCGCTTTCTGGCGGTGAGTACTGAATGCCCCGCATTCGCGGGGCATGACAGCTGAGAATATGCCCGACTGGAATCGGGAGGAAACCATGACCAAGCATCGTTTCTCCAGGCGCGACGTGCTCAACTCCGCAACCGCGCTGGCGGCGACCGTCTTCGCTTCCCCGCTGCGCGCGGCGGCGCCGGAAGCATCGGCGATCACGCCGGCTCTGGTCGAGGCCGCGAAAAAAGAGGGCAAACTTGCCTTCTACACCGCCATGGACCTGGCGTTTGCCGAGCGGCTCGCCAAGACTTTCGAAGAGAAGTTCCCCGGGGTTGCCGTCCGCGTGGAGCGCTCCGGCGCCGAGCGCATCTTCACCCGCATCGCCCAGGAATACGGCGGCAACATCAACGTCGTCGACGTGGTCAATACGGCGGATCAGGCGCATTGCATCGTATGGAAGCGCAACGGTTGGCTCGCGCCGTACCTGCCCGAGGAGGTCGCGAAGCATTTCGACCCGCAATACTACGACCCGGACGCCCTGCACGTCACGACGCGGATCCTGATCTCGCCGATCGCCTACAACACCAACTTGGTGAAGAAGGAGGACGCGCCGAAGAGCTTTGCCGACCTGCTTGATCCGAAATGGGCGGGCAAGCTGGTGAAGGGGCACCCGGCTTACAGCGGCACCATCATGAACTCGACCTTCCAGACCGCGCGCGACCTCGGCTGGGGCTATTTCGAGAAACTCGCAAAGCAGCGCGTCCTGCAGGTCCAGTCGGCGACGGACACGCCGAAGAAGATCGCGCTCGGCGAGCGCGCGGTCATGGTCGACGGCGCCGGCTATCTCGTCATCCGCAACAAGGAGGAGGGCCAGCCGGTGGAGATCGTCTACCCCGAGGAGGGGACGCCGCTCGCCGGCAGTCCGAGCGCGGTGTTCAAGGCGGCGCCTAATCCGAACGCGGCGCGCCTGTTCCAGAATTGGATGCACTCACGCGAGGCCCAGCAGCTCCTTGTCGATTGGGCCCGTCAGTATTCGCCGCATCGCCAGACCGTGGAGAAGCCCGGCATCCGCAAGCTCGCGGACATCAAGCTGATGAAAGAAGACCCCGAGAGCGTCGAGAAGATGGGCGATGAGATCAAGACGCGCTACGCCCAGATCTTCAGGGTGTGATGCCGTTGACCACTGAACTCGTCATGCCCCGCGGCGGCGGGGCGTCCAATCGCCCCGGCGCCTGCAATGAAAAATGCAGGCGCCGGAGGTTCGTGGATCATCCATATTCGCGGATGACAGGCGCGCGGCTGTCATGACCATCGCATTGCCGGCTCTCGGCGTCCCGCGCAAGCACAAGATCGACCTGTCGTGGCCGATCCTCGTGCTGTTCGCCGCGCTTCTGTGCGTGCTCATCATCCTGCCCATGTCCTGGCTGATCTATTACAGCCTGGTCGACCGCTCCGGCGCCTTCACGCTCGACAACTTCAAGACGCTGGTGACCGACCCGGTTTTCGTCGACCCGCTGAAGACGACGCTGATCCTGGCGACCAGTTCGAGCATCATCTGCTGTGCGTTCGCCGCGCCCATGGGCTGGCTGGTCGCGCGCACCGACATGCCGCTGCGCCGTACCGTGCGTGCGCTGGTCACGGCATCCTTCGTGACACCGCCGTTCCTTGGCGCCATTGCGTGGGAGGTGCTGGCGGCGCCCAACAGCGGTCTCCTCAACAAGATCTACCGCGCGGTGACCGGCGCTCCGCAGGACGAGCACCTCTTCAACATCTACTCGCTCGGGGGCCTGATCTTCGTCATCTCCTGCTACACCTTCCCGTATGTATTCGTGCTGCTCGCCAACGCGCTCGATCGCATCCCGGGCGATCTCGAAGATGCGTCGTCGATTCTCGGCGGCCGCACCTGGACGACCGCGCGGCGCATTACCATCCCGCTGGCGCTGCCTGCGCTCCTGGCCGGCGCGCTGGTCGCATTCCTGCAGGCCATGACGCTGTTCGGCTCGCCGGCGATCCTGGCAATTCCCGCCGGCTTCCACACCATGACCACCAAAATCTGGAGCCTGTTCAATTATCCGCCCAAGGCCGAGCTTGCGGCGGCGGCGTCCGTGCCCCTGCTGGTCCTCACGGTGGTGCTGCTGCGCGCCGAGCACTTCATTCTCGGCCGCCGCGGATATTCGGTGGTCGGTGGCAAGCAGGGCGACCCGCGACTGATCCGGCTGGGCGCGCTCAAATGGGTGGCGCTCGCGTTCGTCTTCGTCATCCTCATGTGCCCGGTGTTTCTGCCCTATGGCGCTCTCCTCAACGCCACGTTCTCGCGGGTCGCCACATCGTTCGTAACGACGACGAATTTCACCCTGCACAATATCCACTTCGTGTTCTTCGAATTGTCGGCGACCAAGCTGGCGGTGAAGAACACCTTCCTGCTCGGCGTTGCCTCGGCCACCATCGGCACGATCATGGCGGTGGTGATTGCCTACGTCACCACCCGGCGGGCCATCCGTGGCTATCGCGCGCTCGGCTTTCTCGCCACCGCTCCGGTCGCGATTCCCGGTATCGTGCTCGGCGTCGGGCTGTTCCTGAGCTATGCGCGGCCGCCGCTGGTCCTCTACGGCACGCTGTGGATCCTGCTGATCGCCTTCGTGACCATCGCGCTGCCAGCCGCTTATCAGCAGCTCCAGTCGGCCTTTCGTTCAGTTCATACCGACCTCGAGGATGCGAGCCGCATCCTGGGCTCGACGCGCCTGCGCACGCTGCGCGACATCACGGCGCCGCTGTTGCGCACCAGCGTGATCGCGACCTGGTGCTTCATCTTCGTCGGCGTCATCCGCGAATTGTCGGCCGCCATCATGCTGTTCACGTCGGAAACCAAGGTGATCTCGGTGCTCATCTTCGATCTCAACGAATCGGGAGACCTCGGCGCAATCGCGGTGCTCGGCCTGATCATGCTTGTCATCACCTTCGCCGTCGTTATCGCGGTCAATCGCATTCCCGGCTTCGGCGATGCCCGCCTGCGCAACACCTGACATGCCACTGAAAGACACTCGATCGCCCTCAGGCTGAGCCGGGCGGTGTAGGACTCCATGGACGCTTCCCTTCCCGCGACTTCGCTCGCTGAGATTCTGGCGCGCCGGATCGCGACGCTGGACCCGGCGCGGCTGCCCGCAACGGTGCGTCGCAAATGCGAGGACCTGGCCGTCGACGTTGTCGGGCTCTGTCTCACCGCGCGCAACGAGGATTACGTCAAGGCCGCGCTTGCAGGCTGGGACGAGGAGGGGTCGTGCACGGCGATCGGCCATGCACGCCCCATGAGCGCCGCCGGCGCCGCCTTCGTCAACGGCACGGCCGCGCACGGCGAGGATTTCGACGACACGTTCGAGGGTGGGCCCGTGCACGCCGGCGCGGTAATCGTCCCGGCGGTGCTCGCGGCCTGCGAGCGTTACAATCCGAGCGGGTCCTCGGCGCTGCTGGGCATCGCGGTCGGCACCGAGGTGATCTGCCGGCTCAGCGTGGTGGTGCCGAAGGCCGTGCACAAGGCGGGTTTTCATCCGACCGCGGTGTTCGGCGCCATGGCGGCGGCGGCCGGCGTCGGCGCGGCGCTCAAGCTCGAGGAGCGCCAGATGGTCGACGCGCTCGGCATCGCCGGCTCGATGGCCGGCGGCATCATCGAGTATCTCGCCGAGGGGGCCTGGACCAAGCGGCTGCATCCGGGCTGGGCGGCGCAATCGGGCTTGCGCGCGGCGCTGCTGGGACGCCAGGGTTTTCTCGGCCCGCGCACCGTATTCGAGGGCGTGCATGGCCTGTTCCATGGCTTCGCCCATACCACGACGGGCAATTACGACGCGCTCATCGGCGATTTCGGTGCGCATTGGGTGACGCAGACGCTCGCCTTCAAACCGTATCCATGCGGAACGATGACGCATCCCTATATCGACTGCGCGCGACGGCTGGCGGCGCGCGGGATCAAGGCGGAGGAGATCGAGGAGCTCGTGTGCGAGGTCGGCGAAGGCACGGTGCATCGCCTGTGGGAGCCGCTCGCGGCGAAGCAGCGCCCCACCAACGGCTATGCCGGGAAATTCTCCACGCCGTATTGCATCGCCCATGCCTTCGTGCGCGGCCAGGTCGGTCTCGATGCCTTCGCCGACGACGCGGTGAAGGAGCCGCGCGTGCTCGCGCTCGCGTCCAAGGTGCGCTACCAGATCGACCCGAACAATCCTTATCCCAACAACTTCACCGGTCATGTCCGCGCGGTGCTCGCCGATGGGCGTGTGGTCGAGGAGCGCCAGCCGCACCTGCGCGGCGGCGCGCACGAGCCGCTCTCCCGCGGCGACATCGAGGAGAAATTCGTGCTCAATGCGCGTCACGGCGGATGGGATGCAACGCGCACGGAGCGGGCACTGGGACTGCTGCGGACGCTCTATGACGGCAAGATCGATCTTTCATCGTTGCGCGGGTGATCTGCCGTACCCTATCGATGCATGTTCTGCCGCATCGCGCTTGCAATAGAATTCACTGAGGACACGCATCCATGACCAAGGAACTCGCTGGCCGCGTCGCGATCGTCACCGGCGCCGGGCGCAATATCGGCCGCGGCATCGCGCTCGCGCTCGCCGCCGGCGGCGCCGCGGTCGTCGTCAACGCCCGCTCCAACTTGCAGGAAGCCGAGGCGGTCGCCAGCGAGATCGAGCGCGCGGGCGGCAAGGCGTTCGGCGTCACCGCCGATGTTGCCGATGTCGAGGCGGTGCAAAAGATGGTTGCGTCCGCCGCGGCGCGCTTCGGCGGCATCGACATCCTCGTCAACAACGCGGCGGTGCGCGCCGAGCAGGCGTTCGAGAACATGACGCTGGCGCAATGGCGCGCGGTCACGAGCATCATCCTCGACGGCGCATTCAACTGCGTGCAGGCCTGCCTGCCCTATCTCAAGAAGAGCGGCGCCGGCGCGATCGTAAACATCGGCGGCCTCTCCGCGCATACCGGCGCCGCGCGGCGTCCCCATGTGGTGACCGCCAAGGCCGGCCTCATCGGATTCACCCGTGCGCTGGCGCACGAGCTTGCCGGCGACAAGATCCGGGTGAACACGGTCACGCCGGGCCTGATGGCGGCGCCACGCCCGGCCGGCCAGCCCGAGCCGCAGCATCACTCGCTGGTCCATGCGCTCGTCGGCCGCCGCGGCCAGCCCGACGACATCGCTTCGGCCGTGCGCTTCGTGTGCGGCCCGGGGGCGAGCTTCATCACCGGGCAGAACCTCCAGGTGAACGGCGGGACCTATTTGGGGTGAGGCATACCCGGGGCCCGCGGCTCCAGCGCCGACACTCGGTACGGGGTCAAGCGCAGGATCGGCGAGGCGGGGAGGGGTGAATCCAACGCCAAATAGTGCTAATCCCGTCGCGACCGACATCTCGGCAATCACGAAAAGTACGAGGACCCCATGTACAGCGATCTTGCGCTCTATATCGACGGAAAATGGATGAATGGCGCCGGCCGCAAGGGCGAGGACGTGATCAATCCGGCGACCGAGAAGCCGCTCGCGCACCTGCCGCACGCGAGCACGGCCGATCTCGACGAAGCGCTCGAAGCCGCGAAGAAAGGTTTCGCGCTGTGGCGGGTGACCTCGGCCTATGACCGCGCCAAGATCATGCGCAAGGCCGCCGATCTCATGCGCGAGCGTCACGACGCCATCGCGAAAATCATGGTGCAGGAGCAAGGCAAGGTCTACGCCGAGGCGCGCGTCGAGGTGATGACGTCAGCCGACATCATCGACTGGTACGCCGAGGAGGGCCGCCGCAGCTACGGCCGCATCGTGCCGGGCCGCGTCAAGGGCACGCGCCAGCTGGTGGTCTCCGAGCCGGTCGGCGTGGTCGCCGCCTTCACCCCATGGAATTTCCCGGTGCTGACGCCTGCGCGCAAGGTCGGCGGGGCGCTTGCGGCGGGCTGCTCGCTCATTCTCAAGGCGTCCGAGGAGACGCCTGGCGCCTGCGTGGAGATGGTGCGCTGCTTTGCCGACGCCGGCGTTCCGGCGGGCGTGCTCAACCTGGTGTTCGGCGTGCCGTCGGAGGTCTCCGAGCATCTGCTGGCGAAGGACGCGGTGCGCAAGATTTCGTTCACCGGCTCGATCCCGGTGGGCAAGCACCTCGCCGCGCTGGCCGCGAAAGGCATGAAGCGCACCACCATGGAGCTCGGCGGCCATTCGCCGGTCGTGGTGTTCGCCGACGCCGATCCGGAGAAGGCCGCCGACACCATCGCCGCGTTCAAGTATCGCAATGCCGGCCAGGTCTGCATCTCGCCGACGCGCTTCTACGTGCAGGAGGACTCGTACAAGAAATTCCTGGCGCGTTTTTCCGAGTACGCCAAGGGCATCAAGCTCGGTGACGGGCTGGAAAAGGGCGTCACCATGGGCCCGATGGCCAATGCCCGCCGCATCGACGCCATGGAAAGTTTCGTCGCGGACGCAAAGCAGCGCGGCGGCACCGTGGTCAGCGGCGGCAAGCGGCCCAGCAACCAGGGGTTTTTCTACGAGCCGACGATCGTCACCGACGTGCCCGATGATTCCAAGGTGATGACGCAGGAACCGTTCGGGCCGATAGCGCCCATCGTCACCTTCAAGACGTTCGACGAGGTGGTTGAGCGCGCGAACTCGCTGGAGTACGGCCTTGCGGCCTATGCATTCACGAGCTCGAACGCCACCGCGGCGGCGATCGGCGACGCGATGCAGTCGGGCATGGTCGGCGTCAACTCGATTGCGATCTCGACGCCGGAGACGCCGTTCGGCGGCGTGAAGGAGTCCGGCCACGGCAGCGAGGGTGGTACCGAAGGGCTTAGCGCCTACCTTAACACCAAGTTCATCTCGCAGGGGTGACGCACACTGCAACCGTCATGCGCGGGCTTCGCCCGCGCATCCATCCCTTTTACGAGAACGATGGATTGCCGGACTAAGCCGGCAATGGCGACTTACCTTTGCTCCGCCCCTCGGCAGGCCTGCCAGATTTTTTCCGGCGTCGCTGGCATGTCGAGATGCGCTCCGGCGCCGCCTGGAATGGCATCGGCGACGGCGTTCATGACCGCGGCGATCGCTGCGGTGGTGCCCGCTTCGCCCGCACCCTTCACGCCGAGCGGGTTGGTCGTCGCCGGCACCGCATGGATGGCGTCCTTGAACGAGGGCATGTCGTCGGCGCGCGGCATCGCGTAATCCATGAACGAGCCGGTGACCAATTGTCCGCCCGAGCTGTCGAACACCGCGTTCTCCATCATCGCCTGGCCCAGGCCTTGGGCGATGGAGCCGTGGGTCTGCCCCTCGACGATCATGGTGTTGAGCGGGCGGCCGCAATCGTCGACCGCGGCATAGGCCACGAGCACAAGCTCGCCGGTCTTCGGATCGATCTCCACCTCGGCGATGTGACAGCCGTTGGGAAATGTCAGCGGCGTTTCCGCATTGATCTTGGTATCGAGGTCTTCGGGGATTTCGCCGCGCTTTTTCATTTCCTTGGCGCGGGCGGCGAGATCGAACAGGGTGATGCTGCGATCGGTCCCCACCACGCCGAAACGCCCGTCGCGGTATTCGATGTCGGTTTCCGCCGTTTCCAGCAGGTTCGCGGCGATCGCCTTGCCCTTGGTCAGCAGCGCCTCGACCGTCTTGATCAGCGCATGGCTCACGGTCATCGCGGAGCGTGAGCCGACCGACGCGTAGCCGGCGATCTCCATCGCGGAGTCGCCGTGCCGGTGCACGATCTGCTCCGCTTTGATTCCCAGCCGCTCCGCCAGCAGGGGATTGAACACGGTGGCGTGGCCTTGGCCGGTCGACTGCACGTTGAGCCCGAGCACCAGGGTCTCGCCGCCAGGAAAGCTCAGCGCGGTGCCCTCGAGCGGAAAGCCGCCGGCATGCTCCAGCATGCAGGAAATGCCGAACCCGCGGTATTTGCCGCGCTTGGCGGCCTCGCGCCGGCGCTGCTTGAAACCGTCGTGGTCGGCGAGCGCCAACGCCTTGTCGAGCACGGTCTCGAACTCGCCGCTGTCGATGGTCGTGCCGACGGCGGTCTTGTACGGCATCGCCGACGACTTGATCAGGTTGCGCCGGCGCAGCTTGACCGGATCGATGCCGGTGACCCGCGCGGCCTCGTCGATCACGCGCTCGAGGATGAAGTTGGCCTCGGGACGGCCGGCGCCGCGGTAGGGCGCCGTGGTCGTTGTGTTGGTGAACACGCAGCGCACGGCGATGTCGATGCGCGGGATGTCGTACATGCCGGGCAGGCAGCGCGTGAGGTTCACGGTCTGGATGTTGGCTCCGACGGCGCCGATGAAGGCGCCCATGCTCCCGAGGTGGCGGATGCGCAGCGCCAAGAACTTGCCGCGCTCGTCGAGCGCAAGCTCGACATCGCTATAGGCATCGCGTGCGTGGTTGTCGCTCAGGAACGCCTCGGCGCGGTTCGACATCCAATGCACCGGCCGGCCGATCTTGCGCGCCGCCACCAGGATCGCGAGGTATTCCGGATAGGGGCCGGTCTTCAGTCCGAAGGCGCCGCCGACATCCTCGGTGACCACCCGCAAGCGCTGGTTGGGAACGCCCAGGATGGGGGCAAGTCCGTCGCGCAACGCGCGCGCACTTTGCGAGCAGCAGCGCAGCAAATAGCTCTCGTTGGCCGGATCGTAGCTCGCGGTTGCGCCGCGCGGCTCCATCGACTGCACCAGGATCCGCTGCTGGACCAGAGCGACCCGCGCCACGTGCCTGGCGGACGCGATGAGGCGATCGACCTCCTTGGCGTTGGCCTCGGGGTCGGGCGCCAGTCCCGGCCAGTCGACCGCGACATTGCCCGGCGCTTCCGGCCAGACTTGCGGCGCGCCCTCGCGAACGGCCTCGCGCAGGTCGACCACCGGCACACGCTCCTCGTAGTCGACGGTGACGAGCTCGGCGCCGTCCTGCGCGGCCGTCAGCGTCTCGGCGACCACGACCGCGACCGCCTCGCCCACATGGCGCACGGTCGTGCCGGCGAGGGCGGGGCGATGCGGAATAATGAGCTTCTGGCCGCCCCGGCCAACCAGCGGCGGGTGCTGGGAGATGTTGCCGATCCCTTCCATGTCGGCGGCGGTCAGCACCGCGAGCACGCCGGGCACGGCCTTGGCCGCCTCGGTATCGATCGAACGGATATCGGCAAAGGCGTGCGGGGAACGCACGAAATAGGCATAGGTCTGGCCGGTCAGCGGGTCGTCGGCCGCGTAACGTCCGAGGCCGCGCACCAACGGATCGTCCTCCAGGCGCGGCCGGTGCTGCGCGCGGCTATCATCGGTCTTTGCATCCATATCGGCATCCAATGTCGGGGAGGGTCTGGGCGGGAGCACGTTATAACCGAAAGCGGGGCGCGGACGGGAGTCCGTTTCGGCCGGTCGAATTTTAGGCATGCCATGCGCCGAAAGCGCCAGTGGCATGGGCTCAACGCCTGCGTCGCACCCCACGCGCTCGGCCGCCCTATTTGTTCTCCATCGCCGCGCGCACGCGGGCAACGGTGTCGGGATCGGTGCGGGACACCTGCTCGACCAAAGCCGCGACCTGCTCGCCGGAGAGCGGCTCGACATCGATCTTGAGCTTGTCCGCTTCGGCGAGGTAGGCCGGGTCCTTCATGGTGGCGTCGAACGCGCGCCGCAGCGCCTCGACCCGCGCCGCCGGCACATTCGGCGGCAGGAAGAACGGGCGGCCATATTCCAGCCGCGCCAGCATCAGCCGCAACGCCGCGCGTTCGGCATCGGTCTTGGCCTGGTCCATGAACAGCGGCACGTCAGCGAGCTCGGGACTCTTCGTCAGCGCCCACTGCGCCAGGATGCGGATCTTCTTCTCCGTGATCCAGTTCGTGCTGATCGCCTTGAGCGTCGACCAATTGGCGATGGTGCCCTGCGCCTCGCCGCTTTCCATCGCCAGGTGGATCTTCGGCGTGCTCTCGTAGCCGGTAACGACCTTGAATTTGTACCCGAACAGACGATTGGCGAGAATCGGATAATCGAACTGGGTCGAGCCGGGCGCCTGGGCGCCCATCACGATCTCCTTGTTCTTCATGTCTTCGAGAACCTGCACCGGCGCGGTGTGCCAGACATACATGGCCTGGGTTTCGCGGTTGGTGCTGCCGAGCCAGTTCAGTTTCACCGGATCGAAGCGGGCGCCGGAGGGCTGCAGCAGCGGCGTGGTCGGCATGCCGTTGAACGAGGCGCCCATCACGGTCCCGTCGAACGGGCCGGTGTGGTAGAGCGCGTTGGTCATGGAGAGGCTGCCGGCGCCCGGCTGGTTCTGCACGACGATGGTCGGCTGCCCCGGAATGTGCGCGGCCATGTGCCGCGCCAGCAGCCGCGCGTTGATGTCGTAGCCCGACCCGACCCCGATGCCGACCACGAGCCGCAGCGTCTTGCCCTTGAAGAACGCGGCGACGTCGTCTTGCTGTGCAAGAGCTGATGAAGCGCCGACCAGGATCATGGACAGGGCGAGCAGAGTTTTTTTCACGTGCTTCCTCTCTCCAACTTCGTCACCCTGAGGCGCTCGTCATCCTTCGAGGCTCGCTGCGCTCGCACCTCAGAATGACGGCGCATTACGCTGCCGCGCGTTCCTCGCCCGGCTCGAGCGGCAGTTTCACCGCCTGTTTGCGCCTCGCCGAGAGATCGAGCGCCTTGGTCAGCATCAGGCGATTATGCGCCTCGGCGGCGGTTGCGGCTTGCGTCGGCAGGTCGAGCGCGATGCGGTTGAGCCAGGAATCGGTTTCCTCGCGCATCGGGCCGCGCAGTTCGCCGAGCGCCATGTCGCCGGGCGGATAGCTGCCCATGAAATCGACCAGCCGGCTCTTGTCCGGCGCATAGCCTTCCTCCTGCGGCGCCGAGACCGCAAGCACCATGTCGCGATGGGTGTCGTCGATGGTCAGGACGCCCTCGGTGCCGGTGATGCCGACTTCCAGGCTGTAGACCGCGCCCGGCCACGTCACCGGCAGCGCCCACGAGATATTCAGGTGATACACGCTGCCGTCCGAGAACATGATCATGCCGGCGGTGGCATCGATGCCCTGGTAGGCGGGGCCGAGCACCTTGTCGATCGAGCGGGCGTAGCACTCGACCGGCGTCTTCGCCTCCATGTACCACATCACGATATCGAGCGCGTGGGTGCCCGAGATGACCATCGGCGAGATCGTCTTGGGGTCGTTGGTGCGCTTGTAGTTGTCGATGGCGACGAGGCGATTCATGAACGCGCGCGAGGTGACCAGCGTCACGTCGCCAAGCGCGCCGGTGCGGACCTTCTCCTTGGCGGCGAGCCATTTGCGGCGGAAGCGCTGGGTGTAGCCCACCACCGCGTCGAGCTTGGCGTCGGTGATCGCCTTGAGCACGCGCGCGGATTCGCCGAGATCGGTCGCCAGCGGCTTTTCGATCAGCATCGGCACGCCGCGCTCGACGCTGGCCATGATCGGATCGACGTGCAGGTGCTCGTCGGTGGCGATGATGACGCAGGTGACCTCCGGACGCTTGAGCAGTTCGCGATAGTCCTGGGTGACGAAGTCGGCGCCGATCTTTTCCGCGACATAGAGGCCGCGGTTATGGTTCTTCTCGGCGATGCCGATCCACTGTACCGCCGGATGGCGCGCCGCGACCTCGCCGCGAAACAGCCCGACCCGGCCGGCGCCGATGATGGCGAGCCCGATGCTCTTCGCCTGCCGGCGGCTCATCGCCGCGCTCCCGCCATTTCGGCGACCGCGGAAAGCGCCGCGTTCGACAGCGGCAGGTCGACCGGCTCATTGCGTTCGGCGGAGAGATCGGCGGCGGTGTAGGTCTCCATCACCATGCGGGCGCTCTCGGGCGTCACCATGACCGGCCGGTCCATGATGCAGGCCTCGAGAAAGTGGATGGTCTCCGGCCCCATCTGTCCGGCGAAGACGTGATCGACCTGCTCGCCCGGCATGGTCGACATCGGAAAGCGGGTGCCGTCCGCGACGGTGTTGAGCCAGGCGTCGCGATGGGTGTCGTCGAGGATCAAGGCGCCCTCGGTGCCGGTGATCTCGACCCAGGTCGAGCAGAAATTGGGGTAGCCCGGCGGCAGGTTCCAGCCGCCGCCGACGGTTACCAGCATCCCGTTGTCCATGGTGACGATCGACCACATGACGTCGTAGGAGCCGTTGATCGGCTGCATGTAGCCATAGGCGCCCTGCGAATAGACCCGCACGGGTTTGGCCGGTTCCAGCAGCCAGAAGACGAAGTCGAGATCGTGGGTGGACTCCATCACGACCGGCGACAGCCTCACGCGCTTTGCGATCTTGGCGCCGAGGCCGCGGCTGAGATGACGGCTCACCATCACCGAGACCACCTTGCCGAGCGTGCCGTCGGTGATCTTCTTCTTGGCGTAGGCGAACTTGGTGTTGAACCGCTGCGAATAGCCGATGGTGAATTTGAGCCGGCCGCGCCTCGCCAGCGTGATCAGCTCGTCCGCCTCCCACAGCTCCATGGCGATCGGCTTTTCCAGCAGCACGTGCTTGCCGGCTTTGAGGCAGTCGCGCGTGATGGGGTAATGATTCTGCTCCGGCGTGGTGCTGATATAGACCACCGAGATGTTCGGGTTCTTGAGGATGTCCTGGTAGTCGAGCGTCGCGGTCGCCGGCCTGGTGAGCGCCTTCACCTCGGCCAGCCGGTCCGGGCGGATTTCGCAGATGTGCAGCTTGTCCACCAGCGCGGAGCGCGACAGCGTCTCCGCACGGATGCCGCCGCACCACCCGGTACCGATTACTGCGACTTCGACTTGCTGCACGCGATTCCCCTTTTATGCCTGGCAGAGACGCTGTCCTCCCCGCGCGGGCGGGGACCCAATGAACACTGAACTACTCGGAACACTGAACTACTCGATGTGGCACCGTCGCGCTACCCCGCCTCCTCGTTGTTGACTCCCGGGTCATCCCTGGCGCGGACGATGACACCGAGGATGTGGCCCACGGACGCCGTCAGGCGGTTTGTCGCACCCCGAACACCTTGGCCGCGAACTGGGGATAGACCTCGACCAGTTGCGGCGCCACCACCGTCCGCAGGACGCGCAGATCCTCGCGGGAGGGGGCGGGCGTCGTTGGCACGTCCTCGCCACGGTCGAAGGCGAAGCCGGTGTTCTCGATCACCTCGGCAAGGGTGTGCCCGGGATGCACGCTGGTGAGCGCGAAGCGCCGTCGGCGCCCGTCGAACGCGAACAGGCAGCGATTGGTGATGAGGGCGCGCGGGCCGCCGGGCCGATAGACATTGTCCGCGCTCGCTCCCGGCGCGCTGATGAAATCGACCTTCTCCACCAAGGTGCGGCGCGTGTGCTCGAGGCGGAACAGGATGACCTTCGGCACCACATAGTAGAGATAGGCCGAGCCGAACGAGCCGGGGAAGCGTGCCTTGGGATGCGCGTAGCTGCCGATGCTGACCAGGTTGATATTCGCCTCGCCGTCGATCTGGGCGCCGGACAGGAAGAACGCGTCGATCCGGCCCTGGCCGGCGCAGTCGAACAGCTCGCGCCCGCCGTCGGTGAAGAAATTCTGGCGCCGGCTGCCCAGCAGCGAGACATAGGGCCGCCCGTTGCCGCGCTCGCGCGCCAGCAGCGCCGCTGCCGCCGGGATCGGCGACGACGCCCCGACGGCGACATGGCGCGCATCGCCGATCAGCCCGGCGATGCTGCTGGCAAGCAGCTCTTCCTCGCGAAACGTCTCAGGCGGCACGCTGGTCATGCACGTGCTGGTCGAGATAGGCCGCGAACCCATCCGCGGTCGCGGCGACGCGCGCGTAGCCCGCGAGGTGCGCCGCGTCGGGCGGGTAATGGTCGGCAAGTCCGAGCGGCCACGCTCCGTTCGGGGCCACCGCGATAGTTTCGAGATAGAAGCCGCCGAGCGCGCCGGCCGCGAGCCAGGGATCGTCGAACAGATTTCCGTCGTGCAGCTTCTCCACCGTCACCACAGTCTTGGCCGCCGCATGCGCCATGGTGGCAAGCTCGCGGTCGCGGCCGATCCAGATATTGCCGTCGCGGTCGGCGAGCGGGGCGTGAAAGAGCGCCACGTCCGGCCTCATCGCCGGCAGCAGCACGATCGGATCGTCGTCATCGAACGGGTTGTCGACCACCTTCCAGTCCGGCCGGTGCACCAGCAGATCCGAGCCGATGAGCCCGCGCAGCGGCATGAACGGCACGCCCTTTTCCGCCGCCTGGAACGCGGCGTGGAGCGCCGGGCAGGTCGCGTCCCTGACCTGGATCGCGCCCGCCATCACCGCCGCGGTGAAGCGCGGCGCCGGACCGAATTCGCCGAGACTGACCGCGGAGGTCTCGATGCTCTCGACGCAGCCGGCGCCGATGAGGAGATCGGCCTGCAGGCTCGAGGTCGGCAGCGCAACCAGATGCAATCGCCTGACCCCGCGCCGGATCAGCGCCCGGGTTGCCGCCATCGCCACGCCCGAGACGTCGCGCGGCACCGCCAGCACGCAGCCGTCGGTGATGGGCGCCAGTGCTTCATCGAGCGAGCGGACGATCATGGGTTCGGTCCGATCACAGAGGGCGACGCGCACTCGGCTTGCTCCCTCCCCACAAGGGGGAGGGGAGCCCACCCGTTTCGCGGCGGGCTCATTGCGCCTCGGTGCTACGACAACGCCTGCTTCACCCGGTCGGGCGAGAACGGCACGCGGCGGATGCGCACGCCGGTGGCGTCGAAGATCGCGTTGGCGATGGCCGCCGCGACCGGGCGGATCGACGGCTCGCCGCCGCCGGTCGGGGCGATCTCCGGATGGTCGATCAGCACTACGTCGATCGTGTCCGGCGTCTCCGTGATGTCGAGGATGGGGTAGGTCATCCAATCGATGCTGGTCACGTTCTTGCTGTCGAACTTGACCTCTTCCCACAGCGTTCGGCTCACGCCCTGCACGATATTGCCCTCGATGGTCTGCGTGAGCCCGATGGGATTGATGATCTGGCCGCAGTCGTGGGCGACTGTGAACTTGCGTGCCCAGATCCTGCCGGTCGAGCGATCGACATCGACTTCGGCGACAATGGCGCAGCGCGTGCCGTTGCGCTGCGAGTAGGCGATGCCGCGGCCGCTGACCTTGCTGCCGGTCTGGTCCTTCCGCGGCGAGGGTCGCGATTGCCAGCCCGCCTTGTCGGCCGCGGCCTTGATGACGGCGATGTCGCGCGGATCCTTGACGTGGCGCAGGCGGAACTCGATCGGATCGACGTTGAGCGCTGCCGCCACCTCGTCCATGAACAATTCGCTGGCGAAGTGGATCTGCGGTCCGACCGGATCGCGCAGATGCGCGCCGCGCAGCGGCGAGGCGCGGTCGAGCAGCGGCGGGATCGTCTCCCACCCCATGCGCTTGTTGGCGAACTCGTAGGATTCCGCCGGCACGCCGAAATTGTCGCCCGATTTCAGCTCGACACCGCGGAAGTGCCCGGCAAGCGTATCCAGGGGTTGCCGCCATTGGTGTTCACGTCGATGCGGGAGAACCCCTTGCTGTTGAACTCGTAGGCGATGACGTTGCCGGCGGCGTCGATGGCGGCGCGGGCGCGGTGGATGGAGGCCGGGCCCTTCGGATCCCAGCCGGTCGCCTGGTCGCGGGTATATTGCACGCGCACCGGCTTGCCGACCGCGTTCGCCAGGATGGCGGCGTCCATGGCGCCGTCGTCGGCGTCGCTGCGGCCGTAGGAGCCGGGACCGACCACCCAGATCGAGCGCACCTTCTCCACCGGGATGCCGAGCGAGAGCGCAATCCCGTTCTGCACGAAGTGCGGCTTCTGCGAGCCGGTCCAGCAGGTGACGTTGCCGTCCTTGATCTCGACCACGGCGCAGGCCGGACCCATGCAGGCATGGGACTGGAACGGCCATTCATACTCGGCCTCGATCACCCGCGCGGCGGTCTTGAAGGCGTCGTCGACATTGCCGGTCTGCTTGGCGTCGACCTCGCGCTTGCGCACCGGGGCCTTGCGGATGTGGTCGTAGAGCGTGGTCGAATCCGGGAACGGCGGCTTGGCGTCGGACCACTCGACCTTGAGCTGCTGCGCCGCCTTGATCGCGTCCCATTCCTTGTCGGCGACCACGCCGAGGAAGCCCTTGTCCCAGACCACCCTGGCGCCGGGAATGTTCTTGATCGAGCTTTCGTCGACCTTCACCGGCACCGCGCCGGCGACCGCCGGGCGCAGCATGCGGCCATGCACCATGCCCGGCACCTTGACGTCGGTGCAGAAGTCTTCCTGCGCATAGACCTTGGGGGCGATGTCCTCGCGGTGGATCGGCTGCCCGACGATCTTGTAGTCCTTCGGGTCCTTCGGCTTCGCCTTGCCGGGGGCATAGAGCGTGTTGCCCCACTGCTTGTTCCAGTCGAGCTGGACGTTGAAGTAGCGCCCGCCGATCAGCTCGGCATAGGACGCCTTCTTCGACGCATCGCTCTTGGCGTGCACGACGCCGTCGGTGACGGTGAGCGCATCGGCCGGCAGGGCGAGCTTCGCCGCCGCCAGGTCGACGAGCACGCGGCGGGCCTCGGCCGCGGCCATGCGCATCTGCTTGCCGCCGAGCTGGATGCCGGTGGAGCCGGAGGCGCCGCCCTGGTTCACGCTGGTGGCGGTGTCGCCCATGATCACGGTGACGGCCTTGAACGGCACGTCGAGCTCCTCCGCCACCATCTGCCCGATGGCGACGAACAGGCCCTGGCCCATGTCCATCTTGCCGAAGAAGGCGGAGACGGTGCCGTCGGCATTGACCGCGATATAGGAGGAGAGCTGGTCGGGCATCAGCGGCGGTCTTGTCGCGCCTTGCGCGAACGCCTGACCGATGTCGAGCACGGTGTCGAGCCCGATCGGCATGCCGATCGATACGACCAGCGCGCCGCCGGCCTTGAGCATTGCACGGCGGGAGAACTGCGCGGCTTTTTCTTGTCTGGTCATGGTCGTCTCCCTCAGCCCATCATCGCCGACGCGCGCTTGACCGCGCGCAGGATGCTCATATGCGTGCCGCAGCGGCATTTGAGGCCGGTGAGCGCGTCCTTGATCTGGGCATCGTTCGGCTTCTTGTTCTGGTTGAGCAGCGACGCCGCCGTCATGATCCAGCCGTTGATGCAATAGCCGCATTGCGGCACCTGCTCTTCGACATAGGCCTTCTGGATCGGATGCGGCTTCTCCGGCGTGCCGAGGCCGGCGAGCGTCACCACCTTGCCGTTGCCCACCGCCGACACCGGCGTGACGCAGGAGCGTACGGCCTGCCCGTCGACATGCACGGTGCAGGCGCCGCATTGCGCGAGCCCGCAGCCGAAGTGCGGATTGTTGAGCCCGAGGTCGTTGCGCAGCGCGTACAGCAACGGCATGTCGGGATCGGCGTCGATCGTGTGGACCTTGCCGTTCACGTCGAGGTCTATTCGAGCCATGGATAGGTCTCTCCTTGGGATGGCACATCGGCTGAAGGCCGGCCCGTCGCGCAGGGGATGAGCTTCGCGCGTCGGTCGATCATATGCGCCGCAATTGCGAATTGTTCCAGTGTAGCCAAGCTAGTCCAACCGGCGGCGCAGGGAAACACCCCCGACACCGTTTCTTGGCGCGCGGCCTTGCTCGTCTCCAGGCGTGGAACTCATCTCACCAAATGGTCATGCAGCTATCCCGACGTCGCGGAGTAGCCATATGACATCTGGCCCATCCTGCGCGGCTGTCGGTTTCGGCCACGATCAAACCGGCGGTCGCTCCGTTATCTCGCGGTCAGCACGATCAGGACCGCGCCGTGGGCGACGTAGTATCCGGCGATGGCGGTGATGATCCGGTTGGCCCAGGAGCGATACTGCCGGTCGGTCATCGCCAGCAGCACCTTGGCGGCGAGGCTGGTGCCGATCATGGACGCGATGACCGCGAGGGCGGCGACGATCGGATCGACCGACGCCGCCTGCTCGATCACGGCGCCGAAATAGATCAGCTTCGCGGCGTGGCCGAAGATCTGGCACATCGCCTTGGTGGCGACGATCTCGCGCCGGTCGAACTTGCCCCCGAGAAAGAAGGTGTCGATCAGCGGTCCGGAGACGCCGGTCAGCAGGATCAGCGTCATGCAGGCGGCGCCGTAGATCGAGCCCTGGCGAACGCTTTCCGGATTCGGCCGGTAGCTCGCCGGCGCCAGGCGCGCCAGGAACGGCGTCAGTCCGAGCAGCAGCAGGGCCACCGGCTTGCTCGGGACGTAGCGCCAGAGCGACCACAGCAGCAACGCTGCGGCGCAGCCGAGGATGTACGAAGTGACCGCGCTCCAGCGCACGTAGCGCCACCACAACAGCGCGCGCCAGCCGTTCGAGGCCATCTGCGTCACGCCGTGCAGCATCATCGCTTCCGGCACCGGCAGCAGCGCCAGCAGGACGCCGATCAGGATCATTCCCCCCGCCATCCCGAAGATGCCGGAGAGAAAGGCCGTGCCGACCATCGCCAGGCACAGCAGGGAGATGAGAAGTGGGCTCATTGCGCGATCCTCGCCCGCTGAATGATCCCGGAGGAGGCCGGCGGCAAGCTGAGTTATGGCATGCTGAGCATCAGCTTTTCTGATGCTTAATCAGGCGGCAAGGTTGACTATGAGCGTAACGCGAGTTATCGCAGGGTCAGCTTTCCTGGCGGTGGCCGATGCGCAGACTGCCCTTCCTCAACGGCATCCGGGCGTTCGAGGCGGCGGCGCGCGCGGAGAGCTTTGCCAAGGCCGCGGGCGAGCTCAACGTCACGCCGGCCGCCGTCAGCCGGATGGTGCAGCTGCTCGAACAGCGTCTGGGCGTGTCGCTGTTCGAGCGCCGGGCGAACCGGCTCACGCTCACCGACGCGGGCCGCGCCTATCGCGGCGGCCTAACGCCGATCTTGGACCAACTGGCGAACCTGACCGCGCAGGTCGCCGCCATGGCGGGTTCGCGCGTGCTCACGATCGGCGTCGGGCCGACCTTCGCCACGCGCTGGCTGATCCCGCGGCTCGCCGATTTCCAGAAGCAGGAGCCGGAGGTCGAGGTCCGCTTCGCCACCGGCGGCGCGACGGTGCCTTACAACGACGAATGGACCTGCGGCATCCGGCTGGGCAGCGGCGACTGGCCCGGATTTGCGGCGGAGCGATTGTTCGCGGCCGACCTGCGGCCGGTGTGCTCGCCCGCGACGGCGAAGCGCCTGCGGACGCCGGAGGATTTGCGCAATGTCACGCTGCTGCGGGTCGCGCACGCCGCCGACGAGTGGCCGCGCTGGTTCGAGGCGGTCGCGCTGGCGAAGCTGCGAGCCAAGGGGCCGGAGTTCGAATACTACGGCCAGGCGCTGCAGGCGGCCGCCGACGGCGTCGGCGTCGCAATGGGAATTAGCCCCTATGTCGACGACGACCTCGCGGCGGGGCGGCTGATGGCGCCGTTCGCGCCGTCGGTGTCGAAGGGCGAGCACTGGTACCTGATCTATCGCACGGCGCGCCGGAACGAGGCGGCGTTCGAGGCGTTCCGGGCCTGGCTCGTGCGCGCCGCTTCGGCCGCGCGGCCGCCGAGGACGAAGCGAGCGGCGAAGCGGTCGGCCGGCTTGCGCCGATCGGGTTGAGCGCCGCGCCGCGCTTCAACTCAACTGCCGCGGTAGGTGGTGTAGCTCCAGGGCGAGGCGAGCAGCGGCACGTGATAGTGCGCGGCGGCCGTTATAACCGAAAGCGGGGCGCGGACGGGAGTCCGTTTCGGCCGGTCGAATTTTAGGCATGCCATGCGCCGAAAGCGCCAGTGGCATGGGCTCAACGCCGTCTCGCGTCGCACGCCCACGCGCTCGGCCGCCCTATTTGTTCTCCATCGCCGCGCGCACGCGGGCAACGGTGTCGGGATCGGTGCGGGACACCTGCTCGACCAAAGCCGCGACCTGCTCGCCGGAGAGCGGCTCGACATCGATCTTGAGCTTGTCCGCTTCGGCGAGGTAGGCCGGGTCCTTCATGGTGGCGTCGAACGCGCGCCGCAGCGCCTCGACCCGCGCCGCCGGCACATTCGGCGGCAGGAAGAACGGGCGGCCATATTCCAGCCGCGCCAGCATCAGCCGCAACGCCGCGCGTTCGGCATCGGTCTTGGCCTGGTCCATGAACAGCGGCACGTCAGCGAGCTCGGGACTCTTCGTCAGCGCCCACTGCGCCAGGATGCGGATCTTCTTCTCCGTGATCCAGTTCGTGCTGATCGCCTTGAGCGTCGACCAATTGGCGATGGTGCCCTGCGCCTCGCCGCTTTCCATCGCGAGGTGGATCTTCGGCGTGCTCTCGTAGCCGGTAACGACCTTGAATTTGTACCCGAACAGACGATTGGCGAGAATCGGATAATCGAACTGGGTCGAGCCGGGCGCCTGGGCGCCCATCACGATCTCCTTGTTCTTCATGTCTTCGAGAACCTGCACCGGCGCGGTGTGCCAGACATACATGGCCTGGGTTTCGCGGTTGGTGCTGCCGAGCCAGTTCAGTTTCACCGGATCGAAGCGGGCGCCGGAGGGCTGCAGCAGCGGCGTGGTCGGCATGCCGTTGAACGAGGCGCCCATCACGGTCCCGTCGAACGGGCCGGTGTGGTAGAGCGCGTTGGTCATGGAGAGGCTGCCGGCGCCCGGCTGGTTCTGCACGACGATGGTCGGCTGCCCCGGAATGTGCGCGGCCATGTGGCGCGCCAGCAGCCGCGCGTTGATGTCGTAGCCCGACCCGACCCCGATGCCGACCACGAGCCGCAGCGTCTTGCCCTTGAAGAAGGCGGCGACGTCGTCTTGCTGTGCAAGAGCTGATGAAGCGCCGACCAGGATCATGGACAGGGCGAGCAGAGTTTTTTTCACGTGCTTCCTCTCTCCAACTTCGTCACCCTGAGGCGCTCGTCATCCTTCGAGGCTCGCTGCGCTCGCACCTCAGAATGACGGCGCATTACGCTGCCGCGCGTTCCTCGCCCGGCTCGAGCGGCAGTTTCACCGCCTGTTTGCGCCTCGCCGAGAGATCGAGCGCCTTGGTCAGCATCAGGCGATTATGCGCCTCGGCGGCGGTTGCGGCTTGCGTCGGCAGGTCGAGCGCGATGCGGTTGAGCCAGGAATTGGTTTCCTCGCGCATCGGGCCGCGCAGTTCGCCGAGCGCCATGTCGCCGGGCGGATAGCTGCCCATGAAATCGACCAGCCGGCTCTTGTCCGGCGCATAGCCTTCCTCCTGCGGCGCCGAGACCGCAAGCACCATGTCGCGATGGGTGTCGTCGATGGTCAGGACGCCCTCGGTGCCGGTGATGCCGACTTCCAGGCTGTAGACCGCGCCCGGCCACGTCACCGGCAACGCCCACGAAATATTCAGATGATACACGCTGCCGTCCGAGAACATGATCATGCCGGCGGTGGCATCGATGCCCTGGTAGGCGGGGCCAAGCACCTTGTCGATCGAGCGGGCGTAGCACTCGACCGGCGTCTTCGCCTCCATGTACCACATCACGATATCGAGCGCGTGGGTGCCCGAGATGACCATCGGCGAGATCGTCTTGGGATCGTTGGTGCGCTTGTAGTTGTCGATGGCGACGAGGCGATTCATGAACGCGCGCGAGGTGACCAGCGTCACGTCGCCAAGCGCGCCGGTGCGGACCTTCTCCTTGGCGGCGAGCCATTTGCGGCGGAAGCGCTGGGTGTAGCCCACCACCGCGTCGAGCTTGGCGTCGGTGATCGCCTTGAGCACGCGCGCGGATTCGCCGAGGTCGGTCGCCAGCGGCTTTTCGATCAGCATCGGCACGCCGCGCTCGACGCTGGCCATGATCGGATCGACGTGCAGGTGCTCGTCGGTGGCGATGATGACGCAGGTGACCTCCGGACGGTTGAGCAGTTCGCGATAGTCCTGGGTGACGAAGTCGGCGCCGATCTTTTCCGCGACATAGAGGCCGCGATTATGGTTCTTCTCGGCGATGCCGATCCACTGTACCGCCGGATGGCGCGCCGCGACCTCGCCGCGAAACAGCCCGACCCGGCCGGCGCCGATGATGGCGAGTCCGATGCTCTTCGCCTGCCGGCGGCTCATCGCCGCGCTCCCGCCATTTCGGCGACCGCGGAGAGCGCCGCGTTCGACAGCGGCAGGTCGACCGGCTCATTGCGTTCGGCGGAGAGATCGGCGGCGGTGTAGGTCTCCATCACCATGCGGGCGCTCTCGGGTGTCACCATTACCGGTCGGTCCATGATGCAGGCCTCGAGAAAGTGGATGGTCTCCGGCCCCATCTGTCCGGCGAAGACGTGATCGACCTGCTCGCCCGGCATGGTCGACATCGGAAAGCGGGTGCCGTCCGCGACCGTGTTGAGCCAGGCGTCGCGATGGGTGTCGTCGAGGATCAAGGCGCCCTCGGTGCCGGTGATCTCGACCCAGGTCGAGCAGAAATTGGGGTAACCCGGCGGCAAGTTCCAGCCGCCGCCGACGGTTACCAGCATCCCGTTGTCCATGGTGACGATCGACCACATGACGTCGTAGGAGCCGTTGATCGGCTGCATGTAGCCATAGGCTCCCTGCGAATAGACCCGCACGGGTTTGGCCGGTTCCAGCAGCCAGAAGACGAAGTCGAGATCGTGGGTGGACTCCATCACGACCGGCGACAGCCTCACGCGCTTTGCGATCTTGGCGCCGAGGCCGCGGCTGAGATGACGGCTCACCATCACCGAGACCACCTTGCCGAGCGTGCCGTCGGTGATCTTCTTCTTGGCGTAGGCGAACTTGGTATTGAACCGCTGCGAATAGCCGATGGTGAATTTGAGCCGGCCGCGCCTCGCCAGCGTGATCAGCTCGTCCGCCTCCCACAGCTCCATGGCGATCGGCTTTTCCAGCAGCACATGCTTGCCGGCTTTGAGGCAGTCGCGCGTGATGGGGTAATGATTCTGCTCCGGCGTGGTGCTGATATAGACCACCGAGATGTTCGGGTTCTTGAGGATGTCCTGGTAGTCGAGCGTCGCGGTCGCCGGCCTGGTGAGCGCCTTCACCTCGGCCAGCCGGTCCGGGCGGATTTCGCAGATGTGCAGCTTGTCCACCAGCGCGGAGCGCGACAGCGTCTCCGCACGGATGCCGCCGCACCACCCGGTACCGATTACTGCGACTTCGACTTGCTGCACGCGATTCCCCTTTTATGCCTGGCAGAGACGCTGTCGTCCCCGCGCGGGCGGGGACCCGATGAACACTGAACTACTCGGAACACTGAACTACTCGATGTGGCATCGTCGCGCTACCCCGCCTCCTCGTTGTTGACTCCCGGGTCATCCCTGGCGCGCACGATGACACCGAGGATGTGGCCCAACGGACGCCGTCAGGCGGTTTGTCGCACCCCGAACACCTTGGCCGCGAACTGGGGATAGACCTCGACCAGCTGCGGCGCCACCACCGTCCGCAGGACGCGCAGATCCTCGCGGGAGGGAGCGGGCGTCGTTGGCACGTTCTCGCCACGGTCGAAGGCGAAGCCGGTGTTCTCGATCACCTCGGCAAGGGTGTGCCCGGGATGCACGCTCGCGAGCGCGAAGCGCCGTCGGCGCCCGTCGAACGCGAACAGGCAGCGATTGGTGATGAGGGCGCGCGGGCCGCCGGGACGATAGACATTGTCCGCGCTCGCTCCCGGCGCGCTGATGAAATCGACCTTCTCCACCAAGGTGCGGCGCGTGTGCTCGAGGCGGAACAGGATGACCTTCGGCACCACATAGTAGAGATAGGCCGAGCCGAACGAGCCGGGGAAGCGTGCCTTGGGGTGCGCGTAGCTGCCGATGCTGACCAGGTTGATATTCGCCTGGCCGTCGATCTGGGCGCCGGACAGGAAGAACGCGTCGATCCGGCCCTGGCCGGCGCAGTCGAACAGCTCGCGCCCGCCGTCGGTGAAGAAATTCTGGCGCCGGCTGCCCAGCAGCGAGACATAGGGCCGCCCGTTGCCGCGCTCCCGCGCCAGCAGCGCCGCTGCCGCCGGGATCGGCGACGACGCCCCGACGGCGACATGGCGCGCATCGCCGATCAGCCCGGCGATGCTGCTGGCAAGCAGCTCTTCCTCGCGAAACGTCTCAGGCGGCACGCTGGTCATGCACGTGCTGGTCGAGATAGGCCGCGAACCCATCGGCGGTCGCGGCGACGCGCGCGTAGCCCGCGAGGTGCGCCACGTCGGGCGGGTAATGGTCGGCAAGTCCGAGCGGCCACGCTCCGTTCGGGGCCACCGCGATCGTTTCGAGATAGAAGCCGCCGAGCGCGCCGGCCGCGAGCCAGGGGTCGTCGAACAGATTTCCGTCGTGCAGCTTCTCCACCGTCACCACGGTCTTGGCCGCCGCATGCGCCATGGTGGCAAGCTCGCGGTCGCGGCCGATCCAGATATTGCCGTCGCGGTCGGCGAGCGGGGCGTGAAAGAGCGCCACGTCCGGCCTCATCGCCGGCAGCAGCACGATCGGATCGCCGTCATCGAACGGGTTGTCGAGCACCTTCCAGTCCGGCCGGTGCACCAGCAGATCCGAGCCGATGAGCCCGCGTAGCGGCATGAACGGCACGCCCTTTTCCGCCGCCTGGAACGCGGCGTGGAGCGCTGGGCAGGTCGCGTCCCTGACCTGGATCGCGCCCGCCATGACCGCCGCGGTGAAGCGCGGCGCCGGACCGAATTCACCGAGACTGACCGCGGAGGTCTCGATGCTCTCGACGCAGCCGGCGCCGATGAGGAGATCGGCCTGCAGGCTCGAGGTCGGCAGCGCAACCAGATGCAATCGCCTGACCCCGCGCCGGATCAGCGCCCGGGTTGCCGCCATCGCCACGCCCGAGACGTCGCGTGGCACCGCCAGCACGCAGCCGTCGGTGATGGGCGCCAGTGCTTCATCGAGCGAGCGGACGATCATGGGTGCGGTCCGATCACAAGAGGCGACGCGCACTCGGCTTGCTCCCTCCCCACAAGGGGGAGGGGAGCCCACCCGTTTCGCGGCGGGCTCATTGCGCCTCGGTGCTACGACAACGCCTGTTTCACCCGGTCGGGCGAGAACGGCACCCGCCGGATGCGCACGCCGGTGGCGTCGAAGATCGCGTTGGCGATGGCCGCCGCGACCGGGCGGATCGACGGCTCGCCGCCGCCGGTCGGGGCGATCTCCGGACGGTCGATCAGCACTACGTCGATCGTGTCCGGCGTCTCCGTGATGTCGAGGATGGGGTAGGTCATCCAATCGATGCTGGTCACGTTCTTGCTGTCGAACTTGACCTCTTCCCACAGCGTTCGGCTCACGCCCTGCACGATATTGCCCTCGATGGTCTGCGTGAGCCCGATGGGATTGATGATCTGGCCGCAGTCGTGGGCGACTGTGAACTTGCGTGCCCAGATCCTGCCGGTCGAGCGATCGACATCGACTTCGGCGACAATGGCGCAGCGCGTGCCGTTGCGCTGCGAGTAGGCGATGCCGCGGCCGCTGACCTTGCTGCCGGTCTGGTCCTTCCGCGGCGAGGGTCGCGATTGCCAGCCCGCCTTGTCGGCCGCGGCCTTGATGACGGCTATGTCGCGCGGATCCTTGACGTGGCGCAGGCGGAACTCGATCGGATCGACGTTGAGCGCTGCCGCCACCTCGTCCATGAACGATTCGCTGGCGAAGTGGATCTGCGGTCCGACCGGATCGCGCAGATGCGCGCCGCGCAGCGGCGAGGCGCGGTCGAGCAGCGGCGGGATCGTCTCCCACCCCATGCGCTTGTTGGCGAACTCGTAGGATTCCGCCGGCACGCCGAAATTGTCGCCCGATTTCAGCTCGACACCGCGGAAGTGCCCGGCAAGCGTATCCAGCGGGTTGCCGCCATTGGTGTTCACGTCGACGCGGGAGAACCCCTTGCTGTTGAACTCGTAGGCGATGACGTTGCCGGCGGCGTCGATGGCGGCGCGGGCGCGGTGGATGGAGGCGGGGCCCTTCGGGTCCCATCCGGTCGCCTGGTCGCGGGTGTATTGCACGCGCACCGGCTTGCCGACCGCGTTCGCCAAGATGGCTGCGTCCATGGCGGCGTCGTCGGCATCGCTGCGGCCGTAGGAGCCGGGCCCGACCACCCAGATCGAGCGCACCTTCTCGACCGGAATGCCGAGCGAGAGCGCGATGCCGTTCTGGACGAAATGCGGCTTCTGCGAGCCGGTCCAGCAGGTGACGTTGCCGTCCTTGATCTCGACCAGGGCGCAGGCCGGACCCATGCAGGCATGCGACTGGAACGGCCATTCATACTCGGCCTCGATCACCCGCGCGGCGGTCCTGAAGGCGTCGTCGACATTGCCGGTCTGCTTGGCGTCGACCTCGCGCTTGCGCACCGGCGCCTTGCGGATGTGGTCGTAGAGGGCGGTCTGGTCGGGGAACGGCGGCTTGACGTCGGACCACTCGACCTTGAGCTGCTGCGCCGCCTTGATCGCGTCCCATTCCTTGTCGGCGACCACGCCGAGGAAGCCCTTGTCCCAGACCACTCTGGCGCCGGGAATGTTCTTGATCGAGCTTTCGTCGACCTTCACCGGCACCGCGCCGGCGACCTCCGGCCGCAGCATGCGGCCATGCACCATGCCCGGCACCTTGACGTCGGTGCAGAAGTCTTCCTGCGCATAGACCTTGGGGGCGATGTCCTCGCGGTGGATCGGCTGCCCGACGATCTTGTAGTCCTTCGGGTCCTTCGGCTTCGCCTTGCCGGGGGCATAGAGCGTGTTGCCCCACTGCTTGTTCCAGTCGAGCTCGACGTTGAAGTAGCGCCCGCCGATCAGCTCGGCATAGGACGCCTTCTTCGACGCATCGCTCTTGCCGTGCACGACGCCGTCGGTGACGGTGAGCGCGTCGGCCGGCAGGCCGAGCTTCGCCGCCGCCATCTCGACGAGGACGCGGCGCGCTTCGGCCGCGGCCATGCGCATCTGCTTGCCGCCGAGCTGGATGCCGGTGGAGCCGGAGGCGCCGCCCTGGTTCACGCTGGTGGCGGTGTCTCCCATGATCACGGTGACGGCCTTGAACGGCACGTCGAGTTCCTCCGCCACCATCTGCCCGATGGCGACGAACAGGCCTTGGCCCATGTCCATCTTGCCGAAGAAGGCGGAGACGGTGCCGTCGGCATTGACCGCGATATAGGAGGAGAGCTGGTCGGGCATCAGCGGCGGTCTTGTCGCGCCTTGCGCGAACGCCTGTCCGATGTCGAGCACGGTGTCGAGCCCGATCGGCATGCCGATCGATACGACCAGCGCGCCGCCGGCCTTGAGCATTGCACGGCGGGAGAACTGCGCGGCTTTTTCTTGTCTGGTCATGGTCGTCTCCCTCAGCCCATCATCGCCGACGCGCGCTTGACCGCGCGCAGGATGCTCATATGCGTGCCGCAGCGGCATTTGAGGCCGGTGAGCGCGTCCTTGATCTGGGCATCGTTCGGCTTCTTGTTCTGGTTGAGCAGCGACGCCGCCGTCATGATCCAGCCGTTGATGCAATAGCCGCATTGCGGCACCTGCTCTTCGACATAGGCCTTCTGGATCGGATGCGGCTTCTCCGGCGTGCCGAGGCCGGCGAGCGTCACCACCTTGCCGTTGCCCACCGCCGACACCGGCGTGACGCAGGAGCGTACGGCCTGCCCGTCGACATGCACGGTGCAGGCGCCGCATTGCGCGAGGCCGCAGCCGAAGTGCGGATTGTTGAGCCCGAGGTCGTTGCGCAGCGCGTACAGCAACGGCATGTCGGGATCGGCGTCGATCGTGTGGACCTTGCCGTTCACGTCGAGGTCTATTCGAGCCATGGATAGGTCTCTCCTTGGGATGGCACATCGGCTAAAGGCCGGCCCGTCGCGCAGGGGAAGAACTTCGCGCGTCGGTCGATCATATGCGCCGCAATTGCGAATTGTTCCAGTGTAGCCAAGCTAGTCCAACCGGCGGCGCAGGGAAACACCCCCGGCGCGGTTTCTTGGCACGCGGTCTTGCTCGTCTCCAGGCGTGGAACTCATCTCACCAAAGGGTCATGCAGCTATACCGACGTCGCGGAGTAGCCATATGACATCTGGCTCATCCTGCGCGGCTGTCGGTTTCGGTCACGATCAAACCGGCTGGTCGCTCCATTATCTTGCGGTCAGCACGATCAGGACCGCGCCGTGGGCGACGTAGTATCCGGCGATGGCGGTGATGATCCGGTTGGCCCAGGAGCGATACTGCCGGTCGGTCATCGCCAGCAGCACCTTGGCGGCGAGGCTGGTGCCGATCATCGACGCGATGACCGCGAGGGCGGCGACGATCGGATCGACCGACGCCGCCTGCTCGATCACGGCGCCGAAATAGATCAGCTTCGCGGCGTGGCCGAAGATCTGGCACATCGCCTTGGTGGCGACGATCTCGCGCCGGTCGAACTTGCCCCCGAGAAAGAAGGTGTCGATCAGCGGTCCGGAGACGCCGGTCAGCAGGATCAGCGTCATACAGGCGGCGCCGTAGATCGAGCCCTGGCGAACGCTCTCCGGATTCGGCCGGTAGCTCGCCGGCGCCAGGCGCGCCAGGAATGGCGTCAGTCCGAGCAGCAGCAGGGCCACCGGCTTGCTCGGGACGTAGCGCCAAAGCGACCACAGCAGCAACGCGGCGGCGCAGCCGAGGATGTACGAAGTGACCGCGCTCCAGCGCACGTAGCGCCACCACAACAGCGCGCGCCAGCCGTTCGAGGCCATCTGCGTCACGCCGTGCAGCATCATCGCTTCCGGCACCGGCAGCAGCGCCAGCAGGACGCCGATCAGGATCATTCCCCCTGCCATCCCGAAGATGCCGGAGAGAAAGGCCGTGCCGACCATCGCCAGGCACAGCAGCGAGATGAGAAGTGGGCTCATTGCGCGATCCTCGCCCGCTGAATGATCCCGGACGAGGCCGGCGGCAAGCTGAGTTATGGCATGCTAAGCATCAGTTTTACTGATGCTTGATCAGGCGGGAAGGTTGACTATAAGCGTAATGCGGAGTTATCGCAGGGTCAGCTTTCCTGTTGGTGGCCGATGCGCAGACTGCCCTTCCTCAACGGCATCCGGGCGTTCGAGGCGGCGGCGCGCGCGGAGAGCTTTGCCAAGGCCGCGGGCGAGCTCAACGTCACGCCGGCCGCCGTCAGCCGGATGGTGCAGCTGCTCGAACAGCGTCTGGGCGTGCCGCTGTTCGAGCGTCGGGCGAACCGGCTCACGCTTACCGACGCGGGCCGCGCCTATCGCGGCGGCCTAACGCCGATCTTGGACCAACTGGCGAACCTGACCGCGCAGGTCGCCGCCATGGCGGGTTCGCGCGTGCTCACGATCGGCGTCGGGCCGACCTTCGCCACGCGCTGGCTGATCCCGCGGCTGGCCGATTTCCAGAAGCAGGAGCCGGAGGTCGAGGTCCGCTTCGCCACCGGCGGCGCGACGGTGCCGTACAACGACGAATGGACTTGTGGCATCCGGCTGGGCAGCGGCGACTGGCCCGGATTTACTGCGGAGCGATTGTTCGCGGCCGACCTACGGCCGGTGTGCTCGCCCGCGACGGCGAAGCGCTTGCGGACGCCGGAGGATTTGCGCAACGTCACGCTGCTGCGGGTCGCGCACGCCGCCGACGAGTGGCCACGCTGGTTCGACGCGGTCGCGCTGGCGAAGCTGCGAGCCAAGGGGCCGGAGTTCGAATACTACGGCCAGGCGCTGCAGGCGGCCGCCGACGGCGTCGGCGTCGCAATGGGAATCAGCCCCTATGTCGACGACGACCTCGCGGCGGGGCGGCTGACGGCGCCGTTCGCGCAATCGGTGTCGAAGGGCGAGCACTGGTACCTGATCTATCGCACGGCGCGCCAGAACGGGGCGGCGTTCGAGGCGTTCCGGGCCTGGCTCGTGCGCGCTGCGTCGGTTGTGCACCGGCCGATGACGAAGCGAGCGGCGAAGCGGTCGGTCGACTTGCGCCGGTCGGGTTGAGCGCCCGCGACGCGGCGCGCTCCGGCGTTCAACTGCCGCGGTAGGTCGTATAGCTCCAGGGCGAGGCGAGCAGCGGCACGTGATAGTGCGCGGCGGCATCGGTGATCGAATGCGTCCCGTCGCCAGAGGCGAAGCTGGTTAGGCGAGAGGGCTTTCAACTCGTCCCGGACCAACCCACGTATTCCTCGAACAGCTCGCTCAGTCGGAAAACGGGCCGCTTTTGAGTTCCGAGTAGGGCAGCCCTCGCTACTGGCTCGTTGGCCACGCCCTTTGAGACCATTTTCCTTTCGCGAGCACCAGATGCCACATCTATCCTGGCCTACCGGGACTGTTGTCGTCGCTTATGTTTGAATGAGCTTACCGAACGCAATCGTGCGGTTTCTTCCTGCAACAGCGCCGAGACCTCTCGACAGTAGCGATCGATGATGCGGATTTCCTCGTCCGAGAACCGCTTGTACAATCGATCAAGCGCCGCCTGAAACGCATCAAAATAGACTGACGTCTTGCCGCTACGCAATTCTGAAGTCACAACGATAATGACCTTTCGGCGATCATCGGGGTCCGGCACCCGCTTGACGGCACCAGCCTTGGTGAGCCTGTCGATCAAGCCGGTAACCGCGCCAGCGGTCAGGCCAGTGAGATCGGCAAATTCGTTTGCAGCCATCGGCCCGTAACTCACTAGCAGATCCCAAGCGCGCAAATCGCTAACACTGAGCCCGATCAGCTTGGCGACGAGGGTGTAGAACATGACGCTGCGCGCGCTCAATTCACGGCCGGCGCGATGAGCCTCTTCGCGGATCGAAAGTGTCTTTTTTTGTGCCATTGACAGAGTGGTTTGTTTCATTTAGCGTCCTAAATCATTTAGCATACTAAAGTAATATTACCCGATAATTGTCGGATTTTGAAGCCTCGCGATAACAGGCCTCCAGGGTGGAAGTCCAGTTCCCCAGCCGGATTGTCGGCATAGCGAACGGCGGTGGCAAATGACTGAAAAGGTAGTCGAAATAGACCCACCTGGAGCGGCGCGAACCGCCAGCCGCGGTCGAAAGGAATTCTACGATCGGATTGCCTCGCAATCGATTGCTCCGCTGTGGGAGGTGTTGCGGGGAATAGCTCCCCGCGAGCCTGTCGGGGTCTTGACGCCGCATGTGTGGCGCTGGGACGAATGCCGATCCTATCTGATCGAGGCCGGCGAACTTCTTACCGCGGAAGAGGCCGAGCGCAGGGCTCTGCTGCTCGAAAATCCGGCGCTGCCGGGCAAGTCGCGAACGACCGGCACTTTAACCGGAGCCATCCAACTGGTCCTGCCGAAGGAGATTGCGCCGGCGCACCGACATACTCAGACCGCGGTGCGCTTCGTGATGGAAAGCGACGGCGGCTTCACGACAGTGGACGGCGAGCGCACCCCGATGCAGCCCGGTGACTTCATCATCACGCCGTCCTGGACGTTTCACGACCACGGTAACGACGGCCAAGCCCCGTTGCTATTTCTGGACATCGTTGACAGCCCGATTAGCGGGTTCTTCGGCACGGGATTTTCCGGGCTGCACAATGACAAGCAGCAATCGATTACCCGACCAGAGGGCGATTCACTCGCGCGTTTCGGGACCGGTCTACTACCGCTCGAGCCCCAACCCCCCTATGGGCTTGCCTCTCCGGTTTTCAACTACCCGTATCAACGCACGCGCGCGTCGCTTGCAACAATAGAACGCAACTCCCGGCCCGATCCGTATTGGGGGCATACACTGCGCTTTTCCAATCCGCTCAATGGCGGGTGGGCCACGCCGACGATCGCAAATTGGGTGACCCGTCTGCCGCCGGACTTCACCACGGAGCCGCTGCGCTCGACGGATGCTCTGATCGTTGCGGTTGCTGAAGGCAGCGGTGCGGCGCAGGCCGGCGCCAGCCGCATAAGCTTTGCTCCCGGCGACGTGTTCGTCATCCCAAACTGGTGTTGGCGGTATTTCATCGCGGGGCCCGATGGGTGCGTGCTGTTCGTCTCGTCGGATCGCGCGGCGCAGGAGAAACTGGACCTATGGCGCGAGGAGCGTCAGACGCCTGGTTCCGGGTTTAGCTAGCTGGCAAGAAGGCTAAATCGCCTCGTCAGAAAACGCCGCCTGTCGGCTTGATCACGATATGGCGTCAAGCTTTGGGAGGTCTGAATGACGATTTTCGAACGCGTTGCACTGGCCGTAAGCCTTGCGATCTTGTTGGCGACGGACGTGCCGGCAGTTGCACAGCCCTATCCCAACAAACCAGTCAAGGTCGTTGTCAGCCATGCGGCAGGCTCATCCCCCGATGTCGTCGCGCGACTCGCCGCCAATCGCTTGGGGCAACGTCTCAATCAGACCTTCATCATCGAGAACAAGGTCGGCGCGAATGGCAGTCTTGCGGTCGATGCTGTGAGCCGCTCGGCTCCGGATGGCTATAGTTTGTTGGTCGCAGGCTCCTCGATCATGGCGACCAATCCGTACCTGTATCCAAGAACCAGTGCTGCGATCGTCACCGGCCTCACGCCGCTCACTAAGCTGACAAATCTGGATTTCCTGCTGGCAGTGCGATCCTCGCTCAACATCCGGACCTTCCAGGAGCTCATTGCTCACGTCCGGGCGAACCCCGGCAAGCTGAACCTTGCGACCACGAATACCGGCAGCTTCCAAAATCTAGGGGCCGAGCTGCTCAGGCAGCAAGCCGATCTCGATTTCAAGACGATCCCTTACAATGGCGGCGCTGCAGCCGCGTCGGCAGTGGCTGGCGGTCACGTTGACATGCTAATCGACGCAAGCGCCGTCATTGCGCCGCTGGCACAGAGCGGCGTCTTGAATATTGTCGCTAGCACGGGTACCGCGCGCGATCCTATCTTGCCCAATGTACCGACAATCGCTGAGTCAGGGTTCCCTGAGTACCGCGTGCTCGGTTGGATTGGCATGGTAGCTCCGGCAGGGACTTCTCCGGAAATCATGCTGCGGCTGCAAAGCAACATCGCAGCTGCTTTCAACGAGGACGGGACCAAAGCGCAGCTCAAGAATTTAGGTTTAACTCACGTCGCGAATACGCCGGCTGAGTTCGCAAAAGAGCTCGAACAAGAGCGCGAAACCTGGAAGCGTGTAATTTCCCGGCTCGGGCTCACGCTCGAATAGCTGTAATAGGGGTAGGATTTATGACGTTGAAGGTGTGTCACGCGTTCCGCCTAGCATACCTTCCGTACCGCGATTACGACGAGTCAGGTTCCCCTTCGCGGCGATCGCGCCCGCGTTGAGAACCAGGAGCAATTTTCCCGGGGTAAGCAGGGACACAAGCGCGCAAACAAAAATGGTCCCCCTCCCTCCGCCTGGCTGCGCGATCTCCCTTCACGATGCTGACCGAAGATTTTGAAAGCGTATCCGAACTAGCTAGGGCGTGTACTCGATCAATAACGCGCAGATCGGAGGTCCGCTTTCGAGTGGAACCGGAAGGGATATGCTCAGGCTGGGTTCTTCTCAGTATGACCCAACTCGGACATTCAGCCTTGCAACGCGTGCCAAGATCGAGTTGTTGCGAGGACTTCGCTAAACTGTGTCACTCATCTGAACCGCAGATTGCTGCGCGAGAGCTGGCTGATCGCGGTGCAACCCATCAGCTTCATGTCGCGCTCTAATTCAGTTCGCATCAGGCCGAGCGCCCGCTCGACGCCAGCTTGGCCGGCCGCAGCCAAAGGCCAGAGATAGTAGCGGCCGACGCCGACCGCCTTGGCGCCGACAGAGAGGGCCTTCAGGACATGGGATCCTCGCTGGACCCCGCCATCCATGAGCACGTCGATCCGATCACCCACAGCGTCAACGATTTCGGCCAGTTGATCGAATGATGACCGTGAGCCGTCCAACTGCCGGCCGCCATGGTTGGACACGACGATGCCAGTACAGCCGATCTCGACGGCGCGCTTGGCATCGGCAGCGGACATGATGCCTTTGAGGCAGAATTGGCCGTTCCATTGTCGTACCATCTCAGCCACATCGTCCCAGTTCATGGATTGGTCAAGCATCTCCGTGAAATAACGGCCGATCGAGAGTGCACCACCGCCCATGTCAACATGCTCGTCGAGTTGGGGCAGCCTGAACCGTTCGTGAGTGACGTAGTTGATTCCCCACATAGGCTTTATCGCGAATTGCAGCATACCCGCGAGCGTCAGCCTGAACGGTATGGAAAAGCCGGTGCGTAGATCGCGTTCGCGGTTGCCACCTGTGATGCTGTCCACGGTCAGCATCATGATTTCGACACGTGCGTCCTTGGCCCGCTGCAGCATGGCCCGGTTGAGGTCTCGATCCTTGTGAAAATAAAACTGATAGACCTGCGGCGTATCGTGCGCCTTGCGCAGCTCCTCAAGGCTCACCGTCCCAAGCGAAGATACGCCGAACATTGTGCCGTATTTCGCTGCCGCGGCGGCGACGGCACGTTCACCCTGATGGTGGAAGAGACGTTGTAAGGCGGTAGGAGAGCAATAGACCGGCAGAGCGAGCTTCTGGCCCATGACAGTGACGGAGAGATCAACGTTCTGTACGCCGCGCAGGACGTGGGGCACGAGATCACAGCTCTCGAAGCTTTTCGTGTTACGCCGGTGGGTCACCTCGTCCTCGGCGGCACCGTCGATGTAATCGAATATTGGACCGGGCAGCCGTCGCCTGGCCAGACGCCGGAAATCATGAAAGTTGCGACAGTTGTGCAAATGCATGAGTGCTCGCACCCAATCGATTCAAGTGTCCAGCAAATCTCGCGTCGCAGAGACCGCACATCCATCCACTGAAGTCGTCGGCGAGACTAAGCAAAAACCTTAGCGCCTGCCATGTCTGAATCTGGCACATCGCGACCGAAAACCATGGCCTGAAAACAGGTCCTGCCTTGGAGGCAGCGGAAGCGCATGCCGCGTCGAACGCTTTTCCGCCCTCGAATTCCCCGCGCTTGGATGCTAGCGTTTGCGGGGCCAGTGAGGCGGAAACCGCATGTCTTCTGACACGACGCGATCGGCGGCGGCCGATGGTGGCTCCGCTCCGGGAGTTGAGGCGGCCGAACACGAGCGCCAATTCCGCGAGATGCTGGAGTTCTGCCCCGCGGCCCTGTTGGTAGTCGATGAGGATGGCCGGCTTCTGTTCCAGAACGCGCGGCTGCGCGAACTGCTCGGCTACCAGACGGCCGAGATCGAAGGCATCGACACCAGCACGTTCTGGCACGACCGCGAGCAGCGCGCGCGAATCATCGCGTCGCTTCGCGAACGGGGCGGGCAACTGCTGAATGAGAAGGCCGTCTGGCGGACCAAGAACGGCCAGCTCCTTCATGTGCTGCTGACCTACGCCCAGGTCGCCTACCAGGGCGGGCACATCAGTTTTGTTGGCGGCAAGCGCGTGCTGTGGGTTTACGACGTAACCGCGCTGACCCAGCACGAGACGCAGGTTCTCGAACAGGAGCGCCAGCTTCGCGAGATCCTGGACTTCTGTCCGGCGGCGGTCTGCGTCGTCGACGAGGACGGGCGGATCCTGTTTCACAACCGGCGAATGCGCGACCTGCTCGGCTACGAGAAGGAAGAACTGTCTCTCTTCGACACCAAGCGATTCTGGCGCGACCTCGATCACCGAACGGCCATCATCGAAGTGCTGCGTCTGCGCGGCGGCCAGCTCTTGAACGAGGAGGTGGTCTGGAAGACCAAGCAGGGCGAACCCCTCAACCTGCTGATCTCCTATGTGCAAGTCGCCTACGCCGGCGGCCATGTCGCGGTGTCCGGCGGCAAGAGGTTGTTCTGGCTCTACGACATCACGCCGCTGCGGCGCGCCGAGCAGGCGCGGCTGCGCAGCGAGCAGCGGCTCTCTGAGGCGATCGAAAGCATCTCCGAAGGTTTCGTCTGCTACGACGGCGAGGACCGGCTGGTGATCTGCAACTCGTGCTACCGCGATCTGCTCTACCCCGGCCTGGACGTCGACCTGACTGTGGGCACCACATTTGAGAGCATCGTGCGCCGCGCTGCGGAGCAGGGCTACGTGACGGATGCTCTAGGCCGTGTCGATGAGTGGGTCGCCGAACGGATGCGTCAGCACCTCAATCCGGGCGAGCCGCAGGTGCAGCGGCGCACCGACGGCCGCTGGGTGATGGTGAGCGAGCGCCGCACCGAGGACGGCGGCACCGTCGCGGTCTATTCCGACATCACCGAGCTCAAGCA
Source organism: uncultured Alphaproteobacteria bacterium (assembly GCA_963835165.1). Classification (GTDB taxonomy): domain Bacteria; phylum Pseudomonadota; class Alphaproteobacteria; order Rhizobiales; family Xanthobacteraceae; genus VAZQ01. The sequence continues at coordinate 69,015 of CAWIGD010000052.1, forward strand.
GCGAGAGCAGGACCTGACCGAGAAGTCCGCCGCGCTCTCCGCGCTGTCGTCGAAGCTCGCCAAGTACCTGGCGCCGCAGGTGTATGAATCGATCTTCACCGGGCAGCAGGACGTCAAGATTGTCAGCAAGCGCAAGAAGCTCACGGTCTGCTTTTCCGACCTCGTCGGTTTCACCGAGATCACCGACAAGATGGAGTCGGAGGACCTCACCCAGCTCCTTAACCACTACCTAACCGAAATGTCTAAGATCGCGCTGCAATACGGCGCGACCATCGACAAATATGTCGGGGACGCCATTGTCATGTTCTTCGGCGATCCGACGACGCTGGGTGTGAAGGAAGATGCGCTGGCCTGCGTCCAAATGGCGATCGCCATGCAACAGCGCATCGGTGAACTGGCGCAGGAATGGAGCAACAGTGGTATCGAGACGCCGCTGCGTTGCCGGATCGGCATTCACACCGGATATTGCACGGTCGGCAATTTCGGTAGCGAGGACCGCATGGACTACACGATGGTCGGCGGCACCGTAAACCTTGCTTCGCGGTTGGAGCATGAAGCGCCGCCCGGCGGGGTGCTGATCTCATTCGAGACCTACGCGCTCGTGAAGGACGACGTGCGCTGCGAGGAGCGCGGCCACGTGCAGGTCAAAGGGATCGCGCAGCCGGTGGCGACGTATGCGGTGGTCGGGCTGATGCAGGACCCGGAACGTGCCGGTACGGCGCATCTGCGGCTCGAGCTCGACGCAGACCGCATGTCCGACGACGAGCGCAAGGCGGCAGCGGACGCGCTGCGGCGCGCGCTCGGATTGCTCGAAAAAGGCGGCCAAGCCTAGCTTTGAGCGACGTTGCTGATGTCGAACCTGCGACCTTCAGGTTATGAGCCTGACGAGCGTCGGCTGCGGGTCCAATTGCGCCAGCCAGCCAGGCCGCTCGCCATCCGCTAACTGGACCCGCCCGCCAGCGCGCGCACCGCACCCATCAGGTCGCGCACCTGCCGCTCGGGGATGTTGCGGGTGATGAACACGAGCCGGCTCGCATGATCCTTGTCCGGCCAGGCCGCGAGCTCCACCGGTGGATGCGCGAGGTGCTGGACCACATGCACCACGACCGGTCCGCGGCAGCCGGCGACGTTGAGGAAGCCCTTCACCCGCAGAAGGTCGGGGCCGCGGAGCGCGATCAGCGTTTCCATGCTGCGCGCAAAGGCGTCCCATGGGAGCGGCGCGTCGTCGGTGAGGACGAAGCTCGCGATGCCGTCGCTGTGCTCGGCTTCGGCGACGAAGCCGGCACGTCGCGGCGAGCGGACGTCCTCGCCGGCGTCGCTCTCGACCAGGCAGCGCGGGTCGAGATCGCCGTCGACCGCGGTGTGGATGGTTGCGTGCGGATTGAGCGCGCGCAGCCGCGCGGTCAAGCGCTCGACGCTCCGCCGCTTGGCGAGATCGGTTTTCGAGATCACCAGCCGGTCGGCGAGGATGGCCTGCTTGCGCGCTTCCGCCGACCACTCCAGGGTGTCGAGGCCGGTGGCGGCGTCGACCATGGTGACCACCACCTCGGCATGGAATTCCGCGCCCAGCGCGCGGTCGGTGGCGAAGGTCTGCAGGATCGGGCCGGGATCGGCCAGCCCGCTGGTCTCGATCAGGATCCGCTGGAATTGCGGCACCGTGCCTTGCGCGCGCTCGGCCACCAGATTGCGCAGCGCCACCTGCAGGTCGGAGCGGGTGTTGCAGCACAGGCAGCCGTTGCCGAGCAGCGTCACCTCATCGCTCGATCCGCGCACCAGCGCGTCGTCGATGCCGACGCTGCCGAACTCGTTGATGACCACGGCGGTCCCCGCGCCCTCGGGCGTAGCCAGGAAGCGCCGCACCAGCGTGGTCTTGCCGGCGCCGAGAAAGCCGGTGACGACGGTCACCGGAATGCGCGCGCCGCGGGCACGCTTGAGCCTTCGCCCGAACGGGCCGGCATCGCGCGAGGGGAAGAGATCGAGCATGGGCTATAGCCTACTCCGCCGAAACGGAAACAGCACGAGCCGCAAACTCGGTGTGCTCCCTCCCCCGCTTGCGGGGGAGGGGTGGGGAGGGGGAATGATCGCGCACGTTGCGCAGGACCATGGCGCAAGTCTTGCCGCCTGCCCCCACCCTATCCCTCCCCCGCAAGCGGGGGAGGGGACGATGTGGCTCCGGTCATTGCGCTCCCGCATGCAGCGCAATCAAGGTCGTGGAGACTGCGTTAAATAGTCTTCGCTGCGCTCCGTGCTGCGCAGCGCCCGGACACGATCGTCACGTTAAAAATCCATCTCCAGGATGTAGAGCCCGCCGATGTGACGGTCGACGGTGTAGACGATCTCGCGCTCGTCGACGAACACATCGTTGAGCTGGATCGTGCCGGTGGGCGCCATCGGCGGCGCCGGCGGCACGAACACGCCGATCTGCTGCGGCTGGTACGGGTTGGAGATGTCGTAGGCGCGCAAGCCGCCGTTGAAGAAGGTGCCGAGCACGATCTGGTCGTTCTGCCACGCCGTCGGCAGCGGCACGTTCTCGTGAATGTTGTGGGCGCCGAACCGGCCCTTGGCGGCGAAGGCCTGGTGGTCCGGCAGCGGGCAGGTGGAGATCGGGACCAGGTTGGTCTCCTCGCGCGCATCGAGCACCCAGATCAGCTTGGGCCAGTCCTTGGCGTTGTTCTCGGTGGACTCGTCGGTCACCAGCATCAGCCCGCGGTCGAACAGCGGCACCACCGTATGCATGAAGCCGGTATAGGGCGGCGAGTTGGTCCACTGCGAGATCCGCTTCGGGTTGGCCTTGTCGGAGATGTCGAGCACGAACATCCCGCCATCGATGTAAGCGAGATAGCAACGGTCCGGCCGCTGCGGATAGACGTTGCAATTGTGCGCGCGGTGGCCCTTGTCGAGCGCATGGCGCGGCGGCGGCATCACGTTGTCGCCCTGCTTGGTGCCGGGCATGTGCCAGCGGCCGAGCTCGACCGGCTTGGAGGGATTGCGCACGTCGATGCAGCGATAGAACTGGTCGTCGTTGGGATGCGTCGGCTTGAAGTCGGCGGCGCCCGACGCGGTGTGGACGTATTCGCCGTCGCAGAACCACAGCTGGTGCACCCCGCGCGAGGTCTCGCCCGAGCAGTCGAAGAACGAGATCGACTTGGGCTTCTCCGGCACCGAGATGTCGAACAGCTCCATGCCCGCCGGCTGCTGGCCCTTCTTCTGGGTCTGGTAGGCCACCGCCATCAGGTTGCCGCATGTCTCCAGCGAGTTCGAGCGCATGTGGGCCTGCGGCAGGTCGGTCTGCACCACCACCTTGGGCTTGCGCGGATCCGACACGTCGACGGCGGTGAAATTCTTCGGCGCGCTTTCATGCGCCAGCCAGAGGATGCGGCGGCCGTCGGGCGCGATCTGGATCGACATGCCTTCGCCCATGCCGCCGAAGCCGTCGAGCAGGTGGTGGCTGAGCAGCTTGAAGTTCCAGGTGATCGGCCCGCCGTTGCTGCGGGGCGAGGTCGTCTTCGCGGCTGGTTGCTTGGGTGCGGTTTTTTTGGGTGCGGACTTTTTAGGTGCGGACTTTTTAGGTGCGGACTTGGCCGCCGCCTTCTTGGCCTTGGCCGGGGCTGCCTTCTTCGCCGGCTTCTTGCCGGCGGCTTTCCTTGCAGCCTTCTTCGCGACTTTCTTCCCTGCGACTTTCATTCCGCTCTCTCCATGCCCTTGCAATGCGGTGCACCTTTAGCGCGTTTCATCGCGGCATGCGAGGGCGCACGCGGCGAAATGCACCATCCCCGCTGACGGGACTGAGACGGTCATCGGCGTGCGACCCGCGGACGTCGGCGTCTGCCTCCCTGACCCTCCCGCAAGCGGGGAGGGGAACGCAGACGCCGCGCGAGCGCGCTGGTAGCGTGACAGCCTGCCGAGATGCTGGCGGATTACGCCCGCCAATCCGCTCTGCGCTTGCCTGCTCTATGCGCTGGCCTTGGCCCACAGCTCGGGCCGCAGCGCCTTCTTCCAGTCCGGAATGGCGGAAATCTTCTTCTCGCGCAGCAGCACCTCGGCGTCCTTCTGCAGGCCCGGCACCAGATCCGACGGGAAGCCCGGATCGACCTCGACCCGCGCCAGCGCCTTGGCGAAGGTGTCGCGCGACATGGTGTAACCCTTCGAGGTGAAGAAGGCGTAGATCACGTCGGTGACCTTGCCGGGATTGTCCTTGAAGTCGCGCGCCACCTCCTGCCAGCATTTGAGATAGGCGACGACCGTGTCCGGGCTCTTGTCGACGAATTCGGGCGTCGCCGCCATGAACACCGGCATCTTGTCGACCTTGGAGAAATCCATGATCGACGTGCCGATTCCCTCGGCCACCGCGATCTCGTTGTAGGGCTCGACGTTGACCATGGCATCGACGGTCTTGGCGGCCATCGCCGAGACCATGTTGTTGACGTCCATCCGCACCTCCTGGAAGTCGCCCTTCTTGAGGCCGGCGCCGGGGATGATCACGTCCATGAAAACATTGCCGACCGAGGAGCCGGTCTGGTTTGCGACCTTGAGCCCCTTGAGCTCGCTGACCTTGGTGAGATTGAGGTCCTTGCGGGTCACGATCTGCGCGGTCTTGCCGACATATTCGATCTGGGCGATCGCCACCAGGCCGCCCTTGTCGTGGCCGATGATGAACGACTGCGCGGCGTAGGTGCCCATGTCCACCTGCCGCGCCACCATCTGCTGCATGGTGAGATTGCCCGAGGGCACGGCGAACTCCTCGAACTTGATGCCGCGTTTCTCCAGCAGACCCGACTTCAGCAGATAGTAGGTCGGCATCCCCCAGATGTTGGTCTGGAAGCCCTGGCGGACGGTTTCGAGCGCGAATGCCGGTCGCACGCCGCCGAGGCCCGCCGCCACCAGGCCGGCGCCGGCCGCGAGATATTGCCTTCGTGTCAGGTCAACGCGCCTGTTCCTCATCGCATGTCCTCCGTGATGTTTGTTGCAACCGGCGTGTCCCGCCGCTTTGGCTTGATCGATCGAGTGACTGGAGCGAAATCGTTTCAGTTTGAATCGCGGTTTGGCTCCAAGGGTTGTCCGGTCGCATGATCTTATCCGAAAAGTCTGCAACTTTTCGGGATCATGCTCTACTCCTGCTGCAGGCCGAATTCGCGAATGCTGGACGCAACCTCGTCGAGCGTTTGCGTGATGAGTTTGTCCAATTCGCCCGGCGTCGACGATACCGCGATGGAGCCCGCCTTCTCGATCATCGCGCGGTATTCGGGCGTGCCGACGATGGTCACGATGTCCCGGTGCAGCCGGTCGATGATCGGCTGCGGCGTGCCGGCCCCGGCGCAGATGCCGAGCCAGCCGAACCGCACGAAGTCGATGCCCTTCTCGGTGAGGGTGGGAATGTCGGGCAGGTTGTTCAGCCGCTGCGGCGCCGACACCGCCAGGATCTTGAGCTGCTTGGCCTCGTATTGCGGGACGATCGCCAGCGTCGGCGAGACGTAGAAATCGACCCGCCCGGCCACCATTTCCTGCACCACCTGGGGGCCGCCGCGGAACGGAATCCGGTTCATGGTGATGCCGGTGAGCTTTTCCAGCTGCCGCGCCAGGATCTCCTGCGCCGAGCCGGCGCCGATGGTCGCGTAGGTCACCTCGCCGCGATGCGCCTTGGCATATTGCACGAACGCCTCGAGCGTGTCGGCCGGAATCGCATTCGCCAGCGCGACACCGTAGTAATATTTGGCGATGAGCGAGATCGGCGCGAGCTCGCTCAGCTTGAACTGCGCGTTCTTGTAGGCGGCGGTGTTGATCGATTCGAAATGGGTGCAGAGCAGCAGGGTGTAGCCGTCGCGCGGCTGCGAGAGCATGTCGCGGGTCGCGACCATGCCGGAGGCGGCCGGCTTGTTCTCCACGATGACGCGCTGGCCGAGCGCGTCGCCGAGCTTGTCGGCGATGAAGCGCGCCGGGATATCGGTCGGCCCGCCGGCGCCGAAGCCGACGACCAGCCGGATCGGCCGCGTCGGATAGGGCTCTTGCGCATCCGCCGTACCGGCGAACGCGAGCAGGGCGAGGGTGCAGCAGATTCTGGTTTTCATCTGGGACATCGTACCGGTCATCAAATTTCGACTCACCAGTGGGCCGCAAATGGGGCGGCGACTTCGGTGTGCTCCCTCCCCCGCTTTGCAGTCGATCTCGGGTTTACCCGAGATCGACCACCTTATTGGCCGGCCGAAGTCGGAAACATCCGACTTCGGCTGGAGGGGTGGGGAGGGGGCATGATCGCACGAATCTTTCTGCCTGCCCCCACCCTGTCCCTCCCCGGCAAGCGGGGGAGGGGACGCTGGAGCCGCGAGTCCATCCGAGACGCGGTCGAAGAGATGCATGCGTCTAGCTGTTCTTCGCATCGCTGGCGGCGGCATCCTGGCCGAGATGCTGCAACAGCGATTTCTGATACTGCAGAAACTCGACGCTGAGCGGATCGCGCGGCCGTGCGAGGGCAATCGGCAGCTCGATCTTCACCCGCCCGGGATGCGGCGTCATCACCACGACGCGATCGGCGAGGTACACCGCTTCGGCCACATTGTGGGTCACGTAGATCACGGTCTTGCGCGTCTCCCGCCAGACGTCGGCTAAGAGCCGCTGCATGTCGTCGCGGGTGAGCGCATCGAGCGCCGCGAACGGCTCGTCCATCAGCAACACGGACGGATTGTACGCGAGCGCCCGCGCGATGGCGACCCGCTGCTGCATTCCGCCGGACAGATGGTGCGGGTACGACTGCACGAATTTCTCGAGCTTCACCAGCCGCAGCTGCCTGAGCGCGATCTCCTCGCGTTCGGCCTTGCCGATCCCCTTCATCTCCAGGCCGAAGGTCACGTTGCCGAGCGCCGTGCGCCACGGAAAGAGCTGGGCGAAGTCCTGGAACACCACGCCGCGGTCGAGGCCGTGGCCGGTGACCACCTTGCCGCCGATGCGGATCTCGCCCGCGGTGGGGCTGAGAAAGCCCGCGATGATATTGAGCAGGGTCGACTTGCCGCAGCCCGAGGGGCCCACGATGCAAAGGAATTCGGAAGCCTCGATATCGATGCTGACGCCGTCGACGCCGGGGACCTGACCCGACGGCGTGTCGTAGGTGAGCGAGACGTCGGAGACTTCGATGTGGGGCATGGCTCGGCGAACTCGGTCTACTCCCTCCCCCGCACGTGGGGGAGGGGTGGGGAGGGGGCATGATTGCACAAATCATGGTGTCTGCCCCCACCCTAGCCCTCCCCCGCAAGCGGGGGCGGGGACGATGTGGCGCCGCCGGTGCGCATCCGACGAGCGTGCGTGCGCAATATTCGGCGTGGTCCGGATCAGTTTCGCCCGATTTGGATTCGGTGTAGACAGGCGCGAGGCCGGACAATTAGCCGCATCGCCCGTGCGTCGCCGCGAGGGTTTGCGAACTTCGGAAACGGGACACCAGGAGCGTTCAAATGGGACCGCACGCAGCGCGACCGATGACACTGTCGGAACAGGCGGACGAGCTCGAAGAGCAGATGATGGAGGAGCTCAACGACAAGATCGCCACCAAGTCGGTGCTGTTCACGCTCGCCGACGGGCAGACCGACATGGTCAGCGGTGCCCAGCTGATGGCGCAGAATCCCGGCAAGCACTTCCTCATGGGGGCCGATCCGCGGCTGCCGAAGATGCCGGAGAAGCCCACGCTCATCGACTTCTTCAAGCATCGCTTCGCCTCGACCAACCACCTCCTGCAGAGCGCGACCCACGCGCTCAAGGCCGGCCTGGACGAGAAGGTGGTGCTGGCGTGCCTGCTGCACGACATCGGCGTGGTCAGCTTCATCCGTTGCGATCACGGCTACTGGGGCGCGCAGCTGATCGAGCCCTATGTCGACGAGGAGGTGAGCTGGTCGGTGCGCGTGCACCAGGCGCTGCGGTTCTTTCCCGACGAGTCCGTGGGTTACAAGTATCCCGACCTGTACGTGAAATTCTTCGGCGCCGACTACAAGCCGGAACCGTATATCGAGGCGGAGTACCAGCGCGCCCGCAATCATAAATACTACATGACGGCGCGCCTGATCTGCGTGAACGACATCTATTCGTTCGATCCCGACGCCAAGGTCGACCTCGACGATTTCGTCGACATCATCGGCCGCAATTTCAAGCAGCCGAAAGAGGGTCTCGGCCTCGACAACACGCCGTCGTCGCACATGTGGCGCACGCTGATGTGGCCGACGCGGTTCTTGTGAGGGTAGACTCTCTCCACGTCATCGCCGGGCTTGACCCGGCGATCCATCCTCTTTCGAAAATGTTCTCTTCATTTTGCGAAGAAGATGGACCCGCGGGTCAAGCCCGCGGGTGACCACGAGCGTGGGCAAGACGCGTGGACACGCCTCGCTTTACTGCGTGTCCCGGCCAAGCGAGCGCCCTTCATTTCCAGTCGTGCACTACATTGCGCGCGAGTGCGAGCCGGGATCCAGAGCGACACGAAGGCCGCCGGGACCGGGCACCGCGCCGCGTCGCCCCTGGGTCCCGCAAGTCGGCTTTAGCCGACTTGCGCAAACTATGAGTGCCGCTCTCGGGTAAACCCGAGATCGGTTGCTCGCTGTCGCTCGCTCGTCCGGGACACGAAGGCTGCTTGCCGCGCCGCTACTCCGTCCCGGCCAAGCCCGCCTGCTGCACGACCTTGCCCCAGCGCACGATCTCGGCGCTGATGAAACGCTGCAGCTCCTCGGGCGAGGAGGGCTCTGCCGGGATCATGCCGAGCCTGATGATCTGCTGCTGCACGTCGGGTGATGCCAGCGCGCTGTTGAGCGCGGCTTGCAGCTTGCTGACGACGTCCTTAGGCGTGCCCGCCGGCACCGAGAACACGCCCCAGCCGGCGGCATCGAAGCCGGGAACGCCGGCTTCGGCAATCGGCGGGATCTCGGGCGCAGACGGCAGGCGGACCGCGGTGGACACGCCGAGCGCACGCACTTTTCCTTCCCTGATCTGCGGCAGCGACGGCACCGTGTCCGAGAACAGCAACGGCACATGGCCGGCGATCACGTCGGTGAGCGCGGGCGCGCTGCCCTTGTAGGGAACGTGCGTCATCTCGATGCCGGTCATGCTCTTGAGCAGCTCGCCGTAGAGATGGTGGGGCGATCCGGGCCCGCCCGATGCGAACGACAGCTTGCCGGGATTGTCCTTGGCATAGGCCACGAGCTCGGTCACCGAATGCACCGGCAAGGACGGCGTCACCACGAGGACGAACGGGATCCGGCCGCCGAGCGTGATCGGGATGAAATCCTTGACCGGATCGTACGGCAGCTTCTTGTACATGGTGGCGCTGATCGCGAGCGATCCGCTGCCGGCCATCACGATGGTGTAGCCATCGGGCGCGGCCTTGGCGCCGGCGGCCGTCCCGATCACCGAGCCCGCGCCCGGCCGGTTCTCGACCACGACGGATTTGCCCAGGCGTTCCGACAGCGGCTGCGCGACCGCGCGGCAGAGCGCGTCCACCGCTCCGCCCGCCGGCCATGGCGCGATCAAGGTGATCTGCCGGGTGGGGAAGTCCTGCGCCCGGGCGGGCAGTGCCGTCGTCGCACCGACGGCAAGGCCGGCGAGAACCAGCAACCAGAAACGTTTCATCTGTGTCCTCCTCTGTGTCCCGGACGCTGCCCAGCACGCAGTGGTCCGCGGCCGGCACGCCGCTCTTTTTATGTCTTCTTTATGTCTTCGCCGTCCGCACCATGCCCCAGCGCATGACCGTGGCGCGCTCGATCGAGCCGAATACCAGCCGCTCGAACACGAAACCGATCACGCCGATGACGGCGAGCGCCGCCAGCATGACGTCCGCGTTCAAGAATTCCTTGGCATCGAAAATGACCCAGCCCAGGCCCCAGTCGGAGGCGGCGAGCATCTCGGCGCCCACCACCGCGATCCACGCGCGCAGAAAGGCCTGGCGCAGGCCGGTGATGATGAACGGCGACGCGCCCGGGATGATCACCTTCCAGAACAGCGCGCGCTCGTCCGCGCCCATCGCGCCCGCCGCGCGCAGCCACAGCGGGTTCACGGCGCGCACGCCCGACCAGGCGTTGAGCAGCATGGGAAACAGCGCGGCATAGAATACGATGAGGATCGCGACCGTGTTGCCGAGCCCGAACCAGAGGATGAAGACCGGCACCCAGGCGAGCGACGGGATCGGCATCAGCGCGCTCGCGAGCGGTAGGCAGAAGTTCTCGACCGATCGCATGCGCCCCATCAGGATGCCGAGCGGCAGCCCCACCGCGACCGCGAGCGCAAGCCCGAACAGCACGCGGTACATGGTGTAGGCGGCATGCTCCAGCATCGTGCCGTCGAGGAGAAGCTCCCAAAGCGTGGCGGCGACCTTCGGCAGCGTCGGCAGCAAGGCGGGCGGAAACGCGCCGCTGCGCGCGGTCGCCTCGTAGACGGCGGCGACGACCAGCAGCGTCAGTCCCGCGCGGTAGGCCGAGGTCGCGCGCGCGGAGGCCGCCTGAGCCGATGTCGTGCGAGCAGGTGTGGCGCTGGCGACGGTGCTCACGTCATCATCCCCCAGCGAACGACGGTGAACTGTTCGAGCCGCTGGAACACGAGCTTCTCGAGCGCGAGTCCGATCACGCCGATGACGGCGACGCCGGCGAGCATGACGTCGGTGTTGAGGAATTCGCGCGCGCCGAAGATCATCCAGCCGAGTCCCCACGGCACCGCCGCGAGCATCTCCACGCCGACCAGGATGCGCCAGGCCTGCGCCAGGCCGAGCCGCAGCCCGGTCAGGACATAGGGCAGCGCCCCCGGCAGGATCACGTGATGAAACAGGCGCCGGCTATCCGCGCCCATGGCCTGCGCGGAGCGCACCCAGATTTCCTTCACCGCCTTCACCCCGGTCCAGGTGTTGAAGATGATCGGAAAGGCGGAGACGAATCCGACCAGCAGCACGGCGGTCTTGTTGCCGAGCCCGAACCAGAGCAGGAACAGCGGCGTATAGGCGAGGCCCGGGATCGGCGCGCCGATGCTCACCAGCGGGAGGAAGATGTCCTCCGCCCGGCGCGAGCGCCCCATGGCCAGCCCGATCGCCACGCCCGCCACCGCGGCAAGCGCAAAGCCGGCGCCGAGACGGATGAGCGTGTCGAGCACGTGGTGCGGCAGGATCCCGCTGGCGGTCAGGCGGACGAAGGCCGCGGCCACGTCTTCCAGCGGCGGAAACAGCTTGCGCGGGAAGATGCCGAGATAGGCCGTGAACTCCCAGAGCAGCGCCACCACCAGGAACGGAAACGCGGTGCGCGCGACGACGCGCCACCGGCTCTCGCCCGCGGCCGCCGAGGTCGAGGCGGCGAGAACGTGTCGCGAGGCGGTCGGCGCGAGATCAGCCATGGCGCACGATAGTGCGGGCGCACCCTCCTGGACAAGCAGGGGTTGTCATTGAAAATGAGCTCGGGCGTGTCCCGGACGAGCGAGCGGCAGCGAGCGAAGATCCGGGACCCAGGGCGACACGCCAAGTGGAAACGCGCGGCGACAGCCATCGTGTGGCCCCTGGGTCCACGCAAGTCGGGTTTACCCGACTTGCGCGCATTCACGTGCCGATCTCGGGCAGGCCCGAGATCGGTGTCTCGCTGCGCTCGCCCGGGACACGGGGACAACACAGGCGGCCTACACGCTTGCTGACTTACCGTCGTGCCGTCGCATCACCGCCCGCCCCACCTGCAGCGCGACCAGCCCGACACAGCAAGCCACCAGCACAGCCGCGATCGGGCGCGTGTAGAACAGCGCGAGCGTGCCCTTGCCCACCAGCAGCGCCTGGCGGAAGTTGGTCTCCAGGATATTGCCGAGCACGAAGGCGAGCACCAGCGGCGCCGGGTCGAGGTCGACCTTGCGCATGAGATAGCCGGCGATGCCGAAGCCGATCATGATGATCACCTCGACCACGTTGTTGGACAATGTGTAGGCGCCGATCACGCAGAACACGATGACCAGCGGCGCCAGGATCGAGCCGGGCAGGCGCAGGATCTGCACGAACAGCGAGATCAGCGGCACGTTGAGCACGATCAGCATGAGGTTGCCGATCAGCATGCTCGCGATCACGCCGAAAAAGATGTCGGGCCGGTTCGCCACCAGCGTTGGCCCGGGCGTGATGCCCTGGATCAGCAGCGCGCCCAGGATCACCCCCATGACCGCGTTGGCCGGGATGCCGAGGCTCAACAGGGGCACGAACGCCGACTGCGCCGCCGCGTTGTTGGCGGATTCCGGTCCCGCCACGCCTTCGATCGCGCCGTGACCGAATCGCTCCGGCGCTTTCGCCAGCCGCCGTTCCAGCACGTAGGAGCTGAACGACGACAGGGTGGCGCCGCCGCCGGGGAGAAGCCCGAGGAAAAATCCCAGCCCGGTTCCGCGCAGGATCGGCAGCGCGCTGGCGCGCCAGTCGGCGCGGTTCGGCAGCAGCTCGATGAGCCGCTTGGGCTGGACCACCGGCCGCACCGCGGCGCTGCCGCCTTCCGCCATGATCAGGAGCTCGGCGACGCCGAACACGCCCATGGCGAGCAGCGCGATGTTGAGGCCGTCGAACAGGCTGAAGATGTGGAAGGTGAAGCGCTCGGCGCCGTAGATCGGGTCCTTCCCGACGGTCGAGAGCAGGAGTCCGAACGCGACCATCAGCAGCGCGTCGATTTGCGATCCCGAAGACAGCTGCGTCACCAGCAGCAGGCCGAGCAGCACGAGCGCCGTGTACTCCGCCGGCCCGAAGGCTAGCGCGAAATCCGCGAGCGCGGGGCCGACGACGAAAAGCGCGGCCGTCACCAGCACGCCGGCGATGAAGGAGCCGAAGGCGGCGATCCCGAGCGCCGCGCCGGCGCGGCCCTGGCGCGCCATGGCATAGCCGTCGAGGCAGGTGACGACCGAGGACGCCTCGCCCGGAATCCGCACCAGGATGGCGGTGATCGAGCCGCCATATTGCGCGCCGTAATAGATGCCGGCCATCAGGATGACGGCGGACGCGACGTCCATGGTGAAGGAGAATGGCAGCAGCAGCGAGATCGTCGGCACCGGCCCGAGCCCGGGCAGCACCCCGATCACCGTGCCGACGAACACGCCGATGAAGCAATAGATCAGGTTCTGCCAGGTCAACGCCGTGGCAAAACCGAGAGCGATCGAGTGCAGGATATCCATCATCACGGTGCAAGCGGGGGAGGGGACGACGTGGCACCGCCCGTCATGCTCTCACGACTTTGGTTCAACGTGAGCGGAAGCCGGGAGCATCGAGCGCGCTTCGTGCGCTCGCGCTGCACCGCATCCGGGACAACAGATCGAGATTTCGCGGCCACGATCACTGCAACACATCCGTCCACAGCGTTCCGGTCGGCAGCATGGCGCCGAGCCAGAGCACGAACAGCACCTGGCAGCCGATGATGGTGCCGGCGGTCAACGCGAGCGTCGCGCCCCAGGGATAGCGCTCGGCGAAGCGCAGAATGAAGGTGATGGTGATGGCGGTCGCGGCGATGAAGCCGAGAAATTCGAGCGAGACCGCATAGAACACGAGCGCGCCGAGGTAGGCGCCGACCCGGATGAGCCCGGTGCGGTCGCCGGCGGCGCGCGGTCGCGCCGGTTCGCGCCTGATCCAATCGCGCACGAGCGCGGCCACGCTGAACGTCACCATGGCCAACGCCGTCAAGAACGGAAACAGTCCTTCGCCGGGCGAGCTCTGCCGCCACAGTCCAAGCCGCAGCGAGATCGCGACCGCAACGAGCCCGACGCCGGCCAGCACCGCATGGGCGACAAGCCGCGCGCGCGGCGCTGCGACCGGCGCCTGCTCGCTCATGCCGCGCTCCTGCCGTCATCCTGAGGTGCGAGCGTAGCGAGCCTCGAAGGATGGCGGGCGCGGTCGTCGCCCACCGATCTCGGGTTTACCCGAGATCGGATTCTTAACTGCGCAAGTCGGCAATAGCCGACTTGCGATGGCTCGCCCAATAGGGCTCGCACCTCAGGGTGACGGATCAAGAGAACCGCTCGTTGCATCGCGGATGCTACTGCGTGATGCCCGCCTTCTTCACTGCCTCGGCATTGCGCACGGAATCGGCCTCGAACAGCGCCTTGAATTCGGCTTCCGGCAGATAGCGCGCGATGGCATTGAGCTTGTCGCTGGCGGATTTGTAGCCGTCGCTGGCGACCGCCTCGGCGCAGGCCTTCTGCAGCCGCGCCACCGCGGCGTCGGGGGTTCTGGCCGGAGCGACGATGCCGCCGGCGGTGAAGGCTTCGGCCGGATAGCCGAGCTCGATCATGGTCGGCACGTCGGGCAGCGCGGCGATGCGCGTCTTCGCCAGGGCCGCGAGCACCTTGAGATTGCTCGCCTTGGCGACGGCGGGCGATTCCGCCATCGCCATCACCGTGCCGGCGAGCATCGCCTGCGACATCGGCCCTGCGCCGGTGAACGGCACGTGCACGCCTTCGGCCTTGATGGCGCTCAGCACGGCGAGAATGCCGAGATGCGGCTGCGTGCCCGGGCCGGGCGAGGCATAGATCAGATTGTCGTTCTTGGCCTTGGCGAAAGCCATGAACTCCGCGAACGTCGCAAACGGCGCCTTGGGCGATGCGATCAGCACATAGGGCACGTCGTAGGTGAGGCAGACGTAGCGGAAGCTCGCCATGTCGTAGGGCAGCTTCTGGATGTGCGGCTGCGCGGTCAGCGGATTGTTGGGCGTAAGGCCGATGGTGTAGCCGTCGGGCCGCGCATTGGCCACTTCGATGTCGCCGATCGTGCCGCCGGCGCCGCCCTTGTTGACGACCACGACCGGTTGGCCCAGCGCCTTCGCCAGTTCGGGCTGCAACGCGCGCGCCATCAGGTCGGTGTTCCCGCCGGGCGGGAAGGGGATCACCATGTTGACGGGCTTGGTGGGGTAGTCCTGCGCGGCGGCGGGAGCGGCGCAGAGCAGCGAGCCGAGCGCGACGACCGTTGCGTTCAATGTTGCATTCGATGGCAATCGCATGTGGTCCTCCCGCGTTCGGCCGCCACGATTGCGTCGCGACCTTTGCTCCGCTTGCATGCGGATTGTCGTTCGCGCTGAACCGTCGCCCATCCCTGTTGCAAAGACAAGCCGGTTGCGGGCGCCGGTCGGGACACCGCGCGCATGCGTGCCGCGCGTGGCCGAGCATGGATTTGCCGGCGTGAGGCTGTTACCACCGGCCATCGCCGCCGCCCGCGGGTTGATCCCATTCTGCTGCCATCGAGTGCGATGCACGGAACCGTCCGACACATGCCGAAGGCCGTTGCCGCCGTGCTCGCGATGGCAGGGACGCTCGCCGTGGGCGTCGCCGGCGGGTTCGCCGCGCGCTACGCCCATCTGCCGCTGCCGTGGCTTCTCGGCGCGCTGTTCACGACCACCGCGTTGTCGCTCGCCGGCGCGCCGGTCCGGCTCATTCCCTGGGGACGGCCGGCGGGAACGGTGGTGGTCGGCGCATCGACCGGATTGCAGTTCACCGCGACCGTGGTCGCGAAGCTGGTCACGCTGCTGCCGTTGATCATCGCCACCGCCTTTGTCTCCACCTTCGTGGGCGCGATCGGCGGCCTGCTTTATATGCGGCTCACCGGGGTCGACCGCACCACGGCATTCTTCGCCACCGTTCCCGGCGGCGTGGTCGAGACCACGACGCTGGCGCCGCAATACGGCGGGCAGCTCGAGCCGATCATGGTCGCGCAGACCACGCGGGTGGCGCTGATCGTGGTGTTTGCACCGTTCCTGGTGATCTCCTTTGCCGGCAGCGGCGCGCAGAACCCGCTGCTCGCGGTGCCGGTGGTTCCGTGGCTGCCGGTGCTCGCGCTCCTCGCCGTATCCGGGATCGTCGCGCTGCTGCTGTCGCGCACGCGCTCGCCCAATGCCTGGCTGATGGCGCCGCTCTTCATCGCGGGCGCCGTCAGCCATCTCGGCTGGCTCGAAGGCCGCCTGCCCGATTTCCTGATCATCGCGGCCCAGGTCGTCATCGGCAGCGCGCTCGGCGCCCAGTTCAGGCCCGCGTTTCTCACCCGGCTGTTCCGGCTGCTGCTGGCGTCGTGCGTGGTCGTGCTGTTCGCAGCCGGGTCGATGGCGGTGTTCGGGGCGGCGGTGGCGTGGCTCGCCGGTTATTCGGTGCCGACCATGGTGCTGGCCGTGGCGCCCGCCGGCATCGCCGAGATGGTGCTCACCGGCAAGGTGCTCGGACTCGATTCCACGATGATCGCCGGCTTCCAGCTGATGCGCATCCTCATCGTGCTGGTCTGGTGCCGCACCGCGCTGGTCGTGTTCCGACGGGTCGCCGAGTGGACGTTCGGGCTACCGCCTGATGACAAGCGAGCGTAGCCCCGGCGCACACCCATCCGTGACGACAAACGCTTTCCCGGTGTGCTAGAGACCGCCGAATTCGACCCGTGCGGATGTAAGGAGAATTTGCAATGGCACAAAACAAGCAGCGGATCGGCTGGATCGGCATGGGCCGCATGGGCTACCCCATGGCCGAGCGCCTGCTCAAGGCCGGCTACGACGTCTCGATCTGGAACCGCACCCGCGCCAAGGCGGAACCGCTGGCCAAGATCGGCGGCAAGGTGGTCGACAATCTGTTCGACCTCAAGGAGGTGGACGTCCTGTTCTCGATCGTCTCCACCGGCAAGGATCTGGAGCAGGTCTATTTCGGCAAGAACAGCGTCACCGGCCATGGCGGCAAGATCCCGAAGATCTTCGTGGATTGCTCGACCATCTCGGTGGAGGAGTCGGCGTCGATCCGCGACCGCCTTGCCCAGCTCGGCAGCGAATTCGTCGCCGCGCCGGTGAGCGGCAATGCCAAGGTGATCAAGGCCGGCAAGCTCTCCACCGTCGTCTCCGGCAGCGAGGCGGCCTGCAAGACGGTCACGCCGATGCTGGAGGTGGTGGCGCCGCAGGGCGTCTCCTATGTGGGCGAGGGTGAGCTCGCGCGCATCTGCAAGATCGCCCACAATGTCATGCTTGCGGTCGTGATCGAGAACCTGATCGAGATCACGCTGCTCGCCAACAAAATGGGCGTTCCCCGCCACGCCTTCCTGGCGTTCATGAACAACGGCGTGATGGGCTCGATGTTCACGCGCTACAAGTCGCCGGCCCTGGTCAATCTCGACTGGACCACGACCTTCACGCCGGAACTG
Source organism: uncultured Alphaproteobacteria bacterium (assembly GCA_963835165.1). Lineage (GTDB taxonomy): Bacteria > Pseudomonadota > Alphaproteobacteria > Rhizobiales > Xanthobacteraceae > VAZQ01. The sequence continues at coordinate 86,116 of CAWIGD010000052.1, forward strand.
CTGCGCAAGGATCTCGATCTCGGCCTCGCGCTCGGCCGCGAATGGGACGTGCCGATGCCGGTGACGGCGGCGACGCGCGAGGTGCTGCAAACCCATTTCGGCGCGGCGACGCTCAAGCCCGATCCCGAGAAGTATCTGCAGGAGGATTTCGCCGCGCTGCTGGAGACCATGGCGCTCGCGTCCGGCATGAAGCTCGAAAGCGAGAACAAGAACGTGCCGACCGGGCTGGAGAACTGATCGAGAGTGGCCCGGCCGCTCGTGCGTCGTGGGAGCTGCGACGCACCGGGCCGCTCTTCCGGTGTGGCGGATTTGACGTTCTATCAGCATTGCCGCGAGTTTTTCGTTGGAACGTCAAATCCAAAGCCCCACTAGAATCATCTAGCTGCTAGTGTCCCTTTGGTTCCGACCTTCGTACGAGCGCGAGCTGCAAGGGATACGAACGTCGGAACCGGGACACTAGCTGACGCGGGAAAGGCTCCTCGATGTCCGGCTCGTCCTCCAAAAGCGGCTTCTACTACGCCGACTACCTGAAGCTTCCCGATCTCCTGTCGGCGCAGGCGCCCGAGAGCGTGCGGCACGGCCGGCCCGCGCACGACGAGATGCTGTTCATCATCGTGCACCAGACCTACGAACTATGGTTCAAGCAGATTCTGCATGAGCTCGACCGCATCCAGGTCGACTTCGGCGGCGAGGTGCTGGAGGACGAGTATTTCGGTCGCATCGTGCACGGGCTCGACCGCATCAACGAGATCCTCAAGCTGCTGATCCAGCAGCTCGAGGTCCTGGAGACGATGACGCCGCTCGACTTCCTGGATTTTCGCGATTTCCTGTTTCCGGCGTCGGGTTTCCAATCGGCGCAGTTCCGGATGATCGAGATCAGGCTCGGTCTCTCCCGCGGAGCGCGGTCGGACTACGCCGGCAAGCCGTTCGACGCCACGCTCGACCAGGCCGACCGAGCCCGCGTCGCCGCGGCCGAGCGCGGCCCGAAGTTGATCGACCAGCTCGACCGGTGGCTGTCGCGCACGCCGTTCGTGCACCGGCCCGACTATGACTTCTCGCGCGAATATCGCAACGCGGTGAAGCGCATGCTCGAAGATGACGCGGCGCGCGTGCGCGCGAACGCGGCGATGAGCCCCGAGCAGCGGGAAGCCGAAGCCAAGCGGATCGAAGGCTCGCTGCAGGAATTCCAGGCGATCTTCGCGGCGGACTCCACGGCGGATTCCGGTCCGTCCCCGTGGCAGATGTCGCGGGCGGCGGTGCAGGCCGCGCTGTTCATCGTGGTCTATCGCGACCGGCCGGTGCTGCAACAGCCCTTCCGGCTGCTGGCCGCATTGATGAACGTCGACGAGCTGCTGACGCTGTGGCGCTACCGCCACGCGCTCATGGTCCAGCGCATGATCGGCGTGAAGATCGGCACCGGCGGGTCCGCCGGGCACGACTATCTGCGCGACACCGCCGCGCGGCACCGGATCTTCTCCGACCTGTTCCGGCTGTCGACCTATCTCATTCCGCGCTCGCGGCTGCCCAAGCTGCCGCGCGAGGTCGAGGACGCGATGGGGTACAAATACAGCGCGGAGCCGGGCGCGTGACCCTCGACCTGCGCGGCTATTTCAGCGAATTTCGCGGCGCCGATCCGGCACGCATTCATCTGGCCGCCCACAGCCATCATTTCTGGCCGGACGCCGCGTGCCGGGGCCACCGCCGCGCGCTGGCGGATGCCGCGCGCCTTGCCGACCGGAAATGGGAGGCCGTCTTCGGGGCGCTGCTGCCGCGCGTGCAGCGGGGCATTGCCGCCGTGCTGGCGTTGCCGGATCCCGCCACCATCGCGGTCGCGCCCAACACCCACGACTTTGTCCGCCGCCTGCTCTCGGCATTGCCGGCCGCCGCGCCGCCGCGCGTTCTCACCAGCGACAGCGAATTTCATTCCTTCACACGCCAGATCGCCCGCCTGGAAGAAGACGGACTCGTTGCCGTCGAGCGGATCGCGGCTGAGCCGTTCGCCAGCTTTCCCCAGCGTTTCGCATCCGCCGCGCGTCGTGGCGGCCACGATCTCGTCTATGTCAGCCAGGTCTTCTTCAATTCGGCCGCAACGTGCGGCCCGCTCGACGATATCGCCGACGCGGTGCGTGACAGCGACGCATTGGTCGTGTTCGACGGCTATCACGGCTTCATGGCGCTGCCGACCGGTTTGGCTGCGATTGCCGGCCGCGCGTTCTATCTCGCCGGCGGCTACAAATATGCGATGGCGGGGGAGGGCGTCTGCTTCATGCATTGCCCGCCCGGCTTTGCCCCGCGGCCGCGCGACACCGGATGGTTTGCGGCGTTTGGCGCGCTGGGCGGCAAAGGCGACGGCTCCGTCGCCTACGGCCCCGACGGGACCCGGTTCATGGGCGCGACGTTCGATCCGACCGGACTGTACCGGCTGGCCGGCGTGTTCGACTGGATGGACGAGATCGGCTTGACCGTCGCGGCGATCCACGACCACGTGCTGGCGCTGCAGGATTTGTTTCTGGCGGCGGTCGCGCGCGCCAGGGTGCAACCCCTGTGCGATGCCCGGCTGGTCACGCCGGTCGCGGCCGGCGCGGCGCGCGGTCATTTCCTCACCTTCGAGCTCGCCGGCGCGCAGGCGCTGCACGACCGGCTCGCGCGCGCCCACATCGTCAGCGACGTGCGTGGCGAGCGCATCCGCTTCGGGTTCGGCTGCTATCACACCGCCGACGAGATCGAGGCCGCCGCCGCCGCCATCGCCCGCGCGCTGGCCTAGGGCGACGCCCTCTGTCGCTCTCATGCGTCGAGACGGCGGCTTCGCCGCCTCCTCAGGATGACGCGGACGTCATACCGAATGCCACGAATTTGCTCTTGCCCGGCGAGCGCCGCTGCGGGCAAACTCGCCGCGACCCAACGACACGGTGTGCGCATGCGCGATCATGGATGGAAGACATCAGCTGTTGTCCCGGCGCTTTCGCTTGCGGGCGCGCTGATATTCGGCTCCGCCGCGCTGGCGCAGAACGTGGTGCGCGTGGGCGCGCCGCTGCCGTTGACCGGGCCGCTGTCGCCCGAGGGCGTCAAGCAGAAGGAAGGCTACGACCTGTGGGCGGAGACCGCCAATGCCAAGGGCGGGATCACCGTCGGCGGCAAGACCTACAAGGTCGAGATCGTCTATGTCGACTACGCCTCCAACACGCCGCGGGCCGTGCAGGCGGCCGAGCGCCTGATCACCGACGACAAGGTCAATTTCCTGTTCTCGCCGTTCGGCTCGGGGGCGGCCAAGGCCGCCAGCAACGTCTCGGAGAAGTACGGCATTCCGACCATCGCGGCCACCGCATCGTCCGCGCAGGTCTACGACCAGGGCTACAAGTATCTGTTCGGGACGTTCACGCCCAACGACACGCTGACCGAGCCGCTCGCCGACATCGTCGTCAAGCGCGACGCCAGCGTGAAGCGGGCCGCCATCCTGGCCCGCAACGACCTGTTCCCGCTGGCGATCGGCGAGGAGATGCAGAAGTCGGCGAAGAAGCGCAATCTCGACGTCGTCATGTTCGAGAAATATTCCATCGGCACCATGGACCACGCGTCGGCGCTCACGCAGATGCGCGCCGCCAAGCCCGACTGGATCTTCGCGACCGGCTACATCAACGACCTGATCCTCATCCGCAAGCAGATGAAGGACCTCGGCGTCGGCGCGCCGGTCGTCACCATGATCGCGGGGCCTGCCTACAAGGAGTACATCGATGCGGTCGGCCCGCTCGCGGAGAACATTTCGAGCGCGGCGTGGTGGCATCCGGCCGTGCGCTACGACGGCAAGGGCGTGTTCGGCTCGACCGAGAACTTCAACAAGCTCTGGAGCGCGAAGAGCAAGGACGAGCCGGATTATGCCCAGGCATCGGCCGCGGCGGCCGGCGAGGTGCTCCAGCTCGCGATCGAGAAAGCCGGCACGCTCGATCCGGCCAAGGTGCGCGATGCGCTCGCCGCGCTCGACACCACGACCTTTTTCGGGCGCATCAAGTTCGGCCCCACCGGCCAGATCAGCTCGCTCGATCCGCCCGTATTCCAGTTGCAGGGCGGCAAGCCGGTGGTGATTTTTCCGGACTACGTGAAGCAGGCCGACTTCAAGTTCGGCGTCCAGTAATTCGCGCTGCGCGGCGCCGGCAGGGGGGACGCACATGGCGGCGACAGTCGACTTTTCCGCCGGCGGCTATCGCTTCATACCCGGCGTGTTCCAGTACTCCGGCGGCGTCGCGGCGTCGCCGGGACACGAGGTCCAGCGCGTGCGGTTCCGCGCTCCCGTGCCGTTGCGCGAGGGATTTGCGCGGGTCGAGCGCCTCATCAAGGAAGCCGGCCGGCCGCTCACCTCGTTCTGCGCCTGCGAGCTGCGGTCGCCGGCCCCGTTCACCGAGCAGGGCTTTCGCGCCTTCAACGAGGTCTACGTGGTCACGCTGCAGAAATGGGGCCTGTTCGACGGCAAGGTCAATCCGGTCGCGCGCAGCAATGTGTGTCCGGAAGGCGATCCGCCGGCGGAGCCCTCGTTCCACGCGTTCTCATTCACCGTCGCCAGCGCCGACGCCGCACCGAGCTTCGTGATCGCCGGCAGCGCCGAGGCGAGGGAAGGTGGTGCGAGCTACCGCGAGCGCACCATCCGCCACGGCGAAACCAGCGCCGACGCCTTGCGCGAGAAAGCGCACTACGTGCTCGGCGAGATGGAGCGCCGGCTGGCGGCGTTCGACCTGTCCTGGGCCGACACCACCGCGACGCAGGTCTATACCGTCCACGACCTGCATCCGTTTCTGGCCGACGAGATCGTGCGGCGCGGCGCCGCCCGTTCCGGACTGACCTGGCACTACGCCCGGCCGCCGGTGCGCGAGCTCGAATACGAGATGGATTGCCGCGGGGTGAGCGCCGAACACGTGGTGTGAGGTCGGGATCGCCTCACCCGTGACGCATCAGTTTGATGACGCGTCCGCGTCCGACGGAGCGGGGCGTGAGACCGGCTTCGAGCTGACCGCGCAGTTGCCCGCGGTCCGATGTCATGACTTCAGGGGCGCCTGATGGATGGAATGGTGGAGCGGATCGGCGTATTCGCTCTGGTCGGCCTGGCGTCTGGGTTCGCCTCCGGCCTGTTCGGAATCGGCGGCGGCATCGTGCGGATTCCGCTGTTCGTCTATCTGTTGCCGCTGTTCGGCGTGGCGCATTCGGTCATGATGCACGTGGCGGTGGGGACGTCGATGGCGCTGGTGCTGCCGAGCGCGATCGCTTCCACGCGCAAGCAACTCGCGCTCGGGAATCTCGACCTGTCGTTCTTCCGGACCTGGGCCGTCGGAATCCTGATCGGCGTCCTGATCGGGACCGCGCTGCTGCCCTATGCGTCCACCGAACTTCTGCAGGTGATCTTCGCGCTCTTCATGGTGACGGTCGGCGTCTACGAGGGCTTTCTGAAGGACCGTCTGGTGATCGCGCGCGCGCCGCCGCAGGGCGCGACAAAGCTGGGTGTGGCGTCGGCGATCGGTTGCCTTGCCGCGTTGACCGGCACCGGCGGCGGCACGCTCGCGACTCCGATCCTGCAGGCCTTCAGCATGAGAATGGAGGCCGCGATCGCCACCTCGTCGGCGACCGGACTGGTGACCGGCGTTGTCGCCACGATCGGCGCTGTCGTGGGAGGCTGGCATGCCCTTGGGCTGCCTGCTTACTCTCTGGGCTACGTCGACCTCGCGATTTTCGCGGCGATGATGCCGACGATCATGATCGCCGCCCCGCTGGGCGTGCGGGTCGGCCATAGGCTGAGCGAGACCTGGCTGCGGCGAATTTACACTGTGCTGCTGTTCGTGATCGCGATCGACCTGATCCGCAAGCTGGCGATGTAGAATTGCCCGTAGTGGCGCAACTCGGTCCCCTGGCTTGCTCTACGACGTCGTCCAGAAGATCTTGTCGTCGTCGGTCCAGCCGAAGAGATAGTGCGCCACGTGGCCGCCAAGGCTTGCGCGGTAGCGCACCATTTGCCCGCCCGGCACCGGATAGGATTCGATCGGCTCGACGCGATCGAGCGGCGGCAACCGTCCCGGCAAACTCGCCTGAAATCCCTCTCCGCCCGAGCGCAGCAGCACCTGCATCTCCGGCGCAAACCAGTCCAGGTCCGGCGGCCCGGTGCGTTCGAGCATCTGTCGTGCCCGCAAGGTTCGGGGATCGCGGCCGATCGCCCGCGGGCGGCAGGCTGAGAAAGGTCGAGCCGGGCGAGAACGCCTCGGCGGCGGTAAGCGCCATGAGCAGCACCGGCGGCGGCGGCGTGGTATTCGCCATCACCGCGACCCACAGCGCCGGCCCGGCGAGATGCATGAGGAACGCGGCGAAGCCCGGCACCCGGCCGGCGTGCCGTTGCATGTCGTGTCCGGCGGTGCGCTCGACGAACCAGCCGAAACCGTAGGGCACCTGACGACCGGTCGTCAGCAGCGCGCCCGTGGTCGCCTGCGCCATGAGCGCCCGGCTCACGAGGCGCTCGCTGGCGAGCGCCTCCGACCAGGGCGCGATGTCGCGGGCGGAGAACAGGACGCCGCCATCGGCCGCGGCTGATACCGATCGTTCCAACTGCACGGCATGCACGAAGCGGCCGTTGATATGGTCGTAGGGCTCGGCGCGATCCGGGATCACGTCGCCGGCGCTGTCGACCCGCGCGGACGGCAATGCCGCCGGGCCAAGCACCCGATGACGCAGGTAGTCGGCATACGACTGTCCGCTGATGGCTTCGATCAACCATCCCAGCACCACGTAGTTGGTGTTGCTGTAGGCCCAGGCGGTGCCGGGAGCGAACAACAGCGGCGCGGTCCCGATCGGCATCGATGATCAGTTCGCGGCTTTGAGGCCGGTCCCAATCCCTGATCACCCGGCCGTAGTCCGGCAAGCCGCTGGTATGGGTGAGCAGGCGACGCACCGAGATGGCCGCCCATGAGTCCGGGAGGCCTTGAACGTAGCTGCCGACCGAAGCATCGGGGACGACGGAGCCCGCATCGACGAGCTGCATGACCGCGAGCGCGGTGATGTGCTTGCCGACCGACCCGATGTGAAACAGCGTATGCTCGGTGACGGGAACGCGAAACGGCAGCGAAGCGTATCCCGCGCTCCAGAAGCCGATGGCTTGGCCCTCGCGCACCACGGTCACCGCAACGCCGGCGACGGCGTCCAGGCCGGCCAGCTCGCGCAGCCTCGTAGCGAGAGCGTCGGGCACCGGCGGAATGGATTCAGGGCTCGTCATCGCCTGTACTGGCTCCGGCATTCACAAGGCCACTCATACGCGAGGTCACGCATGTGCGGCGACAGTGTTGGTCGCTCGCCGATCAGCGACCCGACGAAACAGACTTCACCAGTTCCTCAGTGAGCGCGCGGAATTTTTCCGGCGCGAGCGCGCCGAGGGCCGTCCGGCGCCCGTCCGATGTCCTGCGGCTGCGTTCCATGGCGTGGTCGAGCATGCGATAAAGTGGTCGCGGGAGCCATCAAATCGTCGTTGCCGGCTTGCCGATTTCCAATAAGATTCCCGGCAACAGCAACAAGACTTCAGCGAGGTGACGCGTGCTCAGTGCTGAGAAAAACCGCCTTCTCACCCAGGTGGGCCCGGGAACCCCGATGGGAGAGCTGCTGCGCCGCTATTGGATGCCGATCGGCGGCGCGAGCGAGCTGGATAGCAACCCGATCAAGCCCCTTCGTCTGATGGGCGAAGACCTCGTGCTCTACAAGGATCTGGGTGGACAGTTCGGGCTTCTCGACCGCCATTGCCCGCACCGGCGCGCGGACCTGGCCTATGGTTTCGTCGAGCCGACCGGCATTCGCTGCAACTATCACGGCTGGCTCATGGACGAGGCCGGCCGCTGCATCGAGCAGCCCTATGACGACACGGTCAACCCGCGCTCGCGCGCCAAGGAGCGCTGCTCCACCAAGGCTTATCCGGTCAAGGAGTGTGCCGGCCTGCTGTGGGCCTATATGGGCCCGCAGCCCGTGCCCGAGCTCCCGATCTGGGAGCCGTTCACGTGGGAGAACGGCTTTCGCGAAGTCGTCCTCTCGGACGTCCCCTGCAACTGGTTTCAGTGCCAGGAGAATTCCTGCGATCCGGTGCACTTCGAATGGATGCACGACAACTGGAGCCTGCGGCTCAGCGGCAAGACTGGTCCCTATGCCAGCAAGCACCTCAAGCTCAAGTTCGAGGAGTTCGACTACGGCTTTATCTATAAGCGCGTGCGCGCGGATTCCGACGAGCGCAATCCGTATTGGACCGTGGGGCGGGTCGCGCTGTGGCCGAACGGCTTCTATCTCGGCAATCATTTCGAATGGCGCGTGCCGGTGGATGACGAGAATACCCTCAGCGTCGCGTGGTTCTTCATGCGTGTGCCGAAGGGGCGGGAGCCCTACGTCCAGGACACGGTTCCGACCTGGGTGAGCCCGATCAAGGACGAGCACGGCCGCTGGATCTCGAGCCACGTCATCAACCAGGACATCAGCGCCTGGGTCGGGCAGGGGCGCATCGCCGACCGCACCAAGGAGAATATCGGCGCCAGCGACATGGGGATCGCGATGATCCGCAAGCGGCTGTTCGACGATCTCGATGCCATCGCGCAGGGCCAGGAGCCCAAGGCGATCATCCGCAACTCCAACGTGGCACGATGCGTCGAACTGCCATACTTCCAGAAGAGGGAAAGCGTCGAAGGGATCACGCTCGAGGACCACGACAAATATCCTTTGCTGAAGGCGCGCCTGCGGGCCTTCCGGCACTGCTATGGCCAGCCTCCGGAGGTGCGGCGCGCGTTCGAACACGCCATGGGCATCGCGACGTGAGTGACGGCGGTATCAGGAAACCATAGGCCCCGGTTCAGGCCCCGCCAGCCCTGACAGCTTGCTGGCTGGTACCGGGCGTAGCTGTCACGTGCCGCGCGCCCGAAGACGCCCTTTAGAAAAAAGATCGCAAATGCCTCGTTTGTCGGGAACCGTACCGAACGCTTTGCGTTGCAAAAAAAACTGGGGGTGTCGGCGATGCCGAGCAGCGCGTATTTCCGTCGACAAGCTGACATTTGCCTGCGGCTTTCATTGATCGCGTCCGACGAGGAAGTCTCGAACCGGCTGATCACCATGTCCAGGGAGTACCTGGCCAAGAGCGACGCACTGGCCGGGGAGGCCGACACCCAGCCGGCCCCTGCGGACCATGGGCCAGGATCGCCGGCAGGCGATATCGACCCGGGCGAAGCGGGCCTGGGTCTGTCGCCGCAGATGCAAGCCCCGCGCCTAGACCCCTAGGACAAACAGCGTCCCCCGTACGCACGGAAGAAGCCCGCCGCGTTTCCGCGACGGGCCCGGGCCGATCGGTGCAGGTGTGTGGGCGGGGGTTGCGACGACCGGCCCGCGGGGTGGTCAACTCGGCATCAGCACGTTGTCGATCACGTGGATGACGCCGTTCGACTGGAAGACATTCTGGACGGTGACCTTGGAGGCGTTGCCCTTGGAGTCGCGGATGGTCAGCACCTGGCCCTTGAACTCGACCGTGAGCTCTTCGCCTTCGACCGTCTTGAACTTGGCCTTGCCGCCACCCTTGTTGGACGCTTCCCACAGATCTTTGACGGAGAGCCGGCCGGGCAGCACGTGATAGGTCAGCACGGCGACGAGCTTCTCCTTCATCTGCGGCTTGAGCAGCGAGTCCACCGTGCCCGCCGGCAGTTTCGCAAACGCGGCGTTGGTCGGTGCGAACACGGTGAAGGGACCGGACCCTTGCAGCGTATCGACCAGGCCGGCGGCCTTCACCGCCGCGACCAGCGTGGTGTGGTCCTTCGAGTTCACCGCGTTCTGGATGATGTTCTTCGAGGGATACATGGGAGCGCCGCCGACCGTGACGGTCTGCTCCTTCATCTGCGCCAGCGTCGGGGTCGCCGCCACCGCGGCGAAGGCGAGCGCTGCGACGGCAGCCGCCGTCGGCAGGATCGTGCGTTTGAAGGTCATGTCGTTTCTCCATCTGTCGCGCCGCGCCAGCGGCTTGCGAGTGGAGATACGAAGCGTGCGAAACGCGGATGCAGCGCCGGCGGCTCAGTCGTGTTCACGGCCGAGTGATGATGACCGCGACGCCGGCACGGCGGTCATAAGCTCGTGAGCTTGCCGCTGGCGATGACCGGTCCGGTCGGCTGGCCGGTCGGTGACCCGCCCGGTGGCTCGAGCGATACCGCGAGCGCCGCGTCCGGTGTGAGCTGGCCCGCGAGTTCTGGCGGAATGGTGAGCCGGATCGGCTGACCGGGCTGGATCAGGCCGAGCGAATGCGGGCGCTGGTTGGGTCCGGGCAGGATCAGCCAAAGCTCCATGGCGCGCGGATCGTTGGTCAAAAGCGTGGCCGGCACCACGACCAGGCTGTTGCCGGTCGCGGTGACGGCGGCGACGAAGTTCGGCTGCCCGCTGCTGCCGGCGAGCGTCGCCATCAATGCCGGCCGCGAGCCCGGCACGAGCCCGATATAGGCCAGCGCGGCGATGCTGGCGGCCGCGAGCGTGGCCGCGCCGATGCCGAAACCGCGCCAGAAGGCGATGCTCTGCCACAGCGACGTAGCGGTTCGGGGACGGCGGGCGACCGAGGCGATGGCTGCCTCGATCTGCGACCATGTATGGGGTGGTGGCACAACGGGTGCGACGGCGTCGGCGATCCCGCCCAGCCGCTCCTCCCAGAACGCCACTTCGGACGCAAGCGCAGGCTCTTGCGCGAGGCGTCGTTCGACCTCGCGCCGCTCCTCGGCGCCGAGCACGCCCAGCACGTATTCGGCGGCAACGAGATTGCCACCGGCGGCCGGATCCATGGTGTCGTCGGTGCTCATGCCTCGAGACAGGTCCTGAGTTTCAGCAGTCCACGTCGAATCCAGCTCTTCATGGTGCCGAGCGGCACGCTCATACGCGCGGCCAGTTCCTCGTAGGTGGTGCCGTCCAGGAATGCCTCCCGGATGGCGCTCGCCTGGCGCGCCTCCAACTCCTCCAGACAGCGCGAGAGGCGTTGGTGCTGCTGCGCCAGTTCGACGCGCTCGACCGCCGCAGGCGCCGGATCGCTCACGGCGTCGGCGGACTCGATCGGCTCCATGCGACGGCTGACGGCGCTTGCCCGCAGCCGGTCGATCGCTCGGTTGCGGGCAATCGCTACCATCCAGGTGATCGGGCTGGCCCGCCCGGGGTCGAAGCTGGCGGCCTTGCGCCACACCGTCACAAAAACCTCCTGCAGCACGTCCTCGGCCTCGCCTCGGTCCTTCAAGATACGAAGGCAAACGCCGAAAAGCTTCGCAGAAGTATCCTGGTAAACAACGCGCAACGCGGCGCGATCGCCGCCCGCGACGCGCACAAGGGCGGCGGCAAGCTGGCGGCGGGTGGCGTCTGCGTCCATTCCCTGCCCCCCGGACCGCGACCCCTATCGCATTACCATTCGGTGCAATTAACGCCGCGCCCTGCAAAGGCAGCGCCCGCCGAAGATGTCGCACATCTCGGCCGGGCCGTCATCCCCGGGAAATCGGAGCCTAACATCAATGGCGGGTGGCTCCGCTCACTGGGACATGGAGGCTTCACGCACGGCGCGAGCCGGCGCGGACACGTCTGAGTTGGCGCATCGCCCGGTGGAAAGCCACCCTCTGCCGGTCGTCGAATGAATTCGTAAAAGCCCTGCAGGGCCGGGGCCATGGCCATCACGGAGAACAGCATGACATCGAGGCGATCCAGCGCGGCGCCGTACCGACCCATGTGGCCCAACAGCGGATAGGTCGGGCAAGAACTCATGATCAACTGGGCGAACCCCGCCGACCTCAGCCGCAACTCCTCCAGGATTGCGCGCTGCTGTTCGCTCGGTCGCACTGCCCGTTCGATTGCGCGCATCGGCCCCTGACCGCTACCCGCCGCCGGGTCCAAGCACATGCCGATACGTGTATCGCCGAGCTTCATCCCGATCGTGCTGACATCCGATTCCGTGCGGTTCAAACGCCAATGCTGCTCTTGGCTGAGTGAGCTGTAGAATGTCTCGAACGGCAGCCGAATGGTCAGCAGTCCGTCGCGCATCGCCCAGATCCGATCCTGGATCGCCTTGAGCCGTTCGGTGGGACTCGCAGGGGGCGGGTTGGGGCAGGCGGCTTTGATCCGTTCGATCGCCGTGGTCAAAGCCGCGCGGAGCTGCTTGAGCACTTCGTGTTGCGGCACTGTCGGCGTGATCGCCTGTTGGATCCGCTCGATCCAGGTATCGGCATCGGCGGCCGCAGAGCCGCTGCCGCAAAGGTCGGCTGCGAGCGGGGACTCCGCGGGTCCTGCGGATGACAGTGCGTCGACGTCCTTGGCGGCAAATGGTTGGCGGCCGGCAGCCGGGTCGCTGAACGCGGCGTCCACGATCGCGCCATACCCGTACCCCCAAAAGCGGTCGTCCCGTCCTTTTGGAAAGAAGATGTATTCGATGAGGTTCGCCGAAGCGTGGGGCCAAAATACCGGTGCTTCAGGTGGCGCGGCTGAAGAGACCTTCGGTCGTGCAATGCCTGGGGAAGCACCAGCAAGGGATAAAGCGACCGCACCAACGATGGCAATCGTCCACGGATGCATGACCGTCCTCCGGCCCTGATTACCGCATCCATTCAACCCTGGGGCCCCGGCAAAAGTTCCTGACCGGCACGCACGATCACCCCCAAAACAAAGCGCCCGGCGTCATGACGCCGGGCGTTATCAGTCATCAACGACGGATCGGGACGATCCGATCGGTCATGCGTCCTGGAGGTTCGCCGCAGCCTGCTTGCCGCGCTCGGTCACCACGTCGTAGCTGATCTTCTGGCCTTCCACGAGGGTGCGCATTCCGGCGCGCTCGACCGCACTGATGTGCACGAACACGTCCTTGCTGCCGTCGGTCGGCTGGATGAAACCAAAGCCTTTTTGGGTGTTGAAGAACTTCACGGTACCTGTGGCCATCATGGCCTCCTTGCGTTTGTACGCTCTGCGAATCCGATCACGCGAAAACATCGGGCGTCGGGTCATCCGAGTTTTGGGGAGCTAAGCTGAGCACCCTGACGCGGGAGCGTAGCAAGGCAGGCCGAAAACTGGTTGCGGCCGCTATATAAGTGAGCGGGGCCACAACGTCAAACCTCTCTGCAGCGCCAATCGTCAGTTTGGCTGGCGGCGCTTAAGTGGATAGTCGCTGCTCTCGTAAAGCCGTTGGATGGCGTCACCGTCGAAGCGCTCGTCGCCGACCTGCATCCAGGCGCCCAGCGTACGCATCGTGGGAAAATCCTCGATCGCGAAGCGAATCGCCTCTGCCGCGGTCGCGAAGCGACGATAGCCCAACGGTTGTCGCGAGCCGCCCTTGCGCTTGGCCATGAACAGCTCGGCTGGTGCGCCGTAGTCGAATATCATGGCCTTGCTTTCAAGTCGTTCCAAAACACGGGATCAGGCTCGCGCGAGCACCACGCCGCTAGGCAAATGTTCGCTTCCGCCCGGCTCGGCTGCGAGCAGGCATCGAACAAGGTCGCGGCCTCGTCCCGTCACGAATTGCGGTTGAGCTGGCTCTCCTTGACGACCCGCTCGTGCGGCTCGTCGGAGCTCTTGATGCGATACTGACGGTCGTCCCCCTCCGGCGGCAGCAGCTGCGTGACTTTGTAGACGGTGCTCGCCTGGCCACGGCCGTAAGGACCCGAGGTGTAAAGCACGCTTTGTCCAACCTTGAACTTGTGATCGCTCAAATCACTCTCCACGTTGGGAACAGACGCGCAGTCCGCCGCTCCGGCGGGGCCGAACACCTCTCCTGGTTGGATTCATGAGCAATGTTATCACGAAACGTGCCCAAAGGGGACTATTTATGAGGCATTGTCGGCTGCCGCATCGTTGACACGAATCCCGGCTCAGACTGCGCGCTCGATCATGTGAGGACCAACGCCATGCACCGTTCCGCGCGCGGCGCGCTCGCACTTATGCTGCTGTTGATCGCACCGAGTGCACGCGCACAGGCGCCGGTTCCTTCCGGCTTTGTCGATGCCGCCACGGTGGTGGACGGGCTTGTCCTCGACATGCGCTATTTCAGCGAGAATAATTTCGTCGGTGAAAAAATCGACGGCTATGAACGTCCGCGCTGTCTGCTGTCGGCGCAGGCCGCCAATGCGCTGGCCGGAGTCCAACGCGACCTCGCGGCGCGCGGCCTCGGCCTTAAAGTGTTCGACTGCTATCGGCCGCAACGGGCGGTCGCACATTTCGTGCGATGGGCGCGCAAGATCGACGACGTGAGGCGCAAGGCCGAGTTCTATCCCGAGATCGACAAGCGCGTTCTGTTCAAGGAGGGCTACATCTCCGAGCACTCCGGTCACTCGCGCGGCGCGACCCTCGATCTCACGCTGGTACGGCGTGCGGACGGAAGCGAGCTCGATATGGGAGGGCCGTTCGACTTCTTCAGCCCGAAATCATGGCCGTCGGACAAGAGCGTAAGCGCGCAGGCGCAAAAGAACCGCGCGCTGTTGGCGGCGGCGATGACGCGCGGCGGGTTTAGGCCTTACGACAAGGAATGGTGGCATTTCACGCTGGCCCGTGAACCTTTTCCCCACACCTATTTCGATTTCCCGGTGCGATGATACAAAGCATCGCTCAGGTGCGGAGTTGACGAACCCTCAGGAGACCGGTCGTCAGACTTCGATGAACACCTTCCCGCCTTCGACCACCGTCGGATAGGTTTTGACCGGAACCATGCAAGGCGGGGAAACGACCTCTCCCGTCTTGATATTGAATTGCCCGTTATGGAAATTGCATTCGACGACGTCACCTTCGACGTAACCTTCCGACAACGAACCCGGCCCATGGGTGCAGGCATCGTCGGTCACAAAGAACTCGCCGTCGACGTTGAACACCGCGAGGATCAGGTCATCTCTCTCGACTCTCACGGCGCCGCCAACGTCTACGTCTGAGGTATTGCATAGTTCGATTCTGATCGGCATCGACTCGTCTCTGATGGAATATTCGGCTCAATGCGGAAACGGCGCCGCCACGCGACGTCCGGCGTGCTGCCTGGCCGTGGACAGCCGCAACAGCGCTTCGATCATGGCTTTGGGATTGGCGACGCCCTTGCCGGCGATGTCGTACGCGCTGCCGTGCGCGACCGAGGCGAACAGGATCGGGCTGCCGATCGTCAGCGCCGCGGCGGCGTCCTGCGCCAGGAGCTTCGCTGCGATGTGGCCCTGGTCGTGCAGCATGACGACGAAGGCATCGATGCCCTGCATATGAAACATGGTGTCGGCGCCGAACGGGCCGGTAGCTGCGATCCCGCTCTCGACCGCGGCGGCGATCGCCGGCTTGATGATGTCGATCTCCTCACGCCCGAACAGGCCGCCTTCACCGGCGTGCGGGTTGATGCCGCCGACGGCGATCTTCGGTGCGGCGGTGCCCATCAGCCTGAGCGCGCGCTCGGCGGCACGGATCACGCCGATGACTTTCTCGCGGCTGATCATCGCGATCGCATCGCGAACGCTCTGGTGAAGCGTGGCGTGAACGATCTTGATGTCGCCGAAACACAGCATCAGGTAGACGTCATCCTCGTCGGTGCCGGTGGCGCGTGCGACGAACGATGGATAGCCGTCGAACTTGATGCCGGCACGCGCGATCGAGGTCTCGTTTTGCGGCGCCGCGACAACGGCGTCGACTTCGCCCGCGAGGGCAGCGTTGATCGCGGCACCGGCAAAGGCGAGCGAGGCTCGTCCGCTCGCGGCCGCGGTGGTGCCGAAGTCGAGGGTGGCCAAATCCTGCTGCGCGCAGTCGAGCACGTTGAGGCGATCGTCCGACCAATCCGCATCCCCGACCCTTCCGATCGCACGGATGCTGGGCTTGAGGCCGCAGGCCCGCGCGTGCCGCTCGACCACGCCAAGATCGCTGACCACGATCGGGCGGCAGGCATTGCGCACGACGGGATCGAGTGCGGCCCTGAGACTGATCTCAGGCCCGATACCCGCCGGGTCGCCCGTGGCGATGGCAATTTTCGCTTTGTTGCTCATAACCTCGGCGCGCCGGTCCTTTGTATCGATTGCAGCAGGGGCGGGCAGGCAGCCCTACTACTGCCAAGGCATGAGGGACGCATGGATCACGTCAGGCACGCCGTGGCCGCCGACGGACCTGATGGCGAGATCCACGTCTTTCAATCCGAACGTATGGGTCGTCACCTTCTCCAGCGGAAAACGGTGAGAGGCCAGCTGCTGCAGCGCGAGCTCACAGGCCTTGAAGCTGTGCCCGCGCGCGCTCTTGATGGTGATGAACTTCACCGTGACCTTTCCGACCGGAAAATTTGGGAATTCCGCCATTTCGCCTTGGATCACGATGGTGCCGCCCTTGCGCTTGAGCGCTTCCACGCCGAGCAATATGGGAATGGTCCCCGCGCCAGCGGTACAGTCGAGCGCGACGTCCACGCCCTTGCCGCCGGTGATCTCCATGATGCGCGCCAGCGGATCCTCCTTCTGGACGTCGATCACGTGGTCGGCGCCCAGCTCCTTGGCGACCTCCATCCGCGCGCGGTCCTTGCTGGTGCCGGTGACGATGATGAGCGAGGCGCCGGCCTGCTTGCAGATCACCGTCTGCGACAGGCCCTGCTGGCCGGGGCCCTGGATGAGCACGGTGGAGTTATAGCCGACGCCACCGTCGAACAGCGACCATTCGACGCCGTTCGCCATCGGCGTCACCAGTCCTGCCAGTTCCGGAGAGACGCCTTTCGGCACGCGGTGCACGACCGCATTCCAGGGAAGATAAACGTATTGCGCGAAGCCGCCCCACAGGTGGGGCGCCCGCTCGGCCGACGTGTAGCCGTAGCGGATGGCATCAGGGTTGTAGCGCCAGTCCGTGTTCTCGCAGTGGCGGTATTGGCCGAGATGGCACCACTCGCACTTTCCGCAGGCGACATAGTGTTCCACGAATACCAGGTCGCCCTCCTTGAAGCCCTTGCGTCGGGTGAACTCGCGGCCCGCCTTGGCGATCGTGCCGATATTCTCGTGGCCCATGATCACCGCGCTCTTGGTCGGCGGCGTCTTGTACAGCTTGACGTCGGTTCCGCAGATCCCGGCGACCTCCATCTTCATCAAGGCCGCGTCTTCCGGGATGTCCGGCATCGGATATTCGCGGATCTCGGTCTTGCTCGGGCCTACTCTCACGGCCGCAAGGACTTTTTCCACCACTGAAGCCACCTCCACCAACGATCATCACGCGCGTGGCCGGCACTCTAGGAGGGGACCTTGAGCGGTCAAGCGCGATTTGCATCCCAAGCTCCTGACTTGGTCAGTGCGGCCAGCATGTCTGCTATTCTGGCGATGTCCGGATGTCACGAACAACCCCGCCGGAAGAATGGCGACGAGCCCCAAGCGATCAATGCTGCGGTCCTTCGAGAACCGCCCCGAGCACGTGGCGGCCCTCGACCGCGTCCGCGCGTGGACGCGCGAACGCTTCACGCTGGCCGCAGACGCCGCAATTCTCGTTTCAGAGGTGTCGTGCGCCCTGCCGGGCTGTCCGCCGCGCGAGACGGTGGTCGCGTTCTGGACCGAGGACGAGCAACGGCACCAATTCAAGCTGTTCAAGCCAGTGACGGAGGTGGTCGTGGACGATCTTCCACCCGCCTGGCTCAAAAGCGCGCTGGTCGCAATCGAGGGCTTGGGGTGCGAGTGCTGCTGACGCATTGCGGCATGGAAGTTGCCGACGTTGCGGCTTGCCGAAGATCGCCCGAATGCCTACCCTTGAGTCATGGAACCGAGTTCTAGATAGCGGAACGCCGGTCGAGCCATCGGCCGCCGGCGACGTCCCTGTGGGCAGAACGATCACGGATTTGAGTGGATGCTTCGCAAAGAACAGAACGACCTGCTGACGCAGACCGGCCCCGGCACATCCATGGGCCAGATGTTCCGGGCCTACTGGCTGCCGGCGCTGATGCTCGAGGAACTGCCGGAGAATGACTGCCCGCCGGTGCGCGTGAAGATCCTGTCGGAGCGGCTGCTTGCCTTCCGCGACAGCGAAGGCCGCTATGGCCTGATCGACGAATTCTGTGCTCACCGCGGCGTATCGCTGTGGTTCGGACGCAACGAGGAATCCGGCCTGCGCTGCTCCTATCACGGCTGGAAATACGACGTCACCGGGCAGTGCGTCGACGTCCCCTCCGAGCCGCGCGAAAGCGGCTTCTGCCAGAAGGTCAAGCTCAAGTCCTATCCGCTGGTGCAGCGGGGGCCGGTGCTGTGGACTTATATGGGTCCGCCCGACAGGCAGCCGCCGCTGCCGGAGTGGGAATTCGCGACCGTACCGGCCGATCAGACCTTCGTCTCCAAGCGCCTGCAGGAATGCAACTGGCTGCAAGCGATGGAGGGCGGGATCGATTCGAGCCACGTCTCGTTCCTGCATCGCGGCGATCTCGGTTCCGACCCCCTGTTCAAGGGCGCCAAGGGGAATCAGTACAACCTGTCCGACATGCAGCCGTATTTCGAGGTCGTGGAGCAGCCGGGCGGGCTCTATATCGGCGCCCGCCGCAACGCCGAGAACGGCAATTACTACTGGCGCATTACGCCATGGGTAATGCCCTGCTTCACCATGATCCCGCCGCGCGGCGATCACCCGATCCACGGTCACTTCTGGATCCCGATCGACGACGAGAATTGCTGGGCGTGGAGCTACGACTTTCATCCCGTTCGCGCGCTCAGCACGCGCGAGGTCGAGGCCATGCGCGACGGCGCGGGCGTGCACTGCAAGTACATTCCCGGGACCTATCGGCCGCTCGCCAACAAGGACAACGACTACCTGATCGACCGTGCCGCCCAGAAGTCCGGCAAGACCTTCAGCGGTGTTGCCGGCTTCGCGATCCAGGACGCCTCGCTGCAGGAGAGCATGGGGCCGATCTGCGACCGTACCAAAGAGAATCTCGTCTCCACCGACAACGGCATCATCATGGCGCGCCACCGTCTGATGCGAGCGGCCAAGGCGCTGACTGACAAAGGAATCATGCCTCCCGGCATCGACCCGGCGCACCACAAGGTGCGCTCGGCCGCGGTGGTGCTGCCGCCGGATCAGGCGTTCAAGGATGCCGCCAAAGAGGCGCTCACGGCGCGTCCCGGCGTGGCGCAGACCACGGTGTAGAGAAGCGCGCTGCGCTATCGTTCCCGCACGTTCACGGGACCCGTATCCGAGCGGCCATTCTATGTGGCACGATGGTTCTCCGCTCCCGCGGGGATGACGGCGGCAAGTGAAGCAAGCAACCAGCCATACTCCTCATGCCCGATCTCAAGCTGAAAACCGTCACCCGCACGCAAGGCAATAACCGTGCGCTCAAGGACGGCACCGTCAAGCCGAGGACCTTCGAATTCGCATTCGAAGAGGTCGATCCGCTCATCGCCGCCTTCCGCCGCATGGTGCGCGGCAACGAGTTCGACATCTGCGAGATGGCGATCACCACCTACATCTGCGCCAAGGCGCATGGCAAACCCATGACCGCCGTGCCGGTCTTCCTGGTGCGGGCGTTCCACCACGGCGCCGTGCTGGTGAACACGAAGGCCGGCATCCGCACACCCAAGGATCTCGAGGGCCGACAGGTCGGCGTCAACCGCGGCTACACCGTCACGACCGGCGTGTGGGCGCGCAGCATCCTGCAGGAGGAGCACGGCGTCGACCTCGGCAAGATCACCTGGGTGCTCTCCGGCGACGAGCACGTGGCCGAGTACCGGCCGCCGTCCAACGTGGTGCCGATCGCGCCGGGCAAGCAGATGGGCGCCATGCTGGCATCGGGCGAGCTCGCCGCCGCCATCGGCGTTGAGGTGGACGCGCCCGACGTGGAGCCGCTCATTCCCGATGCGCTCGAGGCGGGCCTCGCGGCGCTGCGCCGAAACGGTCACTATCCCATCAACCACACCGTGGTGATCAAGGACGAGCTGATCGCGAAGCATCCCGATCTCGCTGCGGACGTCTTTAACGCCTTTGCCGAATCGAAGCGCCGCTATGTCGAGCGCCTCAAGGAGCGGGAGATCGAGAAGCCCACCGCGGTGGACGAGATGCATCGGCGGGTGATGGAAATCACCGGGGATCCGCTGCCGTACGGGATCGCGCCCAACCGCAGAGTGATCGACGAGCTCATTCAGCACGCGCTGACGCAGGGCATCATCACCAAGCCGGTGACGACGGACGAATTGTTCGTGCCCAGCACGCGCAAGCTGGTCGGGTGACGGTGAAACGCGATCGTCTTGGTAAGATCGACAAACCTCAATCAGGACAGTCACCATGGCGGACTTCGTTCCGAGCCATCGGCTCACCGAAGAGGCGAGCCTGAAAATGCTCGCGGCCGGAGTGGCGAAGGCGAACGAGCTCGGCTGCAAGGTCAGCCTTGCGGTGGTCGACCAGAGCTGCCGGCTCATCGCTTTCCTGATGATGGATGGCGCGCGCCACTTCTCGATCATCACCACGCAACGCAAGGCAATCACTTCAGCCTCGCAACGTCTGGCGACCGGCTATGCGCCGGAGGAAAACGCGCTCAGCATGGCGGTCCGCATGGGGGACTTCACCAATGTGCCGGGCGGCTTTCCGATCATGGTCGCGGGAGAGATCATCGGCGCCGTCGCCGCCGGTGGCGCCAAGATCGAGCAGGACGTCATGGTGGCGCAGGCCGCGCTCGCTGCGCTCGGGACGCCTTAGGTTGGATTGGTCGCGGCCGATCGCGCTTGTTTCGCACGCGATACTGCCTCGCGGATAACCCGAAGTTTCGCTGGCGATGCCTACGACGATGCGGCATCAGCCTTTGCGAGAAACTCCAGCACCCGCGCCGGGGCTGTTGCCTCGGTCTGCTCGGCGACGGGGACGTCCCAGTATTCGGCGCGCGGCAGGCATTCTTCCAGGTAGCGCGCGGCCGAGGTCGCGTGCGCGGTGTCCTGGCCGGGAATGACGAGCGCGGGGAGGTCGAGCCGCAGGAGATCCTCCGGCTCGGCACCGGGCGCGGTGTCGCGGTCGAACATCGTGCGCGCCATCCCCACGACGATGAGCTTGTAGGCGTCGATGTTTTGCCTGGCATAGGCGGCGGCGAAGGCGGGGTCGGCCTTGATCACCGCCGCCCACGGCCCGCCTCTGGGGTCCGCGCCGAACGTCTTGCCGTCCTTGGTGACGAGCGCAACCACGGCGTCGAGGCCGTGCTGCTGCACGAAAGCCAGGTGTTCGGCAAAGCGCTGATGGCTGCTGATGCGGTACTTGGCGCCGCCCACCGGCCAATAGAGCACCATGCTCAGCGTCGCCTGCGGATAGGCCACCGCGAACGCCGTCACCGGGCAGCACCCCATGCAGCCGCCCATGATGTGTGCGCGCGCGATGTTGAGGTGGTCGAGCAATCCCTTGCCCTGCGCCACGTAGTGCGCCCAGGTCACGCGCTCCACGCGCCCGCCCGACTGGCCGCATTCGCGCCGGTCGAACAGGATGCAGGTGTATTTTTTCGGAAGATGATCGAGCAGCCTGATCTTGGCGTAGACGCCTTGCGTCGACCAGGTCTCGACGATCGCGTTGAAGCCGCCGGGCGCGTACATCAGGAGCGGCGGCCCCGAGCCCTGCACCTCGTAGCGCGTGGTGATGCCATCGATGATCGCGGTCGCCATCTCAAGTCAACCTTTGATCTGGCGGCCGGCGCGTACGTCCGCGATCAGCGCCGTGAAGGCGTCGAGGCTGATCTTGGCGACATTGGCGTAGGTCTCGGTCTTGGACTCGATCCACTTCTCGCCGTAGCCGATGGCGGTGTGGGCCAGGCGCACGCGGCCGTCGAGCCAGGGGCCCCCGCCGAAGCCGCCGATCACCGGGATCTTGACCGCGCTCACGACAGCGGCGCCGGCAACCGGCCCGGAATTGGTGAAGTCGAGCAGCGAAGCGCCCGCCTCCTCCAGCAGCTTCGCCTGTGCCACAAGCTTCGCCGTCATCTCGGGTGGGGCCTGTGCTCCGGGCGCGGACTGGGCGCCGTAGGGAATGCCGTATTGCAGCGCGGTTTGCGGGGTGATGCCGAACTGCGCGAACACCGGGATGCCCGCGCGCACGAGGGCCCGCACTGCTTCGGGGAATTCGGCGGCGCCGTCGAGCTTGATGATGTCAGCGCCGCCTTCCTTCACCAGCCGGATGGCGGCGCTCACGCGCGCTCGCGGTCCCCTCCTGCAGCGGACCAAAAGGAAAGTCGCAGCTCACCAGCGCACGCGCGACGCCACGGCGAACCGCCTTGCACACCACCAGCATCTCTTCCATCGTGACTTCGAGTGGATTGGAGTGGCCCCACAAATTGACGCCGACGGAGTCCCCGACCGAGACGATGTCCACCCCGGCGCGGTCGGCGATGCGCGCGATCTGGTAGTCCCAGGCGACCACCCCCACGCTCTTTCGCCCATCGCGCTTCATCTGCAGGAGCGCAGGTATCGTGACCTTGGCCTCCATCATGCCCCTCGTTCGCTGGGATAATTCCGTGGGAATTAGAACTTCTCCACCCACGGCCGCAACTCGATCTCCCATGCCCACGCGCTGCGGGGCTGATGGATGAGGTGCATGTAGGTGTCGGCGATGGCCGCGGGATCGAGCATGCTGTCCGGGTTATCGACAGCATTCGGCCGGCGCGCGCTCCGGATGCCGCCGTCGATCACGACGTGGGCGACGTGAATGCCTTGCGGCGAAAGCTCGCGCGCCATGCTCTGGGCCAGCCCGCGCAACGCGAACTTGCCCATGGCGAACGGCGCCGACTGCGGGTAGCCCTTCACGCCCGCCGACGCGCCGGTGAGCAAGATCGCGCCGTGTTTGTTCGGGAGCATTCGCCGTGCCGCCTGCTGGGCGACGAGGAACGCACCGAAAGCGGTGACATCGAGTGCCTTCTCGACGTCGGCGGGATCGAGATCGACGAACGGGCCGCGGGTGCGGAAGCTCGCGTTGTAGATCACGATGTCGGGCGCTCCGAGAGTGCTGTCGACATCGGCGAAAAGCTTGTCGACCTGCGCGCGCACGCTCGCATCGCAGCTGAACGCCCGCGCCCCGGTCTCCTTCACGAGAGGCTCGAGATCGTCGGTGCTGCGCGCCGCGAGCGCGACCTTGATGCCGTCCTTGGCCAGCGCCCGTGCGAGCGCGGCGGAGAGTCCTGACCCCGCACCGACGATCAGCGCGGTAGTGAATTTGACGTCCGTCATGATGAGATCCGCCAGGCGTGTTGATGTGGCAGGAATGCTAACACGGCGGGCGGATCGACGGCGATGGCGCCGCCGCCGGTGGGAATCTGGACGATGGGACAATGCCGCGCGAGCGGACGGCGAAAGGCGTGCCGGAGACTTGTCCGTTCGGGTTGTGAGACTGACGGTGAGGGGGTTTTCTGGTCCGGCGCGACGGGCCGGCGTTATCGTCCAGCGGTTACTGCCGGTACTGTTGGATGCGGGTGGTACGCAGGCCGGCGAGACCATGCTGGTCGATGGAGTACTGCCAGGAGAGGAATTCTTCGACGGTGAGGGTGTAGCGACTGCAGGCTTCCTCGAGCGAAAGCAGGCCGCCGCGGACGGCAGCAACGACCTCGGCCTTGCGCCGGATGACCCAGCGCTTCGTGCCCGGTGCCGGCAAATCGGCGATCGTCAGCGGGCTGCCGTCAGGCCCGATAACGTATTTTGCCCTTGGTCGAAGGGGCTCCGTCATGGATCAACTCACGCACTCGACTTTGGCAATGGGGGTGAAATGTACCGCCCGCGACTTAAGATTTGCCTAAGCGGAACCCTGCAATTGGACCATTGCGGCCGACTTGCTGCCGTCCGACCGGCCGTGCGTTGCCTCAAAGGTTTCCAATCGGTTGACTGCAAGCGTCTGGGCGATCGGGCGATGAGCGCGGTTCGCGGTTGGCAGCGGCGGCGGCGAAGCGTCCCGCGCGGCTGCCCGGCAGCGGAAAACGATGGTATTCCAATAGCCTGACGGATACGGCCGGATCCCAAGCCAGCCTGCCGCCGGGGAGCGCCGGTGGGAAAGAGGAAGAGGCCACACGATCCTGCGGCGCCGCACCCGTGCGATCCGAGCGCCGAGCCCCTATAATAAGGTGACGCAGCCCGAGCCCGTCCGCGCGGACGGCCTCTGATTCTCCTGGGGTCGCGCAAATTCGGGCCGGAAACTCAATGCTCAACAGTCTCGATATCGAAGGCCGGCCGCAGGACACCCGCGTGGTGGTGGCGATGTCGGGCGGGGTCGACTCCTCGGTGACGGCGGCGCTGCTCAAGGCCGAGGGCTACGACGTCGTGGGCGTGACGCTGCAGCTTTATGACCACGGTGCCGCGACTCATCGCAGGGGCGCCTGCTGCGCGGGCCAGGACATCTACGACGCACGTGCGGTGGCGGAGCGCATCGGCATTCCCCACTACGTGCTGGATTACGAGAGCCGCTTCAAGGAAATGGTGATCGACCGCTTCGCCGAGAGCTATGTCGCGGGCGAAACGCCGGTCCCGTGCGTCGAGTGCAATCAGTCGATCAAGTTTCGCGATCTGCTCTCGACCGCGCGCGAGCTCGGCGCGAAGGTCCTGGCCACCGGCCATTACGTGGCTTCCCGGACGTTGCCCGGCGGCGGCCGTGCGCTTTACCGCGCCCGCGACGACGAGCGCGACCAGAGCTATTTCCTGTTCGCCACCACCCGCGAGCAGCTCGAAGTGCTGCGCTTTCCGCTCGGCGAACGGACCAAGGCGGATACGCGCGAGCTTGCGCGCCAGTTCGCACTCTCGGTCGCCGACAAGCACGACAGCCAGGACATCTGCTTCGTACCATCGGGTCGCTACACCGAGGTGATCGAGCGACTCAAGCCGGGGGCGGCCGAGCCCGGCGACATCGTCGATCTCGACGGCCGCGTGCTCGGCATGCATGCCGGCATCATCCATTTCACCGTCGGCCAACGGCGCGGGCTCGGTATCGCCGCAGGCCATCCGCTGTATGTGGTGCGGCTCGATGCCTCCTCGCGCCGGGTGGTGGTCGGGCCGCGCGAGGCGCTGCGCACCAGCCGGATGCGATTGCGCGATGTGAATTGGCTGGGCGAGGGCAGTATCGACCAGGCGCTCTGCGCCGGCTGGCAGGACGTGTTCGTCAAGGTTCGTTCCACGCGGCCGCCGCAGCCGGCGTGGCTGAGCAGGACAGGCGAGGGCATCGAAGTCGATCTCGTTGCCGGCGAGGACGGCGTGTCGCCGGGACAGGCCTGCGTGTTCTACGACGCGGCCGAGGGCCAGGCGCGCGTGCTCGGCGGCGGCTTCATCCAGAGCGCGGTCGCGGCGACCAGAGCGCCTGCCATGCAAGACGCCCGCGTGGCGTCCGCGGCGGGCCGGCCCTGAGTGCAACGCGGCATGACTCCCATCTGCGTCTGCTTTTCCGGTTATGCAGTGAATCGGGATCTGCCGCGATCCCGCGTTTCGCTTCGCTTCAGCCGATTAGAAGCGGTAATGTAAGTTGACGTGAGTGGGGGCAATGGCGGGCGAAATCGACATCAACACGGTGGCAAAGGCCTATGCGCGTTGGGCGCCGGTCTATGACTTCGTCTTCGGCGCAGTGTTCGACGCCGGCCGCAAGGCTTCGATCGCGGCCGCCGAGCGCATCGGCGGGCGCATCCTCGATGTCGGGATCGGCACCGGCATTTCGCTTCTCGATTATGCACCCGCACATCGCATTGTCGGCGTCGATTACTCCGAGCCGATGCTGCGCAAGGCGCACGAGCGCGTCGCGGTGCACAAGCTCGCTCATGTCGACGCGCTGGCGGTGATGGACGCGCAACACCTGGGCTTTCCCGACGGCTTCTTCGACGCGGTGGTGGCGCAATACGTCATCACGACCGTACCCGACCCCGAAGCGGCGCTTGACGAGTTCGCGCGCGTCACCAAGCCCGGCGGCGAGATCATCCTGGTCAACCATCTCGGCGCCGAGGCCGGGCCGCGCCGACTGTTCGAGCAGGGCTTTGCGCCAGTGGCGCGCCGGCTCGGCTGGCGGCCGGAATTCCGCTGGGGGAGGCTGGCGCAGTGGGCCGAGCATCACGGCGGGGTGCACGTGCTCGAACGCCGGCCGATGCCGCCGCTCGGACATTTCTCGCTGATCCGGTTCGGGCGGAGGCCGGCGGGCAAGGACGGCCGGGAACGGCCGGCGGCGGACGGAAGCCTGCACGCGCCGAGCAGGGCGGGCTAAGGCCGGACCTGCCTGCTCCCGGAGCACAAAGCCACGTCATCGAGGTGCGGCAGACCTGCACGCGGCAGGAGGGACGTTCCCGCGTGAAATTCCCGCTTGGAAAGCTGGCCTGGGTGCCATAAATGTGCCCGCCAGTCCGGAGCCCGGTGGCTCTCACGCAAGCCCGGAGCGAGCCTCTGGACATCGGGTAAGTGCGTTAAGTACTTGTTTTGACTAGCGGCGGGGTAGCTCAGATGGTTAGAGCGGCGGAATCATAATCCGTAGGTCGCCGGTTCGATTCCGGCCCCCGCTACCAAGGTCGATTCACGACCGCAACGACAAGTGCTCCGTCATTGCATTGATCCCGTGTCACAGTGACTTGATCATGAGAGATTGCGCATCGCTGTTGGCGACGAGACCGCCAACTGACGCGTTTTAAACGATCACGTGCCAATCCATCCCCGGATTGAACGGGCCGACCGCGCTTGCGGACAGAAAGTTGAGCCCGTCCATCAGCCAGACCGCCGGCGTGCCGTCGCTGCCCTGCCACAGGATGTCGGCTCTGCCGTCGCCGTTGAAGTCTTCAGCGCCCCTGACCTGCCAGCTCGGCCCCGGATTGAACGGGCCGACCGCACCGATGGATACCGCATTGGTGCCGTTCATCAGCCAGATCGCCGGCGTCCCGTCGCTGCTTTGCCACAGAATGTCGGACTTGTTGTCGCCGTTGAAGTCGCCAACGCCTCTGATCTGCCAGCTCGGCCCCGGATTGAACGAGCCGGCCGCGTTCGGTGGATACAAAGTTGATGCCATCCATCAGCCAGATCGCCGGCGTGCCGCCGCTGTCCTGCCACAGAATGTCTGGACTGCCGTTGCCGTCGAAGTCGCCGGCGCCGATGACCCGCCAGCTCGGCCCAGGATTGAACGGGCCGACAGCGCCTGTCGATATCAGGTTGGCGCCGTTCATCAGCCAGATCGCGGGTGTGCCGCCGCTGTCCTGCCACAGAATGTCGGCCTTGCCATCGTTGTTGAAGTCGGCGGTGTCCCTGATCTGCCAGCTTGGCCCGGGATTGAACGAACCCGCCGCGCTTGCTGATACAAGGCTGGTGCCATTCATCAGCCAGATCGCCGCCGAGCCACCGGTGTTCTGCCACAGAATGTCAGACCGGCCGTTGCCGTCGAAGTCGCCGGCCCCCCTGACCTGCCAGCTCGGCCCCGGATTGAACGAGCCGACAGCGGTTCCCAGCACATAGTCGTTGCCGTTCATCAGCCAAACCGCGGGAGTGCCGCCGCTGCTCTGCCACAGGATGTCGCTGCGGAAGTCGCTGGAGAAGTCCGAGGGTGGCGTCTGGAACGAGTCTCCCTGGCCGGTACGCACCGTCACATTGTCGAAAGCGAGCAACTCCACGTTCGTCACGACATCGGTGCCATCCGGCCCGGACACGCGGACGGAGGAGCTGGTGAGTGGAGTGACCGAGTAGGACGATTGCGAACCGGAGAAGGCCGCCCTGTCCACGCCGGCTCCCCCGTCGATCGCGTCGTTGTTGGCCCCACCCCTCAGGATATTGGCGCCGGCCGTGCCCAGGAGCGTGTCGATGAATGGCGTGCCGACGATGTTCTCGATGCTGACCAGCGTTGCAATGTGTATCGGCGCACCAGTGGTCGTCATCCGAGCGTCAAAGTTTGCGCCGGACGGCGTGATGAGCAGTCCGTGCTGGGCCCCATCGGTGACGGAAATAGACGAGAAATCCGCTGTGTCCGTCCCAGTGCCGCCATTGAAGGTGTCGAGCCCGCCGGAAAGGGAGACGCCGATCGTGTAGCTTGACGATGTGTAGATCAACGTATCGTTGCCGGCATCGCCGAAGACGGTATCGCTGCCGTCCCGGCCCGATAGGATGTCGTTCCCTCCTTGACCGTGGATGACATCGGCCGCCGGCGTCCCGGTCAGCGTGTCGGCGCCCGCCGTGCCCGCGAACAGCAGGTTGAGGATGGCGACGCCCCACGCGAAAGCGTCGACACGGTGGTAAACCGCGCCGGTATTGGCGACATTGTCGTTCTCGTCGTCGCCATCGATGATGGTCGCCGATGACGCGAGCATCGTCGATCCCAAATCGGAGACCGACATGAGATGACCGCTGACCTGAACTGCGAGCTGCTGCATGTCGGCGACAAGGCCGGCAATGTGCGGCGCGGCCTGGCTGGTGCCCAGACTCGGCTATCGTGCCGCCGTTCCAATTCGCCCCGGTGATATCGCCGCCCGGAGCGAAAATCCTGGTCAGCGTCGCGCTGCGCTGGGAGAACGAGATGATCCGATCCGGCCCGGTTGAAAAGTCGGTTGCGCCGCCCTGCCAGGACCAGCCGCCATCGCTTCTGTCCCACACCGCGCCGACGGACCACACATAGGGGTCCGCCGACGGCTGGCTTACACCCTGCGATTGATATGCGGCGTAGCTGTTTCCGGATGCAACAGTGACAGCGACGTTGTTGAAGAAGAGGTTGGCGAATTCGGAATTATATTGGGAAGTCGTATATGACTTGACGTTGTCGCCTTGCCCGAGCGACATGTTCACCGCGACGATGTTGTACGCAGCGCGGTTCGCAACGACCCAGTCCAAGGCTTCTCTGATGTCGGCAACGGTCGCCGAGGGATTGCTGCCGTCAGGAAACACCTTGAGCGCGATGATGTTACAACCGGGCGCCATGCCGGTATATGTCGGATTCTGCGACCCGATGATGCTGGCGACGTTCGACCCATGGCCGTTGGTGTCGGAGGCATTCGAATCGTTGGCGCGGGAAAAGTCGTAGGAGAACACGATCCGGTCGTCGATGCCGTTGCTGTTTGCATCGGGTCCGAAAAAGGAATGGTTCAGATCGATCCCGGTATCGATGACGACAACCGTCTGGTTGCGTCCATCAATCCCGGAGAAACGGGTATCTGCCCGAAACTGATCCAGGTGGATCAACGTTGTGTCTGCTTGAGGCATCCGAGCTTCTGGCTAATGGTCGGACTTGACCCGCGCGGACTCGGCGCGCACTGCATCGGCAGGATGGTGCATTCAATGCATTAGGTAACAAATTGCATTACCGCTCTTATAGGTTGAGCCCACGGCAGGTGCTTGTCAATCGGCTTCTCGACATGCCCCAACTCAGGAGAGGGGCCGACAAAAACGCTCGGCAACCCGTCGTACTGATTCTCCGCCCAGCGGAAGGCAAGGGCGACATTGCGGTCTTCGACATAGCCGTCTTGCCCCGAGACCGCGATGAAATGCTGCCACAACTCCCGCGCGCGCCGCAGGCGACGTGCTGCTCAAGACCCCGATCAGTGGCATCGCCGGCTGGGCAATCGCCTTGACCATGGCGTCGTAGATCGATGCGGTGACCGAACCGATGCCGTATCGCACTATCCCGTGGCAAGTAAACGGTAGACAAGGAGGCGTGGCGGGATCGTATGAGACGCGCCCCCGCTACCAGCGATCCCGCCACCGCCCCAACCCTTTCGGTTGGGGAAAGCTTCGGTGCCCAAGAGGGCGTTGGAAGGCCTCGCCACCGAAGCGAGACGTGGCATTTTTGGCTGCCAAGGCGCCCGCCGCGCCGTGAGTGACCAGCGGCAACGGGCCTTCGTGGTCGAATACACAAGGAAGGTCACGGCAGTCGATCCACCCGCCGCAGGCGGACGCGCAGCGCTTCCGCGTCCTGCCACCACTCACGGGCTGCCTTTAGCAACCTCACTCGGTGAACAGCATTGTCGGTTCGTTCAGCAGCTTCCCTGCATTCTTTCGCATTATGCTCATAAACGTCGGCTAACGTCATCGGAGACACTCCCCAGCAAAGGCTAAGCACTCTCCGATGTACGCTCTCTCTCGGGGGGCAGATGTGATGTATGGCACAGAGGTGCCTAACCCCCGAGCTTCCTTGGCCGGGCCGCAGAAGCTCACTAGGCCACGCCAGGCCCAACTTCGGGTAGCTAATCGGGCGGTGAAAGCTCTCTGGCTCTCCGACTTCGCGTAACAGGCTTTTTGCCAACACCGCGGGGTCCTCGCCCTTAAGCAGACGCGCGAACAAACTCGCAGAAGTGCTTTGACGGGATTTCACCGTTCTTTATAGACGGGAAATTGCTGCCGAACGTGGTGCGAAGGGATGCGCATTCTGGGCATTAACGGGTTAGCGCCTTGGCGATTGATGATTCCCGCGCAATCAATCGCCGGCATTCGGTCGTATTGCGCCTCCGCCCAGCGATATTCGATCGTCACGTTTTGGCCCTCGACAAGGAGCCAACGCGTTGTTCAGGTTCGGTTCAAAGTTCCATTGCATGTGGCGTCAGAACACCAGAGTGCCACGACTGCGTCCTAATTTGTCCCAATAAGTTACGTTTTCTCTTCTGGTCGGGGAGCAGCCCCATGGGGCCTGTTGTTGCATTGTTGATTTTCGGAACTCTGCTTGCTGCTTGTTCCGGCAGCAACAGGGTTGAAGGCATTGTTCCCGCGTGGGCAAACACGACGCCGCCACGGGCAGCGCAGTACGTCGCGGATAAGAACCACGTAGAAGGGCGCAGCCAACCTGATGCGAGACCGCAAGAGGCACCGCGTGCGGAAGAAGCGCCGAGACTGCAAGAGGCGGAGAAACCCGTGGCTCGAAGCCTCCATGAGGAGTGAGCAGCTCTAATTCCGAGCGGAGGCCGTAGAGCGGCGAAGATTTAACGGCGGAGGTGGCGGCCCCTTGTCAACAGTAGCCTCGACGTTGCGCCGTCATGCTGCTGATGGAAGGCTCGATGGCGCTGACGCTCATTCACGGAGATCGAAGCTACATCACATGGCTGGGCGCTTTATGAGTACACGCATTTCTGGATTTCGTTGGCGGGAAGCGGCCTGCTGACCGCGCCAAATGCTGTCCCTCAATGTCATCGAGCGGATGAGCATCGCCGCGTCGTCTTCCAGCTTATACCCGGTGACAGCGTCACACTCGTCAACCGGGAGCTCCGTCAACGCATCCTAGACTTCGCCATCGGCCCGATCTTTCGTGTACCGGGGACCAGCATCGCGCAGACGTTCCGGACGCTAAACTAGATTTCCCGTTGTCTGCCGAATACCCCGCGATTTGCGCGGGCGCGCAGCCTGCTATGTGCTCTCTGGGGAACAAAAAAGGCAGTTTCGGGCCATCAGTCTCTGGTGTCCCACGACCGTTTCCCGGAGCACGGTGAAGGAGCGGCCAGAGACTTGGTTCGTATGCAACAGAGACTGGGAAGCGTTTTGAGAGCACCCAATCCTGCGGGACTACAAGCGAACGCAGCCGGGAGACGATGACCCCTTTTTAGTAGCCTCGGTATGGTTTGCAGAGACCGTCTTGCACCGTCCAGCCATTCTGACACCCGTTAAAGGTTCGAAATTGCCCTGGCCGATAGTATCCACGGTCCCCGCGATCCCCGTACCGTTCGCGGCGATCCCCGTATCGCTCCCTATCCCTGTACCGAGGTCCGTCATAGTCGCGATAGCGGGGGCCAGGATTATTGCCGAAATCCAGATAGACGCCCTGCGCTGACGCCCCTTCGGCGCTGATGATGGCACCCGCCATGAGTGCAAGTAATGTGATCTTTCTCATGAAACCTCCCGAAGTTGACGCGGGGTCTAGACCACGCCAACTCCATCAGTTCTGTAACGTTCCATTTGTCTGGCGTTGCAAGCTGGCCTGCGTTGCGGGCACGCTTTTAGACCATGAGGTGGAATGCTGAAAGCAACGCTCGCTACTACACTCAGATCCGATATAGCGTTCAGTTGGTGCGAGACTGCACAGCGCCTCAGATGGCGCGCGAGTACAAGCAGGCGTCGCGTAGACTCCGGTGGTGCCAAACGATTTCGCTCACGAAGTTAGATACGATCTTGTCGATTCCAGCCGGGCCGGGTCGGGCGGCGCTTGAGCGGCATCAATCCGTCAAGAGTTGCAATTTTTAGTCTCAGAGCACCTTCTGATCGGGCTGATGGCATTGCATCAATCCGCCACGGCATTGCATCAACCCATGCTCGCCTTCGCAGGGATAGAACGGGATCGATGCGGACTCGGACCGTTTCCAACTTGGGCGCTCATTAAGCGCTACGGGGATACGCCTAGGAGTTTCAGCTATGCGCAGTTAAACCATCGGCAATTGTATATTCGCGGCGAAGCTATCAGGCTAGCTGGGTTAGCCTTCAAGTGGCCGCAAGGACAGACTTATACGCGTCACTACCGCATCCCAAGCACGCTTTTCCTCTTGCGGATAGGTGAGATCAAAGCAGTGGATGGCCCGGCGCAAACGGGTCGAAAAGTTGCAGCGGCTGTAAAGAATGATCCCTTCTCGCTCCGAGGAGATGGCGAAGAAAGACCGGGTTATCCGCACATAGTCCAGAGCAGCGCGATCCATGCGCAGATTGTGTCGCAGGTAAGTTGTCGGATTCTCCCCGGTGTCGTTCGTGCGAGAGTAAATGGATAGGACAGCGCGTCCGTCAGCGCGTTCGAACCGCTGACCACTCCCTCGTTCCGGCTTACCAGCGGGTGCGAATACGCTCGCTGGGATCTGGATGCGAGTTCCAAACTCGGGCACCTCGAAAGTACGCCATTCTGCGGAGCCTTGGTCGCGCAGTTGCGCATATGCGTTAGTGTGCAGCAGCGAAACGAGCGCAACCATTATGCCGGGCAGAAATTGCAGGCGCATGGACAACCACTGTTACGGACTTCGTGGAAAAATAATCAATAACCCGACCGATGGTTCCTCCCGACTGGCGAGGTGGGCCAACCGCTTGCCAGCCTTTACTGACCTCGGCACCACGGATTTCTTCAGAATCATCAACGGCGGTACAGGAAACAGTGAGGCTCAGATTTCTGGCATCACTGTTACCCCCTTGGCAGCGGTCCCGGCACCGTTGTCGAAACGCGCGTGTGTACGCGCGCGCGAGTCTAAAGTCTCACGGGAGATTGTTAGCCAACTGCGATAGTCTCCGCGCGCGTGCGGCTAACCGACTCGAAAGGAGAGCCCGCCGAACTACGCCGTGGCGCGATTGCGCCCTGCGACAAGGCCCCAGACCAGAAGCACGATGACGGCGCCTACGATGGCGCCGATCAGCCCCGCGCCTTCACCGGCCTGATACCAGCCGATCGCCTGCCCGACATAGGTGGCGACGAGCGCGCCGACGATCCCCAGGATGGTGGTCAGGATAAATCCCGAAGGTTCATTAGGGCCGGGGTGCAGAAACTTGGCGATGACACCCGCGACGAAGCCGATGATGATAGTCCAAAGAATGCTCACGACTTTCTCCTCTCTGATCACGAACATGAATTGCGCGACGCTGGCC
The DNA here is from genome assembly GCA_963835165.1 of uncultured Alphaproteobacteria bacterium. Lineage (GTDB taxonomy): Bacteria > Pseudomonadota > Alphaproteobacteria > Rhizobiales > Xanthobacteraceae > VAZQ01. Next base: position 119,529 of record CAWIGD010000052.1, read on the forward strand.
TCCGGAGAGGCGCGCCGTTAGGAAAAGTCCGCTGCGCTCGGGATGCGGCCTTCGGGGGTGTATTTGTCGACCGCGTCGGGCAGATTTTTGGAGAGTCTTGCAAGGATTTCTTCGCGCGACAGACCGGTTTGCTGAGACAGGGTTTGCAGCACATCAGCGCCGATCGCCTGTTCCAGTTGCGGAGGGGCAATCTGCTTGTTCGGCCCGCGCGCGACCCATGAATCCGCTGTGTCACCCTGGCCTTTCTGCTTGAAAGCATCCATCAGCTCGCGAAGGCCGCCGCTCAACATGTCTCCAACGCTCGCTCCGCCGAGTATCCCGCCGAGATTTCCGGGTGTCGCCCCGCCGGCGCCGGCGTTAGCGGGGGCAGCGGGATTGCTTTGCGCCCCACGCAGCATCTCTGCAATCTTGTCCCTGTTTTGGTACCCCGCGATGGCGAGGAGTCCTAACAGCGCTGTCATGGAGGGATATCCGCGGCTCATGTCATCATCCTTGTTGTTGCTGTTGCGACGCTTTCGGAATGAATATGTCTGTCAGAGTTCCGCCTGTTCAATATTGCTCGCGGCACTTTGAAGCGGGGGACCAGGCCTGGGCCAGGTTGAAGGGCTGACCTAACCTCGCTTGGCACGCTTTCCCCGCTTCCGAACCGACGCTGATTTTTTGTGGCTCTTCTTCGCGGCGGGACGCCTTTTTGGCGCGACCGCTATTGCCGCCGGAGAATCGACTGGGACGGCAATTTCTTCGGGAATGTCCGCCGCCGCTTTGCCTGCGTCCCCGACCAATCTCATGAGGCGGAATGCTGCTGCATGCTGCGCCTCTAATCCCAAGCGCGCGGTGTTATAGGTGATGGCAAGCCAGGACAGCATGACTGTTCTCCAACGGCGTATTGCACCGCCTTATAAAGCCAATCCACAAGTAGGGCTTGGGTTCCAACACGAGCACACCCGCTAGGCGGAATGTGCGGCAATGACCAAGAAGAAGCGCCGTTACGATAGGACGTCGGTTACGCACGGTGAGAAGCATTCACCAAGCCAGAAATCCGGTCGAGCCGCCGGCGCTCGGGCCGAGTCTAAATCTAAGCGTCTAATTTTTATCCGGTGTGCCCGAGACAAGTGACGCGGTGGTCGGAGCCATGGATAGCTTCGCCGCGCTGTCAGGTCCCGCTTCCAGGTACGAACTCAAGGACACCAAACCAAGAAACAGGGCTATGCCAACGCTGAAGAGATATCCAACGAGGGGCATGCGCACTGAATGAACGGCGGGCTGCGCCAGGAAAACTGACTTTCGCTCTCCTAACTCCAGTCGTTCAGCAAGCGCGATCCAGTAGTCCGCAGTCTGCTCGAATGTATTTTTGGCGGATGGCCTTTTTGCTTGCTGGGCAAGCTCGCGCGCGTGCAAAGCCCGTTCCCGACAGTCGTGTGCGCGCAAGTGCATGGGACTGAAACGAAGTCAGCCAGGCGTTGTTCCGCAGTGCAAAAAATATGACGTGGTCGGTTTCGGTTCATTTCGGTTCATGGAGCCGAGGCTCGCGACCGGCGAAAAGCGCGTTTTTGTGATGGCCATCACATCGCGCGGGCGGCGATCTCCATAGCGTGTATGCACCCGAGTTGTGCCGCCCCCGCGGCGCGCGTGCGATCGCTCACGGAGGAAGCTGCGATGGCCCCCTTGCATGACGAGACGCCCGCTGTTCCGGCCGATCCGCGCGCAGACCTGAGGGTGTTCCGGGCAAAGGACCCGTACATCGCCCTGGGTCTGGCCGTGAGCCACCTGATGACCAAGCCAGCCTTTGCCAAGCTGCAGTTCGGCGACTGGTCGCGCATCCTCACCGGCCAGATCAATCGCAAGCACTATTACTTCGCGGTCGACAGCAAGAATCAGATTTAGGGATTCATCGGCTGGGCCCTGACCTCGAAGGAAAAAGCCGAGGCCTGGGTCGAAGGCCGCGGCGCGGTGACCTTCGCGGACAGCCGGGACGGCGATTGCCTGATCTTCAACGCCTGGGCGGCGAACACGCCCGAGGTGAACCGCTTCCTGGTCTCGCAGGCGCGCGAGATCATACAAGGCAAGGACACGGTCTACTTCAAGCGCCACTACAAGGACGGCAGCACGCGCCCCGTGCGTCTGCGCGTCAATGACTTCGTCGCGCAGCATCTCACGCGACAGAAGGGCGGGACACCCACGGCCGAGCTTGCTCCCGCATGACGACGGACCAGCCGTCGTCCCAGAACACTCGTTCCCTCATAAAAGAAGGACGTGACGAATGGCGACCATCAACGGAACCAACAGCGGCGACAGCCTTTATGGCACGGCGGCAGCCGATGTCATCAATGGCCTGAACGGCAACGATACGCTCAAGGGCTTCGGCGGCGCCGACCGCCTCGACGGCGGCGCCGGCATCGACACGGTGTTCTACGGCGACTCGACGGCGGGCGTCGGTATCAATCTGGCGACCGGGCGCGGGGTCGGCGGCTCGGCCGAAGGCGACACGCTCATCAGCATCGAGAACGTGTTCGGCTCGAATTTCAACGACACGCTCACCGGGACCTCCGGCGCCAACCAGCTTCACGGCCAGGACGGCAACGACGTCATCAAGGGCGGCGGCGGCGATGACTTCCTCGACGGCGGCAGTGGCAACGACATCCTGGTGAGCGACATCTTCGGCCACAGCACCCTCGACGGCGGCTCGGGCGACGATACGTTCAAGGGCTCGGGCGCCGCCGATGTCCTGATCGGCGGGGCCGGCTCCGACACCGTCGACTTTGGCCACAAGAGCTTCGTCACGATCTCGCTCGGGGATCCGCTCCCCTACTGGGCGGGTCTGGAAACGCCGCACGCGCAGTTCATCAGCATCGAGAACGTCAACGGCACTGCCGGTCAGGACGTCCTGGTCGGCAACGGCGAGAGCAACATCCTGCGCGGCCAGGCCGGCCAGGACAATCTCATCGGCGGCGGCGGCGCCGACATCATGTATGGCGGCACCGACAACGATCACTACTACGTCGACAATGCCGGCGACGTGGTCCGGGAATACGTCGGCGAAGGCACGTTCGACGTAGTGTGGACCAACACCAGCTACACCCTGACGGCCGGCTCCGAGATCGAGCAGTTCAACGTCGAGGACCACAACAGCACGACCGCCATCAACCTGACCGGCAACGAGTTCAACAACATCATAAACGGCAACGAAGGAGACAACGTCATCAACGGCGGCGCCGGCGCCGACACCATGAACGGCTGGGGCGGCAACGACACCTACATCGTCGACAATCCCGGCGACACCCTGTTCGAAAACGGTGACATACACAGCACGCCTGAAAACGAAAGCCAGGGTTTCGACACCGTGCTGACCAGCGTGAGCTTCAATGTCGGGCTCTATTCCGAGATCGAGGTTCTGCAGGCCACCGGGACGGCGACCGTCGCCCTCACGGGCAGCCTCGACAACAATCGTATCATCGGCAATGACGGTATCAACGTCATCGACGGCAGCTATGGCAAGGACACCATGACGGGCGGCGGCGCTGGCGACGCTTTCCTGTGGAAGTCCGTCGACGAGATCGGCTTGTTCAATTTCGACCCCGACATCGTCACGGATTTCAACACTGCGGAGGACGTGCTCCACTTCACCAACATCGACGCGAACGAGACGGTCGCCGGTAACCAGGACTTCACCTTCATCGGCACTGCGGCGTTCACGGCGCCGGGCCAGATCAACTGGGTCACCAACGGCACCGACACCTTTATCCAACTGAACACGAACGCCGATCTGACCGTGGACGGCATCATCCAACTGAACGGCGTGCAATCGGGCGATGCCGTCATGATGTTCCTGTGAGATGGGGGGCGGATGGCGCCGAGTGCTAGGTCGCTCGCCATGCCACCCGCCCCCGCCCATGGCCCACGACAATTGCGCGTCTTCCAACAGGAGAACGCCGCCGCGCCATGGCGGCGGCGCTGCTCTCCTGGCGCTATCCCAGTCGCCTCGGCTGGTTGCAATTCAAACCAATGCGGGGCGTCGTGAGCGAAGTCGAAAAGACGTCGAAAAAAAAGAAACCCCGCCAAGGGCGGGGAATAAGTTCGTTCATTTCGGCGGAATTCTCCAGACAGCCGGGGATCGGGGGGGATCGGGGAGCCGTCTAGCTTCGCCTTGCCTGTTAGACGCGCCCTGCACCCTTCAGGTTCAATGGCGGGACATCAACAGTAATTTACCAGTCCGCACCCCAACGTGACAGATTGTCCATCAACAAAAGGCGCTGCGACAGTTCGACCGTACACCCGCGCACAATCGGGGTGGTGCTGGTCGCATTGCCGGGAGATTGGGTGTCGATCATAATCCTGAACGGGGCGCTCCCGCGCAGCCAGCACAATTCAAGGGGCCACACGAGGAGAGCACATGCGGTGTTGCCGAAGCCTCGGCTCTCTCTGTCTTGCCGCGTGCGTGCTCATCTTCGCGCCGATCCCAGGGCAGGCGCAGGACTATCCCTCGCGACCGATCCGTCTGATCATCACGAGCCCAGCCGGTTCCCTCGTCGACGTATTGGGTCGCTTGGTCGCCGAAGACCTCGGTGCTCGCCTAGGCCAGACCGTTGTGGTGGACAATCGGCCGGGCGCGATGACCCAGGTCGGATCGGACGCGCTCAACCGGGCGCCGGCCGACGGCTACACTCTCATGATCGGCACATCGGAACTGACGATGCTGCCCTTTCTCAAGAAAGGGTATCGTTATGATCCACTCAAGGACTTCACGCCGATTGCGCTGGTCGCCACGTCGTGGACGGTTTTTGCGGTCAATCCTGCCGTTCCGGCAAACACGCTTGCGGAATTCATTGCCTATGCCAAGGCCAATCCGGGACGCGTACGCTACGGCAGCGGCGGGGTCGGCGGATCCCTGCACATCGCGGTCGAGATGCTCAAGCTCAAGACCGGCGCTGATCTCGTTCATGTGCCCTATCGGGGCGGTTCGCAAGCCGCCGCCGACGCAATCTCCGGCCAGATCGAGATGGTTTCCATGGGACTTGCCAGCGCGCGCGTCGCCGAGGGTGGAAAGTTGCGCATTCTCGCTCAGACCGGTCCTAGCCGCCATCCGATGTTCGCCGATGTGCCGACGACGGGTGAGTTCGGTCTTCCCGACGTCCGGATGGATACCTGGTTCGGTCTGATCGCGCCACCGAACACCCCCGAGCCGGTGGTTTCGCAGGTGGCGCGCGCGATCGAGACCGGCTTGCAGCAGCAAAGCTTCCGCGAGAAGCTGTTCCGGATCGGTTGTGAGGCGGTGTGGAAGTCGCCGGCCGACTTTGCGGCATTCATTGCCGCCGACGGGGATAAATGGTCCAAGTTGATTCCGGCAATGGGCATTTCGCTCGCTGACTAGCTTATAGTGAATCCCGCAATCAGATGAAACACACCGCGCGCGACCGCCAATGGTCCGGGAGTGAGGGAGCTATGTCCAAGGTGCTGAGTTGGCCGAACGGAAAGAAGGTCGCGGTGTCGGTGACGGTGATGTTCGAGACGTGGTCGGAGGGACATGCGCCGAACTATTCGGTGCAGACCACGCATCTGAAATCAGGAACCGTTGATCATGCGAGCAAGGCCTGGTCGACGTATGGCGGGCGAGTCGGCGTGTGGCGGATCATCAACATGCTCGACCGTCTTCAGGTCCCGGGAACCTTCTTCACGAGCGCACGCTGCACCGAGGAATACCCCGCCGCGGTCAAGCAGATCGTCAAGTCGGGCCATGACCTCGGCGGCCATTCCTATACCCAGGATCAGCTCTTGGCCTACATGACGGTGGAGCAACAAGAAGCCACGATCCGCAACAGCATCGACCTCCTCGAATCGTGCGGCGGCCGGAAGGTGACCGGTTGGGCAAGCCCGGTGGTAGCCTTCACGCCGGAGACCGCGGGATTGCTGGCCAAGGCAGGTCTGACCTGGACCACCGACGTAACCTATGCGGATCTGCCGATCAAAATACCTACGCCCCACGGCGTGATCGCCGGCGTACCGACCACGGACTTCTCGGACAATCGCGTCATGCGCGCGTCGCCGCGTGACCTGTTCGACGTGTACAAGGGTACGTTCGACTATCTTCACCAGAACGAACCAATGAGTCTTCTCGTGTTCGTCATTCATTGCCAGTTCGGCGGTCGCCCCCTGATAACGGCGGTATTGCAGGATGTGCTCAAATACATCTCGCAATTCCCGGACGTCTGGTTTGCCCGCCACGAGGAACTGGGGCGGTGGGCGCTGGCGGCCGATGTCGACGAGCACACCTACCAGGACCGATATTTTGGTGATGCTGGCGCGGTACCGCGGTCGGACACCCGCCCGCACGCCGGCACGAGAACAGCCGCCGGCGTCCAGCGGTGATGGGACGCGTCGAGGCGCGGGGCGTGCGAGCATAGGCCCGGTCTCGACCCGTACCGACGGACGTCCTTCGGTCTCGACGATTTGTCTGCTGCTCCCTACATAGACGGTCATGATCATCGGGAACCTCATGAGGGCAGCATGTCTATTCGGCCCGTAAAGCGGATCGTCGAATCGAAGCCGACCATGGAAGGGGCCGGGGTGAAGCTGCGTCGTGCCTTCGGCTTCGGAGACACCGGCGAGTTCGACCCCTTTCTGTTGCTGGACGATTTCCGCAACGATCGCCCTGACGATTACCGTGCCGGGTTTCCCTGGCATCCCCACCGCGGGATCGAGACCATTACCTATGTCCTGCGCGGGACCGTGGACCACGGCGACAGCCTTGGGAATCGCGGCACGCTTGGCGCCGGCGACGTGCAGTGGATGACAGCCGGCCGCGGAATTCTTCATCAGGAAATGCCGCAAGGCGATCCTCAGGGACAAATGCATGGCTTCCAGCTTTGGGCGAACCTGCCGTCCTCGCTCAAGATGAGCGCACCGCGCTACCAGGACATTCCGGCGATCGAGATTCCGGAGGTCACCGATGATGACGGTACGCGCGTTCGCGTGGTTTGCGGCGACTTCTGGGGGAAGCGTGGTCCGGTGGACGGCGTCGCGGCCGATCCGCGCTATCTCGACGTCTGGGTTCCGCCGGGCCGGCGCAAGACCCTGCCGGTCGAGACCGAACGGCACGCCTTCGCCTACGTGTTCGAGGGCGACGGGACGTTCAGCCAGGCGTCACCGCCGCTTGGTGTCCTGACCGAAAAAGCGGGTGAGGACGATGAGACGCTGGTGCGGGAGCGGACGGGCAACCGCTCCCTGGTGCTGTTCGACAGCGGCAGCGAGGTCACCGTCCAGGCTGGCGAGAACGGCATCCGATTCCTGCTGGTCTCCGGCAAGCCGATCGAGGAGCCGGTCGCGTGGTACGGGCCGATCGTGATGAACACGCAGGCCGAACTCCAGCAAGCGGTCGCCGAGTTGCGCAACGGAACGTTCATCAAGAGTTGAGCGCTCGACCACCGTCGTCTGCCTCGGGCGAAGGGGTTGTGATTTTGCCCGAGGCGTTGCGTCGTGCGCCGGCGCTCACGCGCCCAGCTTTTTCTGGATACGCTGATCGAAGCGCGCGACGTTGACGACGACGCGTTCGTGAGAGCCATTGCCGATCGGCTCCTTCTCGTCGCGAGCCTCGACCTGGAATACGAGCGTGCGGCCATCGATTCTGACCAGCTCAGCCGTCGCGCGGATGCGCATTCCGACAGGCGTGGCGGCGAAATGGCGGACATCGAGATGGATGCCGAGACTTTGATGACCGTCAGGGAGGAGGTGCTCGACTGCCGCCAGTGCCGCGGCCTCGATCACATTGATCATGACCGGAGTGGCAAGCACAGGCACTCGTCCGCTGCCGATGCGGGGGGCGGTGTGTTCCACGCCGACCAGCAGATCTGCCGATCCCACCATCCCGGGTTTCAAATGCGACAAGTCGAGCATGTGCAATCGCCAGGATGGGATCTGTCCCCGCGTCGTCGTCGCGGGGATGTCGCATTGTCCCAGACACAGTATTTGAGTTCAACCCGACGTGTTCGATCGCGTGAGCCGCGCGAGGTGAATGCAGGTCCCGGCTCGAAGCCGCGAAGCGCTGGTGCGGGCACGCTGCGGGTCGGATGGGTGCCAAGCCCGTTTCGGGAACTTAACCTTGCGCAGACGCCGGAGAGGCCGCCGGGAGTGCCCGTGCACCTGCCGCCGCGGGAACCTATCGTCGGCTTTTAGCGTTCCAATCGCGGGCGGGCTTGTATTCGGTCATTGCGAGGCTTCGCCGTGAAGACAAGCACGAATTTATTGATCATCGGATCAGTTTCATTTCTTCTCAGCGCCTGCGGCGATGCCGCCAAGTTGCCCGAACAGGCCGGGATCGGGCCCAACCCCACCATATCGCCGCCAAACACGACGCTCATCCCCACCGTCAACATCGCCGCCGCGAAGGGTTGGCCTGAGGGCGCTCAGCCGACGCCGGCGTCGGACCTCGCGGTCAACGCCTACGCCACCGGGCTCGATCACCCCCGTTGGCTCTACGTCCTTCCCAATGGCGACGTCCTCGTGGCCGAAACCAATGGCCCGCCGCGGCCGGAGGACGCCAAAGGCATAAAAGGCTTTTTCTTTCACATGGCGCAGAAGTGGGCCGGCGCCGGCGTCCCAAGCGCGAACCGCATCACTCTCCTGCGTGACGCCGACGGCGACGGGGTTGCGGAGACCCGATCGGTCTTCCTCAAAGACCTCAACTCGCCTTTCGGCATGGCGCTCATCGGTCACGACCTCTACGTCGCCAACACCGATGCGATCTTGCGCTTTCCCTATGCGGATGGGGAGACCCAGATCAACGCGGCGGGCGTGAAGGTCGCCGACCTGCCTGCCGGTCCCATCAACCATCACTGGACGAAGAACATTATCGCCAGCCGCGACGGTTCGCATCTCTATGCGACCGTGGGGTCGAACAGCAACGCCGCCGAAAATGGACTGGACAAGGAGGATCGCCGCGCGGCCATTCTGGAAATCGATCCGGCGACCGGCCAGTCGCGGGTATTTGCGTCGGGCTTGCGCAACCCCAACGGAATGGCCTGGCAGCCGGAGACCGGGGTGCTGTGGACGGTGGTGAATGAGCGGGACGAACTCGGCAGCGATCTCGTGCCCGACTACCTGACCTCGGTGAAGGACGGCGGGTTCTACGGATGGCCGTTCAGCTATTACGGGCAGCACGTGGACACCCGGGTCGATCCGCAGCGCCCTGATCTGGTGGCCAAAGCGATCGTGCCGGACTATGCGCTCGGCAACCACACCGCCTCTCTGGGGCTCACATTCGCCCAGGGCACGGCGCTGCCGGAGCAATACAGGAACGGCGCGTTCGTCGGGCAACACGGCTCGTGGAATCGCAAGCCCCGCAGCGGATACAAGGTCATCTTTGTGCCGTTCGCCAATGGTCAGCCGGCGGGACAGCCGTCGGATGTCCTCACCGGCTTCATCAACGCAGACCGCGAGGCACTCGGTCGCCCGGTCGGCGTCGCGATCGATCGGGCCGGCAGCTTGCTGGTCGCCGACGATGTCGGCAACGCCATCTGGCGCGTCGGAGCCGCTCCCGCAAAGGCGGCGATGGGGAACTGATCCAGGCGCGGATCGAGCTGAGGTGACGCTGGTCAGTGGCCTGTCGTCCGGCCCGAACCGCACGATGCATGCGCGAGGTTCGGGCGGCAGGGGAGGCGCGTGTCGGTTAAAGAGTGCACGACCTCGTATGTTTCATGTGCTCGAGCTGGGTTGGAATGATGACGCAGTCGTGGTGGCCGCCATTGCTCGGCCAGATACCGACCAGTTCGTCCGTCTCCGCATCGATGAAGGCAATGCCGCTGGAGAGCCGCTGGAAGCCGCTGAACACGCCCACTACGTATTTGCCGTCATAGGTAATGGCCAGGGTTTGCATATCCGGCCCGATGCCCTGGATTTCCTTCTTGATCTTCCACGTATTGGTATCGACGACCATGACGCCGCTGCTGGCGGGCGAGGGGTGGAGGATCGAGAGGTAGAGCTTGGAGCTGTCGATGGAAAAGACCATGTGGAACGGGTTCGGATATTTGCCGCGCCACAGAGGGTCTTCGATATGCGCGATCTTTTTCCAGTTGCGCGGATCGGAATCGCTTGAATCGAAGACGGAGCAGTTGTTCTCGCGCAGATTGTTCATCATGCAGAGGAAGCGGCCGTCGGGAGAGAAGCCGACCTCGTGACCGGGCGAGAAGATCTTGTCGAACGTCACCTCCCAGTGATCGTTGTCGATCTTCTTGATCGGGTATTGGTTCGGCGCATCCTTGTTGAACTGGAGAAAGGCCACCGGCTCGAAATTCTTTTCGGCGTCGAGGATCACCTGGCCTCCGCACAGCCGCACGACGGTGGACGCCCAACGTCCGGACGGATGCCATATGGTGCCGTCGGCGCCGCAGAGACCATGGACATCGTCGCCGGGGATCGTCCCCTCTTCGACGAACAGTTCGCCCATCGGCACCATTTCCCATTCGATCTTCTGACCCTTGGTGCCGAGATAGTCGTACTTGCCGGTCTTCGGATCGGGATAGATCCTGGATATCTTGAGGGTGCCCCCTTTCTGCCAGCCCTCTGCGAGATTGCGGACGTTGGGCACCCAATCATATTTGATCGCGGCGATCACTCGCGAGGTGCGCCGGTCGAAGCACGCCGCGATGTCTTTCTGCCCGTCCGTGACGAAGTATCGCTCCGCGGTCTTGGGATCGATGGTCACATGGACGCCAAGGCCGAGGCCCGTGGATTCCGCGACGTTCTCCATCAACTCCATCTGGGCGCCGTCGAAGCGGACGCGATAGATGTTGAAGCCTTCACCCGGCGTCTCGATGTTGGTGGGGATCCCGTAGATCAGGGCATTCTTGCCGCCCTGCGTGCTGTTGATCCACTCGAAGCCCTTTGCCGGATCCGCGCTCGGGAAGGCGCAAAGGTGATGCGAGATCGGATTGTAGTCGCCATAATTCCAATATGAGATCCAGGCGAGCGCGCGGCCGGTCTCGAGGTTGACGGCATAGGTGCCGCCGCCGAGCTTGGTCGGCATCAGAAGAACCCAGCTGCCGAAATTCCGCCCGCCGACGTCGGCCTTGGGATTGACGAATTCACGATCGATCGGATGGCGCTGGGCCTCGGTGTAGGTGCCGCCACCGTGCTGAAGTCCCTGGGCCGGAATGCTCTGACCGGTGACCATCGGATAGCCGAGCGTGACCGCCTCGCCCACCACCGCGGTGCCGGCCACCCATGTCAGCAGGCTGCGGCGATTGACCTTCGTCGGCGCCTTTGGCGGCGGTTCGGCGAGTTGCACCTTTTGTTGCTGCTCGCGTGCGATCTTTTCCTGGAGGTACTCCGAAAAGACCTCGTGGTCCTGCCGCGCCACTTCGGCCTTGCGCTGCAGATAGCTCTGTTCGGGGCTCAGCGGTCTGTCCGGCGCACGTTTTGGCTGGTTCTCGACGTCCAGCTTCGGAAGAGGTGCATCCTCCGCGGCCTCTTTCATTCTTGGCTTGCGCGCGTCGGACATAGCCCAGTTCCTCCACTTTCCGTGCATGGCTCGCTTTATTGCACAACAATGTCGTTCGGCGATCAAGATTATCCGCTCTCCCATTCTGGACTCTCAACATCTCAATGGGGTGGCATTGGGATCCACACGGGCGGCTTCCCCGAAAAGCGCATCCGCTTCAGCACCACCTCGTCGGCGATGTCGAACGGCTTGAGGTAGACGTAATAGTTGTCCTTGCGCTCGAATACGTCGTCGCTCGGCGTGCTGCTGGGACTGACCAGCATCGTGCCGGAAAAGCGCACATGCATATAATTAGGCAGCAGTTGCGCGTAGTCCCGCACGCGTGCGTCGAACAGATAGCGATAGGTCTGCTTGCCCTCGATCCTGAGCACGCCGCTCGCGCTGTCCTCGATCGGCTTCATCGGCACTTCCTGCCAGACGGTCTTGACCTGCACATAGGCGCGCAGGTCGGGCGACATGACATAGATCGGCGGCCCGCCGCCGACGTTCTGCAGATAGGTCGTCAATTCGTAACGCCCGTCGCCCAGGTCGGTGACCGATTGGACATCGCCGCGAAGGCTGTTGAGCGCCAAATGCTGCAATGCCAAGGACCGTGCCTCGCGCTCCCGAACCCGCATCTTCTGATATTTGTCGACCCCGAAATCCGCCAGCAGGATGCCGCCGAAGATCACCGCTCCTGCCAGCAGGAAGATCTGAACACCGCGCCACAGGCTGGAGCCGAGGCGAATGGGCGCAACCACCGCGGCGGACAGCGCGAGTTCCGCTGGCGCGTCGACCTCGGCTGGTCCGAAGCGCCGCGGGCGTTCCGGATCCACCTCTACCTGCGGCAGGTCAGTGGCCGCGAGTACGCCCTGGCGCATTTCGTAAGTCCGCCGCGCGCGCCTGGCCAGTTCCAGGTTGTGGGTGACGAGGACGAAGCCGAAGGATTCCGTCCGCTGCAGCTGCTCGAGCAGATCGATGATGTCGGTCTCGGTGTCCTCGTCGAGATCGCTGGTCGGCTCGTCGGCGAGCAGCAGCGGCGGCGAATTGATGAGCGCACGGGCAATCGCGACGCGGCGCTGCTCGCCGCCGGACATGCTGCCGGGATACGCATCGGCGCGCTCCCGCAACCCGACACGTGCCAGCAGATCGTACGCGCGCGCATACGCCTGCCCGGCATCCATGGTACGGCCGAGCAGAGCCGGAACGGCGACATTGTCCACCGCGGTCAGGTTCGACAGCAGGCTCGGGAACTGAAAGATGAAGCCGATGCGGCGTGAGCGAAAGGTAGCCAGCTCCGCTTCCGAAAGCGTCCAGACATCGGTGCCGTCGAGCAGGAGCTTGCCTTCGGTCGGCCTGGTCAAGGCGCCGAGCATGGCCATCAGGGTCGATTTGCCCGATCCGGACCGGCCGACGATCGAGACGAAGTCGCCGACCTGCAGCTCGAGGCTGGCGCCGCGCACGGCCTCGTCGCCTGAAGCGGTACCGTAGCGTTTGGTCAGTGACTGCGCCGAGAGCGTCACGTCACCGGCCTTCCGCCTGAATGAGCGCGTAGGGTGCCATCCGGCGCGCCCGCCACGCCGGCAGAAATGCGCCGACGAGACCGAGGATCGCCGAAAACGAGATCGCCAGTACAGCGCTGATCTGCAGAACCGCGAGCGGCGGCCAGGCGAACGGCACCCCGAGCAGGCCGAAGTAGAAACCGAGCGAGCGGGCGAACATCAGCAGCATGGCAGCGCCGAAGCCGAGCCCGGCGAGGCCGCCCAGGCCGGTGATGATCGCCGCCTCGGTGAGAATGATCGTCATCACCTGATTGGGCTTCGCCCCCATCGCTCGCAACAGGCCGACTTCGCGGTAGCGTTCCTGGACAATCGCCGAGAACAACAGCGACACCAGGATCAGCAGCGCGATGAGCTGGAACGCGGTGAATGCCGCAATGCCGATGAGCAGCGTGCTCAACGCCTGCCGCGATGACGTGATCACGGTGTTGCCCTCGACGATCTTCACGTCGGGGAGCCGGGCGAGAGCGAACTTCACTTCATCCGCCTTGGCGCCGGGCGAGAGCTGCAGCAGGAAGGCCGAAACACGATCGAGCGCCAGGTCGGGTGAGCAGACATCGGCATGGCTCATGCCGGCGACCGGGGATTCGTCTTGCGGTTTTGCCGCCGGTCTGGGCGCACCTCGCGCCTCGGACGCGCGGCAGAACGAAACCATGTCGGCCAGCGCGCCGAAGCTGAGAAAGTAGGAGTTGTCGAACGGACCGACCCCGGTCTTCCCGAGCCGGCCGTAGATGCGCATCGGCATCCCGCAGACGCTGACGGATTCGCCGAGCCGTGCGGCGAGCCCGCCGCCGGCGATCAGGCCCTCGACCGGCCCCGGCTGGCGCTCGACCAGCCAGGTCAGGACCGAGAGGTCGCGGGCCGGGTCGAAGGCGATCAGATTGGCGGCGTTCCCTTGGACCAGCGCGGGGACGATGCGCTGCGGCGCGACTTGTCCGACGCCGGGGATCGCGGCAATGCGCTGCGCCAGGTCGGCCGGCAGAGTCTCGTCGGTCGGCTGGACCGTCAGGAGGCTCGACGTGATATTCACGAGCGTCGCGCGTGGGACGACGACGAGATCGGCGCCCATGCGCGAAAAACTGGTCGCCATGCCGTCGCGCAACGCCCAGCCCGCGACGAAGCTGGCGAAAGCGATGCCGACGCCGAGCATCACAGCTGCGCTGAGAAAGACCGCCCGCAGCCGTCGGCGGCCGACGTTCTGCGCGGCCAACCGGATCAGCAGCCAAAGATCATGCCGGCGATGGGCCATCTCGCTCCTGGAGCATGATCGCGAAAAGTTGCAGACTTTCCGGACAAGATCGAACCGAAGGGACACCAGCGAATTTTGAAATCTGGTGCCGTCTTTGGATTTGAAGTCCCTACGCCGCTACTTCAAATCCACCGCAGCCTATTCTCGCAGAAGCACATCTCTGGCCTCGATGATCTTCGCCATCAGGTAGTGCGTGCCGCCGAGTTCCGGATCGACCTTCTGCTCGAGGCGGCGGTATGCGTCCCTGATCTCCTGGGCGCTCGCGGTCGGTTCGAGCCCGAGGAGTGTCGAGCGCTTCCTCCGTCGACATGCGAAGCCGCCCGTTGCCCGCCCTCGTCGCCGCGCCGTTTCCCGCCTGCGGGCTCGCCGGCGTGTGTTCGATCTGCGTCGCGGCTTGCGCACCGGTTTGCGCGAGATAGGCCCGCAACACCGCGAGCGACTGCTGCACCAGTTCCGGATCCGTCATGTCGCGCGCATTCGAAAAGCCGCCGCGAGGGGTGCTGAAATCCGGCGTGATGGGAGGAAAATCGCTTCGCATGGCGTTGAGAGGACCAAACAAAACGCGCCAGCGAGGTGCGGCCTGCACGAAGATCGGCAGCATGAAGGCCGCGAGCATCATCGCCGAGGACCACCGGCCGCTCATCACCAGCCACAGCAGGACCCCGAGCGCCAGAGCAGCAAGGGCGACCAGCGCCCAGCGTCCCCCGTTGAGGATGGTCCGCGGATCGGCGTGGAGGATCCAGCCCCCCATCTTGACCGCAGACACGAACAACGAAAGCCCGAGCGTCGCGTAGGCCAGGATAGTCAGATCCATCGTGGGCTATCCTCGCGGGCCATCAATGCATCTGCATGCGTTGGTCACCGGCTCAACTCCTGCGATCGATGGACGATGAAAGCGGTTTGACGTCTCGTGCGCGAGCGACTGGCGGCAAGTGATCCGGTCATCTCCTCGCCCGACCGCCCTGGCCCGTGGTGCCGCCGCTGTTCGGGCCGTACCACAGATACCACGGGTTCTGCACGCAGGAACCGCCGGTGCCGGGGCCCGCCGTCATCATGCATTGTTCGAAGGAGGTGAAGGCGCAGCTTCTGGCGCCACCGCGACCGGAATACTGCACGCACCAGGGACGATAGGTTTCGGCGCCGCTCGGGCGGGCATCGATGGCGGTCAGCGGGCCAACGGCGAGCAAGATCATGGCGGTGCGCATCGTCTTCATGGCGAGTCTCCGGCGGTTAACCCCTCCGACTCCACCCACCGTCCATACTCCAAAATAATGCGTCCGCACACAACCCCGCGCAGGAGCAGCGGGGGGTACGTCTTCGCGCGCAGACGGCGATTGAGCCCTTCGGTCAAGAAGGGAGCGTCGGCTGGCTTGGGACGGCGTCGGCGCTCAACGCGTGCGCACCCTGGAAATGTGGTCGCTATTCCTTTACGGCGCCCGTCATCGCCGACACGTAGTGCTCGACGAAGAAGGCATAGAGCACCACCAGCGGCAGCGATCCGACCAACGCCCCGGCCATCAACGAGCCCCAGCGATAGATGTCGCCGTCAACGAACTCGTTGACGATCGCGACCGGCACCGTCTTGTGCTGGGACGACGAGATGAAGGTGAGCGCGTAGATGAACTCGTTCCAGCACAGCGTGAAGCAGAAGATGAAGGCCGAAATCAACCCGGGCACCGCCAGCGGCAAGACGATCTTGGTGAGAATCTGCCAGCGGCTGGCACCGTCGATCAGCGCGCACTCCTCGAGTTCGAACGGGATGGTCTTGAAATAGCCCATCAGGAGCCAGGTCGAAAACGGGATCAATATGGTGGGATAGGTGAGGATCAGCGCGAACGGCGTGTCGAACAAGCCGTATTGGAACACGACCGTTGAGAGCGGAATGAACAGGATCGATGGCGGAATGAGGTAGGCGAGAAAGATCGCGCCGCCGACCCATTGCGCGCCGCGGTAGCGCAGCCGCACGATGGCATAGGCCGCGAGCACGCTCGCGATGATGGACAGGATGGTCGAGGCCATGGCGACCATGGTCGTGTTCCACAGCCAGAGCGGATAGTGGGTCTCGAACAGCAGTTTCTGAATGTGCTTGAGGGTCGGCGTCCAGGTCCAAAACGGATTGAAGCGGTCGAGATTCGAGAAGCTGCTCGTCGGGTTTGATGGCGGTCAACGCCATCCAGTAGAACGGGAACAGCAGCACCAGCATGATCAGCCCGAGCGGCAGATAAAGCGTCACCAGCCGCCGCGGCAGCGATTCGAGATAGCTCATGCCTTCGGAATGATCGGCAGCCGGCGTCGCGCGCATCGCCTTGGCGCCGGCGAGGAGCTCAGTCATGCTCTCTCCCTGCTGCCAGTTTCGACTCCGCGCGCGGGGCCTGCCCAGTTCGCGGCAAGCAAAAATCGCAGCGACGGCCGAGCTCAGTCAATGCTCTCTCCTGCTGCCATTTCCGGCACCGCGCGCGGGGCCTGCCCCGTTCGCGGCAAGGTAAACGCAGCGACGGCCGAGTTCAGTCATTGCTCTCCCTGCTGCCATGTCCGGCACCGCGCGCGGGGCCTGCCCCGTTCGCGGCAAGAAAACGCATCGACGGCCGAGTTCAGTCATTGCTCTCTCCTTGCTGCCATTTCCGGCACCGCGCGCGGGGCCTGCCCCGTTCGCGGCAAGGAAAGACGCAGCGACGGCCGAGTTCAGTCATTGCTTTCGCCCTGCTGCCACTTCCGTCGCTGCAAGCCGAACCACGAGAGCAGGATGGCGGCCAGCAGGAACGGGATCATCGCGGTCGAGATCGCCGCCCCTTCGCCGAGATAGCCGGAGAGGATCGCGCGCTGATAGCTCAGCGTCGCCATCAGATGGGTGGCGTTGACCGGGCCGCCGCGCGTCATGGCCCAGATGAGCTGGAAGTCGGTGAAGGTGAACAGCACCGAGAATGTCATCACCACGGCGATGATCGGCGTGAGCAGCGGATAGGTGATGTAGCGGAACATCTGCCACTGGCTGGCGCCGTCGATGGTGGCGGCCTCGTAGAGCGACGGCGGCATGGTCTGCAATCCCGCCAGCAGCGTGATGGCGACGAACGGCACGCCGCGCCAGATATTGGCGAAGATCACCGACCAGCGCGCGTTCCAAGGATCGCCGAGAAAATCGATGTTCGTGGTGATGACGCCGGCCTGGCGCAGCGACCATGAGATGATGGAGAACTGGCTGTCGTAGAGCCACCAGAACGCGATCGCCGAGAGCACGGTGGGCACGATGAACGGAATCAGCACGACCGAGCGGATGATCGCCTTGAACGGGAGGCTGTGGTTGAGCAGCACCGCGAGATAGAGCCCGACCGCAAATTTGATGATGCTGGCGACCACGGTATAGAGCAGCGTGTTGAACACCGAGAGCCAGAAAACGCTGTCACCCCACAGCCACTCGTAGTTCTCGACGCCGATGAACGCGCCGGTGCGGCCGATGCGCGCGTCGGTGAACGAGAGCCACACCCCGAGCCCGAGCGGATAGGCGAGGAACAGGACCAGGATCGCCAGCGCCGGCAGCATGAACCACATGCCGAGCCAGTCGCGGTGGACCTTGAGCCGGTCCCACGCGGTGACGTCGCGCGTCACGCGCGACGTTCCCGGCCGCTCGAACAGCGTATCAGCCATCTAGGGCCTCACCTCCGAGCGCATATCGGTCAACGAAACCGGCGGCCTTTTTCGAGCAGCCGGCGTTGAGCCTTCACGTTTGCAGGCGCGGCAGCTCAGCGATAGATCCGCTTGGCTTGGCGCTCCGCCTGTGCGATCGCGCCTTTCACGTCCTCGCGGCCGGTGCAGTAATTGGCGAACATGTCGAGCACGAGAAAATCGGCAATCGCCGTCGCCGCCTTTTCACCGACCGAGCCCAGGCCGCCGGCGGTCAACGACCGCTTGGCGGCGTCGCGGAACACGGTGCGCTTGGGATCCGCGGTCCAGACCGGGTTGGAATCATAGGCGTTGAGGCAGTGGGTGAGATAACCCTGCGCGGAATCGATCCACTTGTTGAACTGGTCGGCCTCCAGCATGTACGCGATCAGCGCCTTCGAGGCTTGCGGGTATTTGGTGTAGTTCATCGCCAGCACCGGATACATCAGGTGCAGCTCCGTCGGCTTGCCGATCGGGCCGACCGGCCAGAACGCATGGTCCATGTCCTCGGCGATCTCCTTCTTGGTGGGATCCTTGGTGGCCGCGACGTAGATCGAGATGCCGTTGTCGGTCCAATGGATTTCGCCCGCGAGGAACGCCTTGTTGTTGGAGGCGTCGTTCCAGGAGGCGACGCCCGGGATCATGTTCTCGTAGAGCTGCTTGGCGTATTCGAGCGCCTTCGCGGTTTCGGGCGAGTTGAGGATCACCTTGTCGTCCTTGTCGACCAGATTGCCGCCGTGCGCCCACAGGCACCAATGCACCCAGCCGTTGCCGTCGCCGGAGGCGTGGCCGAGCGCCATTCCGCCCGGCGTTCCGTTGCGCTTGGTTGCCTTGGCAAATTCGAGATATTCGTCCGTCGTCGCCGGAAACTTGGAGAATCCCGCTTTCTTCAGCGACGAGATCCGGTAGTTCTGCATGTTGCCGCTGTAGCAGATCGGGATCGCGATCCACTTGTTGCCGCTCTTGCCGTAGGTCACCGCGCTCGGCACCCAGCCGCCGTACTTCTTGCCGAGGTAATCGGCGACATCGCTCACGTCGACGCATTTCTGCGGAAACAGGTGGGGCAGCGAGTACAGCCCCCAGAACAGGTCAGGTCCGGCGCCGGTATTGGCGGCGACCGAGGCTTTCGGCTGCACATCCTCGTAGGATTCGCGCGAGATGTTGACCTTCACGCCGGTCGCCTTGGTGAAGGCATCGATCAGCGCCACGAAGGCGTCGTCCTCGGACTGCACGAAATATTTCCATCGCAGCATGGACAGCTGCGCGCCGCTCTCCGGCTTCCACGGCGCCGTCTGCGCCCAGGCTTTGGCCCAATCGAGCAAGGCCGGGCCGGTGAGCGCGCCGGCGGCGGCGAGCGCGGTGCCGCTTGTTACCAGGGCACGGCGGGTAATGGTCATGGCTGTTTCCTCCGTTGTCATGCGTTGAGGCGTTTGCCGCTTGGCTCATCGAACAGATGCGCCAGTCGCGGATCGGGCTTGAGCCGGATCTTGTCGCCCGGCTTGAAGTCATGGCGTTCACGAAACACCGCGATGATGTCGTCGCGGCCGAGTTTGGCCGCAACCTGCAGCTCGGAGCCGGTCGGTTCGACCACCTGAACCTCGGCTTCCGCTCCATCCTCGGCGATGACGAAATGCTCCGGCCGGATTCCATAGACCACGGGATGACCGTCGCTTCCCGCCGGCGCCGCGAGCAGCGGCAGGCGGACGCCGCTGGTACCCTCGAACTCCAGCGCGCCGTTGGCGCGGATCGTCCCGTTGAGAAAATTCATCGCCGGCGAGCCGATGAAGCCCGCGACGAACAGGTTCTGCGGCCGATCGTAAAGCTCGAGCGGCGCCCCGATCTGTTCGACCCGGCCGTCATGCATCACCACGATGCGGTCCGCCAGGGTCATGGCCTCGATCTGATCGTGGGTGACATAGACGGTCGTCGTCTTCAAACGCTGATGCAGCTCCTTGATCTCGGTGCGCATGGCGACGCGCAGCTTGGCGTCCAGGTTCGACAGCGGCTCGTCGAACAGGAAGACCCGGGGGTCGCGCACGATGGCGCGTCCCATGGCCACACGCTGGCGCTGACCGCCGGAGAGCTGGCGCGGATAGCGGTCGAGCAGGGGGCCGAGGCCCAGGATATCGGCCGCCCCGGTGACGCGGCGGTCGATC
Source organism: uncultured Alphaproteobacteria bacterium (assembly GCA_963835165.1). Classification (GTDB taxonomy): domain Bacteria; phylum Pseudomonadota; class Alphaproteobacteria; order Rhizobiales; family Xanthobacteraceae; genus VAZQ01. The sequence goes on from CAWIGD010000052.1 coordinate 139,617, forward strand.
TCGCTCTTCGGCGCGCTGCGCAGCATGAGCGAGAACCCCATATTGGCGGCGACGGTCATGTGCGGGTAGAGCGCGTAGTTCTGGAACACCATGGCGATGTCGCGCTCTTTCGGCGGCATCTTGTTCACGATGCGCTCGCCGATGCGGATCTCGCCGGAGGTGATGTTCTCGAGCCCCGCGATCATTCGCAGCAGGGTCGACTTGCCGCATCCCGATGGGCCCACCAGGACGACGAACTCGCCGTCATCGATCAGGACATCGACGCCGTGGATGACCTCGATCGCTCCGAAGGCCTTTCTGACGTCGCGGATCGCGACGGAAGCCATGCGGTTCCTCCCGGGATGTCTTTGGCCCTTGCGGACACACGTTCGGGTGCGCCCGTGGGACTCTTTGCATTCCGCCAATTTGCGCCCCGACGCTCGGCAGCACAGCCTGGCGCTGCAATTGAATGGGATTACGCGTACGAATTCAATTCCCCGTTGGTCGCATATTTCATCCAAGGGTCCAGAGCCCAAATGGACAGGTCGCGCGAATGGGGCCAACATCCTCGGCCGTTCGGCGTGGAGGTTGTGGGGACTTGATGTCGATGCAAGTTGGTTTGGAGGGAAGCGCCTCCCGCCCGATCTCCCGTTACCGCCACGGCGTCTTTTCCTGCGCGGGCTGCTGCGAGACGGGCCCTGCCGTCTTTTCTGCAACGGGCGTGCCGGCGACGAAGAAGGCGCCGAAACGGAAGACCGACAACGCCAAGACGAATGCCGCCGCCGCCGCAAAGCCGCACCGCATCGACGTGCATCATCACATCGTGCCGCCGCGCTACATCACCGACATGGGGCTGAAATGGGTCAACCGGCACAATGCTCCACTGCCGCTGCATGGCCCGCTCGAATGGACCCCGGAGCGGTCCATCGCGGAGATGGACCGCAACGGCGTGGCGACCGCGATCACCTCGCTGTCCGATCCGGGCGTGTGGTCGGGTGACGTCGCCAAGAGCCGCGCCGTGGCGCGTCACTGCAACGACTATGCGGCCGAGCTGGCGCGCGATTATCCCGGCCGGTTCGGCATGTTTGCCTCGCTGGCGCTGCCCGATATCGAAGGCAGCCTGCGCGAGATCGAGTACGCCTTCGACGTGCTCGCGGCCGATGGTATCGTGCTGATGACCAGCTATGGCGACAAGTGGCCGGGCGATGCGGCCTTCGCGCCGGTATTCGATGAGCTCAACCGGCGCAAGGCGGTCGTCTACTTCCACCCGACGGCGGCGCCGTGCTGCGAAGGGCTCATCCCCGACGTGGCGGACGCGGTGATCGAGTTCCTGTTCGACACCGTGCGCGCGGTGACCAGCCTGCTGTACAGCGGCACGTTGTCTCGGTGTTCCGACATCCGCTACATCTTCTCCCACGCCGGCAGCGCCGTACCGCTGCTGGCAGGACGGATCTCGCGGCTCGCGCGGATCACGGAGAGCGTCAATCCCCGTCTTCCGAACGGCGCCATGCATGAGCTCAAGCGGCTCTATTATGACGTCGCCCAGCAGGCCAGCCCGGAAGGGCTCGCGCCTTTGATGACGCTGGTGTCGGCCGACCAGGTTCTGTTCGGCAGCGACTATCCCTGGGCGCCGCCCGGCATGATGGCGCAGACCATCGCCGGCCTGGCCGCGTTCGGCTTCAAGCCGGACGAGCTGCAGGCGATCGAGCGCGGCAACGCGCTTCGCCTGTTCCCAAGGTTCGCGCGACCGTGACGCGGCCGCCGGTGGCGGCGGCGAACAACATCGAAGAAACCGGGTCTGGAGGAAACACTATGATTTGGAGCCCTCGCGTCGGGCGCGGCGTTTCGGCCGCGCTGCTCGCCGTCTGCCTCGGCGTTGCGGCTGCACCGGCCGCGGCACAGCTGGCGCCATCGCAGCCGATCAAGATCGTCGTCAGCGCCCCGGCGGGCGGCATCGGCGATCTTGCCGCCCGCATCGTCGCCCAGCGGCTGACGGAAGACGGCCATCCCGCCATCGTCGAGAACCGCGTCGGCGGCAACGGGATCGTCGCGACCGACGCCATCGCAAAGGCGCGCCCGGATGGTTACACGCTCATCATGGGCAACCATTCGACCTTGGCGATCCTGCCGCATATGACCAAGGTCGGCTACGATCCCGCCAAGGATTTCGTGCCGGTCGCATTGATGCTGGCCGCGCCCAACGTGCTCGTGGTCAAGGCCGCGCTCCCGGTGAACTCGGTGCCGGAGCTCATCGCATATGGCAAAGCCCGGCGGCTGACCAATGCATCCCAGGGGATCGGCGCCAGCGGCCACCTGATCGGCGAGCAGTTCCGGCAGCTCACCGGCGTCGAGCTCACCCACGTGCACTATCGCGGTGCGGCACTCGCGGTGCAGGACGTGGTCGCCGGGCATGTCGACCTGATGTTCGACGTGGTGTCGCTGACGCGCGAACAGGTCTTGTCCGGCCAGTTGCGTGCGCTGGCGATGTTGTCGCCGCAGCGCAACCCCGTGCTGCCCGATGTTCCGACCGCCGCCGAAGCCGGGCTTGCGGGGTTGGAGGGCGGCGCCTGGTTCGGGCTGATGGCGCCTGCCGGCACGCCACGCCCCATCGTCGATTGGCTCAATGCGCAGACGCGCAAGGCGTACGAGGCATCGGAGGTGAGCGAGCGGCTGACCAAGCAGGGGCTGCGGCTGCCGCTGGGGACACCGGAGGACTTCGCCGCGTTGATCGCCGCTGACAGCACACGCTGGGGTGACGTGATCCGCCGGGGCGGCATCAAGCTCGAAGGCAATTGAGCGTTTACCCGCGCAGCCGCGGAAACAAGCCGAGCGCATTGCCGCGCGCGATCGCCTGCAATTCGGCAGCCGGCAAGCCCAGGGAGCGGAGGCCGTTGGCGGTATCGTCGATCGCCACCAGCGGAAAATCCGTTCCGAACATGATCTGCGACGTCGGCACCATATTGGTGATCGCCGCCATCGACGGCTTGTAGGCCGAGTTCGCGATCTCGTAGTAGAGCCGCTTGAGCTCGTAGTCGAAACCGTTCGGCACCTTGTCCTTGAAGGCAGGCAATGTGCTGTAATGCTCGATGCGCCCCGCCACCATCGGCAGCGTGCCGCCCGCATGCGAGAAGATGAAGCGGATATCGGGGAGCCGGCTGATCGAACCGGAAAAGATCAGGCTGAGGATCGTGCGCGTGGTGTCCTGCTGGAACTCGGAGAAGAACGGCGGGACGTAGGACATGAGGCTCGTGCAGCACAGTGGCGAGGCGGGATGCACGTAGATCACCGCCTTGCGGCGGTTGAGCTCTGCGAGAACAGGCGCGAAGGCGGGATCTCCGAGCCACTTGTCGCCATAGCTCGTCATCAGCCCGATGCCGTCGGCCTTGAGCACATCGAAGGAATATTCGATCTCCTTGAGGCTGCCGTCGGTGTCCGGCAGCGGCAGGGTGGCGAACAGGCCGAACCGGCCGGGATGGTCCTTGACGATCTGCATCGCGTAGTCGTTGAACGCGCGCGAAAGCCGGCGTCCCTGCTGCACATCGCCGAAAAAGATCCCGGGCGTGGTCATGGAAATGATGGCGGTCTGGACGCCGTTCTTGTCCATCGCCGCAAGCGCCGCCTGCGGCGACCACCCGTACCAGGTGGGAATGATGCGGCCGCCGCCCTGCGCCGAGATCCGGTCTTTCACCTCCTCGAACCAGAACGGCGGCACGATGTGATGATGCACGTCGATGAGCTTGGGTTCGGCCGGCGCCTGCGCCAATGCGGCGGGCGCGGCCAGCGCGGTGCTGGCGCCGAAGGCGCCCGCAGTGGCCAGAAACTCCCGCCGCGACGGGCCGCAGATCCCGCAGCTCTGCCCGTGCCGGTGGAATAGGTGCGGACTGCGCGAGGGACGACTGCGCAACATACCAAATCCTCCCAACGGCGCTTTCATCGCGGCGAAAGCGCTTTTCGTTTTTGTATGAGGGGCAACGTTCCTTGCGACGGTCACCACCACGCCGCGGCCGATGCGCGCGCGGCGGCATGAGGCTAGGTGCTGGCTGAATTGGCGTCAAATGTCTGCCGGCCCCTGCCGCCGCGCCGCCATTGCTTGCCGTCGTCAGGGGCGTGCGCCTATACCTGATTTGCAAACGACAACGACGATTGGCGGCTTTATGAAGAAGGTTCTGCACGCGCTGTTCTGCATCGTTCTGCTCGCGGCCGCCGTTGGCACGCGCGCGCAGGCGCAGACCACCCCGCCGAACTGGCCGACGCGGCCGATCCGGCTGATCGTGCCGACGGGTCCCGGCCTCGGCACCGACATCATGGCGCGCCTGCTGGCCGACGGCGTGTCGCGCACGCTGGGCCAGCAGATTTACGTCGAGAACGTGCCGGGCGCGTCCGGCATTACGGGTGCGCAGCAAGCCGCGCGCGCCGCGCCCGACGGCTACACCCTGTTCTTCGCGAACGCGTCCACGTTCACATCGAACATGTTCCTGCTGAAATCGATTCCCTACGATCCGGTGCGGGACTTCACGGCGGTCGCCATGGTCTCCAACCAGGGCCCGGTCGTGGTCTCGGTCTATCCCGAGCTCCCGGTGAAGACGCTTCCCGAGTTGATCGCCTACGGCAAGGCGCAACCGGGCAAGCTGTCCTACGCCGTGGATGCCACCAGCGGCCTGGGCGTGGTGGTCGGCCGCCTCCTGAACAAGCGCGGCGGCATCGGGATGGTGGAGGTTCCCTACCGCACGACGGCGCAGATGATGCAGGACACCTCGGTTGGAACGACGCAGGTGATGATCAGCTCCTTTGCTGCCGTGGAAGGCTTCGCGCGGGCCGGAAAGGTGAGGCGGATCGCGCTGAGCTCGGCAAAACGTTTTCCCGGCCTCGACGAGTTGCCCACCATCGCGGAGACGCTGCCGGGCTTCGAGCTGGACGGCTGGCTGGTCGTGGTTGCTCCGGCCGGCACGCCCGCTGACATCGTGGCGCAGCTGAACCGGCATATCGGGCAATTCCTGCGCAGCCCAGAGATTCAGCAGCGGCTCGTCGCGTTGGGCCTTGCGATCAGCGGCACCGACACGGCCGAGACAACCGCGCAATTCATCCGTCAGCAGCAGGCGTGGTGGCGCTCGCTTGCGCAGGAGCTCGATCTTCGGCCGGAATGAAAGCGAGCGGTCGCTTCGCGCTTCGCCCTCCTTCACGTCATGGCCAGCTGGCAACGGCGTCCGCGGCTTGCTTCGGCACGCGGCTAAGACGTGAATGCCCGGCACAAGGCCGCGCAAACACGACTCAAATATTGCGATTGTTGGTATCAGGTGTTGCGCGATTGCGCGTCGGTGATCGCGATTTTCCGCGCCAGCGTGGTGATCAACTCGGTCTGGGTGCGCAGCTTCAGATGCAGATTCAGAAGAACGACCAGGCTGATGCAGACCCAGACGTAGAGGATAAGGTCGACGCCGCGGCCGATCCCGACCAGCTCCGCGAGTTGCGTGCTGTGCTCGGGCATCCACACGAAGTAGAGACCCGACGTCGCGATCGCCACGGTCAGGAAGGCGACCGCGGGCGATCGCCGGTACTCGGTCCAGGCGTACAGCAGGATTGCCGCCAACAGCGCCGAGAGGATCAATTGCGCAATCATCGGTACAGCCTTCGCGCAAACAGATCGAGCAGGATGAGCACGGCGTCGCGGAGGTTCTGGCCTTTGGCCAGCGAATAGGCGGTGTATTCGATCGTCACGGGCTGCTCGACATAGCGCAGTCCGCTGCTGCCGATCTGGCTGAGGCATTCCGACGCATGCGCCATCCGGTTTTGCCGAAGCGCGAGCGCGGCGGCGCCGCGGCGGGTCATGGCGCGCAGGCCGTTGTGGGTGTCGGTGACCTGCAAGCCCGTCGTCAGCCGCGTGAACAGCGTTGCGGCCTGCAGCATCAGGCGGCGCAGCGGGGGAAGATTGGGAGCCTGTCCGAGAAACCGGCTGCCGAGCGCGAAATCGGCCCGTTCGCGCACCAGCGCCTCGGTCAGGCGGGAAATATCCGCCACGCGGTGCTGGCCGTCGGCATCGAACGTCACCACGAATTGCGCCGGTTGCGTCAGCGCGTAGTCGATGCCGGTCTGCAACGCGGCGCCCTGACCGAGGTTGAATGGATGCCTGATCACGGCGGCGCCGGCCGCGTGCGCGTGGTCGGCCGTGGCGTCGGTGGAGCCGTCGTCGACCACGACCACCGCATAGCCCGCGCGTTTGACCTCGGTCACGACGCGGGAAAGGACTGTCCCTTCGTTGTAGGCCGGAATGACCACATAGACCTGCGCCCGCGAGACAATTTCCATCTGACGCTTCCACGGCATGGGACGAACAAGACACGGTACGGGACGAACAGGAAATCGCAGAGCCCTGGGAAAGTTCCGGCTGCGGCAGCAAGCGGCCCGCGGCGGATCAGCACGCTCCCGCAGGGCGATAGGCAAATGACGATATGCATCGCGATCGTCGCTCAGTGAACCAGATGTCGAAGCCACCCTCCTAGCGGTTCAGCTGCGATGGATCGCCGCGCGTGCCCGGATCGGCCGACGCCCAGCGCGATTTGCGGCAGTGCAAAAAAAGGACGCCGGTCACGACGCCTTTCGCAACACGACACGCATGGCGTCGAACAGGTTGACCGGTATCCCCACGCGACCGGCGCTGGCCGTGCTGGCCGGGCGCATTCCGAGCATGCGCCGCAGTTGGAAGGCGATCAGCGAGGCCGGAACGATCTTCCAGGGGTGGTCCACATGCTCCATCGAAAACCCCAGACCCCGGACATCCGGCGCATGCTCTCCTGGGTGAAGAACCAGAGGTGCTGCGGCGGCGTCATCAGCCGCCAGCGCACGCCGGCAAGCTTGGCGACCATCGAGCCGAAGTCGCCCGTGGTGATCACGATGATGCCGCCGGGGTTGAGCTGCCGATGACACAGCGCGAGCGTCTCCCGCGGGTCCGGAAGATGCTCGATAACATCGAACAGAACGATGACATCCACATGACCGATTTGCCGCAGGTTGGCTTCGTCGGCCATTCCTTGCACCACCTTCAAACCGGCACGGCGGCCATGCGCGGCGGCCTCTTCAGCCAGCTCGATCCCGGCCACATCGAAATGGCGCGCCGCCTCCATGAGGAAAAAGCCATAGGCGCAGCCCAATTCCAGCAGCTTGCCGTCGCCGCGATAGCTGCGGATGAACTCGACGCTGCGCGCGAACTCGCGGCGCAGCACCGGCTCGGCCCCGAGATAATCCGAGTAGCCGTCGCTGTGCCGGCCCGAAAAATAATCCTCGGTATAGTAGGCGGCGGGATCAAACCCCGACGTTTCGGTGCGGCCGAGCCCGCAATCCTCGCATTGCAAGATGTCGCATCCGTTGGTCCTGAAGCGAAGGGTGTGGTGTCGCGTGACGCCGCAGGCCGGGCACGCGCGCGTGACGGTTCCCGGCGCCGTGCCGCGGGAATCTCGACCTCCGGTGACGATGTCTGCAAGGAGCTGGCTTTCATCTCGAGTGCTGCTTGCGCAGTTGCGTGCTTAACGCGTTTCGAAACCCGGATCGTCCCGCAGCGCGCGGCCCGGCACGGTGCCGTGGCGCCGATGTATGTGACATGAACAGTCTTGCCGGTTACGCGGTCATCTCGCCGCAGGCACGGTTAACCCTTAGGCGACGCAGGTGGGGTCCGCTACCCGAAATAGGCTTCGCGGACCTCCGCCCGGCCCGCCAGTTCGTCCGGCCGCCCCGCCGCCACCACGCGTCCCTTCGAGAGCACGTAGCCGTAATGCGAGATCGCCAGCGTCTGGTGGACGTTCTGCTCGACCAGGAACACGGTGATGCCGCGCGCGTTGATCTCGCGAATGATGTTGAAATTCTCCTTGACCAGAAGCGGCGACAGTCCGAGCGAGGGCTCGTCCACGAGCAGGAGTTTGGGGGCACGCATCAGGCCGCGGCCGATCGACATCATCGCCTGCTCGCCCCCCGACATCGTGCCGGCAAGTTGCGTCCGGCGTTCGCCGAGGCGGGGGAACAGGCGATAGATGTCCTCGGCGCGCGCGCGCGTCACCGCGTCCGACGGCTCCTGATAAGCGCCGACGCGCAGGTTCTCCTCCACCGTCAGCTTGGGAAAGACCTTGCGTCCTTCCGGAATGCAGGCGACGCCGGCGGCAATCACCTTGTGGGTCGGCAGCCGCGTGATCTCCTTGCCGTCGAACACGACGCGCCCGGCGCGCGGCGGCGTCAGGCCGAGGATCGAACGAATGAGCGTGGTCTTGCCGGAGCCGTTCGAGCCGAGCAGGCAGGTGATGCTGCCGGCCTCGACCGTGAGCGAGACGCCCTGCAGCACGTCCGCCTTGTCGTAGGCGGTGGTGACGTCCAGGATCTCGAGCAGGCCTGCCATCACGCGACCCCGAGATAGGCTTCTTGCACCTGCCGGTCGCCGGCGACCTCCGCGAACGTGCCCTCCTTGATCTTGCGGCCGTAGTTGAGCACCACGCAGCGATCGGTGACGCGCTCGATCACCCCCATCTCGTGCTCGATGATGACGATGGTCAGGCCCGGCATGCGCCCGCGCACCAGGAGGATGTCGTCCATCAGGTGGCGTGTTTCCTCGTGCGTCATGCCGGCCGACGGTTCGTCGAGCAGCACAAGGCGTGGCCGGCTGATCAGCGCCCGGCAGATCTCGATCCGCCGTCGATCGATCATCGGCAGGCCGGCCGCCGGTTCCTCGATGCGGTCGGCAAGCTCGGCGCTGAACACCTTCACCAGCTCGCGGGCCTCCTCGCGGTTGCGCGCGAGCTCGGCGGCAAACGCGCCGCGCCGCAGCAGGTTGAAGACCAGGCCGTGGTTCAGCCGTTTGTGGTTGCCCACCATGATATTGTCGAACACCGACAATGGCAGGCACATGCGCGAACGCTGGAAGGTGCGGGTCACGCCCGCGCGATAGATCGCTTGTGGCGTCGCGGCGGTCGTGTCCTTGCCCGCGAACGTGACCGCGCCCTCGTCCGCGCCATAGATGCCGGTGACGACGTTGAACAGCGTGGTCTTGCCCGAGCCGTTCGGTCCGATCAGGCCGACGATCTCACCGTCGTTCACCTCGAAGTCCACGCGGGCGAGCGCAACCAGGCCGCCGAAGCGGCAGGTCAGGCCCTTGCAGGTGAGCAGCGCTCCGGTCACCGCACGCGCTCCTCGGCATGGGCCTGCGCGTTCCGCGCCTTGGAGCCCGGGACATAGTCGCGCAGTTGCCGCGGCAGCAGTCCCTGCGGACGAAACAGCAGGATGAGAATCACGAGCGCCGCGTACAGCACCAGGCGGTATTCCTGGATGACCTGGAATTTCTCCGGCAGGATCACGACGAAGGCGGCAGCGACCGCGACGCCCCACAGGTTGCCGATGCCGCCCAGGAGGATGATCGAAACCAGGATCAGCGAATCGCCGAAGGTGAAGTTATTGGGCGCGATGAAGCCCAGCACGTGTCCATAGGCCGCGCCCGCGGTGCCTGCCAGAAAATTGCCGAGCGTGAACGCCAGCACCTTCCAGCGTGCGAGGTTGAGCCCGTAGCAGGCCGAGGCGGTCTCATCGAGCCGGATCGCATCCAGGCTGAGTCCGATCCAGGAGCGCTCGAGCCGTCGCACCAGCGTGAAGCTCAACACCAGCAGGGCCAGCGCAAGGAGCAGATAGGAGAAGTAGAACGACGCGGTGAAGTCGCCGATCCGGATCGGGCTGTTGAAGTTCCAGCCGAACAGGACGATCGGCTTGACCTGGATGCCCTGCGGTCCGCCCAGCGTATCGTTGACCTCGAGAAACACCTTGAACAGGATGCCGAAGGCAATGGTGACGAGGGCTGCGTAGTGCCCCCGGGTCCGCAGCACCGGCAGGATCAGGATCGATCCGATGACCGCCGCCATCAGTCCTCCGAGCGGAAGCGTGAGGAACGACGGCAGCGACGTGTACTTGGTGACGACCCCGGCGGTGTAGCAGCCGATCCCGAGGAAGGCCGCGCCCGCGAAGTTGACCACGCCGGCATAGCCGAACTGGATGGTGAGGCCGAGGGCCGCGACCATCAGCAGGAATGCCGTGGTCATCATCAGGATGATGAAATGCTCCTCGTGAAACCAGAGCGCGACGGCAAGCACGCCCGCGACCGCGGCGATGTCGAAGGCGCGCTCGTTGCCGCCGATGCTCGCCCTGATCTGGTCCACCAGCCCGGAGCGTGCACCCAGCACGACCGCGGCGGCTGCGATCGCCAGCAGCGCGCCCAGCGCCCGTTCGCTTTCCGCGCCGAGGAACAGCATGCCGTACAGCGTGGCGGCCGCCGCCCAGGCAAGCGCGGGAAGCGGAGAGCGGCTGTTCGGCGAGGTCGCCATGCCGTCACACCCGCTCGCTCGATTTCTCCGCGATCAGGCCGGTCGGCCGCCACGCCATGATGGCGATGATGACGGCGAGCGCGAACACGTCCTTGTAGGCGCTGGCGAACGGCAACGCGACTGCGCCGATGGTCTGCAGGCCGGCGAACAGGAAGCCGCCGAGGATGGCGCCATAGATGTTGCCGAGGCCACCGACCACCGCGGCGCTGAAACCGAATACGCCCAGCAGCAGGCCCATGCTGAAATTGATCTCGTTGTAGTACAGGCCGTTCATCACGCCGGCAAAGGCGGCGACGCCCGAGCCGATCGCGAAGGTGATCAGCACCACCGCAGTGAAGTTGATCCCCATGGTGCGCGCGGTTTCGCCGTCCTGCGCCACTGCGCGGATCGCCAGCCCGAGCTTGGTCTTGTTGATCAGGAGATGGACGGCGACGATCATGGCCAGACCCGCGGCCAACAGCATCAGGCTGTCCAGCCGCAGCGTGAAATGGCCGAAGGTGTAGGCTGTCGTCGGCAGCAGCGCCGGGAACGGCTTTGGGTTCGAGCCGTCGGGAAAGCCCAGCCGTACGCCTTCGCGCAGCACGGTTCCCAGCATCAGCGTGATCAACAGCGTGTTGAGCGCCGGCGCCGAACTCAACGGCAGCACGAGATAGCGGGCGATCACCGCGCCGAGCAGTGCCATCGCCGCCATCGCCACGATCGAGAGCACGACGAGCTGCAGCAGCGGAGAGCTCACCTGCGCCGCCTTCAACGCGACATAGGTGGCGAAGCCGGTGAACACCCCGACCGTGAGCACGTCGCCGTGGGAGAACTTGATGACGTCGAGCACGCCGAAGAACAGCGTGAAGCCCACGGCGACCAGGCCGTACATGACTCCGAGCATGAGCCCGTTGATCAGATATTGAAGCGCGATCTCCACGCCGTCATCTCGGATCGAGGGAAGGGATGGCGGCATTTCACCGTTGTCCACGCGGCTGTCGAGCAGCGTTGTCGCGCCGGTATGTCTCCAGCATTTGCTCGCGTGGGCAACGGCGCGCAACGGCGTGCCGGTACTGGGCTGTCCATGCCGTGCCGTTGCCCACTCGTACGCCCGTCTTGCGCTCATCACTGCTTGAGCTTGCGCTTGCCGGAAGCGTACTCGCTGTCCTCCCAGATCACCCATTTGCCGTCCTGCACGACGTATTTGGAGATCAGCGGCACGGTGTTCTGCCCGTGATCGTCGAACGTGACCGGCCCGATAATGGAGTCGTAGTTCGCGATCTTGCCGAGTGCGTCGGTGACCTTCTTGCGATCGGGTCCGGTCTGCTCGATCGTGTCGAGGATCAGCTGCATCGCGACGAACGCGAAGGCACCGTAGGCCTCCGGCGGCTCCTTGTAGCCGGCCTTGTCGTATTGCTCCTGGAAATACTTCCCGCCCGGCAGCTTCTCGATCGGGGCGCCCTCGATGAAGCTGAGCGAGCCCTCCGCCAGCGGTCCCAGCGCTTGGATATAAGAGTCGGACTTGATGCCGGAGGTGCCCTCCAGCACCGCGTTGAGGCCGACCTTGTCCATCTGTGACCGGACGCGGATGCCGATCGGCGTCAGGCCGCCGAAGTAGATGACCTCGGGGTTGAGCGCCTTTGCCTGCGTGAGTTCGGCGGTGAAATCCTGCTGGTCGGCGGTGACGCCGAAGGTGCCGAGGATCTGCCCGCCGTTCTGCTTGACGTATTTCGAGAAATATTCGTTGTGGCCCTTGCCGTAGTCGGTGGTGTCATGAATGACCACCCACTTCTTGAATCCGAGGCCGGTCATCAGTTTGGCGGCGACCTCGTTCTGGTTGATCATCGTGCCGTTGACCCGATGCACTTCCGGATATTTGGCGCGGTAGGTGATGTCGGGGAGAACTGCGCCCCATACCACCATCGGCAGCCCGAGACGGTTGTAGGTCTCGACTGCCGCGATGGCCGCTGCCGAGCAATAATGCGCGGCGGCCGCGATCACCGAACGGTCGGCCCCCGCCTTGGTCGCCACCTGTACGGCGACATTGGGCTTGCACTCGTCGTCGAGGACGACAAGCTCGTATTCGTATTTGGCCCTGGGGTCGGCGTTGCGCAGTTTCACCGCGAGCTCGGCCGAGTTGCGGGCACCGATGCCGTTGGCGGCGACGCCGCCCGTGAGCGGACCGATGAAGGCCACCTTGACCTTGTCCTTGGCGGCGGCCGGCAGCGACACCAAGGCCAAAGCAACCGATAGACCTATCGAGAAGGCCGTGGCGGATAGCCCCTTTTTCCTGATCATCTCGTTTTCCCTCTGGTGGGAGCCGGCGCCGGCAATTTGCCGGCAACCTGCATGACGCTGAATATGCGCGACTTGCGCACCATGGTTGTCCATCACGGGAAGGTGGGCAAGTCCAAAGGATTGGCGCTCCGGTGATGCCGAAACGACCGCGCGCGCCCGCGCACCGGGCAAGGGATATTGGTTTGTGGCGCCAAAGCTTCTGCGCTCAACCATTGCGCCCAGGCTTTGGGCGTCGGATCGCGCTCACGGAGCGCGGCGACCGCGCCGGCGGCCGCCGCCGGGGCCGACGTCGCTCATGTCCTGGCTGCGAGCGCCGCCTTCACCCGCTCGGGTGTCAGCGGGTACTGGCGAAGCCGTACCCCCGTCGCATCGAAGAATGCGTTGGCGACGGCGGCCGCGGTCGCGCCCATCACCTCCTCGCCGGCGCCGGTCGAGGGCTCGTCGAGGCGCTGCACCACGATCGGGGTCACGTGCGGATGCTCGGCGAAGCGCAGCACCGGATATGACACCCAATCGAGGCTGGTGACGCCGTTCTTGTCGAACGTCACCTCTTCCTTGAGCGTGCGGCTGACGGCCTGGATCATCTGCCCGACGATCTGGTTCTCCACCAGCGCGGGATTGATCACCTGTCCGGCGTCGAGCGCGCCGTAGACGCGCGTGGCCACGATGTTGCCGGTGCGCCGGTTGACCTCGATCTCGGCGACCGCGGCGCCATACGATACGTGATGGGTGCCGAGCCCGATGCCGCGGCCGGTGACGATCTCGGCAGACGGACAACGAGGAGGCCGCGACCCGCGGCTTCCACGCCGCCGCCTCGGCGGCCGCATTGAGCACGCCCAGCCAGCGCTGGTCGCCGATATTGTTGCGGCGGAATTCGAGCGGATCGATCTTCGCCAGGAAGGCGAGATCGTCGATCGTCTGCTCGGACGCGAATGCGAACGACAGGTCGAGCGGCGACCGCAGCGGCGCGCCCTTGAGATACCCGACCATCGGCACGGCGTGGCTCACCACGCGCCGGTTCGCCACGGCGTACATCGAGCCGGTGCTCATGCGGTTGACGGGGATGGAGCCGGCGCCTGTCGTGCGCTCCTTCGGCGGCGTCAACAGCGCCAGTTCGTGCGTCGTCTCGTTGACCATCCAGCCGTGCTGCCAGCCGTGATATTCGTAGGCCACGAGCTTGCCGCCGGCATCGATGCCGGCGCGCACGTCTGCAAGATGGGCCGGGCCGTAGTCGTCCCAGCCGAGCTCGTCGGAACGCATGAACTGCACGCGCACGGGCTTGCCGACCGCCTGGGACATGACCGCCGCGGCCTGCGCGGCGTCCTCGTAGCAGCTGCGGCCGAACGTGCCCGAGCCCTCGTAATACTGCACGCGGACCTTGGCGACCGGCAATCCGAGCACCTCCGCCAGCATGTCGCGCGAATTGTAGATGTCCTGGGTCGAGGACATCACCAGCGCGCCGTTCGGGCCGACATCGGCGAGCGCGCAATTGGCGGCGAACGGGGCGTGCGACTGGTACGGGCAGCGGTAGCTCGAGGACGCCACATGCGCGGCCCCGGCGAAGGCCTTGGCGGCATCGCCCCAATCCGCGATCACCGTGTCGGTGGTCTTGGCGGCGCGCATGCGGTCGAACAGGTCGGCATTGCCCGGCAGCGTCGCGCTCTCCTTCCAGCTGACCTTGAGCTGCACGCGCGGCCTTGACCGCGTCCCACTCGCGCTCCGCGACCACGCCGACGAAGTCGCCCTTGCGCACGATCCGCGCGCCGGGAATGCCGGCGATCGAGCTCTCGTCGATGCTCAAGGGCTTGGCGCCGTCGCCATAGGCGCCTTGCCCGCGTGGCCGCACGATGCGGCCGTGCAGCATGTCGGGCACCCGCACCTGCTGCATGTAGACGTATTTTCCGGTCATCTTGTCCGGAATATCGACCCGCGGCACGCGCGTGCCCACGAGCTTGTACCGGTTGATCGGCTTCTGCGGCGCGATGCCGGTGAACTTGACGTTGAACGGCTTGTCGCCGAGCAGCGCGCCGTAGCTGACCGAGCGGCTGGGGTGGCCGTCGATCGATACCACCCCTTTGGAAACGGTGAGGCTTCCGGTCTGCACCCCGAGCCGCGTCGAGGCCAGCGCCAGCAGCGCCTGTCGCGCTTCCGCCGCCGCCGCCCGCACCTGCGGGCCACCGCGATGGATCGACGAGCTCGACGTCGTCGCGCCCTGGTTGGGCACGGTGTTGGTGTCGAGCTGGACCGATCGCAACTGGTTCATGTCGAGATCGAGCTCTTCGCCCGCGATCTGCAGGAGACCGGTGGTATTGCCCTGGCCGAATTCACCCTTGCCGAGATACACCGTCGCGGTGTTGTCGGCATGCACGGCGATCCATGAATCGATCGTATTCGGATCCGGCGGACCGGCGGCGTCGCCGCGCGCGGCCAAAGCCGGCAGCGCAGAGCCGCCGATGCAGAAGCCGACGACGAGCGCGCCGCCGCCCTTGAGCAGGTTGCGGCGGGAGAGCGGGGGGGCGGTGTCCGTGAGGATGGCGGTCATCGCGTTGCTCCCGCCATCGTGGTGGAGGCAAGCTGGATCGCCTTCATGATGCGCGGATAGGATCCGCAGCGGCAGAGATGGCCGTCCATGTGCGAGCGGATCTGCGCTTCGCTCGGGCGCGGCGTCTGCGCCAGGAGCTCCGAGCCCTTGATCAGCATCCCGTTGTAGCAATAGCCGCACTGCGGCGCCTGCTCGTCGATGAAGGCCTGCTGCAGCGGATGCAGCGCGGGCGCTTGTGCCAGTCCCTTCTGCTCCGCGTACCACGCGGCCAGCCCCTCGAACGTGGTCAGCGACTTGTTGGCCACGGCGCCAACCGGCGTCACGCACGAACGGATCTCCACGCCGTCGGCGAGCACCGAGCAGGAGCCGCATTGCGCGAGCCCGCAGCCGAAGCGCGGCCCCCACAGGTTCAGCTCGTTCGTGAGCACGTAAAGGAGCGGCGTGTCCGGGCTCGCGGCCACGGGCGAGAGTCGTCCGTTCACCTTGATCTTGAGGTCGTCAGCCATGCGCACCTCCCATGAACCCGATGCGATTTGTTCTTATTCGATTGTACGAGGCTAACGGCTCGGGCAGGAGCGAACAAGCAGCATTGCTGCCGGGCTGCAGCCGCGGCCGACGTACTCGACGCCTCTTGCCGGGGCTGATTTGAGTGCGTGTGTCCCGGGCGCGGCGCAGCGCGCAGCGGTGCGCTGCAGACACCGATCTCGGGTATACCCGAGATCGGCGCTCAAATGCGCGCAAGTCGGGTAAACCCGACTTGCGTGGACCGTTACGCATTCCGAGTCTGGGGCGGTCCCGGATCAGCGGCGCACCGCTTCGCTCGCGCTCGCGCTGCACCGCGTCCGGGACACGCCTGCAATGGCGGCGGTTGGACCAATCCACCAACTCACCCGCCTGTCCCCTCCGCCGGAATGACCGGCAGCAGCAGATGCGAATGATGCAGCGCGTCGCGGAAGACCTTGTGCGTGGTCGCTCGCCCGCTCGGCAGGTGATAGCTGTCGGGCGGCAGCAGTTGCGAAAACGCATCCGCGAACGGCTCGTTGCACATCAGCTCGAGCTGGATGCGGTGCCCGGCCTTGAACAGGTTGGAGAAGGAATAGATCCGGATGGCGTATTCGATCACCTCGCCCGCCGGCACCGGCACCGAGCGGCTATGCGGATGATGCGGCCGCCACGGTTCCGACTGCGCCGGGTCGAGCTCGCGATGGGAGGCCTTGAGGTAGCCTGAGCTGACGATCTGCCGGTTGCCCTGCGCATCGACGTCGTAGAGTTTGGCGATCAGGTTGGTGTCGTCGGTGTCGATCGCGACATGGACGTAGAGCGCGGCCGGGCCGGTGATCTCGGTATCCTCGAGCAGCGGCGCCGTGGTCCATTTCAGCGATTGCACGTCGGATGTGACGGTGAACGGCGCCTGATAGAACCCGTCGGGTGGCGCCGCCTCGGCGCCGAGCGGCTCCGGCGTGGCGGCGAGCCGGTGGCGCGGCCGCAGAAAATATTTGGTCCACGCCGTGCGCGCGAGCGGCCATTCCTTTTCGGCGCGCCAGCGCCTGGCGCCTTCGACGAACACCCGGATCGGCGCGTCGTCGGCGTCCATGATCCCGGTGTCGATGCCTTTGAGCCAATAGTCGTACCAGCGGAACATTTCGTCGTGGGATTCGTGGAACGGCCGCTCCTGCATCGGCGGCAGCGGCTGCAGGTCGAGGCGCTTGATGCCCTGCACCTTGTTGAAGCAGTCGATGGTGCCGTCGACGGTCCAGCCGCGTCCCCATTTGACCTGGAAGTAGGCGGGGATCTTGATCTTGTGCGCGGTGTTGATGGCCTGCCCGTCCTGCCAGAACGGTCCGTCGTGGGGATTGAGCACGAAGTCCAGCCAGAGATCGTGCGTCTCCGGATAGTTCAGCACGTGGATCATGTTCGGCCAGTGCTTGATGTCGGGGTCGGCGAGCCGCTCGCGGATGCGCGCCTGGTACTGCTCGCGCGAATAGACGCGTTTGCTCTTGCCGGTGACGTTGCGCACCGCGACGCCGCTGTCGCCGCCGCGGCCCTCGCGCGACGCCCGCGGCATCAGCCACATGATGCCGCCGTGATAGCAAAGCTCGTACATGTCGAAGTGGCCGCCGTTGACGAAGATCGCCTTGAGGTGGGGCGGCGCCTCGGCGGCGCCCATCACCTGCACGGTGGCGAAGTAGGAAATGCCGATCATGCCGACATTGCCGTCGCACCAGGGCTGCTGCGCCATCCATTCGACCAGGTCGTAGACGTCCTTGCCTTCGCCGTGGCCGCCGAGGTCGTAGTTGCCGACGAGCTCGCCGTCCGAGCCGCCGGTGCCGCGCACGTCGGCGATCACGTGGGCGTAGCCGTGCTCGATCACGGCGCTGATATCGCCGGCTTCGATGCCGCCGTCCCACAGCGGGCTCGGCCGCGCCTGCGGCGGAAGCGTCAGCGCGAGCGCCTGCAGCTCCTTGCCGTAGGGGCTGAGCGCGAGCAGCGCCGGCACCTTGCCCGGCGTCGGCGGCCGGTAGATGTCGGCGGCGAGATGCACACCGTCGCGCATGGGGATGCGCACGTTCTTCTCGATTTTCATCTCTGATGGCGTCACGCCAGCGCCGTCGGTGCGATCCTGCATCTGCGGTTCTCCGAATTCTGTTCAGCTCGTTTCGTAGGGTGGGCAAAGGCGCGCGCTACCGGTCTTGACGCATGGCAAGATCATGCGCGCGCCGTGCCCACGCGTTCCTCCATCATGCCGCCTCCGCGTGGGCACGGCGCACACGAAGGTGGTAACGCCGCATCGGCACCTGGACACACGCGCCTTTGCCCACCCTACCGCCGATTTCCCGCGTCCGATTTTCATGCCGGGTCCATGCGGACGGAATGGCCGCCGGCGGCGAGGCGCTGCAGCAGCTGCCAGATGATGACGACCGCGAGCAGGCCGAGGACGAGCCACACGCCCACGGCGGCGGCCTTGTTGGTCTCGCCGCCCGACCAATAGGTGTAGAGCAGCGTCGGCAGCGTCGCGTTGTCGGCGCCTTGCAGCATCAGCGCGGCGGTGAGCTCGCGCAGGCAATGGGCGAAGACCCAGATCCACACCGCCGCCAGCCCCGGCGTGGTGAGCGGCACGATCACGCGGCGGAGCGTCGCAAGCAGGCCGGCGCCGCTCATGCGCGCGGCCTCGTCGAGCTCCGGGTGGATTTGCAGCACCACGCCATTCATGGCGCGCGAGCCGAAGCTCAGATAGATGGTGAGATAGGCGACCGCGATGATCCAGATCGTGCCGTAGATCGGGATGATCTTCGCCGCGAGATAGACGTAGACCAGCGCGGTCGCGATCAGCACGCCCGGCATGGCGAGCGGGAGAAAGGCGAGCGCGTCGATCACGCGCCGTCCGGGCGCTCGGGTCCTGATGCTCACCCAGGCGGTGGCAAGCGAGAGCGCGGCCACGGCGGTCGCGGCCACGAGCGCCACCACGATGGAGTTGATGGTCGCCGCCTCGATGAACGGATTGGTGAAGAACTCGCGGTGATTGGCGAGCGTCGCCATCCTTGCGGCCGCGAGCGAGGGCGGCACCTGGAACGGCATCAGGCTGGTCCACAGCAGGATGAGGAGCGGCGCCAGCACCGCGCACAGAAAATAGAGGCCGACCGCGGCGACCGCGAGCCAACGCAGTCGTCCCAGCGCAAACGGTCGTGCCCGATAGCCTCGGCCGGTCACGGTCACGAAGCGGCCGGCGTGCCGCATGAGCCGGTGGTAGGCCAAGGTGAGCGCGAGCAGGCCCAATGTGAACATCAGCGCCATCGCGCTGACCTTGCCGTATTCCGGAATGCCGCGCGGGCTGTCCGCCACCAGGCTGTAGATCTGGCTGGAGAGGACGAAGATGCGCGACGGCATGCCGATCGTGCCGGGCACGTCGAACACCACGAAGCTCACGATCATGAGAAAGATCGCGGTTCCCGCCAGCGCCGGGAGCAGCAGCGGCAGGATGATGCGAAAGACGAGGTGGCCGGTGCTTGCTCCGGATACCAGCGCGCTCTCCTCCAGGCTCGGGTCGAGATTGCGCGCGGCCGGCGCCAGGATCAGGAATGCCGAGGGCACCAGCGCGAGGCCCTCGACCAGGATCATGCCGCCGAGCGAATAGATGTTGAACGGCGGCGCGCTGAGGCCGAACGTCTGCATGAGCAGCGAGTTGATCACGCCGGTGCGCGGGCTCAGCAGGATGATCCAGCTGATCGCCAGCAGGAACGGCGGCGTCGCCATCGGCAGGATCACCAGCGCCCGCACCAACCTGGGCGCGGGCAGGTCGGTGCGCTCGACCAGCCACGCCAGCGCGCCGCCCAGCACCAGGGCGACGGCGGTGGAGCCGGCGGCGAATTGCAGCGTCGTCCAGACCAGGCTCCAGAATTGCGGGTCCGAATAGGTCTCGACCACATGCGTGAGGGTGAATCCCGGATCGCGCAGCAGGCCGGTCGGCTTGAACGCGCTCACGACCAGCACCGCGAGCGGCACGAGCACGAGCCACGCGAGCAGCGCCCCGAGCAGGAGGACAGGAAGCGAGGCGCGCGGGCTGCAGGCGTGCGAAATGCGGTGCCGCCGGTGGATGCGAGGGCAGTGTGGTCGCGACCGCCATTCTCAGTTTTCGCAGCCGCTGGAGACGAGCGTTCGGATCGATGCGAGCGCGGCGAACTCGGTGCTGCTCCCTCCCCCGCTTGCGGGGGAGGGGTGGGGAGGGGGCATGATCGCGAGAACCAACTCCTGCCCCCACCCTGTCCCTCCAGCCGAAGTCGGATGTTTCCGACTTCGGCCAGTGAATTTAGCGGGGGATGGGACGCCGGAGCCACGTAATCAGATCGGAACGCGCACACGACGTCAGCGCTTCTTTTCCGCCGCCATCAGCATTTGCGTGAGTTCGGCGTCGAGCTTCTCGATGGTGGCGGCTTCCGCGAACGAATATTCGACCATCTTGTGCGTGCCGAGGCGTTCGTTGGTCTCGGTTCCCTTGATCAGCGGATTGCCGCGTCCGATCGCCCCCTCGTAGGCCTTCGCGCCTTCGAGCGTCGAGAGCCAGGCGAGCAGGACCTGCGCGCCCTCCGGATTGCCGCCCTTGGACACCACGGCGCCGTAGAGCGTGTTGACCGGCGTCGGGTCGAGAAAGCGCAGGCCGAGCGGCGCGCCCGAGGCGATCACCGGCTGCGCCGAATGATAGAGGCCCATCCCGATGTCGACTTCGCCGGCGGCGACCTGCTGCGCCAGCTGGAAGGTGGACGGATAGATCATGGCCTTGAGCTCGATCAGCTTGCGGGTGTAGTCGCGCATGTGCTGCTCGCCATAGGCCTTGGCCAGCGTCCCGAGCGTGGCGGCGCGCACCCATTGCCCGATCTTGCCGCGCCACCGCTCGGCCAGCATCTCGTCCCAGGTCTTGGGCAGATCGCCATCCGCCACCCGCTGCTTGTTCCAGACCAGGACGCCGAGCGCGGCGGTGGCGGCAACCGCATAAGGCGTAGGGGAGAGCGTGGGATCGATCCCGAGACTCGTTCCAGTCGCGCGAGAGCAGCAATGTGCGCTGGTTGAGCGGGATCAGTTGCGCGACGTCTCCGATGAAGAAGCTGGCCGTGGCCGCGCCGGCCTCCGATTCCTGGATGATGCGCGCGGCGATGCCGCCGCCGCCGGTGTTGCGCACGAATTGGATCTTGATGTCGGGATAGCGTTTGTTGAAGGCGGCGGCGATCTTGAGGACCGCCTCCGGCGGCGAGCTCTCGTACCAGATCACCGGTCCCTTTTTCCCGGCGACGGCGGCGAGATCCTGCACCGCATCGGCGCGCGCGGCGGATCCCGCGACCACGAGCGCGGTTGCGATTGCCGCCCCGACCAGCGCGTGCACCGGAAAACCCATCGCGTCCTCCCTCGTCCCGGATGTTTTGCGCGCCCTTATGATGAAGCGCTTGCCGCGCGAGCATAGCCCGCTTCGATTCCACATGCGAGCCGCGGCGGTCGCGCGCAGGTGATCCGGCGCGCGGTCTGCGTTCAGGCCGCGTGCTCGGGTCGGCGAAACGCGATCAGATTCGCGACCATCGTCTGCACCGGCTGATCCTTCTGGTTGAACGTCGTCATCCGCACCCGCACGGTGCCGCGCGACGGGTGCAGTTTCGACGGCGTCACCGCAAGGATCTCGCAATGGAGGTGCAGCGTGTCTCCCGGCCTGACCGGCCGCGGCCACCGCAATTCGTCGACGCCGCTCCCGATGATGCCGTGGGACAGTGGCAGGGTCTCGACGATGAGCTGCATGGTCACCGCGGTCGTGTGCCACCCGCTGGCGACAAGCTCCTGGAAGAACGTCGGCTTTGCGGCCGCCTCGTCCAAGTGGAAGGGTTGCCGGTCGAACTCGCCTGAAAATCTCTTGATGGATGCCACATCGACGACGGCGCGCGCGTCCGACGTGAACACCTGCCCCGGCGCGAGGTCTTCCAGATACGCTCGCTTCACTGCCTGCTCCTGTCGATCAGCCTTGCGCGCGAGCCCAGGCGTGATGACCATGAGGTCGAGCGGCGGCGGCCGGGCGGGATTTTGCGCGCGTTGCCGACGAGGGCAAGGCTGTTCTTCTCGATCGCGTGTCCGCCCTGCAAACCATGGCACGGTCTCGCGCCCGCCCGCCCGCGCGGCGAGACGAGCGCATGCCGGTGCGGCATTCGCGCTGCCGGGTAGCTGTTGCGCGCGGAAGTCGATACAACGACAATGACAACAACAACCAGCGGCCGCGCATTGATGATGGCCGCATGTCCAAAGCGTCAGCCTTGGACGCCGGGAGGGAACCGATGCTCACGCGACGCGCGATGCTTGCTGCCTCCACCGCCGCATTGCTGGCCGGGACGCGCGAGGCATCGGCACAGGAATGGCCGCAGCGTCCGATCCGCATCGTCGTGCCGTTCGGTCCCGGCGGCGGCGCCGACATCATCGGCCGCATCGTCGCGCAGTCGCTGCAGGAAAAGCTCGGCCAGCCGGTCGTGATCGAGAACCGGCCCGGCGCCGCCGGCACCCTCGGCAACGAGGCGGTCGCCCGCGCCGACAAGGACGGCTACACGCTCGGCATGATGACCGCCGGCCAGATCATCGCCGCCGTGATGAACAAGTCGCTGCGCTACGACACGCTTACGGCGTTCGATCCGGTGTCGCTGGTGGCGACGGCCGGCCTGATCATCGTCGCGCGACCGGACTTTCCGGCCAGCGACGTGAAGGATCTGATCGCGGCCGCCAAGGCCAATCCCGGCAAGATTTCGTTCGCGAGCCCCGGCTTCGGCGCCACCCAGCATTTCACCGGCGAGCTCTTCCGGCAGACCGCGGGCATCGACATCCTGCACGTGCCGTTCCGAACCTCGCCGGAGGCGATCTCCGCGGTGGTCGGCAAGCAGGTCGACGTGCTGTTCGATACGATTTCAGCCGTGCTGGGGCAGGTCCAGTCCGGCCAGCTCAAGGCGCTCGCGGTCACCGGCAAGGACCGGTTTCCGGCGGTGCCGGACGTGCCCGCGGCGATTGAATCCGGCGTGCTCCCCGGCTACGACGTCACCACTTGGTACGGCGTGTTCGCGCCGCGCGACATACCGCCTGCGATCGTCGCCAGGCTCAACAAGGTGATCAACGAAAGCCTGACCGAAGCGGCGGTGCAGGAGCGCTTGACCAAGGCCGGCGTGGTCGTGCGCGGTTCGACGCCCGAGGCGTTCGGCAAGCACATGGCGGCCGAGGTCGCGCGCTGGAACAAGGTGCGCGAGGCGGCCGGCATCCCGCAGCAATAGCCGGGGGCGACTTCCGTCGGGCAACCATTCAGCGGGTCGAAGCGGAAACCAGGAGCGGTCTCGGCCTTTGCCGTGCAGGCGATCAGGATGATTGGAGCCTGATGTCCGCGGGTCAATTCAGTCCACCAGCGGAGCGAATGAATGGGTCCGCGAGCCAAGTTCGATCTGGTGATCTGGCGGCTAAAAGCCTCAAGCAAGCGTTTGGAGATTGGTGAGCTCCGCCGGCAATTCAGGTCCAACGCGAGCGGGGCTCGCGGGCGAATATCTTGCGCGTAAACGATCCCGCCATGACTTTACACTATGACGGGATCGCCTCGCGCAAGGCGCTTACGACGCCGAGCTTTTGTGGCCGTTGCGCTTCTTGGCTTGATGCGACGTTTTCGCCTTCGGTGCAGCCTGCTGGTCCTCCCAGCCTTGCGCCGGAGGCGTGTCGAATACCATGCCATTGAATGTCACGGCCTTCTGGGCTTCGAGCATGCGCGGCCGTAACAAATATACCGAGGATAAAGGTGACGATTGCCAAGATGCTTCATCGGAGGTTCCTCCCGTTGCGATGGACTTTTATTTCGCTGGGAGTTCACGCCGGTCGGCAAGGAAAGTTGTCGTAAATTTGGATGGCCAATCAATTAACGTCGTATGATGAGCGCACAACTCTGGCGCGGGCGAACCCCGCACCGTGTCGGCCGACGCGCGTAGCGGCGGCGTTAAAATCAGGCGCTATATCTGTTGAGACCGCCTGATCGGAAGTCCCGCGACGGCAAACGTTGACGGCGAAGCGGCCGTTCTGACGCAGTCTCACACGCATATCGGAACCGGACATGACGACATCGGCAGCACGACAGGTGACGGGATGAACAAGGAACAGGCCGCCAGTTCGCGGCAACGGGATGGCTTCATCGTCCGGCGTGCAGGTGGCCGGTCGTCCCTCGACGTGCCGATTGACCGCCGCCGGTTTCTCATCGGGATGAGAACGATCGCGACAATGGCGCGGTACGCTCGCGCTCGCCTCCAGTGGGCGCTCCGTGCGCTCGCCCAGAGCTATCCCACAGCCCCGGTCAAAGTGATCGTGACGACAGGCGCCGGCGGCGCGCCTGACGTGATCGCGCGCATCGTGGCGGAAGGCCTGTCGCACCGCTGGGGCCAGCAGGTCTTCGTCGCCAACCATCCGGGCGCGGCCGGCTCGATCGGCATGAAGGTCGCCGGCTCGGCGCCGGCCGACGGCTACACGCTGCTGTTCGCGCTGTCGTCGAGCTTCGTCGCGCTGCCCGAGATCGCAAAGGATTATCCGTACGACTTGGTGCGGGACTTCGTCTCGATCGGCTTCGTCTGCGAGCAGCCGATGGCGATCGCGGTGCCGCCTTCGCTCGGCGTCAACACGCTCGGCGAGCTGATCGACTACGTGAAGAAGCGGCCCGGCGAGATCAATGTCGCGGTGCTCAGCCGCGGCGGCATTCCGCATCTGACCTCGGAATGGATCAAGCTCGCCGCCGGGCTGGATTGGACATCGATCAACTATCCCGGCACGCCGGCCGGCTTGAGCGACGTCATGGGCGGGCGCGTGCAGGTGATCATGGACGGCCTGCCGAGTCTCGCCGGTTCGATCAACGGCGGCACGCTCAAGCTCCTCGCGGTGGGTTCCGCGCGGCGCCTGCCGAACCGGCCGGACACGCCGACCATCGCCGAAACGCTGCCCGCGATCCCGCGCGCGCTGGGCTTCTTCGCGCTGATGGCACCGCCCGGCACGCCCGCGCCGATCGCCGCCAAGATCAGCGACGATCTGCGCGCGGTGCTGAACGAGCCGTCGACGAAGAAGCGATTCGAGGACATCGCCAGCTACATCCATCCGATGTCGGGCGCCGAGTTGCTGGCCTATATCCGAACCGAGCAGGCGCTGTGGAAGCCGGTGATCGAGCAGATCAGCACGTTCAAGGCCGCGCCCAAGTGAACGCCACGCCGCGGCAGCAGCACCAAGCATCGTGATGAACTCGCGCCGCGTCATTCGATCACCTCGTTGGCGCGAGCGAGCAGCGTCGGCGGAACTTCGAGGCCGAGCGCCTTGGCTGTCTTGAGGTTGATCACCAGCTCGACCTTGGTTGACTGCTGAACCGGCAGGTCGGCTGGTTTCGCTCCCCTAAGAATTCGCCCGATGTAAACGCCAACCAGGCGATACGCTTCGTTGAGACTATCGCCGTAACTCATCAAGCCCCCGGCTAGAGCGAACTCGCGCAGGAAATAGACCGCCGGAATGGCGTGGCGAGCCGCGAGCGCGGCCAGTTGGTCACGACGGAGCACAAAAAAGGCGTCGTTGCCAAGAAAGAGACCGGTGGCACGCTCCCGTGCAAGTGTTGCAAAGGCGGTGTGGAGTTCGTCGTCGGTGCTGGCATTGAGTAAAAGGAGTTCTTGCCCGAACATCCGAGCGGCGGCCTGGATGTCGGTCAATTGACCCTCGGCTTCCGGATTATTCGGATTCACAAGACAAGCAATAACACCCGCACGGGGAACTAGCTCGCGCAACAATTCCAGTCGCTTGGCGCTCAACGGACCCGAGAGTACGCTCACACCAGTAACGTTTCCGCCCGGCCGGTTGAGGGTAGCAACAAGGTTGAACCTGACCGGATCACCGCCAACGACGAAGACGATGGGAATTGTTGAGGTCGCAGCCTTAGCGGCCAGTGGTGACGGGACGCTACCGACCGCGAGGATCACCGCGACTTGCCTGCGAACTAAATCGGCTGCGAGCGCCGGGAGTCGGTCGTAGTGTCCGTCCGCCCAGCGGTATTCGATTTTCAAGTTCTGATGCTCGGCGAAGCCTTGCTCATTCAGCCCCTGTCCGAGTGCGGTCATCATTTCCATGCTGTCATCAAACGACCTGCCACTAAGAAACCCAATCACCGGCATCGCTGCCTGCTGCGCGCGTGTCGACATCGGCCACGCCGTCGCGCCGCCAAGCAGCGATATGAACTCCCGCCGCCTCATTCAATCACCTCGTCGGCGCGGGCGAGCAGCGTGGGCGGGAGTTCGATGCCGAGCGCCCTGGCCGTTCGCAGATTGATGACAAGCTCGAATTTGGTTGGTTGCTCGACTGGGATGTCACTTGGGCTCGCTCCGCGCAGAATTCGGTCTACAAAGTCTGCGGCTCGCCGGTATAGCTCGATGAAATCAGGACCATACGACATCAGACCGCCCGCCTCGACGTGCTCTCGAGCGTTATAGATCGCCGGCAGTCGCGCCCCCATAGCCAATTTGTGGATTTGGTCGCGGTTCGTATTTATGAGAGGATCGGCAACCACGTAGAGTGCATCTGCGGCATCTTTGAGCGCCGCGATCGCAGGCTCGATATCCTGTGCTTGCCGGACTTCCAGGAAGGTCGCGTCCAGGCCAAATCTGCTGGCGGCCGCTTTAACCTCTCTCATCTCCAGCACGCTCAGGGAGTTGCTGGCGTTACCAATGGTCGCCAATCGCCTGAAATCCAGAACAGCCTCTGTCAAAAGCTCAAGTCTCTTGCCAGCAAGGTCGGTCGCGACGGTCGATAATCCAGTCACGTTGCCGCCTGGTCGCGCCAGACTCGTCACGAGGTTGTTCGCAATTGGATCACCCGCCACTGCAAAAACGATCGGGATCACCGACGTCGCGCGCTTAGCTGCAATGACGTTAGCTGTTCCCGATGTGACGATGACGTCGACTTTAAGCCGGACGAAGTCGGCTGCGATCTCGGCGAAGCGTTCGCTGCTTCCTTGCCCCCACGCATATTCAATCGCGATGGTGCGGCCCTCTATCCATCCGAGTTCGCGCGACCTCTGCAAAAACGCGGCCAGCCGCCGGCTTTCGATCACGGGAGTGCTCTGCCCCAAGAACCCGATGGTCGGTAGTTTCGATGGCTGCTGCGCGCTTGCCGCGAGCGGCCACGCCGCCGCGCCGCCGAGCAGCGTGATGAACTGGCGCCGCTTCATTCGATGACCTCGTCGGCGCGGGCGAGAAGGGTCGGCGGAACGATAAGCCCAAGCGACTTGGCAGTCTTGAGGTTGATGACTAGTTGGTACTTAGTCGGTACCTGTACCGGCAGATCGGCCGGCTTCTCGCCCTTGAGGATGCGGTCGACATAAGCAGCCGATTGGCGGAACTGGTCGATGCGGTCAGGACTGTAGGAGAGAAGGCCACCATCGGTGACGAACAAACGGTTGGAATAGACTGCCGGCAACCGATGCCTGGATGCTAGCGCAACAATCAATTCGCGATGCTGTGTTGCCAATGTGCTCGCGGTTACGATCAGTCCCCCCTTCGCTCCGGGCGCGAATGCATTGACTGCATCCTCGATCTCGCTGGCATTACGCATCCCGATCGGGCTCAGCTCCACGCCGAACGATGACGCCACGGCCTGGATGGCGCCGAACTGGCCGCTTCCAGAGGCGAGTGTCGGATCGCGGAGGACTGCGACCCGGGTCACGCGCGGTTCAGCGTCCTTGAGCAATTCAAGCCATTTTGTACCGATACTGTATTCCAGCAGCATGAACCCGGTAGTGTTGCCGCCGGGCCGCGCCAAGCTCGCGACAAAGCCTGCGCCAACCGGGTCGACCACCGACGTGAACACGACGGGCAATTTCGTGATCGATTGTTGCAGTGCTCCGACTGACGGACTGCCAGATGCCAAAATGGCATCCGGCATGAGCGCGACCAGTTCCTCCGCATACTCGCGCATTCGGTTGGCAACGCCCGCGCCCCATCGGATGTCAATTCTTATGTTCCCGCCGTCGGTCCATCCCAATCGACTAAGCTCCGCTCGAAACGCCGCAAGGCGGGCTCGTCCCTCCGGATCATCCGCGGCCAAATCCATGAGCACGCCGATGCGCCGCACCGGGTTGGACTGCGCGCGCGCGGCGAGCGGCCACGCGACCGCCGCGCTGCCGAGCAGCGTGATGAACTCGCGCCTTTTCACTCGATCACCTCGTCGGCGACCGACAGCAGTGTCTGCGGCACGGTCAGACCGAGCATGCGGGCAGGCTGGAGGCTGATGACCAGCTCGAACTTCGACGACTGCACGACCGGCAAGTCTACCGGCTTCTCGCCCTTGAGGATGCGACCGACGTAGGCGCCGACTTGGCGAAAAGCATTGGTGAGACTTGGTCCGTAGCTCATCAGCCCACCGGCTTCGGCATAGTCACGCAACGAGTATGTCGCGGGGAGCCGGTGATGCGCCGCCAGAAGAGCCAACTGAACCCGCCGGGCGCGGAAGGTGG
The DNA here is from genome assembly GCA_963835165.1 of uncultured Alphaproteobacteria bacterium. Lineage (GTDB taxonomy): Bacteria > Pseudomonadota > Alphaproteobacteria > Rhizobiales > Xanthobacteraceae > VAZQ01. The sequence goes on from CAWIGD010000052.1 coordinate 167,770, forward strand.
GATCGGGGCTGACGAAAAGCGCGTCCGCCCGCTCGCGAACGAAAGTTGTGAAGGCCAAATTGATCTCGCCAATTGTGCTGGCCTTTTGGACTTGGATTTGCATCCCCATGGCGCGAGCCGCCATTTCCACCTCTCTCAATACGATCTCCGAGTTGGGATTGGCCAAATTGACAAGCACGGCCACCCGAGCGGCTGCGGGCACTAACTCGCGCAGAACTTCCAGCCGTTTTGCTGCCAATTCGGCCGCCAGGAAATTGATGCCTGTCACGTTGCCGCCTGGCCGAGCTATGCTGGCGACGATGCCAGCCTTGACCGGGTCGTCGCCTACCTGGAAGACGATGGGGATTATCGTCGTTGCCGACTTAGCTGCCAGCGTAGCGGCGTTTCCGGCGGTGGCGAGCACGGCGACCCGCCGCCGAACCAGATCGGCCGCCATTGTCGGTAACCGATCGCCTTGACCATCAGCCCAGCGGTACTCGATCGCCACGGTCTCGCCCTCGACGAATCCCGCTTCCTTCAGGGTCTGGCGAAATGCCCGCAGAAATTCCGCGTTCAGGTCAGGCGAGGTTGCGCCAAGAAACCCGATCACCGGCACCGCCGGCTGCTGCGCCCTTGCGGCAAGCGGCCACGCCGCCACCCCGCCAAGCAGCGTGATGAACTCGCGGCGTCTAATGACGGACATTGGGGCTCCCTCCCACGGGTGCCGCCGTCGATCATACCAGCCGGCGACCGCCATCGACGCAGTCGGTTTGCCGCACCTCCACCCTGCCGGTGGAATGCGCAGCCGGTCCTTGGGGCAGACCTGAATCGTACTGAATAGAGGTGGCTGCTGTTTGTGAGAGCGGCCGCGAGCCGATCCGCTCGACCCCCGAGGCCTCCGTCATCCCTCGATAGTATCGTCGTGGCGTCCGGAGCGGGTTTCCGTAAGCTCGCCGGCTGCCCGGGCTATATCGCCCCCTGGCCGCGGCGCTCAAACCGACAGTACGTTCGGACTCCGCTCCAGCTATAGTAATTGGCTACCGCTGGTCGCGGTGCGTCCCGGATCATTCCGGCGCGAACTCCGTGCTAGACTGTGCAAACAATGAGCGCCCGCCCTCTAAGCCGCATTCACCAGTTGGTCGCGCTGTGCATGCTGGTTGCTGCCGTCGTCACGATCGGCTTGGCCATAGCGGGCGCACTGACAGGAGCCCGGCCGCCGGCGCCTCAGCTCGCATCACAAAACTGACGTGCGGCTGCCGCCGTCGTGTGGCTCGAGACGATCGCCTCTTGCTGCGAGGCATCGGCATCGAGACGATGCATTCAGCGTGGCCTTTTCATTTTGTCGTCGGTTGTCTTCTGCCGGCGGGGCTGCGACGAGGGCGTAACGCGCGTAAGATCTGAAGTCCGCTTTCGGGGCAAACCGGAAAACATTTGCTCACTTCGAGACTTACCGGTTTTGGACCCAACTGAGACATACGCGTCTTTGGATTGTTGCTGCGCAAACCGACTTTGACTCCCATTCCGTTACTCGCAGTGTCAGCCTGCGGGCCCCGTGGCAGCGTGGGAGACCGGCCTGATGTGCGCGAACATGCTGCGGGCGTTCCAGGTTGGGAAGGCTCTTACCAGCGACGGCGGGCCGTCGAGTTGGATGCGGCCCTCGTTGGTGGCTTGGGCCCAGGTGAGCTGGCCGGCGTGCCATTTGACGAAGGCTTCGGCTTCCGCCGTGATGTAGAGGTCCTCGTCGAAGCCGGGGTTCGTCTTGCAGATCTCGGTGTCTCCGAGCTCGATGAGTAGCCAATAGCGCTCACGGCGCGGCCGGCCGGTGAAGTCGAAACGGATGACGACGCGTCGATCCGGGAGCCGGTCTCGGCGCAGCGCGTTGCACATCGACCACAGGGCCACAAAGGGGTCCAGGTTCTCGGGGGCGATCTCGAGCCAGCGCGCACCCCACGCACCGAGCGACTGGCAGACCGTGAAGAGGTCGTGGCCTGCAGACGTGAGCTTGTAGTGGTGCCCGCGCCGGTCGGGCTTGGGTGCCAACTCGACGACACCGAGCCGTTCGAGCTGCTTGAGCCGCTGTGAGAGCAGGGTACGGGAGAGTCCGGGCGCGCCCTCCAGGATCTCACTGAAGTTTCCGCAGCCAAGGTACAGGTTGCGGATGATCAACGGTGTCCAGCGCTCGGCGAAGATCTCGGCTCCCCGAGCGATGGGGCAGTATTGGCCGTACGTCCTCACAACGCCAGTGTTGCGCACCTGCCTTCGGTTGTGGAGTCCAGATTCTTGACTATACGGTCGCGGTCCGCCGTGGTCCGATGTGGCCCTCTCGAAGAGAGGAGGACACGATGACGACACCGACGCCCGCGGAAGTCGGCCACGGGATCAAGGAGCCAACCGTCGTGGAGATCGACGGGTTCCGAGGCCAGCTAATCAGTGCCGACCACGTCGACTACGACATCGCCCGTACAGTCTGGAACGGTGCCATTGACCGGCGCCCACACCTGATCGCCCGATGCATCGGGACCGCCGACGTGGTCGCCGCCGTGCGTTTCGCCCGCGACCACGATCTGGAGATCGCCATACGGGGCGGAGGCCACAACGTGGCGGGCACCGCCATTTGCGACGACGGGATTGTCATCGACCTCTCTGCGATGCGAGCCGTGCGGGTTGATCCCGCCGACCGCAGGGCTTGGGTGCAGGGTGGTGCACTGTGGGGTGACGTCGACCACGAGACGCAGGCTCACGGTCTGGCCACCACCGGCGGAATCGTAAGCCACACCGGAGTTGCCGGGCTGACCCTCGGCGGTGGCGTCGGCTGGCTGATGCGCAAGCACGGCCTCACGGTCGACAACCTCCTCGCCGTCGACGTCGTAACGGCCAACGGCGAGCTCCTGCGGGCGTCCGAGGACGAGCACCCCGACCTATTCTGGGCATTGCGAGGCGGCGGCGGCAACTTCGGCGTGGTCGCCTCGTTCGAGTTCCGCCTCCACACCGTCGGGCCCACCGTCCTGGCCGGGCCCATCCTCTGGGACGCGACCGACGCCGGGAAGGTCCTCCGCTTCTACCGCGACTTCGTCCGCGACGCTCCCGACGAGCTCGGCACGGTCGTGAGGTTCGGCGCCGCGCCGCCGCTAGCGGTCATCCCCGAGGATCTGCACTGGCGCCCGGTGGTGATGGTCGGTACCTGCTACGCTGGGCCGATGGAGGACGGTGAGCAGGTGCTCCGCCCGCTCCGCGCATCCCGGACTCCCCTCCTCGACCTCGTCGGGCCCGCGCCGTACATGGGATTCCAGAGCGCGCTCGACTCGACCGTCGTCCACGGTTGGAACTACTACTGGAAGTCCACCCACCTCCCCGAGCTCCGCGACGACCTCATCGACGTGATCACCGAGCACGCGTTCTCCTGCTCGTCGCCGCGGTCGTACGCGGCGATGTTCCATCTCAAGGGAGCGGTGAGCCGAGTGGCCGAGGGCGGGACGGCGTTCGGGAATCGGCAGGCGTCGCACGCAATCACCCTCGATGGTGTGTGGCGGCCCGGCGAGGACTTCGGCGACCGGGACACCGCCTGGACGAGGAGGTTCTTCGCCGCCCTCGGCCGCTTCCGCGAAGGCGTCTACGTCAACTTCCTCGGCGGCGACGAAGACCCCGACCGGGTCCGCGAGGCGTACGGCAACTTCGTCTACGACCGGCTGGTGAAGGTGAAGACCACGTACGACCCCGACAACGTCTTCCACCACAACCAGAACATCCGCCCCGGCACCAGCACGCGCATCAGCGGGGCCTCTAGGGCGCGTCCTCATTAACGCACAGGGCGCCGCAGAAATCCGTTGGCGGCGGCGTTCGGCCGACGCGACGGAGACCCCCTGGTCGTGTCAGGACGGGCTCTCGCTTACGGCGGGGCAGATCCCCGGCGCGCCTCCCGTTGGTAGTTCCGACGGCGTTCCGATATCGGCTGGACCACGTCCTGGGCCACAACCCCCTCCCGTCGCGGCCCCGTACACTGACCGAGCAGGCGCTGTGGAAGCCGGTGATCGAGCAGATCAGCACGTTCAAGGCCGCGCCCAAGTGAACGCCCAAGTGAACGCCCAACGTGAACGCTCAAGCGAACGCTCAAGTGACGCTCGCGTGACGCTCGCCGCGAAGCTGCATGCGTCGGGCGCTGCCCGCCGCGACGACCCGCTTGACCCCCGGCTCCTCCATGCGAAATCACCGGCAGGCGGCCGGGTCAGGCGCACGGCAACCAAGGTCGCGGTCGATTGAGCGATGGCGAAAGAGCCGATGACTGAATCCGAGCCGTCTCGGGCCGCTCATTCTCGGGTCGGCCCTCGCTTGGTTTCGATCTCGGAAATCCATTCAGCGATCGACTGGCCTATTGCCTCGGCGTGATCTTCCTGCAAATAGTGCAAACCGGGTCCAAGCGGCACGACCTGGCAGTTCTTGATCGAAGCGGCGAAGCGTTCGGCAAAGGCTGGCGAGACCAGCGCGCCCGGATCACCAACGAACAGCAGCTTGGGATAATCCGCGACGGCCAGTGCGGCGTGCGCAGCTTCAAGGGCGGCATGGACGTCGGCCGGCTCGCCCTCGATCGGCAGCTCGTTTGGGAGCCGCCATATCGGCCGCCGGGAGTTTGGCGTGAGAAACGGGTTGCGATAGGCGGCCATCTCCTCGTCGCTGAGCTTGCGTTTGATCGAGCCGGGAAGCACGCGCTCGATGAATGCATTGCCTTCCAGAATCATCGCTTCGCCCTCGCCCGGCGTTCGGAACTTGCGGAACGTCTCGCGCGCTATGGGTGACTGGTGAAAATCCTCCCAGCTCGGCATCGGCCGAATGAACTCCATGAAGGCGAGCCCGCGCACCTGCGCGGGGCGCCGCGCCGCGTAGTGAAAAGCCAATGCCGTTCCCCAGTCCTGGGCCACGAGAAAGAACTGATCGATGTGGAGAGCTTCGATGAACGCATCGAGATATCGCGCGTGATCGAAGAAGCGATACTCGATGTCTGGCTTTCCCGACTGCCCAAAGCCGATCAAGTCGGGCGCGATGCAGCGCGCCACGGGCGCCACCTGCGGCATGATGTTGCGCCAGATGAACGACGAGGTCGGATTGCCGTGCAGGAAGAGGGCGACGGCCCGGCCGCTCGATCCCACTTCCCTGTAAGCCATGGTCGAATCGAGAGCGATGACGTGATGTTGGTCGATGTGCGTGTGCATCCTGGCTTCCTCGCGAATGCGCGGGTCGTCGGACCCTGCCCGGCGATCCCTGGATGCGTTGAACCATGCCGGGACAAGTGGTACTAAAAAAGTACCAATCTTGGAAAAAAGCATGGAGCCAGTTCTGGATCTTCCGATCCGCCTTCCTGGCAAGGGATCGCGGCGCCTGCTTCGGAATTTGCATCAGCAGCTAAGGGCCGCGATCCTTGACGGGCGGCTGCAGCCCGGCCTTCGCATGCCGTCGACGCGCGCATTTGCAATGCATCTGCGCGTGTCGCGCAACACGGCCATCGCGAGCTACGACCTCTTGCTCAGCGAGGGTTACCTGACCTCGCGTCCGGGCGCCGGGACCTTTGTGGCCGACATGCGACCGCGCCAAAAACCGCGAAAGAGCCGCGCCACGGAAGCCGGCGGAGACGGACGCTTGGCCACATTCTGGCGCGGGTCGGCAAGACCGCTACGCCCAAGGCCAGCCGCAACACCGCGCTTTGATTTCCGGGTCGGTCTTCCCGACCGGTCGTTGCTTCCCCTTCAGGTCTGGCGGCGCGTGACCGCGCGAGCGCTCAGGACGCTGTCGAAGTCTCCGACAGCCTACGCCGAACCTGAAGGCCGGCAGGTGCTTCGCGACGCCATCTCGAAGCACGTTTCATTTGCAAGGCTGGTGGCGTGCCGGGCCGACGATATCGTCGTCACCGCCGGCGCCCAGCAGGCCTTCGACCTGATTGCGCGGATACTGGTGACGCCGGGGAAGACCACGGTGGCCGTTGAAGAACCGGGCTATCCGCCGTTGCGGGCGGCTTTCGCCGCGGCCGGCGCGAAGCTGGTTACCGTCGCCGTCGACCGGGAAGGCCTTGTTGTCGATCAACTGCCATCTACGACGCGCGTCATCTGCGTGACGCCCAGCCACCAGTTCCCCCTGGGCATCGTCATGTCTCCTCGCCGCCGTACGGCTTTGCTCGATTTTGCCCAATCGCACGACGCGGCTGTTATCGAGGACGACTACGATTCCGAGTTCCGATATGACGGCCGGTCGCTTGATGCGCTGAAGACGCTCGATCAAACGGACCTCGTCTTCTACGTGGGTACATTTTCAAAAAGTCTGTTTCCCGAGATCAGGCTCGGCTTTGTCGTTGTCCCCAAATGGGCGCAGGCGGCCCTCGTCGAAGCCAAGCGGATCGCCGACTGGCATGGGACCGTGCTCGCACAGGAGGCACTCGCAACGTTCATCGACGAAGGTCACATGGCCCGCCACGTTCGAAAGGCGCGAACGGTCTATGGTCGACGCCGTGGCGAGTTGCTTCGCGCCCTGGCGGACCACTGCGGCAAACAGCTGCAGCCCATGGGAGGCGAGTTGGGCCTGCATCTGGCGGCGACGCTGCTGACGCCTGTCGGCGCTCGCGTCGTTGCCGCAAGCGCTGCGGAAATCGGCATCGAGGTAACGCCGCTCGACGCGTTCGCGAAAAGCTCGCCGACTCCGAACGGATTGGTGTTCGGATATGGCATGATTGGCGAAAAACAGATCGATGAAGGTCTGCGTGGCCTGGCGGGGATCATAAGGCGGCATTCGCGGCGATAGGTTGCAGTCACCGCGGCGGCCCGGCCCGTTGTCCGTCTCGCTCGGTTGTTCCGGGCCACACGTAACCCGCTCGTCGCGGCTTCGCGCTGCGTCGCCACACCCAGACGAGCAGCCCTCAAGCCAGCGGGGTCTTCGCGACGCGGCCGGTGGACTCCACGAACCAGCGTTCGCTTGCGAACGGCGTGCCGGCCAGACGGGCCGCCATCCATTCCGCGGTATAGCTGCCCGGGACCGGCCCCAGATTGGCCGCGGGAGCACCGCCCACCGAGTGACGCGAGTCGGCATAGATCACGAGTTGCCGTGGCGTCTTCATCACGCGGAACATCCGTTCGGTGTGGTCGAGGGGCGACAACTCGTCGGCCTCGCCCGCGAGGCACAGATAGGGCACCTTGATCCTGTCGATGTGACCTTCCCACGTCAGCGTCTGCCGGAATTTGTCGAACGCGTCCTCGTTTGGAATTCCCGACATGTACATGAAGCGCTTTTTGAATGTCGGCGACGCCTCCTGGAAGATCGTATGGCATCCGGGCTCGAGGCACGTGCTCGCCACCGCCACCGCGACGTAGCGCGGCTCGGCCGAGGCTGCGATCGTGGAAAACAGCGATCCGAAGCTCGAGCCGATGATGCCTATTCTGCTTGCATCGATTTCCGCGCGGTTCGCCAGCCAGTTGAACATCGCCGGACCTGCGGCTTGCCAAGCCGGGATGCTGACGCGCACGCCCAGCACAGCACTCTCGTATTGGCCCGGGCCTTCGACGACAAGAACCGCAATCCCCCGCGACAGAAAGCGGTCCCCGGTGAGCGCGACGCTGCGCTCCTTGTAGCCGTCCATGCCTGGAATCGAGACGACGCACGGCACCCGCTGACCGGTCCGGTATCCGTACGGCAGGTGAAACCAGCCCGGCAGGGACTTGCCGTCGAGCGCGATCCAGGCCGGCTCGACCTGATGGTCCGCCAGCTTCGCATACTTGAGATAGCACTCCCGCTTCTTCTGATTGAAGAAGATGTTCTTGGCGTTGTTCTCGTCGATCGGCCACTGCGCTCCGCCCCAGAAATTGGCGGCCATGAAGAAGTTGTCGCGCGCGCCAATCTTGTCGTCGATCTTCGCCGCTTCGACCGCCCGCGCTTCCCGCCGCCGCGCCACCGATTCAAAGGCCGGCGTGATGTCGGCGAATTTCTGTACGCGCGTGCGGATCGCCGCGATGTCGGTTGTGGCCTCGGGGCCCAGCGCCGCCGCCAGTCCCGGAAGGCGCGGCTGATCCCAATCGATGCCGTTCGCACGTATGATGTTGTCGAGGATCCATCGCTGCTCGTCGAAGCGCTTCATGGACGGTGCCGCCACGCCATCGGGTCTGGGCGCCGGCGGTGCATTGGGATCGAGCGCGGAAAGATCGGGCAAGGCATTCGGATCCGTCGCGCCCGCCGAGGCCGCCGTCGTCGCTTGCGAGAGGGCCGACGGCTGCGCTTGCGCGGCCTGGGTGCCGGTAGCGGCAACGGCGAGCACGGTCGCGGTTTGAACGAAAGTACGACGGTCGATGGTCATGGGCTTCCTCCGTTGCATCGGGCGATGTCCGCCTTGTGTCCGCACCCGGCGGTATTGCTGGCGCATCTGCGGTCACAAAGCGCGCAACCGCATCAACGCCTCGCCGGTTTGAACGAGTTGCCGGCATGATCGTGAGACGGGTTGGTGTTGGCAAGAGCCGGGATCATGCGCGCCGATCAACGACGGACGAGTTCGCGGTCCGGCGCAAAACACGCCCCGCGAGCACGCGCCCGGCGGCAGAAGGAGCAGGCACGGGATGAATTCGCTATTGACTTCGTAACGTAATAGGGTATAAATAACGAATCATCCATTGGCGCGCCTTCATCAGGCGCCGATTGGAGCGGTTCATTGTTCCGGTGCCCGTCCCCCTGCGGGGACGGGGTTCCATGGCGCGGCGCTGTTGTTCCGATCGCAAACCGACGGATCCGCCGCTGAGATCCTGGACTTGTCCCGACGTGCGTTGCGCCGACTCCAAGGGGTCAGCGCAGGTACGCGCGCTTGCGCCAACGACGGCAGGTCCTCCTGTATTTTTCCTGTTGTTTACAGGGCCGCGCTGCCCGAGGTGCAGTCCCCCGGGGTGAGCCGAGCGTCAAAGCGGCCGTTATTTCATTTTGGCGAAACGAACTCCCCCTGTTGCGCAAGCGCCACAGATCGGCGCGACCGTAGCAGGGGCGGTCGTGAACGTTACGTCGCTCCGGTCTCGCGCAGCACATCGACCGCAATGCGATGGGCCTCGTTGGCCGCGGGGATGCCGCAATACATCGCGACCAGAAGGAGGATGTCCTGAATCTGCTCGGCTGTGCAGCCGTTGGTGAGCGCGCCCTTGACGTGGACGCGCAGTTCGTTGGTGCGCCCGGCGCCCGCCATCATCGCGACCATTGCGAGCGATTTCGTCGCCAGCGGCAGCGCCGGCCGGCTCCACACGTCGCCGTAGGCATAGGCGTTGATGATGTGCTGCAGCGGCTCGCCGAACGCGCCGAATGCTTTCATGCGCTTGTCGACGGCGTCGTCGCCGAACATCTCTCTGCGAAGCTTCAGGCCCTTTTCGTTAAGGTCGCGCGTATCCATGCGTTTCGCTCCGGCGTGTTCTGATCCTGGCGAGGTTCGGCCCCCAAGGGCGCTGGACGAGTGTGGCGGATTTGACGTTCCTATCAGCATTGCCGCAAGTCATTCGTAGGAACGTCAAATCCAAAGCCACACTAAGAATCGCATAGTTGCTGGTGTCCCTTGGCTCCGGCGTTCGTACGAGCGCGAGCTGCAAAGGGATGCGAACGCCGGAACCGGGACACTAGCCTCCCACATCGCCGCAGCCTAGCATGCGCGGGGTTGCGGGAGCCGGTTCCCGCAAGACCTGAGGAAAAGCGTTCATGATCCGCATCGTTCGATTTCGCGCCCGTGCTGGCGCCCGGACTGCCGGCGCCGGCGGCCAAGTGGACGGGGCTAGCGAGATACAGCTTCGTCGGCGGCAACAACGACGCCGACCAGGTTCCGGTCGATCGTCTGATCGCGGCGGTGACGGCGGTGCTCGAGCGCGAGGGCACGACGCTGGCGACCTACGGCCTCAACAGCGGCCCGCTCGGCTATCGTCCGTTGCGCGAGTTCCTCGCCGCCAAGCTCGGGCGGACGGCGGGCATCGCCTGCAGCAGCGACGAAATCCTGATCACGTCGGGCTCGCTGCAGGCCATCGATCTCGTCAACGGCCTGCTGCTGGCGCGCGGCGACACCGTCCTGATCGAGCAGGAATCCTATCAGGGCTCGCTCAACCGGCTGGCGCGGCTCGGCGTCAAGGCCGTGGGCATTCCGCTCGACGGCGACGGGATGCGCGTGGATGCGGTGGCGGCCGCGCTCGCCGATCTCAAGAGCCGCGGCATCCGGCCGAAATACATCTACACCATCCCGACGGTGCAGAACCCGACCGGCACCATCATGGGCGAGCAGCGCCGCCTCGAGCTGTTGCGCCTGTCGGAAGAGTACGGCGTGCCGATCTTCGAGGACGACTGCTACGCCGACCTGATCTGGGACGGACGCCGCCCGCCGGCGATCTACGCCATGAGCAAGCGCGGCGGCGTCATCCATATCGGCTCGTTCTCCAAGTCGATCGCGCCGGCGTTGCGGGTCGGCTACATCGTGGCGCCGTGGGAGGTGCTCTCGCGCATATTGCCGCTCAAGACCGACGCCGGATCCGGCGCGCTGGAGCAGATGGTGCTGGCCGAATTCTGCACCAGCCATTTCGACGAGCACGTGCCGAAGCTCACGCGCGGCCTGCGCGCCAAGCTCGAGACGCTGATGGACGCGCTCGCCGAGCAGTTCGGCACCGCGGCCGAGTTCGAGGACCCCAAGGGCGGCATCTTCCTGTGGGTCAAGCTGCCCGACGTCGTGGACACGCAAAAGCTGGCGCAGGCGTCGTTGGCGAGCGGCGTCGCCATCAATCCCGGCCCGGAATGGTCGACCGACAAGGGCTACAGCCGGAGCCGGATGCGGCTCTGCTTCGCCAGTCCCTCCCACGACGGGATCCGCGAGGGCGTCGCGGTGCTCGCGGAGGTCTGCCGGCGCGAGTTCGGTGTGCCTGAAAGAATTGCCAATGTGGAGCGGCGCGCGCAGGCGTAACCCCCTTTGGCGTCAGCCGGCGTGCTCCTCGAGCTCGACCAGCGCGCCGAGAAAATCGCCGGGATGGATAAACGCGATGCGCTCGCCGGCGACGTTGTGCTGCGGCTTGCCGCCGCCCAGCACGCGCACGCCGTCCTGCGTCAGGCCGCGCACGGTGTCCTCGACGTCGTCGACGCCGAGACAGAAGTGGTGAATGCCGCCCTTCGGATTGCGTTCCAGAAATTTGGCGACCGGTGAGTCCGGCCGCGACGGTTCGATCAGCTCGATCCTGGCGGTGCCGAGCTGGACGTATGCGAGGCGCACGCCCTGGTCGGCGTTCAGCATGCGCGGTCCGACGTTGAGCCCGTAGGTCTCACGAAGTCGCCGCGCCGCCGTCTCGATATCGGGCACGACGATGGAAACGTGGTTCAGACCGGTGATCATGGCGCTACCTTCGCGGCTGGGCAGCTCTGCCCCTTAGATGACTTTCGCCTGCCGCAGCTCGGCGATCGCTTTTGCGTCGAGACCCAGTTCGCCCGCGAGGATCTCATCGCTGTGCTGGCCGAGGGTCGGCGGTGCGCGCCGCACCGAGCAGGCGGTGTCGGAGAATTTGAACGGAATCCCCAGCATCTTGAGGGCGCCGATGGTGGAATGCTCGACCGTCTCGATCATGTCGCGGGCGACGGTGTGCGGATCATCGAGGGCGTCGGCCACCGAGTTGATCCTTCCGCAGGGAACCCCCACCGCCTTGAGCTTGTCGAGCCAGGACTCGGCGCCGCCGTGCGAGAGCGCCTCGTTGATCAGGCCGTCGATCAGGTCGCGGTTCTCGACCCGGGCGCGGTTGCTGGTGAAGCGGGCGTCCTGTGCCCATTCCGGATGGCCCAGCACCTCGGCGGTGCGGGCGAACTGACGCTCGTTGCCGATCCCGATCGCGACCATGGCGTCGGCGGTCTGGTAGGTCGTGTAGGGCACGATGCTGGGATGGCCGTTGCCGAAGCGGCCGCCATTGCGGCCCGCGGTCAAGTAGTTGGAGGCGACGTTGATGAGCATCGCGAGCGAGGTCTCGTACAGCGAGAGCTCGACCTTCTGGCCCTTGCCGGTGCGATGGCGCGCGTTGAGCGCCGCGAGGATGGAGTTGCTGGCGAGCATTCCGGTGCACACGTCGACGATGGCGACGCCGTACTTGGTCGGGGCGCCGTCGGGCGCGCCGCAGATGCTCATCAGCCCGGATTCGGCCTGCAGGATGAAGTCGTAGCCGGGCAGCGCCGCCTTCGGTCCGGTCGATCCGTAGCCGGTGATTGAGCAGCGCACGAGGCGGGGCGCATGCTGCTCGAACCAGGCGTCGGTGAAGCCCCACTTCTCCAGCGTGCCGATTCTGAAATTGTCGATCAGGACGTCGGCTTTTTCCACCAGGCGGGCCAGGATTTTCTGGCCGGCCGGCACCGCCATGTTGAGGGTGAGCGAGCGCTTGTTGCGATTGACGCCGATGAAATATGCCGCCTCGCCGGCGATGAAGGGCGGCCCCCAGCCGCGGGTGTCGTCGCCCTTGTCGGGAGGCTCGACCTTGATCACATCGGCACCCATGTCGCCAAGCATCATGGTGCAGAGCGGACCCGCCAGGATGCGGGTCAGATCGACCACTCGCATCCCCGCGAGCGGGCCATTGGCGGCATCGTTCATGGATTGCTTCCCGGGTTATTTCCTGCGCATCGAGGGCGGCGCGTTGAGATCCTGGGCACAGCCCTCGAGATAGTCTTCGAGCGCGCGCTTGTTGCGCATGCGGAATTTCTGGAAGTCGGGTTTGCGGCCTGCGAGGAACGCGTCCATGCCCTCAAGACTTTCCTCCGAGCCCCAGACATGGGCGAGCAGCTCCATGCCGTGCTGCCAGGATGCATAGAGGAGATCGGACTCGAAGTTCAGGCTTTTCTTGGTCATGCGCAGGGTCTGCGGGCTGTGACCCTTGATGGTCTCGCACCACGTCAAGGTCTCTTTGAGGAGCTCGCTCTGCGGCACGCATTTGTTGATGAGGCCGATCTCCACCGCTTCCTTCGCGCTGAAGCGGCGGGCGCAGAAGATCATCTCGCGCGCGAGCCGCTCGCCGATGATGCGCGGCAGATATTGCGTCGCGCCCACGGTCGGGCAGGCGCCGACGCGTGCGCCGGTCTGGCCCAGCACCGCGTTCTCGGAGGCAATGACCAGATCGCACCACAGGGCGAGCTCGTGGCCGCCGCCCATGCACCAGCCGTTGACCATGGCGATGACCGGAATCGGCAGGCCGCGGATGGTCATGGCCAGACCCTGCATGCGGTCGTTCCACATGGCGCCGTTGACGAAGGTGAGCCGCTTCATGGCGTAGAAGTCGCCGCCGGCGGAAAACGCCTTGTCGCCGGCGCCGGTCACGACCGCGCAGGCGATGGAGGGATCCTCGCGGGTGGATTTCAGCGCGTCGATGAGCTCGTCGAGGGTCTGCTCGCGAAACGCGTTGAGCACGCGCGGCCGGTTGATGGTCGCCCAGGCGACCTGGTCCTTCACCTGGTAGAGAATGTCGTTGTATTGCCGCTTGGTCGCGCTGCGTTTCTTGGCCGCGGGCTTCTTCGCCATGTTTCCTCACCGTGTTGCTCTCATCGGCGGGGGATCTCGCCCGAGCGCGCTTTCTGGCATCATAGGCGCGGCGCGTCGGTACGGGCAAGTTCGCGCCCCGGCCGGTCACGGCGAACGAAGGAGATGAGTGCAATGCAGGATCTGATCGCGCGCGCCGAGAAGGTCGCGCGTCGCCTGAAGGACCGGGGCGAGACCATCGTGGTGGCGGAATCCTCGACCGGCGGCCTGGTGTCGGCGGCGCTGCTGGCCTTGCCCGGCGCGTCCGCCTACTTTCTCGGTGGCGCCGTCGTCTATACCCAGGTTGCCCGGCGGGCCCTGCTGGACCTTCCGGATATTGCTGCGCTCGGCATGCGCGCCTCGACCGAGCCCTATGCGCGGCTGTTGGCGCAAACGGCGCGGCAACGCTTCGCGGCGAGCTGGGCCTTGGCCGAGAGCGGAGCGACCGGGCCGAGCGGCAATCGATATGGCGATGCGCCCGGCCACAGCTGCATCGCCGTGGCCGGACCGACCGAGCGGTCGATCACGCTCGAAACCGGGAGCGCGGACCGCGTCGCCAACATGCGCGCCTTCGGCGCCGCGGCACTCGACCTGCTGCTGGATGTGCTGGCGAAATGAGCGCGACGTCCCGATGGAAACGACGTGGGTCAAGCCGTCGGTAGGGTGACGGTGAAGCAGCTGCCGCGCGCAGCGTCATAGACGACATCCCCGCCATGTCGCCGGGCGATCTGCTTCACCAGCGCCAGGCCAAGGCCGCTGCCCTTCGGGCCGGATCGGCCCGGAATGCGATAGAACATGGAGAACAGCCGCTCGCGCGCGCTTTCGTCGATGACGGGGCCATGGTCGGAGACCCGCAGGATGGCCTGATCATTCTGCCGGTCGACGGTGACCTCGATGGGAGGCCGGCCGTGAAGCTGCGCATTGTCGACGAGGTTGCGGATCATGCGGCGCAGCAGCGCCGGGTCCCCGTAGACGGTCACCGGCCGTGCTTCCACGGTGCAATCGTCGTAGCGCGCGCATTCCTCGGCCGCGAGTGCGGTGAGGTCGACGTTTTCACGAACGTCGGTCTGCTGGGTCGCATCGAGGCGGCTGAGCAGAAGGATTTCATCGACGAGCTGGTCGAGCTCGGCGATGTCCTTTTCGAGCTCCGCTCTGCGTTCGGGAGAACCCCCGGCGAGCTCGAGACCGAGCCTGATGCGTGTTAGCGGCGTCCTCAACTCATGCGACGCATTGGCGAGCAGCATCTTGTGCGCGTCGACCAGGCTCTCGATGCGAGCGGCGGCCTGGTTGAAGCTTTGCGCGAGCCGGGCGACCTCGTCGCGGCCTTCGACCTTGACCCGCGCGGCGCAGGTCGCCGGCCCCAAGCGACTCGACGCCGCGCTGGAGTCGCTCGAGCCGTCCGGTGAGCCGTCGGACCACGGGACGGGCGCCGAGCGCGACCACGAGCGCGATGGCGCCAAGGAATGCCGCGAGCATCAGCGCGCCCGGGCGCTGCCGCGACGGTATGCGTGCAACCAGCCGCCGGCCGTCCGGGAGCGGGATCGCGACCGCCGGTCCGCCCGCCGTGCGCAGCCACCCGCCGGTGCGGCCGCTGCGACCAGGAGCCGGAAGCGGCCGTCCCGCCGATGCCAAAGGCTCGTTGGTGCGGCTGAACAGCGCGAGGTCGGTGCCGATGCGCTCGGCCAGCCGTTCGATCGCCTCCTGCTGAGCCTGTGGGGACGCTTCTACGGGAGGAACGAGCTCGGCGATGATCTCACCCGCAACCTCGAACTGCTGACCGAAGGGAGGAAACGACGTGCTGAAATGCCAAAGCAAACCTGCCGTGATGACCACGAGGACCAGGCTTGCCACGATCGTGAAATAGACTTGCAGGTAAAGCCGTCTCATCCAAGTCCATCCTCCCGGCGCAGGCGCGACAAAAATGCCGGCGCCCTCAGTCCTGGGCCTTGGCGAAAACATAGCCCGCGCCGCGGACCGTGATGACGCGCCGCGGCTTTTTTGGATCGTCCTCGATCGCGGCGCGAATGCGCGACACATGAACGTCGATCGACCGGTCGAACGCATCCATCTGTTCACCTTTGATCAGGTCCATCAGGGCGTCACGCGACATGACGCGACCGGCGTGTTCGGCAAGCGTCAGCAACAAAGCGAATTGATACCCGGTGAGCGGACGCGGCGAGCCGTCGAGGCGCACCTCGCGTGATCCCCTATCGATCTCGATGCGGCCATAGCGCAGCACGTCGGTTCTGGGCGCGGCGTGGCGGCGGCGCAGGATCGCGCGCAGGCGGGCCAGCAGTTCGCGTGGCTCGAATGGTTTGGGCAGGTAGTCATCCGCGCCCATTTCGAGCCCGACGACGCGGTCCATCGGGTCGCCACGGGCGGTCAGCATCAAGATGGGGCTGTCGGAGCGTGCGCGGATCTGCCGACAGATGTCCAGGCCGTCGGCGTCCGGCAGCATGAGATCCAGGATCACGACATCTGCCGGCTCTCGCCCGTGCAACGCCAGTCCGCGGGTCCCGGTCTCGGCATGAACGACGTGAAAGCCCGCCTTGCCGAGGTACTCGCTGACCATCTCGGCAAGACGGGAATCATCTTCGATCAGGAGGACACGGTCACCCACGATGATCCATCAATCCGGGGTCCCATCAGCCATGATGCCAGGGCATCCATCGGCCGCGGTGCGCCATCCAGTCCGCGACTTTCCTGCGCTGCTCGGGGTTCAGCACTTCGGCGGCATCGGCCAGCGCCTGCGCGATGCGTTTGCTCGCGGTCTCCGCGAGCCCGAGCTGCTCGGCGCGCAGACGTTCGATTGCAGTACGATCGACGGTGGGCGCGGTCAAGAGCGTGACCGCCTGCGCGCGCGCGCCCTGCGCCTTCTCCTTCAGCGGCCGCAGATCGGCGACGGCGGCCTTGGCGATGTTCGCCAGCTTGACCTGTTGGTCCTGGGTTGCGTCGAGCTCGATCGCCATGTGCTTGGTCATGCGGTCGATCCGGTCGTCGATCTGCGCCGGGGTGAGCGGGCCGCCGAACATGCCGCCGCTGTGCCAGCTGATCCGATGCCAGCTGGCGCCTTGCCCGAACGCGCTCGACAGCATGCTTCCGCCGAGGCCGGCCAGGACCGCCACCGCGAGCAAGGCGATCAGGAACGTGCCTCGTCGACCGTTTCCTTGGCGCGGGGACGCGGTCTGGTCCGGGTTCGGCGGCTTGGTATCGCTTTGGTCAACCATCGTGAGCTCCTCTGGCCGGTATGCCTGGGAGCGGCAAGTTAGGGGACGGTGTTTGCTCGTCCGTGTGGACTACGTAAAGTTTTGTAAAGTGTGGACCGCCAAAGGTTAGATAGGCCGCCGCGGACAGAGGGCTAAGGCTGGCCTCAGCGGCCCGATCAGGCTTGCGCGGGTGCGCTCAGCGCTTGCCCAGCCGCGCCACCGCGTAATCCACATATTGATAGTCGATGACCTTGCCGAGGTCGGCGCGTCCCTGCTGCAGGCCGAGCTTGAGGAACCAGTCCTGATCGGCTTCGAGGCTCTTGATCTCCATTCGTCCGTTGGGATCGAAGCCGGTGGGCGCCATCTTGGCAAGCAGGGCGAGATCCTTGACCGCGGTGTGCTTGGCGAGGATCGCGTTGATGCCGTCGCGATCGGTCCCGTCGGTGACGGACTGGAGATAGGCGCGCGTCCCTTTGAGATATGCCGCCATCCATCGCTTGGCGGCCTCCGGCTGCTCCTGGCCGAATTTCTGGGAATAGATGATCACTCCGTTCTGGCCGGTGAACGGGAGGAAATCCTCCATCCCCTTCCAGCGGACACCGACATTGCGGGCGGTCGCGAAGGTGATGAACGGCTCCAGCAGCGTGGCGCCGTCGATCGCCTTGTTGCCGAGCGCCGCAACCATCTCAGGCAATCCGAGCTCGATGAGCTCGACCTCGTTGGGCTCGATTCCCCCGAGTTCGAGCGCCTTTCCGAGCTGGGTGGTGCTGGAGACGCCTTTGCCCATGACGGCGAACTTGCGGCCCTTCAGATCCTTGAAGTCCCGGACGGTGCCCGCGAGGTCGCTGCGAATGACGATGGCGGCAAAGCCGAATCCCTGGGCGACCTGGCCCTTGTCCGCCACCAGCTTCATGACGATGCCGCGCGCGAACGCGTTGAACAGAGCGGGCGTGACCGCCGAGCCGCTGACCTGCACCTCGCCGGTCGCGATCGCCGGGAGAATCTGGGGCGCGGCCTTGAATCCGACGATCTCGACGTCGAGCCCTTCGTCGGTGAAGTACCCCTTCTCCTGTGCGATGAAGATGCCGGCGTCGGAGACCGCGCCGATGGCGCCGACCTTGAGCGCCACGCGCGGATTGAGCGGCGCGGTCTGCGCCGACGCGGCCGGGGCTGCGATGGAGAGCGCGGCCGACAGGCCCGCGGCGAACGCGGCGCAGGCGAAACGAAAACGCATCGCAACTCTCCTTGGTGTGGCCGTCGTTGCGGCCGGCAAGTTTGACCTTGCCCTGTTCGTGGATCCTTCCCGTGGGTGCGGCTCTAGCCTGTCGCCGATTCCGCGGCCGGAAGCGCGACCTTGCTCTCATAGTACGTCCACAGCAACTTGAAGAGGCGCGGATTGTATGTGCTCTCGGAGCAATCGCGGGCCTCGTCGGCGGACAGCGCGATGGCGCCGCCGATGATCTCGGCCTCCAGCTGCTTGGAGGCGTTTTCCTCCAGGAAGGTGCAGCCGAAGAACGCGGCTTCGGCGCTCTCGCCGACCACGACGCTGCCATGGCCGCGCATCTGCACGGCGATCTTGTCGCCGAGCGCGCGCGAGAGATCGGCCGCCTGCGCGTCGTTGACCACGAGCCGCGGATTGTTCCAGGTCGGCACCCCGCCGTGCAGGAACGAGCCGTGCAGGAATACCGGCACCACGTCGTGACCGGCGATGCCGAGGACAGTCGCGTGCCGGGCATGCAGGTGTGCGATGCACATGCATTCCGGGCGATCGCGGTGAATGCGGGTATGGATCCGCCATTCCAGCGGGATGAGACCGCCGGGATGATGGACGATGTTGCCGTCGATATCGAATACGAAGATCTGGTCCGGCTGCACCGTCGCCTTGTCGGTGCCGCCGCCGGGGCTGAGCAGGACGCGGTTGGTGCCGGGCACGCGTACGGACACGTGTCCGAACATCCCGATCGTGCCCTGGTGATTGAGCATCCGCGTGAGGGTTGCCGTCTTGCGCCGCAATGTCGTCTCGTCGTCCATGAACACCTCGTCCACTCTAGAAATCGGACAGCCCGAATATTCCGTCCGGGACATCGGCTTCCATCAACCGCTTTCCGATCAGATCGCGCAACGTTTCGGAGGTGCCGCCGCCGAGGCTGCCGTAACGCGCGCCGCGATAGAGCCGCGACACCAGGTACTCGTCGGTGAAGCCGTAACCGCCGAAGACCTGCAAGGCGTCGCTGGTGACGCGTACCGACATCTCGTTGCAATAGACCTTCGCGGTCGCCGCGAGCAGCGGATCGGGGAAAGGATCGGCGGTGGCGCAGGCGCGATAGAGCAGGCCGCGGCCGGCTTCGATATCGTGGTACATGGTCGCGAGCTTCCACCGCATGCCCTGGAATTCGCCGATCGGCCGGCCGAACGCCACGCGCTCGCGGGCATAGCGCAGCGCTTCGTCGAATGCGCCTTCGGCGAGCCCGAGCGAGATCGAAGGATTGAGGCAGCGCTGGGTGTTGAACGCCGACAGAAGCTTCTTGAAGCCGCCTTCGCCGAGCAGAAGGTTCTCCGCCGGCAATTCGCAATCCTCGAACCGCACTTCCTGCAGGTACTCGCCACCCATGGTGTGGAACTTGCCGGCGAGGACAAGGCCGGGCGTGCCTTTCTCGACCAGGACGCAGCCGATGCCGTCGCGTCCCGGCTGACCGTTGACCCGCGTGAACACGACGAAGGCGCCCGCTTCCTCGGCGCGGCTGACCAGCGTCTTCACGCCCTTGAGACGCAGCGTGTCGCCGCGCACGGTGGTGTTGGTGGTGTAGCTGGCGACGTCTGTTCCGGCCTGCGGCTCGGTCATGCAGATGGCGAGAATGCAGTCGCCCGTGCAGACCGAAGGCAGCAGGCGCCGCTTGATCGCCTCCGGCGCGTAGGTCGCGATGATGCGGGTCTGGACGCCGACTTCGCCCAGCACCGCCATGGCCGTGACATAGCAGCCCTTGGCGATTTCCTCGAGCACCAGCGCGGTGTCGAAGACGCCGAACGCGGCGCCGCCATAGGCCTGCGGTACCGCCATCCCGAGCACACCGACTTTCGCCAGGCTTGCGATGTTCTCCCAGGGAAACGCGCCATTCATGTATTGCAGGCCGCGCGGCTTGAACTCGCTCTGGGTAAGGTCGCGCACGGTCGCGACGATGCGTCGCTGCTCGTCGGTGAGCTTGAATCGGAACGAGTCTTCCGCGCTCATGCTGGCTTCATCGGGCTGCCCCTGTCGGGCCAGTGGCCCGATCCGCCGTCACGGCAGGCAGGCCTTGAGGAAGGCGACGAGTTGCGGGGAGGCGATCACGGTCGCCGCCGGGTTGGCCGCCGGTTCCTTGCGATGCATGAAGCCGTGCTCGGCGTCCGGATAGTATTGCCAGATGGTGGGCGCCGCACGCTTGTGCAGCGCCTCCTTGAGCGCTGCATAGGTCTCCACGCTGGCGACGTGATCGTGGCCGGGCTGGACGATGTGCACGGGGCAGCGGATGTCGGCGGCAAGCGCGATCGCGTCCTGCTCCTGGTTGGGGAGGCGGGGGCTTTCGATCGACGGGTAGGCGGCGGCGCAGGCTTTGATCCGCGTGTCGCGCGCGGCGGTCATGAGCACATAGCGGCCGCCGAGACAGAAGCCGAGCACGCCGACCGAGGTGAGCTTCAGGTCATCAAGCATATAGTCAAGCCATTTCTTGACCGCGGCTTGCATTCCGGCATCGGAGAGCTTGCGTGCGCGCGACTTCAATTCCTCGTAATCCGTGGTCAGTGGCAGACCTTCATAGAGATCCCACACCGCGGCGGCGAGGCCGGCGCGGGCGAGCGTCTCGGCGTAACCACGAACGAACGCGTTGACGCCGAAGATCGTCGGCAGGATGACGACGCCGCCATGGGTGGGCGCGTCCGGTTGTGCGAGAAAGCCGGCAAGTCCCGGCTGCTTGATGTCTTGCGATCTGGGCGACACGGTCACTCCCCTTGCGTTGGATTTTTCGACTGGCGGCGTTATTCCGCCGCGATGGATTTGCCCAGCGCGGCGTTCACCGCCGGCATGACCTTCTCCGCCATCAGCTCCATGGACTTGCGGCCGAGCTGCGGATCGGCCCAGTCCTTGCCGCAGTACAGCAGCGTTCCGAAGTCGCCGACCTGTTCATGCAGCTCCAGGATGCGATCGACGACCCGGTTCACGCTCCCGCGGATGACGATCTTGTCGAAGATATAGTCGAAGGTAATGTCCTCGTCGGGCATTTCGGGATGCGCCTTGAAGGCGATCATCCGCCGCGCCTTCTTCAGCTTCGCCGTGAGCTGGCTCATGTAGAAGCGATACGGGCTATCGGGATCGTCGCCGCCATAGGCCCTCGCGGTCTTGTCGTCCTCGGCGACGAAGATCGAGCGGGCCACCCGCCAGTTCGCGCGATCGGGTTTGTGTCCGCCCTCGACACACCCTTTGGCGTAATTGGCCCATTGGCTCTTCAGAC